>NZ_DLIX01000005.1:394500-417570 GCF_002483935.1 Sphingobacterium sp. UBA7631
CTAACCCCCTGTTATACCCCTACAAAAAGAGTGTTGTTTCACTGTTAATAGAAAACATAGTATAGGCCTGATAGCATGGTAGCGGTAAACTATGTGCTTTGTTTAAACATGAACCTAAAAACAAAGGGATAAAAGCAGATTATTACCAGCTACTATATATAAAAAAATGACAGGGCAGCTACTTAAAAGCAACAGGACAAATTGAGCATCTCATTAATATTTGCTACCTTTGCAGACTGAAATTTTAACTATGTCAAATCAAGTACCAGAAGACGGAACACTATTACCCCTAATGGAAGAATTTTACACGATTCAGGGAGAAGGCTACCATACCGGGACTGCTGCTTATTTCATACGATTGGGTGGTTGCGATGTTGGCTGCCATTGGTGCGATGTAAAGGAAAGCTGGGATGCATCTATCCACCCCCTTACAGCCGCAGATTCGATTATCGAAAATGCAAAGAAATATCCGGCAAAAACAGTTGTCATTACGGGTGGCGAACCGCTTATTTATAATTTGGATTACCTAACAAAAGGGCTTCATGAGGCAGGGATTAAAACGTTTATTGAAACCTCTGGTGCATATCCTCTGAGTGGTGAATGGGACTGGATATGTTTATCTCCAAAAAAATTCAAAGCACCACGCAAAGATGTGTTAGAAGCTGCTGGTGAACTTAAAGTTATCGTTTTCAATAAAAGCGATTTCGCTTGGGGAGAAGAATATGCACAACTTGTAGGGCCAAACTGCAGATTATACCTTCAACCTGAATGGTCGAAATCTAAAGAAATGACGCCTTCTATTATTGATTACGTAAAAGAAAACCCTAAATGGGATATTTCACTACAAACACATAAGTTTTTAAACATTCCTTAATAGTGAAATGCACGATTAAATAGACACAAAAAAGGCTTTCGACAGTATCGAAAGCCTTTTTTTATCAATCTATATTAATGCATGTCATTTAAATCACTTCACATAGGTTTTTAAAAAAGTGTCCAGGTCTAGCGTCTTCGTTTCTTCACCTTCCTTCTCCCGGACCAGCACATTTCCAGCATTATCAGCATCTAGAAATAATAAGGTCGCCTTTAATAAAATCTTTCCATTTTCATCCAACAATCCAACTTTACCATTTTCAGAGAACATCAAATAATTGTCTAAAAATTTACTGATATTTTCCTTCTTGTCAAGCAGAACTTTCCCTTCCTGTGTAACCAATCCAAAATTACCATCCTTCTGAAAAATAGCAAGTTTTTGATTTGCTGGCGTAAGCCAGTCAAACCCTTCCTTATTTACCTTCCCCCCCTTCTTATCCAACAACCAAAAATAATTATCCTTATCTGAAACAATAGCAGTCTGCTCATTAAAATACGCTAAAGAGAAAAGAGAGCAAGGCAGCACATCTTCTCCCGCCATGTTTTTTATACCATAATATTCATCATTGGTATCTTTATCCTTGACCATGGTCCATTTAAGTGACTTATCCAATGGGAAAGTATCTTCAAATAAACTCACATCTTCCCCCTCACTCGTATTACCTCCCCCCGAGATATCAATCACCTTTGCATTTTTGGGAAGCTCGAAATCTGCCGCAGAAGATACATTGGTGACTTTCGTTGTTTCAAAACCAAGATCATTGTTCTCACCCAAAGACAATTTGAGCACACCTCCAGGCAAATCATTGATAAATGAAAATGCCGTCAAATAATAAGTAGGCACCGCTTCCGAATACCATACCGTTGCTACTGCAGAATCGGCATTGTTTTTTATAAATAACTTTGCTTTCTTACAGGTAATTCCCGCTATCGATTCGATCTCGCCCATATCTTGCAGCTGCACATAGGGACCTTCCGACTCCCCTAACTTCGCACTGACAATCTTATAGGCTGGATTGTATGCTTCGGCAGTAACAATATCATCACCGACCGAATACGAATATGTTTTTGCTAATTTTCGATTTAAAATAGCATGTGCTTTTTGATTCACGACAGTGGAAGAATAATCGGCATCTGTTAAAATTTCCACATTCCGATAAGCCATTTTTCCTTTCAAAAATGGCTCATAAAACTCTTTTGCAAATTCCGGAACTTCATTTTCAAATTTTTCAGGTGAAACTTCGCCTTTAAACACCAACTCCATCTGCCATTGCTTATCTTGCGCATAAGTTGTCGAAATTGATAATCCAAATAATAGTGCAACGCTGAGTAAATTATTCATAAGAATGATAAATATGTAGCTAAATAACAAAAGACAGACCAAAAAGCCTATCTTTTGCTCTATTTTTTTATTTATTTACTTTTTTCTCTTCATATTTCCATAAAACGTAAAAACGTGATCGCTAAGCAAAATGAACTACAATTTTATCATCTGTTTTGTTTTCACCGCTTCGTCACATGCCAAAGCAATCCGTAGACTATTAACAGCATCTTCCATCGAATCAGAAAGGTCCAAATTATCTACAATCGCCTGCAGAAAGAATAATTGCTCCCGATTACATAATTCTTGATGATCAGGCTCATCAGATAAGTTGACCCACTCATCGACCTTCGTAAATTCGTTTGCCGAATCTAAATCGGCGTAATGTACGCGAAGGCTTTCTGTTTGTGTATGGGATGCTACCGAATCCGATTTACCTTCATCGCTTGCTTTGTTTGCGACAATGGAAACGGCGCCCTTAGGTCCAAAAACGTCCTTTACAAAAAAAGCGTTTTGACTGACCATTGGTCCCCATCCGGCTTCATACCATCCTACGGACCCATCTTCAAAATGCAGCTGCAATTGTCCGTAGTTGTAGTTCCAGGCAGGAATCTCATCGGTTAACCGTGCACCTATTGCAGATACATACAATGGCTTCGCCCCCACCATTTGACACATGACATCAATATAATGAACTCCGCAGTCAACAATGGGACTTAAACTAGACATCAGATTTTTATGCACATCCCACATATACCCATGGCTCTGCTGATTCAGGTTCATACGCATAACAAGTGGCTTTCCCATTGTTTTGGATATTTCAATAAATTTGATCCAGGAGGGATGATACCTCAAAATATATCCAACAACCAATTTTTTATCGTATTGCAGCGCTGCATCGACGACTTCCTGCGCCGAAATCACGTCTTCAGCTAAAGGCTTTTCAATAAAAACATGAGCGCCAGCCTGAAAGGCTTTTATAGCATACGCTTTATGTGTATCTGGATAGGTCGCAATACAAACGGCATCCGGTTTCGTTTCCTGAAGTGCATCCTCATAAGATTCAAACAGTTTATAGTTACCTCCCAATTGCTCATTCAGTTTACTTTTGCTCTCCCCGCGAGCTACTAGACCCACAATTTGAAAGCCATCTAAATCGTGATATGCCTTCGCATGAGATGCGCCCATATTTCCACATCCAACAACCAATATTTTAATAACCTCTTGTATCATTTTTTTTCTATTGCTATATTATTTCTTTAATCCATCCAAAGCAAAGGCCGCTCCCGTTCCTAGTACAGCTCCTGCTAATACATCGGAGGGAAAATGTACGCCCAAATACATCCTTGAATATCCCACGCTACTCGCCCATAAAAGGGATGGCGCAACGACGTACCACTTCGAGTAGGCTCGAGACAAAGCAGAAGCCGTAGCAAAAGCAGATGACGTATGACCAGAGGGAAAGGAATACCCACCGGCTGTACGAACCGATATGAAATTAGGATATTTTTTAAATGGCCTACTTCGCTTAAAGATATGTTTTAAACCAACATTCACTAGCGCTGTTACAGCCGTACTACTGGCAACATACAGGGCATTCTGACGCATTGCCTTATCATCGTTGACCGCACCGGCAACCAGTAAACCAACAGGAACGGCTATCTGAACATAGTTATTGATATCAGAAAGCACTTTAAATGTTTGTGTTTGTGGCGCTGTCCGAGTCTCAGCTATGGACTCCAATATCCGGATATCTAACGTAGACGCTGGACTTTCTTGTCCTAGAACAGGGCCATAAAGACAGTTAACCCAACAAATAAAAATAAAAGCTAATCTTTTCATCTAACAAATAATTGATCTAATTTACCATTCCCTTGAATTAGGTACCACTAAACACACTACTCCAATTTATTAAACAACAACTTCTCCCCCCACTATTGTCACTCTTATCCGCTATTAACTTAATAAGTCATCCCCCAATCCTTAAAAATAAGGAAATTTATGAGAGTTGTCACCCTACCAAGAAACATTTCGGTTGAACAAAATTTCACAGCTCACTATTGGAGTAATTCAAACAGCCTACTATAGGATAGGAAATCAGCATTGTCTTTTGTCTAAATTATAGTGTATTCCCCAATCAATGACCTAGTTTTTACAATTTTTTCAAGAAAATTGAATTCATTTCAACAACAAGTCCATTAGGATAAGAATTTTAAAATGATAGTCTTGCATTTCCCATTAATTTACTATACATTTGCCTGCAGTTATTAATACAAACATGGTCTATACTTGCGTACATCATTTTCATTTTCATCATCGCCATTGTGGCGATATGTTAATTTAATGTGTTCTTACGTAGAATACCTTCCCTCTTGTTTGATTTCTTATTATTAATAATTTACTGCTAACATTTATAAAGCGTTGAAAAATCTTAAAATTGCTATCCAAAAATCGGGTAGGTTAAACGAAAAATCTGTTCAATTACTGAAAAATTGTGGTTTAGACTTCGAGAACTACAAAAGCTCTTTAATCACCACGGTTGGGAATTTCCCACTCGAAATATTATTTCTGAGAGATGATGATATTCCGGGATATGTGGAACAAGGTATAGCCGACCTGGGCATCGTCGGTGAGAACATTATTGATGAGACCGAATCTAAAGTAGAATACATCAAGAGGCTTGGTTTTGGAAAATGTACATTGAAACTTGCTATTCCCAAAGATAGCACCATCCAAGACATTAAAGACCTTAACGGCAAAGCAATCGCAACCTCTTATCCAAATATCCTAAAGAATTTTCTAGACGAGTATAAGATCAATGCAGATATCCGTTTAATATCTGGCTCAGTTGAAATTTCCCCCGGTTTGGGTCTTAGTGATGCGATCTGTGATATCGTATCGACCGGTGGAACACTAAAAAGTAATGGTTTGAAGCCTTTTGCTGATGTTAAAAATTCAGAAGCCATATTGGTCGGAAGAAAGGGATTGGAAGGCAATGAAGTTTTGGCGGAATTAGTGCAACGTATCGAATCTGTTCTTTTAGCAAAAGAAACTAAATATGTGGTATTGAATGTCGAAAAGAAAAATTTGCCGGCTATTACTTCTTTATTACACGGTGTTAAGAGTCCTACGGTTGTTCCACTGGCAGAAGAAGGTTGGGTTGCTGTACACACTGTTATCACGGAAGATGACTTTTGGGATAAGATCAATAAGTTAAAAGCTGAAGGTGCCCAAGGTATCGTTGTAATGCCAATTGAAAAAATCATCCTTTAAACTTGACACGCGAGGTACGACTATGTTAAAAAAATATGATTACAAGACCCTAGGGAAAGAGGAAATACAACAATTGGTTGCCCGAAATATGGACCCCAACAATGCAATACAAGAGGTTGTCCAGGAAATTATTCAACAAGTACGTCAACAAGGTGATGTGGTTCTGCGCGAATATGCCGCCAAATTTGATAAAGTTGAACTTGACAGATTATATTTAGACGAGGAAGATATCGACGCTTTGGCGTCTACCATAGGCCGTGATCAACAGAGAGCACTTGAAATCGCTTTTCAAAATATCCATAAATTCCATAGTACACAGCTAAAAAGAGAGCGTACGGTTGAAACGATGCCCGGTGTAAAATGCTGGCGAGAAGTCCGTCCGATTGAAAAAGTTGGACTTTACATCCCTGGCGGGTCAGCAGTTTTACCAAGCACGCTTTTAATGCTTGGTGTCCCGGCAAGGATAGCTGGATGCAAAGAGATCGTCGTTTGTTCTCCACCTCAATCCAATGGAAAAATCAATGGCTTTGTCGCTTTTTGTTTAAAATTACTTAAGATCAACAGAATATACTTAGTTGGAGGTGCTCAGGCTGTTGCAGCGATGGGTTTTGGAACGGAGACCATACCAAAAGTGGATAAGATCTTTGGCCCGGGCAATCAGTTTGTCACAAAAGCAAAATCCATCATACAGGGGCTAGCAAATGTCAGTATTGATATGCCTGCAGGACCATCCGAAGTGCTGGTCGTCGCGGATGAATCGGCAAGCCCAGCATTTGTGGCAGCAGATCTTTTGGCACAGGCTGAACATGGAGCCGACAGTCAAGCAGTCCTGGTTGCAACATCCAATGCGCTAGTTGATGCAGTCAACACAGCCCTTGTAGCCCAGTTAGCGGTTTTGCCACGCAAGGAACTCGCTTCAAAAGCGATCGAAAATTCCTATGCAGTAACTGTTGAGACGCTTCAGGAGGCCATACAGTTTTCAAACGATTATGCACCAGAACACCTTATTTTGGAGACGGACCAATGGGAATCCTTAACACGCTATATCAGCAATGCTGGTTCTGTTTTTTTAGGACACTTAACACCTGAAAGCGCAGGAGATTATGCCTCAGGTACAAATCACACACTACCGACATCAGGTTATGCACGCTCCTATTCAGGCGTATCGGTAGATTCTTTTGTTAAAAAAGTTACCTTTCAACATATAAACGAAACCGGGCTTCAACAAATCGGATCAGTGGTTGAAATACTCGCTGAACTCGAGGGACTACAGGCGCATAAAAATGCGATTTCCATTCGGAAGAATGGATAAAAATCCCTATTGAAAACACAAAAAAGGCTTTACAATGTAAAGCCTTTTTTGTGTGATTGATCGCATAAATATTGTCTCGTAATGCCAACTGGATTATCTTCCAAAGGTGTCATAATTATCTGTTGCATATCTTTCAAACCTAGTCAGCAAGGCTATATTATCTTTTTCCAGTTGACTTAAGTCTGCACTCACATCTTTTGAAATAGGTACATACCAATCTACAGGCTCAAAAAATTGGCGAATGCTGGGTTTAGTAAACGCATAGCCATGTCGGGCGAAAATGGTATTCCGAATAATTTCCAAATCTAATTTCTTGAGGTTTTTCAGATCTTTCTCTGTCAACTTTTGCTTAGACGCATTTACAGTAAAGACTGCGGGAGATGCAGATCTATAATATTGTATAATGTATGTATACGTTGAGTCACCATCCAGGTCAGTTTCCTCTTTTCTTTTTTCATTAATCCAGTCAACCAACGTCCCCTCCTCTCCATCCTGATTTTTAAGCATCAGATTTGGATTATAGGCAAATTGTTTTTTCAACAATTTAAAGTTTCGCTTTTTGATCTTTACACCCTGGTCATACGCAGACCAGTTACCAATTAGCGTGTCATGATTAAGCTTAATTTCAAAACGCCCGTCGGATTTTCTGTCTCCAGGTTCATCCAATAATAAGCGAATATCAGCACCGTTTTCTTCCAACTTCCCCACAAAAGAGCGCAGATTCCCCTTTACAACATTCTGTCCATAAACACCTCCTTTATCGGTAATTTTCTTTATCGTCAGATTTATCTTCGGAGCGTAATCCGTTGTTGGCAAACCCTCATCTTCTCCAAGTGTACTTTCATCAACGACAAAGTCGCCAACCCAATTACCGTAAAGTTCCTGATGGGCCTCACGCTCGACGGCAACAGTATCTTTTATTTCGGCAGTTTCATTCTTTTTACTTTTCCCATCCTTACAACCAAGGACTGCTCCAAGCAATAACAGTAAACAAAGGTTTTTCTTCATAATTTATGATTTTTTTGATAAATAATAAATTCCGCCAGCAACAAATTAGGTATCCATCCCAGCCATGCAATAATTTGATAAACATCCATGGGATTGGGCTGAAAGAAGTATACTAAAGCAACCTTCCAAAAACGTAGGGTCAATGCCGAGCAGGTTAATGCAAAACTACGGATCATAAAATCACGGTGTTTATCAAATTTTCGCTGACTCGCCAAACGAACTGCCCGCCATGTAAAATAACACCATCCAAGCCCCAATAATTCAAAGGCAATAATAGCGGTTAACCCGCCATTCGCCACGGATCCAATAAGCAAACCTGAAGGAGCGGCAAAAACCAAAATGGCGAATACATATAAATACCCGATACTTCGATGGACTCGCGGATATTTATTCAATAGATAAGTATTAAACTGCGTAAAGCCGGCAGGCAAGGCAAAGATAGCCGTGCAAACATGGATATAAAACACGTAGCGATACCACCAAAGTGATTCTATTTCGGTCTGCTTAATCATCAAGAAATTAGCATCGAGAGAGAAGCCGCGATAGCGAAAAGTAATTTCAGCCATCAACAGGCAGCTGTAAGCAAAGATTAAAAGCCAAAATCCATGTAATATCGAAAATTGAGCCCTTTTAAACATACCTTTTTTATTTACTCCGAATCGCTTCTACCGGATCCAGTCGAGAAGCCATTAAAGCTGGAACAATGCCCGATATTAACCCAATAAAAGTAGAAAGTGAAACAGTAAGCATTACCATTTTCAAACTGACCACAATAGCAACGCCAGTCGCAGCTTGTACCACAAAAGCCAAAAAATAGACGACAACGAGACCAATCCCTCCACCCAACAAACAAAGTACAATAGACTCTACTAAAAATTGTGAAAGAATAAAGAAATTTTTAGCTCCTAGCGCTTTCTGAATTCCGATGATATGTGTACGTTCTTTGACACTTACAAACATAATATTGGCAATGCCAAAACCGCCGACTAAAATTGAAAAAATACCAATTGAAAAACCCGCCAGATTAATGATACCAAAAAGCTGATCCAATGCACCTGTGATCATTGTTGTCTGGTTAATGGAAAAATTCTCCTCCCGTTGTGGTGATATACGACGAATCGACCGCATAAGTGTTTTCGCTTCGCTCTCAGCCTCGCCAAGCGTGTAGTTCGATTTAATAACCATCGCTATACTCGGTGAGAAATTATCATAGTTGACCAAATTTCTAGCCAGCTCAAACGGAATAAAGGCTGTATCATCCGGAGAGGTATTAATCAATACACCATTTCCTTCTTTCTTTAATACACCAATAACCTGAATTTTTCGGCCTAACATATTGATATATTTGCCAACTGGTTCCTCATTAGGAAAAAGCCCCTCTGCAATATTTGCGCCCAACACAGTTACAAGAGCTCCACCCCTCGACTCACTTTCAGCAAAGTAACGACCATCTATAATATTCAAATTTTGAATGTAAAGATTTTCGTAAGTCGCAGCATTAACCGATGAGCCTTGGGCCGAATTATTTTTATATTTAATAGTCGTATTGCCGATATTGATCATATACGCCATATACTCAGCCGTCGTCATCCGGCTTTTTAAATCCAGGTAATTATTGTATGTGGGTTCGGGTCTATTCAAGTATTTCCACCAAGGGAAATTTGGGCCGCCATCCCAGGGCCATTTTTCGATATACAGTGTTTTGCTGCCAATCTTCTTGACTGATTCCTCTATATTATTCCGTAGGGTATCTACTGCAGAAAATACACCAATAATCGTAAAAATACCGATGGTCACACCCAGCAGCGAAAGTAAGGTGCGAGTACGATTGTCTTTCAATGCCGAAAAAGCAAACTGACAACTCTCCAATATCAATCTAAAAAATAGCATAATTGTATTCTAAAATACAATATAGTTTTGATTTAATGTCAAAATCCCCAAAAATATATACATTAATTAGAAATATGGCTCTTCCATACCCGAAAAAGTTATAACTTTGTATGCTTTTGGCAGCCTGGTATTTGGTGCACTGTAATGCACTGAAAGGCAGATATTAATATATACTATTATTAAAGATGAAGTTATCTCAATTTAAATTCAACTTACCAGAATCATTACTTGCTTCTGAACCTTCTGAAAATCGTGACGAATCACGCTTGATGGTACTACATAGAGATACTGGTAAAATTGAACACAAAATTTTCAAAGATGTATTGGATTATTTCGATGACAAGGATGTCATGATCTTAAACAATACTAAAGTTTTTCCAGCGCGCCTTTACGGTAATAAAGAAAAAACTGGAGCGACGATTGAAGTTTTCTTGTTGCGTGAATTGAACAATGAACTTCGTCTTTGGGATGTATTGGTAGACCCTGCGCGTAAAATCCGTGTAGGCAACAAATTATATTTCGGTGATGATGATTTATTGGTTGCCGAAGTGGTTGACAATACAACTTCTCGTGGTCGTACAATTAGATTTTTATTTGACGGTACCGATGAAGAGTTCCGCCGTAATATCGAAATCTTAGGTGAAACTCCGCTTCCTAAATATATCAAGCGTAAAGCTACACCGGAAGATAAATTCCGTTATCAAACAATCTATGCAAAAAATGAAGGGGCTGTCGCTGCACCTACAGCGGGACTTCACTTCTCCAGAGAGTTAATGAAACGCTTGGAACTAAAAGGCGTTGATTTTGCAGAAGTTACTCTTCACGTTGGGCTTGGAACTTTCCGTACCGTTGAAGTCGAAGATTTAACCAAACATAAGATGGATTCCGAACAGTTTATCATCACTGATGAGGCTGCGCGCGTTGTTAATAAAGCTATCGATAACAAACGTCGTGTGTGTGCTGTAGGAACGACTTCTATGCGTGCAATAGAATCTTCTGTTTCTGCAGACCATCACTTAAAAGCGGCTTCTGACTGGACCAGTAAGTTCATCTACCCTCCTTACGATTTCAGTATTGCAAACTCGATGATTACAAACTTCCACACGCCAGAATCTACACTTTTGGTGATGATTGCTGCTTTCGCTGGTTACGAAAACGTCATGAATGCATACGAAGTTGCAGTAAAAGAAAAATACAGATTCTATAGCTATGGTGATGCCATGTTAATTATCTAATGATTTGATATAACAAAAACAGAAAACGTGGATGGCTTCATAACTATCCACGTTTTTTTTAAATAAAAACCCTTCAATAATACCATGAATTTTGCCATAATCGTTGCTGCAGGAATCGGAAACAGGATGAAAAGCGATCTTCCAAAGCAGTTTCTTAACTTGGATGGGCTGCCGATCGTGATGCATACTATTGATCGCTTCTATCAATCCAACACCATTTCAGAAGTTATCTTGGTAATCAGTGAAGCAATGGAAAGCTATTGGAACCAGTTATGTGTAAAGTATCAGTTTGACAGACCAATACATATTGCATTTGGCGGAAAAACTCGTTTCGAAAGCGTAAAGAGCGGTATAGACTACATTAAACAAAACTTCGACATTGGTCCTAAAGATTACATCGCCGTACACGATGGAGCTCGTCCGATTATTTCGGACGATTTAATTAGAAAGGCCTTTCAGGGAGCTTACGAACACCAAGCAATTGTATTGGCACAAAAGAGTGTTGAATCGGTGCGTTTAGGAAATATATCCACAAATACCGCCACAGATAGAAATCAGATTTGGCTGATACAAACTCCACAAGTCTTCCTCGGAGCATTGTTGTTAAAATCCTACCAACAAGATGAAGATCCACTTTTTACAGATGATGCTTCAGTGGTCGAAAAAACGGGCAAAAGTATTTATATTGTTGAAGGTGATTCTAAGAATATAAAAATCACCTATCCCCAAGACTTACAAATTGCCCAACTTTATTTAAAACTAATTTAAATGGTTAAGCATTGCCACGAATAACACGTAGTAATACAACGATAATTGCAATCACCAAAAGAATGTGGATGATATTATTTCCAGCCGCATAACCTCCAAAAAAGCTTATCGCCCAAATGATAACTAAAATAACGGCGATGATGTACAGTAAATTTCCCATTTCCTTATAATTTAATACCTAATTTATTTTTTATAGGTATAACAACGAAAAAAGGACTATAGTTTTATATTAAATAGATTAGGTTATATCCAACTGTAATCTGTCATAGGCTAGAAACATATTTTCGGGCAATTCTCCTGAAACAACTTCATGCAATCCCATTCGATGCCCAATATGTGTAAAATAGGTTTTGTCTGCATGAATATCATCGGCAAATTCAATCGCCTCTTCCAACGTTAAATGTGAAATATGAGATTCCTTCTGTAAAGCATTTACGACAAGAATCTTTACTCCTTCCAATAATTTTCTTGATTCGTGAGAAATGAACTTCGCATCAGTAATATAGGCGAAATCTCCAATTCTAAAGCCCAACACAGGCATTTTATAATGCAGGACCTCGATAGGCATAATTTCCTTTCCGAATAAAGACAATGGCACACCAGCCTTTATCTCTTCCAAATCCAGTCTAGGCGCTCCTGGGTATTTAATTTCCGTAAATGCATAATAAAATTCACGCTTTAGTGCTTCATGAAGTGCTTCGGTGCCATAAATTGAAATAGAACTATGCTGCTGATAATTAAACGCTCTAACATCGTCCAGTCCCGCAATATGATCTTTATGTGAGTGCGTCATTAATACGGCATCCAAATGCATAACTTTCTCACGCAGCATCTGGTATCTAAAATCAGGACCGGTATCGACAACCAATGTATGCTGATTGTATTCAATAAGAATAGAAGAACGTAATCTCTTATCACGTTTGTCTTCAGATTGACAGACCTGACATTGGCATGCTATTACTGGCACCCCTTGTGATGTTCCGGTTCCTAAAAATGTTATTCTCAAGCTACAATTTTTGATTTCAACACATCTTCATATAGTGGAAGAAATTTTTCAGAAATAACCTCCGAATCAATATCAATATCCAGTAATATATTCCACAGTGACTGGATTTTTATTTCAAGATTCGAAAACTTATTGACTACGACCACTTTTGTCGTCTGCAACATACAGGCACCGGTACGAAAGGAACCTTTCTCGTACCTCACTTTATACCCCTGCTCTTTGAAAAACTCCTCTATTTTCGTTAAACTGCTTTGTGTAAACGGTAACAAAATCTCTCCTCCTTTTAAATTTCTACCTCAGTCTCCCAAACTTAGATAAATTTGATTTTATATACAAATAAAATCACGAATGTCAATCAATCGACCAATTTAAGGAGTTCATTGCCAAAAGTATCCCAGCTATATTTCTTTTTCTCGTCAATAATATTTGTTCTAAATTGCTCTTCTTTATTGTAGTGGTAAAATGAAAAAATACCGTCGGCCATTTGACGGGCATCAGGTTCCACGACATAACCAACATACTCATGCTGAACTAATTCAGGCAATCCCCCAACGTTACTGACAATCATCGGTAAATCAAAATGATAAGCAACCTGCGTAATTCCACTCTGTGTAGCACTCCGATAGGGCAGGACCACACAATCTGCCGCTGAAAAATACCTTCCGACCTCCTGATTAGGAATAAAATCAGTATGCATAAAAATAAACTCTTCCAGTTTATACTTTTTTATAAGGTTCAAATAAGGAGCAGGGTCACCATAAAATTCGCCTGCGAGCAGCAATTTCACCCCAAGGGTACGTATTCTGGGATCAGCCAATGCCTCCAGGAGGATATCCAAACCCTTGTATTGACGAATAAAACCAAAAAACAATACGACTTTATCCCCCTCGGCAATCTTAAGTAATCGACGTGCTTCCTTTTTACTCTGATGTACACCATAGTTATCATAGAGTGGATGCGACGTATATACCGCTGGCATTTTCGGGCTTAACATTTTCAGATCTGCCAGCACACTTTTACTCATGGTGAGACAAGCATCAACAGACTTTAAAAAATAACGAATCAATAAGCTATCCCCTATCCGTTGTTCATGAGGAATGATATTATCAGCGATGCATACAATCTTAGTATGTTTATTTTTTCGAACTTGTCGTTGAATTGTTCCCAAACAAGGTCCAAAAAACGGCATCCAAAATCGTACAATAAGCAAATCATAATTTGCCTTTTTTAGTTCTTTACCTACCTTAATCCAATTAAATGGATTAATGGAATTGACCGTGGTCTTAATATGAAGGCCAGTTGGTGCTGGCTCATCCGAATATTGAGACTTTCCGGGAAAAAGGAAATTAGGATACTGTAAGCTGAAAGAATAGATGTCCACTTCATGCCCTGCTTCCTGAAAGTGAAATGCCAATCGTTCATTAAAAGATGCTATCCCACCGCCCCTTAACGGATAAGCGGACCCTAAAATCACAATTCGCATAATTAATTAAATGACTTTCTCAATTTGATAATCATTCCGATCGGAGCTGCTTCTAGACACTAACTCAGCCAAAAAACCAGTCAGAAATAATTGTGTTCCCAAAATAATCGCTGTCAGCGCAAAGAAAAATAAAGGTTGATCTGTTATATCTCTAAATGGTGTGCCGCTGGCGATACTCATCAATTTGTGGCAAATTAAATAAATGGAGATAAATAAACCTGCAAGAAAACTAATCACGCCCATAACACCAAAAAAGTGCATCGGTCTTTTCGAAAATTTCCCGACAAAAAATATGGATAATAAATCTAAGAAACCTTTCACAAAACGACCCGGGCCAAATTTGGTGGTACCATATTTACGTGGGTAATGCTGTACTACCTGTTCCTGTATATTGGTAAATCCTGCCCATTTTGCAATAACAGGGATGTAACGATGCATCTCGCCATAAACTTCGATGTTTTTGACAACATCTTTCTTATAAGCTTTAAGACCACAATTAAAATCATGCAGGTTATAAATTCCAGACATCGATCTTGTCACCCCATTGAATAATTTGGTTGGGATTGTTTTGGTCAATGGGTCATAGCGTTTTTGCTTCCAACCCGATACTAAATCCGCTCCCTTATTCACGATCCGATCATACAGTTCAGGAATCTCATCTGGACTATCCTGTAGATCTGCATCCATTGTAATAACCACATCGCCCTGTGCAGCAGCAAAGCCTACATTTAAAGCCGCAGATTTTCCGTAATTGCGTCGGAACTTTATCGCAGAAATATTCGTGTTCTTTAACTTCAACTCTTCGATAACTTTCCAAGAATTATCTTTACTCCCATCATCAACTAAAATAATTTCATAGGAAAAATGATTGGCCGCCATAACGCGGTCGATCCAAGCTGTCAATTCGGGTAAGGATTCTTCTTCATTAAATAAAGGAACAACAACAGAAATATCCATGTGAATGTTAATCATGCTAAAAATGTAGTATTATAATACCAACAAAGGTATTACTTTTTCAGTAATACCTTATAGGGTCAATTTTATTTTATTAAACACTAATTGGTCTCTTGTTTGATCACCAATTTTTCTCGTTTTGTCAAGGCTGATAATAGTAATGCAAAAACAAATTGAAACATCAGCGTGATAGCCAACCCTTTGAGCACCTGCCCTAACGTTATCTTTCCAATAGCATCAACTTGCTTTTCAAGTTCCGCGATTTTTGAATCGATAACCTCATCCGGCACATTGTTCTTTTCCATATACTCAATTGTAACATTAATTGTATGTGTCACCACCTTTTCTTGTAAAGTTGGATTAATGAAATTAACATACGCCTGTGTCCCAATTGTTGAAATAATAGTGGAAATAGCAAGCATCATAAATATGGATTTTAATGCTATAGAAAAATTCCAGTATCCGCCATTTGCTTTCCTAAGAGAGAAAGCGAAAAGCGCAGAAATAATAACAAAAAGACCAGTATTAACAATAAATGACATCGACATTACCCCCCAAAAGGAATTTAAGTCTTTGACAACAAACAAGACGACTAATCCGAGAATGAAAGAAATTATTCCCAGGATAACACCGTAAATAATACTTTTCTTTTTGTCAATTACCGCATCAAATCCTACATTACTTTGGTTGATTGAATCTGCCATAAAAATTATTTGTTATAGTAAGTACTAATTATTTGGTAAAGTGCAATATCAAATGCCTTATTGGAAGACGCTTCTGCATACTCTTCAAATTGTTTTTCAGATGGTTTCAACTCACTAAAGAAGCTCATAATAGGATAAAAAAGTTCGTAGACTTCACTTCTCGGATTTAATCCTTTTCCTACTTTTGCAATTTCAGCATACGGGCTATCTACTACAATTTGATTGGCAATGATATCTTCATAAATTTCATGCTCATCCTGAAATTCATCTTCATCAACTAATAAAAATTCCTTTAAGAAATCATCCAATTCAGGTTCAATCTCATCGTCCTTGCATTCCCCTAAATAAAGAAAAATATTCAACAATTCTGTTCCCCTATCTATAGTTTCATCTTCTATAGCCTCCCATTCCTCGGAATCCAAATAGTCATCTTCAAGCTTTAAAACATCATTGGAGAAAAAGTTCATGAGTAAAAGGTCTACATAAACCTCACGCAACTCATCAAAAAGTGGATAATCATCAAAAGATTGATCCAACAGTTCTAATTTCTCTAAATAACTTGCTTCCGTATTGAATACGGCAATAATCTTTTCAAGAAATTCCGGGGCAGTCGAGATCCCATCAACCTTGCCATAATTTAATATACCTGCCTCAACGGCTGCTTTAATATTTGCTTCCATGGTTTTAATCGTTTTTTATGATTTGATTATTATTGATGATCAATTCGACAGCACCTTTTAAAGTCTGTCCAAATAATGGAGAATTTTTAGATTTAGATCTATTTGTTGTTTCATCGAAGTTCCAAGTCTTCACAGGGTCAAATACGACAAGATTGGCTATTGCTCCCTCCTCAATAAGAGGAACTTCAAGTCCTAGAATCTGCCGGGGTCTAACTGAAAGACTATTGACAATTTGTTCTTCATTTAATCCAGCACGAACCAAGAGTGGTAATACGGTCTGCAGTCCAATAATTCCATTTTTTGCAATATGGAATTCAACATTCTTAAATTCTATTTCATGCGGTGTGTGTTGCGAAACGACAGCATCGATAGTACCGTCCTTAACGCCTTTAAGTAATACCTTCAGATCTGCCTTTGTGCGTAATGGGGGGCTTACCTTATAATTACTATCAAAACCGACAATATCATCATCAGTAAACACCAATTGATGTGCAGCAACATCACATGTTACTGGAAGACCTTTTGCTTTCGCTTTTTTTATCAGATCGACAGCTTCTGGAGTGCTGATGGATGCAAAATGAATTGGAGCTCCAGTATATTCCGCTAAATACAGATCACGAGAAACCATTAACGATTCGGCCAGGTTAGGAATACCTTTCATTCCCAAATAAGTACTCATCGCACCTTCATTCATTTTGTTTCCACCTGCCATAGACTCATCTTCAGCATGTGAAAAAATCAATCCATCGAATCCCTTAGCGTATAACAACGCTCTGCTCATTAATCCCGCCTGCTGTACACTCCTGTTTCCATCACTAAAAGCGACAGCACCCGTTTGCTTCATATCAAATAGCTCGGCCAGTTCTTTCCCTTCTCTCTTTTTACTGATCGCTCCAATTGGATGTACATCAACAATATTTCCTTTCGCTGTATTGACAATAAGTGCAACCTCGGAACGGCTTTGAATCGCCGGTTCGGTATTAGGCATTACGGCTACTCCAGTAAATCCACCAGCAGCAGCTGCTGCGCTTCCACTAACGATGTCTTCTTTGGTTTCTAATCCAGGTTCTCCAAAATTGGCATGTAGGTCAAAAAAACCTGGCGCTAAAACTTTTCCGGCACCATCTAAGGTTTCTATGTTTTTATCAGCTACTTTGACAGATTTTCCAATCTGTGCAATCTTTCCCTTTTCGATAAATACATCAACTTGCTGCTGATGAAATTCGTTACCAGGTAAAATTACTTTAACAGAAGTAATCAATAAGCTTTTCATATATGAATGTGATTGAAATTAAAAGGATACAACTTATTTATCGAAGCGGGTAGCGTGCGCAGTAAGAATGGACAGACAGTGGCTTTATCACTATAAATCATATAGCTATAAATAACTTTTTCGCGTGATGCTCGTGATTGCTTCATTTCGAGAAACAAAGTTACAAAATACAAATTTATTATAGAACATTAAAAATAGATTTCAACGAGGAATAACTAGGCATTTTCTCCCCACTGATAATGTTTAAATTCAAACCCAGCAAGACTCAAAATCCGATCAACCACGGTTTCTGCGACTTCGTCCAAAGTCTTTGGTAAGCTATAGAATGAAGGTGATGCCGGACAAATGATACCTCCGGCCTCTGTCACCAATTTCATGTTCTGGATATGTATAATACTTAGTGGTGTCTCACGGGTAACCAAAATCAATCTTCGTCGCTCTTTTAACACGACATCGGCCGCTCGGGTTGTCAAATCAGAAGACACACCGTGGGCTATCCTTGATAATGTCCCCATTGAACACGGACAGACAATCATCGTATCATAGCGAGCCGATCCTGATGCAAAAGGAGCAAAGAAATCACCCTTGTCATAAAACTTGAACGGCACATCCTGATAACTCTCATCGCCCAACTCCGCACGCCATACATCCTTCGCATTATTCGACATCACAATCCCAACCTCTGCGATCTGTGTTTTTAATACCAATAGTTTTTTAAGTAAAACTTTAGCATAGATTGAGCCGCTAGCTCCAGTAATGGCAACAACAATTTTTCTCTTAGACATCTCTTTTAAAATAATAAAAACAAAGCTATAAAAAAAGGGTCGTAGTGAGAAACACCCGACCCTACATCTACCTATGAAAAACATGCCCTTGGGAGGGGCTTAACAAAAGTACATCTACTTTTTAATTTACAAAAACATTATGCGCATTACTACACATTTGTGTATATAAAATACCCTAAAAATTCCTTTTTCCCAGATTTTAAGATCCAATTCACCCCGCAAAAAAAAACTTCTTCCAAATTTCAGTTCAATCCAAAGGAAAATTAAATACAAATATTTTCGCAAATCAAACGCTTATTCTCATCAATAAAGTCTATTTTAGTAACAACGTTAGACAATTTGTTAAGACATGAACCTTTCCGTTTTAGAACAATATATTGAAGAAGGCAAAAGCCATGATATCGACTTATTATTGATTGGGAATCCCGAACTTTTACAAGAAACAACGAGTCATGGAATTTCTCCCCTACTATTGGCTTGCTATTACAACAAACCCCAGATCATACGGATACTTTTACAACACACCAAATCCATGACTATCCATGAGGCTTGCGCGGCTGGGTTAACTTCATACTTGGAGGCCATTATTTCGCAAGCACCATCTGTTGTCAATGAATGGTCGTCACAGGGCTTTACGCCATTAACTTTAGCAACATATTTCAACAAAACAGATATTGTACGTCTTTTACTGTCCAAAAAAGTCAATCCGAATGTCGTAACCAAAAATGAACAACTCACCACTGCGCTACATATTGCCGCTGCAAACAACAATGAAGAGATCGGTAAGTTGCTAATCGAGGCCAATGCTAATGTCAATGCCATTCAAGCGACTGGCGAAACCCCACTTCATTTCGCTGCCCAATATGGTAATATCGATTTTATTGTTGCCTTACTCGAAAATGGAGCCGACACCAGAATCATCAATATTTCAGGGTTAGCTCCAATGGACCTGGCCTTTGAAAAAGGCCATAAAGAGATCGCAGAGATCTTAAAAAATTAATTTCTTTTTAAAATTTCGCATCCGATTCTGCAATGAAGGCAGCGTTTCCGATCACAGTAAAATCTCTTTAATTGTAAAATCCCCTGACTTTGCAATGCGCTTTGAACTTGCCAATCATATTGGGCAAACTGTCTCACAACCATATTTTTTTCTGAAGGAAGCTGCTCCAAAAGAGTTAGGGCCCTATCAATATAGGTCTGAATACTGAAATATTTACCGTATGAAAAAAGAAAAACAATAATCACATTAATAACAAGCGTGTCAATAGTTTCATTACCCAACCGAAGTGTTTCTTTTATCTTCGTTTTTGTACCAAAGGAAAAATGTGCGTCAAAATAATCACTTAGAGACGCTATCTTAAATAATTTTCGAGCTCTTTCCAAATCATCGACAGCCAAAATCTTGGCAACGCCCAACTCGTTCTTGCTAAACAAGACAGCTAATTGAGCAATTCGCCGTTCGGGAAAATTATATGGTCTCATTCTCATCCTCTTCCAAACCCCATAAACAACCTCTATACCGTGTATATGCTTTTGATACTCAAATTCACCGGCTAACTGCTTCATATACTCGCTTCCTGACTCCTGAATTAACAACCCACTAACCCCAAAGAAAAGAGCTTCTATTTTAAATAGGTTTGAACGATATTTTTGTAAAATGTTCCAAGGTAATTTCTCCCCAAGCTCCTGAAATGTATCGGCATTAACTTTTAATCCTATACATCTGCAAATCCATACCCATAACGTTTTTTCCCAATCCGTATTAAATTGATCTAAAATCAACAAAACTTGTTGAACCTTCATTTCTAGGCGTTCAACAGCTAAAGTACTCAGCCACATGGATTTTTTAAAAAGATCAATTGAACCAAGCTGAAACTCACAAGGTATCGAACTTTTTGCGTTCATCATCGTTGAATACCGTTCCAACAGATGCTGTTCGACATATTCCGAAAGCACCAATGTCGGTATTGATGTACCGTCATTTCGGTAAATAACTTTATCGTTTCTCCAAACCACATGTAAGATAACGTTATTATAAACGGTATCTTCTTGATGACAATGTCGATCCCAATCCGAAGATTGGATATGCATCTCGACATGACCAAACCAATCATTATCTTTACACCTAATATGTGACATGAGGAAATCGGGGCCTGAATCTGTATTGTATTGCCCCACATGAACAACGGCCAAGGGTTCACCATCCGTAGAATGCAACCCATTTGCACGGAATAGCCGAAGTTTCCAGATAAACTGCATTAAGTTTTCTGTAACTAACATAATTGTAATTTAAGAATTAAATTAACCGGCTATGGCTTAATTCCCTAAATATACAATTTAATAATCACTGTTTCTTATAGATCTTTAAAAGATCATTGGAAACCAATTTACTTTCAAGCAATTGTCCACTAAATTGTGGAGCCGTAATTCCATTAAATAGCTTTTTTTCGGTTTCAAACACCCTCGCCTCATCCCAGAGATCCGCATCGATAAACATTTGCAGCGTAGCACGCCCTCCTTCTATGATGATTGACTGAACATCCATTAAATATAGTTGATAAAGAATATTCTGCGGCAGATACAACCCGTAATTTTCAAGCTCAATATACTTAACATTTGCTGTCCAATCTGTCTTTTTAGCATTGAAGACGATTGTATCAGCTTGATCATCTAGAATATTGGCATCTAGTGGAATGGCAAGATCTCTATCTAAAAGAATACGCAATGGGTTGTTACCCTGCCATTCTCTTACGGTCAGACTGGGATTATCTACAACTGCGGTATTTGTACCGACCAAAATAGCATCTTCCTCTGATCTCCAGCGGTGAACCAACTGTCGGCTAGCAGCATTGCTTAACCAAATTTGTTTATTTTGCATCCCCATAAAACCGTCCTTCGACTGCGCCCATTTTAGAATAACATAGGGGCGGAATTGACCAATACGTGTAAAAAACCGACGGTTGAGCCATACAGCCTCTTTTTCCAGTAAACCAATTTCAACTTCAATACCTGCTTCGCGCAGTATCTCAACTCCCTTGCCATTCACCTTGGCGAAAGGGTCCAAACAAGCGATATAGACTTTTAAGGGTTTTAGCTCTGCAATCATATTGGCACATGGCGGTGTCTTTCCATAATGCGCGCAAGGTTCAAGGCTAACATAAAAAATACTTCCCTCGATAAGCCGTTTTGCTTCTTCCCCATACTTTTGCACAACCTGCTGTACCGCATTGACCTCAGCGTGTGGTCCACCATATGGAGAAGTATATCCTTCACCGATAATTTTACCGTCCAAAACAATGACAGCCCCAACCATTGGATTGGGACTCACTGAACCCGCGCCCATTTGGGCCAGTTCCAAACAACGATGCATATATTGCTTGTGCATATCCATGGATACAAATCTATGAAAATCGTACCTTTGACACATGAAAATACTTCAAGATTTCGAATTATTATTTCAACATGAGCTTCAGGGGTTATATGATGAGGATGAAATAAAAGCAATATTCTTAGTGGTTGTTGCCGAAAAGTTTGGGTTAAATAGAACCAATTATCAATTGAGAAAAACAGATATCGTCAAGGAGGCGGATAAGACTGAAGTACTTAGCATCCTTCAGGATCTAAAAAAGCACAGACCTATACAGTACATACTCAATAAAGCAGATTTTTATGGTGAAGTTTTCCAGGTCAATGAATCGGTCCTCATTCCACGCCAGGAAACTGAAGAACTTGTCGATCTGATCATCAAAAACCACAAATCTTCTCAAAACCTAAAAATTATAGATATCGGAACTGGCTCTGGCTGCATCCCGATCACCTTATCAAAGCATCTCAATAATGCCCTAGTAACAACGATAGACATCTCAAAAGAGGCGATAAATACAGCACAAGAAAATGCTAAGAATTTAAAAACTCAGGTTCAATTTATCAATGCGGATATATTTGAATGGGAATACATTTTCTCCGACCAACATTATAATATCATTGTATCCAATCCGCCCTATATAACCCCGGGAGAAAAGCAGCATATGAATCAAAACGTATTGGCTTATGAACCTGAGCTCGCATTATTCATTGAAGAAAGTGCTCCATTGATTTTTTATGATGTTATTTCATCCTTTGCTTTGAAACATTTAACCCCAGATGGAGATCTATATTTTGAAATCAATCAATATCTCGGTCCAGAAATGAAGGAACTTATGGTCAAAAAAGGATTTGAACAGGTCAAACTCATAAAAGATATTAATGGAGCAGACCGAATAATCCATGCAAAAAAAGCGCGATAAAAAAAATAATCCGTTTATTTATTAAGCAGTTAAGGCCTTTTCGTCAAAATTTGCACGCTATAATTTGGCATATATCAAAAGAAATTCTACCTTTGCATCACTTTCAAAAACAGAAAGGATTCCGTAGCTCAGCTGGTAGAGCAATACACTTTTAATGTATGGGTCCTGGGTTCGAATCCCAGCGGGATCACTAAAGAATAGCTAATCGCAGGATTAGCT
>NZ_DLIX01000009.1:0-23925 GCF_002483935.1 Sphingobacterium sp. UBA7631
TTATATTAGATTTGGGGATAGACTCAAATTAGAAAGAGGTTTTTAAGATTTTAATCCAATGACACAGTTGGTGTTACACTCCCTATTTTTGACTTTATGGTAATTCTTTCATTTTGTTAAAGCCCTCGGTTACCATCGGTATAATTTGTGGTGCAAATAACTGTGGTACAATCGTCCTTGTCCCCGTATCCTTATTGGCAATCCATTGCGCATATTTATTTGCTAAAAACTCCAATCGCTGTGCTGAAGATAATCCCGGTAAGGTATAATAGATACTTTTTTCGCCTTCTTTACCTTCCATCTGCACATACCGCCCTTTAGTTACTTTCAGGTGACTGCGGTGTTCAAAATCACGTAGGAAAAGTTCATCCTTATCTGCATTATCCCATTTCGGGTCACGCGGGCAACAAACCGATCCGTAACCGTCTCTTCGATAAATTGTAAGCATGCCTTTGGGTGAAATTGGTTTAACAAAATCTAATCTAGGGTTATCAAGACCAGAAAGCCGGAGACTGTCGACTTTAACCATACCATCCTCCCTTTTTATGGAATAATAAAAATTGGTTGTCGCAGGTTCGATACACATCCCATTTTTCGAAGCTTCTTCGGCGACTTCACCATAAAACTTCCAATCGGGAACAATCAGTATAAAATGTTGAAGATCGGGATAGAATTCATTGGATTTTTTTAGTAACTCCACTGGAATTTTAGTACTCAAAAAGAAAACGTAAGTGGAATCCGGAACGATCTGCAAAGGAAGATCTACTAAATAATTGCCATCTTTCTGCGTTACAAAATCATTGTCGATCATTACAACCCGACCATAGTATTCGCGATACCAATCGGGTTTCACAGTATCAGCTAATGAATACGGGGGTATTGACTGACGCGCTGCTATTTTGCTCTTACAGGACAATGCCATCATAGGTAAAATGATAAGCAAATACCACATATTTTTTCGTATTAACATGGTTATAAAATTAAAATATATTTCAACTACTTTCCTGTTTGACTATCTACTTTTATTCCAGCTTGATTCATGAAGGCTATTTGATGTCCTAAACACGACTCAGCTAAGGCTTCAATTTTCTCTTTTTCATCAGTAATCTCCCGCAACAGACTTTTCCGAGTCCCTTTTTTCTGTTCATCAATATATTTAATTAATAAAATACCATATCCATCAACGATCTCTGTCATGTAACCAACTGAAGCGATGTGAAAACTTTCGGCAGTTTTACTGTATTTCAGTTGAGAGGCTTCGCATTTTAATCCTTTGATGTAACTACTCAAAGCGCGTGCCTCATTCAATTTCATGTGATAGGAATAGTCTGATTTATCGACATCATATTCCCCTTCTAGCAATTTTCCATAGCTCTCATCCATTTTTTCTCGACAGCTATGAAAGAGCTTAGCCATTTTCTCATTGTACCCCAAATCCAAATTACCCCTACAGGAACACATGGTAAATAGCATCAAGATTAAAGCTAGCATTCTCATTTCTTAATTTTTTTTACAAATAACAGTTTTTTAAACCAGTCTATCCGTCTCGTTTAATATTCGTGGTCGTTGTTTTAAGATTCGTTATTTTCCGTACAACCTGCTCGCTAAAAAGCAATACGCTTATCCTTACTTTGCACAAACTATTTATTTCTTTGAGAGATGAAAAGCCTACTCTTCTAAACAGGGAATCCATAAAAATCACCTTATACTGCATTATTGTAAAAAAGGTCCTTCGAAACCTACTATTTTAGCCATTTAATAAATCATTTTTTAAAAAATCAGAAAAAAAAGCTATATTTATTTAAGAATCACACATCATTTAAGGCAAAATTCTTTGTTTCTTAAAAAGAATTACGGAACTTAGAGACTATAAACCACCGAAATATGAATAACAGACCTTTAAACGGAATGACTGACGAAGAGCTTCAAACCAACAAAAAAAATGCGCTGGTAATTACATGGATGCTCACCACCATGCTCTTTATCCTATTAGGCATGGGGATCTATACGTCAATTAACAAAGGATTCAGCGCACTAATGGCGATTCCCTTCGCCTTATCTCCTATTGTTATTCTCAATTTTAAAAGAATAAAAGAAATCAATGAAGAACTCAAAATAAGAGGAGCTCAATAAAGCCATCATGAAACACCTCGCATTATTCATATTCTTTCTTTTCATCTCGGATATTGTATTTGGCCAAGAGATAAGTAAATCAACGACACAGACGATCACCCAATCGGGTATTGGGCTGGGTTCTGTCATTGCCGTTGTCACCTCATGGGATCGCAACAAATCCATACTATGGGCTTTAATTCATGGGATACTCGGTTGGTTATACGTCATCTATTATGCATTCACCCGCAACGAGTAACGATTTTTAACTATAATTCTCACCAGAAGAGCCAAGCCGATCATTAGCAGAATGTCTTTTCTTACATAACACAGCGATCAATTCCTTTTCTATATCTCATCCGCAATCAAACACATGAGTTCCTCACCTATTTCCAATACAGATTTTGTCGTTGAAGAAGTCAACGAATCCAGCATTACCTTAATTTCTGAATTAGTAGACCTGACTTTTAATATTGTCCAAGGAGGTGCCTCTGTAGGCTTTATGGAAGATCTAACAGTTGAGCAGGCAAAAAGATTTTGGACTGAAGTACTGAACAAGGTCAAGCAGCAAAAAACAATATTGATTATTGCAAAAGATGCTTCTACGCATCGAATCGCAGGAACCGTTCAACTCCAAATCGACCTCCCCTCAAATCAAATACATCGTGCAGATGTAGCCAAAATGTTAGTCCATACTGACTTTCGAAGAATGGGCATTGCACAAAATTTACTTCAACACATTGAAAATATAGCCATTGATCTAAATAAGACACTATTGGTACTAGATACTGTAACCGATAGCCCGGCTTATATTATGTATCAAAAATGTGGCTGGACGAAAGTCGGCGATATCCCAAATTATGCGCTCTTCCCGAATGGAACATTGTGTAGCACGACATATTTCTACAAAAACTTAATTCTGCCAACAAAATAAAAGCCCCCAAATCGATTAATATTCATTTGGAGGCTTCTCTTAATTATTTGGGAGCTTCACATATGAATCTCCATATACTTATATATCCTATTTATTTTTGTACCATATCGGTCCCGGTTTTTCGCCCATTTCTAACACCAATGTCGCTCCGGACATAATTTGTTCGTGTGTGATATAACTTGTTTCAAGAGGCTTACCATCAATCGTAATGGCTTGGATATAAATATTGGCTTTACTGACATGGTTAGCTTTCACGGTAAATTTCTTTCCATTGGACAACTTCAATTCAGCTTTTTCAAATAAAGGTGTACCAATTTCGTACTTTCCACTTATGGGATCTACAGGATAAAATCCCAATGCGCTGAATACATACCAAGCCGACATCTGCCCGCAGTCATCATTTCCACTTAATCCCGAAGGTGTATTCAAGTAAAGTTTGTTCATTACCTCGGCTGCATATTGCTGCGTTTTCCAAGGCTGTCCAACCGCATTAAATAAATAGAGTGCATGATGGCTCGGCTCGTTACCATGTGCATACTGCCCAATCATTCCTGTACTAAAAATTGGCAGCTTGCTGGTGTCGGAAGGATGAAATGTAAACATGCTATCTAGCTTCTGTCCAAAGCGCTCTTGCCCACCAACAAGTTTAATCAATCCAGGAATATCATGTTGTACAGACCAAAAATATTGCCATGCATTACTTTCACAGATATGTGCACTATATTCCTCCGCATCAAACGGGGTAATAAATTTACCATGGCTATCTCGAGGTTGCATAAATGAAGTAGGCGGATTATACACATTTTTATAATTTTGAGCTCTCGCAAAAAACGCTCCTGCAATATCTTTCCTTTCCATCTTATCGGCCATCATTGCGATACAATGATCGTCATAGGCATATTCAAGTGTTCGTGATAAGGACCAGTTTTCGGCATTGTATTCATCTTTTACGTCATAGGGCACATAGCCTAATTTTTTATAAAGACCTATACCCCGGTAATTATCAATATTAGCTGTGGCAACACAGGCTTCTAACGCTTTTGTTGCATCAAAATCACCAATTCCTTTTAAATATGCATCTACAATGACAGGAATGGCATGATTGCCAATCATCATATCCGTTTCACTCCCATAAATATTCCATACCGGTAGTCGGCCATGCTGTTCATAAAAGGCAATGAAGGACTTAATCATATCATTTACTCGACTAGGGTCTATATAGGTAAATAATGGATGCGAAGCTCTATAGGTGTCCCAAAGTGAGAACGTGCTATAATTGGTCCAACCTTCAGCCTGATGTACCTTCCGGTCCGCCCCCATGTAAGCACCATCAACATCACTGAAAATTGTCGGTGCCAACATCGAATGGTATAGTGCTGTATAGAATTTAACCTGTTCCTCTTTGTCTTTGGTCTCGATTGCTACGCGCCCCAATTCATGATTCCAATTTTGTTCGGCCTCTTTTAAATAATAATCAAAATCATCTTTTGGAACTTCTGTTTTTAAGTTCTTTGAAGCGCCTTCCATACTTACTCCCGAAAGGGCCGTACTTAAAGTCACTTGTTCTCCAGCTGCTGTCTTGAAATCAAAACGTGCTTTGAATGCTGTACCAATACGTTTTGCACTTTTTGCCGTTGTATCAGCACTGGATAATATTGCTGAACTATCGATATGAACGGCCATAAAAGGCTTAGAAAACCGAGTTTCAAAATAAACGCGTTGGCCTCTTGCCCAGCCCTCCGAAAAACGGTAACCACGGATAGTAACAGAATCAACCACTTCGATGTGTGAATCTGTTGTAGCATCCCAATTCATTGCTTTCTTTAAGTCTAAAAATACTGCAGACTCGGCTTTTGGAAACGTATAACGTTGAATACCGCAGCGTGCCGTTGCTGTCAGCTCTACATTTATATCGTAATCAGTAAGTTTTACCTGATAGTATCCGGCGTGAGCCTTTTCGTCCTTATGCGAAAATTTGGAATGTATACCTAAGGGAGCCGGGGCTTCATGATAAGGTAAGGTAACCGGCATAAAAGATATGTCGTACAAGTCGCCGGCTCCGGTTCCACTTAAATGTGTATGGCTAAAACCAGCAATCGTACTGTCAGGATAAAAGTATCCGGAAATACGGTCCCAGCCAGGCAGTCCATTATCTGGGCTAAGCTGTACCATTCCAAAAGGTGACTGTGCTCCAGGATATGTATTCCCCGTAAAATCCGTTCCGATAAAAGGATTTACATACCCAGCATAAGAAGTCTCATCGGAGTTTTTTAGTGAAGCGCAACCCATTAAGGACAAAAGGCCTGCACAGACCGCATAATTAATATATTTCATCGTGTAGATCAGTTTTTCAATTTAGTTTGCCTAATTATCTATTTCCAGTAACGATTAGAATATCCTTGCTATTGACCAAAGTCTGATGGTTGATTTTAAATCCATTGAATGGTTTTCCATCGATAAAGATCTTTTTGATATAATCTCCGGCACCCTCTTTTTGACGTCTTATTGTCACTTTGTCGCCATTTGGATAATATTTCTTATCGAGTTGAATGGTCACTTTGTCGAATACAGGTGTTACAACAGTATAATCTGGTCTACCTGGACAAAAAGGATAGATGCCGATCATGTTCATTAAAGCCCATGTGGACATTGTTCCCGTATCGTCATTTCCCGGTATACCCCCAGGGCTATTCGTAAAATGTTTTTCTAAAATTTCCTTAACCAGCTTTTGGGTACGCCATTCTTCTCCTTTGATTTCCGAAAACACATGTGGATACAGCATATCTGGTTCGTTGGTAACATCAAAATACCCTTTATCAAACGTTGCCTGTAGTCTATCTACAAATTTTTGCTTTCCGCCCATCAATTTCACCAAACCAGGTATATCAAATGGTATGGCAAAGCTATAGTTCCAAGCGTTACCTTCATGGAAACCATGATTTGGTTCAAAATTGGCGCCCATCAATGGGTTAAATGGGCTTAAAAACTTGCCGTTAGGAAGAATAGGCCTGAAAGTCCCATACTCCGGAGAATAATAATGTTTATACCCCTGTGCTCGCTTAGCAAAGAGCTGAGCATCTTTAGTTTTCCCCAATGAGGCGGCCAGTTGGGCTAGGTTCCAATCGGCAACATAATATTCAATGGCATGAGATACCGAATTATCGAATGAATCGCGCAGTGGAACATACCCATATTTCACATAGTCCGCATTGTCTGGTCTAATTTTATTTGTCGAATCCGTAGTCGTAGCCGATTTCAGAAACGCTTCGTAAGCTGTATTAACATCAAAATCCCGAATGCCTTTCATCCATGCATCAACGATCACTGGAACTGCCGGATCGCCATCCATGGTATAGCTTTCTCGACTATACAACTCCCATTTGGGCATCCAACCACTTTCCTTATAAATATCGATCATGGAACGTATCATACCCACCTGCTTATCAGGATAAACCAGTGACATTAGAGGCTGAACATTTCGGTACGTATCCCATAGCGAAAACACGGTGTAACGATTGTGATCTGCAACGAGCGTCTTCCGGGTTTCCATTGCCGGATATTCTCCATTTACATCCTGCAAGATATTTGGATGAATCATAGCATGATATAATGCCGTATAGAACACTGTTTTTTGGTCCTCTGTACCACCTTCTACCTGTATCTTTGACAATGCATTATTCCAAAGTGAAGCTGCTTGCTTTTGCGTTTTTTCAAAGCTAAAGTCTGCTTGCTCAGCATCTAGATTTTTACGTGCATTTTCAACACTCACAAATGATACGGCCAGCTGTACTTCTAAGCTTTCATTTTCTTTGACGTCAAAACTAAAATACGCACCAAGATCATCACCTGAAAGCTGATCGGTATAGTCCGTAAAAATTTTATATTTTCCGGCATCTTTATTCCAATCGTTTTCCCATTTTTCTCCGGCACGCTGGAATTTCCAATATCCTCTTTTTGACGGTTTTTTATTGACACGCATAACAAAGAAGATTGGGTAAACAGCCTGATTGTTCGTGTAACAGAAAGAGCCCAACAATTTAGATCCTTCTATTTCGGTATCACTTACATAACGAACTGTTGCTCCCGTTTCATTTGTTAAACCTTCGCCTAGATTAAGTAGGATATTTGCCTGTCCTTTTGGAAAAGTAAATTTCGACACACCTACACGGGTTGTCGCTGAAACTTCTGCCTTGATACCGTATTTCTTTAATATATTGCTATAATATCCCGGATGGGCAACCTCTTGTGTATAGGTACTCCCATATTGATGATAATCAACCTCCAATTTCCCCGAAGTTGGCATCAACAACAGACTTCCCATATCTGGACATCCTACCCCACTTAAATTAACATGAGAAAAACCTGTAAAATAATTATTGCTATGTTCATAGGGAGTAGACCACCATCTTGCATCCTTATCAAATGCATTAAGTGATGATCCCATTACATTAAAGGGAGAAACATTCATCAAGCCGTTGGGAACCTGAGCACCCGGATTAGTTGTTCCATAATTACTGGTTCCAATAAACGGGTTGACATAGTCTGTAGGAAGCTTTTGGGCAGAAACGTTCTCCCAAAGAAATAATCCTAAAAGTAAAAAACGAATAGATTTGATCATATAATCTTGATAGACGACATTGTTAATTGCTTTCATTCAAGCAAACACCATAGGCCGCGCATTTTAGCGTGTACCTACAATACTACAGATAATCGCAAAGATTTACAAATCGTACTTGTCGTTATATCGATGATTTTACGTTTGTTAATAGGATTTAGCAAAACTATACATGTTAAGCAAAGAGATTTATGATGGTCAATAACAACAAAAGCCTGAAGTGGGGGACTTCAGGCTTTTACTAACTAACCAATTATTAACCTAAATTATGAAACTACTGATATAACGTCATCAAAAACGAGTTTCTTATGTTAGGCCGAATGGTTTAACCAAATTTTAACAAATCGTTGTTATCATTCAATGCGCATCAGGTTTGGTCCAGCAATAAATATATTTTTATTGATACAGTCCCCATTGCTTATTCGGTGTAGCGCCCATTTCTAAAACAAGCTCACCTCCTTTCAGAAGTTCCGAAGCATCAAAATAAAACGTATTAAGCGGTTTTCCATTTAATGTAGCACGTTGTATATACATATTTTTCTTATTTGCATTTTTCGCTTTGATAATAAATTGTTCACCTCTACCGTATTTACCGCCCAATTTAATCTTCACTTCCTCAAAGAGAGGGCTTCCAATTTCATAAATTGGCTTGACTCTTGTCCCGCCATCTATCTGAAATAAACCAATAGCATTCATAATATACCAAGCACTCATTTGCCCTTGGTCTTCATCTCCCAAATAAGCATTTGAAACCCCTTGGCCATAATAGCGTTCACCTATGGAGCGACTCCATTTTTGCGTCAACCAAGGCTTATTCAACCAATTAAAAATATAGGCAAAATGCATCGATTGCTGATTTCCCTGAACAACAGGATAATCCCAATATTGATCATTAGGACCATTGTAGCGCCATTTCTCACTTTCCGGAAATCCCCATTCCAATCGTTTTAAAAACACATCCTGTCCGATCATTTTAGCTAACCCAGGAATATCCTGTGGCACAAAAAAGGTCAGTTGCCATGCATTTCCTTCTACATAATGATGGTTAGCTCCCGATTTAAAAGGATCAAAATCTTTATACCATTCTCCTTTTGAATCCTTCATCCGGGCATAGCCACTACTGACATCTATCGCGTTTCTCCACCATTTTCCGCGATCATTGAAATAGTTGTACTCCTGCTCCTTTCCTAACGATTTTGCGAACTGCCCAACTGTCCAGTCGTCAAAACTATATTCCATTGAATTGGAAAACCGGCCCAAATCATAAGGAACGTACTTATATTTTAAATAGACATCCAAATCACGATTACCTGCAAAACCACCTTCAAATTTCAATGGACTTGTTGTCTGCATTTTTTTAACAGCTTCAAATGCCTTTTCAGTATCGTAGTCTCTAATCCCCATCTGGTATGCCCCAACAATTAACGGTATTTCATGTTCTGCAACCATGACGGGAATATACTCCATTCCAGCCGGTCCTTTCGCCAACCAGCCATTTGCGTCATACATCGCAAGTTGCGATCTGACCCATTTATTGGACCATTCCGGCGTAACCAAGTTCCAAAACTGATTTAAATTCCAAAAGGTATTCCAGAAAGCATCACAGCCTAAAGCGAGATCCCCTTTATGGGCTAAAGTTCGTATCACTTCATCCGAAGATCTCCATTGACCATTCACATCACTAAATGTGTTTCGGCATGCCAAAGTGCGATACATATTTGTATAGAATTTCTCTTTTTCAAAATAGTCTGAAGACTTTATCGCCAATCTACTTAAAAGTTCATCCCAAACTTTATGTTGGTTTTCCACGACCCGATCAATCGACCATCCGAATGGCTCCGACAGTTCCGTTTTTAGATTCTCCTCCGCATTGGCTAAGCTCACATAAGAAATCCCTGTGCGCAGTTGTACAGCCTTATCTTTATGCACATCAAATTCCACGTACATTCCCGCAAATCGAGCGCTATCAGCAACCAAATCAGCCCGTTCAGTCAACCGATCGTTATGCCATGTGCCATAGTTTATGATAGGTTTGTCAAACTCCATAACAAAGTATACGACATAATCCTGTTTTGCATCCGTGGACCAAACGTTTTCAGATAATTGATTACTATATCCTACGACCTTATAGTCAGAAACCTTTTTTAGCGAGAAGTCTTTAATTTTATAATCATATTCTCCGTTAACCTTGAGATCAATCATAATACGTCCTGTGTCCGACTTATGATAGGTATATTGTTGAAAACTCGAACGCGTACCAGCCGTCAACTTTACGTCGATATCGTGATCAAGGAGATGAACAGCATAATATCCCAATGGAGCCTTTTCGCTGGTTTTATCTATCGCTGATCGATATCCCGTGTTTGTGCTGTACTGATCGCCGACCTTGGTTTTCAACGGGCCTGCTGTCGGAAATGTTCCCAATCCAGCCATTGTCCATTCGTGAATATGGCTAAAAGTACCAATAGATTCGATAGAAGGTTCATAACCTGCCTGCCAGCCAATATTTTGGTTATCTGGACTTATCTTTACCATGCCAAAAGGCATCCATGGTCCCGGGGCTATCATCCATCTGGAATGTGCTGCACCCATCATCGTGTTCACATAATCTGAAACTCCACCTAGTCTTTTTGGGCCCCGCTTGATTGTTGAAGACTGTATTAATTGCCCATTACTATAAATTTCATACTTACTCCATATCTCCTTAGCGACATAAGGCATTGGTATTTCCAATTTCGCTGCACCTTTTTCAAGTGTTTTCTCATAAATTTTCTTTCCATCTAAGACTACTTTCAACTGTTCATCATCTTTCAATTTCAAGAGATCAACCAGCATATTTTGGACGGGTTTCCCTGCATTTAAGATCTCAAATTCAGCTTGCTGTACATTTTTAACAATTACAGAACGATTGGCTATTAGCTTTACTTGCTGTGGCCCCAGCAGTTTAAAGGAATCAAATTCAACCCAACCTCCCTTTATGACAGTCATTGTAATCTGATTTCCGCCTTTCTTAATGAGATCAGCTGGTAATGGTATATTTATCGTAGAATTTCCAGATTTTAAAGGATTCTCTAACGGCTCACCATTTCCTGCTCCCCCGTCCACCTCAAAATTATAGGGCTTGCCATTGATTACGATCTGTAGTGTAGGTTTATTTTTAGGGTCACTATTGGCCAATTTAACCTGAAGTGTACACTGACCATTTTTTATACTATTGTTTAACACATAGTATAAATTCAAAAAATGTGTTCTCAGGCCAGAGGTTCCTCCAGTCCCGCCCCATTCATTGGCCGGACCGGGCAATACATAGGGAAAATCCCTTGTTAAAGAAGATTGGCCGATAATAAACGCATTGTCTTCATAACCGAAATCATGTTCCAAAAATTTCTTATATCCATTCGGGGACAAGGCAAATTCGCTGCTTGAACCGTCTGAATTTCCCAATTGCCATATTGTGTGCTCCTGGCCAACAACAGACTGAGCACACATGAACAACAGACCGGCGACAAAAGAAAGTGAGAAACGTAATTTCATAAGTATCAGATTTTATAATTTTTAATTACATCAGTTGCTTTCCTCATAAACTGCACAAAACAATTCACAAAACACATTACATTGTACATACATTAATAACTTACAAAAACGTTTAAAAGCAAAACTTTATGCACAATATTACTACAAAAAAAACAAATATCAAATGAAAAACAGCAAAATGTATATACATATAAAAAGAAAGAAATAAAATGAATTTATTGACACAAGTTAGCGAAAATGAAAGGTTTTGATTCTTAGAGAGGAAAGTTAGGTCAATTTGTAGTTTGCGCAATATCCACCGCATTTTCCAGTTTTCGGGGAAAAATTGCCTTTACTTAGAAAAGTGTTTCTACAGATTATTTATGATAAAAAAACTTAATAGAAGTTTTCTCATTGCAATATTTTCCTAGAGTCCATTATTTTAGGATTAAAACTTTGTCAAAACTCAAGTAAAGCAATAATTACTATTGGCTATTTGGATCTAATAAGTTATATTTATACAATTATTTGCTTTGAAACCTTAAAGATAAGAGTATTATCTTTTGTATTATCATTATAAACGATATTCTACCCATTTGTGTAGAAACTTATTTCATTGCTGGATAGAGATGCAATGTTTGAACAAGTTCAACTATAAACGTTGACAATGATTACGAGGTAAGGATAGGAAGGTAAAAAAAGTCTATTATTAGCGTATAAATTGAGATTACGTCCTTATTTTTGTAACTTGCACGCCAGGACAACATCGATTTTACGTGGTATTCAAAAGCGATTGCGGATCATCTTTGTATTTTACACTATGAAAATTAAGATTGAAGATTTTTTCAAGCCGGTACAAGTTAAAGACGACTTTAGCAAAGATGATTATGAGATTGTCGAAGCCTTTATAAATTTTGCCAAGTCCTTAAGCAGATTAACCTATCAGAGTATATATTTAATTGACTATTCAAAGAAAAGCTTTCTATTTGTGTCTGATAATCCAATCTTTCTGTGTGGAAGCACGCCTGGGGAAGTCATGCGAGAAGGGTATTATCACTATGTTAATAATGTACCTGAGAGTGATTTACATTTATTAAAAAAGATCAATGACGTTGGTTTTGACTTTTTTGGAAATTTAGATGCCGAAGATCGCTTAAAATACTCCATATCTTATGATTTTCATTTAAAACAACCGGGAAATAAGCCACTGTTAGTAAACCATAAACTAAAACCTCTGCTCCTGGATAAGTTTTCTAACCCCTGGATCGCCCTATGCTTAGTTTCTATGTCCTCACATGCTAACTCAGGAAACATTAGATTTAAATCTGATGAGGACGGAAAACAGTTTGAATATGACTTGGATAAAGATATTTGGGTAGAAACTCCGCGCATTAAATTGAAACCCCGTGAAAAGGACATTCTTCTTTTTTCCGCACAGGGTCTTACTATGGATCAAATAGCAGATCGACTTTATGTATCGATTGATACGGTAAAATTTCATAAAAAACAGATATTTTCAAAACTGAAAGTCAAAAGTATTACAGAGGCTACAGCATTAGCCATTGAACTATCTCTTTTTTAATCTTATTCATTATTTTTTGAACATAATAGCATTAGTTTTGACATCTCAACAAATTTTTGAATATCGGCATGATTTCCTATACTAAACTGGGAATATTTATTTTTTTCAATAAAAGTCTCCAGCCATTCCGATTTAATATAGATCGGTAATGTCTCAGAATAGAGGTAGATGATTGGATCACCAAGTTGAAAAGATTCTATCTCCAATTTTCGAAGCGTATTGACCACTTTTCGATCACATTCAGCTATAACCAATCCACTACCAAGGCTGTACGGACCATAGAATGCGTCAAAAAGCATCTTTTTCAGAATATTAATGCGATTACCTATTATCTTACCAGAAATTACGAAACGTCCAATGTGCCAAAAATTCTTTACATCTGGAATTAACAAACTTTCTGTCTCGATATCAAATAATTTTTGAATCGGCAAACTCGTTTCCTTATCCCAAAATGTAATTCTAATGGATGCCTGAATACAGTTATCAAGCTTACTTCGAAGCACATAATAAATGGAACGATCAAAAAAAATCTGATCCTCTCCTATCAATGACTCAAAGTCAAACGCATATTCCTCTTCGGAATAACTATCCAGTTTGTAATGCTGCTGAGTCGTTACTAAATAAAAATGAATAAGTTCAGGAAGTTCGTTTTTATTAAGCTTGGTAAAATAATAGTTTTCAGGCGTCCAGTTCATGCAAATGTTATTCGATATGCAATTATAAAAATAAAGACTTTTCGTTTAAATTCCCACAGAGACAAATTTACTACACAAAAGTGTAATGAAACGAATGTTTTTTTCAACTATATTAAGTTCAACCAATCATTGATAAATAATAGGAATCTGGAAAGAATTTTACAGGTTTAGATGTCGCTAAATTAAATACAATATGACTAACCATTCCCGATAATAAATACAAACCTAATGATAATTGCGGAGGAGAAGACGTCAGCGCGATTTTACCATATTCTGCCAAAAATTCCTCAAACCATTTCGTTTTTACACCCTTTGTTTTTAAGCTATCCACAATGAATTCACCGACATTTAATTCGAATGTCTGATGGGCCTTTTCCAAAGACTGCAGATTGAGACCTTCAGGCGGAAGCACCGTTAAAAATCCGGCCCAACCCAAATTATAAGGATGTACTACCGGTATATTTCGTTTTGCCATATACTGGTCAAAGACAAAAGGAATATCAGAAGAAAAATCCAACGCATTAATGGCAACCTTATGATTTATATCGATATTATATAAATTATCTTGGTTAATAAATTCAGAAAACACTGTTATTTTGGCTTGCGGGTTAATTGAATGCAAACGTTCCTGCAAAGCAAATACTTTCTTAATACCAATATCCTTGTTTGTATAATTTTGTCTGTTTAAATTTGTCAATTCGACAACATCTCCATCGGCAATTGTCAAATTTTCGAAACCCATACGCAATAAGCACTCGGCAATGTAACTTCCTATTCCACAACCTCCTATTAACACCGGAAAGTCTTTGATATGTTGTTGATCCTCTTCTTTAATATGTATGTTATTTCGAATATACCTCAAATCCATATATAATCTCTCAATAATTTTGTATCACATAAAGATAGAATTATAATTTATATTATTATTAAAGAAATTGCTAAGTAAATTTCATAGTTGCGTAGTACAAATTAGCGGCGATTTTGCTTAATTTAGCCACCTATCTTTTGTTTTTATTTTGATTCAAAATGAATACCTTTAATAAAATCAACGTGTAAAAATGGATAATACAAGAATATATCGCATGTCATTTGCTGGTGTATACCCGCTTTATATACAAAAAGCCGAAAGAAAAGGACGTACAAAAGAAGAGGTTGACGAAATCATTTTCTGGCTTACCGGCTATAGTCCCATATCGCTACAGCAAGTAGTTGAAAATAAAACTGACTTTGAACATTTCTTTAAACAAGCACCAAGTTTAAACCCGAATGTTTCGAAGATCACGGGTGTAATCTGCGGCTATCGCATTGAAGATATTGAAGATCCGCTGGTTCAGAAAGTTCGCTATCTCGATAAATTAATTGATGAACTGGCCAAAGGGAAACCCATGGAAAAAATTTTGAGAAAGTAAACTCTGCTACGATTCGTAAATAGCGCGTACTTACTATTCCAATGCATAGATGGCACCATCAGCGGCATTAAAATAAAGCCGATTTTCATCGATCCATATTGTTGAAAAGATACTTCCCATCTGCAGGTAGTCTGCAAACAGTCTTGTAATATCATCCTCATATTTTTGTTGCAGATCGGCGCGCAGCACATTTTCATCATTTATAAACAATTGCCTATTCTTTTTACTTGACTCCGTTTGAAAAATAGGCACAACCCCTCCGTTTTTTATATCCAATTTATAAATTACACCATCCAGCGTTCCAAAAAAGGCCTCATTACCTACGATAGTGGCACTGCTAAATGTATTTAAAGGCACTTTAGGTTCAACTATTTTCACGCCGTCCATTCTATTTAAAACAAGTATACTATAGGAATCCGACATGGTTACGACAAGCTTATCGTCAAAAATACTAGGAACACTCGTCCAGCTCCCTGGTTGATGATATACCCAAAAGCCACTTCCATTCGCGGTATTAAGCGCATATACATTAAAGTCACGAGCACCAAAATAGACTGTACTGTCGGCGACTGCTGCATGGAACTGAATCTCGCCTTTTGGAAAATAACGTTCACCAACCGTTTTAAACTTCCAATGTAGGGTACCATCTTTTTTCAAACAATAAAAATAACCATCAAAACTACCAATGAAAACACGTTCTTGTGTCAGCGTTGGGGCTGCATGCACAATGCCCCCAGTCAGGAATTTCCAAACAAGTTTTCCCGATTTAGCATCTACGGCATAGACATGATGATCCCCAGATCCAAAATAAACTACACCATCTGCAACCGCAGGAGATGAGAGGAAATAGTCCCATATATCATAACTCTTTTCGCCATCGGTTAAAAACTGCCATAATTTTCGACCTGTTTGGGCATCCAGGGCATACAAGTAGCCATCAGTGCTTAAAAAATACACTTTTCCGCCATCAAGAGCAACCGTCGACCGAATTTCACCGGTAGTTTTATACTTCCAAAGTATATTACCGCTCGTTTTATTCAATGCGTAAAGATTACTGTCGCAAGACCCGACAAAAACGATATCCTTCCAAACGACGGGCGAAGAAAACAGCCTTCCCTCTGTTTTGAATTTCCATTTCAACACGGGATTTAACCTAATATTGGATTGTGCTGTATAATTTTGGCGATCTAGGCCTCTAGCCAGATGCTGCGCCCGTAATTGACAAAAAGATCCCACTGCAATAAATAGGATAATAATTGGGCGCCAATCATATTTTAGTCCAAACATCGATGTACTTTTATTCAGGTTATATTATTGATAGATAAGGTATTTTTCCCTAGTCTTTCTATAATTACTTAGGCCCGGCTCCCAGCTTTTTCGGATTTCTTCTTCCGAAACACCGGCTTCAATTTGCTTGCGAAATAAACCTACGCCGACGAGCTTTTCGATACTACCAATCTGTTTGGAAAATGATTGATCAAAAAACTTGTCTTTTTCCGGAGAATTCCGATAAAGCGCTATCATCCAGGATAGGTTTATTTTTTTGCTATCGACAAGCTGCTGCAGATCATATTTACGCAGGTCTATTCCATAACATTCTTCATTCATAAACAGAGGCGATTCACTCATCCCTTTTTTACTGACGGGGACAAATGAGAAATCATATGTACTCTTATAGATTGGGCTACCGATCACAACAAAGGGATAATCGGTGCCTCTACCATGATTTACTTTTACACCTTCAAAAAGACAGGTACTTGGATATAAGAGTATGCTTTGTTCCGTATTTAAATTGGGCGAAGGATTGACTGGCAGCTTATAAAGCATACTATGATCATAATCTGCTACAGGAATAATCTTCAATTTACACTTCTTTTTAGTATTCATCCAACCTTCTCCGTTGATCATCTGGGCAAATTCAGCGGTAGTCATCCCATGCGCGATAGGAACAGGGAATTGCCCAATACCCGACTTATATTCTTCCTCCAAAATAGGACCGTCAATTAGATAGGCATTGGGATTGGGCCTGTCTAAGATCAAGAGCTCCTTATCATTTTCGGCGCAAGCTTCCATAATATCCCGAAGGGTATTAATGTTGGTATAAAACCTCACCCCCATATCCTGCACATCATAAATAAACAGATCGATATCTTTTAGATCCTTCGCTGTTGGCTTTTTCTTATTCCCGTATAAAGAGACAATAGGAATTTTAGTTGTCGGATCGACTTCATCCCCCACTTCAGTTCCATTACTTGCATTCCCTCGAAATCCATGCTCAGGCCCAAAGATTCTCACAATCTGAACCCCGCGCGCAAGCAGACTATCAACAAGGTGCCGCCCTTTAATAACCGTAGATGGATTGCCCAATATCGCAATGCGTTTATTCATTAAATAAGGAAGATAACGCTCGGTTTGTTCTGCTCCAGTTTGTATACGATCATTACAATAATTCAACGAGATCTGTGCAGTTGCATTTCTGAACAGGAATAGAGTCAAGATAGAAATGAGCACTAGTTTCATATTCATTTGGTTTATACTATTAAAATATAGCCCCTGAGCATCAGGCTATTTATCCGATTGCAAAAACTAAACTAAGGATAAAGCTTTATTTTAGCAAATCATTTGTTAAAATTGATAAACAAGTTTTATCCAGCTACCTTTGGAATATTATTGGGAAGCATGATTTACACATGAAACAATAGATGACATTCAAAAGCTGTGGCATACTAAATTTTATACTAATAATTGATAATGGAAAAGCAGGTAAATGCGGGTGAATTTGTAGATCGTTTTATGACAGGTAGTTTGGAGCACCTTCGCTACCAGCAATCGCCGATCAAGATATTTCAGCTCAGTGAAATCGCCCCTTACATTAAATTCCCTACTCCGCCTATTTTCTTGGGCTATAACCTCCTCGTCCATATAACTGAAGGTTATTTTAAACATCAGATCGGTGCCAAAGAATATGTCGTTCAGGCTCCGGCAATTCTTATCAGCAATTACGGCAATATCTCAACAATAAAATCTGTCGATAAATCTTCGAAAGGGCATTGCGTCTTGATCAACGACAATGCGATGACGTCCATATTCAGGGAACAGGAGATTTTGAATATCTTTAACATCTCGCCCTTACTTAACTTAACTGCACAAGATAGTAGTGATCTTCAGGAGCTTTTTAGATTACTTTATAATGAACTGCTTTCGGAATTCCCTTATCGAGAACTGTTTGAAAATTTGTTAAAATCGGCAATTTTAAAAATCATCAAACTTTCGTCCTCCAATCAAGCCCTCAATCGTCGGCAGGAAATTGCAATGATGTTCAAACAGCTTGTGCACAAAAACTTCAAAAAGCAAAAAAATATTTCATTCTACGCCGACAAACTTGCAGTATCTACAAACTACCTTAATCGCTGTGTATTTTCAGTATTTAAAAAATCTTCCAAAGAACTTATTCTAGAAGTACTGATTATGCACAGTCAATTTCTGCTGTTTGAATCCACTAAAAGCATTGCAGATATCTGTTATGAATTGGATTTTTCTGACCCGTCTTACTTCTCACGACTTTTCAAAAAAATAGTTGGCGTCTCTCCTACTTCTTATCGAAACAGAGCAACATAAATTTTCAACATGCACGATTTGTCCTATCTTTTATACTGAAGTACACAAGAAAATCAAATTGATTGCAGTTATTTTTGTGTAAGTCATTGAAGCAAAAGAGAATTTCAGTTCGGTAGCACTCTTTATTCTCGATGTTTCAATTTACATTGTTCCATCATTTAATTACATATTTAAAGATGCTTAAGGTTTCAGAAGACAACAATATAACCCAGGATTTCGATTTGTTTATTGCAGATTTTAAAACTAGGCTGTCAAGCTTATTTAATAAGGAGTACGATTACAACTCGCTCAGTTTAACGCGTGGGCTTCCGCCTGAGTTTTTAAAAGAGATCATGAAAATGCAACCATTGTCGGTTGCTATCCCCGAACATCACGGTGGTCGTGGTCTTCATGTAAAAGAATGTTTGGGTGTACTGGCGGCAGCTTCTTATGAATCACTGTCGTTATCGCTAATCTTCGGGATTAATATTGCACTATTTTTGGAACCTTTTGCCAAATACGGCAACACCTTACTTCAAGAGAGGGTATTCCATCAATTTTTGGAAAATCAGGCAATGGGAGGACTAATGATTACCGAACAGGCTTACGGCAGTGACGCACTCAATATGCGAACATCTTACGAACAAAGGGACGATAAGTACTATATAAAAGGTGAAAAACACTGGCAAGGTCTTACTGGAGCTGCAGACTTTTGGCTCGTAACAGCGCGCAAGAAAAACGAAAATGGAGAACTGGTGCGGGATATAGATTTCTTTGTCACAGAGAACGCCGTTGAAGAACAAAAGATTGTTGTCACAAAGAAATACAATAGCCTTGGTCTCTATGCAATTCCTTATGGTGTCAACAACATTGATATCAATGTTCCCGCGGATCATAAACTAAATCCGGAAAGTACAGGAATTAAATTGATGTTAGATACCCTCCACCGCAGCAGATTACAGTTCCCAGGGATGGGCATGGGTTTTATAAAACGAATGTTGGATGAGGCCATGACACATTGTTCCGAACGCCGTGTAGCAGGTATTAGTTTAAATGAATTAGACGCTGTTAAATTTCAGTTGTCGCGCATACAGGCTGCATTTACCTTGTGTTCTGCAATGTGTTCATACAGTGTCTCGATCAGCTCTATCCATAATGACCTTTCAGCCTATGGTGTAGATGCCAATAGTGTGAAAGCATTTGTGACAGACTTAATGCATGAAGCCGCGCAAATATGTGTGCAATTATCCGGTGCAAATGGCTACAGGTTAGACCATGTTGCCGGTCGTGGCCTCATAGACAGTAGACCTTTTCAAATCTTTGAGGGATCAAATGAAATGCTATATTCTCAAGTTGCTGAAGCGATCGGTAAACTTATGCGCAAAACCAAAGAAAGCAACTTATTATCTTTCTTAAAAAAATATAGCTCAACTGAATTTGCAGCACCATTTTTCTCATCAATCTTGAATTTTGACTTTCCGCTACAGCCGAAACAACGTGAACTGGTTACACTTGGAAAGATAATCGCCCGCGTCATTTGTTTTCAGTATGTTTTACAAATTAACAATGCCGGGTTCAATGATAAGATGACTGAAATAACACGTCAACACGTAAGTATGGATATTTATATGTTGGTAGGCCAATTATCAAATAACAATAATGCCGAACCACTTATGAACTATGACGAGAACACGGATTGGATGAAGTTCACTTCTTAATCAGGAGAGATTACAGGAATCAAACTAGTCTGTAAGTTTCAATAAAAGCAAGAGGCCACTTCATAGGAAGTGGCCTCCTGCGTTATATTGCTGAAATATCCCATTCCCACACACTATGATAGTGCCCTATCGACTCGGTATAGGCAATAAATTCTCGGTAAAACGGATGTGAACCTATTGTAGCACTATCTCCAATAACAACCAATTTCTTCTTAGCTCTAGTCATTGCCACATTCATCCGGCGGACATCAGACAAAAAACCAATCTGCTGTTCAGCGTTACTTCTGGTCAAACTGATATAAATAACATCCTTCTCTTGTCCCTGAAAACTGTCTATTGTCTGTATTTTAATCAAGTCATTAAAAGGTCGCAGCTCGTCTTCCCCTTCCAATACTTCCTTCAGGAAAGTAGCCTGTTTCCGATAAGGTGCAATCACCCCGATGCTCAGGCTTTCATTTAGGGTCGGGGAAGCTTTCCAAGCCCCAATATGGTCGTTTAGATGAGCTTTAATAAAATGAGCTTCGCCCATATTGAAGATTGCGCCGTCACTTTCCGTTTCTTCAAATCCCGCTCCTGCTGTATCAATAAATAACACCGGCTCAGTATCCACTGCTAAGCTCCACTGTGCCACGGTACTATCTGCTCTTAACGAACCATTATATAAGGCTACAGATGGGTAATGCATAATTTGTTCATTCATGCGATACTGCACATCTAGCAAAGAAACTAATTGTGGATTACGGTCTACCAATTTTTCAAATAATGTATGACTCAGGCCATGGTTAGATCCCTTACTCGATTTTACTGTTGGAGGTAATTGATTATGATCACCGGCCAAAATAAGCCGATGTGCCTTTAATATCGGTATCCAGCAAGCAGGCTCTAATGCTTGTGCGGCCTCATCAATAATGACTGTTTCATAGCTACGATTGCGGATAACCTCATGATTTGATCCAACCAAAGTTGCAGTGATTACCTGCGATTTATCCAAAACATCTGCACTGATAAAATCTTGAATTTTATCGACATCTTTTCTGATTCGATGGGCCTCATCAAACAATGCTTTTCTTTGCTCCCGCTCAGCCTTTCCAAAATTACGTTTATATTTTTGAGCCATCTCTGTATACGTCCGCACTTGTTTTTGAAGTGTTTTAATATCCTTATTTGCGGGATGTCGATCAATCTTTGCATCGAGTGTCAATTCTTGAAGATGCTCCGAAACCTTAACAGGATTACCTATTCTTGTTACTGTAATGCCAGCAGCGTCTAAACGTTCGGTTAGCAGATCAACGGCCGTATTGCTCGGGGCAACAACCAATACTTGCTTGTTGTATTGTTTTAGGAGTGCCTGCACGGCCTGAACCAATGTTGTTGTTTTCCCTGTCCCCGGCGGCCCATGCAAAAGAGCCACGGTACTTGCTTCCAATAGCTGTTGGATCGCTTTATTTTGCCCCATATTTAAGCTGGGATGCTCAAAGAATTCTCCAATAGAAGCAATCGGAATGACCTCTTCACCGATTAATCTTCTCACTAAACTACCCTGCTTTGCATCACGGCTCAATTCCTTTCCTTTCTCCAATGCATTGAACATCTCCCGATAGGAATACTCATCAAATAACAAATCAACACCAAGCTTCCCTCTTCTGCTCCATTCTGGAAGTTCATCGACACGAAATGAAATTCGCATCCCATCCCTATTGATCGAAGATATGATGCCCTCTATTCGATCTCGGTCGGGATCGTGATTTGAAAACAGACAAACTGGCATACCAAAGCGAAACTTATGTTCGACCTCATAATGATTTGTTCGATTTAAATTAACGGACAAATAGTCTCCTCTTCCAAGCTCCGTATCCGTTATCTGAATCGGAAACCAGGTGACACCTTGCATTCTTCGTTCATTCAAACTACTTTTCAACAACAAATTTTCATGTTGTAATTTATCAAATTGCTGCTCTTCTTGTAATAAAGTAATAAGCTCGTCGAAATAATTCATCGTGTCATATATATATTGCTCAGGCACAAAATAACTGTTTTTTCACGTATTTGGACCATTTGGTTTTTAATTTCATCTCATCCTTTGCCAAATTTTGTAAAGCAAATCGATATCCTTCTAAGGAAGCAATGGATCTAGCCGTAAATTCATTTTTTTTTGTTATAATTGAAAAACAGAGCGTTTTCCAATCGAAACATCCATAAATCAACAATTAGATGAGCGAAATATTCTTACACGATAGCGAACAGCAATGGACAGACTTGGGCGAAGGTGTGATGCGAAAAATACTTGTTTTTAATGATGAACTCATGCTCATGAAAGTTCGTTTTAAAAAAGGGGCCATCGGTGCACTTCATCAACACCCCCATACACAGATTTCTTATGTTAGTGCTGGAACATTCAGATACCATATTGACGGTGTTGATCGCATCCTAACTGCAGGAGACTCTTGTATCATCTATTCGCAATTGGTTCATGGATGTGAATGTCTCGAGGAGGGTGAACTGATCGATTCATTCACTCCTTATCGCGAAGACTTTGTTCAGTATACCTAAAAAATGCATTGATAAGGTCTTGAAAAAATAATAATCATTTTGTTCTAACGTTAATGCAATAACATTCAAAAATATGATCTCACTTCTTTCTCCTCATATGCGCGCAACATTTGCTGGTGTATGTCTGAGCATTGGTTTACTCGGTCTTTCCCCATCTCTACAAGCGCAAGAAAAACCTCTTTTAATAGAGAAGATAAATTCGCAACTATACCTCTATACCACCTTTAATAATTTTGAAGGCACCAAATATGCTGCTAATGCGGTCTATTTAATAACAAAAAAAGGCGTTATTCTATTTGATACACCATGGGATTCCACACAATATCAACCCTTATTGGACAGTATCAAACAGAAACATAATTTACCCGTCATTGCGGTGTACGCAACACACTGGCACGAAGACCGTGCGGGTGGTTTTGCGTATTACAACCGTATTGGAATTCCAACCTACGCAACGAAAATGACGAACGACCTACTAAAGGCAAATCACAAAGCCCAGGCCACTCATCTTGTTTCCACCAATAAAACCTACAGCGTCGGCGGACAATCTTTTGTTCTGAACTTTTTTGGTGCCGGACACTCCATGGACAATGTTGTTGTCTGGTTTCCTGAATATAAGATTCTAGACGGTGGTTGTTTTATAAAAAGCTCCGAAGCCCAAGATCTAGGATTTACGGCAGATGGGGATATAAAATCCTGGAAGCCATCCCTAGCGAGGTTATTGGCAAAATATCCCGAAATTAATATGGTTATTCCTGGACATGATGCCTGGAAAGATAAAGGTCAGATAAAGCGAACCGAAGCTCTGCTTACTGAAGGACACTAATACATTTCTTTTATCCCCAAGGATGCCGGTAAACTCTCTTGTTTTTCAATAGGATAAAAATATCTGTAAGGAACCAAATAGATAAAACCATTGATTATAATGCATTTAGGTCGTCAAAAAAAAAGCAACTAGATAACAGACCTACAAAAAACGGTAGAAAAATAAAAAAGAGGCTTTGTTTATCCAAAAAAGTACTATCTTAGCGACACCAAATAAAGCAGGGGCATTAGCTCATTTGGCTAGAGCGCTTCGCTGGCAGTGAAGAGGTGATCAGTTCGAATCTGATATGCTCCACAAAAAAAGGGTACTTAAGTACCCTTTTCTTATTTTTAATCGACCAATTTTGACAGCAAAGAGACTGTAACGTAAACTGT
>NZ_DLIX01000003.1:0-347838 GCF_002483935.1 Sphingobacterium sp. UBA7631
CTTCCCCGTACAATGCTATTGTATATCCTCCGCCTATTGGTTATCGAAGCAAAGCGTCGTCGGTGAGCCCGATCAATCGGCAGCTGTTTCACAACTGTCACTGTCCCGCAGTGGTAATGGTACATTTCCATAGCAGGCGGTCATGCAGCCATCACTGTGTTCTAGTGGTATGGCGTCTCCCCTCTTCGAGAATTCCAGTATCTAAGTTTTGTATCTTGCTAGAAGTATTATTGCTCACTTTTGGTATAGAGCATCGCCTGTTCCAAAACTTTCGTATCGGAGGTTTTTGTATATTGCTAGGAGCATTATTGGTCACATTTGGCATGCTGTAGCGCCATAGTCACGGGGCATTGTAACCCAAGTGACCGCCATTATTGTTATCATGGATAATGATAGTTAGCATCCAAAGTGGCACAAGGCGGTTGAACAAGATGAAATTGGCATTTGGAAGCATGTTTTACATGGGACAAAATTCGATGGAACAAATTTTGATCTTAACAAAGATGTAACGCAGGGGTATGGCGTCAGTTCGTTACCAACAAAAGTGTTAATAGATCCGCAAGGCGTTATTATCGGACGCTATGGTGGTGGCAATGGCGACACAGATGAGCAATTGGTTGCTAAGCTTGCTGATTTATTTAAGTAATCGAATATAATGTTCCTATACGTAAGGATGTCCAAAAGGATCGTAGTTACTTTAGTATTGCAGGTATATAGCGTAAAAGAAATAAGGGACTGTCTTAAACAGTCCCTTATTTCTTTTACTTACGCTGCTTATCTTACGAAATTCTTGCTATAAGTTGAGCAAGAATAGTTTTGTCCAGAGGTTTGGTCATGACGCCATCAAATTGGTGTACCTGTCCTTCGGGAATCTGCACTGTTACTTGTGACTCGTCTGACGTGAGTGCGATAACTTTGCTGTTCCATCCCTGTTTAAGATTACTGTCTTTAACCGAATTGAGGATGTCCCAACCGCTAGGGCCATGCATTTTGAGATCGGTGATAATAATATCCGTTCTATTTTCCTTCAAGTAGGCTATTGCTATGGATGAATCCTGATAGATTTTCACATCTTCGAAATGTTGCAATGCTTGTTTTACGAATAGATTATTGATCGGATTATCGTCAATAACGACAAAGCGTAGCTCTTTTGGGAGTTTGTCTAAGCTTGCCATTTGTTTCCTAATTTTCTTTTCTTCGGTAAACGGAACAACTAATGTAAATGTTGATCCTTTGCCTTGTTGACTGCTAACGCTTAAGGTTCCGTTTAGCTGTTCGGCCATGAGCTTAGAAATATGTAATCCCAATCCAAAACTATGCTTGGATTTCTGATCGGTCATATAATACTGTTCGAAAATATGTCCTTGATCTTTGGCAGAAATACCTTTTCCTGTATCCTTAACTACTATATGTAATTTGGAGCCCTGATCGTTGCTGATAAAGGCTTTCACTTCGATCTGACCCTTATCTGTATATTTAATCGCGTTGCTCAGCAGATTGGAAACAATCTGGCGTACACGATATGTACCGCTTTTAATTAAGATGTTGGGATCGATATCAATGTAACTAATGAGTTTCAGTCCTTTTTTATCTGCCTGAGCCTTTTGCATTTTAATGAGGTTGGCAAGCAATTGCGTTGGCGAAAAATACTCAGCCTTAATTTCCAGTGTGCCAGACTCTAGCTTGCCGAGATTCAGAATATCTTCAACAGTATCATTGATTACATGGATATCCTGTGTTATGGAGTCTAATAAAACGGGATCGACACGATTGTTCGCTGCATTGCTTTTCAGCAAATCAATAACACTGACCAACGAATTGACCGGTGTCCGTACGTCATGACTTATATTAGCTAATATACTGGCTTTCTCCTTCGATGTCTGTAAGGCATAGTCTCGGGCGGCGGTAAGCTTACGCTCATAGACGAGTGTATTATAGTGGTAAGACAGCAATAGTGTCACCATAATAATCATAAGAATAATAGAAGCGATGACCTGTTTGCCAAAAATGGAAGAGTTTTCCCTGTAAAGTTTGAAATCTTGAATTTCAGCAGCCCTTAATGTCTCATCTTCATGGGTTTTAATCCGCAGCAAGGCCGTGCTAATGGTACTAAATAAGTTGTAATTTGATTGTAGCAATTGTCTTTCCTTGTGCTGAAGCTCAGCAAATGAACGACGAATCTTACTGAAATCTTGCCGGTGAAATGTTTCGTTCTGTTCAATCAAACTTTGGATCTGGCTATGTATGGCCTTGATTTGATTAACGTTGAAATTTTGTTGCAGCTTATCAGCAACTAACGTGTCATTCTTCGCTTTGAAAATTCTGTTGAAGAGTTTTTCTTTCTTTCGAACAATGGTGTCCTTCTTACTTACATTGAGTGCGGTATCGCGTAATATTTTATTGACAACAGAATCTGCAAGTATCCGATTGTTCCCAGGTCGAATGGTTCTGTTTGTGTTAGTCAAGAGTGAAAGCGAGTCTTTTGCCAAAAAAATCATATTGTCAACAGATTTTTTAATCTGTGCAAATTCGTCCGAAAGCGAAATATTCTGTTCCAAAGAGGTATTTGTAGCAGCAGTAAGTCCTTTTTGGGAAGATAATTTAGAGAGGGAGTCAATATAAAATCGTAGCGTGTCTAAACTGTTGCTATAATGCTTTAAATTTTCGGAACTGAAGTCTACGGTATAGGAACGAAAAGCATTTCCGGCAGTATTATAGGAGGAGAAGAGTTCGTAGAAAAGATTGGTCAATTGATTTTTAGAACTATATGCTTTATTTAGACGAGCTTCGGTCTTTTGGTACTCAATATACTGATAGGTAAATATCGAACCGATATAGACCAAGGAAAGAATCAGGAAGGCAATTAAAACTGTCCTGATAATAAATAATTTTTTACTGTTTTTCACGTTATTGTTCTTTCACCCCAATAAGTTAACTATAGCCTATTTTGTTTTGTCTGGAAGTCAAATTTAATACTAAAAAATCATATCCGCCGCTGACTGCTGTAGCCAGTCAGCTACTTTTTTAAAATCTTACACAATCGTTTGATTGAAAGTTGGTGTGGAAGGATCCTATTTTATTTTTTATTTTGCATAGTGAAACCCATAGGTGGTCTTTTTAGGACCTCTTTATTTAGAAATAAAAACTTAAATTTTAATGAAAACACTCTTCTGTTCGGTCGCGTTATCCCTTTTATTTGCGCGAGGACTCCATGCACAGTCTGGGGTTGCTATTATCCCCAAGCCTCAGGAAATCAATATAGGAGCGGGCCAGTTTCAGTTAAATCCACAAACTACTTTAAGTTTTAAAGGCTGCGATGTGAAGGATGTGTCTTTGTTTGTTGAGCAGCTGAGAAGAGTAACGCAATATCCCCTGAATGTGCGGAAACAGGCGAGCAATAGCATTGAATTTAGACTTGACCCTAAACTGTCCATCTCAAATGATGAAGGTTATCAGCTTGAGGTTTCCAATCGGGGTGTAGTTCTGACAGCAAAAAGTTCCCATGGGCTTTTCAATGCAACGCAATCACTGCGCCAACTTTTACCGACAGCTTTCGAGGGTAGTAACCCAACCAAAGAAATAAGCTGGAATATTCCGGCAGTGAGCATTAAAGATTATCCGCGTTATCATTGGCGCGGTTATATGAAAGACGTAAGCCGGACATTCTTTGATGTGAAAACCGTGAAAAAGTATCTGGATGTCATGGCCCTGTACAAAATGAATACTTTTCATTGGCATTTGACGGATGATCAGGGCTGGCGTATTGAAATAAAGAAGTATCCGAAATTGACACTGGAAAATGCGACGGTATTTCATCGAACAGAAAAGCAACCTGCAGAACGCAGTGGATTTTATACACAGGAGCAGATCAAGGAAGTTGTCCAATATGCGCGGGAGCGTAATATTACGATTGTGCCCGAGATTGATGTCCCCGGACATTCATGGCCGACCATATTAGCCTATCCTGAACTTGGGGTCAACAAGAATTCTTATCCCAATCACATCTTTCCTTTTGTGTCATCTTGGGGATACTGGGGAAATCAATTTACCCCCAATACACTGGATCCCACAAAAGAGTTTACGTATGAATTCTTGAATAATGTGTTCACCGAAATCGCTAATCTCTTTCCGGGTAGTTATATTCATTTTGGAGGGGATGAGGTTCGTCATGATTTGTGGGAAAAAGAGCCGCATGTGCAGGATTTTATGAAGCAACACCAGATTAAGGATGTCAAAGCCCTGCAGAGTTATTTCGTACAACGCGTTTCCGCTATCATTGTTCAAAAAGGTAAAAAACCGATCGGCTGGAATGATATCTTAGCAGATGCGGAAAACTTGCCGAAAAGTACAGCAATTATGAGCTGGCTTGGTGAAGAAGCGATCAAGGAGGCAACTAAAGAGGGGTTTAAAGCGGTAGCCACTCCTGCCTCTCATCTCTATTTTGATATTACCCAGGCTGATCGTAACGATGGAACAATGACTGATTTGGCCTATCCTCAAATAAATTCGCTGAAAAGAGTGTACGAATTTGACCCTTCTGCGGGGCTTAGTCCGGCCGAGGAGCAGCTTGTTCTCGGTGTGCAGGGCAATATGTGGACTGCTTTGGCGCAGGATATTAAAGATCTGAACGTACAGAATTTTCCGAGATTACTTGCTGTAGCCGAAATTGGATGGTCGTCCAAATCAGCGAAAGATTACGAAGCTTTCAACCAGCGATTGGATGCAAATCTTCCAAGATTGGATTCCATGCGTATTGATTATTATCGTCCCGGGGGATATATTGCGGGGGCATGGGGGCCTAATGATATCAGGGAATCGTATAGTTTTCTGAATTTTGATGTGACGAAGAAGATTTACGATAACGGAAGGGCTCAAGCTGGATTTTTCTTTGTGGATGGTAAGAATTTTCTGGAGATTGATGCTGTACAATTACTGCAGGACGGGCGTGTCATCGCAGAAGATGGACATCACGCACTTGCGGATAAATTTAGAGGAACCAACAAGGTCAAACCTTTTTATTACAATTTTACAGTAACAAATTATAACCCGCAATCGAAGTATGAGATCAAAGCCCGTGTCAGAGGTGCTGGTGGTGTGGATTCAAAAGGGAACTTTACATTTAATTTGTCCCCTAATACAGCGTTTGATAAGATAGAAAGGAAATAAGAGAAGAGCTAGGGCTATCCTACCGTTGGATAACCCTAGCTCTTTATAAGGTATAGAAGCTTTATTTATTTGAGCTCAATCATCTTTTGATTAGCATGCTCTTCCTTTACTTCTTGAAGGATTGCAATTTCAATAGGTGCAATCAGGCTAAGAATAATCAGTGCAATGAAAGCTACAGGGAAAATAATTCCGATGATTACAGCCAATAACAAGGAGATATTTAAGTATTCTTGTCCATTCTTGGATGAAACTTTTAAACGGGAGCTTTTGAAGGAATCAAAAAGATCTTGAAAAGCTTTAGTAATTGTTTTACTGTTGATGCTGAATGTTGTTTTAGTTGCCATGATGTTTATTTTTAATGTTTTTATTTCTTATTTGATGACTCAAAGATAGGGCGGAAATAAGAGGGGTACGATGCCCATTAGGCCAGTCTCGAGACAATCTCGGTAAACGACCAGCTTTTATCGGTTAATACTTTTCTGAAATTAAGGAGAGTGATATGATTATCACTATAACTGACAGGAGATATATCCTTAAACAAAAAACAGGGGTAGCTTTTTGGCTACCCCTGTTTTTTTGTTTCTTATTTTGCTAATGTGATTATAAACCTACATGCTCTGTTTTCGATTTTGTTGGTCCCGATGGTCCTTGCTTAAATGTGGGGTCATAGTTCCATTCAATTGTGTCGGTTAATACCTTACCGTCTTTTTGGATTACTTTTGCTTCGACAGTATTCTTCCCCTGTTTTAGCTTCACGTTTTCGAAGATGTAATGTACATTGGTCTGGCCAATTTTGGCCCCTTTGATCGTTTGTCCATTGATGATCAATGTTGGCTCTCCTCTGTTCGAATAAACGGTGATAGGGGTGATTTCATTACCTCTGTTGATCATACGTCGCTGCGTGATATATAACACCGGTTCTTTGCTCCAGTTGGCTTTATACCAATAAAAACCATCTTTCTTCAATTTACGGTCAAAGGAAACCAGACCTTTATAATTTCTGGGATTGACATTAAGACCGGTAATTGGTGTTGCGAAATCAAAGGTGTTCCATACATAGGAACCTAAGAAAATCGGATTTTTAGCGATTACCCCCCAGTGGATCTCATGAAATTTTGTGGCATACTCTTCGGGGAAGAATGAAGGATTACTCCATTGATTGCCAAAATTACCAACTTCTTCCGCTTGGTCTTCGGGAATGGCTTCTGCACCATATTCCGAAAAGATAATCCGGTAATCTTTGAATTCTTCACTGATACGTTTAGCCCAGGAGGCGACATCATCCTCTTTGTCTGATTTGTCTTCCAGTTCGCCATTATACCAGCCGAAGTAATGATTAATGCCTTGTACATCCGCGTTATTGTTAACGGCGTGGTTGATAACATTGTACCCACTGACAGAAACGGTATAGCGATCTGGGTCTTCAGATTTGGCAAGATCGTTTAATTTGGTTGTCAGATCGATCGTATAGGCTGACGGTGTATACACCTCATTGTGCATTCCCCAAATGTAAATTGATGGATGATTGAAGTTTTGTCGGATCAGTTCTTTCAATTGTTGTTGTGCATTATTCTCTTCGAATGTACTTACACGATTGACAAAAGGTATTTCGGCCCAGATCACCAAGCCGATGCTATCACATTTTGAATAGAAATATTCGGATTGCTGATAGTGTGCCAGTCGAATAGATGTTGCGCCCATTTCTTTGATAATCGCGAGGTCTTCGTCGTGGTCTGCATTGCTCAGGGCAGATCCTTTTCCCAGGCGATCCTGATGGCGACAAACGCCATGTAAGGGGTATTTAATATCATTCAGGAAAAATCCCTCTCCTGTGCGTAGCTCAAATTTACGAAGGCCAAGGGGGGCTGTCACCTCATCGATAACCTCGCCATTCTTTTTGATTTGCGTGACGACCTTATAGAGGTAGGGATCATCTAAACCTTGCCATAAATGCGGGCTTTTGACCAGGATTTGTTGTGTAACAATCTGGCGGCCCTGTGGTAGTAAAGTATAAGGCGTATTCTGTTTGGCTTTAATCGATCCGTCTTTTTCGAAAACCGTTGTTAGTAATTCAATAGGCTGTTTTTTTCCGGATTTGTTGTCTATTTTTATTTTTACGGCAACGTCGGCTGTTTTCTTGGAGACATTTTTTTGCGTAATGTAGATTCCTTTGGCTGCAAAATCATTTACCGCAATATTGATTTCATCGGTTACAATAAGTTCGACTGGTCTATAAATACCGCCATACATTGGGAAAAGGGTATGGTTGACAGGAATGACCTGTGGGGTAGCTTCATTATTTACCTTCACCAAAATCTCGTTTTCTTTCCCAAATTGGAGCATGCTGGTCAGTTCGAATACAAATGCAGAATAACCGCCCTGATGTCTGCCCACGAAGTTATAATTTCCATTGCGTTGTGTATTGTCATAAATAATTTCATTCTTGCTTTCTTTGGTCGGAAGGGGCTGATTGTTTACGTATACTTCTGTGTTGGTATTGACTCCTTCAAATCGAATGAAAATGCGTTTGCCTTTCCATGCTGCTTCGGGCACAAATGACTTACGATAATAAGCGTCGCCGGTGTAAAAGCGTTCGTTTTTTCCTAAGCTACCAGACTTAATCTCTTTGGTCTGCATATCGTTTGCATTCCAGGTGTGCGGTAAATTGACAAGCTGCCATTTCCCTTCAAATAGTTGATTATAATCTAGTGTCGACGTAGAAAAAGGCCCCTTTTTGAAAGTCCAGCTGGTATTAAATGGAACTACGGTTCGTGCTTGTACGTTCAATAGCAGTATTCCAATAAAGATTAAGGTATAAAATATCTTTTTTATCATACGGTTTTAACTTAGGATATTGTATTTATGTCTTCAAATATAGCTAACAAAATGAAAATGACTAATTGGACTACCGAGGGGAGAATAGCTATTTGATCCTGTTTTTAATTAAAAGTGATTATAATGTCGCTGTTAATTATTGTTTTTTCTTTATTCGCTTTATTGCGCTCGTTTACTACAACGTTTTCGAGGTTTGCGCAAACGATTGACTATACTTGGACTACTGTAATAAATAATAAATTCTTTACCATTGTATTACAAGAAAAATGTAGACAGAACCAATGTAAACCGTTCATATGCTGGGTTTTCATACTTATTTTACCTTGTGCATTGGCTATCGTGGGTCAATAATAAGCAAACCACGTTCGAAAATGAGTGATAGAGCCAATTCAGAGACAAATGCTTTTACATGAGAAGATGTAATCTGATGAATGGAAGAAGAAGGATTCTGATAAGTGGAAAAAAACTATAAAACGAATGAAACATAGATTAACAGGAACATTTCTTTTGCTATTCTTGCTGATGCAATTTGTGGAAGCACAGGTTGCTATTATCCCACATCCACAGCAGCAGGAGGCGCGGAAGGGCAAACTGATCTTAGGTAGAAATATAGGTATTGTAAGCGACCCTTATTTTGATCCCACGATCGTGTATTTCAAGAAGCTCCTACTTGGGCGTTTCGGCATTTCGGCCTATGCTACGGCCATGGTTGACGAAGCCCAAGTTAGGGTAAGCTGGGATAAAACACTTGAACATGAAGCCTATCGTCTGCAGATAGATCCTACTCAAATTCGAATCTACGCTTCAGATAAATCGGGACTTGTCAATGGAATTTCAAGTTTAGACCAATTGTTGTCCGTTGCAGCCCAGAAAGGGGATCAGCGTGAGTTGGAGGCTGTTGACATCAAGGATAAAGCACAATTTGCCTGGCGTGGTTTTATGTTAGATGAGTCGAGACATTTCTTTGGGAAGGAAAAAGTGAAGTCATTGTTGGACTGGATGGCGTTTTATAAATTGAACAAGTTTCATTGGCATTTGACGGATGAGCCTGCCTGGCGTCTTAGTATACAACGTTATCCCTGGCTGACTCAAATAGGAGGTATAGGCAATTATTTCGATCCCTATGCCGAAGTACAGTATTACACACAAAATGATATCAGTGAGATTATTGCTTATGCGGATGAACGTAATATTGAGGTCATTCCTGAGATTGATATGCCTGGACATGCAACAGCGGCAAATCGTGCGTATCCATTTTTATCTGGCGGCGGTAATGAAAAACACCCTGATTTTACTTTTCACCCAGCAAATAATACGACATATTCATTTTTAACCCATGTGTTGCGCGAGGTAAAAGCACTTTTTCCTTCGACTTACATTCATTTGGGTGGAGATGAGGTTGCTTTCGGTAGCGATGCCTGGAATAATGATCTAAAGGTGCAGGAGTTAAAAAAGGCGGAAGGACTGAAATCGAATAAGGAGGTCGAAGCGTATTTTATTCGACGTATGGCGGATTCCGTTGCCCGTATAAATGGGAAAATTATTGTTTGGGATGAGATGGTAGACGCAAAACTGAACAAGGCACAAACTGTGATGATGTGGTGGCGCCATGATAAACCCGAACAGCTCAACAAAATTTTGGAAAAAGGATATCAGGCTATTCTTACCCCCCGGTTACCTTTATATTTCGATTTTGTGCAGCAGGAAAATCACCGGTATGGGCGGAAATGGGGCAAAGGGTTTAATCCTATTCAAGATGTTTACAATTTTGCAGGCGAACAGCTGGACAGTTTAGGTGGTCGAAGAAAACAGCTATTGGGCATCCAAGCTAATCTATGGACTGAAACCGTCACGAATACCAATCGATTGGATTATCTCGTCTTTCCGAGAATTGCGGCATTGGCGGAAGCGGCCTGGACACCTGGTAAGCAACGTAATTTTGATCAGTTTTCACATGTGTTGAAGCAGCATTTAGCGCTGTATCGCGAGCAGGGGCTCTATTACTTTGATCCATTTCAGGACAGTAATCCCGAGCCGGTCGTTATGAAGAAAGCGCAAAAACAGTATATTGATAATCCCAACTAGATCAGTGATTTGTCTTTGACGGGGAGTGGTGTAATCGGCAATGATGATGTCAGATCTTTTGGAATCAAATAAATACTGTAGATTTTTTAGAAGCATTATGCAGATGTGAAAGTTTGTGCTTTTGCATGAATGCGTATGAAAAGAACAAATGAGAACCTTGTAATAAAACAATTAGATAAAATATGATAAGCTATAACAGATTGATGGTGACCTTGCTGTTGGCTGGAGGGCTATTGGCCGGGAAAACTGTTTCTGCCCAATGGACTGGTCCACGCAAAAAGGTGGAGCAAAGAATTGAGGTAAAATATGGGCCTTTAACACCGGCGCATCGAACCGATGAGGCAATGGCACGTTTTCGTAGCTATGGTTTAGGACAGTTTATCCATTGGGGTCTCTATGCTATTCCAGGAAATGAGTGGGAAGGGGTAAGTGCTCGAAAAGGTGCGGCCGCTTCCGAATGGATTCGTACCTGGAGTGGACCTACGGCACCGAAGGACTGGAAAAACACCTATGATAATTTATATAAGCAATTTAACCCCAAAGGATTTGACGCAAAGCTATGGGCTAAGCAGGCTAAAGAAATGGGAGCAAAATACCTGATTTTTACCACCAAACATCATGATGGATTTGCCTTATGGCCTTCGAAATATACAGATTATACCATTAAGAAAAGCCCATATAAAAAAGATATTGTCAAGCAGGTTGTAGACGCTTACACAGCCGAAGGTATAGATGTATTTTTGTATTTTTCGATCTTGGAATGGAATAATTCAAACTATATGGGAAAGGCGCCGTCTACACCGGAAGAAAAGGCAAAATTCAACAAGTTTTTAGAGTATACCCGTAATCAATTATTGGAGCTTCTTCAAAATTACCCCCAGATAAAAGGTTTTTGGTTTGATGGTACCTGGGATCAGTCCTGGATTCAGTCCTATGACTTTACCTATAAACTGGAAAAGGAACTCCGCGAGAAGCATCCGGGGTTAATCATCGGTAGCCGTTTTCGAAACGATGAATTTGGAAAACGACATTTCGATTCGAATGGCGATATGCTGGGGGATTATGAGCAAGGATGGGAACGCAAAATGCCGAAAGAATTTGAATGGTTGGAAGGACGTGATTGGGATTGCGTCATGACGATACCTCCCAATGGTTGGGGCTACATGAAAGATTGGTCGGGTATTTATACAAAGACATCCGACGATTTGATCGATATGTTGATGAACTGTGTATCAATGAACGGGAATTTCGTATTGAATTTTGGTCCGGACGGAAATGGTCGGATGCATCCGGGAGAGGATAAACTGGCGAAAGAGATCGGTGACTGGATCAAAGTTAATGGTGAAGCTGTTTATGGGGTTAGGTATGCGGGGCTTGCGCCATCTAAATTGGGTTATTTTACAAAAAAAGAGGACAATCTCTATCTTACGGTCTTTAATCGACCCGTCAACAATATTGTCCGTATTGCTGTACCGAAGAATGCAACAACGGTTCCGGTAACGGCAGCATTACTTCAAAATGGTCAAACCTTGGTTTTAAAGCAAGCTGAAATCGGCATAGACCTGGATAAGAATACGTACTATGATATTGTACTTCCAGACGCATTTGTTGCCAATAAGGCTTTTGTTATAAGAATGAAGCTTGGTCATCCAAAAGGACAGCGTGAGCAACTAATGGATGCAAAAATGTAGGCTCAGGACATTATAGGAAATTTCCCTGATTTCATCGGATCGCCAATAGCAATGGTACCGAATCAACGACATTAGGATGGATCTAATAAAAACGGCACTTAAATCGCTATCGGTTAAAGTGCCGTTTTTCTGTTATATCAGTGTTGTTGCTGTAATATTGAGGAGCTCGCTTGGGGTATGGATAATGTATTTTGCCCCGTGTTGTCTCAATTCGTCTTCATCGCGAAAGCCCCAGGTAACACCGATTGCTGTTACCCCGGCATTATTGGCCGTATCCATATCGACCGATGAATCACCGACATACAGGCAATTTTGTTTGTTGACACCTAATGTCTCAAGGCTATCTAGGACGATTGCGGGATCGGGTTTGGCTGGATGACCAGCGCGATGGCCGAGGACAAGGTCAAATGGAATATCGGGGAAGTATTGTTGCATCAGTGGGATGACTGCCTCGTGGTATTTATTGGACGCCACGGAGATGAGGTAACCTAAAGACTTCAATTCTTGAAGCAGCGATACAATTCCCGGGTAAGGCCGTGTATGCGATACAGGTTTTTGTTCATAATAGCTTTTAAAAGCTCCAAGTAAGACTGTAATCGTCTCTGCCGTTCGTGCTTCTTCGGGCAATGCCCTTTCGATGAGTTTCTGTACGCCATTGCCTACAAATTTCTTATAAGCAACGAGTGGATGCGTTGGATATCCATGCTGTTCAAGAATAGCATTGCAGCTGTCCCCCAGGTCTTGTAATGTATCTAGCAGTGTTCCGTCCAGATCAAATATGATAAGTTTCATTTGATAAATCTAGTAAAAATTGCGGTTGAACCATGGTAGAATAGTGAGATTAAATGGAGTTTAATTATTTCCAAATGGAGGTATTTATATTTCCTTTCTGTGTATCATTTAGATCGGGGAAAAAAGTGAATCCAGTTATTTTTTCCAGTTCGCTTACGGTTAACCTATAATTTTCGAACGTGCTTCCTGAAGGTGGAATGACATTGTCAATCTTATAACCAATGGTATAATATTCGTTTCCTTTTTTCATTGCCAAGGCTTTGAAATAGTATTTTGGTTTGGCAATATCTTTTCCATCGTTGTCCTGCGCAAAATCGAGGCTGTTTTCAGTGCTGGTCTTAGGTATTGCGCCAGTTACGACATACATCGTGTCACACTGTGCAGTCCAGGTTCTGACTTTCGTTTCGAGGTTTGCCCAAATACCTTGGTTAAGTCGTGAAACCTGTGCTGTCATGTTGGTAAAATAAAATGTTGTTTTATTTTGAGCAATATTGAGATTTCTGTCTGCACTTGGCAATTGGTGCCCTCTGTCGTACCCTGTTGGCTGAAATCCCTTAAATAGATTGGGTTGAAATGCTGTTGATACGGCAGGATCGTAACCCCAGGCATCCGTACGGTTGCCTGACCCTAGCACACTGTTGTATAAGGGGTATGCAACCCAATATGCCATTTTTAGCTTTTTGTCATATAGCATCGCATAATTTCTGCTGTCGTTTGCGTCGGGCATAAAATGTTGTATAAATACCTCATCACTGCTGAGATTGCTCATTTTGGGTATTTCCAGATAAGCTTGTGATTCACCAATCCCGCCACTTAGTTTTCCATTGTCAATGTTGATATCAAAGCTATATTGGCTTCCGGCTGTTAGATTTTTTAAATCCCGATTTTGGGGTATTGTCCAGGTATAGGTATCGCCATTAGTGGCAATAAACTTAATGGCCTTTCCTGTGATATCTTCGCCAGGAAGTAGCATAAATTCTATACGGGCGGTTTTATTGGTATTTAGTGATACCTTTTTTTGCACATCCTTTTTTTCGGTTGAATTAACAGTCAATTTTCCTGTTGTCAAATCGAATCCTCCTTGGATGCTTATAGCTGGCATTTTTACTATAATCTGATTGGCTTCCAATGCGGCTGTATTGGTTATGGATAGCTTAATGTTGACTTTGCTCAGTTGTCGTACAAAAATAAGTGGTACTGTATTGTTGTTTTTACCGATGTTTTTGGCATTGTTTGCATACATCAGGTCTAAGGCTGCCGGGTTGGACTGGTCACTTATATTGATGGGATATTGAAAGTCTGCCAGTGATTTGTAAGGATAATAGGCGATAAAGTCCACGTTTTCATTCGGTAGGAAAACCGGGCTGTTACTTTGAAAAACCGAACCGTTAAAAGTGAAGGGGTAATTTTTGACCTGGTCGATAAGCGAAATTGCTGCCAAAGGTTGGTCGGCTTTGTACATATATACACCGATTTGGTCATTTTTATTCCAGGAAATCTCTGTCGTTTGTGTGTTGATTTGACCAACAATAGTAGGGGTAAATTGCACCGCTGCTCGGTCAATTCTAGTTTCCGTTTTCTGACAGGAGTTAAAAGTAAGCAGTGCAATTATAATGTAGGCTATCCGGAATATATTTTGATCCGGTATCGCTTTGGTCGTGTTCGTCATATGAATAGCTAGTGTATATTGATAAAGTGATGGCAAAAATAGTTAAGTTCACTAGAAGTTACAGCGATCTTTTTAGTAATCCTGGTTATAAGGTTTGTATTGGATTGATCTTTAGATAGATATTTTAGGCACTATTTCGGTTTTATAGTATCTCACTTGTAGTATATTTAAAGATCTCAAACAGTTGTTAAGACAATAATATAGGTAATTGATAAAATATTTAACAGTATGTGTTCCATACTTGTTTAAAAATCATTTGTTTTAGGTTGCTGTTGTGCTATTATGTGTAGTACTAGGGTAACGCTTTTAATTCCTTTTGGAAAAAATTAATACGAAGGTGTTGATTTTCTTCATTTTTCCCTGAAATCAGGTAGTAAAATATATTCTCATTTCTAATAAATTTGTCAATAGGAAAAAAATAGCACAATGTTTGCTGTTCATGTCAAAACATATATTGATTTGACAAATTATTAATCGTTACGAGGTTGTAATGGAAGAAGTATTTAAAGTAAAAGGAAAATTGAATAGATTTTATGTGATTATCTGTGCTGTTGTCATGGTATTGACGGCATCGAGCTGCTTTGATTTTGTTGAGCAGATCGACTTAAAATCAGACGGTTCCGGACATATTGCCGCCACATTAAATTTGAGTAAAAGTAAAACCAAGGTATCTTCTTTAATGAAAATGAAAAGTATTAAAGGCATCCGTATACCTTCTCAAGCGGACATGGAGAAAGAGATTCGATCTGCTGTTCAGTTACTAAAACAAACTAAAGGAATTTCTAATGTACAGTACAGCACAGATTTTACCAATTATATCGTTAATATCTCCTGTGATTTCAGCCAGATAGAATCCTTGAACGCCTTTTCGGATATATTGGCAAATCGGTTTAAAACGAAGATATCGAATTCAAACCGCTATTATTATAACGCACAAAGCCATGTATTTGAACGCAAATTTGTGGCTTCTGCTGACTGGAAAGCAAAATTTAATCAACTGGGAAACGATAATACAACTCAGTTTGCGGACGCATTCTATACGCAGATTGTACGTTTTGAAAAACCGGTTGTATCTCAGGCAAACAGTCTTGCAAAGGTTGCCGGAAATAAGAAAGGGGTTTTGCTAAAACTACCATTTATGGATTTGGTCTATGGTAAATCGAGCTTGGCAAATAAAATCACATTAACAAAATAACCTATAACATTGGTGAAACCGGGACTTCATTTAGTTGCTGAAAGCGCTTCTATAGAGCAGGTTCGGTGTAGCTGAAAAATTATTTATACGATGAAATCAAAATTTATACTGCTAGGATTAGCCTGTTTGTCTTTTGGGACAACTGTAAAGGCGCAGGACTTGATCAAACAAATCCCCGAGGATGCAGAAATGATTGCAGCTTTCCATATGAAAGACATTGTGCAGAAAGCAAATGCCAATAAACTGAACGAGTTACTCCAAAAGACTGGTTTTTTTGAGAAATCGGGAATTTCAGCGAACAATGATATTAAAAATTTGGGGGTAGACCTGTCCCAGACAGCCTATTTTTATACCAGGAAAACCGATAGTATCAGTTTTACGGAATTTATATTTTCCCTGAATAACAAGGGGCAATTTGAGAAACTGCTTCATGAGGCGGGTGAACCCAAGACATTTGCAAATGGCTATACGAGCATAGGCCTCAAGGCGGGGAGTATGTTGGTATACAACGATCGGATCGCTCGATTTGTTTCGGCGACGACAAATACCACCTTTTTGGACAATGATTCAATTGCTAGTCGTTATGGAATCAAAAAGGTAGACTACGTCGCGCGTCCAGCTGATGACGAAGATGCTTGGGCAGATACGACTGTAGCCGCAATGGACTCTGCTGCCGTAGTCTGGGATGCAGATGAAAGATTGGCGCCGCCGGTTGCTGTTGCTGTGGAACCAGATACTGTCGTATTAGGTGCGACGGAAGTATTACCTCCAGTTGTTGATATTGCTGCGGCTGCGGATGCAGCGGCTGACGCGGCAGAAATGCATGATCCAAGTTACTACGATTCGCTTTATACGGCCTATGAAGATCAAAATCGGAAAAACGATTCGATTCGTAACGGCTTACGTGATAAATGGTTATTGAACGAGGTTACCCGTTTGGTTTCAGGGAGTCATAAGTCTTTGTCAATTGCAGATCAGCAGAAGGTTTTAAAGAATCTCGGGCTCATTCGATTGTATGTTCCTCGTGTAGAGGATCTGTACCGTGGTCTTATGCCTTACACCACCTCTCTTCCTTATTATTATATGGGAATCAAACTGGATAAGTTCAAAACGGGTTATCAAGACGGGGTATTGGATTTAGTGCAAGAGGGCAATGTGCTGAAATTAAAGGGATCTGTAGGTTTAGATAAGGACCTTGCTGAGATGACCAAAAGAATGTATGCGCGAAAGCCTAATTCGAAGTTCAGTAAATATTTAACGGATAAAACACTAGGTTTTTTTAATGTGAATATTAATTCGGAGGCTTATTTGAGGGAGATGCCTGCCTATATGGCAAAATATTATAGCGGTTTATTGGGGCCTCAACAGGACCTTGTCGAATGGGGACTGATGGCTCTTGAAATAGCGCTCGATGAAAAAGCCATTGCCCAGGTAATGCAAGGAGACCACCTCGTGGTTGTTAACGGTCTCCGTAAGTTCAAAAAAGACTATATCGATTACACCTATGACGATGATTACAATGCAACCGAAGTGAAAAAGACGAAGGAAGAAACACTTCCGGTGTTTATTTGGATGTTCACATCAAAGGATCAACGTCTGATAAAAAAAGGTTTAGAAATGGCAGTTTCAAAGCAAGTTGGACAGGTGCATGATGGTATTTATGCGTTTTCAAAACATAAAGCCAAAGATTTTCCAATGTATGTTCTTTTGAAAGAAGATCTGGTCCTGGTCAGTAATGATTCCTTGTCTTTAAATGATATCCGTCAGAATAAGATGAATGCTCCCGTAAATAAAGATTTTGCAAAACTAATGAAGCAAAATAAGATGTCTGCAGCCATTGATCTGCAAAAGCTACCGGCTATGTTAAAGGAAATGGGCGTAACACCGGGAAGACAATGGGAAGCAACGGTGGCGCAGCTCAATCAGTATGGCAGTACAGCGATCACTTCCAAGGGTGTAGTAGGCAACCGTGCTGAGGTTGAAATGTCCACACGACTGCCGCAGACGAGCGACGGTGCGATCAGTTACTTACTGGATCAAATTATGGCGGAATTAAATAAAAAGTAACTAAAGAGGATTCAAAAACAATTTTGTTGCACTATTGTTTTGGTTTCTTTTGTAATATTATGGTTATATTTTTATAATGTTAAAATAATATTAAGGTCGTTTAACTTGTTTATGGTACTTTTGACATTTAATTCACTGCATAAATAGACAAACTAAACGATTTATACATCACAATATGGGGATATTTTCAAAACTGTTTGGAAACAAAACTCAGGATTCAAAAGTAAAGGTTGTCGGTAAATTAGCCTTCTTGGAGGTGGACATGCATAACCATATCCTTCCTGGAATAGATGATGGAAGTCAATCTATCGAACAATCATTGACATTGCTGAAAGGGCTTGGGCATATGGGCTTCGAGAAATTTATCTGTACACCGCATATTATGGATGGCGTGCATCCAAATTCAATTCGTACAATTGAAGCTGCTAAGGACAAGCTATTAACTGGTCTAAAAGGTACACCAAATATCCCAGAAATTCATGCAGCGGCTGAGCATATGATAGATGACGGCATTGTGAATCTCATCGGATCAAATGAACTCTGTGTTATGCCCGGTGGTTATGTGCTTATTGAGATGTCCTATTTACAAGAATCCAAAGCGCTATTTCAAACGATATTGGATATACAAAATCTTGGTTATCAACCTATCTTGGCGCACCCAGAACGTTATAATTACTATCATTACAACTTTAACATGTATAAGCAGATCAAGGATGCGGGTTGTATGTTGCAGCTGAACTTGTTGTCGATTAGTCGATATTATGGTGTTGAGGTAAAATCGGCAGCTTTGACAATGATTAAATCTGGAATGTATGATTTTGTTGGGTCAGATGTACACCATGAACGTCATTTGGCTGCTTTGGAAGATGTGGTGGCTAAATATCCTGTACGTGATTTGCTCAAAACATGTAGCATATTGAATCCGACATTGCAAGATCATTTGGGAAATAGTAAGAATGTGATTGCTACTGGCTAGCATCAAAATATATTAATTAGAGAAAGAGATACCCTTTGAGGTATCTCTTTTTTTTGTGACAATTTTTATTCTTGTAGCAGATACCGCCTGCTTTTAGTCCAGTTAGTCTCCTTTACAGTAAGGACATATTTTAAATTGTACAAGAGATTCCTAGGTGTTATTTGCAGTTTGTGGTTGCTTTAACTCCTGTAGATTATTTTCGTCCGCGTTTGTGTTTTGCCGGTATGGATATTTCGAAAATTTGGCTACTTTTGGTTTTAGCATTTTTCATATGAGAGGAAACAGAATTTTTATTCAAGACTGGATAGCACACCATACTTATCAAAAAACAAACGAAATAGATAGTTATTACTTACGCGTTGCAAATGAAATCAATGATAGTTTATCTACACTATGGTTTGAGGAGCAAGAGACAAATGATCTCATCCATACCGATGCTTTAAAGACATTGAGTATCTATCTAACGTGTTACTTAGAAGACGTTATTGCGAAAACAGGCATTTTTGCTGCTTTTAGAACGATCCATACAGAACTATACAATCAACTTTTACCTTTTCATATGGATAATGACCTAACGGATTATTATGCTGAGGATATTAATAGTGAAGATATTGCTGTATTGACCTGGTTGTTTTTCAGTGAACGCAATCCACATTTATTTATTGATCCCCGTGGTCGTTTGATCCAATTGGTTACAGATTTGGCCTATTCGATCTTGGAAGAACATTATGAAGTTGCTCCTGAAAATGAAAAGTTAAAACTAGAATATGTTTTGGACGAAGGAGCGAACTATTTTGAAGTCCGTAATTTTATTGAAAAGCTTGTCGCTACAAATTACCTGACAGCGGGTGAATATAACACCAATCTTAATCATTTGATGCAAGTTGCGGAAATAGGGCGATATCAGCACGATCAAAATCAGTTGCAACAGATGATCTATCGGGTTCGAGACAACCATTTCAATAATTATAGACTACATGTGTTTGCGTTGAAGGCATCTGAGTTTGTAGCTGAGGTGGTTGGCAAAGAACATGCGCTATATGATATTGTCAAGACATTAGGTAATCGCATTAATAGCTTTTTCGAATTCGTTAAAACGGATGAGCTTTATGTACATGTAAAACATATCGGAACAAAAACTGCATTTAAAATCTTTAAGGACTCTATACAGCAATTTGTTGAACCAACAGAACCCCTATCTTTCTATATGGAAATTGTGCCTTGGAAAGATGCCTGGAACCTTTCGGGAATTATGACTGTTGTGAATGCCGATGAAGTGAATTTTGATTTACCTGAGCAATATGAGATGACCTATCGCATTGAAGCCTTAAATGGTAAGGATAAGAGCTTGAAGAAAACGGAAAAGCAGCTGAAAGATATGGGTAAATTGTTCCAGTCGGAGCATAAGGCTGCAGTGGCGTTTATGGAAGGAAAGGAAGTGAAGGAATTTGCAACGGATTTCTTTAAGAAATATCAGCAAAAATACCCGAGTAAAGAAGAGTCTCCACTTCCAGAATCAAATTTGGACCTTACGGAAGATGCTAAAGTCACCGTGTTCTTTAATCCGAAAACGGGTTTAGAAGTTTTTGGCGGTATAGCGGAATTTTTCCCATTAAAGAATAACGACTTCGCGGAGAAAGATGGTGAAATTGAGGTGCCTTATGCACGCTACTTTTTGAATCTTTTGGTCGAAGATTTTTTCCCAAGTGAGTTGCCGAAGTACTATGTTAATCTATTCAAGGCGGAAGTGGACAAACAGTTCTTCTTTCCGGTGAACGACGAGGTCCTTGATTTCTTTCTCCGTTTCTATAAACGAGGAACTTACTTCTTGGGACCATTTCCATTATTAAAATAACTCGTGTATCGACTGTAGAAATACAGGAATACATAAAAGTTCCATTGCCTACCTGCAATGGAACTTTTTTATGCATCTAAGTCAGGCTATCCTTTGCTGTATAAGATGGTGTGGTCCTTTAGACATTATTTTGTTGATCGAATATCTCATGAAATTGGTGTTAATTTAATATAAATTGATTATAATTAAATTGTTATCACTTGTGAATCTGGGTCTACATGTCGCATATCCCACGCATTTATGGGCATATTTTAAAAAATTCTCACTAAACTTGTAGGATCAATTATATGTGATGAAGAATGCCTATTGAAAATAATAATGCCTTGGATTTCAAAACTTTCTTTTTGTTGTATAAGGACAAAGTGTATAAATATGCTTATTTACATCTGAAAGAAGAACCAGCTGCCGCAGATTTAGTCCAGGAAACATTCTCCCGAATTTGGAAAAAATGGGCAGAATTAGATGGGAATAAAAATCCGCAGTCTTACCTCTATACGATTGCCCGAAATCTTGTTTTCGACGAATTGCGAAAACAAAAGGTCAGATTCCAATTTCAGGCTACAGACATCGATCAGACCAAATTGGTAGACAATTCGAATGAGGAAGCTATTCGGTTTAAAGATTTGGAGCGCGTTTATCGTGAGGCCATTTCAAAACTCCCGAAAGCGCGACTCGAGATTTTTCTTTTGAGTAAAGAAGAGTTTTTGGATAATCAGGAAATTGCAGATAGGCTTGGGATTTCCGTTAATACCGTCCGTGATCAATTGGTTAAAGGCAACAAGTTTGTTCGGCAATATATTATTGATCATTTTGAGATTTCAATAGCCCTATTGATTTTTTTAAATATTTTTTAGAGCCGCATCGTCTTCTGGTCATCGAGGTACGTATATGTATTTAAAGATGGGCATAGATGATGAATTCCAAAATAGCTGCTTTATATAGAAAATTCCTTAAGGGAGAACTTAGTCCCGAGGAAAACGCCATATTTCTTGATTTACTGACTTCTTGTGACAGGGATGAACTTCCAGATGTAGAGGAGGTTGTTGCGCTAGATGATCGTGATTGTGAACTGAACAAAACAACTTCTGAAGATATCTTCTTTACGATTACAGGTACGCCATTGACGACGCGTGTAGTACCTATTTGGAAAAGACGTTGGTCTGTCATTTCCGCCGCTGCCTGTTTACTGTTGATCGGTCTTGCTTTCTTATTTCAATTTAAGTTTGGGGAGCAGCATAAGAACGCAGCCTACGCAACTGTCCATTATTCTAATCCGACAAAATTTGTGAAGAGGCTGGTACTGCCAGATGGTACACATGTTTCTCTGCGACAGGGAGCACAGATTGAATTGTTGTCAGATTTTGATACAGACAGTTTACGTCGGATCAAACTTTCAGGCGAAGCCTTTTTTGAAGTCGCCAAAAATCCTGAGCAACCTTTTGTGATAGCCAGTTCGGGCGACTTTGATGTTCGTGTGCTGGGCACAGCCTTTAACTTAAACTGTTCGCAGGGGCACAGTCGTTTGGTATTAAATCATGGCCGCGTATGTGTATCTCGCGGGAAGGAATATTCCATTGTGAAACCTGGGCAGCAAGTTGCCTATGATGAGCGACAAAAGCAATTTGATGTATCCAAAGCAGATACGACCAGTGCAACAAATTGGAAGAGTGATCTTTTATCGTTTAATCAAGTTCCTCTTACCCAGATCGTCGCCGATCTCAATAACCTTTATCCGGATAGTAACCTCGAATTGATAGACTCTTTCCGGACGGAAAGTTATACAGGTTATCTACCAGCAAGTGATCTAGAAAAATCACTTACGATGCTTAATACCGCATTTAATCAAATAATTATCCATAAAAAGTAATTTATGAAAAGAACCAATTACTATTTAAAACTTATGGGGAGTGCTTTGCTCTTTCAGTCGCTTGCACTTCATACCATGGCATCACAATTTTCGACCAGTGAAGGAATTGGGAAAATCCTCACACGAATGGAACAAAAATTTAATGTCAAATTTGGCTATGACGCTTCGATATCAAATCAAAAAGTCAATGACTTAGCTGATTTGAGTACATTGAAAAAGGAGCAGATTGTTCAATTTATTCAGACCATTTCGGACGGAAATCTGGAGGTCAAGAAAATTGATGAGAAGCTTTATGTGGTCTCGAAGAGAACCAATAATGATGTTAGAAGTAAGAATGATAGGCCGATTTCCGCTGTTTCCAACGAGATTAGGGGTAAGGTTGTCGATCAGGAAACAGGTCAGCCTATCGCTGGTGTCACAGTACGTGTGAAAGGGACTGCTGTTGCTGTTACTACGGATGGCAATGGTGTTTTCAAATTGCCAAATACCGCTGACGATGCGATCCTTCAGATTTCCTATATTGGTTATCAGACAAGTGAAGTTTCTGCTTCAAATGCTGATGTCATTAAGTTAGGCAAATCGTCCGAAGAGCTTGGTGAAGTTGTTGTAACGGCACTGGGTATAAAGAGAGAACAAAAAGCACTGGGATATGCAACGCAAAGCATTAAAGGTGATGACCTGACACGTGTAAAGGGGGTTGATGTAGGAACTACATTGACCGGACGTATTTCGGGTGTCCGTGTTTTGAACAGTACGGAGTTTAACAGTACACCTCAAATCCAAGTAAGGGGACTAACACCTATTTTGGTGATCGATGGAGTTGCCTATGAAAATCTTACCCTACGTGATGTGCCAGTAGATAATATCGAAGATATGAACGTGCTGAAAGGAGCAACCGCAACGGCATTGTACGGTAGTATGGGGGCTGGTGGGGCCATTATGATTACGACAAAAAAGGGACTTGCGGAAAAAGGAACGGAGATCTCAGTCAATAGCAATAACATGTTTTTTTCGGGTTATCTAGCTTTGCCCGAAGTACAACATGGGTACTCGTCAGGTGAAGGGGGAAAGTTTAATAATGATGACTATGTGTGGGGGGATAAGCTGGATATTGGGCGTTCAGCCAAGCAATGGAATCCACTGACAAAACAACTGGAAGAGATGGAATTGCTTTCCCGTGGCAAGGACAATTTTAAGAATTTTCTTGAGCCGGGATTTATATCCAATAACTCCGTTAGTTTTACCAACCAGGGTGAACATGGAAGTATTAGAACATCGATAAATCATATCTATAACAAAGGGCAGTATCCAAACCAAAAGCTGAATATGACAAACATGTCTGTCGCTGGGCAGACTAAGATTAGTGAAAAAGTTGATATAGAAACACGCCTTGCCTATAATCGTCGTTCAGCAACAAGTAATTTTGGCGCAGGATATAATGATCAGGGATATATTTACAATATTCTCGTGTGGACCGGGCCTGAGTATAATTTACAGGATTATAAAGATTATTGGTTGATTAAAGATCAATCGCAGAATTGGATGTATAAGGCATGGTATGATAATCCCTATTTAACGGCTTATGAGAAGGTTACCCCTGAGCTGGTCAATAAGATGAATGCTGCCTTGACCTTGAATTATAAGGTTTCTGATTGGGGGAAACTTATGGTACGTACAGGGTATGATTATTATGGACAAAGACGGGAGCAACGTAATCCCATGGGCATTTATGGTACGAGGGGCGGATATTCAGGCTTTGACAGTAAAGGAAAGTATTGGATGCAAAATCAGGATGGTTTTAGTACAACCAATGACGTAATCTTTACAGCGAAAAAGAAAGTTGGTGATTTTGGCTTCGACGGATTATTGGGCGGCGCTCTTTTTTATAAACGTGACAATGCGGTTACAGCAACGACAGTAAATGGCTTGTCGATACCAGGATTTTACTCGCTTCGAAACTCAATTGACCCAGTGTCGACTATTGAAAGTAAAACAAAAGAAATGGTCAACAGTACCTATGGACGACTTTCTATCTCCTGGCGTAATGCTGTTTTTGTAGAAGCGACCGGTCGTAACGATTGGTCTTCGGCTTTATCCAAAGAACAACGTTCTTATTTTTATCCTTCTGTTTCAAGTAGTGTTGTCGTAAGTGATTTAATAGCGAATAAACCTACTTGGTTGGATATGTTCAAGGTCCGTGGGTCTTGGGCAGTAACTAAGACGGTTCCAGTTCCATATGAAATAAATCAGGCCTTTTCAATTAGCAACAATGTTTGGGATGGATTGCCAACGGCTTCTTATCCGAATTCAATCAAGGACTACTCCATATCACCTACGCAGCGTGATTTGACGGAGTTTGGTTTTGATTTTGGGCTATGGAAAAATCGATTCTATGGTAATTATACCCGTTATTATCGTCTGTTACATAATGTAACAACTTATGCGACCATTTCGGGCTCATCAGGCTTTACGTCGCGGTTAATCAATACACAAGAAGAGAAAATGACGAAAGGTCATGAAATCACTTTGGGTACTGCTGCAATCAAAAAAGAAAACTTTCAATGGGATATTATTTTAAATATGTCTCAAAATCTGGAATTCTATCACAAGCTTGATCCTGTATATTCTGCCGACGCATTATATGTTAAAAAAGGAGCTAGAACAGACTATATTACCGTAAAGGATTGGGAGCTCTCTCCTGATGGGCAAATCGTTAACAATGCCTCCGGTATGCCGATATCTGCAAAATATGCTGCTCAGTTGTACGGTTATACTGCACCGAAATGGTTCGGTGGTTTGACAAATCAATTTCGTTATAAAGACTTCTCGCTTTCTTTGAGTGTTGACGGGCGAATAAAAGGAATGTCTTATTCAGGTATGAACGCCCGTTTATGGCAGACAGGGGCTCACCCGGATTCGGATAATCCTTATCGCTATGAAGAGGTTGTTAATGGAAACAAAACTTTTGTTGCTCCTGGTGTTAAGATCGTTTCTGGGGGAGTTACCTATGACAAATATGGTCAGATTGCTGAAGACACGCGTGTGTTTGCGCCAAATGACAAAGTGGTCTCTTATGAAACCTATTGGAAATCGGCGTATTCAGGTAGACGAAATTATTGGGATGAGACATTTATCAAACTGCGGGAGCTATCGCTCAATTACCGCGTGCCTGAGAAATTAGCCTCTAAATTCAAAGCGAAACGTGCCAGTGTCGGTGTTACTGGACAGAATTTGCTTCTTTGGACAAAGGAATATCGTTTTTCCGATCCCGATGTAGGTTCAGAAGATTTGAACTCACCATCGATGCGTTACATAGGTTTTAATTTAAATGTAACTTTCTAAAAACCAGTAAAATTAAGATGAAAATGAAAAAATTGTGTATATATATCGCCATGGGGAGTTTAATCTCATTGGCGAGTTGTTCAAAATTTGATGAGATAAACACGAATCCTGAAACTCCTGTGCAAGTGAATTCTTCCATGCTAGCGACGCGTATTATTCTGAATTTGGCAAATCAGCCGACACAAAAATCATTTATGCAGCCCTATTTGTTAACGAAGGAGATTGCATGGACGGAATTGGTTGAGGGGTATCAATATAATGGATTCGGTGAAGGGGGTATATCAATGAACGCAATCAATGATGCTCACTTCATGGGACAGTATGCTGCAACAGATGTGTTGGCAAATTCCTACAATGGGTTAATGTATTTTGCCAGAGCTGTGAAATTTTATGAGGCGACAATGAGTGTAGGCGATGTGCCTTACAAAGAAGCTTTAAAAGGGGAATCAGACAAAACATATTTTCCAAAATATGATACTCAAAAAGAGGTCTTTTTGGGCATACTTAACGAGCTGGAGAAAGCAGACCAGCTCTTTGCAAGCGGAGCAAAATTTGCGGGCGATCCCTTGTACGGCGGAGACATAACAAAATGGAGAAAGCTCGTCAACAGTTTTGCGTTAAATGTACTGATTCAACTGAGCAAGAAGGAAGCTGATGCAGACTTGAATTTAAAAGGACGGTTTCAATCGATTTTAACGAACAAGCCTATATTCACTGCGAATGCCGATAATTTTCAGTTGGTACGTTCGGATAAAAGTGGCCAAACCTATCCTTTTTATAAAATCAGTAATAGTTTCGTTATTTATCCCGTTGTGTCTACGGAGATTATAGACCGTTTGAAGCAATATCAAGATAGAAGGCTATTTTTCTATGCAAACCCATCAGCTTTGCAAATTGCCAATGGCAAACAAGTAAGTGATTTTAGTGCGTATGTTGGTATTGATCCATCCTTGGCGTTTGGCGATATTGCGGACTTGAAAAAGAAAAACGATTATTCTAAATTAAATGACCGCTATACCGAGCTTGTAAGTGGCGAACCAACACAACAATATAGCTATGCGCATCTATGTTTTGTGGTTGCTGAAGCAGCTGCAAGAGGATGGGTTACAGAGTCTTCAGTCAATTGGTATAAAAAAGGCATTGAAGCAGCGATGAAATTCATTGCGGACAATACCCCAAATACGAGCCAGTACACACATAATATGCCATTGGATGGGACCTATATCGCCAGTGCTATTGCTTCCTATGGAGATCAATTCCCTACAACTAAAGAAGGACAGATTGAGGCAATTATGACGCAAAAGTATTTAGCTAGCTTCTTGCAAGGACGAATCAATCCTTACTATGATTATCGTCGTACAGGTTATCCAAAATGGAAAATCAACCCAGCATCCAGTTTAAATGCCGATGATCCAACTAAAATACCTGTTCGTTGGCGTTATCCAGCCAGTGAGTATAACTATAACGGACAAAATCTGGATGAAGCGCTTGCACGTCAATATGGTGGGAAAGATGAAATCAACCAATTGATGTGGCTTTTGAAATAAGCCGTTCGAAAAAACAATCCCCGCAAATGAAATCAATCGTTTGCGGGGATTTTTGTTAAAAACGTTACATTAAAAACGACAGCGAATGAATATATTCGCTGTGGACCATTGAATTTAGTAGAGAGACAACAAATTTATTTATGGATAGCAGAAGAGATTTTATCAAGAAGGCTTCGTTGTTAGCGGGTGTTTTTGGTTTACAAAATGCCATGCCTGATGCGATACATCGTGCATTGGCGATTGAACCTATAACAGGAAGTACCTTTTTAGATGCCGAACATATTGTCTTATTAATGCAAGAGAATCGTTCTTTTGATCATAGTTTTGGAACCCTTCGCGGGGTTAGGGGATTTAATGATCCACGGGCGATTAAATTGTCTAGCGGTAATCCCGTATGGTTGCAGTCGTCGGCTGCAGGTAAGACCTATTCGCCGTTTCGACTGGATATCAAAAACTCCAATGCTGCGTGGACCGGAAATTTACCACATTCCTGGGAAAACCAGATGGCAGCCCGTAATGAGGGAAAACACGATAATTGGATCGAAGCAAAACGGCCAGGAGGAAAGGTTCTGAAAGAGATTCCGCTAACAATGGGTTATTATACACGTGAAGATATACCTTTTTATTATGCATTGGCTGATGCCTTTACGATCTGCGATCAGCACTTCTGTTCGTCTATCACAGGTACAACAACCAATAGGCATTTCTTCTGGACTGGAACCTGTGTGCCACATAAAGGGGCGAAGCCATTGGTGCGGAATTCCGATATCTATTTTAACCGTTGGGCACATTGGAAGACTTTTCCTGAACGCCTGGAAGAAGCGGGGATCTCCTGGAAAGTCTACCAAAATGAGGTCAGCATAGAAAGTGGCTTAGACGGCGAGGATTTGTTGGGTAATTTTACAGACAATAATTTAGAATGGTTTGCGCAATATCATATTGAATTAAAGAAAAGCCATCTTGGTTTTATGCGGAAACGTGTCGCGGAATTACCAGCGGAGATTCAAGAACTTGAGAAAGCATTAGCTAATAATAGCTCCGAGAGTGTCCAGAAAACACAGAATAAACTCAAGCAGAAGCAGGAACAGCTGAATAGCTACCAAAAACATTTGGCACGCCTTACGGAGCATGCTTTTCAGCAGCTTCCCGAAGAGCAGCGTGCTTTGCATGAACGTGCATTTCAAACGAATGAGGGGGACCCCTTCTATCGGGAGACAAGCGTTGTGACACATGAGGGTGAAAAAATTACCGTTCCTAAGGGCGATGTACTCCACCAATTTAGACATGATGTGAAGTCAGGGAAACTGCCAGCAGTGTCGTGGCTTGTAGCACCACAAAGCTTTTCAGATCATCCGAGTGCACCTATGTATGGCGCTTGGTATGTATCGGAGCTATTGAATATTTTGACAGAAAATCCGGAAATCTGGAAGAAGACCATTTTTATTCTGAACTATGATGAGAATGATGGTTACTTTGATCATATTCCTCCTTTTGTAGCACCTAACCCCGCAGACAGCCGTTCTGGAAAAACTTCTCCGGAATTAGATTATAGTGGTGAATATGTGAGTTTAGCACAGGAGCTTGCCGATGGTGAAGAAAAAGATAATGCAACGGAAGGCCCAGTGGGGCTTGGTTACCGCGTCCCTTTGATTGTGGCTTCGCCTTGGTCAAAAGGCGGTTGGGTCAATTCGGAGATCTGCGATATCACGTCGACGATTCAATTTATGGAGCATTTTTTCGAGAAAAAGTTGGGTAAGCAGGTAAAAGAGGAAAATATAAGCTCTTGGCGTCGAGCTATTACAGGTGACTTGACATCGATATTTCGGAAAGCTGAGGGATCGAATGCTGTTGATTTGCCTTTCCTTGATCGGAATCAGCAGATCTATGCGATTGATCAGGCGAAATCGAAACCACTACCCAATAATTTTCACGTTTGGTCGAAAGAGGATGCCGCAGCATTACGGTCTAAGGGGCATTCCACTTTACTGGCGAGACAGGAGAAAGGTCAAAAAAATTCTAGCGCGTTAGCCTATGAGCTCTATGCTAAAGAGTCATTTGCTAAAGAAGACAACCGAATTCATTTAACATTAGAAGCGGGCAATAAGGTGTTTGGTGATAAATCGCTCAGTAGCCCTTTTAATGTCTATAGTGGACCAAGTTATAAAGAAGGGGTTAAATTTTGGCCTTTTGCAGTTGTTGCTGGTCAGAATCTGAGCTTTGACTGGAATCTGGCTGACTTTAAAGATGGGCATTACGATCTAACCGTATATGGCCCAAATGGGTTTATGCGGGGATTTAAAGGACATGAGGAACCATTGACTGTTCGTGCAACTTATGAAATCGGGAGGAAAGGGCACTTAACGGGTAATCTTGTTTTGGAGATTCAAAATCATGGTAAAAAATCATTCCGTCTACATGCGGAGGATAATGCTTATAGTACATGGAAGAAATCCATTGTACTTGCTGCCGGGAAATCTACGAAGTGGATTGTGGAATCTCATAAAATCCATGGGTGGTATGATATTACGGTACATGCTGAGAATACCAAATTTGTACGCCAGTTTGCAGGACGTGTGGAAACGGGCAATCATTCGAAAACTGATCCACAATTGGGATGAACGTAATTCGTTAATTATTTAATAACGTTAGATGATAGATGTGCTGTCTTTATAATGGAAGATCCCAGTTTTATTTCAACTGGGATCTTTTTGCATAGGTAGGTTGTAATTCGGTTTTTATTTTTTACTCCATTCTTCAAGCAAAGCTTTCAATTTAGGGTCGCTTGGCCTTGGACTATCTGCAGAGATTAAGTTTCCAGATTTGTCGATGAGGATATAACGTGGAATGGTATTGACTTTGTAAGCGTCGGATAAAGTATTTCCTGATCCGGCATGTAGTTGGATACCTTTTAAGTTTTTTTCCTTGACGTAGGCTTCCCATTTTGGTTTGTCTTGGTCTACGGATACGCCTACAAAAGCGACCTGTTTTCCTATGAATTCTTCGTTCAATTTTTCCCAGTGAGGTTCTTCTGCACGGCATGGACCACACCAGGTTGCCCACATATCGATTAAAACAACTTTACCTTTTAAGTCCGCAAGGCTAATTTTTTGACCGCTGATATTCGGATAGCTAAACTGAAATGCAGGTACACCAGTTTTTGTTTCAACAAGCTTAGCTTCAACAATCTTTGCACGTTCAATCTGCTCAGGTAAAGTAAAGTATTTTCTATAGGTATTATTCATTTCCTGAAAGTCGCTGTAAGAACGTGCTCCTTCCAGACGTTGTAGCACATATTGTCCTTTAAGCACATCTGGACCTATCGCGGCAACCTGTTGATCAAATGTCGGTTTCGTTGCCAAGTCTAACTTCCTGTACAGCATATTACTCATAAAGCGATCGCCATAAGGAAATTTAAGTAGCTCAGTTGTGAGAAAGCGATCGGCATTGAATTGTGTATAATAATCGCTCATTTCTTCTTTGCTTGGGTGCGCTGTACGAGGCATGTATAAATAAGAGATCGCATAATAGGCAAAATCGTAATCTACGATTTCGGGAAAAAACTTGTCGAAGTTAGCGTTTCCAGTGTTAATGGATTTTTTTATTCCAGTGAGTTTTTCTTTAAACTGTTCTACTTCAGGAAAGAAATCGACGTAAGTACTCATTCCACCTGGCGTTGTTCCCTTATCGCGGAAACTTTTTGATTGTTTATCCCATGTATAAAGCGCTTCGTTTTCGGGGCTGTTTTTGCCCGTAAGTTCATAATCGCTTGAGGTCAATTTTAGGTTTAGGTCCTCATTTCCTTTGAAATAGAAGCGAAATAATCCTTGTTGATTTTGTGCGGTTCCGCTACCGATCGAATATAGACCCTCGTACTCGGGTGTGAAACGGAATCCAAATCGGCCAGCAGCATCCGGAATAGCTGTTGCGATTTCTTTTAGCCGTCCATTAAGTACTTTGAATAGGCCTACGCGTTTTACTTTAATAGGATCTGTGGTACCGGTGACATTGCTTGGTTGTTGCGCCAGTGCTGCAAAAGTTGAAATAAATGTGGTCAATAATAAAATGGTTTTTCTGATCATGATTGTGTGGGTTTAACTGATATTAAATGGAATAATTTTCTTGATATCTCTCGCTTGAAATAAGTCTGGATTCTTTTTGTCTATGGCAGCTTTCAAGGCAAGTATTTCTTTTTTTAGTGTGGAATGACTGGAGTCAGACAGATCAGCGTTTAAAAGTGTTTGCACAGATTTTGTCGCGTTTTTAAAGTCTTTTAGATAGTAATAAAGTAAGGTCAAGCGGTAGTTATCGATGGCATCTAGTTGCTGCATACTTTGCTGTTGCTGGTATTCGGATAATATTTTATTTAGTATTTTAGGCTCCTTTGCTTGGTCTATGATGACTTGTCCCAATGCGTTGCTTCTAAGATCCCAAGTCGTATAAAGATTGAATTGCGTGATCAATTTCAAATAGGTACTGGCATCTTTGGAGCTTGTGTAATAATTGGAGATAAACGCGGGTAAGAAGGTATCCCATAATTTGTCATTAAAAGTTGGACGAATATACGTGAGCATGCTTTCTAAGCTGTCCAGCTGTTGCTTAGAACCATATTGTTTGCTTTTCTTTGATGCCATTGCTGAAATTTTATTCCGAAGTAGATTACTACCATACATCTTGATGAGTTGAGGTAGGTGTGTGTAAACCCAATCGTTGTATTTCGGGAATGAGGAAACGCTATTGGCTAAAAATGCTGTTTCGCCGAAAAGGTCTTTTTGTTGATCCAGATAGCCTTCTAATTCTGCAAAATCGTGCTTCTCACCGGTCTTGATAAATCGCTCACTATAGGCCGCTGGATACTCATTTTCCAGACTGTTATTAAAGGCTAGAAATAATTCGGATTTTTTGCGTTGAACGGCTTCTTTCAACAAGGGGACAAATCGGTCTACCCCAAAGAACCCTGATTCGGTCAATAGCGTTTTTCCATCTGGATTTACAATAACATAAGTTGGGAAACCGGGGGCACCGTATTTTCGGGCCAGCCTTTTGCCATCCACCTCCTTCATCACGTCGGTTTTGTAGAGAATATAATTGGCTTTGAGTTCACTGACCACAGCAGGGTCTGGGAATACTTGTTTATCCATTTCCGCACAGGGCATGCATCCGACAAAGTAAAGGTCAATAAGGATAAGTTTGTTCTCTTTTTTTGCCAGCGCTTGACATTCGGCATAAGTTCCTTGAACTATTTTTTCCTGCGCATGCAACAGGCATGACAAGAGCAGACCACAACAGGTTGTGACCATATAAAAGATATTTTTTTTCATCTAATCTGTGTTTTGGGCGATTGTATATTTAGGGCCTCTCAGTTGTTAAATTGTAAGTGTTTTATTGTCCGCAACAGTAATGACAATGGGCTGTTCCTTTGCTTTTAGTCTTATTTCTTCAATCAGCATCGGTTTTTTCTTAAGTTGATCTTCGGTGTAATTGTCGATCCTTTGAATTATGGTTCCTGCTTTTAAGCCATCGGGGTTTTCAAGGGCACCTATTATTCCTAAAGCTTTCAGTCGACCAACATTGTCCCATCCAAATTGATAGTTTTTTACCAGAAAGTCTTGCGGGGCGATATGTAGCTTATTCGGCGAAAAATGGACCTCATTATCTGCTAGATTGATTGTGATATTGTATCTGCTGAGGAGGCGGACGCCTATGGATCCGTCAAATCCTGGCTTCCATTGCTCGTTTGCGGAACTACCTCCCATTAATGTAATGGGTAAACCTTTTACGGCGGGTAGTAGTGAAATCGCAAATTGATAACTGTTTCCGGAGAAAGTCGGTGAAGAGACGCCCATGCTTACGGTTGCTGCCTGAGCTTCGGGCTTAAATCCACTGACAAGTAACTTATTTTGGCGTACAAAGGGACGGAAACAGATCAGATCATAGGATGCTCCGGTATCGAAAACAAAATGTCCGGTATACGTTTTGCCTTGTATGATTTCAAGTTGGCCGGGAAGAATCATTACTCCAGCGGGCATTGTAATCGGAACGGTAGTTCCTTTGTCTTTATATTGAAAATCTCCAAAATCATACAGCGAAATTAAGTTTTTGTCGTAATCGATGTGGGTAATAAATTGACGAATTAATGTATTACCAATGATACCATCACCTTCTTTACCCATTTCTGGGAATATCGCAATACCCTGTCCGTTTAATTTTAAGGTATCTAATAGAATGCTGTTATTGTCTGACACTTGAATTTTGGTATTGCCACCAACCACAGAAGCATTATTCTCTCTTGTAACCTTTAGGCCAATAGCATCGGCTAATTGCTGATTTACAGCCATGCCGTCCGCACCTGTATCAAACAGTAAGCGTAATGGTTTTTCGTAGCCATTGATTTTGACCTGGAGATAGATGGATCCATTTTTGTTTTCGAAAGGAATAGTTGCCCGTAATTGTGCTTTTTCCTTACGTTGCATGCCATAAAGTTGGTCAAATAAGGAAAGCCGTACTAACCTGCCGGATTTATCGAGTAAGGCCTCAGTATTTCGCTTTTTATCTGTCTCAGCTGTAACGTTTAATTGTAAGAGTGTTCCCTTTGCTGTCTTTTTTTCTGTTATAACCTCAATTTTTGAAACGGGGTAATTTTTGATAATCTGGTTTAACCGAAACTTGGCGCCAGCATCGGTGTGTCCTGCTATGGAGAAATTTGGAGCCAGTTCAGCAACAATTAATGTGGTGTCTTTCTGTTGGAAAGTTTGGAACAGTTTTTCTCCGAATATGTTTTTGGCTTGGGCATGACAATAGGATCCTGCCAATACATATAACCCGAGCAAAAATGACCTTTTAATCTGAAGATATTGCATAAAATCGTTTATAATCGCTTTCATTCCCCGATGTTCATTGGCTTAGGGGAAGGTTTAATCTGTTTAGTATAATACAATGACTATTTATTTATCGACCAAGCTCGTAATCCACTTCGGGCTGAAGCTTGTTGAAATTCATACTATTCCCTCGAATTAATTAAGGATGAGAATAGTATGAAGTAACGTATAGTTAGAATATTAGCGTTCGCGATAAGTTAAATTTTTGAGTCGGCCAAAACCTGTATAGGATTTATCCAGCACAATATTTGCGTTCAGCCCCGGGACGGTATAAATATTTAAGCTCCCTTCGGTACCGTCTGACTTTTTAGGGTCATAAAATCCTACCATAAGTTTATTTCCACTGGTATATTTTGTGGAATTCTTGAATTCATAAAAATTCAGATAGCTTACTTTTTTATCTCCTAGATCGACCATCAATTTGGAAGTTTTATAAGTCATATCGTATTCATAAATTTTACCTCCAGCACTATAAAACAGGTAGCCAAATTCAGGATTGAATGCAAAGAATTCTGCTTTATCGATGTCTGTGCCGGTGATTTCATTATAGTAAGTCTGTGCCGTGCTGACAGCGTTGAACCTTGCGAGGTATTTTTTTGACCCATTAGGCTCTTTTAGGATAGCGAAGATCTCACCACCGTTGTATGCTATCCAACGCATGTATACCATATCCAGTCCTGTTTTAAAACTGAATAACTTGAGATCCTTGTCCGGGTCGATAAGTGTGGTACAAGTTGAAGCAGTAGATACATGGCGCACAAATCTTCGATTGGTTTTATCATATAATGTAACCGGATTGGAAACATCCGTATGTCTTCCTCCTATAAAAGGAGCTACCTCAAAACTTTTTTCTTCAGCTGCGATGTAATTGATCGGGGATGAGTAGAATATATTCAATGCCCGATCATAAAAGTAAGCGTTTCCACCACCTATTAAATAGGAAGATGAACCATTTCTTTGTTGGATGACGTCGGCATAAAATCCGGCCGGAATTGTACCAATCATTTCATAAGATAGCCCCATGGTATTTGTCCATTTAAAGGTGTTGGGATCTACTTTTGTTGTTCCGGTGGTTGTACCAAAATACAGCCCATAACTGATCTTGTCTGGTCCGAGTAATAATCCTGTCGAATAGGTATAGGTCATAACAGGTTTGCCGGTTAATTTCAGCTCAGATCCGGTATAGGCTAAAACATCATTGTACAAGTCAAAAATATTGTTGGAATTTAATACGAGCATATCAACTCTGGCCTTTCCATTGGCTTCGTTCATCATAATCCAACCTTCGTTGATTTCGTTGACGACTTTGAGTTTGAATGGACGTGTATATTTTATTCCTGTCTGTTTTTCTGTCACTGAAAAATAGGCTTGATAGCTTCCCGCAGTAAGATTTATTTTAATATTCAGATCTTTTTCTTCACTTAATGAGAATATCGTCTGGCCTCCGAGGCCGTTGGAACCGATATAAGTCCACTGGTACTGATAATTATCTTCAATAAATTTGCTGTCTTCTGTGAATTGGATTTTAGGCGTCAACTGGAGGTCTTTACCGACAAGAGCAGTGACTTCGTTGGGTAGTTCTGCAATCGTATCCAATTCATTTATTTGAACATAATTATAATTTCCAAGATCTTTTTTACAGCCCCCCAAGAACATACATGTCATCAAGAGGCTAATGATCGAATATGAGATATTTAATGTCATTTTTTTCGTTTTAAGTTTGTAGGCTATTGAGCAGCACTCCCCATACTCATTGGTTGGCCGTCTTCGTCCAAGATAAGGTTGCCAGCCGCCTTTTGTTCATTCAGATACCGCTGCATAAATTTGCCATAGGCTAATGTTTCAGCAATTGAGATATTGGTATCCATATACTGGGGGTCGACATTCAGTACTTCCACCATTAAGTTGAGCTTTTTACGCGAAAAGGTTCCGAGATAGAAGTCCAGCCAACGGGTTGGCTTTTTTATTATATCATTGATAAACCATCTATAATTGATGAAATTCAGTCTTTGGCCTGTAGTTTGGTTCGTCACCTTATACTGCATGTCGACCGAGAAGCTTTCATTTTCAAGAAGGTCAAAGCTGAGCAGGAAATTTTGGTCTTTCATGTCAGAAGTTCGCATAAATCTGAGCCATATGGTATCCCGAAGTTGATTCTTTTTGATCGAAAAATCCTTGTTGATGATTTCGTAGTGTTTGCCCTCAATTGCAGTAGATGATGCATTTGGGACGATTTTATACGGTCGGTCGTTATCTGCTACGTTTCCTATGGTGGCAATGACCATATGCACAAGGGAGTCGACTATTGCCTCTTTGGTCAGACTGAAAGAGATCAGGGTAGAATCTTTAAGGACCTCAGAGGAATAGGCGAGGGGCCGGGCCGTTTCATTAAAATAAATGGTTGGCTTTCCTTCATACTTGTGAAGTTCTTTCTCACATGAACTGAGACAAGTAATAGCTGCGAGAGCTAATAATAAGTAGCATATATTTTTCATGTGTAGCATTTTATTGTCTATAAATTGATTCAGAATCTGGCAAAGGAACGTTATAATTTATCGTTACGTTACCACTTGTCGAAGAGCCATTGGCTACAGAGGTTACGTTCCTTCGTTTGTAATAATAAAAAAGCTGGCCTTCTCCGAAAAGGTCCTTCTGATACTCTTTTTGAAGTTCGGTCGAGATGTTTACCGTCGTTGTCAAGGGCAGTAAGCCTCTGTTGGAACGCACAATATTCAGCAAGGTTATTCCGTCGGCAGCATTGGGCTCGCATTCGGCAGCGATGTAATAGATTTCGCTTATTTTGAGCAAAGGAATGCTGAAACGAAAAGTTCTGGTTTTGTCTACGACATCGGCATATTTAAGAAACGTTTTATAAGGTTTGGAGCCATTGGATGGCATCTGCCAGTTCAGATTATACCTGTAATCATTTTCATTGTTTTCGTATACGGTAGCTAGCCGACTTGGTGTAGGTGCTAATATTTGCCTGTCACTAAGAGATGGATCGAACCAATTCAGATAGCGATTGTATAGCTGGGAATTCATCACGCCAAATAGCATTTCTGATGAAAATACGCGATCGGGATTTTGCTTTTCAACCAAAGCATTGGCAGAAGTTGTCCAAGGAAACTTGCCGCTTATAGCGATCACCTCTTTGGCCGTGGTTAAAGCATTGGCTTTGTCGCCACGATAGAGGTATACCCGTGCTTTGAGACCTTTTATGGCATAATAATTAAGGCGGTAGTTTCTGTTATTGCTTAGAAAGTCAACTAAGTCTTCTGGTTGGGCAATATTTACACCAGTCGTGATGATGGGATCGTTTTGCAGTAAAGTTTCAGCAAGATTTAAATCAGCCATTACATTATCTATAAAATCATTGGCTGGTAATAAAGGATTTACTTCGGTTTTCGTGTTTCTATAATAGGGCAAACTCTGTTTTGTAGAATCTACAGTTGAGTAGCGAGGGCCATATAGCCGTAATAGATCGAAATGCAGGAATGCGCGCATGGCGATTGCTTCGCCTCTATAAACGTTTTCTGTGGATTGATCAACAACACCTTTGTATTTGTCGAGATTTTCCAAGAAGACATTAATATTTAGGATCGTCGCATAAGCGGTCGACCAGATATCTTCCATACGGTCGACAGTTGGTTTATCTTTGTAGGCGTAAGTTGACGTCTTATATTGGTTATGTTCAGTACTGATATTATAGCGCTGACCAAGGATTTCGATGGTAGAAAGTGTGAGATTATCTCCATATAACTGGTTTGCTGCGAGATCCAAATAGATTCCATTGAGCACGGATCTGATACCATTTTTGGTACTGTATAATTGAGATTCTGAGACCTTGTCTTCCGGTTGAACATCCAGGAATTTTTTACAGGAGAAAAAAGAGACAGTTGTCAGCAGAATTAGGAGTATTTTAATAGTGCGTTTCATAAGTCAATAATTAAAATGATGCTCTGAAAGAGAAGGCAAATGTTCTGGCATAAGGGTAGGATATGCCACGCTCTCTTCTGACGGTGGAGAAATATAGGAAGTCATTTGCCATCAGGTTGACAGATAATGCTTTTAGCCTCATGCTCTCCAGCCAAGGACCTTTGTCAAAGAGATAGCCAATGTTTAAGGTTTCACTACTGAGCGTATTGAGTGATTGGACAAATCGTGATGATATCGGTGTCGTTGCCGTTTGGGAAATCGCTTTAAATTGCGCAATATCCCCTGGGTTTTGCCAGCGGTCGTATAAGGCACGTTTGTCCTGGTTGTTTACAATGTTGGTAAAGTTGATATTCTCCACTTTGTCAAATAATGCTGTATTGAAGATATCACCACCTAATCTATAGCGTAGGCCCAGTCCGAATGTAAATCCTTTAATCCGGAGGTTCGTGGAAATTACGCCCTCCACCTTGGGTGCTGTATTACCGACATTGGCTACATCAGCAGCGTTATAATCAAATGTATATTGCCCATCTTTAGTCAAGAAAACTTCTTTTCCGGTGGTTGGATCAATTCCCAGGGATTGGGTCGCCCAAATGGCTTCAGCGCTATTTCCATCTATATATCTGATTAAAGATTTGGATGTTTCCTGCTGCTTGTTAAGGGTTCGCAGGATGTCGCCAAATCCACCGTATTGGCTTTTGTAACTTGCTGCTGTAAGGCCAATATTCCAAGTGATACCTTTTTCAAGGTTATAGATCGGATAAATTGTTAGCTTAGTCTCTAATCCTTTATAGGTCAGGTTGCCGATATTATAAGGATAGGAAAATACGCCAGTTGAGGACGGTAAGTCTACGGGAACTATTAATGGATCTGTTTTCTTGTTGTACGCATTGATATAACCTGTAAAACGATTGTTGAATAGGCTGAAATCTAAAGAGGTACTTATCTGTTGTGTCTTTTGGGGTTCTAGATTGGGATTGCCCAGCATATTAAGAGTTACGCCCTGACCGAACTGATTGTAATTTGTACTCGTATAATTGTATAGCGAAATTGAGCTGATATTAGCAAAATTCTGATTACCTGTGATACCCACATTTCCTGTTAGTCGTAAAGAGTTTATCCAAGGCATTTTTTTTGCGAATGCTTCTTTGTGGATATTCCAGCCTAAACCGACGGCATAATAAGGAGAGAATTGCTTGTTACTGCCATAAGCCGTTGAGCCATCCAATCTGTATACAACATCAAACAGGTAGCGGTTATCATAAGAATAATTTGCGCTTAATGTTGTATTAACCGTACGATATGTGCTACTGGATGCTACTGGAGCTCCGTCGAGTAAATAACTATAGGCAAAGCGCGGGTTGCCCGTGTTTCCTGCGGGAAATCCTTCAGCTACAGTTGTGTAGGCGTCATTTTTAGTTTCAGCGATTGTATTGCGCCAGTTAGCGTTTAATTGATGCTTCTGGGCAAAGGTTTTATAAAAGGTCAACATAAAATTTCCTTGATAGGAAAAATTGTTATTCCTACTGTCTGTATATCTTCCTTTCCGTAAGGTTGGTGTTTCAAAGAAATCACTCATCTCGGGCGACTTATAGATTTTACCTTCTGTTGTTCCCTTAGTCATTTGTAGCGCAGCATTCGCTCTTAGATAACCCGTAATGTCATAGTTGGCATTAAAGTTATTTTGTACTTCTAAGTTTTTGGATTTATTATATTGCGGCAGCATGGCATCATATAATGGGTTGGAAATATAGAAATCGACAGAAGAGTTGGATTTTCGACTAATTTCCAAAAAGGGGTTTTCCCAATTTTTTTCATAATATGGATTTGTATTTACCCAAGTAGAAAATAAGCCATATTGCGATTCGGTTGTCTTGTTGCCTCTGATATAGGTAATATTGTTAATATTTACCTTATTTTTTCGATAAGTTAGGTTGATACTACCGCTATAACTATCTCTTCCTGACCCAATCATGGCTCCTTTTCCTGTCCGATAGTTTAAGCCAAGATTGTAGATAAAGGTCTCGTCGCCGCCAGCTGCATTGATCGAGTTATTGGTCGAGAAACCATTTTGTAGTGGTTCACTTAACCAGTAACTGTCAACACCTTTCTTTACAAATGAAAGGTGTTGATTATATAGGCTATCGAGATAGACCTGTTGTGTGGGACCTGATGATGAGTTGTAACGTCCAGAGAGTCGCTCAAATTCCAATTTTTCAGTCGCATTCATCATATTGTATGCGGACAAATCGGGCATTTCAAACCTAAAGTCTTGGGTGTATGTAAACTGTAATTCGCCAGGTTTGGGTTTAATTGTTTCTATAACAACAACTCCGTTAGATGCCTGAGAGCCATATAATGCTGTTGATGCAGCATCTTTAAGTATGGTTACTGATGCGACGCGATTCATGTCAAGGTCAACAATAGTCTGTATTGTTGTTGGGAATCCATCCAATACAAATAGTGGCTGATTGGGATCAGCGCCGAATTGGTCCGTTAGCGTGGAACTAGGGATGCTGCTCTTGCCGCGAACTTCAATCACTGGCATGACGTTTGGATTTGATCCTGCCAAATTGTTTTCAATTTGCAAAAACGAAGGATCCAATGTCTTCAAACTTTGAATAATATTGTTGTTGCTCACTGCTTTTAATTCAGCACCAGAGAATTTTGTGGTTGTACCTGTAAAGCTGTCTTTATTTCTATTAATTCCTGTTCCTGTGACCACGACTTCTTCGATCACGTTGTCTTTCTTGCGAAGTTTGATAAACATTCCATTGATAGAAGAGATTGCTTTAATTTCCTGATTTTCGTAACCAATGAAGGAGACAATAAGCATTTCATTCAATGAAGTAATTGGCAGATTGAATACTCCATCCGTATTGGTTTTCACTGATTTTCTATCGTCATTTTTTTGGCGTATGGATGCCCCTTCAACGGGTTTTCCATTTTCATCAAGTACCTTTCCAGTAATGTATTGTTGCCGGATTTGGTTCAGGTTGCTGTTATTCGGGCTTTTTTTTCGCGCAGGTTTAATCACAACCGTATTATTAACAACCTCATAATCCAAACCATTTGGTTTAAGAATGGCATCTAAAGCTTGCTGAAGGGTGCCATTTTCGAGTTTAACACCCGTATCCTTGATCTTTTCGAGTACAACGTCTTTATAGAAAAAACTATAGCCAGACTGTTTTTCCAGTTGCTGGAAAACTTGCTTGATAGACAACTGATTTGAATTGATAGAGATGCGCTGCGCATTGGTAGTTCCGTGAAGCTGCATCAGACTGATGGTCAAAAGCGCCGAAACAATGTGAAAACGCAGTTTGTTTTTTCGGTTAAATACGGTGGGTAATTTGCTGTCATTACTGCTCTCCACAAAAGCCCGAGGCCAGGTGATGGCAGCTGAGTTTGCTGGAATTTGGACATGGTTATCCCATGGGACCGAAGGTTTGGCCTTCCTGTTGTTTTGCATTAGGTTAATGTTTTATAAGTTCAGTATTAATAATTTAGTTTTTCAGTAGGATTGTTTTTTGTTGATTTTTATTCTGTACGATATCGAAATTCAATCCAGCAGTTTGGAGGACGGTTAGGATTTCCTGCAAATTCATCTGCTTATTGATTTTTCCACTGAATCGTTCGTTTATTTCGGAGTCGTCAAGACGGACGTTGAGATCGTACCATCTTGCCAACTGTTGCATGATTTCATTTGCTGTGGCATTATGGAAGGTAAAGTAACCTTCACGCCAGGTTATATACTCGGCGGCATCCACATTTTTCTTACTGAGCGCAGTGCCTTTAAAATTCGCTTGCTGGTTGGGGGTCAAGAGTATTTTCTGCTGCTGATGTTGTACTTCAACTTTACCTTCAACAAGTGTTGTTTGCGTCGTAAGATCATTATCATAGGCATTGATATTGAAATGTGTACCCAAAACTTTGACTTGTTGATCGGTTGTTTTTACAATGAATGGTTGTTCCGGATTTTTGCTAACTTCAAAATAGGCTTCACCATGTAATTCAACTAAACGCTCTGGGCCTATGAATTTCGAAGGGTAGCTCAAGGAACTATTCGCATTCATCCATACTTTAGTTCCATCGGGAAGTACAATTTTAAATAATTGCCCTCGAGGTGTTAAAAGCGTATTTTGGACGATGTGATCTGCGTTATCGTTATAGATGAGTTCTCCGTTTTTGACTTCCTGTACCCCTTCAATTGCCCGGGTAGCTTGCCCTTGTTTATTGAGTATGACGACTTCTCCATCCTCAAAAGTAAGTTGTACATTTTCCTGTACTGGGCGGATCGTCGCTAATTGTTTAGGGCTTATTTTGTCGAAGATGGCATACTGGTAATAATAATAGCCCATGGCAAAACCAAGCGCGATGGTGATGGATGCCGCGATACGGACTCCATATTTATATTTTTGGCTAAATGTACGAGGCGCATATAATACCTGATCCCTGTTGAGACGCTGGAAGACACGGAGCTGACCTGCTTTCATGTCGCTGTCAGAAGGCATGTTGTTTGCCTCGGCTTCTTCAAACCATTTTTTCAAGGTGTCAAATTCAGCTTTATTTTCAAAGCCCAATAGATAGTTTTTGATTAGTTTTTGCAGCGAATTAGGTACTTTCATCTATTTTAATCTGTTTATTCATTAGTAAGCAGTCTCTTTAAGAGATTTATGCTGTCTTCGACTATTTCAGCTTTGATGGAGTTATCAGTGATATTCATTATCTGTATGACTTGAATACATCATGATGACTTCACAGGTCGTTTGGTTAGCCTTGTATAGATATAGTCATCGAAAAAACTGAAAGCACCTACGCTAAAATGAAAAAAAATTAAAAAAATGAGAGAAAGGTGTGGAAGTCTTTGGTAACTAGGCGTAAACGTTTGAGCGCTTTGTTTATTTGATTCTCAACAGTACTTTTTGATAGGCCGTATTCTAAGGCTATCTGGTTGATGGATTTGTGGTTGATGCGGCTTTCATTGAAAATAACTCGGCAACGTTCAGGAAGATTTTGTATTTCTTCTTGAATGAGGTCCAATAGATAGCGGTAATGTAAGCGATCTTCGATTGGCGCATCATCGAGGATGATATCTACTTTATCGATATCCACCCTATGCTGTTCGCTATTTTTATTGAAGTAGGAGAAGGTGAGGTAGCGTGCGCCAGTTTTGAGGTAGGATTCGATATTATTGATTTCTTGCAATCTACTTCGATTTTTCCAGATACTCAAGAATAGGTCATGAAGAATATCTTCCGTTGCTTCGGTATTTTTAGTTTTGGGGTAGACGTATTGGTATATAGTTTTCCAGAAATAATTGTATAGTGCATCGAATGCAGTTCGGTCGCCTTCTGCGATTTGTTTCAGCCAAAGTGCAATTGTACTATCCATTTTTAGATTCCAATTATGGCACAAATGTATCTAAAAAAAGATAGTTAAAAAAGGTTAGACCGAGAACTGCTTAAGATGAGTCCTGATCTAACCTTTTCTGTTGTAATCTACGAGATCAAAAAATGCATGTAAGGAAATCTCTGTTATTTACCTCACTGCGTATCGTCGCGATAGTTACAATTATGTTGGTATTCGTGTTATTTGCTATATTTCTGTTCTGTAAAGGCAGTATAAAAATAGTCGATAGAAGCTTGTACAGGTTTGTAAACAGTCCTATACTTGACCGTGCTCGGACTTACAATATTTTTTAAACTTGCAAAATCCTCATAGGGTGTAATGCGAACAGTTGTGGAATCTCCTGAATTGTTACGATAGGTGACCTCTGTAAATTGCATTGGATAAAATGTGCCCTGTCTGGGCAAATTGTTCTCTCGTGCCAATACCAAGAAATGCTCGCTGGCGTTCGCTTTGTCAAATTTTGAAAATGAACGATTTACAAGGGTACGTATATAACTCTGACCGTAAATAAACTGACTCGAGGCTACTGATCGAGAACTATCACCTTGACTGGTAAATGAATAAACGTTTGCCGTGTATGTTGCTTCCGAAAGTGCATCTAAGGTGATGAGTTTTATTTTACCATGTTCGCTGGCTTCTATCGGGTAATTTTTTACTTCTGCCATAGGTGAGAGGCTGCTCCTGAGATATACTCTCACACTATTCACTTTGGGGTCTGTCGTTACTTTAAAACGCAGTATTCCCCTTTGATTGCCCGGGATAATAGATAGCGAATCTACGCGACCCGGATAGTAAATTTCCCCATTTTTTAGGTATTCCCCATAATAATAGTCTGATGGCTTGCAACTGTAGGTTAAAAGAACAGTCCCCAATACGATCAGCATATAATTCAATATCTTTTTCATAATTTATCAGTCTACGTATTTTCCATATAATTTCAATTCCGATATCGCAACTGTGAGGGCATTACCTAAAGGTTGTTCTCGAACGCCGTTCCACGTACAGTTTACTTTTATGCGGAAATATTTGAATCCGCTCGGGTTATCCCAGTTGACTTCAAAATCTTCTCCCTTACGCGCATAGTCTTGATCCTCGCTATTCGCGTTAGTGCCAAAGGCTAGGCCGGATGGACGGACGCCTTCAAATGTTCCGAGTAATGTCCAAGAATCCCAAGAACCATCTTGTGCCGGTGAATTACTGCCATAAAGCTCGAATTCTTTTGGGTGTGTAGCTTGAAACAATAGCCCATAATTGTCGTTCCGACCCCAGAGTTTGACCCGACTTATTTGTGCCTTTTTACGGGCATCTAAAGTGAATTGAAATGGGATCGGAGCAGCCTTACCCCACCACTGCTTGTTTGTGATATAATAGGGTGATCCTTCAATCCCGTCAAATAGTGATACTTGCATTTCGGCACTTCCACCTTGTGCATTATAATTGCTGATGTAATCACCGTTTCTATTCATATCGCTATAGGCCGTGATACCGTTATAGATCAATAAATTGTTGATTTCATATTCTTCTTGTGGTGTTAAATTGCGACGAACGGTGTCTGATACGTTACCCCATTGATCGCGTATCACAATACCGTAGGTGGTTGCGATCGGTTGTTCTCCACGAACGCGAATAACACCTTCTTTGGATTTTGTATAGGTCTCGTTCAGGACATTCCAGCCGATCTCTTTGGTGGTCGGATTTTCCCCGTATTTGAATACACTTAAAATGATATTTGCGGCATCTTTATTTTCAAATTTGAGGTTCACTCCACCAAATGTGCTATAGAAAAAATCGTTAGATTTAAACGATTCGGCTAAAATAATATAATTGGGCTTTCCTGTCTTGATTTTAATAGTAACAGGATCAGATTCCACGTCACCAACCGCGACAGCAACAAGTTTAACTTCATGTTCACCGATTGCAGCATATCCTTGCACAGCAAGTTGATTATCGTATATGCTGGCCTTAGTGACCATTTCTTTCCCATTTTCCAATGTATATGTTGCCTTGACATAGCGTAAGTCTGCTGATGTTGGCAAATCGTAACTGATCTTTGCTCCCCCGGGAGCTTCTTCATAGGCAAGGTTCTTTAAGGTATTTGGTTTTTCTCCTTGCCTTGCTGCGGTAATGCCAATGTCTTCCTTGCAACTTGTCCATAGTAATGGAGTCATCAAAAGGATTGCTAGCATGATGGGAGCGATTTTATTTATTAAATTTTTCATGATGCAATAGTTGTAATTTAGACTACCATCCTGCACTTTGTACAAGATTTGGGTTACGTCTTCTTTCATTTAAGCTTAATGGCCAAAAGTAATCCCGATCCATAAATGACCGTGTATATAATAGTGTTGTCCGATAGTAAGAGCCTTCGGATGATTGATTGATATCCCATCCTAAAATTGGATTGTTTAGTTCCTTGACCGCATCTTTCCAACGGCGAAGATCCCAAAAACGTACACCTTCCAAAGCAAACTCATTTGTACGTTCACGTTTGATAATTTCACGCAGTCCATCTTTGGTTGTGGGTTTGTTTGGTGCAGAAGAGTAATTTTGCCATGATTCTACAACACCTTTAAGACCACTGCGCGCTCGGACGGCATCAATGTAGGAATAAGCCTCTGCTGAGGGACCATTTGCTTCGTTTAATGCTTCTGCGTAGTAAAGGTAGAGATTGGCTAAACGCATGATAGGGTGCCCAAATAACCGAGCTGTGTAGGCGTTACTTGCACCTACGGTACTCCGATAATTATAGTGTTTTTTTGACGCATATCCTGTCCAATTGAATCGTGTGGGGTCCACTTTTCCCGACGATCCCGAATATTTGAGATCAATATTGTAGGCATTTGCATCCGAACCGGCTTGCAACATAAAGACACGTCCGGCATCAAACATTAAGGTGCCATAAAATCTATTTTCCCGATTTAGATTCATCCGGGCTGTTTGTTTCCCGGCGACCAAATCATATTTATAAGCATCTGTGTTGGGAACTGTAATCAAATCGAATCTTGATGTATATGGATAAGTAATATCTTCCTCAATAGGTACACCATTGTTGGAATAGAATTTCTCCACAATATTTAAAGTCGCAGACATAAAGCCCAATAAAGTTCCGGACGTGGCGTTGGCTGTGTAGCGAGGAAGCATAAAATAACCTTGAATGGTTCCATTGGCGGTTGATTTGGTATCCAGCCATAATACTTCTGGATTATCTGTGTTTTCATTATAAGCCTCCCGGATATTCATTTGAAACTGTGTACTCACCTGTGGAGTGAATCCTCCCGTGGGCGTCCAGGTATGTAATTTTTTACCATGTTCGGTAGCAAAATCAATGGCCTCTTTACAGGCTCTCGCTGCCAATTGCCATTTTTCGGACGAATAACTGTGGTTGAATAGCTCCTTGCCATCGTTGTTTTTAATTGAAGCTTCTGTACCAACGTTTCCGTTGAAAAGTGGACTGGCGGCAAAAACCAATATCTCAGCCTTCATTGCTTTGGCGACGATTTTTGTAATGCGTCCTGTTTCACTGTTCACTGCAGTAACGTCATCCATTAAATTAGGGATGGATTCATCAATCATACTGATAATATAGTTGAAGCATTCATCGACGCTATTTCGAGGCAGCTGGGATGATCCTGGGCTGTCATAGATAGGGATATTCTTGTCTCTGATAGGTACAGGGCCGTACTGTTTCATTAAGAGAAAATGATAGTAGGCTTTCAAAAATTTGACTTCTGAGATCCACATCTGTTTTTCTTCGTCTGTCATATCCGGTACCGACATAATATTGTCGAGAAATGTATTGCAGTTTGTGATACCCACCCAAAGATTTGTTGCTCCATTGTTCCCGTCCCAAGCATTTAACAAGGGGTTGTCACCATTTTGGTTGCCCAAAGCAATTCTCCAATTGAAATACCCTGAATAGGTTGATTCGGAGTTTAGCCAGAATTCGTCGCCCGAAAGCCAGCCAGGGTTATTGGTCATTGAAAAGCTTTGCGGTAATTGACTATAACAGGTCACTAAATAACGTTCGGCCATTGTACGCATTGCGAATGCTTGGTCGAGTACAGGTGCATTATCTGGAACAACATCCAGAAACTTATTACAGGAGGTCGAAAGACCCACTAACAACCCTAACACGATTATACTTTTCTTAAATCTCATTTTCATAGTTTCTTATAAATTAGCATTGATACCAATGTTAAATACTCTTTGTAGTGGATAGTTGAGCGCGTTACCACCCATTTCAGGATCCCATAATTTGAAAGAGCTAAATCGCAATAGATTTGTTGCACTGGCATAAATACGCAGGTTTTTGAATTTGTATCGTTGCGTTAGTTTTTTGTTGAATGTGTAACCTAATTCGACTTGTTTTAAACGAAGTAGACTGCCATTACGCATCCAAAAAGTACTTTGAACTGTATTATTGGCCATTGGCATGACGCTTAAACGAGGCCATGCTGCATAGATGTTTTTATTGTCTTCGGACCAATAGTTATTTGCCCATTCCTGGAAGACAGCGTTGGGTGATGTTTCAACACCGAATGGAGCAATTCCTCGACTCAATGGACTGCTTGTATTATTCGTCGTTGGATTAATAAATAACGATGTTCTTCCAACTCCGCTAAAAAAGAATGAGCAGTCGAAACCTTTATAGCCTGTGCTTAAACCAAAGCCATAATTGATTTCTGGAGTCGTAGGATAGCCTATTGGCATGCGGTCGTCGTCATTGATTAAGCCGTCTCGATTAACGTCCAAGTATTTGATATCTCCACCACGGACTGTTGATCCGAATTCTTGGGCGGGACTATTATAAACTTCATTGTCATCGATAAACAATCGCTCAGCTATATAGCCAAACTGATTGCTGACGGAAGTTCCTTGACGTTGACGGTACTCGTTTTTATACGCTGGCTCTTCGAAGAATGCATATTCTCCTGTTGCAAAAGTGAATGTTCCTCTACCTTGGAACCATAAATCACTGTTAACAGACTTATTGTAAACCAATTCTCCGTCAAATCCCTTACTCTTATATTTTCCGACATTGGCAAAAACAGAAGCGGTTAGACCATTGATTGAGGATAATGAACGGGCTTGAACGATATTGTCGCGTTGTTGCTGATAAAAATCACCTGTAAATGTCAATGCGCCTTTAAATAAGCTTAAATCAATTCCTAAATTGGTTTGTTTGGAGATTTCCCATCTAATGTCAGGGTTGGCATACCGGTTGACCACAATACCGTTGACTGTTCTACGTCCTGATTCGGCGGGTAAGCCAAAAGAATAACCATAGTCTGTGCTATTCAGGTTAACATCGGAAAGATAGAAGAATCTGGTATCAAGTATCTGGTCATTCCCGAGAATACCACGCGTAAAGCGGAATTTTAAATTACTGACAACCTCCTTAATTGGTTCGAAAAACTGCTCATTGGAGACATTCCATGCTAAACCGAAAGAAGGGAAGAATCCCCAACGAAATTTGTCTGAAAACTTCTCCGAGCCATTGTACCCAAAAGCAAATTGGGCATGATAACGATTATCATAGCCATAGGTGAAGCTGCCTGACAGGGACACATTTCTGTTGGGAAGCGTATTGATTAGGGAAATGTTATTGTCGACGGGTGTTTTGACATTATCTCGAATGGTGTTGATCAACATACCAAATACATTATGCTTCTCATTAAAGGTCCGTTGATAGGAGAGCTGGTTCTCCATGTAGAAAACAGCGGATTGGGTTCTTTCGCCAGGAACAAAGTCGAGATATTCTGTTCCTGTTTCTGGATTGATTTCGCGAAAGAGCAAAGAGTTGTTTTTTGGATCAGTTCCTATTGGCTCATAATAAAACGGGTTGTACTGGCGCGATTGGGCAAAATAAGAATTTCTGCTTAGATTGAAGAGTCCTCTATAATTTAGACCTTCCAAAAGAATTGTTGAAAAATCTTGTTTTAATTCCAATTGCACCTGAATATCACTTCGCTTTCTTTCCGAGTATCCGCGCATAATTTGTGCGTAAGGGTTGGCATACTGTCCCTTGTCGGCATTTCCAAAGAGTGGATGCTGAATATAGGACTGACTAGGGCCAGCTTGATATACAGGAAGAAATAAAACAGGATTTGCACGAAGTGCAAGATTGTATGCCTCTGCTCCATTTGTCGGTGGACCACTGTAATTTTGCAGATTGGCCACGGTGCGAACCATAGCGAATGTTGATTTGGTCAAGTTGATACCAATATTGCTCCGCAGGTTCATAACCTTGAAATTAACGTTATTGTTAAAGTTGTTCAAAGCATCCATTTTAAGTAGACCATTGTCATTGGTAAAATTTCCACTCACATTATACGTTGCAATTTGTCCACCGCCAGATACACTTAAGTTGTAGTTTTGGGTTGTTGTGGTCTTCTTCGTAAGCGCATTGAGCCAATCTACTGCTGGGTAAGTAATCGGATCATCTCCAGCAGCGGTGCGTTCAATTTTGTATTGCCCATAGGGTTCTACTCCCAAGGGGTCACGTGTTGTAACAGCCTCATTGTACATTTTCATCCAAGTGACGGGATCAGCAAATTTCAGCGTATGGGTAGGTGTCGATATGCGTTGTTCGGCTCTAAAACTGATCGTTGCGGGTCCGTCACGTCCTATCTTTGTTGTCACTAAAACAACTCCGTTTGCGCCACGGGAGCCATATACGGCTGATGCGGTGGCATCACGTAAGATCGAAAAATTTTCGATGTCATCAACGGGGATACGTGCCAAATCATCCGCTGTGACCTCCATATTATCGACAAGAATCAATGGTTTATTATTTGTTCCAAAAGTACCTACACCCCTGATGAAAAAATCGGCATTGTCGCCCCCCGGCTCTCCACTACGTTGGAATGAAACGACGCCAGCAACTTTGCCTTGTAATGCTGCTGTAAGGTTGCTTACTGGTGCACGTAGTTCTTTAGGGCTAAGTGATGAAACGGAACCAATAAGGTCGCTCTTCTTGGAGCGTTGACCAAATGCTGTAACAACGACTTCGTCAATAGAACTTGATGCAGATTCTTTTAATATGATATCAAATTTTGATTTTCCGTTAACAGCAACTTCCTGTGGATCATATCCAACCATTGTGAAAATCAGGGTTGCATTAGTGGGTACTTTTAGTACAAAAGCTCCATTGACATCTGTAGCAGTACCAAGACCTGATTTTCCCTTGATACTTACGCTTACCCCGGTAAGTTTTCTGCCTAAGGTGTCACTGACAGAACCTGTTACTTGAGTTTCTTGCTGAAGATCTAAACTTTTATTGATTATTGGTTTGCTAATAATCTTGTTAAGGGCATCTCGTTGGGGTTCATTTTTTTTCTTAATGACAATTGTTTTGTCAAAGAAATCGTAAGTAAAATCTGCATTCCCCAATAGAATGTTTAAAACCTGTGAAAATGGCTGGTTTTTTACATCGATAGAGATGTCTTTATTGGCAGATATTTCATTCTTTTTATAGAAGAAAGTATATCCACTTTGTTTCTCAAGATCTTTTAAAATAACTTGAAGACTTGTATTATGCTTTTTAAGCGTAATTTGCTGTGCATAGGTATGAGCATCCACTTGGGATAGTCCTAGGCCGATCAGTAAAGTGATTAAGTTGACCCTCATAAGAGATCTAGGTAATGGTCGCGCAAAAAAAGGTTTTTGTTTTTCACTTTTAAGGCTTTTATTAGGCGCCATGTTAACGCCCAACAATCCTTCATGAAAATCCCTCTCCTTCTTCATGAACGGAGTTATTGAAAATTTCATTAAATTCGTTTGGTTTTAATGTGTTAATAATTGAGATGTTATACGATGCTTAAATACCAATTACTACTACGGATTCTGCGCCAACAGGGTCCGTTTTTTTATTGGTATTAGCAGTAAGGATTTATGGCGGCAGTTTTGTGCTTATCATAATTTTAACAATTGGTTATGTAATGATTAATTTAATTCGGCTATTGTCACCCATCAAAGCTTTTGTATTGAGATCTGCATAATTGAGCAGTTCAATCAATTTATTTAAACTTAGATTGCGGGGGATTGTACCCGTGTATTGTTCTTTGCTTTTACTTCGTTTGTATATAATGTCAATATTATACCAGCGGGCAATTTGTTGCATTACCTCTTCCGTGTTATTACCATTAAAATAAAACTGACCTTTTTTCCAACTTAGTACTTCTTCAATATCTACGTGGCGGGAATTTAGGGTGCCATGTTGCAAAGTAGCCTGCTCATTTGGTTTTAGGTAAATATTGGATTGCGGTACATCTTGCGCTGAGACCATCACAGATCCTTCCTCTAGGGTCGTTTGTGTTCTATCTGTTTCGGGATATGCATTGACATTGAAGCGAGTTCCAAGAACTTCAATTTTCTGACCACGTGTTTTAACAATAAATTTGCTTCTATTGGTTGTTTTCTGCACATGAAAATAGGCCTCACCCTGTAATTCAACTTCTCTGTCTCTATTGTCAAAGGAGGTTGGATAAGAGATTTTCGAATCAGCGTTTAGTGTCACCAATGTGCCATCTGATAAGGTTAGGTCATAGGTGGCTCCTTTTGGCGTATACATGCTATTTTTCTGTATACTTAATTGTCCTGTTTTAACATCATGATAGCTGATTTGACCATTTCCATCCTTTTTTATAATAACATCGCCTGTTTGTATACTTTGATTGAGCGAAAGATGTTCGAGATCTATTCGTTTGCCATTTCCTAAGATAATGATTGCTCTTTCTTTGCCGGGCGGTATTGATGCCAGTTGCGCTGTGGTCGCTAAGATCTCGGGCTTTGGCCAGAATCGTAAGATCGAAAAACCGATCAGTAGGACGCTGGCAGCGACAGCTATATATCTGGCTGTACGAAGCTGTATAATTTTTCTTTTCGGATTTTGTATATCCTTGATAAGGCTCTTTCTCGCATTATGTTGAATAGCTTCAAATTCGGTCTCAGAAATGCCATCTTCTGATTGTTTTTCAAACCAGTCAAGTAGTTCTTTTCGCTCTTGAACAGTATCCTTCCTGTTCAAGAAGACGGAAATCAGCTTGTATATTTCGTTCATTTGATTCATAACAGGTTCCATTGGAATGGTCAGTTATTATACAAGTGTGTGAAATAAGGGGGAACCTCTAGTCGAAAATGAAAAAAAAGTGTTTTTTTTTCAAATGGTTGAAATATCTATAATATACCTGTTAAAAAGTTACGGGTATTGACTAAAAAAACAGTGTAAAGTGAAATAAATGGCTTGTTGCTGCGCGAAGATGTTTGAGTGCTTTATTAATGTGTTTTTCGACTGTAGACTCACTGATATTAAGCTGCAGAGCAATAGCTTTATTGCTCATGTAGAAATCACGGCTCAATTTAAATACTTCTCTGCACTTTTCGGGAAGGTTTTCGACTTCTTTAGCGACAATATCGATGATATAGCGGTAATAGAGTTTGTCTTCTATTGCAACGGTTTCATCTTCTAGTTCGAGCTCGTCAAACTCGAGGGATGATACCTTTAATTTTAAATTCTTACGATAATGAGCAAGAATGAGGTATCTACAGGAGCTAAATAGATAGGCTGGGAGAGATTCTATTTGTTCAATCATTTCCCGATTTTTCCATACTGACATGAAAAGGTCGTGCAGTATATCTTCAGCGGCTTCACTGCTAGCAACTTTTTTTGCAATAAAAGCAATTAAATCGGGTGTGAATAGATCATATAATACAACAAATGCCCGTTGGTCCCCTTTGCGTATAAGAGGGAGGAGTTCGTGATATTGATATGATTTTTGATTTTTCATGGGGTACTCGGGCAGTAAACTTAGTGAAAAAAATACGATTTCTTGTTACAGGAAAGATAATCTCTATTTTTTAACGTTCTTCCTATATTCTCAAGGACTTTAATAGCTTTTTGGGGGAATAAAACTCAGTTAGCTACCCCCCAAATCGTTGTTTTATTTTTTATGGCTGAGTTATACTTGTCAATGGGAAAATACCACTTTCGACATGCGCTTTTTCAATCAGCTGGCGTAATTCTTTTACTTTCTTTGGATTTTCCTGGGCAACATTGTGTTGTTCTTTGGGATCTCGTTGGAGGTTATATAGTTCGGCTGTAGATTGGCTACTTTTAACTTTTTGTAAGATAAGTTTCCAGTCTCCCTGACGCAAGGCTTGACGTCCCCCATCTTCATGAAATTCCCAGTACAGGTATTGGTGCTGTTTTTGTTGCTTGTTTTTACCTAGTAGCGTTGGCACAAATGAAATACCGTCTGTATAATGCGGTTTGTTTGCTCCGGCAAGCTCAACCATCGTAGGCATAATATCCCAAAAGGCGCCTAGGTAGTTTGAAGTTTTCCCTTCGGCAACTTTACCATGCCAGTACACAATGAAAGGGGTCTTGATGCCACCTTCATAGAGGTCGCGTTTGTTGCCACGCAACCCACCGGAGCTATTGAAAAAATTGGGGTCAGCTCCGCCTTCCTTGTGCGATCCGTTGTCGCTCGTAAAAATGATAATTGTATTGTCCAATAGCTTGTTTTCACGTAACCGATCAACAATTTGACCGACATAAGCATCCATACGGCTTACCATACTCGCATACATCGCATGTGGTTTTTCAACCGAAGTGTAACCGGGAACAGTTGCTTGTGGTCCATAGTCATTTCCTTTATGCGGTTTTTCATCAAACCGGTCTGCATATAATTGGTAATATTTGTCATCCGGACCTGATAATTCGGCGTGTGGAAGAACGGTAGGTACATAAAGGAAAAAAGGTTTCTCCTTATTTTCATCGATAAATTCCAGGGTCTTTTCTTGGATTAATGCTGGTGCATACTGCCTTTTGGCCATTAAACCATTGCCATGGAGTTCTATCCTTTCCTTATTATGCCAGAGGTGAGTTGGGTAGTAACGATGGGATTGACGTTGACAGTTATAGCCATAAAATTCATCGAATCCTTTTTGATCGGGCGCCCCTGTTGTATTGACCATTCCAAGGCCCCATTTTCCAAATGCACCGGTTGTATATCCTGCCTGTTGTAGAAGCATAGCGAAAGTTTGTACAGAGTCTGCTAGCGGTTGTTGTCCTTCGGGTTCAATTTCTTTGTTCCCGCGTACATAGGTGTGGCCAGTGTGCTGTCCTGTCATTAAAGATGATCGCGACGGAGCGCACACAGATGTCCCAGCGTAGAAGTTGTCAAATTTCATTCCTTTGGCAGCCAATGAATCGATATGTTTCGTTTCAATTTTTTGCTGACCGTATACACCAAGGTCTCCATAACCAAGATCATCTGCCATAATAAGTACAATATTCGGTCTTTGGTCCTTCTTTTGAGCTATGGCAAGAGAGGCTAGAGTCAAAAGAAAAGACAAGATAAAAGATGTTTTCATTTGCATTAGGTTATTTCTTCAAATTAATTTTTTCTTCGCTAAGACTGTCCACTAGTTTATATAGTAGTCCAATTTAATCCACTAAAACAGTCAGGTGGTCCTAATTTAGTTTTATTGGTTATGCTTCGTATGCTTTTTTTAGTACTTCTATTTTTGAGAAGTATATTATTCTAATTATTCCAAAAAAGAATGAGGGTTAAATTTACTCAAAAATAGCTTTTGATCGTACTAGTTCGCATTGGTTGAGATATAATAGCGGTAATGAAAGAGCCTTAATTTGATAATATGTTACTTTTTACTGTCTACGCATACGATTGTGTAATAATTTATTGTGTGCTATCAATTGTAATCTCCGATATGTTCATATTTATTTTCTAATTTCACCCTAATTTTATGAAAATGCTCTTATGGCCAAATCAATTAAAGAAATAGCACAAGAACTCAATGTGTCTAAATCAACTGTTTCATTAGTCATTAATCACAAAGCCGAGCGAGCACGCATTAGCAAGGAATTGGAAAACCGTGTACTTGCATACGTTGAAAAAGTAGGCTATAAGCCCAATGCTCTCGCTAAGAGTTTAGCTACGGGGCGGTCAAATACCATCGGTCTAATTGTAGAGAATATTGGAGATTCTTTTTTTGGTCCATTTGCTTTATATGTAGAGGAATTGTTCCGAAAGAAAAATTATCACGTCCTCTACAGTAGTACGCTTGGCGATTCACAAAATGCACGCGATATCATTGATTCGATGTTGGAAAAGAAAGTAGAGGGTATTATTTTGGCTCCGACAGTAGATTTGGAAGAATACCAACGCAAAATATTGGAACATAAAGTTCCATTGGTCGTTTTTGATAGAAATTCTCCAGCAGTGGAAACCCATTATGTGCATATTGACAATGAAGTTAGTGGGAAGAATGCATGTGACCATTTGAAATCTATTGGTTGTAGAAATTTTGGATTGGTAACCATCGATTCGGATCAACCACAAATGTTGGCGCGCAAACGTGCCTATTTAGATTTTTGTGACACATACGGAATGGAGCCTCGCATACTGCAATTACCTTATCAGCATCTGAAGCAGAAAGGTTCACGTACGTTGAAAAATTGGGCAGCTAAGCAGGTTGGATTAGATGGTCTCTTTTTTACGACAAATTACCTTTGTATTCTCGGCTTGAAGGCCTTGCGGTCAGCGGATGAAAATAACTATGATTTTCCGATGTTTTCTTTTGATGACCATGAGTTGTTTGATCTTTTAAACCCTAAAATCTCCTGTATACAACAACCATTGGAACCTCTGGCTAAGACTTGTGTGAAAGTTTTGTTAAAGGAAATAGATCAAGGGATATCCACACCAAAAGAATATATCATCTCAACAAAATTGATCCGGCGCTAAAATGGGGCAATAAAAGGATGTGTAGAAATTGATTGTAAAAATAATAAGACCTGCTTCTCAATGCCAGGTGTTTGTTTTGATTTAATATTCTTTTTTATATCTTTACTAATACGTTTTAGTAGAAATATTTTTATATATCCTAAATAATGAAAAAATCTATAAGTGTTTTTCTGGGTTCGTTATTGTCTTTTGGTTTGTTTTGCGCAAAACCGGTTTTGGCTCAGAAATTTAGAGGGCAGCAAATGGAAGCTGTCGATCTTGTTAATCCATTAATGGGTACGGAATCCAAATTTGAATTGTCCAATGGTAATACCTATCCCTCAATAGCGCGACCTTGGGGAATGAATATGTGGACACCTCAAACGGGGAAAAATGGCGACGGATGGCAGTATCAATATACCGCTGATAAGATTCGTGGTTTAAAACAGACTCACCAGCCATCACCCTGGATGAATGATTACGGTGTTTTTTCAATCATGCCTGTGACTGGAAAGCCCGTATTTGATCAAGAGGAGCGTGCGAGCTGGTTTTCGCACAAAGCGGAGATTGTAAAACCTTATTATTATTCGGTTTATCTAGCAGATCACGATGTGACTGCAGAGATGACACCAACAGAACGCGCGGCAATGTTTAGGATCTCGTTTAATAAAACAGACGATGCGTATATTGTTTTGGATGCTTATGAAAAGGGATCTGAAGTTCAGATTATTCCAGAAAAAAATATGATCATTGGCTATTCTTCTAAATATGCACGGGGCCCACTGCCTGCTAATTTCAAGAATTATTTTGTTTTGGTTTTTGATCAACCTTTTGCAAGTGTCGCTACTTGGGAAGGCAAAGAGAAGAAGGATGGGCAACTTCAGATCAAAGGTGATCACACTGGTGCAATCGTAGGGTTTAAGGTAAAAGACAAATCGAAACCAGTACAGGTGAGCGTAGCATCTTCCTTTATTAGTGCCGAACAAGCCTTATTAAACTTAAATGAGTTAGGTAATAAGTCTTTCGATCAAGTAAAAGAAGATGGACGTCAGATCTGGAACTCTACGTTAGGAAAAATTAAAGTAGAAGGCGATGATATCGATCAGTTGCGTACATTTTATTCGACGATGTATCGGACCTTATTTTTCCCAAACAAGTTATATGAAATTGATGCGCAAGGAAAGGCTGTACATTACAGTCCATATAATGGAAAAACACTTCCTGGTTATTTATTTGGAGGAACAGGTTTTTGGGATACTTTCAGAGCGTTGTATCCATTCTTAAACTTTATGTACCCTTCCATTAATAAGGAAATGCAGGAAGGTCTTCTCAATGCCTATTTGGAAGGAGGTTTCCTACCTGAATGGAGTAGTCCTGGATATGCCGATATTATGGTGGGCAATAATTCCGCTTCGGTGGTTTCGGATGCTTATATGAAGGGATTACGCGGTTATGATATCAATAAGTTATACGAAGCTTTACAACACGGTGCTAATAACGAAGGACCAATGAGTGCTGTTGGAAGGAAGGGCGTTGACTATTACAATAGTTTGGGGTACGTGCCATATGATGTTAAAATCAATGAAAATGCAGCACGTACTTTAGAATATGCCTATGACGATTTCACGATCTACCAATTGGCAAAAGCGTTGAACCGTCCGAAGGCTGAAATTGATTTGTATGCTAAGCGTGCGCAGAACTATAAGAATTTATTTGATCCATCGACCAATCTTATGCGTGGAAAGAATAAAGATGGAAAATTCCAGGCTCCTTTTAATCCATTAAAATGGGGTGACGCATTCACCGAAGGAAATAGCTGGCATTATTCGTGGAGCGTATTTCACGATGTTCAGGGGCTGATCGACCTAATGGGAGGAGAAAAGACATTTGTGAGCATGTTGGATTCGGTGTTTGTCCAGTCTCCAGATTTCGACGATAGCTATTATGGCGGTATTATCCATGAAATACGCGAAATGCAAGTTGCGAATATGGGGCAATATGCACATGGTAATCAGCCAATTCAGCATATGCCATATTTGTACAATTACGCTGGCCAACCTTGGAAAACACAATATTGGGTGCGTCAAGTGATGGATCGCATGTATAAGCCTACACCTGATGGCTATTGTGGTGACGAAGATAATGGTCAAACTTCTGCATGGTATGTTTTTTCAGCACTGGGATTCTATCCTGTTTGTCCGGCAACGGATGAATATGTGCTCGGAGCGCCATTATTTAAAAAAGCGACCTTAACATTTGAAAATGGTAAGACGTTGACCATTGATGCTCCAAAGAATTCTACTGAAAATGTATATGTAAATACATTGCAAATGAACGGTAAGGACTATGGTAAGAACTGGTTAAGTCACAAAGCATTGCATGAAGGTGGGACACTTAATTTTGACATGGCGGCAAAGCCTAATTATACGAGAGGAGCGTCCAAAAATTCAGCACCTTATTCAATGACAACAGATTTGCAAACAAATATCAAGTTGAAATCGAACAAAAAGAAATAATCATTAGGTTATGATAAACTTTAAAAACTTAAAAATCGTTGTTACTGTATTTGGCTTGGCATACTCTTGTTCACTTTTTGCGCAGGACAACTGGAAACATACCGAAAATGATCGCAAGGTTGCTGTGGATATTGATAGTATCAGTAAAGGTGGTTATACCCTAATTTGGATTAATAAAGACAAAGATTTTAGTGCTTCTTTAAAAGAAAGGCTGGTAGCGGCATATTTTACCAACTATCCTAAACTAGCCAAGAAATATAATAAAAAGACTATAAAAAAGGTCTCTTTTGTTATTGATCCGGACTATAAAGGTGTGGCAGCGACAGCGGGTGGGATTGTCCGTTATAGTCCAGCCTGGTTTGCCAAAAATCCAGGGGATATTGACGTGGTTACCCATGAGGTCATGCATATTGTTCAAGCATACCCCGATGGGGCGGGCCCGTGGTGGATTACGGAGGGGATAGCCGATTTTGTTCGATTTGATGATGGCCTAGATAATGCGGGGGCAAACTGGAAGCTGCCAGAATATAACGAAAAGCAGAAATACACCGATTCTTATCGTATTACAGCGCGCTTTTTGTACTGGATCAATCTACATGTAAAGAAGGATTTTGTCAAAAAATTGGATGCAGCGATGCGTAGCAAAAGCTATAGTGATGCTTTTTGGAAAGTGGAGACGGGTAAAACTATTGATGAGCTATGGGCCGATTATAGCCAAAATCCCACACTATAATTCATAAGCGATGAATATCAGAAGTTTAGTCTTTTTGGGATTAATTAGTGTCCCATATCTATTAAAGGCACAAGAAACTAAATTAGTTCAGTATGTCAAACCACTCATCGGAACGGCGAAAATGGGACATACTTTTCCGGGGGCGACAGTTCCATTCGGTGCTGTACAATTAAGTCCTGATACGGATACATTATCTTATGCTGTCAATGGACGGTACAACGGTGATGTTTATAAATATTGTGCTGGTTATCAGTATGATGATTCGACGATTGTCGGGTTTAGTCATACACATTTTAGTGGCACAGGTCACTCCGATCTTGGTGATATACAGATCATGCCGACACAAGGAAAAGTTCAATTAAACCCGGGAACAGCTGATCGACCACAAGATGGTTATCGATCATCCTACTCACATGCCAATGAGCGAGCTGAGGCCAATTATTACAGTGTTCTACTGGATAAACATCAGATTAAGGCTGAATTAACGACTACAACACGTGTAGGGCTCCACCGTTATACATTCAAAGAGTCTGACGCTTCACATCTTATCGTAGATCTAACTGCTGGGATTTATAATTATGATGGCAAGAATGTTTGGACCGTTGTCAAGGTATTGAACGATTCAACACTGGTAGGTTACCGTCAAACAAACGGTTGGTCGAGAACGCGCACCGTATACTTTGCAATAAAGACCTCAAAAGCTTTTAAGAATTATGGCGCCAAGTATGAAGATGGAAAATCTGTGTATAATGGTTTCTGGCGTAAGTTTGATCAACAAAATAATTTCCCCGACCTTGCAGCGCACAATATTAAGCTACACTTGGATTTTGATACAAAAGCACAAGAATCCATCCTTCTGAAAGTAGCTTTAAGTCCAGTAAGCATGAAGAATGCATTGGCCAATATGGAGGCTGAGGCTCCGGACTGGAATTTTGATGGCTACGTTAAGAAAGGCCAAGAAGCTTGGGAAAAGGAGCTGCATAAGATAGAAGCTGAAATGTTGAACAAGGAAGACCTGGTCAATTTTTATACAGCCATGTACCATGCAAGCTTAATGCCGACAGTCTATATGGATACGAATGGTGAATATAAAGGCTTGGATCAGGAGGTGCACCGCGCCAAAGGTTTTACGAATTATACTTCATTTTCGCTGTGGGATACTTATCGGGCTTTTCATCCGCTGTTGAATTTAATTAACCCTTCTCGTAATGCTGATATTGTAGCATCCATGATGGCTCATTATGACCAGAGTGTATTGAAGATGTTGCCGATTTGGTCGCATTATGCGAATGATAATTGGTGCATGAGCGGCTATCATTCGGTGTCTGTTATTGTTGATGCAATACTTAAGGGCATTTACAAAGGCGATGCAGGAGCCGCACTAGCGGCTTGCGTACAAACGGCAAATACACGTCAGTATGAGGGAATCGGCGCTTACATTGATAAGGGGTATGTTCCTGCAGATGTATCGGGAACATCTGTTTCTAATACATTGGAATATGCGTATGACGATTGGTGCATAGCGCAATTGGCGAAAAAATTGGGAAAAGAGGATATTTACACGACTTTTTCCAAAAGAGCTGAAAGTTGGAAATCACTCTATGATTCCTCGATTGGATTTATGCGTCCCAAGAATTCTGCGGGTAAATTTCAGGAGAAATTTGATGTTTTGGATACACATGGACAAGGATTTATTGAAGGTAATTCATGGAATTACAGCCTGTATGTACCGCATCAACCTACTGAAATGATGGCATTAATGGGAGGTAAGCAACGTTTAGAGTCTTATTTGGATTCCCTGTTTAATATGGAATTACCGGATAAATATTTTGAACATACGGAGGACATTACCCGCGACGGCATTATCGGAAATTACGTGCATGGAAATGAGCCTTCACATCATGTGGCATACTTGTACAATATAACCAAGAGCCCCTGGAAAACTCAGGCCCGCGTCAGACAGATCATACGGAATCAGTATCACAATGGCCATGCGGGTTTAGGGGGAAATGATGACTGTGGACAAATGTCTGCCTGGTATTTATTTACTGCATTGGGTTTTTATCCAGTGGCACCTGGGGAAGATAGTTATTGGATTGGTAGTCCTTTGGTAAAATCGGCAAAGGTTAACCTTGAAAATGGACGCAGTCTTTCCATAGTTGCCCGTAACCAGTCTGAAAAGAATGTTTACGTTAAATCCGTTTCTTTAAATGGGCGGAAATTGGATAATTTTCTATTACCCTATAGTAGCATTATAAATGGTGGTGAATTAATCTTCGAGATGAGCAATAAACCAAATAAATAAAAGCCTGCTCACAAAGATGAGACGATCAGGTGTGTACAAATGGATAGCTATCTGTTGCTTAGTTTTGTTTCTGATATTACAGTATCTCATGATCGCACGATCATATGAGATTAAAAGAAGCGAACTATTTCAGAAAGAAAAAAAGGCAATTAAAGTTGTTTACGATAAGCATATCTCGAACGATAAGATATTTCCGGGCGGGCAGAAACTTATCGATTCAACCTTAATGCCTCATTTAGTTCGTCTGAAAGCTTATTACCAAGACGATAGTAATGCTTTCAATAATCTGAAAGATAGCATCGCAAAAACGTTGGTAACGAGGCTTCGAAATCATCCAGCCATGGACAGCCTATTTCATAAGATCAGATCCGAAGTCAATTTGGGCGAAGGTTTTGGTTATGCCATTGTGTTGAAAGATATTTCGGTGACTTTTGATGCGAACACTTTTATACCAATCCTAGACTTTGGCATAGATAAGCATACTCCTATTGGGGGTGAATTTCGGTTTATTGACAAAGACAATATCGTATCGTCGATTGCAATAACCGCAAATAGTAAGATGTCAAACCGTGTGGCTTTTACGTTGTATGTTGGGAATATTGATACAAATTTTTCTGTATTAAAAGCCATTTTACCATTATTATTACTGTCGGGCTGCTGTATAATTGGTATTGTTTGGTTGTATTTGGTGACATATGGTAGCTGGATAAAGCAGAAAAGAATGGCGGAAATGGCTTCTGACTTTATTAACAATGTCACCCATGAATTCAATACACCATTGACAACCATACGAATTGGTTTAACTAACTTGGTGGTAAAGGTTTCTAAAGAAGATAGACTAAAAATGGCAACAACTTTGGATACGTTGATGCGTCAGGTAAACCGTTTGGATCGATTAGTTAACAAGGCTATTGATTTGAGCGTGTTTAATCAGGAAGAGGTGGTTCTCGAAGAACACTTTCTGGCAGAACTTTTGGACCAATTAGAACAAGACCTAGCGATTTTGGTATCAGAAAGTACAGTAATTCAAATTTTAATGGATGAAAACGTTAAAGACGTAAAGGCGCTTGTCAATCCATTTATGTTCGTCACTGCTGTAAACAATTTGGTCGATAATGGGCTGAAGTATAATAAAGAGCCAATAAAACGTATCCATATTCGCTTGGGTATGGGTGGAGTAAATACTGTGATGATGACTGTACACGATAACGGAATAGGTATTTCACATAACCAACTGCCGTATATTTTTACGAAGGGATATCGGGGTAAGCAAGAAGCTTCTTCAAATGGGCTAGGTTTGGGACTTTTTTTCGTAAAGGAAGTTATGCGGATTCATCGATGGAAAATAGACGTTAAATCAGGAACCCAGTCTGGAACAACGTTTTCGGTTTCCATACCAATAATACAATAGATGATACTAAAATATGGACATATATTGCTGATTGAAGATGATCTTGATTTAGCGACAATGCTCATAGATTATCTATCAAATTTTGGATTTGATGTTAGTCATGCTATGTCTGCTGAAGAGGGGATATCCTATTATGAGATTAATAAATATGATATCCTTATAGTAGATATACAACTTCCTACTTGGGACGGATTTCAATTTGTTGAATATATTTCACAGTTAAATAAAAACCAATTTGTACTTTTTCTCACAGCCAGACTGTCTAAAACAGATCGATTAAAGGGACTCCGTCTAGGGGGTAATGATTACATAACAAAACCGTTTGATGTTGAAGAATTGTCTCTTAAACTTCAAAATTATATTGTTAAGCAGCCTGTTGTTTCTCAATTGCAACTCAATATTGGTGACATTAAACTTGACCGTAATTTACTTGCAATAGAATTTAATGATAAATCTCGGCAGGTTGTATCACCACGTGAATTTGAACTTTGGACTTTCTTAGCCAGCAAACCGAATATTGTATTGAAAAGAGAAGAGATCTTACTTGCTCTTTGGGGAGATAACGATTATTTTTTAGGACGAAGTCTTGATGTTTTTATATGCAAGATTAGAAAAATGCTGAAAAGATCGCGGTATGTTGCTATTAAAACTGTTTATAAGGTGGGATTTATTTTAGAGGTCGATTTCAATAATTGTCATTAACAATCGATTAACAACTTTCTCTTTTCTTTCTTTTTAATTTTACTAAAACGAATTAGTTTATCAGCTTAAGGTTGATTTCTTTGGAGGTGTTCATTCCAAAGAAATAACTAATTAACGACCAATTTTTGTATTAGTAAACCAATCATTAATTATTATTTATGAAAAGAAAGGTAATTCCATTATTTTTTACGCTTTCGGTGTGTAGCACATTCAATTTGTGGACCGAATTGAAAGCTGCGTCTAGCCACTTCAGTTTCCAACAAGAAGGTATTATTGTAGAGGGAACAGTTTTAAACAGTTCGACAGGTAAAGTTTTGCAAGGTGTTACCATTGTCGTTAAAGCAAGTGGAAAATCAACGAAAACAGATGCATCAGGCCGATATCGAATAGAAATTCCCTATAAGGATGCGGTGTTGACTTTCTCGTATATTGGCTTTCAGCCTCAACAAATTGTTGCCGCTGGAAGATCGGCGCTACAGGTTAGTCTGATAGAAGATGTAAAAGCATTAGAGGATGTTGTTGTTGTTGGATATACAACACAGAAGAAAAGAAATGTAGTAGGTGCGGTAGCAACAATTACGACTAAGGACCTGGTGCAGAGCCCTGCTGCAAATATTAATAACATGCTCGCTGGGAGATTGCCAGGACTGGTCGTCAACCAATATGCTGGAGGAGAACCAGGGGTAGATCGTTCAGAATTATTTATTCGTGGTAAGTCAACTTATGGCAATCAATCACCCATTGTAATTGTAGATGGAATTGAGCGTGATATGAGCTATTTGGCCCCAGACGAAATTGAAACGGTTTCCATTTTGAAAGATGCAGCAGCTACAGCGCCATATGGAATTCGGGGAGCAAACGGTGTTATCGTTGTTACAACAAAACGGGGGCAATCCGCAGATAAGGCAACGGTGGATTTCAAAGCGTCTTATGGCCTAAATACACCCGCACAATTGCCGATGCTTTTGGGATCTGCAGATTATGCAACTCTCTACAATGAAGCGTTAACGAATGATGGGAAGCTGTCTGGAGGAAATACCGATAACTTAAAATTGTTTAGTCAGGATGCTATAGATAAATTTAGACGGGCAAAGGGAGATAATTCGGATGGGCTAGGCTATAACTGGGACTATTTTGATTATATTTTTAGAACTGCACCTCAACATGAATACAATCTTTCTATACGGGGAGGCAATGATATTGCGAAATATTTTGTGATGGGCGGTTATATGGGGCAAGACAATAATTATGATCATGTTGATTTATCTAAATATAATGTTTCTCCTAAATTTCAACGCTATAACTTTAGATCCAATATTGATGTCAACATTACAAAAAACTTGTGGGTTAAGCTCAATTTAGGTGCCCGTATTACCAATCGAACCTCGCCTGGAACTTCCGCCAGTAGATTGATGACATTGGCGATGACACAGCCGCCGTATTTGCCCATCATTCTCGAACCCAATAGCCAACCTTCGACTCAAGGTTATCTGCTAAATAATCCATCAGGACTGTTGTTTGGTAATCAAATTTACCGATTTAATGTTCTTGGAGAATTGACTAGATCAGGATATCATACAGAAAAAAACACCTATCTGGAAGGGAGTTTTGCCGCCGGTTGGAATATGGATTTTATTACGAAGGGACTTTCTGTTGATGGAATATTTTCCTATGATGCAAGAGAGCAACAATGGGTCAGACGCGAGCTGGGCACCTATAGTGAAGGATATAGGGTATATCCCAATTATGCGACTTTTCAGCCTACAGATGGTATAGATTTATTTATGAATCCACAATACTATGAGGGTACTTATAGAAATGGGAACAAATATACGGTAGATCAAACTGTTGGAAATTCATTTACACAAAGTAGTCCTTTTAATAGAACCTTCATTCAAGGAAAAATAAACTATAACCGGCTATTTAAAGATAAACACAATGTTACTGGAATGTTGCTTTTCAATCGCTCGAGCCAGTCTGTTTATGATGCGGCGAATTCAAGAGCCAGTGTTGATATCCGTTATCAAGGTATGACAGGACAGTTTACCTATAATTATCTAGAAAAATATTTGGCGGAATTTAACTTTGGTTACAATGGATCCGAAAATTTTATAGAGGGAAAACGTTACGGATTTTTCCCGGCTGGAGCATTGGGTTGGGTGGTTAGCAAGGAGAAATTTATGTCGAATACCAAAGATTGGCTGAGCTTTTTGAAGCTTAGAGCTTCGATGGGCCTTGTGGGCAATGATAAAATGCCAGGTGATGCTCGATTCGGATATCTAGCATTTTTTCAGGGAGGAGACGGTTATAGTTTCGGCGAACAGAATTTTAACAATGGACTAAGTGGCCTTCGTGAAGGGCGCCTAGCAAATGAAAATATAACATGGGAGAAATCTAGAAAAACTAATATAGGTCTCGATATGGGTTTTTTAAAGAACAAGATGAACTTTAGCATCGATGTTTTTGAGGATTATCGTTATGACATTATTACCGAACTTGGGGCGGATGACATTGGTTTTCCAGGCGTAGTTGGTAAAGGTTCTCCGCTGATCAATATTGGAAAGGTCCGCAACCGTGGTATCGATATTGAAATGAGTTATTCAGATATGATCGGGGATAATTTCAGATTCTCTCTGAAACCTAATTTCACCTTTTCCAGAAATAAGTTGATCTACCGACAAGAGGTTCCGCGACAATATGAATACAGGCAAGCAACAGGTAAACGACTTTATGAAAATTTTGTCTATGTTTTCGATCACTTCGTTAGGGATCAAGCCGAGGCGGACAAGTTAAATCAGGCTAATTTTCAACCTTGGGGAACAGTAGGACCAGGTGATGTCGTTTATAAGGATTTGAATGGCGATGGTAGAATTACGGACTTAGGCGATCGTACAGTTATGGGAAATCCTAGAAGTCCAGAGATTCAATTTGGCTTACCAATATCACTGCAATATAAAGGCTTTGATTTTAGTCTTTTATTTCAAGGAGCGTTAAATTCTTCAATTTTGTTGAAAGATGCGGCTGTATGGGATTTCCCAACTTTCGATCAAGATAAACTCGGCTCGGTTAGACCAATTCATATGGGGCGTTGGACACCAGAAACGGCCGAAACTGCAACTTACCCCGCTCTACATATAGGTAATTCTGAAAATAATAAAAATAGCAATAGTAGTTTGTTTTTATACGATGCTAAATATTTAAGACTTAAAAATATAGAGATTGGTTATAATTTGCCGAAAGATCTTATTAAAAGAATTGGTTTAAATCAATTACGCATTTATGCGCAAGGAATGAACCTATTTACCTGGTCAGGTTTGAAGGATTTAAGTATAGATCCTGAGATGGGAAATACGAGCGGTTATTGGTACCCGATTCTAAAAGTCTACAATTTTGGAATAAATCTTAATTTCTAACCTTATGAATGTATTGAAGATGAAAAAAATACTTTTTTTTATGGCAGGTGTGGTTGCTTTTATGATCGCAAGTTGCAACAAATATTTGGACAAATTACCCGACGATCAGATCCGGGAAGATGAGGTTTTTACTCGTTATGAAAAAGTAAATCAGCTCGTTACGGATGTGTATGCTAAAGCGAAGGGTGTCAATCAGCCTATCTCGTGGTTCTATCATTTTTCGAGTGCTGCGATAACCGATGAGGCCGAAGGCTCTACAGTAGAAGGAAATATTACAAATAGATATAATACAGGTGATTGGAATATCAATGAACTACCCGGAGACAATGGGCAATTCTGGAATAGTATGTTTGACGGGATCCGTAGAACAAACGTTATTTTGGAAGGAATTAAAAAATATAGTACACCAGATGATATCTTAGAACCAGGTTCACTGCCTATGCGCGTGGGTGAGGTCTACTTTTTAAGAGCTTACTTTCATTTAATGGCTGTTCGTATATATGGTGAGATACCTTACATAGATCATGTTGTTACGGCAACAGAGAACATGAACTTCGAGCGTGAGTCAGTTCACAAAGTTATTGATAAAATTGTGGCTGATGCAATAACAGCATATAATGCCGTCCCAGAAAAATGGGAGGGTCAGAATTTTGGACGTATCGATAAAGGTGCATGTCTTGGGCTGATTGCAGAAGCGCGGTGGATGGCCGCTACACCACTTTGGAATGGAGCTGCTGCAAAAGGCTATAATGGGACGCGTAAGTTTGAGTCCGAATACGCTACGTACGACCCTCAGCGTTGGGTGAAAGCTAAAGAGGCGGCTAAGGCAGTTCTTGAAAGTAAGGTTGCAGGTGGAAAACGTTATAGTCTGTATCAGAAATACTCAAATACCGATTTTGGAGATAGTGGCGGTCAAAACACGAGTAACTCAACAGTTTATACACGCTTATGGCAGATGTTTTATGATATGGAGGCGTTCAAAAATGAGTATGTTTTGTTTTTTACACGCTATAAGGGTGAAGGGTGGTTTGGTGATGTATATCCGCCAAGCCGCGGTGGTGGAGCTCGTCAGATGCCCGTTCAAGAACAAGTAGATGAGTATGAGTACTTGTCGCCAGATGGCTTTGGTTACCCGATTTATAGTACCAAGGCTAAACAGGACGGGTATGATGACGCAAATCCTTATACTTCAGTAAAAAGGGATCCACGTTTTTATCGCGACATTATATTTCACGGTGCAGCATTCCGCGGCGGTAACAATAATCCATCCCAGACAAATATTGCGAGTGGTGCCGATCAGATCGGAGCGAATAATGCAACGCGCACGGGATATTACCTGAGGAAATTTTTGCAGGAAGCTTGGAATAAAAATGGAAGTGTTATCATCAGCGCACCTCCAGTATGGCGTTTGCCGGACTTTATTTACATTTATGCTGAGGCAGTTAATGAAATCGATGGACCAACACAAGAGATCTATGATTTAATTAATCAGGTAAGATCAAGATCCTTTATGGCGCCAATGCCTTTGACAACACTTTCTGATAAAAATGTGATGCGTGAGTATATTTATCGCGAACGAAGAGTCGAATTCTTTTATGAGAATAAGAGAGCTTTTGATAGTCGCCTATATCTAGAACCAAGTAGTTCGGTAGAGAAAACCAAATTTCAGACTTTTACTGCATCAGGTGGTACAAATAATGAACGAAGTATAAACTACTGGAAAAATAGTAATACAGCGTATCCGAAACTTCAAAATATGATTAATGGCATGAGAGCCGTTGAGGACGTAAATGGTAAAATTCAAATCGGCGATAAACGTTATAGAATGGAACGCTTCTTTGTTGAAAGTAGAGTTTTTACCGCTCCAACTCATTATTTATTTCCTATTTTAAACTCAGAGATTCAAAAATCGCCCTCATTAGGGCAGAATCCCGGCTGGTAGTATTTCTGTGATATAAAATCCGCAATCATTTGATTGCGGATTTTTTTGTAACCATCTTGTGAAAAACACCTGACCATCTTCTCTATTTAATTATCTTACTTATATTTACTAATACGGTTTAGCTTTTTTTGCTAGTACGATCAAACAAATACGTAATTTATGTTTAATATTAAAAAACTAACAGGTAGTATTCTTTTTCTATTCGCGATCCATGGGGGGATGGCACAGCAGGCTTCACCTGTTGATTTTGTTAATCCACTGATTGGTACAGAATCGAAGTATGAATTGTCCAATGGGAATACTTATCCAGCAATAGCTCGTCCTTGGGGGATGAATTTTTGGACACCCCAAACAGGAAACATGGGCGATGGTTGGGTATATACTTACACGGCGGATAAAATAAAGGGGTTTAAGCAAACGCATCAGCCAAGTCCTTGGAACAATGATTATGGACAGTTTTCAATTATGCCCGTTACAGGTACACCTCAATTTGATCAGGAAAAACGTGCGAGCTGGTTTTCACATAAGGCGGAAATTGCCAAACCTTATTATTATAGCGTTTATCTTGCGGATCATGATGTGACAACAGAACTGTCGCCTTCACAACGTGCAGCAATCTTTCAGTTCACATTTCCCAAAACCGATAGTGCTTATGTTATTATTGATGCTTTTGATAAGGGGTCATATATTAAAGTAATTCCGCAGGAGAATAAGATTATCGGGTATTCAACAAAAAATAGCGGCGGTGTTCCAGAGAATTTTAAGAATTATTTTGTCATTACTTTCGATAGACCATTCTCTTACAAAGCTGCTGTGGAAAACGGAGCGATAAGTAAAGATAAACTGGAAATTCAGGATAATCATGCCGGAGCAGTTGTGGGTTTCTCTTCCTTGAAAAGAGGGGAGAAAGTCATCGCTCGGATTGCTTCTTCTTTTATAAGTTTTGAACAGGCCGAAATTAATCTCAAGGAGGTTAAATCCAAAACATTTCAACAAGTTGTTGACGAGGGTAAGGCACAATGGAATGAAGTCCTTGGGCGTGTACAGGTTGAAGATCATAATATTGACCGATTACGTACATTTTATTCTAGCCTCTATCGTTCAACACTTTTTCCGAGAGACTTTTCTGAAATTGATGGAAATGGTAAGCGTATTCACTATAGCCCCTACAATGGGCAGGTGCTGCCTGGCGAAATGTTTACAGATACAGGTTTTTGGGACACTTTTAGAAGCTTATTTCCCCTGTTGAACCTATTGTATCCGTCGATGAATGATCGGATGCAGGAAGGCTTGGTGAATGCGTATAAAGAGAGTGGTTACCTTCCGGAGTGGGCTTCGCCAGGACATCGTGCATCGATGATTGGAAACAATTCCGCGTCTATTGTAGCAGATGCCTTGATTACTGATCGGAAAGGCTATGATAAAGAGCTGTTATGGGAAGCACTTAAGCATGGGGCCAATAGTGCTTATCCGAAACATTCTTCGACGGGACGCTTCGGTTATGAATATTATAATAAATTGGGCTATATACCTGCAGATGTAAAAGTGGACCAAAATGTAGCGCGCTCATTGGAGTATGCTTACAATGACTGGTGTATTTATGAATTTGGTAAGGCACTGGGCAAGCCAGAAGCTGAAACAGCTATTTATGCAACACGTGCGATGAACTATAAAAACCTGTTTGATCCAAGTACCAAACTGATGCGTGGGAAAAAAAAAGCCGACGGATCTTTCGTGGCGAATTTTGATCCAAGTGCTTGGTCAAGAGAATATACGGAAGGGAATGCTTGGCATTGGAGTTTTTGTGTCTTCCATGACCCTCAGGGTTTAATTAATTTGATGGGTGGTAATAAATCATTTGTGTCCATGTTGGATACGGTGTTTGTCATTCCGAGCTATGAAGGAATGAAGAGTCGCGGGATGATCCACGAAATGCGTGAAATGCAGGTAATGAATATGGGGCAGTATGCGCATGGAAATCAGCCCATCCAACATATGCCATATCTGTATAATTACGCTGCAGAGCCTTGGAAAGCACAATATTGGGTACGCAAAATAATGGATAAACTTTATTTGCCGACACCAGATGGCTATTGTGGTGATGAAGACAATGGCCAGACGTCAGCCTGGTATGTCTTTTCTTCGTTGGGATTTTATCCTGTTTCACCCGGATCGGGCGAATACGTGATTGGTTCACCACAATTCAATAAAGTGATACTCCGACTTGAAAACGGGAAAGAAATCTTGATTCAAGCCAAACAACAGGAGTCGAATCAGGTTTACATAGATCAGTTATCTTGGAATGGAAAGCCTTATAATCGCAATTATATCCGGTATAGTGATTTATTGCAGGGCGCTAACCTTGAATTTAAAATGAGTGACACACCGAATAAAAATAGGGGAACAAAAAAAGAGGATGCTCCATATTCCTTTAGTAACGAAAAAATTAAAGGAAAATAAAGATAGAATTCTTTATTGAAAACCATGACTGCTAATTTTAGGCTGTCATGGTTTTTTTACACGAATCAAATAATCTTAGCTATTTAAAGTTATACCTTTGTGATTCGAAATTTCGATATGTTAGGTAAAATATTTCATTTTTTAACACTCTTTGCATACCTTAATCTGTTGACCTATGAGTCTTTCTCCTCGGCAACTGGGCAGGTCCTGCATGCAGGTGAGACCATTGTGGAGTATTTTTTGGATGATGTATTGAATTTGGAGCCCATTCATTCTTCCCAAGAAGAAAGCGTACTATTGCAGGATGATTATCGTATATTTTCGCTCAATAGTCAAGTATTACCAATTTTTATTTTTGTTTTTGGAATCGTCTTTACCGCATTATGTTTTGCAAAAGATGATGAACATCCTTTTTATCGATCTAAAACCCTATGCTTACCAGGGTATTATCGATTCCTATCCCGCTTTAGGCCATTCTAGTTACCTCCAATAATTTTCGATCGGAGGCTGCAATAGTTTTATTTTATTTCTGTATATGGTATGGAAGGCCTTAGGCCGCTCTTTGCCCTATAAAATTGCTGTAGCTCCTATCTAATACATTCTCCTAACGACTGACTTTAAAATGCCGTAGGAGGGTTTAACATTTTACATTTTTTATCGTTTATGAAATACCAATGTTTGGCAAACACCAACGTGGATGAAAAACAACTGGGTATTCCATATGACCTTTAAAAAAAGATTATTCCCATATGAACAAATTACGAATACTGTGCCTTTTGCTTGGCGCGGTCGGGATGTTGGCCTCATGCCGCTCCACAAATGCTAATGCTGACCAAAAAGAAGAACTCAAAAATATACCCGTCGCCTCTTTGATGGTGATGGACACAACTGTTTATCAAGAATATATTGCGGATGTCCAAGCGTTGAAAAACGTCGAGATTCGCTCGAAATTAAATGGTTTTCTGGATAAAATTTATGTCGATGAAGGTGCTTGGGTAAAGAAAGGACAGATTTTATTTAAATATAATAATGAGGAATATCGTTCGGAATTAGCTAAGGCCAAAGCACAGTATGACAATGCCATCGCTGAAGCACAAAAGATCAAGCTTGAGATGGAACGGACTCAAAAATTAGTAGACAAGAATATTGTAAGCTCCTCTGAGTATAATTTATTGAAAATTCAGTTAAAAGCTGCCAATTCGAAAATTGAAGAAGCACGTGCTTTAGTCAATCAGGCGCAAACGAGATTGGATTATACCGTTATACAAGCGCCATTTGACGGACGTATAGATCGCATATTGTTGCGAGAAGGCTCCTTATTAACCGAGGGAAGTTTGATTACAACAATTTCCGACCTCAGCAAGGTGAATGTTTATTTTGATATTTCCGAACGGGAATATCTGGCACTTATGCGTGACAAGCTGAATGGTAAGGAAACGCAAAAATCAGTTAAATTAATTTTAGCCAATGGCGAACTGTATCCACATGAGGGAATTGCTCATCTTGTGGAAAGTGAATTTGAAGCCAATACCGGGTCCATTGCACTACGGGTCCAGTTTCCCAACGCCGAACACATCTTAAAACATGGAGCAACGGGCAAGATTGCCGTGCCTATGGAGACCGGTGAACATACTTTTGTGCACCAGAAATCAGTATTTGAAATTCAGGATAAGACCTATGTGTATACATTACAGGCAGATAGTACGGTTAAAATGATGCCTTTTACTGCCGGCCCTCGTGTGGGACACTATTACATTGTCGATGGCGGGTTGGATCCCAATGCCAAAGTGGTGTATGAGGGTGTACAAAGTTTACGCAGCGGAATGAAAATTAATCCAAAATTGAGGAAACTGTAGGGGAGGATAAATTATGTTTGAAACATTTATAAAACGACCTATATTGTCGTTGGTTATTTCAGTGTTTATCACACTTTTGGGACTTTTGGCTTTATTTACATTGCCTATAACACAATTCCCGGATATCGTACCACCTTCGGTCGTTGTAAATGCCAACTATACGGGTGCCAATGCTGAAGTAAGTACAAATGCGGTAGCTATTCCCTTAGAGAAAGCAATCAACGGTGTAGCTGGGATGACCTACATGAATTCAGTGTCTACCAACAACGGAAGCACTGTGATTCAGATCTTCTTTGAAGTGGGTACAGACCCCGATATCGCAGCTGTAAATGTGCAGAATAGAGTCACTACGGTATTGGATGAACTACCCGAAGAAGTTATTAAAGCTGGGGTAACCACCGAAAAGGAGGTTAACTCCATGTTGATGTATCTGAATGTTTTTACCGATGATGAAACTGCAGATGAAAGATTCATTTACAATTTCGCGGATATCAATATTCTGAAAGAGCTGAAACGCATAGAGGGGGTCGGGCTTGCGCAGATTATGGGTATGCGCGACTATGCGATGCGGGTTTGGGTTAAACCTGATCGTATGGCAGCCTATAATATTTCTGCAGAGGAAGTGGTAGCTGCATTGCGAAAGCAGAATATCGAGGCCGCGCCAGGACAAACAGGTATCAGTTCGGATAAAATGCGCAACATGCAACAATATGTGTTACGTTATCCGGGTAAGTTCACTGAAATTGAAGAGTATGCGAATGTCCCCATCCGAGCGACTTCAAATGGTTCCATTATCCGTATAAAAGATGTCGCCGATGTTGAATTTGGCTCATTGGATTATGAAATGGTATCCAAGACGGATGGCCGACCATCTGCCTCCATCATGTTGAAGCAATTGCCAGGATCAAATGCACAGGAGGTAATTCAGCGTGTAAAAGATCGCATGGCCGAATTAAAACAAACCCAGTTCCCTACCGGCATGACTTATACCATGGGTTACGATGTGTCGCGGTTTTTGGATGCCTCGATTTCCTCGGTGATCAAAACGTTATTGGAGGCCTTCCTCTTGGTTTTTATTGTTGTGTTTATCTTTTTGCAGGACTTTAGGGCGACTGTTATACCGATTTTGGCCGTACCAGTATGTTTGATTGGAGCCTTATTTTTTATGCAGATGCTAGGTTTTTCCATCAACCTGCTGACCTTGTTTGCATTGGTACTGGCTATAGGTATTGTGGTGGATAATGGGATTGTCGTCGTCGAGGCCGTATATGCCAAAATGGAAGAAGAACATCTTCAACCTATGGAAGCGACATTGGAGGCAATGAAAGAAGTCGGTGGCGCTGTTGTGGCCATTACGTTGGTAATGTCTGCCGTGTTTGTTCCTGTTGCCTTTCTATCGGGGCCAGTAGGGATTTTTTACCGACAGTTTTCGTTGACGTTGGCCGCAGCAATTGTTATTTCTGGGATTAACGCGTTGACATTGACACCCGCTTTATGTGCGCTTTTCTTGAAATCGCCTCACGATCGCAAACCATCGAATAATTGGCTCGATCGTTTCTTTAAAAAATTCAACGCAGTTTATGATAAGACAGCCTTTGGTTACAAGGGGATTTTGGTAAAAACAAGTGCACGGCGCGGATTGACCTTGCTTTTACTTGGCGTTTTCTTTGTCGCCACCTGGGGAAGTAGCGCGATCTTACCTTCGGGCTTTATTCCAACCGAGGATCAGGGAATGATTTATGTCGCTGTAACCACACCTCCGGGAGCAACGGTGGACCGTACCGAACGTGTTTTGGATAAAATTGACTCTGTATCACGTCAGCTTGATATTGTGGAAACCGTTTCTACATTATCGGGATATAGTATCATTACCGAAGTGTCCGGCGCTTCCTACGGGATGGGGATGATCAATCTGAAACCCTGGAAAGAGCGAGATCAGACAGTAGATGATGTCATTAAAGATTTACGCGAAAAAACCAAGGACTTTGCCGATGCGGAAATTGATTTCTTTCCTCCACCAACAGTTCCAGGCTTTGGTAACTCATCAGGTTTTGAACTACGTCTATTGGACCGTAGTGGTAATGAAGATCTCAATAAGACGGCCGAAGTGCTGCAGAACTTTATGGATGATATGGAGAAAAGTGAAGTTCTTCAGGATATCAACTCCAGTTTTGATGTGAACTTTCCACAGTATATGCTGAAGGTGGACTACGATATGGCTGCAAAAAAAGGAATATCGGTGGAGAATGCCATGAATACGCTGCAGACCTTAATGGGAAGTCTTTACGCGACAAATTTCATCCGTTACGGACAGATGTATAAGGTCATGGTACAGGCTGGTCCCGAATATCGCCAAAGACCAGAAGATGTATTACGCTTATATGTGAAGAATGAGACGGGTGAGATGGTACCATACAATGCCTTTATTTCGATGGAAAGAATTTATGGTCCTGAACAAATTACCCGTTACAATATGTTTAGTTCGGCCATGATTACAGGACAATCCTCGGCAGGCTTTAGTTCTGGACAAGCGATCGAAGAAGTGGAAAAAATAGCGTCATCTCTTCCTCAAGGTTATAGTATCGAATGGTCTGGTATGACTCGGGAACAGAAAATCTCGGGAAATCAGGCTTTGTATATCTTCGCGCTTTGTCTTCTGTTTGTTTATCTGTTGTTATGTGCACAGTACGAAAGCTTCTTATTGCCGTTACCAGTTCTGCTCTGTCTTCCAGCGGGGATCTTTGGTGCTTTCATTTTCCTGAAGGTCTTTGGATTGGAAAACAATATCTATGCGCAGGTCGCATTGGTCATGCTGATTGGTTTGCTGGGCAAAAATGCGATTCTGATTGTGGAATATGCCAATTTGAAATATAAGCAAGGAATGGATATCGTGACAGCTTCAATAGAAGGCGCTGTTGCCCGGTTACGGCCCATATTAATGACTTCGTTTGCTTTTATTGCAGGTCTGATACCCTTGATGATGGCCAGCGGAGCCGGTGCATTGGGTAATCGAAGTATCGGTACGGCTGCAGTCGGCGGAATGCTTATCGGAACCATTCTGGGGGTAATTGTCATCCCAGGCTTAGTGATCTTATTTTCAAAAAAAGAGAATAAGAAACAAGTTGTGAAACAAGCTTCTTTAGTTATTGCTGCACTTATTTTATTTGGAAGTTGTTCGGTTCCCAAAAAAGCTCTCCAACCGGAGAAAGTAAACGTACCGAATTCCTTTTCTAAACATCTTTCGCCAGATAGTTTAAATGTGGGAAGCCGACCTTGGAAGGAAATTTTTAAAGATTCGCAGTTGGTTTCCTTAATTGATTCGGCGTTGCAGAACAATTTGGATATTCGTCAATCCATCCTACGTTTGGAATCTGCGCAAGCTTATTTTAAGCAACGGAAAGCCGCTTTAGGTCCTAGGGTCGAGGCCGCAGTAGAAGGAGGAATACGGAAGTATGGCCACTATACTGAGTCAGGGATCGGTAATTACGATTCAAATTTCTCGGAGAATTTGAAAAATGATGAAAAATTACCCGAACCATTTATCCCAGATTATTTTATCGGACTTCGTTCATCTTGGGAGATTGATCTTTGGGGAAAGTTAAAGAGCCAAAAACAAGCTGCTTATTTTAGCTTCCTAGCAGAGCAGGAGGGAAAGCGTCTCTTGGAAACGGAATTAGTCTCTAATATTGCAACAGCTTATTATGAACTAATTGCTTTGGATCAAAAGATAAAAGTATATAATCGGAATATTGAATTGCATAAGAATGCACTGGAAGTTGTTGAAGTAAAAAAAGATGCTGGTTATGCGACTGAGCTTTCTGTACAACAGTTTAAAGCGCTTTTGGCCAATTCTAAAGCTGCTAAAGAACAATTGATCCAAGAGATAGCACTTTGGGAACACCATATAAATGGTTTATTAGGACGTTTTTATCAACCTATTGTACGAAGTACATATGCTGAAAATGCGGATTTATATCATGCAATGCATTTTGGTACACCGGATGATCTTGTCAACCAACGTCCCGATATCAAGGCCGCTTATTTGAAAGTGATTGCCTCTTCGAATAATCAGGAAGCATCACGTTTGGCTTTTCTGCCTTCTGTAGCAATAAGTCCATTTATCGGATTGCAGAGCTTTAGCTTTAACAAGTTATTTAATTTGGATAAATCTATTGCTTATAACTTATTTGGCGGTATTACGCTTCCGATATTTAACCAAAGGCAACTGAAAACGCAGTACGAAATTGCAAAAGCGGACTATGGGATTGCTTTTTTGGATTATGAAAAAATGGTTCTGAATGCCTATAATGAGGTTTCTAATGTGATTATGACACAAGAGGCAATAGGCAGACGGCGTGGTTTTGTCGATGAGCATGTTCAAGCATTAAAGCTCTCTATCGAGGCCGCACAGGAACTATTTATTGCTGGACGGGTGACCTCTCTGGATGTCGTTACAGCACAGAAGGAGTCGCTGGAAGCCCAAATCGGAAAAGTAGAATTGGAGAAAGAAAACACGTTAAACCAGATTCTACTATACAAAGCCTTGGGAGGAGGTTGGCAATAGGTTGCCATACATTAAAAAGAAAACTATTTTTCATGCGATAAAGAATTAACTTGTTAATTCTTGGACCCTTAACTGGGTCGGGGGAAGAGGCCGTCGGGAGACGTCCTCTTTTTTGTTGTTATTTTTATGTAGTTTAGTCTACACGATGTTGAACCGAGTTTATTATGTTGCAGCGCATTTTTCTTTTTATTCTTTTTGCTCATTTTAGTCTTTACCTATCTGCGCAAGTAGATTCCGATAGTACCCGGGTTTTGCAACGATTGGAATATTTGATGGAAAATCAGAAAATTTACATCAAGAACCGTGAAGATAAATTGGAGAAATTAAAACAGGAGGCCAAAGCATTAGAAAGTAATCCCGTTCAATTTTTGAAGAAGAACTACGAAATCTTCGAAAATTATAAGAAGTTTGATTCTGACGCAGCGCTTACTTATATTTTACTGTGTCAAAAGCTCGCTCCACCGAATAATGACTCCTTACAGGCGGTTATTCATCTCGATTTGGCCTGGGTGTATTCCACCGTCGGACGGTATATAGAAGCTTCACAATTGTTAAAGCAAGTTGAGCCCGCTCATCTTGGCCGGGATCTCCTGGCAAAATATTACGATACCTACAGCTCCTTTTATAGTCATTACGGTCAGAGCAATAATCGATCAGAATATTACCAGGCAAGTGAAAAGTATCGTGATTCTCTGTTAACGGTACTACCAAAGTCTTCCTTGGAGTATCGTACAACCATCGCTATAAAAACACTTTTTAATGGTAACCGTGAGGATGCTAAAAAGCAATTGTTGGTCCTCTGGAATGAGAACAAAAAGGATATTGAGCAGCGCGCGCTGATAGCCTATTTTATGGGGCTCATTTATAAATATGAAAAGGATACGAAAAGTCAAATTTACTATCTTTCCATATCGGCCAGTGCAGATATTGAAATGGCTAATCGCGACAACGCATCCTTTCATGATCTGGCGCTAACGTATTACGACCAACAGGATTTCGATCGCGCTTTTCAGTTTATTGAAAAAGCCATAGACGATGCGATGTTATGTAAAGTGCGGTATCGCATTATTGAAGGTACCTCTTCTTATCCTATAATCAATGCCGCCTATCAGCAGAAAATCAGTAGCCAAAATCGGCAACTGGTAGGCTTGGTCATTATCGTCAGTATTTTATTGATTGGTGTAATCATTGGACTTGTCATTATTTATAGACAAGTGCAACATTTGAGAAGGATACGATCGGAATTATCGGCTACAAACCAACAACTTCGATCATTGAATGATGAAATAAACCAGACTAACCTTAAATTATCTGAATCCAATCATATTAAAGAAGAATATATTGCGCAATTCTTTGATATGTGTTCGAGTTATATCGATAAAATGGAAGATATCAGAAAAGCACTGTTGAAAAAAGCGACGAATCAGCAGTGGGATGCCTTACGCGAACAGTTAAAGTCAACGCAAATGGAAGAAAGAGAGGTGCAGCAACTCTATGTTAATTTTGACCGTATCTTTTTAAATCTATATCCAACCTTTGTTGATGAATTCAATGCCTTACTTCAGGAGGACGAGAAAATCTATCCAAAAAAAACAGAATTGTTAAATACTGAACTTCGGATTTTCGCATTGATTCGATTAGGAATCGATGATTCCGTGAAGATTGCAAGTTTCCTTCGATATTCTCTTCGGACAGTTTATAATTATAGAACAAAAGTGCGTAATAAGGCTGCGGGAAACCGCGATGCTTTTGAAGCTGCTGTGTGTCAGATTGCGGTGATCGACCGGGCCTAAAATGTAGGGTAATACCCGAAAATTGGCTGTTTTAAAGACGATTGTACGCTCCTGTAGGTACTTTTTAATGCTGTATTTAATTTGTAATAATCTTTATGTTAGCTGTTTGCATTTTTTTTCTGGTACTTTTTCAGTACTAGCTCTTTTTTCTCCGTCTTGGTGATCTTAGTTTTGTTTTGAGCAATGAAGCAGGGGAAACTCATTGCCATTTTGGAATAACCAAAAGATTAAACAATAACCAATTTTTTTATTTCATATGATTTACTTTACACGAAAAGTTGCCTTTTCAATGGGGCTAGCTTTCTTGTTTACTTTGGTGAATTTGGTATTTGCCCAAGACCGAGTTCAAGTCAGTGGACGTATCTTGGATGCTCAAGATCAGAAACCACTCTCTGGAGTAACCATTACACAAAAAGGAAGTAATAATGCAGTCTCCAGTAATGCAGATGGGCGTTTTCAAATTTCTGCTAGCATCGGCAGTATACTCCAATTTACGTTTGTTGGCTACGACAGCAAAGAATTGCCTGCCAACAGTACCATGGTCGTCCAATTGAATTCATCAACCAATATGCTGGAGGATGTCATTGTAATCGGTTATGGTAGCGTCAAAAGAAAAGATGTCACGACTGCAATCTCTTCTGTTTCCACGAAAGACCTTGAAAAGAGGCCCGTCACCAATTTTGGACAAGCCATTCAAGGTAAGGCTGCCGGCGTCACTGTTATTCAGCCGAGTGGTCAGCCAGGTGCAGCACCTCAGATACAAATTCGGGGGATAACGTCTTTTAATAGCAATACGACTCCCTTATATGTTGTTGATGGAGTTCCTGTGGAAGATATTAAGTTCTTGTCTCCCAATGATATCACGGACATTCAAATTCTAAAGGACGCCTCATCGGCAGCGATCTACGGCTCGCGTGGTTCAAACGGTGTCATCTTGGTTACGACAAAATCAGGAAAAGCCGGCGAGGCAAAAATTACGCTTGGAACACAGTGGACAGCCAATGTTGTCAATAACACTGTCAACGTTTTAAATACCAGTCAATACAAAGACTTACAGGATGAAATAGGTATGATAAATCTGCCAGAGGGATTGTTGGATCAAACGGATTGGTTCAAAGAAACCTACAAGACAGGTATTCAACAAAATCATCAGATATCCATCTCGGATGGCAATGAGAAGCTTCGTTACTATTTAGGTGGGGGGTATTTGAACGAAAAAGGAACATTACAAGGATCCTTTTTTAGACGATATAATTTTCGTGCTAATATTGATAACCAAGTTCGAAAATGGCTAAAGGTGAATGCGAATATCAATTATTCCGATAACAATGATAATGGAATTACCTCCGGATTGGGTTCTAACCGTGGTGGAGTAGTTACATCTGTAATCACAACACCTACTTACGCCCCTGTATGGGATCCAACAAATCCAGATCGATTCTATAATAATTTTTATGGGATCAACAACATTACAAGTCCATTGGAAAACTTAGCCCGGACAAGGAATAACAATAACCGCGAAAACCGTCTTGTTGCCACAGGAAGTGCATTGATTTCCTTTATGCCTAACTTAACATGGAAAACTTCGTTTTCATTAGATCGAAGATCCGGGGTGATGACCACTTTTTTGGATCCTTGGACGACAGCGTGGGGAAGAAATCAATTCGGGGAAGCTTCAGATATTCGTAATACAAATACCGTGTTAACGTGGGACAATTTCTTGACATACACGAAGAACTTCGGAAAGCATAATTTGGAAGTAATGGGCGGTTCGTCATGGACGGATTCTAAGTACTCCAGAAGCTATATCTATGGTTCAAACTATGCTAATGGAATCATTGAGACACTTAATGCTGCAAATAAGATCTCTTGGGATAGAACAGGATCTACAGCATCCAATTGGGGGATTATGTCCTATTTCGCACGCGCAATGTACAATTATGATGGCAAGTATTTATTGACCGCAAATATGCGTGCCGATGGTTCTTCCAAGCTAAGTCCAGAACGACGCTGGGGCTATTTTCCATCGGTATCGGTTGCTTGGAGAATCTCTGCTGAAGATTTTATGAAAGATGTAACCTGGATAAACGACTTAAAAATCCGGGGGGGATGGGGACAGACAGGTAATCAATACGGATTAGGCGATTATGCTTACCTGCAATTGAGCGGTATCCAACGTCAACAATGGTTTGTTGAGGGAAAAGACAATGCTGTACCAAATATCAATAAACCAACAATCTTAAGAGCGAAAGATTTAACTTGGGAAACGACAAGCACAACCAGTATCGGTTTTGATATCACGATGTTGAATAATCGACTCAGCATCAGCGCAGATTACTACAACAAGGATACCAAGAATCTTTTAATGAATGCGAGCTTGCCTGCAGGACAGCAAGCAACTACAATCCAAAGAAATGGTGGAAGGTTGAATAATCATGGTTTTGAATTTGCGGTAAATTCGAAAAATCTGACCGGAAACTTGACTTGGAATACAGATTTTAATATCTCTTTCAACAGAAATAAGCTTCAGCAGCTCGACTTACAACAGGTGTATTATGATGTCAAAACGAACGATTATGTCAATGATTTTGTGGTGAAAAATGAGCCCGGAAGATCGCTTGCAGGATTCTTCGGTTATATTTCAGATGGCGTAAACCCTGAAACCGGTGAGCTCATGTATCGCGACCTGAACGGAGATGGCAAGATCTCGTCAAGCGACCGTACGTATATCGGCAATCCCCTGCCAAAGTTTGTGTATGGTATGACAAATAGTTTCTCTTGGAAAAATTTCGATCTAAGCATATTCATTCAGGGAACTTATGGAAACGACATCTTCAATGCCAGCCGTATGGAAACAGAGGGGATGTATGATGGTCGAAATCAAACGACAGTTGTATTGGATCGCTGGCGGGTACCGGGACAGATTACACATGTTCCTAAAGCTGGGTTTGACATGAAAAATTCAACCTATTTTGTTGAAGATGGTAGTTATTTGCGGATGAAAAATGTGTCCTTGGGCTATTCGATTTCTCCGGAGAGACTGAAGCGTATTGGTATCCATAAAATTCAGCCTTATCTATCTGTAAGCAATCTGTTTACCTTGACTAAGTATTCAGGTATGGATCCGGAAGTAAACCAATATTCGGGCGGATCCGATTCCAGAATCCAAGGTATAGATTGGGGTACCTATCCACAGAATCGTTCATTTGTTTTAGGTCTTAATATTGAGTTTTAATTGTCTGTATCATGAAAAAATATATAAGTAATGCTCTTTCTTTGCTAACCGGCTCTTTGTTTTTATTTTCTTGCTCTTTGAACCGTGATCCACTTTCAGATTATTCGGATGTGAGTCAAGGGAAGACCGAGACAGGAACGCAGATTGTTTTTAAGAATAGAGCTGAGGTTGAGACCTATTTGGCGGGGATTTATCAGCAAATGAAAGATCGGCAGGAACATTGGTATCTCGATCTGCTCCTAATCGGAGATTCCCATGCCGATAATTCCTATGCGGGAACGACGGGAGCGGAAGTTGTACCTTTTGAAAATAATTCTATTGAAGGGTCTAATTCGGTTGTTGACCGGGATTGGGGAAGATATCTGGAAGATGTTGGACGTGCAAATCGATTGATCATTTACGTTGATAGTGTTGCTGATAAATCGTTGAGCGATACGGATATTAGAACGTATAAGGCACAAGCTAAACTATTCAGAGCATTGGCGATGTTTGATATGGTCCGTATATTCGGATCTATCCCTGTCATTACCACAATTGCACCCGATATTACTGGTGACAATGTCAATGAAGTTTATCCGCAATATTTTCCAAAACAAGCCACAGAAGAAGAAGCCTATAAGCAGATCGAAAAAGACTTGATGGACGGATTGGCTGATGCACCAGCCAACAATAATGGGAATAAGACTTTATTTACCAAATCCGTCGCACGAGCGATGCTGGCAAAGATCTATGCCGAAAAACCAATTCGCGATTACGCTAAAGTTATCCAATATGTTGACGCATTGACTGCGGATGGATTTGATCTGAATACCAATTACTCAGATCTATATGCAATGAATGCAAGCAACACAGATCTTGCACAGCGGAATACGAAAGAATCGATTTTGGAAGCACAGTTTACTTCGGGTGGAGGTAATTGGGCGACTTGGATGTTTGGAAGGGATTTGTCCAATTATGATAATAACTTCACATGGGCCAAATGGATAACCCCATCTCGGGACTTGATTCAAGCGTATACGAATGAAGGGGACCAGGTTCGTTTGGGGCAATCTATTGTTTATTATTCCACTACTTGGAGCAACTATTATCCGTCAAACCATTATCCATTCATGTTTAAATTACGTTCTGCATTTAATAGTATTGTCAAGCTTCGTTACGCAGACCTTTTATTGTTAAAAGCGGAAGCATTAATTCAGCAGGGATCAGATCTATCTGGAGCGGCAGACATTATTGACAAAATTCGCACCCGTGCTAAATTGCCTAAAATATCCGCTGCCGTACGTTCAAATAAGGATGCTTTATTAGACGCTTATTTGAAAGAACGTCGTCTTGAATTGGCCTTCGAAGGACAAAGATGGTTTGATCTCGTGCGCTTAGATAAGGTGGAATCTGTCATGAATGCTGTTTATGCTAAAGATGCTGGAAGAAAGGCACAGGTGTATCCCTTCACGAAGAACTCTTACCGTTTACCGATTCCGCAACCAAAAATTGATCAGAATCCTAATCTAGTTCAGAATCCGGGGTATTAACTGATTTAACAACGGAAATCCTCATTTGATGGATGGCGAAAAATTTATTAACAGATGAAACGCAATAATAAAAAAACTATGATATATACATTCTTGTTGTCCTGTCTAGTGACGGCAACATCTTGTAACCGTGACAGCTATACACCTTCACAAGGTGATGAAATTAAAAAAAGTGGTGACGTTACCATTTATACGACGACAGGCAGTCGGTCTTTGGATTTTGGAAAACGCTTTGTTGATTTCAGTTCCAAATTTAACATGTCGCCCAATAAAATTACGCTAGATCCAGCTAAGAAATTTCAGACAATGGACGGCTTCGGTGCAGCAGTTACAGGCTCTACCTGCTATAATCTGATGAAGATGAGTAAGGAAGATCGAACAAAATTTCTTACGGAGACTTTCTCAGATAAAGATGGAATGGGAATGAATTACATCCGTATTGCTATTGGATGTTCCGACTTCTCTTTGAGTGAATATACCTGCTGGGATAAGGAAGGAAAGGAAAATTTTGGACTACAGTCGGAAGAAACACAATATATCATTCCAGTGCTGAAAGAAATACTTGCCATCAATCCATCCATAAAAATCATGGGCTCTCCATGGACTTCACCGAAATGGATGAAAGTTAACAACTTAACTGATTTAAAGCCCTTTGATTCGTGGACCAGTGGTCAGTTAAATCCAAAGTATTATCAGGACTATGGTTGGTATTTCGTTCAATGGATCCAAGCAATGAAGAAAGAAGGCATTAATATTTATTCGATTACTGTTCAAAATGAACCATTGAACAGAAAAAATTCCGCTTCGCTTTATATGTCATGGCAAGAGCAACAAGCTTTTGTCAAACAAGCTTTGGGCCCACAGTTAAAAGCGGCTAACTTATCAACAAAGATCTATGCATTTGATCATAATTATAACTATGATAACATTGCTGATCAGGCTGATTACCCTGTAAAGATCTATAACGATGCCGGAGCGGCTTCATTCTTCGCCGGAGCGGCGTACCATAATTATGGTGGGGATAAGGCTGAACTTATCGATATTCATAATCAACGCCCAGATAAGGAGCTTGTATTTACAGAAACATCTATTGGGGAATGGAATGATGGCCGGAATCTCGAAAAACGTTTGATGGAAGACATGCGTGAAGTGGCTCTGGGTACAGTGAACAATTGGAGTAAGGGTGTCATTGTATGGAATCTGATGCTAGATACCGATAAAGGACCGAATCGCGAGGGAGGCTGTCAGACATGTTATGGAGCCGTGGATATTAGTAAGGCAAATTATAAGAATATAACACGTAATTCGCACTATTATATTGTTGGTCATCTTTCCTCAGTGGTCAAATCAGGGGCCACACGGATTGGCGCTTCTGGATATACAGCGGAAGGGTTGGTTTATACTGCATTCCAAAATACAGACGGAACCTATGCTGTTGTTCTGTTAAACGAATCGGGCGATAGTCGTAAAATTACCTTGGCAGATGGTAAACATCATTTTAGCTATGATGTACCAGCTAAGTCGGTTGTTTCTTACCGCTGGACCTATTAATTGGAGGATGATAAACCTTAAGCGCTATCACATGGATAGCGCATAAATTATGAACAAATGAAAAGATATCTCATCAATATACTATTGGGAACTGCTGCAATTACCGCAGTCAGTTCCTGTAAAAAGGATGAAAAATATACCTATCAAATAGGGGATCCTAAAATCGAATTGAAATCACCTATTTCAGCCGCAAACTTTGGGGACAGTCTCGAATTTCAGCTGCACGTGTCGGATAGTGAAGTAGCGCTGTCTACGGTTAAAGCACAATTGTATTTTACAGACGACAAGGTAACAGAAACCGTCATTCGTACCAAACAAAATGGAGATTATACTGGAAAAATTTATGTTCCGTTCCTGAAAGATATTCCCGATGGAAAAGCAACCCTTAAGTTTGTCTTACAGAATATTAGCCAAAAAATAACGGAACAATCTTTTGATATTAATCTGAGCAGACCCGACTTTCCATATTTAACTTTAGTCACAGCATCTAAGTCCTATCGCATGGAAAGGGTAGGGCGTAATCAATATGCGGCAAAAGAGAATTTTCCATTTTCGGTAAAGGGCTATATTCAAGCACCAAAAGTGGGCGCACAAGGCAATCTGATGAATTTTGGTTGGGTCAATAATGTTATAAACCTAGGGTCTACGGCTGAAATCCCATTTTCAAATTCAACTTCTGGAACCTATAGCATCGCATTTAATACCTCAACTTATCAAGCTTCACCGTTTATTATTGCTTATGCCATTAATGGAACGGTATTCAGTCGCCTTGATGATGAGCACTTTAAGGCAGAGTTGAATATGGTAAAAGGCGAGAAGGTGGTTATTGACGGAATAGAAGATCTGAAGAATTGGTGGATTGATCCGGACTATTTTACACAAGCTCCTGACGGATCAATCGCTTTCAACGGAATGAACGGTAAGTATCGCGTTACTGCGGACTTTACCTTAAAATATTTTGTGGTTGAAGCGATGACAGGTAATGATTTAGCAAAATTACAAGATGACGGAAGTGGGGCGGTTTGGATTATTGGTGAAGGAATCGGAAAACCTAAGGTATCCAGTAATCAGGTAGGCTGGAACACAGATAAAGCGCTTTGTCTGGTGCCGCTAGGCAACAAGAAATACCAGATAACTGTTAAGGCAGGAGAGTCTATAAATTCTGATAACATCAATTTCAAATTTTTCCATCAAAAAGGATGGGGCGGTGAATTTGGTGGCACAGACCTGACAACGACAAGTGATATCGTTTTTGTGGGGGATGGAAAGAATGGACGCGACTCGGGCAATCTTGGCATCAAAACCGCTAAAGTATTAGAGACCGGTAAAACCTATGTTTTTACATTGGATTTAGCTGCAGGCAATAAGAAAGCTGTCTTGACGATTGCGACAAAATAATTATAATTGAGTCTTATAAGTCCTAGGTAGTAGTCTTCCTAGGACTTTTTCTTTTAAATAGCATTTGTTTATTCCAAGATTCATTTGTTATATTTGCCCAAACTCACACAGATTATCATGAGTTGGCCAGTTTACAAGATAATGAAGTAATCTTCCTGATGTAAGCTGCTATTGAGAATAAAATATTCGAATGAAAATCAGACTGTTTATATGGATTCTATTACCCTTGATGCTCCTGCAGAGCTTCTCAACGGTATGGCTATGGACAGTCTTCGAGTTGAATCGAGATTATATCGCACGTTACGAATGTATCAATCGTTTTAACGATAATGCGCTTGCCTGTCGAGGCCAGTGTATTTTGATGAAGAAAATGCGCGAACATGAGGAAAAGGAACAAAAAAATCTTGAATTACGTATCATTGATGTTGTTTTTATAAATAATACGCAAGATTTTACGTTTAAAAACACGGCTCTTTATGAAGACACTGTGGAGCGCCTACTTCCAGTATATAAAGAAGATTATTCCTATAATCCCATCTTTACAATATTTCATCCCCCTTTGGTTTAAATCCAGCTAGTAATTTATTTGAATAAGTAATCGATCGCTGATGATGATTTACAGTGTATGCTAACGCTAGCATCGCTTTAGAATTGCGTTGTCAAAATGCGTTTAGCGATGTCTTGTCAAAGTAATCAATCTTCCGATTAAACTACTTATTCAGTATTTATTTCAAAGAAACCAATATGGTTATTTGGACTACATTGCGATGTGGCTCTGAATCATTATAATGTTGATCGTGGTTAGTAATCTATTTAAAATCAACAGGATGATTTCATTTCGCTACAAAAATATATCCATTTGTCATATAGGATGCCAGCATGATTTATTTAAACCGGGCTTGCGAGTTCACGAAGTAAATCGGAAAGCTTCCTTATACATGAAATATTATAGATGAGAGATTTATTTATAAAAAAAGCGGGTTTTTATATCGCGATTATAGGTCTTCTTGTAGTCGGCTGTACCAAGGCGAAAACAGACTATGAGGCCGAACGAGGAAATACTGTTGAAGAGAATATGGAGTTTAAAGAGGTTACAAGCCTTATTTCTTCAGGGTACAATATTCATATTGAAGCCCCGGGAGGGGTATTGTACCGCGGTTATAATGATATCCGCGTGAAAATCAATAAGCAGCAAAATAATGAATCTGTAGCCGTTTCCGCAGTCAAATTGCTGCCCATCCAAACCAATATGCAAGGAATGAAAATTGTTTGTCCAAACCAGTCCGTAATGGACCATACGTTGGATGGGAGCTACTTTTCGGGTTACAGTGTGTTTACAGATGAAAGTTCTGCAGCAGCAAACTGGAGTTTGGAAATCGATTTTAAAATTGGCGATCAGACTTTCTCTGCTGCACAGCATGTAACTGTAATGCCGCAGACCAATAAAAATCGTAATATAACCACCTTTACCGGGAAAGATGGCGAACACTATTTAATCGCCTTGATTGCTCCTTGGAAACCAAATGTTGCTGAAAATAAACTGGTCGCAGGTATTTATAAATTAGACACTGCGCAATTGTCTTATACAAGAGTCAACGGATACACCTTGCAGTTAGATCCGCGTATGCCAGAACCTTCGATGGGTAACCATTCTTCCCCCAATAATAAGGACTTGGTCCAACAGGCCAACGGATTGTACCAAGGTGTTGTGAATTACACCATGACAGGCAACTGGACGTTGAATTTTATTTTGGTCAACCAAAATGGAAGGGTAATAGCAGGAACTGAGGTACCCAAAGACTTTACACCTGGGGTAGAAGGGCGTAAAAGTGAGTTATACATCGACATTCTATTTTAGAGGCTATGAAGAAAATAAGTGTTATGCTCTTTATGTTGTCTTTGGGATGGAACGTACACGGACAAAACAATCCTATTACGCGCGATACCACGAGACGTCTAGCGGAGGTTACAGTCACCGCAGCTACTAAAAGGAGGATCGAAAACGATCTAAAGATGACAGTCTCCGTGGATGAATATTTGGCTTCTGCAAGTAATATCAGCTTCATCAAACGTGGTGCCTACGCTTGGGAACCCCTACTCAATAATATGAGTAGCGAGCGTTCGATAATTACGATCGACGGGATGCATGTCTTTGGAGCATGTACGGATAAAATGGACCCGATAACCTCTTATGTAGAAAGTAATAATCTTGCTGCCATCGATATTAAATCGGGGCAGGAGGGTAATCTGCATGGCGCTACGGTCGCGGGCAGTATAGATCTAAAAAGAAGGAATACCTCGTTTGGGCTGCAGAAAAAAATTGGCGGAGCCTATCAGACAGGTTTTGAATTCAATAATAAGCAGACGTTCAATCTTGGAAATTTATATTACTCGAGCGACAAATTTGTGGCAGATGGAAGTATTGCCTTCCGGAAGGCTGGAAATTATTATGATGGAAATGACGATGAAGTACGGCATTCGCAATATAATAAATTCAATGCGTCTTTGGGCTTGGCCTATAAAACAAGTCCGCTCTCTGCCGTTAGGGTGGATGCTATTTTTGATCGGGCAAAAGATGTGGGATTTCCAGCTTTACCAATGGACCTATCCTTATCCAGAGCGATCATCACTTCCGCTACATACAAACAGTTGTTTGAAGAGGGCTTGGTAAAAGTATGGGACACCAAAGTTTATTTTAATGCTGTTGAGCACTATATGGATGATACAACCCGTCCGGAGAATTTGGTCCATATGGATATGCCAGGCTGGAGTACGACCTACGGTCTTTTATCTAAAATTAATCTGCAGAAAGATCGTTATTCTTCGGAAATACAGGTAAATGCTTACGATAATCTATCGATAGCTGAGATGCGTATGTATCCGCAAGATCGATCCAAACAGACCATGTTTGCCTATAGCTGGCCATGGGTGACCACACGATTCGCGAGTGTAGCCATTAATAACTCGTTAGATCTTTCTGATATCAGTAGACTTGTCTTTGGGGGTTCATTGGGTTTGAACTATAACTATTCGAAATACGTTGAATTCAACTGGATCTTCCATCCGGGTTCTCCACAGAAGAAAAATAGAATTCTGCCGAGCCTACATGCTAGCTATCAGTTAAATATTGGTCAGTTTGACTTTTCTCTAGGAACAGGGTTTGGGCATCGTGCTCCTTCTGTTTCGGAAGCGTATGGTTACTACATCTATAACAGTTTCGATCGTTATGACTATATCGGAAATCCAAATTTAAAAAATGAAGTTTCTTATGAAGCCAATGCCAGTGCCGGATTTAAGACCGGAAAGCTAAGCATTGGGGCCAAGGCCAATTATTTCTTTATACAAGACTACATTATTGGCCGGATTTTGAGTTTGGGTAGCCCCATGAACTATCAATCGGTAGGCGTAAAAGGCTATACCTCTTTAGATCATGCGACGCTGTTTAATCTGGCACTCAATGCGCAATATCAAATTTTGCCAGGTCTAGATTGGAAAGCTATACTTACCTATGCCAGAGGGCAAGACAATATGGGCGGAAACCTGCCCTTTATACGTCCCTTAAGTTATCAAACATCACTGCATTACCGATACAAAATGATCGGCGTGCAAACTTCAATGAACGGGGACTTTAGTCAAGTCAATTTTAGTCCTGAATACGGAGAGGACCAAACTGCATCCTATAAGATTTGGAATGTTTCGGCAGATTATAACTTCAATATTGGGAAATTAAATGCCGCGTTTCAGGTCGGTGCGGAGAACCTTTTCAATGAATACTATAGTACCTATGCGGATTGGGGAAATATACCACGCATGGGTAGGAATATCTTTACATCCTTAAAAATCAATTTTTAAATACCTTAGAACTTAAAAATAAAATGAAAAACAATGCAATTAAACTCCTGATGATCTCTTTGGTTATGGTTTCTTGTAGCAAAAGTGAAGACGTCGCTAACAGTGTTAACTTACATTTCAACAATACATTTAAAAATACAACAATTGTGCTGGGTAGTGCAGATTCCCCAGCTGCCACGACAAATACATCCGCCAGCGGACAACTGTATCAGTTTTCTGAGCTAAAGTATGTAATTAGCAATATCAGACTTATTAAAGCCGACGGGTCTGAGATCCCTTATAATGTAAATGACCTGGATAAAGGGGCTACAGTAATTGATCAGGCGAAAGCAGCAACTTTAAATTATGTACTGAGTAATATACCTGTTGGCGAGTATAAACAGATCAAATTCGGTTTGGGGGTAAAACAGGAAATAAATACTCTGGATCAACTGAGATTCCCAGTTTTCTATGCAACAGCAGGAGCAAATGATACTAAAATGCATTGGGAATGGGGGACAGGTTACCGATTTACGAAATTGGAGGGCTTTTATGGTGTTGATCATAAAGAGTTGTCTATTCACACAGGGAGTACGGTCAACGGTACAAACGGCGATGAATCCACTTATAAACAGGGCGTAGATGCTTACCGGGACATTACCTTGAATTTACCTTCCATAGTTACTGTTGGAAAAAGTATACCACAGATTAACATCAGGGCAGATTTCGATAAGCTCCTAAGCGGTAAAACGAATACCATCACCTTGGGGGCCAATAATGCTACACCTAGTATTCATTCAGCAGTGGAAATGGTGAAGTTTGTTGATAATCTTGGCGGCAACGGAAGCAGCGATACAGCAGGGATGTTCACTGTTGAAGGTGTTTCTAACTAAATATGATGTAAATGGCTATGATCTGGAATGCGATTGTAGCCATTTATGGAAAACACATTAGGCATAAAAGCGAACGGATGCTTTCTGCATCAGACTATTGTGTACATTTTGAATATTCATCAACCCTTGATAAAATTAATAGGATGAAAAAAGTCATCTTAATCCTGACCATTATAGTGATTGCTTTATCCTGTAGTAGGGATGATATTGTTGATTCTAAGCTGGAAGATAACCCTATAGTCACTTTCAACATTCCTGCGGATTTTCCGAGTCTAAATAATGCGTTTAAGAGCAATAAGCCAACAAAATATGGTGTTGAATTGGGGGGAAAGCTGTTTCATGAGAAAAGATTCAGTGGAAATAATACGATATCATGTGCCAGTTGCCATAACCCCGCATTGGCTTTTTCCGATGGAAAAATGCAGGCGGTAGGGATAGATGATCGTGTTGGATTTCGGAATACGCCGCCTTTGCAGAATTTGGCTTTTATGAAATTTTATAATTGGGATGGCAATATACTCGAACTGGAAAAGCAACCTTTAGTTCCAATTATCACGCATGAAGAGATGAACTCTTCTATCTTGGAGGTTATCGGCAAAATTAATGGGGATTTTGACTACAAAGTATTGTTCAAGAAGGCTTTTGGCGATGAGAATATTACACCTGAACGAATTTATAAAAGCATTGGACAATATGAGTATACCCTAATTTCAGCCGACAGTAAATATGACAAGGTAAAACGAGGTGAAGGGGAGCAATTCACTATTGAGGAAGAACGGGGGTATCAGCTGTTTAAATTGAAATGTGAAAGCTGCCATGCATCAGAATTATTTACCGATCAGAGTTTTAGAAATGTCGGGTTTCCGTTAAACAAACATCCAGATGAGGCCGGGCGAGCACGTATCACAGGTATTGATACAGACTATATGGCTTTTCGGGTACCTTCTTTAAGAAATGCGGAGTATACAGCGCCTTATGGAAGTTTTGGGCAGTTCCCAACGTTGAAATCTGTGCTGGATTATTTCGACAAGGGTGTTTTGGATGCAGCTAACCTTGATCCGATTTTGAAAGAAAATGGAAAAAGAATTCCTATGACAGAAGAAGAAAAGGAAGCGATCATCGCTTTTATTAAAACATTAAGTGATCCGAAATTTGTAGGCAAATAATGCTGATTTACGAATAGAAGAGATCAACCAATTGCTTCGCTTCCTTTACATCATGTACGCGGAGAATTTGTACACCTCTTTCGAGAAGTAGCGTATTTAAAGCAGTGGTGCCGTTTAAAGCTTCCTGGGCAGTGATTCCGATTTTTTTATAAATCATGGATTTACGGGATATTCCGCCCAAAATTGGTAATTCAAAGTAATGAAGTTCATTGACACGATAGAGTAACTCATAGTTTTGTTCCACTGTCTTTGCAAAACCAAATCCCGGATCAAGAATAATATCTTTCACCCCCATACTTCTTAGCGTCGCAATGCGGTCACCTAAAAAGGTGGCTACGTCAGTTACAATATCGTTGTAATCGGTTTTTTCCTGCATATTTTCGGGAATACCGCGCATATGCATGAGAATATACGGAACTTGATATTTTGCTACCGTGGCGAACATGTTATCGTCGAGTGTACCTCCCGAAACATCATTTATGATGTGCACTCCCGCATCGATTGCCGCAGCGGCAACGTCTGCCCTAAAGGTATCTATTGATAAAATTGCGTCAGGAAATGCAGTTTTAATCGCCCGAATAGCAGGAAGAGCTCGATCCATTTCCTCCTGTGATGAAATCAATGGAGCACCTGGACGTGAGGAATAGGCGCCAATATCAAGGATTTGAGCACCTTCAAGCAATAGCTTCTTGGCTTTCTCTACCGCAAGTTCGACGGTTGTATTGTCGCCACCATCATAAAATGAATCTGGAGTCACATTGAGTATCCCCATAATAATGGGCTTTTCGAAAGCCATTAAGGTACCATCGACCAGTATGGAATGACAGGGTGAAGGCTGGAATATTTTCATCAGAACAATGCTAGGCTTGGTGAGAAGGGCTTATTTGACAACCAAAACGCCGTCGGCAATAATGCTAATATCTTTTTTAGGTTGAGTAATCTGATCTATTTCAGCCTGTGATTTACCCAGATCCTTTGCCGCATGTTGTAACGACGCTACAGAAACTTCTTTTTTCTTCGCAATACCCTCGACAACAACCGTTTTACCGACAATGTCTGCTGGCATGAAGAAACCATAGTCCTTAAAACGAACGGTAATAGGCTCTTCACCTTCCCGTTGCAACGTCATGAAACAGCCTTTTTTCTTACATACCTCAACGACCTTACCGGCTACCTTTCCGTTGAATGCGTTCTTTTGCGTAAGTTCTTTTTCAAGCTTTGCTACTGAAATCGCATTGGACGCAGAGATTTCTTTCCCATATTTTACACCAGGTTTGGCGCCGGGAATATCCTTTTGCTGTGCCAAAGATATATTGGTAACAGCAAAGGCTAATGCAAAAAATAAAACGATCTTTTTCATGCTATTTTCTAATAAATTCAAATTTACCACTAGGGTCCAGCTTCATGACAGTAGATGATTTCCCATCTGTTGTTACGTTTCTGTCATAGGTAACAATATAGTCTACCCCATCCTTGATGGCATCCGATATTTCGTCAAAATCTTTTGCCGTTGGCTCACCACTGATATTTGCCGAAGTTGAAATGATCGGTTTGCGAAACCGTTGCAAAAGCTGTTCACAAAAAGGGTGTTTGACAATTCGAATGCCAATTGAACCGTCCTCAGCAATTGCATTGGGCGCAAGATTTTTGGCATTCGAATAGACAATTGTCAAGGGTTTTTCTGTATATTCAATAAGTTGATAAGCCACATCCGGGATTTCATTGACATAACTCGCTAATTGATTGTCGTTGTGTAAAAGGACGATCAGACTTTTGGATTTATCTCTTCCTTTTAGTTGGAAAACTTTCTCCACGGCTTCTGGATTGGTGGCATCACAGCCTATCCCCCAAATGGTGTCGGTGGGGTATAGAATTAATCCGCCGTTTTTTAACGTCTCCAAGGCCTTATTCAAATCCTCACGATCTACGAATGCACTCATCTTATCTTTATACTAGTTTTAACTTTATACAGCTACATTATGATCACGTAGTGCGTCATTTAATGAAGTCTTTTTGTCTGTAGACTCTTTACGTTGACCAATGATCAAAGCGCAAGGAACTTGGTATTCCCCCGCTGCAAATTTCTTGGTGTAAGAACCCGGAATAACAACAGAGCGGGCAGGTACATAACCTTTATATTCTACAGGTTCAGGTCCCGTAACGTCGATAATTTTTGTTGAGGCTGTCAATACAACATTGGCACCTAATACAGCCTCTTTTTCTACACGAATGCCTTCTACTACGATCGCTCTTGAACCGATAAAAACATTGTCCTCAATAATAACCGGGGCTGCTTGTACCGGCTCCAATACACCTCCAATTCCGACGCCGCCACTTAAGTGTACATGTTTCCCAATTTGCGCACAAGAGCCAACAGTTGCCCAGGTATCCACCATGGTACCTTCGTCTACATAAGCACCGATATTAACGTAAGAAGGCATCATAATCACTCCTTTAGCCAAATATGCACCTAAACGAGCGGAAGCTCCAGGTACAACACGTACACCTGTGTGCTTGTAGTCTGTTTTTAATTTCATTTTATCATGAAACACAAAAGGACCTGCAGTCATTTCGCGCATATCATTGATTGGAAAATATAAGATGACCGCTTTTTTTATCCAATCATTTACATGCCATCTTGTACCGATCATCTCAGCCACACGGATTTCACCGCTATCCAACTTCATGATAACAGCGCGGATCGCTTCTGTATATTCTTTATACTCCAATAATTGTCTATCTTCCCAAGCTTCCTCAATCAATTTTTTAAGTGGCTCTACCATATTATTTGTTTGCTTATTTGAATTAGTTTATTTTGATGTACAAACTTAGATAAAGTTGCAGTTAAAAGCAACTTTATCCATGGCTCCTTGTGCTTTAAGCATATATTTATAACGGAAATATGTTAATTTACCTGGAAGGGGCCCCGATAGTTTCTGAATATAATTATTTTTGTAAATATGGCTGGAACATCAGAAAAATTGAGAATTGATAAATATTTGTGGTCAATTCGCTTATTTAAGACAAGAACCTTGGCAACAGAGGCCTGTAAGGCTGGACGAGTAAAACTCAAAGGCCAAAATATAAAACCCTCTTATGAAGTTAAGATCGGAGATGTATACCATATCCAAAAGGGAATTGAAAAAAAAGTGGTGCAGGTGACAGGTCTTTTAGACCGTCGTGTTGACGCCAAGACTGCTGTTCAATTCTACGAAGATCAGACGCCTGTAGAAGAAACGGTAGGGTTTAAATCCGTATTTCATGCTCCTGTCCTAAAACGCGATCGCGGTACAGGGCGTCCTACGAAAAAAGACCGTCGTGAGATAGATGATTTACAATCTTCAGAATGGTGGGAGAAAGAAGATGAATAAGCTCAAGATAAGTGCTGTGATAATTGCGGGAGCCCTGTTGGCTATCTCCTGTAAGTCGTATAAAAAATCTGTAAACGTGACAGAGGGCGGATTTGTTTTGGCGATCCATGGTGGAGCGGGGACGATCTTGAAAAAGAATATGACAGATTCGATGGAACAAGCTTATCGGATTGTCTTAGAGCAAGCACTTCGTATAGGCTACCAAAAGTTGCAAGAAGGTAAATCCAGTTTGGATGCCGTCGAATCGGCTATCCATGTGATGGAAGACTCACCTTTGTTTAATGCAGGGAAAGGAGCGGTTTTTACACATGACGGACGCAACGAGCTGGATGCCTCCATTATGGATGGTAAATCCTTGGCTGCGGGCGCAGTTGCAGGAGTGACGACGATCAAAAATCCAATCTCAGCAGCAAAAGCGGTGATGGAACAGTCTGAGCACGTTATGATGGTGGGGAAAGGTGCCGAACAATTTGCAAGAAAAGTGGGGCTAACCATCGTCGATCCTTCTTATTTTTGGACTAAAGCACGTTGGGATGCTTTGCAGAAAGTGAACAGGGAGGACAGTACGCAAACACAACTAGATCACGATCAAAAACAAAGCTCACGTTTAGGAATCATCAATAAGGATGCTAAATTTGGTACAGTTGGTTGTGTTGCTTTGGATAAAGCAGGTAACCTGGCCGCCGGTACATCTACAGGAGGGATGACAAACAAGAAGTTTGGACGTGTCGGAGATTCGCCAATTATTGGTGCTGGAACGTATGCGAACAATAATACCTGTGCTGTTTCCTGTACTGGATGGGGAGAATATTATATCCGCACCGTGGCTGCATATTCGGTGTCGGCTTTTATGGAATACAAAGGTGAGCGTGTTGATAAGGCGAGCCAGCAAGTGATCGATCGGATTGGTGAAATGGGCGGAAATGGCGGCCTGATCGCACTGGATAAAAATGGACATGTTGCTATGCCTTTTAATACTGCCGGGATGTACCGGGGTACCGTGACCAAAGACGGTAAGATAACAGTAGAAATTTATAAATAGCCAGCACAGCTGTTTTCATCATCATAATATATCCCAAGGGATCAATATAACATATTAACCCCTTGGGATAAATTTTGTTAACTATTTTTTATTGAACAGCGATTACGGCCTATACTATTTAAATTGCCGTCAGGTATTGTTCAATCTCATCAAATTGAATATCGCCATGGGAAGCATCATATAGACTTTCTTTTCCTTCAACAATCAGTATCTGAGGGGATTGATGTGTTACATTCCAACGTTGGGCAATCTCATTTGATAATGGACGGTAGCGCAAAAGATCTAAAAGATAGATTGCATAATCATGGTCTGAAGTCGCAGACATACGCTCAAGACTGCGCTTAGCCATATTGCTGATACCACAAGTCGTGCTATGTTTAAAGATGGCTGCAACTTTATCAGATTGATAAAGCTCCTGTAACTGTTCCTCTGTATTTAATTCTATCCAGTTAATCATATTATAGTTCTGTAAATTTTTTCTGTTCTACTTGTACAAAAGACGAAATAGCGGAGAATATACAACTCTTTTGGTCATTGCTTGTCGAATTGAAGAAACTAGGTAAACGTATACCATCGCCAATCTCCTTATATTTGCTCACTTCATAAGTGTTTTTTTCGCCCTTATCTGTGTATTCGTAACGTACAATCTCACCGGTATTTTGATCAATGTAAAGCAAACCATCCATCTTTGAACCAAAGATAGGGCCTGACGAGCTGATAGTTGCTATCGTTAATTTTTGTCCAGCGCTGAAACTTTCCTTCTGACTTTTTAGCTGCACATTCTTCTGTCCGATCAAGGTGGGTAAAAGTAGTAGATTGAGATCCGAAAATAGCTGGTTTTTAATTGACTTTTTTAGCTCTGGCCCATCTCCAGCTATATTCCCTCCAATAAAGAGTTTATCGGCCCCTGGATTCTTAAAATTAAACAGATAGGTCACCTGATCTGTGCCGCTATAGCCGTCAAATCGACATGCTCCGGTGCTGCGATTGAACAAGAATTTTCGCTCTTCTTTTGACAATTGGTCGGAGATGGTATTTCCCTTTGCTGAGAATGCCAAATATTGCAAAGAATCCCATTTTTCCTGGCCACCAATACTTTGCCAAATCTGCTTGTTTAGACTATCGTCTTGTGCCACTAGATCCAGCTGACAGAATAACGTCAGCATAACGACCAAGAGTACATTCGATAATGTTTTCATAATCCTATTTTTTTAAGAAACAATCATCAAGTAAGCCGTATCAAAATTGATCGGGATAAACTTCATCATTGCGTCATTGTCTATAAAACTATCGATTGTTGTACATCTGATTTACAATACAATCAAAACAATTCAATAACAATTTATTCCAGTGAAAAAATAAAAATCGATTAATAAGATAACTGAATATGTTATTAATCGATTTGTCCAAAATATAAGTAACTGAGTAATAAGCTGTGCTCAGTAATACTTTTCATCATTGAATGGTAGGCAAAATTAATACCAAACTAGAATTTTTTGGCAATATGAGCCATTTGTATTGCTGTAATAGCAGCTTCTTCGCCTTTGTTGCCATGTTTTCCACCAGCACGATCCAATGCTTGCTGAAGGTTATCAGTAGTTAATACACCAAAAATGGCTGGTTTATTGTATTTGAGCCCTACATTGGCAATGCCATTTGCAACTGCATCGCAGATAAAATCAAAGTGTCTCGTCTCACCCTGAATGACGCAGCCTAAACAAATAACAGCATCAAAATTCTGGTTTCTGAACACAAGATCTGCTCCCGAAATTAATTCGAAACTTCCAGGAACCTCGATGACTTGGATATTTTTTTCTTGAGCGCCATGCTTCTCTAAGCCTGTAATTGCACCATTCAATAATGCACCTGTGATTTCTGCATTCCATTGTGCAACAACGATTGCAAATTTGAATGGACTTGCATCCGCAACCTGAATATGCGAAAAGTCGGATAAATTTTTAATGCTACTTGCCATAATAGGAACAAAGATAGTGATTTTAGATGGTCACAAAAAAAGAGGCTATCAAATAGCCTCTTTTTAGTATATTTTTATAATTATTCTATTATAAATGTGCTTGTACACGGCCTAATAAACCATCAATTGTTGAAGCTTCTTGGCTCTCCGGAAAATCTGTTTTAATCTTCTTGTAAGCTGTCTCTGCACTTTTGTAGTCATTTTGGGCTTCATATACAAGTCCTAGTTTTTTCAAAAAGAGTGGAGTTGTATACGAGTTGCTTGATTTTTCAGAAGCCTGCTTATAGTAGTCTGCAGCTTTTTTGTAGTCTTTTAATTCTGAATAAGCATCACCTGTTAAACCAATTACGAGTGGATCTAGAATTTGACTTCCTGTCGGAGCATATTTTTCAAGCGCTTTTGCAGCTTCATCGAATTTACCTTGACGCAAATACAAACCTCCTAAATATGCGTTTGCAATATTTGCGGATTTTGTATTGGAATATTCGTCCGCAATTTGTTTAAATCCAAGAAATGCACCATCGCCCATGATTGCTTTACTTTGTAACGAATCAATTGTAGCAAGCTGTTCTGCTTTGTACATACGATTCGAAGCTTCTTCTGCTCTTGGATCTAGATAAAGCTTTTGATATCCAAAATAAAGTAAGATCAATACAACGATACCACCTAAAATGAACACGACACTTTTTTGGTTATCTTGAAAAAAAGATCCTTTTGAAGGTTTGAAACCTTGATTTGTATTATTTGTGTTTTTAGACATTACTAATCAGTAAAATATGGATTGCAAAAATACACTTTTCGAGCAAATTTGCAAGTGTTTTGCAAATTTTAACGTGAATTAACTTTGGTTTTCCGACTCATTCGATAGTTCAATTTCCTTATCTAGCTGTTCGTAGATGGAGTTTTTACTTTTAAATTCAGGTACAATAATTTTCATTTGATAGACAACTTCGTTTTTGTTCTGTGTCGCTAAACGCTGTTGCAATTCTCCGATTTTCATACACACCCTATCATAATTATTTTCTCTGACTTTGGCGATCATGATTTTCTCGTGGTGCGTCGGTAAGGTATTCTCTAAATCATTTAGTAATTCCTCATATAGTTTTTCACCAGGCCTTAATCCCGTGAATTTTATTTCAATATCTTCATTCGGTTTAAATCCCGAAAGGCGAATCATTTTTTTAGCTAGCTCTACTATTTTTACAGATTTACCCATATCAAAGACAAAAATTTCGCCACCTTGTCCCATTGTTCCAGCTTCAAGGACTAGTCGGCATGCTTCGGGAATGGTCATAAAATACCGTGTAATTTCTGGATGAGTAACGGTTACAGGGCCACCTTTCTGAATCTGGTCCCTGAATCGGGGGATAACAGATCCATTGGAGCCTAAGACATTGCCAAAGCGTGTTGTTATAAATTTGGTGTGAACACTTGCCCCCAATGTATTTTCCAAATGATTGTTTAACGATTGTACATAGATTTCTGCGATACGTTTTGTCGCCCCCATGATATTCGTGGGATTTACAGCTTTATCGGTAGAGACAAAGACAAATTTTTCAACCTGAAATTCTACGGCTAAATCCGCCAAATTCTTTGTTCCCATAACATTGGTCTGTACCGCTTCCAAAGGATGGTTTTCCATCATTGGCACATGTTTGTATGCTGCCGCATGATAAACATAGTGCGGCTTGAACGTGTCAAAAAGCAATTGCATCCTTTTTGTACTTCGGACGTCTGCTATATAAGTATGATAGACTTGATTTGGGAATTCATCTTGAAGGTCAAGCTGGAGATTATGTAAGGGGGACTCTGCTTGGTCACAAAGAATAATCATCTGGGGCTCGTATCTTCCCAATTGGGTTGCAATTTCACTTCCGATAGAACCGGCTGCTCCAGTAACAAGGATTCTTTTGCCCTTCGTCTGGCTTAAGATGTGGTCGTCGTTAATCTTGATCGGCTCCCTTTCCAACAAATCTTCAATTTTTATTTTCTGAATCTGATTGGGGTTAAGGTCGCCATTCATGATCTTTTTAACGGGCGGAAGTGTTAAAATATTGACGTTTTTTTCGAGCGCGACATCTGTTATTTCATTTTTGCGGTCCGAAGGGATGTTGTGTGACGCGATGATGACCTCTTCAATATTTAGTGTGTTGATGAGGTGGCTAAACTTTTGAGAAGAGTAAATTTTGGTCCCATCAATTACTTTGTTGATTTTTTGATCATTATCATCCAAGAATCCTACAATAGCATTTTTGGAACGTACATCATGGTCTAAGGTTCTTTTTACAGCAATCCCCAAATCACCAGCTCCGTAGATCAGTGTTTTTTTTCTGGAACCGTTGACTTTTTTGGTGTATAGAAAGAAAATCTTAATAATTGTTCTATATACAGTTAAAATAAGAAAGGAGAATAGGGCAAAGAAGATAATGAGTGCCGTTGGAATGTTGCGCTCGATTTCATTTGCTTGGATAACTAGTTTTATAACGAGGAGAACAAACACACTGAATGTTATCGTTGATAATATACGTATGGAATCGATGGCGCTTGTGTAACGAACGATCCCAGTATACATTTTAAAGAGATAGAACGACAAAGAACATACACCGATAAATAAAATGTAACGAATGCTAAAATCAATATCGAGTAAAAAATCGAAATTAAAATCATAATAAATGACATTTGCGAGGAGATAAGCGACGGATACACTAAAGATGTCCAATAAAAAAATGATCCACCGTGGCACTATATTGACTTTACTGAGCATGGTATTATATCTGATTAATTTAAAACAAATGTAGATAAATTTGTTTCATTCCAAAGCTGTGCCAAACCAAATTTATCTTCGTTTGATAAGATTGATTATTTGTTGTAATTTTAGCTAACGATCAATTTTACAAGATGAATGAGTTAGGAAAGCTTGCGAGTCAGGCTATGATTTCTCCAAAAGAGATGCTGTTTGAGAAGAAAAAGAATGCAAAAAGTTTATTTATTGGCATTCCAAAAGAAATCTCGCTTCAGGAAAAGCGAATTTGCCTGACACCATTAGCGGTTGCATTATTGGTAGAAAATGGGCACGAAGTAATCATTGAGACGGGAGCAGGAGCAGGAGCCAATTTTTTGGATCACCATTATAGTGAGCAGGGAGCCCGTATTGTATCTTCAAGAGAAGAAGTGTACCAAGCGGATCTGATCATCAAGGTTGGCAGCCCTGTAATTAGTGAAGTCAAGCTGATGAAAGAAAGACAGCTTTTATTATCTTCTCAGCAACCTTCACTTATGAACTTGGATGTCTTAAAGGCATTAATGCATAAAAAAATTACCGCAATTTCTTACGAATATTTAAGAGATGAGGGCGGTTGCCTAGCTGTGGTTCGTGCTATGAGTGAAATCGTAGGGGCGACGGCAACTTTAATTGCTGGAGAGTATCTGAGCAATGCATTTGGAGGCAAGGGACTGATGCTCGGCGGCGTTACCGGGGTAGCCTCGACCGAAGTTGTTATTATCGGCGCAGGGACCGTTGGTGAACAAGCTGCTCGGACGGCTTTGGCGCTAGGAGCAGAGGTAAAAGTATTTGATAATTCGATTTATAAACTTAGACGCCTACAAAATAACCTGGGTAGTCGTGTGTTTACATCTGTTATACAACCTATTATTTTAAACAAAGCCGTGATCAGTTCAGACGTTGTTATCGGTGCTTTACGAGCGCTTAATGGACGTTCCGCTTGCGTGATTTCGGAAGAGACCGTTTCTAAAATGAAACCCAATTCCGTTGTTATAGATGTAAGCATTGATCAAGGTGGTAATTTTGAGACTTCGGAGGTGACCTCTCACGATAAACCTATCTTTCGGAAATTTGATGTTATTCACTATTGTGTTCCTAATATAGCGTCTCGGGTAGCGCGAACAGCCACCTATGCCATGAGCAATATCTTCACTTCGATTTTGCTCGATTTCGCTGAACTCGGGGGATTGAAAAATGCCATTTGGAAGAACCCTGGTATTCGAAGTTCCATTTATTTGTATCAAGGTAATCTGACGAATATAGATATGGCCTCCAGGTTTAATATGACAGCAAAGGATTTAGATTTATTAGTCGTCTCTTCGTTATAAATTCTAAGCGTATCCAGCTGCTTCTTGATCTACTCCATGCAGATGTTGCATGTAAAATGGAAGGATATTTCTAGTAAATATAATTTTGCGATCTTTTTTAAATGTTATTTAAATGAAAAAAGTTTTTATGATTTTATGTTCCTTGATCTCGCTTGTTAAAGCGCAGGAGGCAATCAACCTTTATGCAGATTCTATTCCAAATGCGACTGATAAAGAGCAGGTAAATTTAGAAAAGAACGTCCCCAAGCTATTTGCCTATACAGCAGATAAAAGTGTCGATAAAAATATCGCCGTACTGGTTATTCCTGGGGGCGGGTATGCTCATATCGCAATGGATCATGAGGGACATGCCGTTGCTAAAGAGTTGGTGAAAAATGGGTATTCGGCATATGTTTTGCAATATCGATTGCCTTCGCCGAATATCATGCGTGACAAATCTATAGGGCCTCTTCAGGATGCGCAGCGGGCAATGCAATTGATCAGAACCCTGCACCCCGGACTTCGAAAGGTGGGGGTTATCGGATTTTCCGCAGGCGGACATTTGGCTTCCACTTTAATAACGAAGTTTAAGAAAGACTATATAGTGAATCCTTCACATGTATCCCTAAGACCTGATTTTGCTGGATTAATTTATCCTGTAATCTCTATGCAAAATGATATCACACACAAAGGTTCGCGTATAAATCTCATCGGAGAAAACCCTTCAGAAGACCAAATCAACCTTTTTTCTTCCAATTTGCAGGTATCTCCTGAAGTTTGTCCGGTTTTCTTTGTACATGCCAAAGACGATACAGCTGTACCGATAGAAAACAGTTATAGAATGATTGCTGCTCTGGACAAGTCAAAAGTACCCAACAAGCTTTATACCTTTGAGCAAGGGGGACACGGTTTTGGATTAATTAACAAAACTTCGGATAAGTTATGGTTTGACGCATTTTTATCTTGGCTTGATACACAGGACTAAGCTATGCAATTAATGGTCAAAAGAGATCCAGTAAGATATTGTTAGGTCAACAGCCTGTTGTTTTTGTGGAATTATTTGCGATGTAATAATCGCATGTAAGTTAATCTCATTATTGCTGACGACGATTTCATAATAAAAACCTCTGAATCGGACATCTTTCACAAAAAAAGTAGACTGCTCGGCAGGACTGATTGAGATCCATTCTTGATGTATCGCGATTGGTTTTTCGCTTGCTATGCCTAAATTTTGAGCTTGCTCAACCTGTAATATATTGCTTTTTGCCAATAATTGGGCAGTATAAGGGTGCGATGGATTGCTGTACAATACATGTGGGTTGTTTTGATCCAGGATTTTGCCAGATTTCATCACAATAAGATTATCTGCCAGGGCAAGTACTTCCGTCGGATCGTGTGAAACTAAAATGACGGTTAGCCCGGTTTCTTTAACAATATCCTTGATGTCCTGTTGTAAGGTATCCCTAAAAGAGGCATCGACCTGATTGAATGGTTCATCCATAAGTAAGACTTCAGGCTCGTTGATTAGTGCACGACAGATTGCGACGCGTTGTTTTTCTCCGCCACTGATGTCGGCTACTCTTTTTTTAGCGAGGTGATCAATCCGTAGACGTTGTAATATTTCCGCAGTTTTGTCTTGTTTGCGTTTGATATCTGTGTTTGGCAATTGGGAAGCAACATTATCCCATACATTGGCATACGTATTCAAATCGTCAAAGCCTTGCGAGACTAATTTCATGGCATCATGTCCGGGGATCAGCTTGTCCTTGCGCGTCGGGACCTGCCAACCTTTATAGCGCACAATGCCACCAGTTGGTTCCAAAAGACCGTATATAAGTCTAAGCAAGGTACTTTTTCCACTACCAGATTCACCAATGATCGCTGTTATTTTTCCTTCGTCGATATCGAAAGAACTATTTTCAACAGCAAACTGCATATTGTTCTCATGAAAGGAAAAGCTCAAGTGTTCGGCATGTATAGCCGCTAATCCGGGCACATGGATATCAGTTGGAATATATTGACAAGAGGATGAATGAGCCATAGTAGGGAGTCGAAAAAAAGGTAGTTAACGAATAGAAATTTGACGTGTTGTTGCATCTAGGATGCTAATATGTATCTCTTTTGCTTCTTCAGGAAGTAAGTTGGGGATTTTCTCCGGCCACTCAACAAAGCAATAAGCACCTGAATAGAAATATTCCTCATAACCAAAATCGAATGCCTCCTGTTCATCTTTAATGCGGTAAAAATCAAAGTGATATACGGGGCCAGCTGGAGACTCATATTCATTAACAATGGAGAATGTTGGACTAGATGTACTATCTTGTACATTCAATTGTTTACACAGGTGTTTTACAAAAGTTGTCTTTCCTGCTCCCATGGAACCATATAATAGAAAAATCCGGTCCTTTGGAAAACTATTTAAAAGTGTCTGAGCCGCTTGAGATAGATCTGCTGTGGTATTTACAATAATTTCCATGTTGCAAAATTACTATTTCGGTAGGTATGTCGCAAAGGGGATAATCATTTCTTCCAGCGATATTCCACCATGTTGGAATGTTCCATTAAAGTAATTGACAAATTGATTGTAGTTGTTGGGGTAAACAAAATACGAATCTTCTTTGGCAAAAACGTATGTTGAACTTACATGAAGTTTAGGCAGCTGCGCCTCGTGGGGATTTTTGATAGCAAAAACATCTTTGTCAATATAGTTCAGGTTTTTCCCTTGCTTATATCTCAAATTTGTATTTGTGTTGCGGTCACCAACTATTTTACTTGGTTTTTTTACCCGGATCGTGCCGTGGTCGGTTGTAATGATCACACGAACTTTCTTTTGAGAGAGCCATTTTATAACCTCTAATAAAGGTGAGTGTTCAAACCATGACAATGTAAGCGAGCGATATGCCGCTTCGTCGTTTGCTAATTCACGAATCATAGAGCTGTCTGTACGTGCGTGAGAAAGCATGTCAACAAAGTTATACACCAATACATTCAGTTGATTGTGCATCAAATTACCAAGATTGTCTAACACATCCTTTCCTTGTTCCAGGGTCAAAATTTTCGTGTAGGAGTGTTTTATGGACTTGCGGTAAAGTCGTTTGATCTGATCTTCCAAAAATTTATCCTCATATAAATTCTTGCCGCCTTCATCTTCATCGTTTTGCCATAATTTCGGAAAGCGTTTTTCCATTTCCAGTGGAGTTAAGCCACTAAAGATGGCATTTCTAGCATATTGTGTTGCTGTTGGTAAAATACTGTAATAGGTTATCTCCTCCTCAAGTCTAAAATAATCGGTAATGACCTCATTGATAATTTTCCATTGATCGAAACGCAAATTGTCTATTAGAAAGAAAAATGTCGGTATATGATCTTCTATGGTCGGAAATACCTTCTTCTTAAATAGCTGGTGGGATAGAATGGGCGCGTTTTCGGGACGATTAATCCATTGTATATAGTTGTTTTCAATAAATTTTGAGAATTGCATGTTTGCTTCGGATTTTTGCATCGTCAGAATTTCATGCATATTGTTATCTTCAAGCTTTTCGAGAGACAATTCCCAGTAGACCAATTTTTTGTAGACTTCTGACCATTGATTGAAATCCAAATTGTCATTTAGAATCATCCCTAAATTGCGGAAGTCTTGTTGATAGGCCATGGATGTTTTCTCATTGACAAGACGCTTGTTCTCCGTTAATTTTTTAATTGTCATCAAGATCTGCTTGGGGTTGACCGGCTTGATCAGATAATCATCTATTTTGGAGCCGATGGCATCTTCCATGACATGTTCTTCTTCGTTTTTTGTAACCAGAACAACAGGGACAGTAGGGTTGATCGATTTGAGTATAGCAAGTGTTTCGAGCCCGGTTAGCCCAGGCATATTTTCGTCTAGGAAAACGAGGTGGAAAAAACCATTCTTAAAGGCTTCAACGGCATCATTTCCATTGTTGACCGTGTCAACTTTGTAACCTTTGCTTTCTAAAAATAATATGTGTGGTTTTAGAAAGTCAATCTCATCGTCAGCCCAAAGGATATGTGTTTTTTGCATCTTGTTATTATATGTCTATTAGTAGAGGGGAGGATCGGATTTTCGATCTCATGCTAACATAAGCAAATATCGTGCTTTAGATTTTATTTTTAACATTTCTTAACGGTGAACTAACTATCTTTGTTTTAAGTTTATACTAGTGTTACCCAAGGCTTCGTAATTAAAGCGCTCGGTTTCATAATTTATAGTGTTGATGATCGTATTAATTTGTCGCCACGTTGAACAAAAATAAAATTATTAATGATCCGGTATATGGATTTGTCGCTATTCCTACAGGATTGGTCTTCGACTTAGTGCAACATCCTTATTTTCAAAGGCTCCGCTATATTAAGCAGGTGAGCATGACGCATCTTGTCTATCCCGGAGCTTTACATACTCGTTTTCAGCACGCCATAGGGGCGATGCATTTGATGTCAATGGCTTTGGAAACTTTGCGGAGTAAAGGTGTCATCATTTCTGCGGATGAAGAGGAGGCTGTTCTTTCGGCAATTTTGCTGCATGATATCGGTCATGGTCCTTTTTCCCATTCTTTGGAGCATAGTTTGATTGAAGGAGTTTCACATGAGTTATTGTCCTCCCTGTTGATGGATCGTATCAACCAGGATTTGGACGGAAGGTTAAGCTTGGCAATTACAATCTTTAACAATAAATATGAACGCAGATTTCTCCATCAATTGGTGTCGAGCCAATTGGACGTTGATCGAATGGATTACCTCAATAGAGATAGTTTTTTTACCGGTGTATCGGAAGGCGTGATCTCATTTGATCGTATCATAAAAATGCTCAATGTCGTGGCGGATGAAATCGTGGTGGAATATAAAGGGCTGTATTCTGTGGAGAAATTCCTGATTGCACGACGGCTCATGTATTGGCAAGTCTATTTACATAAGACCGTTATCGGTGCTGAACAATTATTGATTAAAATTCTGCAGCGGGCAAAATATTTAACGGCTACTGGTCATAAGCTCTTTTCTACCCCGGCTTTTCATTGGTTTTTAAGCCAGCAGGTCAACAAAACTAATTTTTTGGATGACCCGTTACATTTGGATTGGTTTACTCGTTTAGATGATACGGATATTATGTCTGCGATAAAAACATGGGAACATCATGAGGATTCTATTTTAAGTACAATGTGCCAGCGCGTTATGAAACGTAATCTATATCGCTCTGTCATGAGCAATAAACCATTCTCGCCAGCATATGTAGATTTAGTGAAATCGAAAGTACAAGCTGAGCTGGGTGTGGCTCAGGAGGATATTCATTATTATGTATTTATGCAGGAAATTCAAAACCGTGCCTATAATTCTTCCAAGGATCAAATAAAAATATTATTGAAATCCGGTGAGCTCGTGGATATAACAGAGGCCTCTGATCTAGGGAATTTAGAAGCACTATCGAAAAATGTGGCTAAATACGCCTTATGTTATCCAAAAGAGGTGGGATATGTTGCAATTACTTCCATCAAGTAGTTATTTTTTAATAAAAAAACATAGATTTGTACCATGCAATTTACTGCTCAACAAATAGGGACATTATTAGAAGGACGGATTGAAGGAAATCCAGAAGTTACTGTAGGTAACCTTGCCAAAATTGAGGAAGGTAAAAAAGGCGATCTTTCTTTTTTGTCAAATCCAAAATATGAGCATTTTATTTATACTACTGACGCCTCGATTGTAATTGTGAATGAAGATTTACAATTGACCCAAGCAACTAAGCCGACTTTAACGATCATACGGGTGAAGAATGCATATGCTGCTTTCTCTACTATTCTGAATATGTATAATGAGTTCCGTCTTGACAAAAGCGGACGTGAGGAGCCTCATTTTATACATACTGAAGCGGAGATCGGCCAAGGAGGTTATATCGGTGCATTTGTATATATTGGACGCGGAGCTTCCATTGGAGATAACGTGAAAATTTACCCACAGGTCTATATTGGCGATAAAGTAACGATTGGAGATAATACAACACTCTATCCAGGGGTGAAGATTTATCATGATTGTAAGATTGGGAAAAATGTCGTCGTACATTCTGGTGTTGTGATTGGATCGGATGGATTTGGATTTGCACCACAAGAAGACGGAACATATAAAAAAGTACCTCAGATTGGTTATGTGCAAGTGGAGGATAATGTTGAGATCGGCGCCAATACAGTAATCGATAGAGCAACAATGGGTGCTACAATCGTGCGTGATGGTGTTAAGTTGGATAATTTGATTCAAATTGCACATAATGTTGATATTGGAAAGAATACTGTGATCGCAGCGCAAACAGGTATTTCTGGTAGCTCAAAAATTGGAGAACATGTGGTTTTAGGAGGCCAGGTTGGGGTTGTTGGTCATATTGTTGTTGCAAAGGGCTCTCAAATCCAGGCGCAATCAGGAGTGAATAGATCGATTAAAGAAGAAGGTAAAAAGTGGGGCGGTACACCAGTGATGCCTTATCAGCCTCAATTGCGTTCTAATGTGATTTTTGCACGCCTCCCTGAGTTGGAAAAACGAATCCAAGAGTTAGAAAAGTTAGTAGAAAAAAAATTGAAATAATTATTTTTCATTGAAAATAAACTGTTCTTTAATGGTGATGAAATAAGCATTCCAGGCACGGCTATGGCAACATCGATGTAGCTTAAGGAATAAATGTTTTGTCAAAAGAAGTTTTGATTTAAAAATATGTTATTAGAAATGAATGTAAAACAGCGAACCATCAAAAACGAGGTTGAAATTTCGGGGGTAGGTCTTCATACAGGGAAAATTGTATCGATGACGATCAAGCCAGCTCCGGAAAATCACTGGTTTAAGTTCAGACGTGTAGATTTAGCGGGACAACCAGAAATTTTGGTTGATGCGGATAATGTGACGGATACCTCCAGAGGGACGACAATAACGCAGAATGGAGCAAGTGTGAGTACAATTGAACATTTGATGGCATCGTTAATTGGTTTACAAATCGATAATGTGCTGATTGATATTGATGGCCCTGAAATACCCATACTCGATGGTAGCTCAGCTATTTTTGTGAAGTTGCTGGAGGAAGCGGGATTTGAAGAACAAGATGCTGACCGGGATTATTATGAGATATCCAATAATATCCATTATGCAGAGCCAGATCGCAAAGTTGAAATACTGGGTATGCCGATGGACGGGTATCGTTTGACTTGTATGATCGATTTTAATTCGCCGGTGTTGGGAAGCCAACATGCCGCAATAACATCGATTGAGGACTTTAAATCAGAAATAGCCTCTTCACGTACGTTTTGTTTTTTACACGAATTGGAAATGTTGGTTGATCATGGCCTAATTAAAGGTGGTGATTTGAGTAATGCAATCGTTATTGTGGACAAGGAGACTTCTCCTGAGGAATTGCAGAAATTAGCGCATCTTTTTCATAAAGAAACCGTTGCAGTTGCTAAGGAAGGAATATTAAACAATAATCAATTGCGTTACCAAAATGAACCTGCTCGACATAAATTGTTGGACATGGTTGGAGATTTGGCACTTGTCGGAAGACCTTTGAAAGGGCATATTATGGCTGCACGACCAGGTCATGCAGCGAATGTGGCTTTTGCAAAAAAGATAAAGGAGCAGATCAAAAAAGATAAAACACGTAAAAAAATTAAAGTTTACGATCCCAATATGCCTGCATTATACGATACAGTAGAAATCATGAAGATTTTACCGCATCGTCAGCCCATGCTTATGGTCGATAAAATTCTTGAGTTGACGGAAACACATGTGGTGGGTTTGAAAAATGTTACCATGAACGAAGATCTATTTATGGGACATTTTCCTGGTGCGCCATTATTTCCCGGGGTTTTGCAGGTAGAGGCTATGGCACAGACAGGGGGAATTTTAGTGCTGAAGACGGTTCCTGATCCAGAGAATTGGCTGACCTTATTCCTTAAAATTGAAAATGCACGTTTTAAAGCGCAGGTAACTCCAGGGGATTCTGTTATTTTTAGATGCGACTTGATGGAGCCGATCCGAAGAGGTATCGCAAAAATGAAAGGTGTGGCTATGGTAGGAGAGAAAATTGTGTGCGAAGCGGAGCTTATGGCACAGATCGTAAGAGTAAATAACAACTAAAGTAGTATAGATGATACAGCCATTAGCTTATATTCATCCGGAGGCAAAAATTGCAAAAAATGTGGTCATCGAGCCATTTGTAACCATTTATAAAGATGTCGTCATTGGCGAAGGCACTTGGATAGGATCAAATGTGACGATCATGGATGGAGCTCGAATTGGAAAAAACTGTAAAATATATCCCGGTGCAGTAATCTCTGGCGAACCTCAAGATTTAAAATTTGATGGTGAGATTACGACAGCCGAAATTGGAGACAATACAACCATTCGTGAGTGTGTAACAATCAATAGAGGAACTAAGGATAGGTATAGAACGGTCATTGGAAAAAATTGTTTGATCCAAGCGTATAGTCATGTTGCACATGATTGTGAAGTAGGTGATAATTGTGTTTTTTCGAACAACAGTACACTTGCTGGACATATTACAGTGGGCGATTATGTTGTACTTGCTGGGATGGTCGCTGTTCACCAATTTGTTAAAATTGGTTCGCATGCATTTGTTACCGGTGGTTCATTGGTACGTAAGGATATTCCACCTTTTGTTAAGGCCGCGCGTGAACCGATTTCTTATGCGGGTATTAATTCTGTTGGATTGAGAAGAAGAGGATTTTCGGAAGAGCAAATTGCCGAGATTCAGAATCTTTATCGCATTCTTTTTGTTCAAAACAGAAATCTGGCTAAAGCAATAGAAATTATAGAAGCTGAATATCAGGCAACGGAAATCCGTGATGAAATTTTGGATTTTATTCGAAACTCAGGCCGGGGTATCATGAAAGGATTCAATAATAGAGCGATGTAGTCGCTTTGTCGATTCTAGTGAATTTGAAAATTACATTAAAAGATATTGGTAGGAGGTATAACAATGAATGGATTTTTAGGCATATAAACTATACCTTCGAGTCCGGCAAGAGTTATGCCATCCTTGGCCATAATGGTTCAGGGAAGTCCACTTTCTTAAAAGTGCTTTCAAGTAGTTTGACACCCTCAGCGGGTGAACTGATCTACACCGATGGAGACCAAGTCCTGGGTGTGGATACGATATATCAGCAGCTGTCTCTCGCAGCTCCTTATGTTGAACTGATCGAGGAATTTACCTTAAACGAGCTGATTGATTTTCATTTTAAATTTAAAAATTATCTTCCTTCTTTTGATAAAGCAACTGTTGTAAAGCTATTGGGATTGGAACATGCGCTTGACAGAGAGATCCGTTTTTTTTCATCAGGTATGCGTCAACGTGTCAAGCTAGCGCTAGCTTGTTGTTCTGCATCTGCCTTGGTTTTGTTGGATGAGCCTACAAGTAATTTGGATAGTGCGGGTGAACAATGGTATCTTCGTTTAATTGAGCGTACAAAATTGGAGTCTAGATTGTTTATCGTCTGTTCGAACCAAAAAAAAGAGTATGAATTCTGCGATGAAAGTATTTCTATAGTCGATTTTAAGTCTTAGGGAGATCGACAATTTGTTGCTATCACATCGAAAATAGGCGAAAAGTTCTTGTCCTGTATTAAAAATAGTTACTTTCAATAAAACCGTCAAGACTGTATCATCATGAGCAGCTACAAAAGTGAACTGAAGGTTCTCTCCGGCCAATAAAAACAAACAGGTTCAGAAAAAAAGTAGCGAATGAAATTTTAATAACACAATTAGTTTTTGTACTTTTGACGACTCAATAATGAGATAACCGTTTAAAGTTCAATTCAAAGAATGGCTAAGGCATCAGAGGTAAAATCAGGAAATATCTTAAGATTTAACGGAGAATTAGTATCCGTAGAAGAATATATACACCGCACACCAGGTAATTTACGCGCGTTTTATCAAGCGAGAATGCGTAATGTTAAAACTGGTAAGTTAGTTGAATACCGTTTTAGAGTTGACGAATCTGTAGAAATAGCGCGTGTAGAAACTAGCGATTATCAGTATTTGTATGAGGATGGAGATTTCTTCGTGGTAATGGATAACAATACCTACGAGCAATTCAATATTCCTAAATTTTTGTTCGGTGATTCAGCTCGTTTCTTGAAAGAGGGAATGACTGTAATTATTGCTTTTGAAAGTGATGAGCCTATCATGGCAGAAGCTCCAAAAAGTGTTGAGTTGGAAATTACATATACTGAACCGGCTGTAAAAGGAGATACTTCTACAAATGCATTGAAAAAAGCAACTGTAGAGACTGGTGTTGAAATTATGGTGCCGTTGTTCATTAATCAAGGTGAGAAAGTAAGAGTTGATACGCAAACAGGTAATTATATCGAACGCGTAAAATAATACAAAGATTTTAGGTTTAGGTTGATTATTCGGTCTTGTTAGCGCTCGCTACAAGGCCGTTTTTTTTTACAAAAGTTTCAACTGAGTTGAGCATATGGTTTTCGATTCTGAATAAGAATTTCTAATGGCTTTTGAAGATCAAATAAAAATTGAATTGGGAGGAATGCTATTTTTGATTAATCGTGGCATAAGTGGTAGACTTAAATGGGGATTTTGGTGAAGAAGGGAAATAAAATTTAGAAATAACTATTTTACAAATGAAATCAAAACAAGAATTACGACTTGAGTATAAAACTAAGCGTTGTCAATTGTCTGTAGAGACAGAAACTACGCTCAATGAACGACTACTTTCGCAGTTTACAAAGCTTGATCTGTCGGAGGTCGAATTTTTGCATATTTTCATTCCCATAGGGAAATATCACGAACCCAATACATATTTAATAATCAACTATATTCAAGAATCTTTTCCACAGATAAAGATCGTCGTTTCGCGATCTAATTTTGAGGACTATTCGATGCAACATTTCATATTGGATGAGCATACCCTATTTGAGACGAACAACTGGGGTATTCCTGAGCCAGTATCCGGCATTAAGGTGAATTCATCGCTTATTGATATGATTATAGTTCCTTTGTTAATTTTTGATCTTTTGGGCTACAGGGTAGGTTACGGAAAAGGGTTTTACGACCGTTTTTTCTCGTCCTGTAAAGTTGATGTGCAGCGTGTTGGACTATCTTTTTTTGATCCAATTGATGTTATTGCGGATAAAAATGAATACGATGTCCAATTGACGCAGGCCATTACGCCAGATCATATTTATCATTTTTTTGATAAGTAGTTGGTTGATTTTGTCGCATGCTGATTTAATTAAAATTATTTTTTATTTTTATTGCGAAATTCAATGCCTGCGCCGATATGTTTCGATATCTTCTATTTTTTCTTTTCCTAGCAATCATACCTTGTCATGTGGTCTATGGGATGGATTTAATGGATTCCAATTCCTCGATAGAAGAGAAGAACTTTTACGAAACAATTATAAAAGAATCAGCGCAGTATCAATCCTCCAGTCTGTCGTTGAGTAAATATCTTGCACCATATTTTAGTCAGGCGGTACGAAAAAATGATAAGGCGCTTTTGGCAATCTATTATTGTTTACTGGCGGATCAGTCGTTTAATGACGAAGGCGCAAGAAATAACTTTAGTGATAAATACTATTTAAAAGCGCTGGACCTTGAAGAAGGCTATAGCTACCAAAATGTACGCGTTTGGGTAAAAGTGATGTATGGCTTTTACCTATATCGATGCCTGAAAGCCTCTGAGGCATTACCTTTTATTTTGGAAGGGGAGAAAGGATTAGAAGATGTACCTAAAGAACTTGTTTTAGACCTAACTCAAACGTACAAGAAGCTTGGCTATTTTTTTGGAACCTTAGGTGATTATATTTCTGGAATTAAATATCTGGATTTAGGGCAACGACAAGAACAAATTTCGCCGAGATTGAAAGCTGAAATCTTAGACAATTTAGGTGTATTGACGCTGAAAAGTGGTGGTGATACCTTGCAGGCGATGAAAATTTTTGAATTGGCGCAGACGTTGGCACTTTCAGAAAATGACTCATTACGCTACGCGAAGATTTTAGGTAATCAGGCTGCTGTGTTCGAAGGGATGAAGGATTACCATAAAGCCTTATTGCTCCTCGATAAGGATCTTGAGATCTCAAGATCACTTGGTAATGATAGAAATACAATTTTCGCCTTAATGATGCGAATTCGTTTAGATATAGCGAATAAGGAAACGAAAGATGTCCGTCCTATGATTGCGGAAGCTGAATCGCTTTTGTCAGGCTCGGATGATAAGAAGACCATACTTGAACTGGAAATTCACAAGTTGAATTTGGCCATGCAAAGTAACGATATCGGTCGTGAGCTGAATGCACGAAGACGGATAGAACGCCTCCAAGACTCCCTACGCTTTTTAGATGGTGATCCAGTATTGACCCAGTTGAAGTTTATGGCCGATAAGCAAAAGTATGCCGATAAGTTATCGCTGGCGCAAGCTGTTATTAAGAAAAAGCAAGCTGAGAGACGATTATGGGTCATAATAAGTTTGTTAGTACTGGTGGTATTCTTTTTTATTTATAATGCGGTTCGATACCGTGCGAGAAAACGTATACGTGACTATGAATATCAGCTTCTTAATTTAAAATATACAAAAGCGGAATTGGACAGGGAACTGGTGAGCTCTAAAAGCCAGGTGGAAGAGTACGTCGCTTACCTTAAGCGGAATAATGAACAGATCAATGTGCTTTCTGCTATGCTTGAGGAAAAAGGGAATGTTGTTGAAAAAGATCGTGAGGAACTAAAAATATTGTTGCAGTCACATCTCATCACTGAAGAGAAATGGCAGGAATTTAAATTATTGATTGTAAAAGAATTTCCCAATTTACTGCAGGATATACAATCCAGATTTCGCGATATAACGGAATCCAATTTGAGGGTAATTGTACTTATGAAACTGGGGTTAAATAATAAGGAAGTAGCCAACGTATTGGGCGTCACTCCAGACGCCATAAAAAAATCTATGCAGCGCTTGAAAAAGAAGCTTGGAGATCAAGCCGGGGTGCTTATGGACTATATTTCCGACAAGGAGTTTGTTTAATGTCGATCAACGGATGGCCGAGGGACCTTTTGGAGGACAAGTTGAGATCGTATTGTGGCCGGCTTTGACCTGTATGCAAGGTGAGTCCACAGTGAGTCCACGTTGAATCTACCTTTTTAAGTGCTTTCATTGTGCTGGTACGTTTTTTACAAGTTGGGAGCAAGCAGAACATAAGGCGGATTTGGCTATAAGGTATTTGCAAAAAAGACCCTTGAAAATTGCAAGATTTAAAATCCTCGTTTGACTGCTATTTGTAAATCACTAAAAATCAGGCTGATGTTTGGTTTTCAGGCTTTCCCTTAGTAAATTGAAGTATGGGAGTCAATGATAATGGATTTATCAGGGGGCTGGTTGGTCCTCTCGTAAATAGAAAAGTTGGTGACAAAAATTATGTTCAGAGTAGGCCAAAGCCTGTCAAACAAAAGGAAGATACAAAAAAAGCAGGGCGGGAGTTTGGAACGGTGAGCCGTGCCGGTGCACTGATTCGAACGTATCTTAGTGAAATCCATCAGCAGCTCCACGATGGGCAGATGGGCAATCGCCTTAATAGGCAGATCTACCGTGTGATAAAGACAAATCTTGATCGCGAAAAAGGCAGTCGAACACTGAGTAACTGTGTACTGGATCGCTTGGTAAATTTTCAATTCAATGAAAACTGTCCAACACAGGACTATCTTTTTATCGATCCTGCCATTTCACTGAGCAAAAAGAAAAAACTGAAGGTGTCTTTTCCGGAGTTTGATATGAAAAGAGCCATGATCCTTCCTAAAAGATGTAATGCCATTGTATTCAAATTTCAAGCATTCGCATTCAATTTTGATCAACTTAGATCTGTCGTCATTCAAGACACGGAATGGGAATATGATGTGAAGTATAAAGAGAACATCATACCGGAAAAATCCTTGTCCATACCATGTGGTGATTTTGTAGGCAGTTCTATTTTTGTTGGCTTTACTATTTTATATCTCGCGAAAGATCGTCGTCGGCCAAATATACTCAACGAAAAGGATTTTAATCCAGCTTCGATTCTAACTGCTTTTCAGCTTGAATGATGTGGTTGGAAGGATTCGAAAGAAGGGATGTCGAAGGACTCGTACTGCCAAAAATATGACCGTCTTAGTTTTTAAGACGGTCATATAACGTTAAGCTAAGTATTATGCTTTGTTGCCGCACAATAGGCTACTTTTAATCCAATGGATTTTCCTTCAGATTTTTTTCCCATGCCCAGGCAGAAGCCATCATTTCATCAATACCAAGTGCTGCTTTCCAATGCAACTGATTAGCTGATTTAGTAACGTCGCCATAAACCTTGATAATATCTCCATCACGACGTGGACCAAATTCGTAATTCAGTTTTTGTCCAGAAGCTTTCTCAAAAGCTTTGATCGCTTCAAGGACAGAATATCCGTTTCCAGTTCCCACATTAAAGACATCGTATTTTCCGTTCGGGTTGCCTTGTTCCAACAATCTGATTGCTGCAACGTGAGCTTTTGCTAAGTCAACAACATGGATGTAGTCGCGGATACAAGATCCATCCGGTGTGTCGTAATCAGAGCCAAATACCGTTAACTTTTCTCTTTTTCCAATGGCAGTTTGTGTGATAAATGGAAGCAGATTCTGAGGAACGCCGTTTGGTAATTCACCGATCAAAGCCGACTCATGTGCACCTACTGGGTTGAAATAACGGAGTGCGATAATGTTGTAGTTATCATATGCAGCGGCAGTCTCCTGTAAAATTTCTTCCGCAATTTGTTTTGTGTTACCATAAGGAGAGGTTGCCTTCTTCACGGGAGCACTTTCGTCGACAGGTAAATAGTCTGGCTCACCATATACGGTACAGCTTGAAGAAAAGACAAAATTAATCGGCTTATTTTGATATGCTTCTAATAAGTTGATTAACGAGAAAAAATTGTTGTGGTAATATTTTAAGGGCTTCTGTACAGATTCACCTACAGCTTTAGAGGCCGCAAAATGGATAATGCCCGAGATATCGGTATTGTTTTTTACAAATTCATTCACGCGGTCTGTGTCACAAAGGTCAAACTGGTGAAATTCAGGTCTAACGCCGATGATCTTCTCAACCTGATCCAAAATTTTGATGTTTGAATTGGACAGATCATCCACGATGACAGGCACATATCCTGCTTGATGTAGTTCGACCACTGTGTGAGAACCGATATAACCTGTTCCTCCTGTGACTAATATTTTTTTGTTCATTATTGTTGATTATAGTAAGTAAAGTCTTTATGTGATAACGTATCCAAAGGGATCTTTTTGTAAAATGCTATGGTTTTTTTCAATCCTGTTTTTCGATCTATTTGAGGCTCCCAGGCTAATTTAGATTTCGCCAGGTCAATATCAGGTTTCCGTTGTTTTGGATCATCAACCGGCAATGGTTCGTAGACGATTTTACTCGAGCTGTCTGTCAATTCAACAATTTCATGGGCCAATTGCAGTAGGCTGATTTCGTCCGGATTACCAATATTTATAGGTGTTGCACAAGTTGAATGCAACAAGCGAAAAATGCCTTCGATCTGATCGTCAATATAACAGAATGATCGTGTTTGCGAACCATCCCCAAAAATCGTAATGTCTTCCCCCCGAATCGCCTGTGCGATAAAGGTAGGAATAGCTCGGCCATCATTCAGACGCATTCTGGAACCAAAGGTGTTAAATATCCTGACAATACGGGTATCCAGACCATGTACATTATGATAGGCCATTGTTATTGCCTCCTGGAAACGCTTCGCTTCATCGTATACACCGCGAGGTCCAACGGGATTTACGTTGCCCCAGTAGTCCTCGGATTGTGGCGAAACAAGTGGATCGCCATAAACCTCAGAGGTGGAGGCTACTAATATGCGTGCTTGTTTGGCGCGTGCAAGGCCCAAGAGATTATGTGTTCCCAAAGATCCGACTTTCAATGTTTGTATCGGAATTTTAAGATAATCAACGGGACTGGCTGGCGAAGCGAAATGCAAGATATAATCCAAGTGTCCGGGAACGTGGACAAATTTCGATACATCGTGATGATAGAAATCGAAATTTTCCAACTTAAATAGATGTGCTATATTCTGTAGATCTCCGGTAATCAGGTTGTCCATTCCAATGACATCGTAACCTTCCGCAATAAAGCGATCGCAAAGGTGAGAACCGAGGAAGCCAGCTGCTCCTGTTATCAAAATCCGTTTGCTATGTTTATTTTCCACTCAATGGTTCCGTTTAATGAAATGGGTTTAATATCTTTGACTAAGATAAACATTATTTTAAAAACATGCGTTTGCTTTATTCAATTGGAATCTTTCTTTATGGACTCTTACTGCGTATTTTGGCTCCTTTTCACGCCAAAGCCAAGCTTATGGTAGAGGGGCGAAAAGACTGGTATTCGAGGATGAAACAAACGGTTGATTCTTCCCAAAAACATATTTGGTTTCACTTTGCATCATTGGGCGAATTTGAGCAGGGAAGACCTGTCCTGGAAGCGGTGAAAAATAATTATTTGGATCATAAAATAATTGTAACATTTTACTCTCCCTCTGGCTACGAAATCAGAAAAAACACCGCTTTGGCCGATTATGTTTTTTATCTCCCCTATGATACTGCTCAGCATGCACGGCTTTTTCTCGACATGATCAATCCAAGTTTCGCTGTGTTCACGAAATATGAATATTGGTATTATTTTTTTGAAGGCCTACATAAACGGGGCATTCCCTTGTTTCTGATCTCAGCAATATTTAGACCCGATCAGATCTTTTTTCAGGCTTATGGTACTTTTTTTCTGAAAATTTTAAGTTTTGTGACTTACTTCTTTGTGCAAAATGAAGAAAGTGTACGTCTTTTGAAAGAATATGGGATACGGAATGCTGGGTTAGCCGGAGATACACGTTTTGACCGCGTGGTAGACATTCCTAAAAATAGAAAAATGATTTCCGAGATCAGCCAATTTGTTGGTGAAAGTCCGACGCTTGTCGCAGGAAGTACCTGGCCGGAAGATGAACAGGCTCTACAGGAATTGCTTCAGGGTTATTCAGACTATAAGCTGATCTTGGCGCCACATGAAATCAATGAATCACATTTGGCGAGCATTTTTAACCTTTGGCCGAAGGCGCTCCGCTTTTCGGAGATGGCTAGCTACGATGCCGCATTAGTTGCCGATTCAAAGGTGCTGGTTATCGATAACATTGGTATGCTTTCGTCTTTGTATGGCTATGGCCAACTGGCTTATATTGGTGGTGGTTTTGGCGTAGGGATACATAACACACTCGAGGCTGCAACGTATGGCATACCGGTGCTATTTGGTCCAAATTTCAAGAAGTTTCAGGAGGCGAAAGAGCTCGTGCAAAATGGATCCGGTTTCGCCATTGGTAGTGCTAAAGAACTAAAGAAAGTCTTTGCTGTTCTACAAGATCAGGCTGTCCGTCAAGAGGCGGGAAAACTGGCCCGTGCGTATGTGCTGCAGAAGGCCGGAGCAACAGCAATTATAATGAAATACCTCAAAAGCAATTCCGTGAAAATATAAGCGGTAGCTGTACTGCCGCCGCCTATATTCTGCAGGTTACGCGTGGTTTCTTATTCTTGATGCTTGACTGCCTCCTAATAATAGGTATATCTTCTTACACCGGTAATGTGACGCGATAAGCGCATCACCTGATGGGAATATCCGTATTCATTGTCGTACCAGATATATAGAATAACATTCCTGCCATCTCCCGAAACGATCGTCGCTGGAGCATCCACGATTGCGGTGGCAGTGGAACCAATAATATCCGAAGAAACGAGTTCATGATCTTTAGAAAATTTAATCTGTTCGACCAGGTCACCCTGCAGAGATGCCTCTTTTAAAAGTGCATTGATTTCGTCGACCGTAGTTTTGGCTTTAATTTCGAGATTTAAAATTGCCAATGATCCGTTTGGCACGGGAACGCGAATGGCATTGGAGGTCAGTTTGCCCTTTAGCGATGGCAATACTTTTGAAACAGCAGCGCCCGCTCCAGTTTCTGTGATCACCATATTGAGCGCCGCAGCACGACCCCGTCTGGACTTTTTGTGCATATTGTCGACAAGATTCTGGTCGTTGGTATAGGAATGTATGGTTTCGATATGTCCTTTTTCAATGCCTATTTTATTTTCAAGCACCGCCAAAATAGGGGATATTGCATTCGTCGTACAGGAAGCAGCGGAAAAGATCGCATGCTTTTGCAAGTCAATATTATTTTCATTGACTGCATATACGATATTTGGAACACCTTTCCCCGGTGCTGTTAATAAAACTTGGGCGACACCCTTGGATTGCAGGTGGCGACTTAGTTCTTGCTCATCTCGAAAAGCGCCCGTATTGTCGACGACCAAAGCATGCTGTATTCCATACTCGGTATAATCGATATCTTCTGGCTGTTTGGCTGAGATAAGGTGGACAGTGATACCATTGATAATAAGTGCCTGATTAGGAATGTCGGCCTGTATGTCGCCCTCGAATGCACCATGTATGGAATCTGTTTTTAATAGTGTCGCTCTTTTCAATATGGACTTGCTGTCATTGGCGTCCCGGGTTACAATGGCACGAAGGCGAAGCTGCTGTCCGGCACCGGCTTTATGCATAAGCTCTCGGGCGAGTAAACGGCCGATACGGCCAAATCCATAAAGAACAACATCGCGTGGTTTTAATTCCGCTTGTTGATTGATGTCCTTTAATTCATTTGTTATAAAACTCGGCAGGTCGTTGTTGTCAATTGCCTGTTTCTTGACCTGTAAGGTCAGTTTTCCGATATCGATACGTGCAGGAGATAGGGTGAGCTTTTCCAATTCCTGTGCCACCTGAAGAGTGTCAAAAATATCGAATGGCTCTTCGGTAAGGAGGACGCTTTCCTTGACCAGGTTAAGAATTGAACTCGATTTTACATCAATGAGTTGATTTCGAAAAAATACAAGTTCAATAGCGCGGTTATACCACAGGTTACTGACAATTTGAATTAAGCTTACGGCAGCGTTTTGTTGCTCTCTGTAACTTTTGATCTCTAAGTCAAAAGATGGCTTGTGTGACATAATAATGTTATAATAGATTATGTTGCAAACATAGCACAAAGAGCCAAAAAAAATAACCTATATTTTTATTTTCGTAATATTTAAAACATAAACACGGTTGTTATTATTGTTTTTGTAATTTTTATCTATTTTATTTATTAATCTTCTATAACAAATAGGTCGGACATGATATGATCGGCCATTAATTTACCTGCATCCGTTAAACGTAATTTACTTTCTTCCAAAACAAGATTGCCCTCTTCCAGAAATGGCTCTGCATCCTTCAATACGCGGTTTTTGATAGATTGCCCGAATTTACTTTCCAGCGCAATCAAATCGAGCCCCCACATGGTTCTCAGCGAAGTCATGATACTTTCGTTGATTTGGTCCAATGTTGAAAGCTCCTCAATTTGCAGGGGAAGTTGGTTTGAATTGATTGCGGTCATATATTTCGCGTTGTTGGAAACATTCCAGGCTCTGGAAATTCCATTGAACGAATGTGCCGAAGGGCCTATACCAAGATAATGTTTACCTTTCCAATAATTTGTATTGTGACGCGCATAAAGGCCATTTTTTGCAAAATTGGAAATTTCATATTGTTCATATCCCGCAGCTTTCAATGTATGGATAAGGAGACTCATCTGATCTGCGGCCTGATCCGAATCAATTGCTGGACTTAAGCCTTTTTTAATGAAGTGATCCAATGCTGTCTTATTTTCTACAGTCATGGAATACGAAGAAATATGGGGAATTTCAAAGTCAATCAGCTGTTGCATATTGTGGCGCCATTTCTCGTCAGTCAGTAACGGATAGCCATAAATAAGATCACAGGTAATATTTTCAAAGCCCGCATCTTGCACCCGCATAATTGAAGCCAGTGCTTCTTGTTGATTATGTGCTCTGTTCATCCATTTAAGATCCTCTTCAAAGAAAGACTGTATGCCTATGCTGAATCGATTGATTACTGTATTCCGTAGACTGTTTACTTTGGCGGCATTTAAATCGTCGGGATTAGCTTCCAGTGTAATTTCAGCATGATTTGCGATGTCAAAATGCTTCCCTATCGTATCGATGATCTGGGCGATCTCATCCGCTTCCAGTAAGGAAGGGGTACCGCCACCAAAATAGATCGATTCGACCTTTTTGTCTTCCAAATAGGATGCCCTGAGTTCAATTTCCCGTCGTATGGCATTGATCATCTCACTTTTGTATTGTAGTGAAGTGCTAAAATGGAAGTCACAATAATGACAAGCCTGTTTACAGAAGGGAATATGGACATAAATCATGGGGACAAATATACCAAGACCTGACCAAATCGCTCCTTATTTTTTCTTCTTTCGAGTATGCATACCTGAAATCTTTTCTAGACTTATGCCTAGATGCAAGAGGAATTTATAGGTTTAACTATTTCCGGTAGCCACTAGCCGAATAAATTCCGGGTAAGATAGCTGTTGGACTTTTCCGCAGTTCATTAAAGGATTTAAAAAGAAAGTGCAATAGGATGGAAGAATCATCCACAAGAAGGTTGACAACGAGCTGGTTATTCGTTATCTTGTTGTCGATATTTTTGTAGAAGTACCAATATAACACCTCATGTCTGATGAAGGAAAGTGAATTCAAGAGTTTCTTTCTAAAAAATTGTGGGTATCAGCCTCGTGTAAATTATTTCATGGGAGCCGATCAAATAGATTAGAAAACGAATTATTTTCTTCTAATAAAAGTAAAATGTATGAAAACCTCCCGTCGAGACTTTCTAAAAAACGTTGCCGGTGTTTCCGGCCTCTTCCTGTTTTCAAACCATGGATATGCGTTTGGGGCTATTCCTAAAGACTCTTTTAATAATCAGGACTCTTTTATCGATCGGTTGTTACCGGCACCAAAAGGCGGCGGATTTGCGATGAAAGATTATTGGATTTGGGATCCTTCGGTTATAAAAGGAGAGGATGGACGATATCATATGTTTGCTTCGCGTTGGAGCAAACAATATGGTTTTGGTAATTGGGTCACAAACTCAGAAGTCGTCAGGGCTATTTCAGATACCCCTGAAGGGCCATACGAATTTGTTGAAGTTGTTTTGCCCGCTCGGGGGAAGCAATATTTTGATGGTTGTACAACACACAATCCGCGCATTGTAAAAAGCGGTGACTATTATGTACTTTATTACTTTGGCAATAATTATGATGAGCCAACTCCTGCTTTTACAGAAAATGTATGGGAGTCGGGCCTAGGCCAGAAAGCCTGGATGCATAAACGTATTGGGATGGCCTATTCCAGATCAATTGCAGGGCCATGGAAACGAGTTGATCAACCGATTCTGAATCCGCGGAAAGGAGAATGGGATGCCTCCATTACATCAAACCCTTCGCCAGTTGTCTTACCGAACGGAAAGGTTTATTTAGTGTATATATCTTCCCCACTAAATTATAATCCGCCACTTCTATTGGGAGCTGCACAAGCAGATTCTTTTCTCGGACCTTATCGCCGTTTGTCGGAAAAACCCATTTTTTCATTCCATACGGACCAAAACCATGAAAATGATGTAGAAGATCCATTTGTGTGGCATAATGGTCAGCAGTTTGAACTTATTATGAAGGACCGTTACGGAAAGATCTGCGGTGAAGAGGGGGGCGGGATACACGCTTATTCCAAAGATGGTATAGATTGGCATCTTTCAAAGTCTGTAAAAGCTTATTCTAAAACAATTCAATGGGATGATGGCACAACGAGTCATCAGGCGAATTTTGAACGACCGTTTTTATTATTTGAAAATGGGAAACCTACGCATTTGTTTGCTGCTACGGGAGATGGTTCGGCGCCCTATCAATTTGAACGCACATGGAATATGGTTATTCCTCTTAAGAGTACTTGATTCAGGTGAGGTGATTAGCAAAAAAAGCTTCCAAACCAGGTATATGTGAAGTGGTTTGGAAGCTTTTTTTACCCCGATCTGTTCAGATAATGGGAATCTACGAGTTATTTGCTAAAACTGTTGTTTGCCGATTCTACATCCGCTAAGCGTAGTGAAGGATCAATAGTTACCGCTTTTGGTGTTTTCGACACATGGATAGTATAGTCGGGTTTGGTCCAAAACCAATCTTTAAGCACGGTCCTTTTAACACCTTTGTATATGTCAAAATGTTCTTCCGGTTTTTCTCCCCGCATTTCACGCAAAGGAATATAAAATAGTTCTTTACTTCCATCTGTGTATTCTACCAGAACATCCAGTGGCATGGCAAAATTTGACTTATTAGCCAATAAAATGTCGGTGTCTGTTACTTTTTCGATGGCGTAATCAATTTGACGTGTTGTATTGATAAACAGATTGAAATACCATTTTAAGTTTATACCGGAAACCTCTTCAGCAACGCGTTTAAAATCATTTGGTGTCGGATGTTTAAATTTCCAGATGTCATAAAATTTCAGGAAGGTTTTTTCCAAATTTTCCTGACCAATAATATAACCCAACTGTTCTGCAAGCACGGCACCTTTGTTGTATGCTTCGTTGCTGTAGCCATAGTTGGTGTTATAATAATCTGCCAGTAAGCTCATCGGTTCTTCTTTACCAGAAAGGGCCAATTTATAGTAGCCACGGTAGGCGGCAATTTGTGGGTTGGAGGCAATAGCACCTCTTTTTTCAAAGATATGTTGCATGGCCAACTCTTCGACATAGGAGGTGAAACCTTCATCAAACCATTCATCTACGGTTTCATTGATCCCAAACAATTGTTGGTACCAGGAGTGTGCCGATTCATGGAATATGACACCAACAAGACTTTTTAGATTGCGGCCGCCTGTGATCAGAGTAGCTGTGCCATACTCCATACCACCATCGCCACCCTGAATGATGGTATAAGTTGGCCATGGATATTTACCAAACTTCGCACTACAGAAGTCAAAGAATTCGGTAGAAAGGCCTATTGCCGTTTTCCAATTTGAAATAACTTCTTTGTCAGTTGGCAAGAATACGGTATATACTTTTATACCATTTTTACTTGAAGCGGAATCCACAACAAATTTGGGGTCTGCGGCCCAGACAAAATCATGGATATTTTGGGCTCTATAGTGCCAGGTCGCTTTATTGTCGATGGCTTTTACTTTCGCTTTCTGTTGATAACCTTTGACCTCTGATGGGTTTTGAAGAACACCTGAGGCACCAACAACATAATTTTTATTGAGGTGTATGGTGACGTCAAAATTGCCAAAAGGAGCAATAAATTCACGACCTGTATATTCATCCAAATGCCAGCCGAATTCATCGAATTGGGCCATCTTCGGATACCATTGCGCCATAGATAATGCTACACCTTCGGCAGAATTCCGGCCAGTTCTTCTGATTTGTTCCGGAACTTGTGCGGTCCACTCCATATCAAAACGTGCTGTTTCGCCATCTTGGATAGGAGTTGGTAAAGCGACCTCCAAGATCGTTCCGTCAATTTTAAATGATGCGTTAGCCCCATTCATTGTTAAGCTTTTGATTTTTTGATAACCAATTTGATTGGTCTTAAGCTCTCCAATGCGGCTTTGATATACCGGCTTTTCTTTTGTGCCAAGGTTGGTCACCATGCGCTTGTCTGGATCACTGATGTTTTTTAAGCGGTAATCCATCATCGATCCTGGTTGAAAAGCATTGAAATATAAATGGAAATATACTTTTTTAAGTGATTGCCCTGAATTATTGCTGTACTTCAAGGTCATTTTTCCATCGTACTGATATGCTTTTTCATCCACGTTGACATCCATATGGTAGTCAACTTTCTGTTGCCAGAATCCTTTTCTTTGGGCCTTCGCTACTGCCCCCCAAATATTCAATACACATGCAAGTGTAAAAAAGGATATTATTTTGATTTTCATGCCCCAAACTTACAAAATTGTCTCAATAAATGGCACTTAAACGAATGTAACGAAGTTAATGTCATCAAATCTTGACGAAAGTTGACTGTTCTTTGGGAATTGGCGTGGTTTTGGTTAGGGAATTTAACTGTTAAGTTAAAAATCAATTTTACTGTTTTTATGGAAAATCTATATTATAAGCCCTCGGGAAAGGCTCCTGCTTTGGCATTTATCGGATCTCTTGTGCTAGGCACAATTAGTGCCGTTGTATTGGCAATTGTTTACATCGCTTTGCAGTGGTTTATCCCTATTATTTATTTTAATGTATTTATTACATTGGGATTTGGTGCTGGGATATTCTATGTGCTGAATTTCTGTTTCAAAAAATGGAAATTAAGAAATAAGGGCATTGCACTATTGATTACTTTGCTAGTCGCGCTTTTAGCCTTTTATGCGCAATGGGCTCTTTTCGTTTCGCTGATGTACAATGCGGAGGGAACCATGGGCGGAGATACCTGGGTAAAATCATCTTTCAATCTGGAAGGGTTCAAAGCCTTTTTCTTACACCCTTCATTTATTTGGGAAGCGATGCAAGGTTTAAACGAAGTCGGTACCTTTACCTTGAAAAAGAGCCCGGTTTCGGGTGGTATGTTGTGGGCCGTTTGGGCGATTGAGATGGGTATTATTCTGATTACGCCGCTTATTATGGCTTTCCGCGGTATTACTATTTATCCTTTTTCTGAAAAAGACGAAGTATGGATGAATAAGCGGACATTGCCCGGAAGGTTGAAATTCGTGGCGGATAAAGATGCCGTCGTAAGCTCCTTGGGGAATCATGATTTTGCCTATGTGTATGATCATCTTTCAGATGAAGAAGAGCATTTCTCTTTTGCCACGGCCGAATTATATGAATCTGAAACGGACGACCATCAGTATCTGACCATCTATAATCATCAATTTACCGAAAAGAAAGGCAAGATGGAAGAGAAGAAGGATGAGGTTATCGAATTCTTGCGGATCAATAGAAATAGTCTATAAACGAAATATACTGCCGAGTTGAGTTGCTCCTTATCATGCATTGGCAGCTCAAATTCGATGGTATCGTTTGGTTCTCTAAAAAAAGATCCCAGGAATGTTTATTCTGGGATCTTTTTCTTAAGGTTATTGCACCAAAGTTCCGCCCTTTGATTTCCATTCATTGATGGAAGGACTGTAAATTTTGACGTCCTTAATACCGTTTTTTGCCAATATGGATGCTGCTATTGTTGCGCGGTCTCCAGACTGACAGTGCAGGTACAGCTGATTGTTTTGGTCAATTTTGTGGAGATTGTCTGCAATTGTACCGACAAAGATATGAGTAGCATGAGGTAAATGCCCCTCTGCAAACTCACTAGAATTGCGTACATCAAGTATTTGGATATCGGATCTGCCCAATACACTATTCATCTCTTCGAAACCGATGAGTTGCTGGTGCTCCAATGCAATTCCCAAATGCGGGATCGTATCTGGCGTAACATATCCAGCGACTTGATCCAATCCAATGCGCATAAGCTTGCGGGCAATGTCGTCCAATTGACTTTCCGCTACAATGAGTATAAACGGATCTGTGTAATTAAGGATCCAGCCAGCCCAGGTATTAAATGTTTTGTTGTTCTGAATATTGATGCTATTGGGGAGATACCCTTTGGCAAAATCAAACTTGTAGCGTGTATCAATGACGGTTGTTCCTTGCTGGTATAAATCCAGAAAAGTTTCGTTCGTTAACTTGTTGTACTGAGGAACTGCCGTTTGCAATGGCCGCGCTATTTTGTTGAGTTTTTTCATCATGGCAAAATAGCGTGGTGGTTCGGGCTGTCCTGATAATAGTTCTTCCACGAAGGCTGTTTCGTTGTTTTGGTATTGAAGTGCCCAATTGCGTATTTTTTCATAACCAACCGTTGAACTCGGAACGGCGCCCAGCGCCTTTCCACAAGCGGATCCGGCCCCATGCGCGGGCCATACCTGAATATGATCAGGTAGCGTCAGGAAATGTTGTAACGATCGGTACATTTGGTGGGCCCCAATTTCCTTGGTTCCGACCATTCCCGCTGCATTTTCCAACAGATCTGGGCGTCCGATATCGCCAACAAACACAAAGTCACCTGTAAATAGCATGACCGGCTCCATGGTTGCAGGCGTATCAATCAATACAAAACTGATACTCTCGGGCGTATGTCCGGGTGTATGGATAACCTGGAAAATCAGATTTCCAACGTGAAATTGATCGCCATGTTTTAATCCAATATGTGGGAATTCATAGTGCCAATCTTCTCCACCTTCATCGGATAGATAAGGTTGGGCGCCTGTCAATGCGGCTAACTCTAGCGTACCTGAAAGGTAGTCGGCATGGATATGTGTTTCCGCAATATGCGTTATGGTCAGATTATTCTTTTGTGCAATCTCAAGATAGCTGTCTACATCTCTTTTAGGGTCAATGACAATAGCGACACCCTTGGCTTGACAACCAATGATATAACTTGAATGTGCTAAAGATGACTCAAAAATGTGTTGAAAAAACATAGCGTGTGATTTTAATGATTTACAAATTGAATGAATTCGAAAGCAAAGATTAGGATGCCAATACTAATTAAAAAGTACCCAAAAATACCTTTCAATTTTGCTGCATCTAATTTGTCTTTCCATTTGGAACCAATTTGGAGGCCTATTAAAGTGATTAACGTAAAGGTAACCAATATAAACCAATTCATATGTTCCAGGAACTGATAATTCGCGATCAAACCGAATGAAGCGTTTAAACCGATGATAAACAACGAAGTGGCAATGGCCTGTTTAAGTGGGATTCCTAAGAGTAAAACGAGGGCAGGTACAATGATAAAGCCTCCTCCCGCGCCCACCAAGCCAGTCATGGTACCGACGAGCAATCCGACGAGGACAACGTTGAAAATCTGACCAATTCCGCTTCTGAATTGATCGTGCTGAACCTGTTTACGTTTTCGCACCATTGCTGTTGCAGAAATCAGAATCACCATCGAGAAAAGTAACATGATGATATGGTTTCTGGAAACCGCTATTTCGCCCAGGTGAAATGACTCTGGTATGGCTACAAGCAGATAACGCTTGGTCAGAAAGACAGAAATTAGCGATGGAAAGAGAAAAATGGCCGTAGTTTTCAGATCAATTTCTCTTTTTTTCAACGGAGAAATTGATCCGACCAAGGCTAATATTCCTATAGAAAACAGCGAATAGTCCAATGCATATTGAGGTTCTATATGAAAAATATAAACAAAGATGGGCAATGTTAGAATACTTCCGCCGCTACCCATCAAGCCCATTGATAGCCCGACCAGAACAGCTAATATAAAACCAGCTATAAATATTAATTCCATGTTCTCTTTCTAAAATTTAAACTCCAGGTACAGGCCTCAGATTTCGGATATATGAGGTAGTTTCATAACAAAGTCTGTTCAACTTAATGCGGCAACTTATTGCGCAACAGCCCATAAAGCCAAGTACCTAACAAAGCAAAAAGAAGGACGATTCCAATAGTCCAATAACCGGCACCGATTAGGGCAAACATGGGGCCCGGACACGCACCTGTCAATGCCCATCCCAAGCCAAAGATTGTTCCTCCGACCAGGTATCGTGTAATACTTTTGTCTTTGTCATAGAATGCTATTTGCATCCCGTTACTATCTTTGATTCGCTTTCTCTTGATGATCTGTACGATTATAATTGCTGTGGTCAGTGCTGTACCGATGATGCCATACATATGAAAGGAACGAAATTGAAACATTTCGTAGATTCTATACCATGACGCGGCCTCCGATTTGTATAAGATGATTCCAAACAATATACCGATGAAAATAAATTTTAGTGCTTTCATTTATGCGAAAATTAGTGGGAATAAAAAATGAACCATGATGATCCCGCCTAGGAAGAAACCTATAACGGCAATCAAAGAAGGAAGCTGAAAATTGCTAAGCCCAGAAATAGCATGGCCTGATGAACATCCACCAGCATAGCGTGTTCCAAATCCAATCAATACACCGCCAATACTTAAAATTAGAAACTGAAACAAAGATCCGTCGAAAACGAAAATGGATTCAGGAAGGTAGCCTTGTAGCTGGTCGATAATACCCAGCTCTTTTAGGTCGGCAATACTTTTGGGATTAATCTGGCTTGCAGCGCCATCGCTCAGAAAATGATGTGCAATAAAACCGCCAATCGCTGTCCCGAGTACCACCAATAAATTCCATGATTGGGTCTTCCAATCGAATCTGAAAAAAGAGGAAGTTTTTCCGGCACCTAATACAGTACACATGGTGCGTAGATTATTGGACATGCCAAAATCCTTCCCCTGTTTGAGCAGCAGGTACATGACCAGCGCAATTAAAGGTCCTGAAATATACCAGGGCCATGGTTGTTTAATGTATTCCAATAGCATAACAATGTTCTTAAGTGATGTTACAAAGGTACATACTGCCTTTGCAAAAGCCTGTAACAAATGTTACCGAAGGAAGAAAGAATTTATAGGTCGTAATATTCGATGTCTGCGGTCTTTAGGGCTTCGGTTAGCAGAGGAAGATCATCTTCTTTTTGAAATAATTTGTTGCGCCAAGTACGAAAAGCCGGTCCTTTGTTTTGGTTGATAATGATCAGGTTTCCGCCAGAACGTTTAAGATTCCTGATATGAGAAATATTATTCAGAGGGAAAACGATTGTTTTTTTAGCATTGCTTATCTGCAGTGTATTTTCGTCCAAGACCCAAGTCGATGATAAAGTCGAACACTTTATGGCCAAATACAGTGCTAAAGGGATCATTAAAAGAGCAACAATAATCTTGAGAATTTCTTGTATGGGAACTTTAGACATGCCCATTCCGATCAAAAAGATTGAAACCAGCAAGATTAACATGTATTTTCCACGATGCAATGTCGACAAGTGGAATGTCTGTGGATTACTCTTCATATTTCTTGATAAACTTCCCTTTTGCGTCAATATAGTAAAAATTCTCTAGATCCTCCGTTACAAGCGCTAGCCCGTTTTCAAAAGCTTGGGCATTCTGAAATTTAATTGGGACCACGACTTTTCCTGTGTAATCAATGTATCCATACTTGTCGTCTTTAAAGGCCAGAAGAAGTTTCTCTCCTGCAAAAGACAGAAATTCATAGTCCGTCTTAAGTTGATTGTGCCCCGTTTTATTAATAAGCTGGTAGGATTGGTTTACTATAATTAACGCGAGATTATCGCGATAATCTGAAATGGTCTCATATTTGGCAGGAAGTAAAACGGTGCCTTTTTGATCAATAATACCCGTGTATTCTCCTTCCGTAAAAAGTCCATATGCTGGGCTAGGTACTGAAATAAAGTCATACTTCGCCTTCAGCAATATTTTACCGTTTGTATCCAGAAGTCCATACTTAAGATCGCTCATATAAACCACAGGACCGCCTTCGGTTTCTAAACTGAGCGATTCATATTGACATGGAATAACTTCTTTGCCATGGAGATCTATCAAGCCAAACATTTGCGCTGCATCGTTTACGATGGCATAGTCTCCTACATAGCTATATATTGCCGTATATTTTGCTGGTGTTAATTTGTTTCCTAAGCTGTCCTGTACACCAAAATATGATGTGCTGGAATCTTGATACCAAGATAGATGGTCGTTTAACGTGGAATCTACAGCTTCATCTGTAGCTTCACCTTCTTCGTAATCTGCTGGGACTTCAAAGAGCGATTGGTCGAATGGTATCTCCTCGACTTTAGTGGCCTGAATTCCTAAACCCGCCGATCCGATATAGAGCGCTGCCCCAGGTACTTTTTCGAGATAATCGTAAGTGCCCCAGTATAACTTTGGTAATTTGGGTGCATACCAAACGGTAATTTCCGTTTGTGGATCTTGACTACCTGTTAGATTGAATGTCGCTTTTTCGCAGGTGATTCCTGCAATTATCTTCTTTTGATTGGGAATTAAGCTGATCTCAAAATCCCCTGAATAGGCATAATTATCGCCTTCGTTTGCGGAAGTCTCAATGAGTTTGCCCGTGGCCAGTTCTGTTGCGGTATAGGTTTTATTTACTTCATCCAGTAGAAAAGAACTGCCTTCGCGGATATTGCTGATCTGTATCGATTTTCCAAATAATAAACTTTCAATGCGCATCTGGTCTTTCGCGATGAAGGCCTGCATTAACGCTTCCTTATTTCCAGCCAATATTTTGATGAATTCTGAAGATGCCGTATCTGTTCCCGTTTCAGGATCAGCAAATTGGTATGAAATTTTATATAGTTTCTCCTGAGCATGTCCTTGTCCTATAAGGAGTAAAAATGCCAGCTGTAAACAAAGAATAAATTGTTTCATCGTGTGATTTTGAGCTACAAAAATATTGAAATTCAATTGATTTTTGAAATAATCTTTCGTTATTTGTGGAAATTCTTTCAAAAATAGATATTATTGTATTTGAATGCTTAAATCCGGTTTTTGGTCTGTGCTAAGTTTCAAGTGTTAAGAATAGTCTGATTCTTTTAAGTAGAGGTTTTGAGTTGCGGTATATCGCTATACCACTTGAAGTAAATTGATGTCATGGCGGTGGTTAAGGGATCTTGAGGGTGGATGTGTTTTTATACTTATTTTATGTGTTATTATCATATAATCGTCAAGAAAAAGCGAAAATAATTTAAGAATGTAGCTTTTTGAAAAAAGGTGACATGTTAATTTTGTATTTTACAAACCTCGAATTTTTTACTGTTTAAAAGAGATACCTGTGGAACTATTACTAATTGAGGACGAACCATCTGTCATATCATTGATCGAAAGAGGCTTAAAAGAAGAAGGCTATCATATTAGTATTGCTATGGACGGTTATACTGGTCTAAAAATGGCGGGATTGAATCATTATGACCTCATCCTGTTGGATGTAATGTTGCCTGGTATGAATGGTTTGGATGTCTGTAAAAACATTCGGATGTCAAACAACGAAGTCCCTATTATTATCTTGACGGCATTAAATCAAACGGAGGACATCGTCGAGGCATTTGACAGGGATGCGGATGATTACTTGACGAAGCCCTTCCGTTTAGAGGAATTAAAGGCTCGAATCAGCCGCTACAGCCGCAAATCCAAAACAGTGACCGAGCAGAAAAATATATTGGTATTTGACGATCTTCAATTGGATAGAGACAGCAAATCGGTTCAACGTGCCAATTCTCCTATTATTCTTACCGCTACTGAATTTCGTCTACTTGAATTTTTAATGCTCAATCGAAATAAGGTATTGAGCCGGATCGATATCCTGGAGGAAGTATGGGGTATGGATGTTGACTTAAGTACCAATGTTGTTGACGTATATGTGAATTACCTTCGGAAAAAGATCGATAAACAATTTTCGCGTAAACTTATCCATACAGTGATTGGTATGGGCTATGTAATCCGTCATGAAAATTAGGACCAAAATAGTTCTTCTATTTTCGATCATCAGTACCCTGCTGCTTGTTGTTTTTGCCATTTATGTGTCTTATTTCACGTACGACAGTCTGCAAACTAAATTTTTTCATCGGCTAGAAGAGAATGCCGTGATTGTTGGAGATCACATCGTCCATCAGAAGGATGAAAATAGAGCGCTCTATATTCAGGTAAAACGTAAATACCTGAAACAGTTATCTGAGGGAACAGACCATCTTATTCGTGTTGTTAAAGGAAGTGATCGTGTTCAAATGCGGCCTGAGTTGCCCATGCCCGAAACATTCTATACCGACGTAATTCGCCATGGAAAGGGAAGATACATGCATGGTAAGACTGCTTTTGTAGCGGTATTCTTTCAAGATCATCTTCACCACGAGAATTTGATTGTTGTATCGGAAGGGATCGATGATTACGGTCATGAGGAACAGCGTCAATTGGATCAGACACTGATCACAGGTGGGATTTTGGCGATTTTTTTAATCGTACTCATGTCTTTTTACTTTGCTGACCGATTATTGAAACCTATTAAAGATATCAACAATGATTTAGATAAAGTTGATATCGCCCATTTAGACCATCGCCTGTTCAGTAAATTCAGTAATAGCAAAGATGAATTGGGTGTTTTGATTGCGAACTTAAATTCAATGCTTAACCGATTGGATATTTCGGTTCAATCGCAACAGAGTTTTATCGGAAATGCCTCACATTCGCTAAAGACCCCACTTACAATTATTGGGGGAGAAGCCGAATTGGCGCAACAGCTCTTGTCGAAAGAGCATGAAGCCTATTATTCCCTGGAGACTATCGCAAAATATGCGGATAAAATGGAGTTGATTATCAATAATCTTTTGCAGCTGTCTCGCATGGGTTTCAAGGGGGAAGTGGACAATAAAGAAATTATTCGAATTGACGAGTTACTCTATGAAATTTATAAAGCGGAAAAAAGTATTCATAAGGACCTCAAGCTTTCTTTTGATCTAACGGAAATCCCGGAAGATAGTGATGAACTTACGGTTTTGGCGAATCCGGATCTGTTTTTTATTGCCTTTAGCAATATTATTTCAAATGCATTTAAGTACGGCAATGGACTGCAGGTTGGCGTAGCAATAAGTAGCGATAGCAAAAATATTACGATAAAAGTGTTTGATCAAGGGATCGGTATTCCTAAAAAAGACCAGCCACATATTTTTACCTCTTTTTACCGCGCTTCTAATGTCGGTGATATCTATGGCAATGGTTTGGGGCTTGTTTTAGCCAAAAATATCTTTGACCTCCATGGTGCTGAATTGCTCCTCCATTCAAAGGAAGGTCAAGGCACTTTGGTCGTTGTTACAATTCCAAAAACTCCTTTCTAATTTCATTTTAATCTCATCCTTATTCCATTTTTAGGTGGCTGTGATATACTTGTACCGGAGATAAGTATAAAGCATGGATCTATCTTGTTGTTTTGAATCGAATTCTGTTTTGAAACTGCGGGATGGCTTCTTTACCCTAGAGGAATACACTATAAGGATGAAAAAAACACGTTTACTTTTTACAACACTTGGGATTGGCGTAGCATCATTGCATGCGCAGGAGCAGGTCCAAACGGACTCTGTTCAGGCACAGAGAAGCAGCTTGCTACTGAAAGAACCCGCGAGAGCAAAATCATTTAAATTGGATGTCCTGTTAAGAGCAGGTCTGCAAACGGACAATGGCGAGGGTGCTTCTCAAGCAAAAGCAAACCTTGATGACGCCCGTATTCTGATGAGCGGGGAATACAATGATCGATTATCCTATAAAGTACGTTTTCGCCTCAATAGGTCATTTGCTCCAACGAGTCAGGATAATGGATCGCGTGCCTTGGATATGGCTTATATTAAGTACAAGTTTGGCAAGGATCTCAAATGGTCTGTTACGGCCGGTAAACAAAGTGCAATGGTCGGGAGTTATGAGTTCGAAAATAACCCAATTTACGAATATAAGTTCACAGACTATGTAGACCGTATATTGAATCTCTTCGTCGTCGGAGGAATGTTATCCTATGAAGTCAACCCGAATCATTCGTTGCATGCCCAAGTTTACAACACAACCAATGATAGTTTTATGGAGCTTCATACAAAAAATGGTTTTGCTGTAGGTGATTTGGAACGCTCTACTGTGCCTATGGGAGCCTATTTCACATGGGTGGGTGCATTTATGGACAAACGTTTTAATACGAAATGGTCTTACAACATCGCTCAGTTCGCAAAGGGACATACCAATCATGCCATTTCATTAGCGAATAAATTCAAAACAGCAAAGCAGATGCTATATCTTGATTTACAGTACTCTTATCTTGCTGTCGATCATGCAATGATTGCATCTTCCGCGATCAACGAATTTTATGGTCGAACTGGCGAGAACCGTGTATTGGCCAAAGATGTAAACTACAGCTCTGCCATACTGCGCTATGATCAATTTTTGAGTAAAAAATGGGAGCTGGCGTTGAAAGGTGGCTATGAGATTGCGGGATCGCGGGATGATAAGCAACTCGGCAAGAATTTTCGCCAAAACTGGACCTATTTTGCGGCTTTGCAACATAAGCCGTTTCATAACCAGGATCTTCGGTTCTATCTAGGTTACGTCGGTAACACCGTAAACTATAAGGACTATATGGATATGGCCAAGAGTCAGTACAACCGCTTAGCCTTTGGGGCATATTTTACCATTCCAGTTTTATAATAATTCCTTTAACAAATTAACAAATAACTATTTTTTTATGCGTTTAACACCGAGAGAAACAGAAAAGCTGCTGTTGCATTTGGCCGGCGAATTGGCGGCTAAGCGATTGAAACGCGGGGTAAAATTAAATTATCCAGAGTGTATCGCTTACATCAGTGCCCAGATCATGGAGGAGGCTAGGGACGGGAGGTCTGTGGCGGACTTAATGTCTTATGGTACTACTTTATTGAAAAGGAGCCAAGTCATGGAAGGAGTGCCCGAAATGATCCATGATGTTCAGATCGAAGTAACTTTTCCGGACGGTACTAAATTGGTGACTGTCCATGATCCTATTCGTTAATAAATATTGAATGATATGATTCCAGGAGAATACATTTTAAAAAAAGAGGAAATCAAAGCTAATGTTGGGCACAGAACCACAAGCATCGTTGTGAAAAATGAAGGTGACCGACCTATTCAGGTGGGTTCACACTATCATTTCTTTGAAGCCAACAAGTTGCTTTCCTTCGACAGAGAGAAAGCGTTTGGGATGCGCTTGAATATTCCAGCCAGTACCGCTGTCCGTTTTGAACCAGGGGAACAAAAATCAGTTGTTCTGGTTGAGTTTGGCGGAAGTAAGGAAATCCACGGTTTTAATGGATTGACAAATGGTAAGTATACAGATCAATCGGTGAAAAGCAAAGCCATTGATAAAATGAAAAAATTAAAATTCAGACAATCGAAGTAACTATGGGAGGATGGAATAGACGCGAATGGATTAAAGTCGTAGGACTCACCACGTTGGGAACTACTGTTGGTCTACATGCGCTTGGTTTAGATAAACTAGGTTTAGATAAATCATCTGTAAAATATGTTGATGGGGAACTTTATATCCCAAGAGACAAATATGCTGCTCTTTTTGGACCCACCACTGGAGATAAGGTTCGTCTGGCAGATACAGAGCTTTTCATTGAAATTGAAAAAGATTTCAATGTTTACGGAGAAGAGAACAAGTTTGGCGGTGGTAAAACCATTCGTGACGGTATGGGACAATCTGCCCGTGCCTTGCGTGATGAGGGGGTATTGGATTTTTGCATCACTAATGTCATTATCATCGACCACTGGGGTATCGTAAAAGGTGATATCGGAATTAAGGATGGTAAAATTGTCGGTATTGGTAAAGCTGGAAACCCAGATGTACAGGATGGTGTAACCGAGGGCATGATCATCGGTGCGTCTACGGAAGTACATGGGGGAGCAGGCTATATACTAACTGCCGGCGGTATTGATACGCACATTCACTTTATCTCGCCGCAACAGATTGAAACAGCCCTATATTCTGGAGTAACCACGTTCATTGGTGGCGGTGCGGGACCAGCCGACGGAACACTGGCCACGACAGTGACTTCAGGAAAGTGGTATATCGAGCGTATGTTTGAAGCTTTTGAAAACCTTCCTATCAATGTTGGCTTTTTCGGTAAAGGTAACGTATCGACCACTAAACCTATCGAAGAACAAATTGAAGCTGGAGCACTGGGTGTCAAAATCCATGAAGATTGGGGGGCTACTCCGGCAACAATTGATGCGGCATTGAAAGTTGCTGATAAATACGATGTACAAGTCGCAATCCATACCGACACGCTGAATGAAGCCGGTTTCCTGGAAGATACTGTTGCCGCCATAGATGGTCGTGTGATCCATACTTTCCACACGGAAGGAGCTGGCGGTGGACACGCTCCGGATATTATTAAGATCGCCATGTATCCCAATATCCTCCCTGCATCTACCAATCCAACAAAACCTTTTACGGTAAATACTGCTGAAGAACATTTGGACATGTTGATGGTCTGCCATCACTTGGATAAAAATGTGAAGGAAGATGTGGCATTTGCTGATTCACGTATACGTCCTCAGACCATCGCTGCCGAAGATATTTTGCAAGACATGGGTGTATTCTCCATTATGAGTTCGGATAGCCAAGCGATGGGACGTGTGGGAGAGGTTATTTCCCGTACATTCCAAACGGCCCATAAGATGAAAATCCAACGCGGCCCTTTAGCTGAAGATAAAGGCAAAGAAAATGATAACTTCCGTGTCAAACGTTATGTATCTAAATTTACAATCAACCCTGCTAAAGCACATGGTATTGATCAATATATCGGTTCGATTGAAAAAGGAAAGTATGCCGATTTGATCCTTTGGAAACCGGAATTATTTGGTGTAAAGCCCGAGTTGATCATCAAAGGCGGTATGATTTTGGGCGCTAAAATGGGGGACGCCAATGCGTCAATTCCGACACCACAGCCAATTATTTATAGGCCAATGTTTGGAAATTACGGTAAAGCAGTTTCAAAACTATGCTTCAATTTCGTTTCGAAAATTTCGTTGGAGAACGGAAATATTCAAAAATTGAATTTATCGCGTAAATGTCTGCCTGTGGAGGGATGTCGTACGGTGATGAAAAAAGATATGGTACATAATCATGCTACACCAAATATCGTCGTTAATCCAGAAACATACGAAGTAACAGTAGATGGTGTGTTGGCAACCTGTGAACCGTTGAAGGAACTTCCAATGGCCCAACGGTACTTCTTATTCTAATTGGTTATTTATGTTGTTAGCAAGAGACATTAAGGGGAATATTTGGACCGATGGCACCGATCAGGACGGCGTTGAACTTGATTTTTTAGAACTCGAATGGTTCGATACGGAAAGACGTATTATCCGGGGCTTCACTGTTGCAGGCCGCGAAATAGGCTTTAAAAATTTAGGAACGGAATCCTTGTTCGACGGTGATATTTTGTTTGAAACAAAGGACCTGCGTATCGCTGTTCGAATATTGCCCTGTCCTTGCCTTGTCGTACGCCCCAAAAACCTCTTGGATATGGCTCGGATATGTCTCGAGATTGGCAATAAACATATCCCTGTTTTCATAAACGCTGCGCATGAAATTATTGCAGCGTATGAAAACCCCCTTTGGGAAACCTTAGAAAGGGCCGGTTTTACACCGACGAAAGAGTTACGGGTGATTGAAAGAACCCATACTTTACGCATACATCAGTATGCTGTAGTCCAGCATAAAATTACCTTGGCCAAGGGGCTTTAATACTTAATTAATAACGATTACATATGAATCCATTGTTGACATTAATGCAGATTAACGACTCTGTATTTCCGATTGGAGGCTTCACACATTCCTACGGCTTGGAAACCTATATCAATAAAGAGATTGTACATGATGCTAAAACAGCAAAAGAATATGCACAGACTTTATTGGAGCATAGCTTCTATTACAACGATGCCGCTTTTTTTCATAAGGCCTGGCAATTGTGTGAATCAAGAGCAACCAGGAAAAAGATCGCTGAACTGGATGCATTGATTACTGCTTTCAAAGCCCCTTATGAGATTCGGGATGCCAGTAAAAAATTGGGAATACGGTTTTTGAAATTAACAGAAAAGTTAAAACCGGTCAAGCGTTGTTCGGCTTATCTAAAGGCTATCAATGCGCAAGAACTGCATGGTCACTATGCAATGGCATTTGCCATGTTTGCCCACGCACAGGAAATTAGTTATGCAGACGCACTGAGCGCTTTTTATTATAATTCTTTGAATGGTATTATGACGAATTGTGCCAAACTGGTTCCCATTAGCCAAATGGATGCACAGCAGATTTTGTTTAAACTGCAGCCCTTGATTAATAAATTGGTCGGATTACAGCCCGAACTGGATGAGGATCTGATTGGAAATTGTTGTATCGCTCAGGATATTCGATGCATGCAACATGAAAAATTATACACGAGAATTTACATTTCGTAAAAAAATTGAAATAAAGATGTCTAAGAGAAATTACGTGAAAATTGGTGTTGCTGGTCCTGTGGGCTCTGGCAAGACGGCACTTATTGAACGGTTGACACGTTCGATGTCGGCAGATTATAGTATTTGTGTTGTAACGAATGATATTTATACGCGTGAGGACGCGATGTATCTACAGCAGAATTCGGCACTGCCCGCTGAACGTATTATTGGTGTTGAAACAGGAGGTTGCCCGCATACGGCAATCCGTGAAGATGCTTCGATGAATATTGAAGCTGTAGAAGAATTAGCGCATCGTTTTGAGGATGTGGAACTGATATTTGTTGAAAGTGGGGGTGATAATCTGACAGCCACGTTTAGTCCGGATCTAGCCGATTTGACCATATTCGTTCTTGATGTTGCTGAAGGCGAAAAAATGCCACGTAAAGGCGGGCCAGGTATTACGCGCTCGGATCTGTTGTTGATCAATAAAATAGACCTTGCCCCTTATGTAAATGCGGACTTGGAAGTGATGCGTCAGGACACCATCCGCATGCGCGGTGAACGACCATTTATTTTTACAAACTTAATGACTTTAGAAGGTTTGGAAGATGTAAAATCATGGATCAAAAAGTATGCTTTGTTGGAGCCTGTAGGCTAAATTTTATCGTATATGGATAGCAAAATCGTATTAAATGTTGCCAAAGAGGACGGCAGAAGCAGATTGAAGGAGAGTTATCATAATGCACCTTATAAACTAACGCATTATGGCGCTGCAGGATTGACCAACCATTTGGAAATGATCATCATGAGTGCATCGCCTGGTATTATGGATACGGATTATTTGCATATTGATGTTCGTGTGAAAAAAGATGCACAATTGAAGCTTTTTACACAGTCCTTCAATAAGCTTCACCCCATGAAAACGGGAGCAAAGCAACATACGGATGTGCATGTGGATGCCGGAGGCCTATTTCATTACATTCCACATCCAGTAACGCCGTTTAAGGATTCTATTTTCAAGGCTAGCAATCATATTCACTTGGCTGAAGATGCGGTTTTGATGTGGGGGGATATTATTAGTGTGGGTAGAATCCACATGAAAGAGGCATTTGAGTTTGATAGTCTGCATACGCAAACCAAGATTTTTAGAAATGGTAAACTGTCTTTTATTGACAATCAGGTTTTGCGGCCCAAAAGTCAGCCGATACAGAAGATGTTGTTTTTTGAGGGATACACCCATCAGGCCACTTTTGTGTTCTCGGCTCTTTTTGCGCAAGAATTAAAATATGAATTGGATGAAATCTTAACTGTCGAATACAACGATATTTCTTATGGTTTTACACAGGCTTCAAAAGATGTGGTTATCCTGCGTGCTTTGGGTACTGATGGAGAGTTATTGTACGACTTCTTACACATGTTGGGCCAATTGTGTTGGGATTTTACACAATATAAGCTTTCTGAAAAGAAGGAAGAGACAACAGTTGAAGCGATAGCGGAAGATGAGAAATCGAAGGCCGAGGAAATCAGCGTCATTGAACAGCGCAAACCCCGTCGAAAAAGTAAGCCCGAGTTGATGGAAGCTGTCGTGGTGGAAGGAACTAATTATGCATAAGGAGAGCCTGCACGAGGAGATATGGATTGATGTTATCCCTGATTTTGACCAATTGAAGCTGGGCCGCGATTCAGATATTTTGGATCTTTCCTATTATGAAGTAAATAAGCGCGTTATCCAGCGAAAAACAAGAAAGGGTAATCTGGTGCGCATACAGCGCGATGATAGCAGCGCACTGCGTTCAGGACAGTGTATTTATCATCGCGGTGATTTATTTATCCAGGTCAACATTTTACCTTGTCTTTGTGTATTGTTGGATTGTCAGAATCTATCAGTTGTGGGCGAGTTCTGCTTCGACGTGGGCAATCGGCATCTGCCAGTTTATCTCAAAGCAGATGGGCGATTTGCTGTTTCCTATGACGGACGCCTCTATCAGGCGCTAAAAGAAAAATACAAGGGCTTTATCACGTTGGAAAATACGATTTTGGAACCTGATGAGCAGATTACCTACATTCGTAGGCCTATCCTCGAATGATGAAATGCTGGTTTTAGCGAAAAATTGCGCATTTTTGTCGCTATGAAATTTGGCGAGGAATTGCAAGCATGGTATCGACAGCATAAACGAGATCTGCCGTGGCGAGAAACAAAAGATGCCTACAAAATATGGCTTTCTGAAATTATTCTGCAACAGACTCGTGTCGAACAGGGCTTACCCTATTATGTACGTTTTGTCGAGCGATTTAAGAATGTTGTGGAATTTGCGAATGCAGAAGAAGATGATATTCTCCATCTTTGGCAAGGTCTGGGTTATTATTCTCGAGGACGGAACATGCATAAGGCTGCCCGAATTGTTCGCGATCAGTATCAGGGTGTCTTTCCGGTAGATTATCAAACATTAATAACGCTTCCGGGAATAGGTGAGTATACTGCTGCGGCGATATCTTCTTTTGCGAACGATGAAGCCCAGGCGGTATTGGATGGAAATGTGTTTCGTGTACTAGCGCGATACTATGGCATAGAAACACCTATCAATTCTACAGAAGGAAAGAAGATTTTTACAGCTATCGCTAAAGAAAATCTTGATCGTAAACACCCGGCATTGTATAATCAGGCAATTATGGATTTTGGGGCTACTCATTGTAAGCCCAAGCTGCCTTTATGTGAATTCTGTATGTTTCGTCCTTCCTGTTATGCGCTGAGTCAGGGGCAGGTAGAGCAGTTGCCTGTAAAGCTTAAAGCCAAGGCAAGTAAAGATAGATACTTTAATTATTTTATCTTGAAGGACAACGATCGGATACTGATGTCCAAACGCGGTGCAAGTGACGTTTGGCAGAACCTATATGAGTTTCCGCTTTTGGAGTCTAACTACAGCTTGTCTATCCCGGATGTTCTTAGCGATGAGTGGTTTATTTCCTGTTTCGGCCCCGATGCACAACTTTATGTTTTACAGCAGCAGACAAAACATATCCTGAGTCATCAGAATATCTACGCGACATTTTTTGAGGTGCGGTTAAAAGGCGATCTAATTCAAAAAAAATCCAATTGGGATTATGTATTTCTAAAAGATTTAGATAAATTAGCTAAACACAAGTTGATCTTTACCTTTTTGGAAAGGTCAAATTTTTAACCATTTATGCTTTTAAATTATGTCAGGAGTTAACAAAGTCATTTTAGTGGGACATCTTGGAAAAGATCCCGAAATTCGCTATTTAGAAGGTAATGTCTCTGTTGCCAGTTTTCCATTGGCAACATCAGAAACGTATAACAAAGACGGGAAAAGAGTAGAACAAACCGAATGGCACAATATTGTAATGTGGCGAGGTCTGGCTGACGTGGCTGTAAAATATCTAACAAAGGGGAAGTTAGTTTATATTGAAGGTCGACTGCGGACGCGTACTTATGAGGATAAGGAGGGTATTAGACGATATGCTACAGAGGTTGTCGCTGAAACCTTCACGCTTTTAGGTCGTAAATCGGATTTTGAACCGAATGCTGGTGTAAGTGCTGGTAATACAGCAAACACGCAGGCGCAAAAAGTCGAAGATAAGGAAGTGGAGGTCGATTTTACGGAGAATGATCAGGAGGATAATCCATTACCATTTTAAGCTGAAGAATTTGAGATTATGTAAAAACTTTACATGTATAATAACTATTGTAAAATCATCGATAAAACAAAAGAGCAGGCAACTAAGCCCGCTCTTTTGTTTTATCAGCGTTTTAGCCGTATAATCTGATTCCTTTCTCCCAAGCGAGCATGCTGTTTCTGTTGTGATGTTTTTAATGCCCGGTCGAAGTTCAAAATTTCTTTTTGGTGGAAATTTTGGCTATGTTTGCTCTAATTATGTTGCAAGATAGAATTACGCAGTATACTGAAGAGATTAAGGCATTTGCGCCAGCTTCTTCAGCCGATGTAGAAAATTTCAGATTGAAGTTTTTGGTTTCCAAAGGGATTGTGAAAAATCTTTTTGATGAATTCAAAACAGTTACGCCTGAAGAGAAGCGTACTTTGGGAAAAGTGTTGAATGAATTTAAGCAGTTAGCAGAAAATACATTCAAAGAAGCACAAGAAAAGTTCGGGTCTGGTGAGAAGCAAAAATCCCAGGAACTAGCGGGTGATTTAACATTGCCTGGTCAAGGTTTTCAGCTGGGGTCTAGACATCCCATCTCTTTAGTTCGTAAAGAAATTGTTGAAATTTTCAAGAAATTAGGCTTTATTGTATCAGAAGGACCGGAAATTGAAGATGATTGGCATAATTTCTCCGCACTAAATTTTCCGCCGGAACATCCTGCGCGTGATATGCAAGATACTTTCTTTATCAAAAAACAAGAAGGTAATGACATTACATTGAGAACGCACACCTCTTCGGTTCAGGTGCGTTTAATGGAAGCCGGTAAACCGCCATTTCGTGCGATAATGCCTGGACGTGTTTATAGAAATGAAGCTATATCAGCCCGTGCGCACTGTTTCTTTCATCAGGTAGAAGGTTTATATGTAGACGAAAATGTTTCTTTTGCCGATTTGAAACAAACGTTATATCATTTTGTTCAAGAGATGTATGGTGAAGGTACCAAAGTGCGTTTCCGTCCGTCCTATTTTCCTTTCACTGAACCTTCGGCCGAAATGGATATCTCCTGTACAATCTGCAAGGGGGCAGGGTGTAACTTGTGTAAGTACTCTGGCTGGGTAGAAATTTTAGGTTGCGGTATGGTCGATCCTAACGTGCTTGATAACTGTGGTATCGATAGTAAAAAGTATTCTGGTTTTGCTTTTGGTATGGGAATAGAACGTATCACAAACCTTAAATATGTGATTAAAGACTTACGTCTTTTCTCAGAAAATGACACACGTTTCTTGTCTCAATTTGAGACTGAATTAATATAAATTATTCATTGTAAAGATTGTGGCATCACATTATTCTCTACGATAACTAGGCAAGAGAACAATGTGATGCTTTTTGGTCTTTAGGCTTTGTAGATGACTTTCAACATTCGTACGATCTAACGTATATGGAACCAGATTATATTATTGAATCCATAAAAAGAACAGCACGTGAGCTCTTTCGTCAAAATGGCTATCATAAAACCAGTGTGAACACATTGGCAAAAAAAGCTAAGATTGCGAAGGCGACAGTGTACAAGTATTTTGATAGTAAAGAAATGATCCTGCATGCCATTCTCATGGATTATCTTCGTGCGAGTCTGCAGGATATTTTGAAAACAACCAAATATGAAGATGATATGGCTTCGTTTTTGGCTTCAACAATATTGCGGGTAAGCCGACTGACCTATACGGCTTGCAATGAATTGATCGGCTGGGAATTTATCCGGGAATCTGCAAACGCCCAAGAATATTTAAAAACGCTGTCTGAAGATTTGGAGTTTCTGCTCTTAAGTACATTCATTCAGAATGAAAAGATAAATGAAGCGATTAGCGAAGAGAAGCTAACCTTTTTGATCAAGTCCAGTAAAAGTATTGTGTTTTCTTTTGCTTTTACGGCTGTCTCAGATGCCGATGTGCGGAAAAACTTTATTTCGTTTCAGAAAGAAATCCTTCCTTATCTTGTTCAGGCAACAGTTCAGTAAAGTTGTTATAACGCGCGCATCCCTTTCTAATTCGCGACGTGATGTCCATTCCTGAAAAAGGTTTACATCTTATCTTTTTTGCATGCTCACTTTTTTATGATGCTCTGCAACGTTCATGCTGTTGCCGGGTTGTATTCGTATTGTGTTCGTACCACCTTCGGAGATGAACACTCTTGCAACTATTATTGACCTGACTCGGAACAGATAATTCCTGTTCAGAGTCAGGTCAGAATCTGGTCAGTATTGGTACACAATCTGTATCGCATCCGAATAAGGTACGAACAATGTCCGAATCTGATCCCCGTATTTTATTCGCTTGAAACTTATCATACCCGTCAGGTACTCGTTTATGCCAGTGATAATCAATGGCTATAAATCATTTATGCAGATGAAAAATCGGTATAAATTTGTATTTTTGCACCCTATGAGTAGAAGAATTCCGCAAGAGAAAAAGTTCTTGAAAGATATTGCCATCATTGATATTGCCGAAGAGGGTAGAGGTGTTGGAAAAACCGAAGATTTGGTTTTGTTTGTAGAAAAAGCTGTTCCCGGTGATGTTGTTGACGTGGAGCTTATGCGCAAGAAAAAGAATTTTGCGGAAGCTCGGGTAACCAGTTTAAAAGAGGCTTCATCTTATCGCGTAGATCCGTTTTGTGAACATTTCGGTGTGTGTGGTGGATGTAAATGGCAGCATATGACCTATGATGCTCAATTAAAATTCAAGCAACAATCTGTCGATAATGCCCTATCGCGTATTGGGAAAGTGGATACTTCAGCGATGGAAAGTATCTTGGGCTCTGCGCAAACGGAATACTATAGAAATAAATTAGAATATACATTTTCCAACAAAAAATGGTTGACTTCAGTTGATGAAGATGCGTCCCAATTGGAAATGAATGCGCTAGGTTTTCACGTGCCAGGGCGTTTTGATAAGATTTTAGATATTGATCATTGTTTTTTGCAAGAAGATCCGTCAAATGAAGTTCGCAACAGCATTCGTGATTTTGCGCTTAGTCAAGGTATGACGTTCTACGATCTGCGTGAACACACCGGTGTATTGCGCAATTTGATTATCCGTATCTCGTCTACCGGGGAGATGATGGTGATCGTTGTGTTTGCATATCCTGAAGAAGGACAGGTTGAGTTGTTGATGGAATTTGTTAAAGAAAAGTTTCCTCAAGTCGCTTCCCTGTTATATATCGTAAACCAGAAACGCAATGATACAATCTTCGACCAGGATATTCATGTATATGCAGGTCGTGACTTTATCTATGAGGAGATGGAGGGCTTGCGTTACAAAGTGGGGCCTAAGTCGTTCTATCAAACAAACTCTGCACAAGCGTATGAGCTGTATAAAATCACACGTGACTTTGCCAATTTAAAGGGGGATGAGCTGGTGTATGATTTGTATACAGGAGCAGGTACAATTGCAAACTTTGTCGCTAAGAAGGCAAGAGAAGTTGTGGGTGTAGAGTATGTTCCCACTGCCATTGAGGACGCTAAAGTGAATTCGTCGATCAATGATATCACGAATACAAAGTTTTACGCCGGTGATATGAAAGATGTGTTGACCCCTTCCTTTATCGCCGAACACGGTAAACCGGATGTGGTTATTACCGATCCACCACGTGCAGGAATGCACGCTGACGTTGTAGCGCGTTTGTTAGAAATGGAATCGCCGCGTATTGTATATGTCAGTTGTAATGCTGCTACACAGGCCCGCGATTTGGTGTTGTTAGGCGAAAAATATGAGGTGAAGCGGATCAAGCCGGTAGATATGTTTCCGCATACGCAACACGTTGAGAATGTCGTTTTATTGGAGTTAAAGAAGTAATAGGATACCATATGGAAGTAGAAGATTTATTTGCAGGATCTGCAAGAGAAGAAAATACAGCGTCTACAGCGCAAAGTCCATTGAAGAGTTTGCAGGTAGATCTCGATTTTTATAGTGAATCAATCCGTGAGGTAGCGCAGGAGATTGTTGAAGAAGGTTATTCTGACTATCCTATTTTTGTTGCACATCAGCATGAAGTTTCTGTTGGTGAACTGATATTGGATCGTAAAGAATTGGAAACGAAATGGAGTATAAATGCCTCTACATTGGAAGAGTTTGTAGAAATGGATATTATTCAAGAAGATCGTAAGGCTTCTTTTATTCAGAACTATAAACCTGCGAAAGACTATATGTGCTTATTTGTTGTCGTTGCTGAAGGCGCTAATTTTGTTTTTTATCCATACAAGTGATCAACAAAGAATATTTAAACTTTTTTAACAGTACAAGTGTCAAACTATTACTACTTTTAGCAAAGTAGGTTAGGTGTAACAGGGAATTAATAAATTGAAATAAATTATAAACTGTTCTTGCGGAAATAAATGTTTGACCCAATAAAATTGTTGAGAATCACAATCGCACTGAAACCAATTGGGGTAATTGAAGAGAAATATTAGGATGAAAATAATACAGATACATATATTAGGGCTTTTTTTACTGTTATTCACCTATTTCGGTGCTACTGCGCAACAGTTGCAGAAGGTTTCGGGGATGGTGCTGCAAAAAGGTAACGGTAATCGCATTGGAGATGCTGTGGTGCTTAATATTCGTACACACAGGTCTACGTTGAGTAACTCTTTTGGTGTTTTTACGATTGATGCATCGGTAGGAGATTCCTTGTCTTTTACAAAAGTTGGGTATTCACCGGTTAAAACTGTGCTGACCAACCTGAACGAGTTTTATGTGGAGTTGCAAGAAGGGATCCGATTGGAGACTGTCATCGTTGAACGAAAAACAAAGGAGGCCGAATTAAATGATGCCATGAGTAATTACGCTAAAAAGGGCGTTTATAATGGGGGTAAAAATAAGTTCGGGACCTATCTGGGTAGCCCGGCAACAGCGCTTTATAATCTTTTTGGACGGGAAGCCAAGAACGCCAAACGCTTTGGGCGTTTTATGGATAGGGAGAAGGATGAGTTGCAAGTTGATCGTATTTTTTCTCGGGAGGCTGTTAAAAACCTGACGAAACTGGATAGTACAGAATTAGATGCTTTTATGATACGCTATCGTCCATCGTTTGATCTTGCTGAGCATTGGGGACAGTACGATCTAATGCATTACGTACAGCAGTCTATGGACGACTTTAATGCCAAGGGAAGGCCTAAAGGGGCTCTTTTACCTGATATTGAAGTAAAGACTCAAGAAAAATAAAAACATTTTGCTTTTGTTACTGTTAGCTGATTGTAAGGTCGGAAAAGGTGATTTAAAATTTTGTAGCGTATCAACGTCATTTTCGGAAGTTTTAAGGGCCTTTTGTCGTGTTTTGTAACAAAAAAGTTGATAAAAATATCTTTTGGCACTTTGTTTGATTTTAGTAGAACGGTATTTAATTTGAATATTAAAAGTCTTAGATAGCATACATATGAAAATGAATAGAAAATTGGCTGTATTAGGTTTGACAGTTGCAACCTCAGCTATGTTATTTGGAAGTTGTTCTACCATCCAAAATACAAATAATACAACTAAAGGCGGCGTAATCGGTGGTGTTGCCGGTGGTGCATTGGGTGCATTGATCGGAGGTAAAGCTGGTAATACGGCAATAGGTACTTTGGCTGGTGCTGCCATTGGTGGTGCTGCAGGTGTATTGATCGGTAAAAAAATGGATAAGCAAGCCGCTGAGATTTCTAAAACTGTTGAAGGCGCGGAAGTTACACAATCTGCGGAAGGAATCGTGGTTAAGTTTGATTCAGGTATTTTATTCGATTTCAATAAATCAGATTTAAAAGCGTCAGCTAAAGATAATATCGCAAATTTGGTAACAACCTTGAACAAAGAACAAGGTACTGAAATCCTGGTTATCGGACATACAGATAATGTAGGTACGTTGGCTGCGAATGAAAAAGTGTCTTTGGACCGCGCAAATTCTGTACGTGCATTTGCGGTATCTAAAGGCTTAGCGTCTTCGCGTATTAGAACTGAAGGTAGAAACTTCTCTGAGCCAATTGCAAGTAACGATACGGAAGCAGGACGTGCTCAAAATCGTCGTGTTGAAATCGTGATTGTGGCAGGTGATCAAATGAAGAAAGAAGCAAAACAACAAGCAGGTCAATAAATCTGATTCAGGACTTTGGTCTTTTCGGAGTCTGTTTGACTTGATTGCGAATCATAGAAAAAGCGCTGATAAATTCAGCGCTTTTTTTGTGGAATACAGCCGTCCGAATTTTTATACGGCCCATTTACGCCTAAAATTTGACAAAGTATAAACCATATTTCTGTCTGACAAACTGTCATTATATGGATTTAAATTTCTAACTTTGTAGTCTTTGAAATAACTAAGGGCTTGAAATCAGATCAGCAAAAGATGAGTATTTGCATTAGTTATTCCATCGAAAATAATAAAAATTATATTCTATTGAATATCGAGCTATGCTAGATTTAACACATACCACTAAGGAACACGACGAATCTCGTCAGGGTGAGGCATTATTATTAGAACAGGATCCGATTTTAAGTAATGGACGCAAACTGTATATTGAAAGTTACGGTTGCCAGATGAATTTTTCGGATAGTGAGATTGTTGCTTCTATTTTGTTGGATAAGGGATTTGAAACAACCAAGAATTATCAGGAAGCTGATGTGGTTTTTATTAATACCTGTTCAATCCGCGAAAATGCAGAACAGCGGGTACGCAATCGTCTAAAGGAATTTGAAGCTGCTAAAGCAAAAAATCCCGGAATGATCGTTGGTGTGCTGGGCTGTATGGCGGAGCGTTTGAAATCGAAATTTTTAGAAGAAGAAAAGTTGGTGGATGTCGTGGTGGGGCCAGATGCTTATCGCGATCTACCAAATTTGATTGATAAAGTTGACGATGGAGCTAAAGCTGTAAACGTTTTATTATCTCGGGAGGAAACGTATGCCGATATTAATCCTGTCCGTTTAAACTCGAACGGTGTGACAGCTTTTATTTCGATTATGCGCGGTTGCGACAATATGTGTTCTTTTTGTGTTGTTCCTTTTACACGTGGACGTGAACGTAGTCGTGATCCACAATCTATCGTGAAGGAAGCCCAAGATCTTTTCAATGCAGGATATAAGGAGGTTACGTTGTTGGGACAAAATGTGGATTCGTATAAATATACTGCTCCAGTAGCTGAAGGGGAGGAACCGGGTGAAACCATAACATTTGCTAGCTTGCTTACAATGGTTGCTGAAATCAGCCCGCTTTTACGTATTCGCTTCTCTACTTCCCATCCAAAAGATATTACAGATGAAGTTTTATATGCAATCGCTTCGCATGAAAACATCTGTAATTATATTCACTTGCCAGTTCAATCAGGGAACTCTAGAGTATTGGAATTAATGAACCGTACCTATGACCGTGAATGGTATATGGAGCGTGTCGATGCCATCCGTCGTATTATTCCGGATTGTGCTATTTCCACAGATGTTATTACAGGTTTCTGTACTGAAACAGAAGAGGAGCATCAAGAAACATTGTCTATGATGGATTATGTCAAATACGATTTCGCCTATATGTTTGCTTATTCAGAAAGACCAGGTACATTGGCGGCAAAAAGATACGCAGATGATATTCCTGAAGATGTTAAAAAACGTCGTTTGACAGAAGTGATCAATAAACAGCGCGATCATAGTTTATACCGTTATCAACATTTTATTGGCAAAGTTTGTAAAGTGCTTGTTGAGGGATTTTCGAAAAGATCTGAGTTTGATTTCTGTGGCCGTAATGATCAAAATGCATTGGTGGTATTTCCAATTGATCCTCGATTTAAACAAGGCGATTATGTGAATGTACTTATCGAGTCATGTACCTCTGCGACATTATTGGGAAAGATTGTTGATTAAGAAAGCTTAGATTGTTTTATTTCCAACTGGAAATTTATGGATAACCAAGATATAAAGAATAGATTTGGAATTATTGGTAATTCGCCTTTGTTGAATCGTGCTATTGATATTGCACGACAAGTGGCTCCAACTGATATCTCCGTACTAATACAAGGTGAAAGTGGGAGTGGTAAAGAGGTTTTTTCGCATATTATCCATCAATTAAGCTCACGTAAGCATGGCCCTTTTATTGCGGTCAATTGTGGAGCTATACCAGAGGGTACCATTGACTCTGAGTTATTTGGTCACGAAAAGGGTTCCTTTACAGGTGCCCATGAAGCCAGAAAGGGATATTTTGAGGTCGTTGACGGTGGAACAATCTTTCTGGATGAAGTAGGTGAGTTGCCTTTGGGTACGCAAGCAAGATTATTACGTGTATTGGAGTCAGGTGAGTATATACGGGTAGGGTCATCCAAGGTACAGAAGACAAATGTACGTGTGGTTGCTGCGACAAATGTGAATGTATTTGAAGCTGTACAAAAAGGTAAATTTCGCGAAGATCTTTATTATCGTCTGAATACTGTACCGTTGCGTGTACCGTCATTACGTGAAAGACCTGAAGATATCAACTTATTATTTCGTAAGTTTATTGTAGATTTTTCTGAGAAATACCGTACACCTGGGGTTCAATTGACAGAAGATGCACAAAATATGCTGCGCAACTATAGCTGGCCCGGAAACGTACGTCAACTGAAAAATGTTGCGGAGCAAATTGCAGTTTTGGAGAAGGAACGCGTTGTCGATGCCTATACACTTCAAAATTATCTGCCCAATGAATCCCGAACGAGTTTGCCAGCGGTAGTTCCTTCAAATAATGGTGGAAAAGAGGATTTCTCCGAAAGAGATTTGCTGTATAAGGTCTTATTTGATATGAAGAAGGATATGGTTGATCTGAAAAAACTGGTGGTTGAATTAATTCAGAAAGGTGTCGATTCGAGCACATTTGATCAAAATTCCCCTTACATTAATCAGTTATACCAGGAGATTGAACCACAATTGAAAGCAGAACCAGAAAATTATAATACAACCCCAACGCTCACCATACATTCTCCAGCAAATACAACAAACGTATTAAAAAGTCCTGTTGCACAGGATGAATACCTGCAGGATGCTCAAGAAGTTGAGGAATCTTTATCGCTTGTTGATAAAGAGTCTGATCTGATTAAAAAAGCGCTGAAAAAGCACCGAGGTAAACGTAAAGCTGCTGCGCAAGAGTTGGGGATTTCTGAAAGAACTTTGTACAGAAAAATTAAAGACTTAAATTTAGATTAAGGTTTACAGATGTTGTCAAGAAAAATTTTATATGCTTTTCTCACCACAATCTTTTTGTTTGTAATGAATAGTTGTGGGGTAAAATATGGATTTACTGGTGGATCCATTCCTGAGGGAATGAAAACAGTTAATATTCAATATTTCGAAAATATAGCTCCTTTGGTTTATCCAACCTTAAGTCAGAATTTTACGGAGGCACTGAAAGAACGTATCCGTAACCAATCTCGATTGAGTCAGGTGAATCAAGACGGTGATGCTACCTTTGAGGGATTTATTACAGAGTATTCGATAAGTCCTGCAGCTGTTGAAGCTGGGACAGATCGTGCAGCGATGAATAGGTTGACGATTACAATCAAGGTTAGTTATCATAATAAAATTAATCCGAAGGATGATTTTGAACAGCCTTTTACGCGATTTAAAGAGTTTGCAGGTAATCTTCAGAGTGCACAAGAAGAGACCTTGGGTAAAGAAATTATTCAAATGCTAACTGAGGATATATACAATAAAGCGTTTGCTAATTGGTAATTCTATTTCCAAGATGAATCTTAATATATCATTATCCAATAACGAGCTTTTTTTTCAAGCAATCAATCATCCCGACACTGTGGCGGAAGATGTTGTTTTAGCATTGATTGAAAAATACCCTTATGCCCAAAGCCTGCGATTTATCTATGAACGCAAAGTTTTTGGCAAGCATAGTTCAGTTCAGAATTTATCGTCTACTTTGCTCTATGCATCTTCTCCGAGTTGGTTGTATGAATTTATGCATTGTAAACCAACGACAGAGCCTGATGTATTCATGCCGTCAGATGAAATTCCAGTGGATGGAGCACTTCGCGACGATGATGGGACTATCGAAATTGAAGCTGAGCGTGAAACGGTAGCTGAACCAGTTTTATCCAAGATTGAGGTTGATGAATTGGATCGTTTGATTCAAGCCGGGGTTGCAAAAGATTATTTTCGGTCAAACGATCAGCAGCAAGAAAATAGTGTCGATTCAGAGGAACCTGCATTAGTAGCACCTGTTGTAGCGGAAGCTGTTGCCAATACAATGGATGATGGTCAGGAGCGTGTTTCGGTCTATGATGATGATACCATGCCCTACAGTTTCTTGTGGTGGTTGCATAAGACGAGATTAGAATATGCTGATACCTATCAGCCCTATGTAAAATCTCCATTACGCCCAATGACGCCCTCGAATGACGATATTGCTAAAATTCATGAGAAGCTGGATAATCAGCTACTCGATCAACAGATCCGGGAAAATATCTTTCATTTACAATCGCCTGAAGCAAAGTTAAGTGATGAGGTTAAAACGACAATCTCTTTTCAAATACCGCGTAAAACAGACGAGGTAATCGAAAAATTTATTCGTGAAGAACCTATGATTCAGCCCCTGCAAGCAGAAAAGTTAGACTTGGAGAATAAAGCTAGAAAAAGTTCGGAAGATCAGCATTCACTTGTTACCGAAACACTTGCAAAGATCTATGTGGAACAGGGCTTATATCCAAAAGCAATAGATGTTTACAAAAAATTAGTTTTGAAATATCCAGAAAAAAATGCTTACTTTGCGGCACGCATAACAGAATTAGAAAAGAAATTAAATTAATAACATAAAGAGATGCAAGGATTATTAATCGGTCTAATCATATTAGCTAGTATTATTTTAGCGTTTTTGGTTTTAATCCAAAATCCAAAAGGAGGAGGTTTGTCATCTGGTTTTTCAGGTGGAACGAATCTTATGGGAGTAAAACGTACAGGTGACTTTTTGGAAAAAGGTACCTGGATCATGGTTATTGCCATTATGGTATTTAGCTTAGGTGTAAATGTTATTGGTACGTCTCCAAGTACATCTAAAGGTGGATTGGGGGGTCAAATCGAAGCGCCTAAACAACAAGGTCCATTGAACTTGGGTACTGGACAACAACCTGTTGGCGCTCCGGCGGGACAAGGGCAAGCTGCTCCGGCTCAATCGCAAGAAAAGGCTCCAGCGGCTACACCGACAACAAAACCAGCAGAAGAAGCTAAGAAATAGTTGTCAGTAAAAAATGATGAGCCCCGTTTGTTTGTACAGACGGGGCTTTTTTATGTTCGATATTTTGTTTAAGACAGGTATGTAGCGATAAATTTATTAGTCTGTCTGTCGACGGAAGTAAGACTGACAGACTGGGAATGACAGTGTGACAGCAAAATGAATTTTTGTCGATGGAGATATTAACTTTTCTGTGAAAAATTGTCTTATAAGCTGTCTTAATTACAATTGGCATAAAAGATGATGTGTTTATAGCGATTATAACATTAAAATAAATTCAATAACAGATAAAAAGTAAATTAATTATGGCATTAAGTATCAAACCTATCGGAGACAGAGTAGTAGTAGAAGCTGCTCCAGCAGAAGAAAAAACAGCTTCAGGGTTGTATATCCCCGATACAGCAAAAGAAAAACCATCTCAAGGTACAGTAGTTGCTGTAGGTACAGGTAAAGTTGACGAACCGTTAACTGTGAAAGTTGGTGACAAAGTATTATACGGAAAATACGCAGGTACTGAAATTACTTACGAAGGAAAAGAGTACTTAATTATGCGTGAGTCTGATATTTACGCGGTTATCTAATTAATAGGAACAGTTTATTTAAAACGAGCTTACTGGCTCAATTAAAAATTCAATAGGTTATTTTAGTGAAGCTGTAAAATTGGACGTGTAAAAAATAAATCGGTTTACGGTTTAATTTAAACTCGAATTACACTTCTTAGAAATACTAAATACTCATATAAAAATGGCAAAACAAGTAAAATATAACGTTGAGGCTCGCGAGGCCCTTAAAAAAGGTGTAGATACTTTAGCGAATGCAGTTAAAGTAACATTGGGTCCTAAAGGACGTAATGTAATTATTGAGAAAAAATTTGGTGCTCCAGTAATTACTAAAGATGGTGTTTCGGTAGCGAAAGAAATCGAATTGAAAGACGCTTTAGAAAATATGGGTGCACAAATGGTAAAAGAAGTAGCTTCTAAAACAGCTGATCAAGCTGGTGACGGTACGACTACTGCTACTGTATTGGCACAAGCAATCGTTGCTCCAGGTATCAAATCTGTGGCTGCTGGAGCTAATCCAATGGATCTAAAACGTGGTATTGACAAAGCTGTTGCAACTGTTGTTGCTAACTTGAAATCTCAATCTCAAGAAGTTGGTCAAGACAATAATAAAATTAAACAAGTTGCTACTATTTCTGCAAACAACGACGAAGTAATTGGTGCTTTGATTGCTCAAGCAATGGAAAAAGTAGGTAACGACGGTGTTATCACTGTTGAAGAGGCAAAAGGTACTGAAACAGAAGTAAAAACTGTAGAAGGTATGCAATTTGACCGTGGTTATTTGTCTCCATATTTTGTGACCAACTCTGACAAAATGGAAGCGGAATTAGATAATCCATACATTTTGATCTACGACAAGAAAATCAGCAACATGAAAGAATTGTTGCCTATCTTGGAGAAACAAGTTCAAACTGGTAAACCATTATTAATCATTGCTGAAGACTTAGATGGTGAGGCATTGGCAACATTAGTTGTTAATAAAATCCGTGGTTCGTTGAAAGTTGCGGCTGTTAAAGCTCCAGGTTTCGGTGACCGTCGTAAAGCAATGTTAGAAGATATCGCTATCTTAACTGGTGGTACTGTTATCTCTGAAGAAAGAGGTTTCAAATTAGAAAATGCTGAGTTATCTTACTTAGGTCAAGCTGAAAAAGTTCAAGTTGACAAAGATAACACAACGATTATCAATGGTTCTGGTAATGTAGAGGATATTAAAGCACGTGTTGCTCAAATCCGTTCACAAATCGAAACAACAACTTCTGACTACGATCGCGAAAAACTACAAGAACGTTTAGCAAAATTGTCGGGTGGTGTAGCCGTGTTATATGTCGGTGCAACTACTGAGGTTGAAATGAAAGAGAAAAAAGACCGTGTTGATGATGCTTTACACGCAACTCGTGCAGCTGTTGAAGAAGGTATTATCGCTGGTGGTGGTGTTGCCTTCATTCGCTCAACTGAAGCTTTGGTAAACCTTAAAGGTGACAACGAAGATGAGCAAATCGGTATTGACATCATCAAACGCGCTATCGAAGAGCCATTACGTCAGATCTGTAATAACGCTGGTATCGAAGGCGCAGTAATCGTTCAAAAAGTGAAAGAAGGAACTGCAGATTTCGGTTACAATGCACGTACAGACCGTTACGAAAACTTAATCGCTGCTGGTGTAATTGATCCAACTAAAGTATCTCGTGTAGCATTGGAAAATGCAGCTTCAGTTGCTTCAATGTTATTAACTACAGAGTGTGTATTGGCTGACGAAGCTGAAGAAAACCCTGTAGGTGCTGGTGCTCCTCCAATGGGTGGCGGTATGGGTGGAATGATGTAAGATCATCCCATTTCTAAATAAAAAAGAAAGGCTCATTTGGAATTCCAAATGAGCCTTTCTTTTTGTTCTTTAATAGCCTTTTGCCGTATCGTCTCCACGCGGGTCGGCTCCTGTCTGTAATTTACCATTTGGTAATACAAGTATATTCTCCACACGACCGATTGTCCCTCTCGGATTTATCGTATAGCCATCTTTTGTCAATCGATCACGTAGATTGACATCGATTGCGTTATTTTCAACGTCAATACGATCAGGAAGCCATTGATGATGAAATCTTGGCAGGCTTACAGCTGATTGGGCATTTTGTCGGAAGTCAATAACGTTGAGGATGGTCTGAAAAACAGAGGTAATGATAGTTGATCCTCCAGGGGTTCCTACAACCATAAATAGTTTGCCATCTTTTTCTACAATAGTGGGTGTCATGGAGCTGAGCATCCTTTTGCCGGGCTGAATCTCGTTCGCTTTTTCCCCAGTAAGCCCATACATGTTTGGGATACCGGTCTTTACGGAGAAATCGTCCATTTCATTATTTAGGAGAAAACCTGCGCCCTCCACAAATACTCCTGAGCCATAAGAATCATTAAGTGTTGTTGTAATGGATACTGCATTCCCTTGCTCGTCTACAATATTGAAATGCGTCGTTTGTTCACTTTCATAACCCGGAATGACATCTGCATTGACATCTTTGCTTGATGTCGCTTTATGGAAATTGACTGAATGGAGTTTATGCGCATTTGAGCTTGAGTCAATAAGCTGTTCGACAGGTACATTAATAAAATCAGGATCTCCTAAATATTTAGCCCGATTGGCATATACATAGCGTTCAGCTTCGACCATAACACGAATGGTTGAATCGGTTTGGAAGCCCCAGCGCTGAAGTGGAAACTGTTCGACTGATTTGAGTAGGGCTAAAAGAGATGTTCCGCCACTCGAAGGTGGTGGCATGGAAATAACTTTGTGGCCCCTATAATTTGTGGAAATTGGGGTACGCCAAAGCGCCTGATAATCCAGTAGATCTTGATGATTAATAATACCTTTCCCTTTACCCATTTCGGCAACAATTAAATCGGCCGTTTTACCTGTATAGAAACCGTCTCGGCCTTCGATTGCGATTCTTTCCAGTGTTTTTGCAAGTTCCTCCTGGATAAATAGATCACCTGCTCGCCAAACTGTGGTTTTGATAATTGCAGCACCAGCGGGATTCAGTTTGACAAAACGCTCTTTATGGCTTTCAAACTCATTGGCTTGTCGTTGACTGATTTTAAACCCTGTTCTGGCTAGCTGTATTGCTGGGAGTACGAGATCTTTCCATTGTAATTTGCCGTACTTTCTGTGGGCTTCCCACATACCAGCAACAGATCCAGGGATACCAGAGGCCAATTGACTATAAAGGCTCAACTCCGGAATAACATTGCCTTGGGCATCGAGATACATATCCCGGGATGCTTTTAGGGGAGCCTTCTCACGAAAATCTAAGGCATCTAAATTACCCCGATGATCGCGGTAGAGCATAAAGCCACCGCCGCCAATATTTCCTGCATTGGGATAAACAACTGCAAGAGCAAATTGTACGGCAACTGCAGCATCTATTGCATTCCCACCTTGTTTTAAAATCTTTACCCCGACTTCTGAAGCCAAAGGATGTGCTGTGACAACGGCAGCCTTATTAAAAGTACTGGCCTGCTCAACCTTAGTATTTAGCTGCTGTCTTGTCGCACAAGAGGCAAAGCATATGCTTGTTATGAGCGAATAGGTTATGAATTTATACATCGTACGCGATTTAAAATTAAATATTATCTCAAAGAGGTGTACAAACAATACTACTCTTGGTTATTTAAGTTTTTCGTTGTTTTTATGGCGGTCGGCATCCCGAATTGATTTCTTTTGAAGATTTTGTTCCAAAGCCGCTGTTAGATCAATTCCCGTTTGATTGGCAAGGCACATCAAAACGAATAATACATCGGCCATTTCATCTGCTAAATTAACTTCTTTGTCTGACTTTTTGAAAGATTGTTCTCCGTATTGCCGAGCCATTATTCGGGCAACTTCACCGACTTCTTCCATGAGTATGGCGGTGTTTGTCAACTCGTTGAAATAACGTACTCCGGTACTATTGATCCATTTGTCAATAATCTCTTGTGCTTCTTTAATAGTCATCTTGTGTTCAATTAAAAATTAAAAGTTGTCCTTATCTTTTGTGTCCATGACGATGGTAACTGGACCATCATTCAGTAGGTCGATTTTCATATCGGCTCCGAATATGCCAAGCTGAACCTCTTTTTGGAGCAATTGACTTAGCAGTAAAGCCATCTCTTCATACATTGGTTTGGCTTTGTCCGGTTTTGCTGCTCTGATAAAGGAAGGCCTGTTTCCTTTTTTTGTTTGAGCAAAGAGCGTGAATTGTGAGATGAGTAAGATATTTCCGTCTACATCTTGTATCGACTTATTCATCATACCCTGTTCATCCTCGAAGATGCGTAAGTTGATGAACTTCTGTCCTAACCATTTCAGATCTTCCGTTGTATCTGCTTCTTCAACTCCTAATAAAATCATTAGACCCTTCTGGATCTGGCCTGTTATCTGATTATCTACCGTACAAGAAGCTTTGGTAACTCGTTGTATAACTGCGCGCATAGTGAAAAGTATAAAACCAAAGGTAAAAATTCCGATTGTCAAACACGATGGGAAATTCAGTTTTCTCCAAGGTATATATAGAAACGTCCCTTTCTCCCGAAGGAAAAAGGGACGCTAATTATGCTAAAAGATTTGATCAGAAGTGACCTTCAGTCCGCCTTCCCAGCTACTAATGCGTTTGGAATCAGGAGGCTTTTATAAAGGGTGGTTTAGAATTTGAAATTCAAGCCCAGTAAGAAATTCGTTGGGGCTTGTGGGAAATAGAAATTATAATATTTCCGGGTATCTCCTTCCATCCAGCCAAAGGTGTAGCCATTAGCCTCATACTTCACGTTCAGTATATTGTTGACCTGTAGGGTAGCACTGATATTTTTGATACCTAATGCTGTAAAGTTATAGTTTGCTAACAGATTGTTGACAAAATAAGCGGAAATGCTTCTTTCTTTCGCAGAAGAATTATCCAGGTATTGTCTTCCTACAAATTTGGATAGAAGCGAAAATGTAAGTGATGTTATTGGACTATAAGAGAAATTACTTGACAAAATAGTTCCCGGTGATAAAGCAATGTTTGTTTTCGAATAAAATATCCTTGTATCGCCGATGACCTCTTCAAAGTCCTTAATTTTATTTTGGCTGAAACTAGCTGTTGCTTTCAAATTGAACTGCTTGCTGATGTTCCATGACCCATCGAATTCAAGACCTATTCTATAGCTATCATTGACATTTTGTCGAATTGGAGAGCCTGTATCACTAATTTCACCTGTTGGGATCAACTGATCCTTGTAAAACATGCCATATCCATTTAATCCGATGTTGAATTTTTCATTTGTAAAACGATAGCCCAATTCAATGTCCTGCATTTTCTCTGGGGTAGGATCTGGTAAGGCGCTATTTTTCTCTATAAAATCCTTTCGGACAGGTTCTTTTTGTGCAAAGGCATAAGAAACGTATACATTTGAATGGTCATTTAGCAGATAAGTTGCACCGGCTTTAGGATTCAGGAAATTAAACTTAGGATGATAATTATAATTTTTTACCTTATCATCATCACCATACATGTGGTAATCTACATTCCGATATTGAATATCGGCCATTAATATCCATTTGTCTAGTTTGTAATCGATTTTTAAGAAATTGCTGAAATCATTTTTTTGTGATTTCCCAAAATAATATTTGTCGTCAAGAAATCCTGTTGATGCATATTGTGCCCAAATCACCTGGCCATAATGTTTTCCTTTGTATTGATTATAAGCTCCACCCCAAGTAATTTCAAGCTGATCGTTTGGCCTGTAATTCAGAGCATAAGTCATTCCGTAAAAATAATTATCCAGCCATCTCCTGCGGACAAGATCTGTTTTTTGAATGGTGTCCTTACCAATAATGACGTTAGGCAAACCGTATTTACTTAGTTTATCTCCCGGTCTCATTTCTTCATAGTAACCATAACCTCTTGTATAGTGTAAGGCTGTATTGAGCGTCAATTTGTCGTTCAGTATATTGGTATAATGAAGTTGATGATGTTTCTGCGTATAATTATCTGTTTGATTGTTATACGTGTATAGGTTATAATTACGGCCAGCGTTCATGAAACGATCCTTCTCGGCACCGGAAATTTCGAGTGCATTATCTGCATAATCATCCATGCGCGACCGATCTCCTGTAATCAATGGTTCAGGAACGCCATTCCAGGCTTGATAGGTCTTTTCTTTTCCCCAGAATACAATTCCTTTTAAAATATGTTTCTTACCATAATACCCTCCGTCCACATAGAAAGATTGTAAGTCTGAACTACCTCTTTCGATGTAACCATCGCTACTTATTCGAGATAATCTGGCATTGAAGGCAAATTTGTCGTCAATTAGTCCGGTACCGACTTTGACCGTATTTTTCCAAGTATTATAAGAGCCAAATGAATTGTTAAGTTCTGCGTAAGGAGTTTCTACTAGAGTATTGGACTGGATATTTAATGAGGCTCCAAATGATCCGGCGCCATTCGTCGAGGTCCCAATACCACGCTGAACTTGGATGCTCTCGGTAGAAGAGGCAAAGTCGGGAAGGTTTACAAAAAAGGAACCCATGCTCTCTGCATCATTTAAGGGGATTCCATTGAGTGTTACGTTGATTCGTTGATTGTCGGATCCCCTGATCGTCATTCCTGTATAACCTATACCCGCACCGGCATCGGAATTTACCTGCACGGACGGGGTCTGATTTAAAAGAAATGGGATATCCTGACCGAGATTGTTACGTGTTATTTCTTCTTTGGAGATGTTTTTAAAGGTTGTAGGAGCATTTCTTTTGGCACGGGTAGATTGAACAAGGACCTCTTCCATTTGAATTGTACTAGGTTCTAATGCTACCGTAAGTTCCAAATTGTCTTTAACATCCACATTTCGGCTCCATGTTTTATATCCAAGAGAAGATACCTGAATCTGATGCTTACCTGTATTGATACGATATAGTTTAATCAGTCCGTTTTTGTCCGATTGGCCAGCGAAGGATGCTTGTCCGTCTATGGATATGGAAACGTACTGTAAAGGGGTCTGATTGGTATTGTCTACAGCTTTAATTGTCAGATTTTGTTGCGCAATGGCAATTTGACTTGAAATAGTAGCTAAGGAGCTACAAATCAAAAATTTGATCATGGTAATGTATTTTGTTTGAGTTAAACAAATCATAGCAAGGGGTTACTATGACCGCACTATTTAACTAACCTCTCCCTACGCCAGCATTATCTGGATCAGGTGTACAGAATTTAATCTGTTGGGTATAATCTCAGCCTTTATTTGTGTTCCTGACAAAACAAGGCACCCCTATTCGATGCTGCGAATATATAAATTTAAAATTGAAATGAAGTATAAAGAAGTAATTTATGACAAATACAAAAGAGTGGATTTGCGGCTTTATTTCTTTTTGGTTAAAAATTTGTGCAAATTGTTGTTTTTGGTATTTATTGTTCTTTTTAGGTACCTTGGCATGAATTTTTCTACTAGAGGTATGTATTCATACAGGTCAAAAATTTTTAGTTACTAAATTGATAGTGAGGAGATAAAATGTTAAAATATTTAAGCGCTAATTATATTCTGCCGATTACTTCAATGCCAATAAAAGATGGTATTGTTTCGGTAGATGAGGAGGGGGTAATTCAAGGTATCTATGACCCAACTTCATTTACACCTTCAGACAAAACGAAGGTTGAGAGATATGAAGGAGTGATAATTCCAGGTTTTATCAATGCACATTGCCACATTGAATTGTCGCATATGAAAGGTATTGTCCCTAAAGGTACGGGACTTCCGAGTTTTCTTAGTAAGGTGATGACAACGCGGTCGGCGTCGATGAAAAAAATAGACGACGCTATGGCAAAAGCCGATCGAGAGATGTATGAAAATGGTATTGTTGCAGTCGGAGATCATGCCAACACAGATAATTCCTCGAAACTGAAGGAAGATTCTCAGATCTTATATCATACGTTTGTGGAGGTGCTCGGAATTGAACCTGACGAAGCTGACTTTAAGTTAAAAGAGGCTAAATCGTTGACTCAAGAGTTTAGGAATGGGCATGTATCCATTACGCCACACGCGCCATATTCTTGTTCGAAAGTACTTTTCAAAAAATTCAAGAAGATGGTTCCGGAAACAAATATTATCAGTATCCACAATCAAGAAAGTGAAGAGGAGAATAAACTGTTCCGTTATAAAATGGGGGAGTTCCTGGACTTTTATAAAAGTATAGGAAAAAACGCCGATGCGATTAAGGCGCAGGCAAGAAATTCGATTCAGTCCTATCTTCCTTATTTGCCATATCCCAATAAATTATTGTTGGTTCATAATACCTATACTTCTCTTAAAGATCTGGATTTTGTAGAGCGCATGGATCGTGATGTGATGTGGTGTCTTTGTCCAAAAGCCAACCTTTATATTGAAGGAACATTACCAAAGGTTCAGAATTTTATGAATGCCGGACAGCGTTTAGTAATCGGAACGGACAGTTTAGCTTCAAATGATACATTATCCATTTTGGAGGAGCTAAAGGTATTGCATGCGCACTTTGAGGATCTCGATTTCTTGCAAACTATTCAATGGGCTACGATTAATGGTGCGATCGCGTTGAACATTGAGGATGAATTTGGCTCACTTGAAGTGGGTAAAAAGCCTGGGATTGTATTGTTGCAAGGTATGGAACACATGCGCCTACATGAAGATGTTAAGGTAAAACGTTTAGCGTAGTATTTAATTCCCCAAAACTTCTGTACTTTTGCTCTTATTGAACCGTCCATGACTATAATAACGGAACTATAGTCATGGTAAGTTCCATCTGACCGATGGAAGAAAAAATAAGTTACAGATGAAACATTTGAATATTTCAATAAGAGGTAAAGTACAGGGAGTCTTTTTTAGATTGACAACCAAGGCGGTTGCAGATCAAGTTGGTGTTAGGGGCTTTGTTGTCAATTTAAAAGATGGTTCTGTCTATATTGAGGGCGAGGGCGACGATTTTGCACTAGATTCACTGTTGGAGTTCTGCCAAGAAGGGCCCGAGGGTGCAATTGTTGAAAGTGTTGAAGTAAAGGAAGGCGAAATGAAGGGCTTTTCCAATTTTGAAGTAGTTAAAAGAGTTCAATCTTAAGGCCAGTGTCTACAATCAAAAAATTTCTCAGCGATACCTTCATTTACGGTATAACCACTATCGTTTCCAGAATGATAGGATTTTTGATGACGCCACTTTATCTACGTAAATTTAAAGATGCGGCCGTCTATGGAATCTATTCTAACTTTTATGCCTGGATGTCCATGTTAAATGCTTTGCTGGCATTTGGAATGGAAACAACGTATTTTCGCTATTTGCAAAAGGTCGAACCGAAAGATAAAAACAAAGTCTACAATAATAGTTTCTTCATTACATTAGCAACTTCGGGTATCCTATTATTATCGGTTTATGTATTTACACGACCTATTGCAGCATGGTTTGCAGATGGTGGAGATGTGGAGCTCTATGAACAATATATTAAATATTTCGCTTTTATTCTTGTTGCTGATGCGCTAGCCGTTGTCCCATTTACAAAACTGCGTGCAGAAGGAAGACCCTATAAATACAGTGCGCTAAAATTTGTTAATATTGGTATTACAGTAGTTTCCAATCTGTTTTTTATCATTTTCCTACCTGAATGGGTGCATGAATCTGCTTTTTGGGCTGATTTTGCAGGTACATGGTTTAAAGAGGGCTGGATAGGTTATGTGTTTATTTCAAACCTATTTGCTAGTGTTGTTACATTGGTGCTACTATTACCCGAGTTGCTGACATTCCGATTGAAGTTAGATGGTAAACTATTGGATCAGATGTTGAAATATAGTTTTCCGATATTAATCGCCAATATATCATTTATTATCAATGAGAACCTGGATAAAATGTTTTTTCCGAAATTGTTGCCAGGTGAGGTAGGAATCCGTGATTTGGGCATATATGGAGCTGTAGCCAAATTGGCCGTATTTTTAAGTCTGTTCGTAACGGCCTTTAGGTTGGGTGCCGAACCATTCTTCTTTTCGTATTCTAAAAACAAAAATGCCTCCAAAACATATGCGTTAATTATGGAGTATTTTGTTATTTTAATGGTTATTGCGATGGTTGGATTGACGGTCAATCTCGATTGGCTAAAATACTTCATTAAAGGAAATGAATCGGAGGTTGCTATCTACTGGACTGGACTTAAAATTGTTCCGATTCTTCTGTTTAACTATGTTCTGCTAGGTATATATATGAATTTATCGATTTGGTATAAGTTGACGGATCAGACACGCTATGCTCTCTATATTTCAGGAATAGGAGCTTTAATTACGATTATGCTCAATGTTTGGCTTATTCCAATCTATTCTTATGTCGGGGCTGTTTTGTCGACGACAGTGGTCTACTTTGTGATGATTGGTTTTTCACTGTATTGGGGTCAAAAGTACTATCCTATACCTTATAAGATGATAAAGATTACTATTTATCTTGGGATAGGGATTTTGATCTCGTGGATGAGTTTTCAGGTTTTTCATAGCAATATCTGGATCGGCAATGCCATGCTTTTGATCCTACTAGGCGTTACCTTTGTACTTGAAAAAAATGAGTTGATGAACTTATTACGAAGAAAATAATCTTTTTTACATATTTACAAAAAAGGCAATAATTTCATAGTTATTGCCTTTTTTTCTTTTTAGATGAGTTCTGTAATGAACGAGTGTTCAATTTCATGAAGTACCTCAAGAATCTCTGCCTGGCTTTGTAAGCTGACTAATTTCATGCGGTGTTCTTTAAAGTTGGGGATTCCTTTAAAGTAATTCGCATAATGCCTACGCATTTCAAAAATCCCCAATTTATCACCTTTCCATTCGATGGATTTGTTGAGATGTGTTCGGCAAACCTCGACACGTTCGGCAATGGTAGGTCCTTCTAAACGTTCACCAGTATTGAAAAAATGTTTTATTTCTCTAAAGATCCAAGGGTATCCGATTGCTGCACGGCCAATCATAATGCCATCCACTTCAAACTCCTGGCGCCATGCTGCAGCTTTTTCGACAGAGTCTACATCGCCATTGCCAAAAATTGGGATTTTGATACGCGGATTACGTTTGATATCCCGAATCATGGACCAGTCCGCCTGACCCTTATACAATTGTGCGCGCGTACGTCCATGAATAGCCAGTGCTTTGATTCCTACATCTTGTAGTCTTTCAGCAACTTCGTATACATTTTTTGTGTTGTCATCCCAACCAAGACGTGTTTTCACTGTTACGGGTAAATCCGTAGCCTCAACGACAGCTTTTGTCATTGCAACCATTTTATCGATGTCCTGTAGCAGGGATGAACCAGCTCCTTTACAGACTACTTTTTTAACTGGGCAGCCGTAATTGATGTCGATTAAATTAGGTCCTGCTTTTGTGCAGATTTCAGCAGATTGACGCATACTTTCAATATCTCCACCGAAGATCTGAATGCCAATAGGACGTTCATACTCAAAAATATCCAATTTTTGAATTGACTTTGCAGCATCCCGAATTAACCCTTCCGAAGAAATAAATTCAGTATACATTAAATCAACACCATTCTGTTTGCACACATAGCGAAACGGAGGATCACTTACATCCTCCATCGGAGCTAATAACAAAGGGAATTTACCCAAATCAATATTTTCACCAATCTTGACCGACATCTTCGATAATTTTTTACAAAGGTACAAAATTTGGCATTAGTATAAAGTTAACTCACTGTCACGAGTTTAAAGCCTATTTTTGATCTCTTCAGACCCTGTCGAACGTTGACTGTTCAAATCGCTAAGCCCGCCAAATCGATAATTAAAGGAGAGGATAGCCGTCCTGCTGTCAGGGTTCGATTTCCCTACGAGCCTTATTGTTGAGGAAACGGTCTCATAACGCCGATTGTTGGTTCTCAAAATATCATTCACCACTAGTTTGACAGATGCTCTTTTATTGAGTATATTTTTTTGGATGCCAGTATATATTTGACCGTAACTCTTGATCTGACTTAATCCTATTGTCAGCCCGGATACATAGCTCCCACCTAGTTCTATTGACCAATCTTTAGGCAATTTGAATGTGTTCTGACTATTTAGTGTAAGCGTATTGCCTTTTCGGCTGATCAAGCCATCCTCTTGCGGAATATCATATTCATTCCGGTAATAATTTGCGAAGTGCGTAGCTGCCCACCAAGCTGTCAATTGGGTAGGGGCGATAATGGACAACCCGTAATTTCTATACGAACCAATATTCTCGGGTCGCTCATAGGTAATGTATGGATTGGCTGGATCCGTGCCAATGATCTCGTTAACGACATTGGTTCTCTTCGCATAGTTTAAGGTAAAAATATATTTACTGACAAATGTATAACCAAGTTCAAGAGAATGCTCATAAGCAGGATTAAGCTGAGCATTGCCTTCCGAATAGGAAAAAGGATCTGTATATACACGAAATGGATTGAGATCCCAAAATGATGGCCTTTGCACACGGTAGCTGTAGCTTGTCTGCAATTTGTTTTTTTCATTGAGGGTATAGGTTAGAAATGCCGAAGGAAATAGTTTGAAATATGATTTTTCAAATTGCTCATGGAGAGTGATTTGATTACCTAAAGTATGGGTATGTTCTCCTCTGAAACCAACCTGAGCCGAAATTTTATTCCAGCTTTTGGATAGATTGATATACCCCGCTTGTATCGTTTCTTTGTAAATGAAGTGGTTGCTAGTTGTCAGGTCAGGGACGTATTGACCATTTTGTAAGGTGTCATAATACAGGTCATTTTCTGTACGTACATGACTGGCTTTCCAGCCTGTCTCCAGTTTATACCCTTGGGAAAGGGGCAGTGTATAATCCAATTTGGCGACGTACACTTTATTGTCTGAGGGAATGTCTCCTCGACGTGACGACGGTTGGTTGAGCGGGGTACCATCTGCTTTCGTATAATTCGTGTTCAGCTGCTGATCCATTTTGGAATAATGGTCGACAAGATCGAGGTCGATTTTTAGTTCGTGCCCTTTATCGTTAAATTTGAGCGTGTAGTTGATATTGTAGAGCATATCCCGCCAGCGTTCTTTCCCTTCCGTTATCGTAGATGAAGACCATACTAATTGATTATCGTCAAAGTTTCTGAAGTTATTTGTCGTCGGTTCATACTTCGGATATTTGCCAAATCCACCATTGATAAGCACGCCAAGTGTCTGTTTGGAATCTATGTTATAATCTATACCAGCCCTAAAGTTATTAGACCGTAGTTTGGGACGTATGTTATTTTCCTGTTGAGCATAAGATTCTGGAACCTTGTGCTGATCCGGATAAAAATACCGCGTGAGGGAATTGAAATATTTGAGGTTCTGATGATATTGGTTGTAAATTCCAAATACATTAAGCTTCTCCGTGCGGTAATTTAAATTGAGACTACCGCCAAGATGCATGCCTCTTCCTGCTCCTCCATTGAGCGAGATGGCACCATTCCATCCTTGTTTTATTCCTTTTTTTAAAACGATATTGATAATTCCTGCTGAACCAGCCGCATCTTGTTTTGCACTAGGGTTGGACATAACCTCAATTTTGTTGATATCAATGGAAGATGTGCTCCGTAGTAAATTGGCCAATTGATCGCCTGAAAGATAGGTCATCTTTCCATTAATCATCAGGGTTGCTCCCGATTTCCCTTTCATGCTTAATACTCCGCTGTCATCTACAGCTATTCCTGGGATCTTATTCAGTAGTTCAAGTCCATTATTGCCGTCAGCAAGCATCGAGTTTTCTACATTGAATACAAGCTTATCCTGTTGTTGTTCGATGAATTGCTTTTTGCGTTGCACCAGTACTTCTGCTAAGTACGTATTATTCGTTAAGAGAATAATCTGACCGAGGTTAAATTCGCCGAGTTGCTCAGTCAGACTGAAATGTGGGCTAAAAGTCTCTTGATGTGTGATGTTTTTTATCTTTACAAAATAGCGACCTGCTTTTTCATTGGCGAATGTAAAATGTCCTAAGCTATCCGAAAGGATCGTGTGGGATAGTGTACTATCTTTAGCGTTATGAAGGCTTATAGTTACATAAGGAATAGCTTGTTTATCTTCACCTACAATTTGTCCCTTAATAGGATTGGTTTTTTGTGCATAGCAATTGAACGTTGTACAAATGAATAGAAAACTTACGATATAATGCAGGATATGACGCATAGTACTATGATTAAGAGATTACTAAAATTTAAGGAGCTACTAGCTGTGTACGTTTTGTTTTTTTTACCGTTTTTCTTTTCTTGCCCCACCAGATATAGCATCCTGTGATAGGCAGGGTCGCGCAGATCAATGAGGCCACGAAGTAGATGATTTTTGTTGTCATTCCTCCAATAAAACCCGTATGAAGTGCATAGTTGGATCGCATCAACCATTCTGTGGTATTTGCTTCATCAATAGGACCTTGTTTTCTGCCAGCTAGCTCAAGTGTATATCGATCGAAATTGAGATCGCGCCAGGTACCACCTTCCATATCGGTACAAGCATACACTGTTTTGTCTTCCGGTTCAGGATAATGTACAATGACAGCCTCTTTGTTATACTTGGCATATTCATGACGTACCTTATACCAAATCTGATCAGCAACAACTAAAGCATCGTTTAAAGGTTGTTCAATCTGTTCTTCTTTAGTTGATTTCTCTATCTTAGGTTTACTGGGATACCCTCCAGTCAACGAGACCACTGCACTTCGGATCCATGGAAAGCTCATAATGAGTCCAGTAAAACACATAATCAGCGCTATTGTTAGTGAATAGAAACCGAGCACATTGTGAAGGTCGTAATTCACTCTTTTAAATTTCGCTTTCCATTTGATTGAAAAGCTTTGTTCTCTGGATCTCTTGTTCCATTTTTTTGGCCACCAAAGTATAAGCCCAGTGATCAACAATATAAAAAAGATGAATGTACTCCAGCCGACTACCTGTCGCCCTATTTTTACGGGCATCCAAAGGTGACGATGCCCTTCATCCATGAAATGAAAGAAATCTTCATGATCTACAATGGCGAGGATTTCTGCGGTGTAGGGATTTACGTACACTAGACTATCGGAATGGTCCAAACTCACTTTGACGGATTTGTCTAATCCATTATACCAGGAACTTGCGATTTTTTTATCAGGAAGAATATGGTTTACAGCTTTGTAAATGGCGGAAGGAGGAAGTTGTTCTTCGGCACTCCTGGGTTCGATGTGAATGTAATTTGTAGTCAATTCTTTGATGTCATGTTCAAAGACGAGTACACAACCTGTGATTGCTAAGATAATAACGGGAATACCGGCGGCAAGCCCTAACCAAAGATGCAGCCAGGCGTTGATTTTACTGAACATAATTTAATAATGATAATGGATCGTATGTAATCGAAGGGGCGACAATAGGCCGCCCCGGTTTAATAAGAGATTAATCTAAATTATAGAGCATTGGTGTATCTGCGTCACCACCAAGTATTTTGGCGCCTTTTGTTAATTTGTCAGTTGTTGGGTTATACTCCCAAATGTAGATGGCGTCTGCTTTTGGATCATTTACCGCTATGTATGCATTCCCATTGATGACAACTGCCGAACGGGAATTGCTGACCAATGGAAAGTCTAATTTTTTAACTACTTTTTGCGAGTTTACGTCAACGATCAAGTATTCCCACATAGCAGCATACCACCAATCGTTCCATTCTTTAACGTTATTGTTTGTGTCATGTGCACTGATCAGTAAAGCTTTACCGTTACCCAGGTAAGAAACACCTAGCTGGTTATCTCCGCCTTGATATTGACTGATATTGAAGAAGTAATTTGGATCAAGCTTGTCATCTCCATCTTTAATTCGATAGAATCCAGTAGGTAAGTTTTTGCCCCCACCTAATGCAGGCATTGTATACGTTTGCAAATATGTATAACCATTTTCCTTGAATTTATGGAAATAGCCGTTTCTAACTGGACCGACAGGTGCTGAACGGTTGTCTTCACCTGTTTTTTTAAAGTTCTTAAACGATGGATAGTCAACCGAACCTGTATACGTAACGTCGTAGCTTACTTTTGTTATATTGTTATATAAGCAATAACCTAAGACAATTTTATTCCCTTGAGGAAGAAATGCATAAATCCGCATATTATGGTCTTTCGGGATATCGGTATCTGATGTTATTGTACCACTTGCCTCTACAAGCATCGTATTTGTGTTGATTACAGCGTATTCGTTGCTATTGCGTGGACCGACGGCCAAGCGATCGTCATCAAGCCAACTATGCCATCCTATATATAAAGTGGTTAATTTGGTGAAAGGAATGACTTTAATAGCCTTTAATACACCATTTTCAAAGCTATATTTTCCGAACTGCGCTGCATTTGGATCAATCGAGTAGAAATATTTACCTTTTTGAATTACATTCTCTTCCCAAGGGAACATACTTGTCACATCAGTACCGGCGCCTACTGGAGAAATCGTACCCGACATGAGATCCTTTACAGGAAGCATAAATGAGCCATTGTCTGTACTGAACTTTATCGCAAAATTTCCACCAACTTCTTCCGTTGGATTTGTTGGCGTACTGTTGTCAGGCGTGGACTTGCTACAGCCTATTAACGAAATGCCTGCCAAAGCAATTAAACTAACGTTTTTTGTAATTGATTTTAACATGATATTATAGTATTAAATAATTTTTAATGTGAAGAGCGGATGAGGTACCGCAATTTTAGATAGACAGAACGACCGGGACGCTGTTGTTTGAAAATATCGTAAGCAATTTGATCAGTCATGTTTTTCCCCTCGACGGTGATGTTATAAGTATTGTTCTTGAAAGAATAGGTAGCGGCAATATTGTGTAGCCATTGGGCTGGAATATAATCTTTTGTTGATTTTTCCGCTAATTTGGACCAGCTTAACGAATAGTTATTGACAAACTGCAAGTAATAATTTAGCTGTATACGATTGTCTTTGGCGCTAAAAAGGTTATTTCGGCCATAACTGATGTCTAAGTTTCCAAATAGCCAAGGTTCATTGGGTGTACGATTTTTGTAGGTTATCTTTTCTCTATTATTTTTATCATACTTTTCGCGATCGACTGCATTATAATAGCTCATGTTTAATACGGCCATGAAATTGGATTTGTACCCATATTTAACTTCGAAATCAAGACCATTGACCTTCACGCCACCTTCGTTATCCGCTAGTTGTTTTTGCCCCTGCGGGGTATCGTAAGATTTCTGAATGATATAGTCCTTAACATTCCTATAATAGGTAGAAGCGTCAACATTTAGATAGTGGTTTCCAAAGGTTGTTCCATAGTAGAAATTCAGGTTATAGTTGTCGCTATTTGCAGGATTTAATTTTTCATTAGCTATCACGTTTAAACCATCTCCAAAGAGCTCTGTAAAAGTTGGTAGCTGATAGGCATGTTCATACGATAGTTTTATGCCGTAAGTCGCATCTAATTTAATGTTCGTCACAGCGCCATAACCAACGTAATTTTTGGAGGTTTTACCAGCTGTGTTGGTTTTGCCGGATAAGCCATACTCTTTGATGAAAAATGAATTATTTAGTCGCTCTTTCCAAAGAATCTGTTGATAATTGAGCCCAATAGTCGTTCTATAGATCTGATTTGTTATATTATAAAAATCATTGTAAGGATCTATTTCATTATAATTTTCGCGTTTATTGGTGTTTAAATTATAGTTGAAATTGAAAAGGTGCGATGCCGATAGCTTGTAATTTAAATTTGCCTGCGAAAAGCTGTTGTTAATCTTTTGATGGGTGATGGATTTGTAGCTATTCAGCTCCCCTGCATTAGGACTATATTCTGTCGCTATACCGTTCCAAAAGTAATATGTCCTCGAGCTCGTGTCGGTAATAATATTTTCGCCGCGTGAATAATTTGCATATACTGTCGCTGATAGATTCTCAAAAAGAAACTTGTCTTTTCTATAGCGCAAGCTTGGTGTAAACGTATGACTTTTACTGAATACATGCCCTAGCACACGTTCTTGTGTCGCTGCGGTTTGTTGTTGGTCATACACGTCATTATAAGTCAACCCTAAGACAGCGATATCGGCCCATTTTTTATTACTTATACCCACTTCAACCTGTGTCATAAATGAGCGATAGTCATCATGAAAACGTCTTGCGGATTGAAGGGTGTCAAATAATTCATTTTTCGGAGGCATAGGTGCCTTTAGGTATACACCTACTTTCGGATTGGTTCTCATGAGATAGTTATTATTTGAGTAATTGTAATAACTATTCAAATTGATCATCAAGCCATTTTTTGGATGTTTATAACCGGCGCTCATCGCAGCACGGTGTGTATTAAACGAACCAATACTATAACTGACGTCTAAAGATTTTTTATAATCACGATTGGTGACGATGTTGATCGCTCCACCTAAAGCATCTGATCCTAGGTGCGCCGGCACCACACCTTTATACACCTCGATGCGCTCAGCGATGTTGACCGGCATATTATTAAGACTCATGCCACTACCGAAAGACTCGATTGGTACCCCGTCGATGAAAAATTTAATGTTATTGCCAGATAAGCCATTTAGCGAAAAGGAATATCGGGAACCTAAGCCGCCTTGTTCTCGAATCTTTACGCCTGTACTTCGATTGAGTATTTGATTGATATCGGAATTGGTATTGGCATACTGTTTGGTTTCGATTACATTAACGTTGAAACCAGATTCTTTGATCTTTTTGCTGACAGTTTTTCCTTCAACTTGTACTTCATCCAATGAATTGCTTTCTGTACTTAATGTGATCTCTTTTAGAATTTCGGTTGATTTATTGACTTCGAGTTTCAGCGTTAAAGTTTTATAGCCGAGTGCTGAAATAATAAATTCATGATTTCCAAAGGGTACATGTTTTAGTATAAATGTACCGGTTCTATTTGCTTGTGCGCCTTTCTTGGTGCCTTTTTGTAAAATTGTAGCGCCTTCAATCGGTTCCTTTGCGCTATTTTTGATGCTACCTTCGATTTGAGCAAGTTGCTGAGAAAACGAGGGAAAAGATAGGGTTAAAAATAATAGTAACCATATCACTTTAAATTTGGACATTGTTTTATTTAGATTAATTACACACAAAGTAGTTGCGTAACTCTAAATTTACCGAAGGTCCTAAGGTGAAAAAAAAGGATAATTTTTGTAATGATCTGTTTTACAGGTGGAATTAATTTAGTCGGTCGATTCTTACAATGAAATCGGTCTCTTGGTCTAATTGAAGCCCTGGGGTAATTTGACCTGATTTGATATCATAGATCCAAACCTGATGCTTGTCTGAGTTATCATCAATGGTGATATATGCTTTACCATTTTCAACAAGTACAGATTCTTTACGGGTACCTTTGTCAAAGGGTAGGTTGAGTTTGCGTGTGGTTTTGGTACTGAGGTCAACAAGAAAATATTCAAATTGATAAGTAGAGTGGTGGTCACTGAAATCGGTATAGCGATCTTTACGTTCGCTCCGTACAATTGCTTGATGGTTTCCCAAATACCACATACCATAAGCGTGGTTATGAGTCTGTGCTGTTAAATCAAAGAAATAATTCGGGTCAATTTGAGTTGATTTCTGACCAATTTTAAAGATTGCAGTTGGCTTTGAGGGAATGTTTCCTAAAGCTATACCTGGACAAGCCATAAAATAATAGTTTCCTTCTTCATCATTGAAACTATAGGATTGTACCGTATTTATCCCTCCGGGATAAGTGGATCGGGTATCTTTTTGAATTCCCTTTAAATGTAATGTCGTTTTATCGAATGTTGCTACATAGAGGGTATCTATTGTGGTGAAGTCTGTTTCATTGATAATTTTATTGAAGGTATATCCAACGAGTAGTTGTTGCTGGTGTATGGTACTAAAGCCGATGGAAATAATATTGAAATTGGGTGCTGCGGAAGGTAAGATTACCTCTTGTTGCTGAATGATGTTAAACGCATTGACAGCGATCTTCGTATACCATAAGCGACGGTTAGTTTTGTTGTCTGATGTGAAAAGGAGCAAGGTGTCATTGTTGAGCCAATTGATATTTTCAATATGTTGGTCAGGCATAGACAACTGAGCAATTTCTTTTAGGCCTGTTTTTTCAAGTGTATATTTTCTAAATTTCCCTTCTCTGAGGAAATAAAATCTACCATTTTTAACAATGATACTACGATCGAACTCTTGTGTTGGGATATCAACTCCACTTTGTCGAATCGTCAATTTTCCGCTATCAATGCTGTTGGTCGTGATGATGGTGTTTCCTAAATCCTTATCCATGGTATAGAAGCTATATTTTCCAGCTAAGTTTCTCTCAGCATGTTCTGATCGGCAACTTATCGTAAAGCTAAGAAGCAAGAGCGGTAAGAATAAGATAAGACGGCTTGTTAGCATGGTCATATAGGATGGGGGAATTGGGAACGATTAAATGATGTTAAATTGTAATTTAAGTTCGTGCTGTAATGTTGGTGCAAGGAAAGTCAGTTCGGATTTGGCAATGATAACCTGATTTCCGTTTTTTTGTGGTTGCAATACAAAATAGGTCTCACCGGTTTTTAGTTCTTTCTTTTTATCTCCCGAAAGGCTGAATGCAATGTTCTTTTTGGGTATAAAGAGCATATTTCCTGTCGTTTTGATTTCCCCGGTATCGGTATTGATCTGAGCAGTTGCATTCTTGCCTAAGACTATTTTATAATTATCCTGATTGATATATTTTAGACTAGCATTCGTTCTGTTGTCGAATGTAGCATCAGTCTTCTCCTGCATGTTATTGAACTGATGGAACCCAAAGCCAAGCAGGACTAGGAGGGAGGCTGCAATACCAACATATTTAAGTGGGTATTTTTTGCTCCTGATTTGTACTGGGGTTTCTGATTTTTCAATATAGGTGTTGATATCGGCCCAGATATCACTTTCTAATTTGTTTTTTTGAGCTGTAGAAATAGGCAATGGCTTAGTTTCGAAGGTGTCATCCAGCAACCATTGTTCTACCAGCAGTCTTTCTGTTGGCGAGCATTGGCCTAAATGATATTTCTCTATTAACTTCTGGTCTATGTTCATCCGTATATTCAACTTGCTAACAAAAATACGAGATTTCTTTTTTTATGGATCAACTTACGATATATATTCTGTTAATTCTGTTTTTAAAGTTTTAAGCGCCCGCGAAATATGGTATTCTACAGCTCTTTCAGAGATCACCAGTTCCTGAGCGATTTGTTTGTTGGTAAGTCCCTGTTCCCTGCTCATCCGAAATACTTTTCGACATTGGTTAGGCAGTGTATTGACCAGACGAGAGATTTTATTTGCGAGTTCCTCGGCAATCAACGTATTATCCGTATAGTGGGATTCGGTGATGTTTGAAATATTGTTTAGGTGCTGCTGACGGGCGACCTTATTGCGAATGTATTCAAAAGCTTTGAGTTTTACCGAGCGGATCAGATAACGTTCAACTTCTTTCAGTCGAAGTTCATTCCGTCTTTCCCAAAGTGATTTGAAAACATCTTGAACGATTTCTTTTGCATGCTCTTCATCTTGGATATTACTAAGACAGAAAGCAAACATACCTTCCCAATGGCGAAGATATATTTGCTCAAAACTCTCTCGATCTATAATAAAAAAATCCGTTTCCAAAATACACTGACCTTAGCTTATACCTTGGCAAATATAACCTTATTTAGATCGATTTTAAATAACTTTCTATATTTCTTTTACAAAGTCTTTGATGGCTTGTCCAGGATCGGCTGTCTTCATGAAATTTTCACCAATTAGAAAACCTTGGAATCCAGCTTTTTTTAAGGCTTTAATTGTCGAAGGATCAGCTATGCCGCTCTCAGATACTTTAATATATTCTGTTGGTATTTTGTCTAGGAGATCATAGGAATGCTGAATGTCGACTGAAAAATCTTTCAGATTTCTATTATTAACACCGATTGCGTCAATGTCATCAAAAAGATTATCCAACAGTTCCTGTTCGTTATGCACCTCAAGTAAGACATTTAAACCCAATTGATGTGCATAGGCTGCAAATTGCTGAACTTCCTCCTTTTTCAGACATGCTGCAATTAAAAGAATGATGTCTGCGCCATACGCTTTTGCTTCGGCGATCTGATACTTATCGACGATGAATTCTTTTCTTAAGATAGGAATGCTAATAGCCTTACGTGCTTTCGATAGATCTTCTAAATTGCCTTTGAAAAATTCCCCATCCGTCAGAACAGACACCGCTGAAGCACCTGCCTCCTCGTATGCCTTTACAACATCTTCCACTGCTGAAGTGCTATTGATGTCTCCTTTTGATGGCGATGCTCTTTTGTATTCAGCTATAATTCCTGTTTTTTCAGGATCAAGAATAGATTCTCTCAACGATAGACAAGCCACATTGAAATAGGGATAGTTTAATAATTCCTCCAAAGGAACTAAAGCTTTTGCCTGTTCTACTTCTATTTTTTTTCGTTCAATGATTTTATCAAGTATAGTCATTTTTCTAGATGTTAGATTCCCAACCAGTTTTCAATTAATTTCTTACCATTTGTGGTCAATACCGACTCTGGGTGGAACTGCATTCCCCTTACATCGTATTCAGTATGGGTTAAGGCCATAATGATGCCATTCTCGTCGATCGCCGTTACCTTGAGGCTAGCCGGTAAGGTGTCTTTGTTTACGGCCCAAGAATGATAGCGTCCTATTTTGGAATCTTTTGGGAAGTCGCGAAACAATTTTTCTGACTCATCAACAACGGTAATATTTGTTGCTACGCCATGCAAAGGTTTTTCCATATTGAATAGCGTACCACCAAAAACCTCTGCGATCGCCTGTTGGCCCAAACAAATGCCCAATATACTTTTATGTGGAGCGTAGGTACGGATAACATCAAGCAATAATCCAGCTTCTTCCGGAATGCCTGGTCCGGGCGAAAGAAGTATTTTATCGAAAGCATCAATATCTTCCAGTTTGAATTTATCATTTCTCCATACAACATACTCTTGATCTAATTCCTGTAACAAATGGACCAAGTTGTAAGTGAACGAATCGTAGTTGTCTATAACGACTATTTTATTGTTGCTCATAACCTTTTACTATAAAATCTTGATTAATATAATTTTCAATTTCCTGAAATATAGATTGAATAAATTCGGTTGGCAAATTAAATCTTTTTGCCAGCACTCCATAATTACTGCCCAGGTTCCGAATAATATGCTGCTCTTCGTTTTGCTCATCCTTGAAGGCCTTACCTTTACCGATATAGGTTTTTCGTAATGCCAATAGCTCAACGATGCGGTTGTCAATAGTGTCTACCGAATCATGGATATGTTGCTTGTTGACACAGTATTCCAATGGTCTGATCATAATGTTTCTGCTAATTGTAATGCTTTTCGTAGAGCAGCAATTTTGTTATTTACTTCTTGTAGCTCCATTTCAGGATCTGAATCTAGTACAATACCACCGCCGGCCTGATAGTGTAGGGTGTTTTGTTTACTTAGGAAGGAACGAATCATAATGGCATGATTAAAGTCGCCGTTAAAACCCATGAATCCAATTGCACCAGAATAAAATGAGCGTTGTAATCCTTCGTAACGATCAATCAGTGTCAACGCCATATGTTTTGGAGCACCTGAAAGTGTACCCGCTGGATACGTATCGCCTACGATGTCAAATGGATTGATATTATCTTTTAATGTGCCCGTTACTTTAGAGACCAAGTGGATAATATGGGAGTAATATTGTGGTTCCATGTAGGACTCAACTTTAACTTGGGTACAATGTCTACTTAAGTCATTGCGGGCAAGATCTACGAGCATAACATGTTCTGAAGTCTCTTTTGGATCTTCTTTGAGTTTGGTGGCTATTTTTTGATCTTCTTCCATGTTGCCTGTCCGTTTAAATGTTCCTGCAATAGGGAAAATCGTCGCTTGTTTTCCGTGAATACGCAGTTGAGCCTCAGGCGAAGATCCGAAAAGTTTAAAGTCACCGTAGTCAAAATAGAAAAGATAAGGTGATGGGTTGATGGAGCGGAGTGCACGATAGACATTGAATTCATCACCAGAGAATGGTGTCTTAAAGCCTCTGGATGGAACAATCTGGAATACATCGCCACGTTGGATATGCTCTTTCATCTTCTTGACCAGCTGACGGTGTTCTTCATCGGTACGATTGGAGCTTTCCTCACCAGCTAGTTTGAAGGTATATTCAGGGAAGTTTTTGTTCTGAATAAGGAACTGCATTCTTTCAAGTTCTGATTCTTCGTCGTCCAGCAGATGTTCAAAAATATAGAGTTGATTACGGAAGTGGTCGATGGCAATGACATATTTGTAAACATGATATTGCATAAACGGTATTTTCCGTGCTGGATCTACCGTTGTTGTGAGTTTGATGTCCTCAAAGTGTTCAATACAATCGAAGGTGAAGTAACCAAATAGGCCATTGGAGATCAAGTTAAGTTCAGCAATTGTATGATCTTCGAACGAATTTCTAAAATCGGAAACTTCTTGACGTAATTCGATTTCGTGTGCACTTTTTGCGATACGTTCTCTACCCGGATAAGTGAGCGTCAGCTCTTCCTCATCGAGCTGGATTCCAGCTATTGGTTGACAACAGATATAACTTATGTTGTTGTCGCGACTATGGTAGTCGGAGCTTTCCAGTAACAAGGAGTTTGGAAAGATATCTCTTAGACGAAGATAGATGCTCACGGGGGTAGTTGTATCCGCAAGCAACTTTCTGGTTTGTGTTTTGAATGTATACTTCATTTTTTGTGTCTTATCTTCTTTTTGTAAATTATGTATAAAAAAACCCCGATACTGGTCAGCATCGGGGTTGGAATTTCCATAAATGGTTTTGGTTGATTATGAAATATTATGACAATACCAATTAGTTCCCGATGCTTATTGCTTCAGGCCACCACCAATTTGTATTTGTATATCTTCGTGTCATTATTACACAAATTTATAAAAAAAAATAAATAAGCAAACTTTTTGTGACAAAAAAACAAAAATTCACCTTATTTCTTAATCATTTAATAAATCAGGACGTCTTTCTTGTGTTCTTTTTAACTGTTGTTCATCTTTCCATGCAGCGATTTTTGCCTCATGACCACTAAGGAGAATATCAGGCACTTTGTGGCCTTTCCAGTCTGCAGGGCGTGTATAGATAGGTGCATCAAGTAATCCATCCTGAAAAGAATCTGAAAGCGCGGATGTTTCATCCGACAAAACTCCGGGAATCAGACGGATCACAGCATCTGTAACAATCGCCGCTGGAAGTTCACCTCCAGACAATACATAATCACCTACAGATATCTCCTTTGTTACATAAATATCACGGATACGTTGATCTATTCCCTTGTAATGCCCACAGAGAATCATCATATTTCCTTTTGTCGATAATCCGTTCGCAATATCCTGATTGAATGTTTCACCATCGGGAGTCATATAAATGATCTCATCGTATTCCCGTTCAGACTGCAATTCCTCAATACACTTGGCAAAGGGTTCTATTTGAAGGACCATGCCCGATCCGCCCCCGTACGGATAATCATCGACACTTTTGTGTTTATTTGTTGAATAGTCTCTTAAATTATGGACATATATTTCAGCCAAGCCTTTGTTCTTTGCTCGTTGCAAAATAGAGTGTGCAAATGGACTTTCCAAGAGGTCAGGTAAGACCGTAATAATATCAAAACGCATGGGGCAAAGATACACAAAAATGCACCATTGTCTATTTATAAGATTGATTCGCTTATCTTTGTGCCAAAATTAAGTGTATATACAGTGATTGACGTAAATAATATTTCTGTTTCCTTTGGGGGAACAACTCTTTTTTCAGATGTATCCTTCTCCATCAATGAGAATGATAAGATCGCATTGATGGGTAAAAATGGCGCCGGTAAATCGACTTTATTGAAAATTATCGCTGGAGTGGGTAAACCTACTACAGGTAATGTTGCTGGTCCGAAAGATGCCATTATAGCCTATTTACCGCAACATTTGCTAACAGAGGATAACGTGACTGTTTTTGAGGAAACGTCAAAGGCTTTCGAAGAAGTCTATGGTATGCGTGATGAGTTGGAAAACCTGAATGAGCAATTAAATATCCGTACAGACTATGAGTCTGATGATTATATGCAATTGATCGAACGTGTATCCGAATTAAGCGAAAAGTTCTATTCAATTGAGGAAGTTAATTATGATGCAGAAGTTGAAAAGGTCTTGAAGGGACTCGGTTTTGAGCGTTCTGATTTTACAAGACAGACTTCTGAGTTTTCGGGTGGTTGGCGGATGCGTATCGAATTAGCTAAAATATTATTGAAGAAGCCGGATTTGATTTTATTGGATGAGCCAACCAACCACATGGATATCGAGAGTATTCAATGGCTGGAAGATTTCTTGGTCAATTCGGCTAAAGCAGTTATCGTTATTTCGCACGATAGGGCATTTGTCGACAATATCACCAATAGGACCATTGAGGTGACGATGGGACGGATTTATGATTATCGTGCCAAGTATAGTCATTACCTGGAATTACGTCAGGAGCGTCGCCAGCATCAGCTAAAAGCATATGAAGAGCAACAACGCTTTATTGCGGACAATCAGGAGTTTATTGATCGTTTCAGAGGAACCTATTCTAAAACATTGCAGGTACAATCACGTGTAAAGATGTTGGAGAAATTGGAAATCATCGAGATTGACGAAGTGGATACTTCCGCATTGCGTCTTAAGTTCCCACCATCTCCGCGTTCGGGTCAATATCCTGTTATTGTTGAGGATCTAACCAAAGCTTATGATGAACATGTTGTGTTTCAAAAAGCAAATATGGTTATCGAACGTGGTGAAAAGGTTGCTTTTGTCGGAAAGAACGGTGAGGGTAAATCTACCATGATCAAAGCAATTATGGGTGAGATCGATTTCGAAGGTACGTTAAAAGTTGGCCACAATGCAAAAATTGGCTATTTCGCACAGAATCAGGCAGCCTTACTTGATGGTGAAATGACTGTTTTTGATACCATTGATCAAATCGCAGTAGGCGATGTACGTGTTAAAATGAAAGATCTTTTGGGGGCTTTCATGTTTAGCGGCGATGATACAACTAAAAAGGTGAAAGTATTATCTGGAGGGGAGAGAACGCGTTTGGCGATGATAAAATTGTTGTTGGAACCGGTCAATGTATTGATTCTTGATGAGCCCACAAACCATTTGGATATGAAGACAAAGGACATTATCAAAGATGCTTTAAAAGATTTCGATGGTACATTGATCCTTGTTTCGCACGACCGTGACTTTTTGGATGGTTTGGCAGAGAAAGTCTTTGAATTCGGAAATAAACGTGTACGGGAGCATTTTGAAGATATTAAAGGTTTCTTGGAATACAAGAAGATGAGTAGCTTGAAAGATATTGAACGTTAGCATCTAGATAAACGTCGTGTAAAACCCGATAGGGGCTCAGTTATAAAAAGCGGCTTTTTGATATAAAAGCCGCTTTTTTGTGTTTTAAAAGAATATTAATCGAGCCTTCAAGCTTTTTTTCCTTAATCCCAAAGTGTGTGAAAGACACCTTCCCGATCAATACCATTACGCCGAGTCCAACTATTCCAAAATCGTAGTTATTCTTTTTGTCTATACTCATCGTTTAATACCATTTTTCTAAGTTGAAATTTACCATTTATGTTGATACTACGAAAGACAATTATCAGCAGATCGGTATGCGGCGATTTTCTCGCTCCAATTACTTTGCTGGTATTGAGTCTTTTGTTGTAAGCTAACAGATATTCCGTATATTGAACTTTCCTAAACATCAATTTTATTTATGATCATTGGATTAGACATTGGGACATCATCTGCGAAAGCTGTTGCATTTGACCACGCAGGTAACATCTTATCCCAGCATAGTATACCTTATCCTATAATAAACCCGTTGGAAGGGTGGTATGAGCAAGATCCGGAGATTGTTTATGGCGCATGTATTGATTCTATTATGCATGTCATGATTAGCTTAAGGCAATCTAGTGGGGAGATACCGAAACCTGTATGTATTTCGGTGAGCAGTGCTATGCACGGACTGATCGCTGTTGACTCGGCAGGACAGCCACTTAGCAATTGCATTATATGGGCAGATCGCAGAAGTGAGCATATTGCGGTTGCCTTGGAGGCAAGTGAGGCGGGCAGGTTGCTTTATCAGCAGACGGGTACACCAATACATCCCATGTCTTTGCTTTGCAAATTAATGTGGATAGGGGCCAATGATCAAAAATTATTTGCTCAATCGTACAAGTTTATCGGTATCAAAGAATTTCTTTTTTACCGGCTCTTTGGCGTGTATGTGGTCGATCATTCCATTGCATCTGCAACAGGGCTTTTCGACATACATCACCTAAGATGGTCTGATCAGGCGTTAAGCTTGGCGGGCATATCGGAAGAACAGCTAGCATCTCCAGTTCCGGTCAATTATATTTTAAATATGCCTAGCCGAGAAATTGCGGCCTTGATGCATATCCCTGAAGATACCCCTTTTGTTATAGGTGGTAGCGATGGTTGTTTGGCTAATCTCGGAGTAGGAGCTATACGTCCTGGAGTGGCTTCGGTAACTGTAGGTACCAGTGGAGCTATTCGCGTAGCAAGCTCGCAGGCAAATCAAGAAAAAAAACAAAGACTATTTACCTACCTACTGAGATCAAATGAATATATAATTGGTGGTGCGGTTAATAATGGCGGTGTATTACGCAACTGGTTTCGAGACAACTTTTTGAACGAATATACCCAAATGGAAGCAGATGGAGATCTTTCGGCGTCGTTAGATGCTTTGATCGGCTCCGTCGTTCCGGGGGCAGAGGGCTTGATATTCTTGCCCTATTTAACTGGTGAACGGGCACCACATTGGAATTCCAATGCTAAAGGTGTTTATTTTGGAATACAGTTGCATCATGGCAGGGCGCACTTTGCACGTGCCATGATGGAAGGGATGTTGTTTGCAATTTACAGTGTAGGAATCGCGTTAGAGGAGAACACCGGTCCCATTCATACGATCTTTGCAAGCGGCGGCTTGGCGCGGTCATCGTTGTTCGTGCAGATGCTTGCAGACATTTTCAATAAACCTGTATTCACCAAAAATACAGTAGAAAGCTCTGCATGGGGAGCAGCATTGATAGGCTTGGAAGCCTTGGGTATTCAGGGATGTGAGCCTACTATAAAAAACAAACAAGCGGAAGGAGAGCAAGAGACCGAGCATTATTATAAACCGAGTGCGGAGAATCACGCTGTATATATGAAAAACTTCCGGAAATTTGAACGCCTGTACCATATATTGGAAGGTGAGTTTTAAGTAAATATAAATTATTATGCCTCTAATCATCGTTATTTTGGGAGTAGCTTTACTACTTCTTTTAGTTACCGTCGTCAGGTTAAACACGATCTTTTCATTACTGATAACCTCTGTTGCGGTCGGTTTTGCTATGAATATGAGTGCCGTCGACATCCTTAAATCTGTTGAAAACGGAGTGAGTACCACTATGGGCCAGTTGGCACTATTGTTGGCTTTCGGGTCTTTACTGGGAAAATTGATGGCGGAGGGTGGTGCTGCAGAAAAGATTACAACGGTACTAACGGCTGTATTTGGCAAAAAGAACTTACCTTGGGCAATGGTTCTCACGGGCTTTTTAGTAGGAATTCCCTTATTTTACAATGTCGGTTTTATCGTCTTAGTACCATTCGTTTTCATGGTATGTGTTTCCAATAAAATGCCTTTGCTTTACATAGCCATGCCGTTGCTGGCAGCGCTGTCCGTGACACATGGTTATTTGCCACCACATCCGGGAGCTACGGCCATAGCGCTTACCTACAAAGCGGATATCGGTTTAACAATGGTCTATGGCATTGTTGTGGCAATTCCTGCCATCATTATCGGTGGACCGCTCTTTGGAAGGATGCTTAAGCGTATTCCGACCAACCCACCGACCGAGTTTTTTCCTGAACACAATCAAGCGGATAGGAAAGAGCTTCCCGGATTTGCAATTAGCATATTTACGGGGCTTTTTCCAATAATTTTAATTGCTTTTGGTTCATTTTCACATCTAATATTTCCAGAAGGCTCCTCTTGGCTGAAGGCACTACGTTTCTTGGGTGACCCGGTTGTGGCTTTAATGATTGCATCGCTAATGGCGATGTACACAATGGGTATCCGCCAAGGTAAAAGTTTGCGGGAGCAATCAGAAAGTGTGGAAGAAGCAATCCGCGGGATAATGATGATCCTTTTTATCATTGCAGCATCAGGCGCCTTTAAGCAAATTTTGGTAGACAGTGGTGTAGCGAACTACATCGCTGACCTAACCGCAGACCTGAGCTTGTCGCCTCTTGTGCTTGCATGGTTAATAGCCGGTATCATTCGCCTAGTTATCGGTTCGGCTAGTGTTGCTGGGCTCACGGCAGCGGGCATTATGCTTCCCATTGTGCAGGCAGGAAAGGTTACTCCTGAATTAATGGTGCTAGCGACGGGAGCGGGTAGTCTTATGTTCTCACACGTCAACGATCCTGGGTTTTGGATGTTTAAATCTTATTTTGGAGTGAGCATGAAGGATACGTTTCGCTCATGGACGGTGATGGAAACGCTCGTTTCTGTTGTTGGATTGATTGGCGTCTTGATTTTACATTGGCTTGGTCATTGACAGCGAATGGGAAAGTTTCCTATTGTCATACATCTTTAGTTAATACTCTTGGCTTTCTAAGCATTGCTTTTTTATAAACAACATAAACACGATCGTGTACTGTCACGGTAGCTCAACAAAATGATGATATGAAGTAATCGTAAGGATGTATAGTAATAGCTCAAACGAATATTGAATTATACAGGCCCATAATCGGTTGATTATGGGCTTTTTTTTGACGGAAACCTTTGTTTGATTTTTTTTTCTTAATATCGTGACAATGAACCAAATTTTTGTTGTTCTAAAATTATGTGGAGATTACACCGATTTTATATACTTTGCTCAATCCTGTTGGTAAGCTGCCTATCTGGGTTACCGTCTTTTGGACAATCAATTGCTTATACAGTAGACAATTTGCCCAGTCCAAAAATAAAGGGGCAGGATTATTTTGTGTCCAATCCTGATGGGATTCTATCCTCAGGTACAGTGGCTGAATTAGATGGTTTATCGACGCAGATTGAGGCTACTACAAAAAGTGAATTTGCCATCGTTGTTGTGAACGATTACGTTGGCGACAGTGATTTCGAATTTGCTTTAAAATTATTCAATGCCTGGGGGATCGGTAAGAAGGAAAGTAACAATGGGCTTTTGTTGTTTATTGCTAAAGACCGCCATGAATACCGTTTTATCACTGGGTATGGTATGGAAAGTATTTTGCCCGACGCTTATTTAAAGCGCATTGGCGAAAAATATCTCGTACCTAATTTTAGGAATGAGGATTACGACCGGGGTGTTATGGAGGCTTCAGAATTTATAAAGACCATTCTCACCTCACCGGATAGTAAAGCCGAGCTGGAGCGCTTAATGCCAGAGGCAACACCTGTCTGGAGCTTTAAAAGTCCAATCCTGCAAAATTCACTGTTGGTTTTAGGTTTGTTTGCAATCTGTTATATCTGGTTGGGTGAAGTGACCCGAGCGATCAAAGGGAAGTTGACCAAAAAAAGTAAATATTTCCCGCCTTTAGTCAGTGGATGCGGCTGTATTGGGATAGTAATGTTTATCTCGGTGTTTATCTGTGCATTTGCCCTCAATAATTTTGAGGAGGTCTATCAGTGGAAAAATTTACCTTATTTTATTGGTGTTTTTGGTAGTATTACCTTGGCGATGAAGTATAATGCAAGTCGTACGCAGATTGTCAATTCTTATCAGGACGAAGAAAATATACAAAAAGCTTTGCGCAAATTTCGTGTCTGGGGCTTATTTCCGCTATTGCTGAGTCCATTGGCGCTATTTGATCTCATTGGATTAAATAAACGCATTCGGAAGAATCAACTTCGATTGGCTCCTCCAGATCAATCTGGACGTTGGTTGCGCATGAATAAGGATGATGTGTCTACCCGAGAAAGTGCATACCTGGATAAGGGGCAGCTTTTGGAGGAAAAAATCGGTAGTCGTTCGTACGAAATATGGATAGATCAGACGACCAATGAAACAAAGCTGGTTCCCTGGGATGAAAATGTTGGGTTCATTGATTGTCCTGCATGTCATTACAGAACTTTTGAGACCGGGCGTACCAAGACGATACGTGCAGCAACGTATAGTTCGCAGGGATTGGAAGAACGCTTTGACTTATGCAAGAACTGTGGCCATCGGGTATCCCATGGTGAACATTCAACTCCAGTTAAAGTGCGCTCAACATCGAGTAGCTCTGGCGGAGGATCGAGTAGTAGTAGCGGAGGTGGTGGTAGTTTTGGTGGCGGATCTTCTGGTGGCGGTGGTGCAGGCGGAAGATGGTAATCCGTAATTTAGGGCAAAAAAAAAGGTTTCCAAACGGGGAGAATGAAAACCTTAAATAACCAATTATAAACCTAAATTATGATGACACAAATATAGTGTATTTATTACACTATGCAAACTTTTTTTAAAAAAAATAAAAAATAAGTTACAGCTAACGCTATATGATTTCTGTTTATAAATTGAAACCAAAATTTCAGCAGTTGCTGATGCCGATCTTGAATTTTTTGCATCACAGGAAGATAACGGCCAATCAAATTACAATTGGATCGATCGTATTCTCGTTGATCATTGCTTTGTTTTTTTGGTATGCTGATCGTTTCCCGATTTTCTTTTTGGTCCTGCCAATCGGATTGTTATTACGCATGGCCTTGAATGCCTTAGATGGTATGATGGCGAGGCTTTTTAATCAGACCAGCAAGACCGGAGAGGTTTTGAACGAAGTCGGAGATATTGTTTCGGATGTCGTGCTATTTTTTCCTTTGTTGAAGTTTCATCCGGAAAGCGTGTATACAATCGTCGCTTTTATTGTCTTGAGTGTTGTGAATGAATTTTGTGGATTGATAGGGAAGGTAATTGCCAATGATCGTCGTTACGATGGGCCGATGGGCAAAAGTGATCGTGCTTTGCTGTTGGGCGTATATGGAATTTTAGCATTATTGCATATTTCTATCGTTGCTTTTTCGGGCTATATTTTTGGCGTTTTGTGCTTACTCTTACTTTTGAGTTCGGTAACTCGATTGAGAAAGGCTTTGGCGCATGGCTGATGCCAATGGCAAATTCGCAGATGTTCCTGTTCGCGTTAGAAGTTGGGGATACATTGTCTTGGTGCTGGCGGTTGCCTTCGTCCCACCAACATTATCACCTTTGTTTGTTGCCTGGATAACCTTTCAAGGGATGTGCGAGTTTGCGCGTATGTTTATCCCTGAATGGAAGGCGAATCCATTCGTATTTCTTTCCATGGCAATGTTGCAAGCGTTGCTCCTTTACTTTTGTTCCTATCAAGAATATTTAGTGTTGGCCAGCTTCATGTGTTTGGGGACTGCTTTATTTTTCAACTATGGTTTAAAGGTTAAGAAGGGAGCTGTATTTGGACTGTTTTTTGGAGCAGTAGCTTGTTTGCTTGCCTTTAGCCATTTAGCTTTTATCCGATCCATAAAAATGGATAACAACGTAATGGTGGGATTAAAATTAATTGGTTACATTGTTGTGCTAACGGAGCTGAATGACGTCTTTCAATACCTGATGGGCAAGTTTTTCGGCAAACGTAAAATCGTTCCGCGTATTAGCCCAAATAAGACAATTGCTGGATGTGTGGGCGGTATCGGCTTAACAATTATACTGAGTAATTTATTGGGGTATTTCCTACTGCCTTTTCAGAATTTTCTATACTTTTCGTTGTTCGGTTTGTTCTTCGGTATTTTGGGATTCTGGGGAGATGTTCTTTTTTCCTATCTGAAAAGGAAGGCAGGAGTGAAAGATACTGGAACATTGATTCCCGGGCATGGTGGCTTATTGGACCGTATCGATAGTCTGATCTTCAATGCGCCACTGTTTTATGCTCTGATTATCCTGTTGTTGGGGAATTAATAAAATTTGACGAATGTAGTAGAGAGAAGGTTAATTAAAATTTCAATGTGATGGCTTATCAACGTGCTGTTTTATTTTCAGGGGGTGGAACGCGGTTCAGTCTATATCTGGGCATGTACGCTGCGTTAGATGAGCTGGGCTTAAAACCAGATCTGCTTATAGCGAGCTGCGGAGGTTCAATGGCAGTCGCTGTTATACAGGCCTTTGCTACACATGAAGCCCGCAAGTGCTATCTACAATCTGAAGAACTTTATCGATTTTTCTTGCATCATCGGCTCACTGAACAGCGTCGTTTGGGGAAGCTGGGCGTGTATGTTTTGAAAAAACAGCTGAACAAAAAACGGGCGCCCTTTATCGAGGATGTCTTTAGTCGCTATCTCGTAGATATGGAACAGGATCTTTCCTTACTATTGCCTACCTTGGATAGACCATTCTCGGCAGCAATACCGGCACTGGTGGTCGGCGCTAAAATGCTGTTCAGCCCGTCTGAAGTAGGGCAGCGGCGTGGAGATCGGAAACTCTATCAAAAAATGCTGATGGGAACTAAGGATGTATTGGCCAATGTGCCTGTTGAGGCAATAGGCATTGCGGATGAGAATTATGTGCACAGTGCAGTGGCTGAAGAAGTTCGTTTGAGCGCTGAATTTTCTGTGCTACAGGCGGCCCGTATTTCAATGTCCGATATGTTTTATATTGAACCTGTATGTTCCAATAATACTCATTACGCTGGTGGAGCAATTGATCTCGTTCCAATGGAGCTAGCAAATGTGCTTGTTGAAAACATTATATGTGAGCGAAAACAACCTTACAAACCACAAGAAGAAGCGTTGGTACGGGCAGTATTGGGCTTTAGTGGAAATAAACGGTTAGCAGATTTGGAACAACATTTTCCGTATGCACATTGGATAGATACACAGGATGCCGCGAAACAATTAGCTGGGAAATACTGTAAAAAAGGAATTGATTGGCGTAAATTTGAAGTTACGCTTTCTTTCCCGAGAGATCTGGAAGAATTTGCTGAAGCGATGGAAGCGCAATGGAGTTATGGTTATCAGGTGACTTTAAATTCGTTTAAGAAGTAATTGGATGAAAGTATTTATTGCCGGTGGTACAAGTGGAATAGGCCTTGCTTTGGCCAAGCGTTATCTTGATCAAGGAGCAGAGGTAGCGGTATGTGGACGTGATCTGCCGAAAATGTCAGCATATTCCTGGACGCATAGCCTTAAAAGTTTTGAAGTAGACGTATGTCAATTAAACAGTCTGCAGGATGCGGTCAGCACATTTTGTGCACATTCATCTTTGGACCTCTTTATCAATTGTACCGGGAGTTACGCAGATGACGTTGCTCAACAGATAAGTTATCAGGAGGCGGTTGCCATGCTACAGGTGAATATGATGGGTACGATAAATTGTTTCGAAGCGGCAAGAATGGTTATGCAGGGTCAGTCGGAAGGACAGATTGCAATCGTCGCATCGGTATCGGGAACGCTTCATTTTCCCAATTCAAGCCTATATAGTAAGACCAAGCGTGCTGCAATCCAAGTGGCTGATGCATATCGGAGGGCACTCCAGCCGTATGGAATTGCGGTTACTGTTATCGCCCCGGGCTATGTTGATACGGATAAACTGAGAGCGCTCAATAAGCAAGATTTGTCTAAAAAGCCATTTTTAATCCCCGTAGGCGATGCGGCACAGCGTATAATGGCAGCTATCGAACAGAAGAAGAAGCAAGTAGTGTTTCCGAAGCGTATGAAGTGGTTAATGGCATCGCTGGGACTACTTCCAAATATCGTATTGAATAAAATTATGTCGAGGAAGGCCAAATGGATGAAAAACGACTGAAAAATGGGGGACTGCAATTTGCTGTTTTCCTTTATTGTGCGCTATTTTTCCAGGTGACTTATTCTGCTGCTGCGGTCCATGCTGCAAATCAGACTACTGTATCTTCGTTTGTGTTTCCTTTTGAACACTTTATGCCGTTCGTTTCTTGGATGATTATCCCCTACATGAGCAGTGGTTTGTTCTTCGCTGTGGTTCCTTTCTGTTGTCGAAGTCGAGAAGAGCTTTGGGTCTATACGAAGCGTTTCAGTTTCATTACCATCTTCTCTATTTGTTGTTTTTTTATTTTTCCCTTGCGATTTTCTTTTGATAGGCCTAGCGTTGAGCATTCAGTTTTTGAATTTTTCTTCGCCTTTTTAGGGAAGTACGATTCCCCATTTAATCAAGCACCTTCGTTGCATGTGGCCTATGCATGTCTGTTTTGGTCGGTGCTCGGTAAGCAGCTAAAAGGCTGGAAACGCTGGGTAGTGGGAATTTGGCTACTACTCATGGGCATTGCTACACTCACCGTTTATCAGCACCATCTGGTGGATGTGCTGACCGCATTGATTTTGGTTCATATGGGATTCGTTCTATTCCCATCTCCATCGGGACTGCTTCATGACAGTGCATTATCTATGTTAAAGGCTGGGAATTTTCCCTTTTTGGCTGGTACCGAAAAGGCAAATTTATACGAAAAGACGAAATTAGACCTCGAAACGGAGATTTGTCGTAGAAACCAAAGAATTGGTAACGTTTACTATGCCATTGGCTGGAGTTTATTGTTACTGGCATTGTGGGGCGGAGCTCATGCTTTTGGATTATATCTTCTGTGTTGGCCATCCCTGGTCTGCATTGCGGTAGGAAGGAATTATGTTATCAATAATCCAAGGTTTTTAAAAAATGAAAAAGGTTGGATACCTAGATTTAAAAAATGGTTTTATTGTCCATATCAATGCATATATTGGTTACTGTGGCGTTTTGTCAGACGCAGCAATAATCCGCCTTTATTTGAAATTTTACCAGGTTGTTATGTGGGGCCGAGGATGACTGCAGGAGATCTCCGTGTGCTTGGTCTGAATAAGCATCTGGTTGTTTTTGATCTGGCTGCTGAATTGGAAGAAATACCTATTCTACATTTAGAGAAAAACTATCATTCGTTTCCATTGTTGGATATAGCAGCAATTAAATTGTCGGATGCCGAAAGGATATTGGCAGCGCTCGTAATCAGTTATCAACAATTGAAGCGAGGTGAAAATATGATTATACATTGTACAATGGGTTACAGCAGGAGTATGATTTTTGCTGTTCTATTGTCACAAAAAATATTATCTTTAGATTTAACGGATGCTATAGATCGGGTTAAATCTCATAATAAGCATTTTGTATTGCATAGACATGCACTTGAGTTGATGGAGGTGCTGGTCGAGAGAAATAGCTAGACGGTCCTTTGCATGATCTTTGTTATGAAATATACTATTTGATATTAGTACGTAAAAATTATACATGAAATCAGGTTACTTCAAGAGTTTTGATCAAGGAGAGTTATTATATCGCGTTTGGAATTATCAGGCCGGACAGCGGGCATTGGTCGTACTGCACCGGGGGCATGAGCATTCGGAACGTCTGCAGGAGATGGCTACGGATCCACAGTTTGCCGATCACTCCATCTTTGCATTTGATTTGCGCGGACATGGTTATACGAAAGAACCAGTTTCACCGATCTTTATGGATTATGTGCGTGATTTGGATAGTTTCTTTCATTATATAGGCCGTGAATATTTGGTTGATTCGAAAGACATCTTCGTTATCGCCAATAGTATTGCGGGGGTTGTTGTCAGTGCGTGGGTACACGATTTTGCGCCTAAAGTCGCAGGTATTGCATTGTTGGCACCTGCATTTGAAATTAAATTATATGTGCCCCTAGCCAATCGGATGATTGCTTTGGGAACAAAGCTAAAAAAAGATCTGATTATCCAGAGTTACGTCAAATCCAAGGTGTTGACTCACGATATCGATCAGCAGAAGGCTTACGATGCTGATCCGTTGATTTCCAAATCTATCAATGGCGCTTTGTTGGTTGATCTATTAAAAGCCGGCGAGCGTATCGTTGAAGACGCAGCGGCGATTGATATCCCAGTAATTGTCCTTTCTGCTGAAAAAGATTATGTGGTCAAAAATTCGGTGCAGAAAAAATTCTTTGTGACAATAGCTTCAAAGTTGAAGACTTTTATCACTTTACGTAATTTCTACCACGGGATTCTATTTGAAACAAATCGGCAGAAAGTTTATCACTATCTGCGAAATTTTATCGACAAAGCCTATGCCCGACAAAGTCCTGAACTGACGCTCGAACCCGATGATTTTTCGGTGAAAGAGTATGAACAATTATACCATAAATTACTTCCTGCAGGTGAAAAATTGAACTATGCTGTCCAGAAATGGGCATTGGGCAAAATAGGTTCCTTAAGTAAAGGAATGAATTTAGGCCTGCAGTTTGGATTTGATTCGGGGATATCGCTGGACTACGTCTATCGCAATGAATCGCAGGGTAAAAATCGGTTCGGTCGTATCCTCGACCGAGGTTATCTGGAGGCGATTGGATGGAAAGGAATTCGCATTCGAAAACAGCACTTATTACAGTTATTGGAAGAGAATATCGCGAAGGTCAAAGCTGCTGGAAAGACCGTGAAGATATTGGATATTGCAGGTGGCACCGGCAATTACTTATTTGATATCAAAGCGAAATATCCCGAAGCCGAAATCGTGATTAATGAATTCCTGTTGTCCAATATTGAGGTGGGAGAGAGGATTATCCGTAGAAATGGATTGCAGGGGATACGATTTACCAATTACGATTGTTTTGATCCAGCTACCTATTCCAAACTGGAATTCGAGCCTAATATTGTTATTATCTCAGGTATTTTTGAACTTTTTGGTGACAATGAAATGGCAAGTAGGGCTGTAAAAGGCGCAATTTCGATTTGCGAATCAAGCAGTCATTTGGTTTATACTGGACAGCCATGGCATCCACAGTTAAAGATGATTGCTTACGTGTTAAACAGTCATCAGAAAAAGGACTGGGTGATGCGTCGTCGTTCGCAGAAAGAATTAGATCGTCTGATGGCGTACAATGGAGTTGTTAAGGAACGTATGCTGATCGATGACTTTGGCATATTTACGGTGTCTTCAGGGACGGTAAATGGGTAGCCATTCCGCTATTCTTAGCAGTGAAAAGTTATGTCTTTGTTTAGGGTAATGATTATTCCAGCTGACGCTTCCAATTACGTCAGCTGGAATAATCAGGACGAATATTAATTCCTATAAGCACGGATAGCTTGTATGATGCCCTCCAGGTTTTCGTTAAAGTCCTGCATTTGTGCAAAGACCTTATCATCTTTGGCAAGTCCACCATGTTTATTGTTCTTGCGGAATATTTCTTTGATGTGTTCCCACCGTTCTTGTTCCACTGTATTGATTAATCCAGCAAGTTCTTTCAATTTTAAAAGATTACTTTCCGTATCGGCAGTAAGGGTTTGTGACTCACTTTCATAATGTGCGAGGAGAACTTGATCGATTTCCTGTTCGTTCATCATCGGCACAACTTGGGCGACGAGCTTACTCATATTCCGATAAGACCCTTGCAGTTTGAACGGCGGTTCTGTTCGGTAATTGTCCTGCATGGCCGCACTTTGAATATAATTTTGATTGACCTTGATGACAACGTTTCTGATCTTTAATACATGTTTTAATACTGTGATAAAATCATCGATATCTTGCTTCAGGTAATTGCCTTCTAAATCGGGAAGTTGATCTACAACCGATTGTGCATAGTTCACTAAAGCATAGAAATCGTTGAAAGATTTGCTTGCTATTTTTTCAAGGTAGCTGTTTTCAATTGCCGCATTTTCAATTAAGCTGAGATTGAAAAGTGCTTCGGTATCACCGATCACATCCCCAAGATTGTATACATCCGCACGGTTGGCCAACATATCTGGAATCTGAAATTTGGACCCACTTTCGGTGTAAGGGTTTCCTGCCATTACGATGCAGAATCTTTTCCCACGCAAATCGTATGTTTTACTCTCACCTTCAAAAATACCGTCGATCTTACGTTGCCCATCAGCCAATGAAATGAATTTCTGAAGGAATTCGGGATTCAAATGTTGGATATCATCGAGGTAAAGCATCACATTATCGGCCATTTCGAAAGCAAGATTGATCTTCTTAAGTTCCTCACGTTCACCAGAGGTTTTCGCTTCCACAGGATCTATTGAAGTAATGGAATGCCCTATTGTAGGTCCGTTGATTTTTACAAAATGTAATCCCATGGTTTTCGCGAGGTATTCCATTAATGTTGTCTTTCCGTAACCTGGCGGAGAAATGAGGAGAAGCATACCCATCCTGGCGGTACGTTTATTGTCGCCAGCTGCCCCCAGCTGTTTGGCCAAATTATTTCCGATCAATGGGAAGTAAACTTCGTTGATCAACTTATTTCGGACAAAAGATGTTAGGACTTTTGGTTCAAATTCTCCGATTTTCAGCTCCTTGGCGTATGTTTTTCCAAGCTGCTCCTTCAAAGAAGCGAATTCTTGAAAACGAGGAACATTCCATTCTGCAAAAGTCTTCAATCTACGCAGAAATTGATGGTATTGAATTTGCTCTTCTCCATTGTTCAAGATCACGTGATTTCCCTTTAATCCCTGGATGAGTGCATTGTCTTTGGCGATGATCAATTGGTATTCATCCTTCGGATAAAGAAGCGTGACTGCAGTTTCCTCCACGTACTTTTGGAAAGCCTGGTAATCGTCGTTCTCGTCGATAAAAGAATTTAGCCAATTTAAGGTCAAATAGAAGCGGTCTACGAGACTAAATTGTGTATGCTGAATATCTGCTTCAAAGAGTTTAAAACTCTTCTTGTTTTCCAATAGCCTGATGAAAGCCTTTTTAAGTTCATCCGATTGCTCACTGACGACAAACTTGCTGTAGCTTGTGAAAGTCTGGAAGAGATAGCTCGCGACGTCCTCCGCATGAAATGTCGAACGATCCAAATGGGTGTCCCAATTGATGAATAATTTTGTGAGTTCGTCCACGACAGATTGGTAGCGTGTGGAATTTGGAAATGCTTTTAATACCGAATGTGTAGATTGAATCAACGCTTTCTGTTTTTCCTGCTCGTCTTGCGCAAGTGAATGCCAAAACAATTGTGCCATAGCACGCAAATGAGCATCGTAACGTAAAAGATCAAGTTTGCTATCTAGCTGCTTGATGGTATCATAGATTACCAAGGCATCAAAGTTATGCACTCCTTTGACATAACCTTCCGAATAACTTTGCTCGACAGTCTGATTGATAAACAGGTTGGCATCAAAATCTAACTGTCCTTTGGAAGCAAGGAATGTTTTATAGGCGAGATATTCAGCCCGGTATACGTCCTTGTTTTCGGAAATCAGTTCCTGATCCCAAATATCGCTAAAGTTTTCGATCTCGGATCCTTTGACTTTTTGATAGAAGCTCGTTCCGGTAAGATGGAAGAATAGTTCGTCATTTTTGCGTACGAGTGTTAAACTGAGTGACTGACTATTGACGGCAAATTTATGCTTGCCAAGCGCAATAATGTTCTCTCCATCTACAAAAAGATCATTCTTGTCACGTAAAATGCGTAATGCATCCTCCTGAGATTTTTTGAGCAGGTTTTCAAGATTTTCGGCTTTTGAAACATCACTGAGCGTTTTCAGCTCTTGCACAAGCTGTCTGATTTTGTCAATCATCAAATCTGAAGCAAAGAAACTTAGGATTTCCTCACGCGTTGCAAATGTCTTTGATTTGTTTTCGATATTCTTTAATACGCGAAGTCCAATTTGCTCGAGTGAAGAGCTACGTTTGTTGATCTGTTCAACGATTTGCTCTCTGCGGGAATTAAATGCTTTGATGATCTCATCGCGTTTATCTGCTATTTTCAGGGCGAAGTCCTCAAATTCTGAAAACTTACTTTCGAGTTCTTCCAGTTGAACAATGACCTTGGTATAATACTCGTCTACTTTTTCAGTTGTCGTAGAGAGTTCAAGATAATTGGTGACAGACTGTTCCAGTAGCGTAAGTTGGGCGGAAAATTCTGCAATGGCTTCCGTACTTTTTAATGAATTGAGTTTACGCGTAAGCTGCGCCCGGACCTCATTCAAGGACGAGAAAATAACGGCTATCTTCTCGATGATTTTGGTGGTTTGGGTGGAGTCGTCAATTTTTAAACTGTTTAGAATATCGATCAACAGCTCCAATTCACTCGATATAGCCGAATTGGCTTCCTCAATCGCTTTGGCGTCATAGACTTTGACAATTGCAGCAACATTGTTTTTCTGCTGCTCCACTTTCTGCTCATAGGGTTGTAAAGCCTCGTCGCGGAGCAAGAAAGCAATTGTCTTTTCGGCAAGTTCGGTGGTGATTGACTGCAGCTTCTCGAGTAAAGCATCGATACGGACTATATCAATATATCTGACATTTTTGAGGTCAATGATTTCGCCCTGTAAACGTCGTGAATCTGCCAGTTGATGAACAAGTTGGTCAAGCTTTTCGACTACAGTACTATTGATGGAAAAGGTAAGCTCTTCCATTTTCTTCTCGGCAGTGCTATTGAGCTCTGTAGCGTATTTACGTTGGGCTTGGACCTTAACAAATTCGTCAATTGCCGTATTAGCGACCTCCTTGATCTGAGCTAATGGCTGACCAAGGTTGGACAAGGCTTCATCCTTTATCCAAAAATAAGAGTCAAGAAGGACAGTCGATTTTTTGAGTATATCCTCGTAAAGGCCTTCATAACTATCTTCTTTGTTGATGAGCTGTATGACTTCTTGTGCTTCGGCCATGGCCTGTACGATCTGTTTATTACCAACCTTATAAAGCGGGTCGTCTTTTTTTAACTCATTTTCTTTGAGCACGGCCATGTAAGGGGTTTCCCAGATCTGAACCTGATGATGCCTTGTTGCTTCGGCCTCTGTATGGAAGTAAATTAAACTACCGTCTTTAAAAAGTGTGAATCCATTGCAGATGATCGGCGTTTCGACATGCTGCTGAATGATGTTATAAGACAGTAAGATGTAGGTATTCGTTTCCTCCTGACAAAAGATATAGAGGAAGTCTTCACCGTTTGGTGATGCGATGCGTCTAAGGAAACTAACCCGGTCAAACTGGACGTCAAAGATTTTATGGGTGCCATTCTGCAGGTAGTATCCGTTAGAAAAAATGATTCCTTGATTATCGGGTAGTAAAATGGCTGATTCATTAAGGGATTTAAGATTCACCACTTCTTTTGTCCGTTGATTAAAGACAAATGCACGGAAATCTTCTTGATACGGTTTGATGCGAACGGCAATCAAATTGCCAAGGTCTGCATAGTAGTAATCCGCATCATCCAATTGTTGGTCGGCGTTTGAAACTTTTTCGGAGAAGATTCCTTTCCCTGTATCGGTGTTATTTTCAATTTTGAAAGTAATATCGCCATTGATCGCTTCTATAAAGATCTTGTCCTTAATGGATATGTGTGGGTGTTTTCCGAGGCGACGGTCTTCCAAGGTTGTTTTTGTCCATTCAAATTCAAATTGGTTGGGTAATTTGACTTCATGGATGCTGCGGTCGTCCTGATATTGGAGCTTTCCGTCTTTAATCAACCACTTGAATGCCTTCAGGTCAGCAGGATTTTTGCTGGTCTGAAAGATCATATAAAGATAGTTTTCCGTACGTCGAAACTTGGAAAAGATCGAGTCGCGATAGTATTTGTATAAATTTTGGTAATCGCCAATGAAATTAGGATCATTGATCAGATCGAGTGATTGTGGGATAAACTGATTGTTTTCGAATGTATATACACTGAAAACATCTTCGAGTTTAATTTCGGTGCGTAACCCAAAATGGACATTATAACCAAATATACATAGCTTGTCCAGGGCTAAAATACCACGAGCAACACAGTTATTTTCTGTGGTGATCCGTTGATTGGCCCTGAGTATAAAACTTGTCGCATTAAATATTTCCTTGCGGGCATTATTTAGTTGTTGGAGTTTGATAGTAAGCTCTTCTTTTTGTGTAAGAAGCCGCTTCCGAATAATCTCGTATGCACCTTGATCAAGGGAGTCGTTCTGATTTATTACGTTTTCTTCTGGCATAAAATGAGCTTTCTCGACTTGGTATATGTGATAAAATCTTTTGTTTATTGCCTGCAATGGTAATTATCATTGCAAGCAATAATGAATTGGGGAGGGACTAGGACAGTTTTTTGTTTGATATGCCCAAGTTTTTCGCCAATCCGAACAAAGAATTAATAAAGCTTGTATCTTCGCCATTTTCAGCATCAGTCGCCGCTTGTTGAAGTTTGATCAATGCTGCTGAAACGGTGAGGTTCTTAATATCGTTTGTGGAAATTCCATATTTATCGGCTAATCCACGCACCTTCTCTGCGAGGTCTCCTTGTCCATCTGGACCTATCAAAGAATTTTTAATAGCTGTGGCATGTTTGGAGTTGTCAATCAAGTGATCAAAACCTTTGGAGTTGGATACTTGACGGACGATATTCTCAAAGAACATAGTTTCACCACCAACAATATCGATTTTTGCTGTTTTAAGTGCTTCCGATAATACGCCGGCTTGTGCTTGAGCAATGTCTTTTTGGATATTGATGTGTGCGAGTTCAATATCACGTTCTTTTTGCAATTGCAATTTGAATTCTTCGTGATCTCTGCCCACGCCGTCTAATTTCTTCATCGCTTCAGCTTTCTCTTCGATACCTTTGGCTTCAGCAAGCGCTTTCTCACGCACAACTTCCGCCTGTGCTAAGCCCTCTTTACGCATCGCTTCTGCTTTCTTCTCAATGACACTAGCTTCTACAGTACCTTGTTTTTCTTCAGCTTCAGCTTTGGCAACCATAACTTCGGCTTCGGACAAGCCAAGTGCAGCTTCTTCTTTGGCTTGTGCCTCGGCAATAATCTTACGACTTTCGGCTTCTTTGAGTGATGCTTCTTTTTTCGCTTCCGCATCGATCAATAGCTCTTGTGCACGCTTTTCAGCGATTTTACGAGCAGCCTCCGCGTCGATTACTTTTTTCTCTGCTTCCTGTTCTGCCGCAATTTTTGCAGCTTCGGCAGCTTTAACAGTTGAAATTAATTTTTCTTCTGCTTCTTGTGATGCCGCAATAACACCCGCTTGTTTTTTACGTTCTACTTCACGGAATACTTCGATGTCTTTGACGCCTTGTTGCTCTTCAACAACACCTTTTTCCAATTGTACACGTTCTTTGATAACGCCTTGGATACTTTTCTTTTCGGTTTCGATCGAGCGTTCTTTGTCGATCTGTGCTAAGGTAACAATGCGCTCGCGTTCTGTTTGTTCTAAGGCGCGATCTTTTTCTACACGTTCGGCCTCCACAGCATCGGTACGTTGTTTATTCTTTTCAGCAATGATAATCTGCCGCAGTTTATTTTCTTCTTGAACAGCGAGTTGCTCTTCGGTAGAAATCCGGACGCTTTCGTACTTGAGACGTTCTTCTTCGCGTACCTTTGCTATTTCTGCTTCTTCGCGTGCTCTGATGTTGTCAATTTCCCGTTTTTGTTTCTCTTCCTTTTCGGCAAGCTGACGGTCTAGTTCTAGAATCGCTTCCCTTGCTTCCACGTTTTGTTTTTTGATTAGTTTCTCCTCATCACGACGAATGAAGTTGGCATTTATATTTTGTTTGGCTGTTAATTCGGTGATCTTTTTGATACCCTCACTGTCTAGGATATTATTTGGATTGAGATGTTCGATGTCGGTCTGTTCAAGGTAATCAATCGCACAGTCGTCCAAAATATAACCATTAAGATCAGTTCCGATGACGTCGAGTATCTCATCACGGAATTCGCGACGGGCTTCGTATAATTCAATGAAATCAAATTTCTTACCTACTGTTTTGAGTGCTTCGGAGAATTTAGATTCAAAAATACTTTTTAATGTTTCTGGTTCACTGGCGCGGTCGCAACCTAAATTTTGGGCTACATTGATCACATCATCTACATTTTTATTGACACGAACAAAGAAAGCAACTTTGATATCTGCACGAATATTGTCCTTACAGATCAAACCTTCACCCTGCATACGGGCAATCTCAATTTTTTTGATTGAGATGTCCATGATCTCCATCTTGTGAAATACAGGTACAACATACATTCCCTTGTTGAATGCTACTTTTGTACCACCAACACCGGTTCGTACAATCGCCTTCCCTTGTGGAATTTTCTTGTAGAATGCACTCAATACAACAAAGAATGCAAAAATTAAAAAGACAGCCAAACCGACAATTAAAAGTATAATTCCGTTTAAGCCACTTAAAAATAAAAGAGGTTGATATAGCATATGATTTGTATTTATTTAGATTTTAATATTTGGGTTTACGATTAGAATTTAAAAGGATAAAGATTCGCTCTTTTAGGACAGTTGTTTAGTGTCGGGGCTTTGCGTTTATTCCTTTTCCATTAAATATTGTCTATCGTGATTTCTTTGGTCACATAATAATATTTCTTGTCCTTGGATTCGTCAACAATAATGACATCGTCTCCATAGCCTATTTTCTCCCCATTATGGCTGACAACATTGAGGCGAATAGGATCCTGTTGGATGATAAATTCGGCAGAACCTATTTTCTTGCCTTCAATACTGGCTCTCATTTTACCCATGCGACCAAGAAAATCGTGACTTTCTTCGCCATTGTAACCTATACTTTTGAACATTTTAGCTAAAGGTTTGGTCAGAAAATGCATTAAAATAAATGTAACAATAAAAACAGGGATCAGGATTAATACGGACTTTATCCCCCATGAAGCAACGTCGATAAAGAGCGAAGAAACAATGGTAATTATCCAGCCTATAAATTTGAACAGTGTTACAATAAGCATGATGGGTACTTTGCCAACATTGATGTAATCCATTGCTTTTGCAAAGAAACCAGGTTCTGTATTAGCGTCCGTATCCGTATGATGATGGTGTGCATGATCGCCGCCCTCAGTTGCGATATCATGTGAGCCATCAACGTCCGTGACATCAGGTGTAGGATGGAGGTCTATATCTGCATCGGCATCAAATAGATGTACTCCATCACCCATCAGAAACATAAATAACCAATACACTACAGACATGCCAGTTAAGACTGTCATAATTCCATTGGACAATGGATTGAATAAGATATTGATTAGTTCTGTCATAGTGTTATTGTTTAAATTTTCTCTCTCTTGAAAGTATAATGAAAAGACCAGGAATTCCCATTGACTTCAAGGTCCTGCATGGTTACCAATTCCCAGCCTTGATTTCCAAGATCATTTAAGATTTCATCAATTTTTTCGGGATCCAACTTTGTTCCCCAAAAACCTTTAGGTTCAATTTTTAGCGTTTTATATTCAAATCTTTTCATCATTATTTAATTTTCTTTTTAGTTCTTCTAATTCGTTGTTGACGGCTTCAGACCCGCCGATGGTCTCGTTGATCTCATCAACTTTACTTTTGTTACCTAGTGCAATCTCGCCATAGGCCTTTGCTAGTGCCTCGTCTTCCTCGACCTTCTCTTTCATACGTTCTAACATGGAAATCGTACTATTGGAATCGATATTAGCGAGCTGACGATTGACCATTTTAGCTGCGTTGGATACCTTTACACGTGCCTTTAAAGTAGAGAGTTCACCTTCCCATTTCGATATATTGAATTTGAGAATGTCTACATTTTTGTGTAGCTCATCCGATGAACTTTGATGAATCACGGCTTGTTTCTCCAATTCACCAGCTTCGATTAATAACTGTTTTTTCAACAACAGCGCTTCCTTTGCAAGACCTTCTGCCTTTTCTGTCGTTAATTCTCCCTTTTGTGCTTTTTGGAGTAATAGAATAGCTTTGTTTTCGAATTCATTGGCTTCTTCTTTTTTCCTTTCACAATTGTTTTGGGTACGTATGGCTAACGCTTTAACTTTAGCATAGGCTTCTAACGATTGTTCCAGGTCCTCTTTCATCTCACGGATACCCTGTTCCGTCATTTTGATAGGGTCTTCCATTTTGTCCACGACTGCGTGGATCTCGGCTTGACCAATTCTGAAAATTCTCTTAAAAATATTCATTATTCTATAATTTTGAAAAACTTATTAACTGATTATAATATTCACTCATCAAAAGACTCAGCGAATTAATGGCTGCATCAAACTCATTCTGATCGAGATTATGTATTTGTAAGGTATACCGAAATATAACTTTGGTACCATCTTCTGTTAATGCAAACCCACCGTGTATAATATCTCTATTTTTTATCAATAGTGATTTGAACATATCCATGGTGTCATTGCTGATTGTAAAAAGATATTGCTCAAAAATCAGGATGGGTTGGGCAATGCCTACAATCAGGTTACGGATTCCGTCGTCTTCATTTTCGATGACAAAGATTCCTTCTTTTGTATCCTTATGGGTGATGGTGTAACCGATATTGGCGATATAATTTTCAATTTTTGAGAAGTACATAATCAAGTTTTTTATATATTGCACATATTCTTTGCATAAAGGTAATAAAAATGCAAAAATATTTTGCAATAAATATTCAATTTTTTTTAAAATGAGCAACGTAGGCAACAATATTAAGAAATTAAGAAAAGTGAAAGGAATGAGTCAACAGGCATTTGGGGATATTTTTAATCTTACTAGAGGTAATATTTCGTCTTACGAAGAAATGCGTGCAGAGCCAAAAATTGAGATTGTTCTAAAAATTGCAAATTATTTTGGCATTCCTGTGCAGCATCTTATTGAAAAAAATCTATCTGTCAATGAAATTCTTAATTTCAATGATTATTTTGATCCAAATGTTTCTCTTATTGGACGTAAAAGATTGTTACAAATCCCGCTGCTGGAACGAGATGGTATTTTTGAGGCGGGTAGTTATTTTTCGAAATTAGAAGAGCTTCCAATAATTGAATTTCCTTTGCAAAGTAGGAACCGCCTCATCGCAATCGAATACGCTGACGCTATTCCGGTGCCGAGTGATTTTTTGGCTGGCCCTCAATCCATTTTATTTTTTGAAGAGGTAGATGTTCAGAGCCTACATACGTTGGATAAAGCATTTGGTTTGTATTTTTCCGAAGAAGAGTTCTTTATTGGAAAATACAGTTTGCAGGAAAAGGAGATTAGTTTAGCCTTAAATGCCTGGAAGAAGATTGATCTCACTATGGGGGAGAAAGCATATTTCTGGAAATTGTATGGCAGGTTTGAGCGAATCTAATTGCGTGGAACTTTTTCCTATTGTTTATTCGGTTTTGCCGGTATCGGGCGTATTTCCATGTTGTTATCATATCCGTGGTTAATTATGTAATCGCAGTCCATTTACAAGGTATTAACAAGGGGTTTGCAGGGGTTTACCCTTGTAATACCCCTAATATGTACGGCCTTGGAGTTGATCTGATGTTGACTTGCCTACAAGAAAAGAAGACTCCTAACTCAGGCCTGCAGAATGTGAGTGTCCACAAAAAATTTCGTAGAGTCGGGCATTGTAATTAAATTAGTTCGATAATAAAGTAACGTTACAAAAAGGTAGGGTTGTGATTAAGATGATGGTGAACTTGTCGATCCGATAAAACTAGAGTGATTTATTTAGCTTTAGAGCAACACGCATAAACGAATAAATGACCAGACATAAAAAACTAAATTTAAATAAATGAAGAAAGTAGCCTTATCAGCATTAATTGCTGGATTTTTTGTTATTTCCTGCAATAATTCCGCGACTAAAAAAGTCGAAGTAAAAGATACAACTGCCGCTATTGACTTAAAAAAAGATACGGCCGAAACGTCGGTAGAAAATAGCGGTGGCGAAGTGCCAATACCGAAGTTTAGTTCTGCTGGGACACAAAAATTGGCGGAGGATTATACAAAATATATCAAAGAATTTATCGCTGTTGCTAAAAGCGGCGATGTTGTTAAACTCAAGGAGCTTGCAGCGAAGCGACAGGAATGGGCGGCCAAAGAAACTGAAGCTGTTGCTAAGTTTACGCCAGAAGATGCTAAATTATGGAAGGCGTATGCAGAGAACCTAGGAAGAGCGTTGACTGCAAGCCTGACAAAATAAGTTGGAAACAATCGACGAGGTAGGGGCTTGAAAACCTACCTCGTTGATCATACTAGAAAGGCAGATCGTCTTCATTTTCATCTGGAGGTGTTGGGATGTCATCTTTGGCACCGTTCGAATCAGATAAAATCATGAAATTATCTACTTTAATTTCTGTGACATATTGTTTTACCCCATCTGCGTTCTCATAGTTACGATAGGTGAGTTTGCCTTCAACCATGAGTTTGGTCCCACGTTGGCATTTCTTTTCAATGGTATTGTTTTGCTTACCCCAAACCACGAGTGTATGCCATTGAACTTCTTCAACCCATTCACCGGCTTTGTTCTTGAAAAGATCATTGGTGGCGAGACGTAATATGGAGTAATTGGTGCCAGTGGAAGTTGTTTTGATTAACGGGTCGTTTCCTAAATGCCCAACCAATTGTACTTTGTTGCGTAATGTGCTCATGTGTCTAATTTTTAAAAGTTTTTAATAATTCTTATTTTAGTTGATGGTCATTGGCTATGAACGCCGAATGATCTTAAGCAAAGGTGGGGCGGGGAAATAACTATAGTCGTCTATTTACCATTTGTATTCGACTATAGTCGGTTGTAACCGTTTGTTGTCGTTTAATCTTCCGTTATGAGTTCTGGAGAAAAAGTCTGCCTTGAATGTGGCAAAGTAATATATGGCCGTTCGGACAAGCGATTTTGTGATGATGCTTGCCGGAACGCCTATAACAATAAATTAAATAGCGACCAGACCAATCTGGTGCGCAATGTGAATAATATCCTACGAAAAAACCGCCGTATTTTATTAGATGCATTGAGTGGGGAGGGTATGGTGAAGATCCAACGTGAAAAGTTAAAGCGGTTGGGATTTGATTTTAAGTTTCATACACATACTTTTTCCAATAACAAGGGGCAGACCTATAACTTTATTTACGAAACAGGCTATCTGTTGTTGGAGAATGATTGGGTATTGATTGTTCAAAAGAAACCGCTGTGATATTGATCGCAACATTTCATATGTATTGGTTTAGTTTGCAGAACTGAGCTTGGCTTTTCTTATTGCGATATAATTAAAAATAGTAAACGTTAGAATCAATATGTAATAGCATACTGGGATGAGTAGAAAATAGGCGCTATTAAAGATATTGGTTAAAAAAGACGGTAGTGCAATTTTAAAAAAATCTGCAATAATGATATAGCCTATGAAACTTCCGAGAAAAAATAGTCCAACAGCGTGTATTATAATTATTTTTTTTAGGTGCTTACTGTATAAGGCGTCTTTGTTTTGTTTCGTATAACCCATAATTGCTGGGACCAATAGCCCTAATAATGGATTGACCAAAAAGGTGAGCGATGATAAGTATAGCGCTTTAATACTTCCTGTTTGATTGTTGTCGATACTGATTTGATTTACATTTGGCATAATGAGTTGTTCTAATGGTATTTCCAAAATTTGACTGATCTGTTTGAGACTAAATCCACTGATTTCTTCCGTGCCTTTTTCTATGCGTTGCACTGTTCTTAGCGATACCCCCGCTTGATCGGCGAGTTCCTGCTGCGTTAGTCCCTTACGTTTTCTTGCTAGTTTGATTAATTGATTAGCTGATTGACTTTCCATGGTTCAAATATGGGGAAATAGTCGGTGAATTTTAGTGAAATTGATGCGACAATAATATGCCAATATCGTGCTGAACAATATAACAGATTAATAATCAAAAGTTTTTGGAATTTGGTAAATATTTTGAATCTTTGCAATTCAATAGAGTAATTAATAAAAACGGAAGAATATGTTTGCAATATTAGAAAATCCCGCTTCGTCCACAGAGAAGATTCTCGGGAATATTCTTCGGAATACGGCCCTTTCCTAATCTTCTTCTTAATACGTTAAGTAACCTAGGTTGATATTGGCTAAAACGTGGCGCTCGAAATGGTAGTCCACTTTTCCAATATGCTTAGCTTATTCAGGAGTTTTAAAAATCCAGTTACTTTCAAAGTTATCGTGAAAGCTGGATATGAATGTTATGTTTTAGAAAATTTTATGAATTCAGTAAATAAATATGTCCTTCAGGCGCTGGATAACTATCCGATGTATTTGGAGGAGACCATGGAATCCTTATCCTATGCGCTATCCTATGATGAGTCCAATACAATGGCGCTGTGTTTGATGGGAAGAGTTTATGCCGAACAGCTATTGGACTATGAGCAGGCAAAAAGGTATTTCCAGGAAGCTTTGGTGCATAATGTGCAGGCACTGGAAGTATATCCTTATTTCATTCAGACATTGATTGATATGGGGGAGTATGAAGCTGCAAAAAAGACGATCAAATTTGCTTTGACACTTCCGGCCATGCCCTTGACAGGAATCTGGATCAAGAAAGCACTGCTATTTGAAAAAATGAGAAAATACAAAAAGGCATTGAAGGCGTTAAAAAAGGCTAAACTTGAAAATGTTGACCTCGATTTTTCGTCAAACCTGAAGGCGATTGAAGATCGGATTAAAGGAAAACAGGAAATTAAGAACGGGAACGAAAAGGAAAACAAGAAAGAACGGAAGAACAGCCGAAAATAATCTCACCTTATTCGGATAACAGTTTTTATTTTGAACGAAGCCCAATAAAGAAGCCCTAGCTGAAATTTCAGCTAGGGCTTTATCAATATAGTTTAAGAATTATTCTGCTCTTAAGATTTTCGCAGCCTCAACCATAGACTCTAAAGCCGCTTTGGTTTCTGGCCAAGCACGAGTTTTCAAACCACAGTCAGGATTAACCCAAAGTTGTTCTGCTGGAACTACTGCTTTTGCTTTGCGCAATAGATCTACCATCTCATCTTTGCTTGGAACACGTGGTGAGTGAATGTCATAAACACCTGGACCAATATCATTTGGATATTTGAAATCACCGGCGAAAGCATTCAATAATTTCATTTGAGAACGTGAAGTCTCAATCGTGATAACATCGGCATCCATTGCAGCGATATCTTCGATCACATTATTGAACTCAGAATAACACATGTGTGTGTGAATCTGTGTATCGTCTTCAACATTTGATGAAGAGACACGGAAAGCACGTACTGCCCAGTTCAAGTAATCTTTTTGATCAGCTTTACGTAACGGTAATCCTTCACGGATAGCTGGTTCATCGATTTGTATGATTTTGATACCTGCTTTTTCCAAGGCTTGTACTTCATCCAAGATCGCCAATGCAATTTGGTAAGTCGTTGTTGAGCGCGGTTGATCGTTACGTACGAAAGACCATTGTAAGATTGTTACAGGACCAGTCAACATACCTTTAACCGGACGATTTGTCAATGATTGTGCATATGAAGACCAACGGACAGTCATATCTTCAGGACGGTATACGTCACCATAGATAATCGGAGGTTTTACACAACGTGAACCGTAAGATTGTACCCAACCATTTTGTGTGAAAGCGTAACCAGCCAATTGTTCACCGAAGTATTCAACCATGTCATTACGTTCGAATTCGCCGTGTACTAATACGTCGATATCCAATTGCTCTTGAAGACGGATGGTGTTTTCTGTTTCTTCTGCGATTGCTTTATCGTATTCTGCCTGCGTAATAGCACCCTTTTTCAGATCTGCTCTCCATTTACGAACATCTTTCGTTTGTGGGAATGAACCGATAGTTGTGGTCGGGAACGCCGGTAAGTTGAATTTCGCTTGTTGCGCTGCTTTACGGTCTGCAAATGCTGAAGTGCGTTTTGCATCGTCATCAGTAATATTGCTTGTACGTGTTTTAACCTCTGGTTTGTGGATCAATGGAGAGGTACGGCGGCTTTCAGCAGCCGCTTTGTTCGCTTCGAAGCGTTTTGCTGTTTCAGCATCAACTTCTCCCTCCGCTAGTACGGCTAAGTCTTTTACTTCAGCTAATTTTTGTTTAGCAAATGCTAACCAGTTTTTTACTTCAGTTGGTAGCGATTGTTCATTGTGTTCATTGTCTAAGTCAAAAGGAACGTGCAACAGTGATGAAGAAGGAGCTACCCATACACGGTCTTTTCCTAATGCATCAACAGCCTGTTTGATTTTAACCAATGATTTTTCGTAATCATTTTTCCAGATGTTACGGCCTTCAACAATACCTAAAGATAATGTTAATGAAGCAGGAACTTTAGCCAATACCGTATCCAATTGATTTTCACCGCGTACCAGATCCAAATGTAAAGCATGGATAGGTAGGTTAACTGCGATATCTTCGTTGTCTTTTAAAGATTCGAAGTAAGTCGTTGCGATTAATTTGATATTTTTTGCTGCTGCAGCTAATTTTTCGAAAGTAGGTTGATATAAAGCTTTTACTTTAGCATCTAAATCCAATGCTAAGAAAGGCTCGTCAATCTGAACATATTGTGCACCAGCATCAGCTAGTTTAGCTAGTATTTGCTCATATACTGGAATAAGTTTATCCAATAAATCGATACGGTCGAAGCCAGCTTCTTTTTCTTTACCGATCAAAAGGTATGTAATAGGACCTAATAGAACTGGTTTAGTATCGATGCCCAATGATTTTGCTTCGTTGTATTCATTTAAGAATTTTTCGGAAGTCAATTTGAATTCTTGATCTTTTGTGAATTCTGGTACCATGTAGTGGTAGTTCGTATCCAACCACTTGGTCATTTCCATTGCAGTCACGTCGATTCCTTCTTGTTGGAAACCGCGCGCCATGGCAAAATATAGATCTAAACTGTAATTGTTGTCTACTTTATTCAATAAAGAATGGTAGCGAGCAGGAATTGCACCAACAGTGAGGGTTAAATCCAATACTTGATCGTAAAAAGAGAAATCATTGGAAGGGATCAAATCTATTCCAGCATCTTTTTGTGTTTTCCAATTGCCTTCACGAATTTTTTTTGCTGTGTCCAATAATTCCTCAACAGAAGATTTTTTAGCCCAATAGGCCTCATTGGCTTTTTTCAATTCGCGGAACGCGCCCACACGAGGGTAACCTAAATTGTTAGTCAATAACATAATGAATGTTTTTAATATTTCTTTTTCAACTATATTTCTTGCTAGAGAGAGAAGGACACACTAGAATTTGGTGACTTCGGCTTATCATTCCCATATCAAGTAGGGTAGAATTTAGCACCTTGTCAAGGGACAGGTTGCTAAGGCTTCATCGGGTCTATTCCCTCTGCCTTTCTCTATAAGCGACGCTAAGTTAGAACATTTCTTTTTGAAATGCAAATTTTTTATAAAAGTGCGTCAATTTTTTATATTCTACTAAGGATGAAATTGTTTTGTTCTTTTATTTTCATCCACGAATTCGAGTAAGTCACGCTTGAATACGTGTGTAGCATAAAAAGGGGAATGACTATATTTTTCATTCCCCTTTTTTTAGCTGACCAAAAGTTTGTAACCTTTTCCGTGCACATTGACAATTTCAACTTTGCTATCTTCTTTTAGATATTTACGAAGTTTACTGAGAAATACATCCATACTTCTACCCGTAAAATAGTTATCATCATGCCATATTTTTAACAACGCTTCTTCCCGGGTCAGCACATCATTTTTCTTTAAGCAAAGCAAGCGGAGTAGTTCAGCTTCTTTCGTGGAGAGTTTTTGCATCTGTCCTTTGTAAGAAATCTGCTGACTTGTATAATCAAAGAAATAATCGCCAATTTCAAATTTATCCGCAACCACTTCTTCTTCTTTGTCTCGAACACTGCGTTTCAGCAAAGCATTGATGCGGAGCAATAATTCTTCCACTCGAAAAGGCTTGGTGATATAATCATCTCCTCCTAGCTCAAAGGCTTCGGTCTTATCTTCCATCATCCCCTTTGCTGTGGCAAAGATAATAGGAACAGTATTGTTTGTTTTTCTGATTTCACGTCCAACTGTAAATCCGTCCTTTTTTGGCATCATGACATCAAAAATACAAAGGTCGTAGTTATTTTTTTTGAATTGAGAAATCGCTTCATCTCCATCCGTGCATAATGTGACGTCAAATTTTCCCTTTAATTCGAGATAGTCTTTTAAAAGATCCCCCAAATTAGGATCATCTTCTGCTAATAATATCTTTTGCATAATGAATATATTAATTTTCACCAATGTCCCTTGATGCTGATAAATCAGCCTTCCTCAACCTTTGAAATTTTTTAAAGAGGAAATATACAAAAAAGGAACGTTTTATTTTTTAATAGGCAAAATTACTTCAAAGGTCGTGCCTTTATCTTTTTCACTTTTAACTGTAATTTTTCCGTTCAGCCTTCTCAGAATGTCCTGTACATAACTTAAGCCAAGGCCAAATCCTTTGACATTATGAACATTCCCAGTTGGAATACGGTAAAACTGGTCGAAAATCTTTTGCAGGTGATCCCGGCTCATCCCAATACCATTGTCGGCTATGGTGACAACAATGGTGTCGCCAACATTTTTTGAATTGATGTTGACATGTAAATCTCCTTTGCTGTACTTGATGGCATTATCCAAAAGATTGTAAAATACATTGGAAAAATGTAACTCATCACCAACGACAACATCCTTGGTCGCTGCAAGATCTATACTGAATTTCCCGCCAATATTTTGCATCCGTAGCTGCATACTGTCCGTTACTGCCGAAACAAGATCATTGATGCATACTTCTACCTGGTCGAGTTTTAGCGTTTCTTTTTCTAGTCTTGCCAAATCGAGCACACGTTCAATATGATTTCCGAGTCTAACATTTTCGTCGTAGATGATATTAGCCAATTTCTGAACGCGCTTGTGGTCGGCATTGATGTCTGGATCTTTAAGTGACTCACTGGCAATCATAATTGTTGCAACAGGTGTTTTAAACTCATGCGTCATGTTGTTGATGAAATCCGTCTTCATTTCCGAAACTTTCTTTTGTCTGAAGATGATAATCAGTGTATAAGCAAAACACCCCACCAACAAGAAAAGCAGTGCCAGCATGGGCAGCAACAGATAGCCCATATTATCGGCAATTATCGCCTTTTTATTGGGGAAATAGATGGTTAATTTTCCTGGCGCAGCACCGATATCACCTTTAAAAAGTGCCGTTGAGTATTTGGTTGTATTTGTTGGGTTATTTAAAGCGGCTTCGTTTAAAATATTATTTAGTAATATATTGTTTGTGCTCCATATTTCAATATTGAAAGGAGCTTTAATGTCGCGTTGAGCCAACTCCTCTTTGATAAGTTCTTGAACGATGATCACATTCAATCGATCCTTTAATGGACGTTTAGCAAGCTCCATTCCAATAGCAATATCTTCGATGTAGTCTGCTTTTTTGCCGCCCAGCATGGCAACGGAATCATATACATTAAAGCCACTCCACGCGTTTTTTCTGTTGAGGATATCCAATCTTTTTTCCAAATCAGAAATTGTTTTCGCAAGTTTCGCATTCTCTCTTGGAGGTAATGTGGCTACCCGGAATTTTGTTTGTTGATTGACCAGTGGGTCCATTAGGGGGATAACAAACCGCGTGCTATCGTCCTTCCCATTGATCTGATCATCTACCTTTGAAGCATTTAACATGATAAAAGCCTGTACCAAATTATCGTCGGTAAGCTCATTTGAAACAGAAAATTTGATAAATTTCTGGTACTCCGGTCTTTTGATGTATGTTTCGTAGAATGAATTTTTGATTTCAATTACATTTGGATACAATGCACGTAATTGGTCTTCTTGCTCTTTAAAGTTTGAGAAAACAACATGTTGTTTGTTTTTTAATTCTTCAATTCTATACTGTATTTCGAGTTGCTCGGCCAAAAGACGTTGTTTGGCCTGTTCCTGCTTGGATTTTTCAATGTTACGCTCCTGTTGAACCTTAGCGAAGTCAACTACCTCCCGTCGTTCAAGCTTACCGGCAACAGCTGTAATCGCAGCATTGACGGACTCATCAAATAATTGAGACTTTTGGCGATAAGAATCTCTCAGAAAATAGAATTGCATGGCCAATACCCCAATTAGAGCGAGAGACATCAGTCCAATGATTAATACAATGCTATTTTTCTTCATTAGTATTGGGTATTAAATAAATGTATTTTGAATATATCAAAAAGTTTATAGCGCTCAGTTTATTTACCATTTGCGTATTCATCCCTTATGCCATGTGAGCGGCCATTTAAGGTGCGATAGCTCATTTTTTCTTAAATTGTTACAAATATAAAGATGCTAATGTGTTTTGTAGCTGTTTTAACAATGTTTAACAGCAATCTGTTTAAATATAGATGTTGTTCTTTGTAAATTAGTGAATAGAAATGGATTATGTGCTGAATTGCGCTGTGGACAAATTTTAATCTACGCGGTTGAGTCTAACTGCTGGAGAAGTGAATAAGCCGAATATGACGCGTTCATTGGTACAATGAGTGCTCTTTAATAACTATATAAAGATGAAAAGCTACGTATTATTATTGGTATTGTCTTCCATAGGGACCATTGCTTTAGGACAAGTAAAGGTGAAACCGCAGATTCCTTTAATGGAGGAAAAAGAATCAAAGATGCCTGTCTTTAAATTGGATTCTTCAGATGAAAAGTATCATATGCCCATTAAGAAGCCAAATCGTGTGGACGGTCTAGCCCCAATGCCAGGAACGGAAAAAATGCCCAAAGGTGATGAGAAAGAAAACAATCTTCCTTTTAGGCGCTTGAATGATTCGCTAAAGGTGAAGGACTTTAAATTAAAAATCGACTCCTTGTATCCAAACAAGCAAAAAAAATAGCGTTCTNNAGAACGCTATTTTTTTTGCTTTAATCCTTATTGTCCATTATAGCTGGGAAACACGGATTGTATTTGTTTTACCTTTTTCGATTAACGGTGTCGAAGCTGTATTGATAATGATAGATCCAGGTTTAACGTAGTTATTTTTTACAATAAATTTGTTAACATCATGAATAGATCCATCTGTGCTTTCGAACTTGTCGTAGATAAAAGTTTTTACGCCCCAAAGTAGGCTGAGTTGTTTCAGCAATTTTTGTGTTCCTGTGAAAACTAAGATATCTACATTTGGTCTATAACTTGTAATTTCAAACGCTGTTGCACCAGATGATGTCAATACCGCAATTGCAGATGCATTTGTTTTTTGAGCAAGATAAACCGAAGATGCGCAAATCGCGTCCGGAATAAGTGTTCCGTCGTGGATTTCACTAACTTTCTCATTATAATAAGGATAAGAAGTTTGTTCCACGTGGATAATGATTTTGCTCATTGTTTCGATAACGATTTCAGGGAATTCACCAACTGAAGTCTCGCCACTTAACATCACAGCATCCGCTCCATCCAATACGGAGTTGGCTACGTCATTTACTTCAGCACGTGTAGGACGTGGTGTAGTGATCATACTTTCCAACATCTGTGTCGCAATGATTACCGGTTTTGAAAGATCTCTACATTTCTGTACGATGATCTTTTGAAGTCCTGGTACCTCTTCCATTGGAAGCTCAACGCCCAAGTCACCACGAGCAACCATAACAGCATCTGTAGCTTCGATAATGGCATCAATATTTTCAATCGCTTCCGGTTTTTCAACTTTTGCGATGACACGAGCATGGCTTCCTTTTGCCTCGATGATTTTTTTACATTGAAAAATATCTTCTGCCGAACGTACGAAAGACATCGCGATCCAGTCTGCACCATGATCCAGGGCAAAATTCAAGTTGTCTAAATCTTCTTCCGTCAACGATGGGATAGATACTTTGGTGTTCGGTAAGTTAACGCCTTTACGTGAAGTAAGGACACCTCCGTGTACAACTTCACAGGTAACAGTATCTTTATGATTGGTCTCTAAAACACGAAGTTGAAGTTTTCCGTCATCAAGTAAAATGATTTCGTTGGCTTCAACATCGTTTGGAAAGTTTTCGTATGTAATGTAGATTCTGTTTTCGTCTCCGATGAGTTCTTGTGTTGTAATTTCAACTTTTGAACCATTCACGAGAATAGCTCCACCTTCTTTCATTTTTCCGATCCTAATTTTTGGACCTTGTAAATCGGCTAAGATGGCAACATTGAATCCTGTTTCATTATTTATTGCATTTATAGTTTCGATTACCTTAAGGTGATCTTCCTGGCTGCCATGAGAGAAATTCAACCGGCACACATCAACCCCTTTGGCAATCATGTTGGTCAAAACTTGTTTGTCTGCCGAGGCAGGGCCTAATGTTGCGACAATTTTAGTCCTTTTTTGAACTTTTTCCATCTGTTATTTTGTATTTTAAATGTTCTTCATTAATCACAACAAATAGCCTACTATATTGTTGTGTTTTGTCAAAACTAAATCGAATTAATTTAGATCTAAGTTGGGGTGTATTTGATACACTAACCTACAGTTTGCTAAAATATGAGATTTTCTTTAGATTTCAATATTTTTGGTGATATTTCTTTTGCAATGACGACTTCGGGTAATTTGTTGATCCTTTTGATAATATGTTCCACGTCATCCTCACAGATGTAGTTTTTGATGATGATAAAAAAATCGAAGTGGGGGTTTTCCGGGATTAAATAAGTGCCTTCGATGCTCTTATTGTTGATCAAGAAATATTCGGTGTCGGCATCGGCGATAAGGTAATGAAAAGCAGTGAAGTGGTAGCTTATTTTTTTCTTTGGATCAAAGACAATGTGATATTCAAGCTCTTCTTCGGTTTTGTTTTTTTGTCGACCATCATGGTCGTACTTGCTTTCTTTTCCTCTGGAAAAATTCAGGTTAGTCTCCTTGTTGATGAAATGGCAGAGTCGGTAATCTTTCAACGAACAGGTGATGGCGAGTAGGGTAAAATCCAACTCTTCATTCATGTCCATATCCAATCTTGCTACTAACTTATTGACCACTTTAATGTTTAAATATATGTCCCTCTGCTAACGAAGGTACTAATAATTTTGAGGTAGGAATATACTTTTTGTGTAAAATTTGAGTTAATTAGCTGAGCGTTTGGAATACAAAATATTTTTTGTTATACTTGAACTAAGTTAATATAGAGTGGGTTAGCTAGTATAAGACGCGAATAAGTTCGGTCGCCTAACATGGTGACTTTCATCTAAATATCAATTTAGGTTTGAATTTTGATGAAATTTATTTTTCTTTGCACAGATTTATTAAACAATTAAACTATAAAATCATGTCAGATATCGCTTCAAGAGTAAAAGCAATTATCGTTGAAAAATTAGGTGTTGACGAAAACGAAGTAACACCAGAAGCTTCATTCACTAATGATTTAGGTGCTGATTCACTTGACACTGTTGAGTTGATCATGGAGTTTGAAAAAGAATTCAACGTTGCTATTCCTGATGATCAAGCAGAGACTATTGGTACTGTTGGTCAAGCAATCGCTTATTTAGAAAAAAACGTTAACTAACTAATTTAATTAGGCTAATCGTAATAAATGGAGCTTAAAAGAGTAGTAGTAACAGGATTAGGCGCCCTTACACCAATTGGTAATACCGTCTCAGCTTACTGGGAGGCGTTAATAAATGGTGTAAGCGGAGCTGCTCCTATTACGCATTTTGATGCGTCAAAATTCAAGACTCAGTTTGCATGTGAGGTAAAGGGGTTTGATCCGCATGAATTTATGGATCGAAAGGAAGCTCGTAAAGTCGATCCTTTTGTCCAGTATGCAATTGCGTCAACAGATGAGGCAATTAAAGATGCTGGCTTAGATTTTGAAAAATTAGATACAAATCGTATCGGAGTAATTTGGGGATCAGGAATTGGAGGTTTAACAACTTTCACTGAAGAAGTTGCAAACTTTGCAAAGGGAGATGGAACACCTCGTTTCAATCCTTTCTTCATTCCTAAGATGCTCGTTGATATTGCTCCAGGACATATTTCAATGCGTCATGGTCTACGTGGCCCTAACTTTTCTGCCGTATCGGCTTGTGCCTCGGCTACCAATGCAATGATAGATGCTTTTAACTATATTCGTATGGGCAAAGCTGATGTGATTGTTACAGGTGGATCAGAAGCTACAGTCAATGAAGCTGGAATTGGTGGGTTCAATGCTATGCATGCGTTGTCAACCCGGAATGATGATCCTAAAACAGCATCACGTCCTTTTGATAAAGACAGAGACGGTTTTGTTTCGGGAGAGGGTTCGGGTGCATTGATCTTAGAAAGTTTGGAGCATGCCTTAGCACGTGGAGCAAAAATCTATGCAGAGATTGCAGGGGGTGGAATGAGTGCAGATGCACATCACATCACAGCCTCGCATCCTGAAGGATTGGGCGCAAAACTGGCTATGACAATGGCTGTAAATGATGCAGAGATGGATTTTTCAGATATTGATTATATCAATGTTCATGGAACGTCTACACCGGTCGGTGATATTAGTGAAACGAAGGCTATTGTTGACCTGTTTGGTGAACACGCTTATAAATTGAATATCAGTTCAACTAAATCAATGACAGGGCACCTTTTGGGTGCTGCAGGGGCTATTGAAACTATCGCTTCTATATTGGCTGTTCAAAATGATATTGTCCCTCCGACAATCAATCACTTTACAGACGATCCGGAAATTGATAACAACTTGAATTTTACATTCAACAAAGCGCAAAAACGTATCGTTAATGCCGCTTTGAGCAACACATTCGGTTTCGGTGGGCATAATGCTACCGTTATTGTGAAAAAATATAAAGCTTAATGTTTGATCCTTCAAACATGGTTTGATAATATGAGCTAGCGACAGGTTCTTTAACTAGGACTTGTCGCCTTATTTTTAGAAGAGATGCCTTTTGCAAGGATATATAAATTATATTTTTCGCCAGATCGGGAATACGTTAGAAAACTAAAAAACCTGCTAGGATTTGTTCCCGGAAATGTACATCTGTACAAGATGGCGTTTAGACACAAGTCTGTCGCCGTTACAATTAAAGAGGGCGCAAAAAATAGCAACGAACGTTTAGAATTCTTAGGTGATGCTGTTTTGGGTTCGGTTGTGGCTGAACTGTTATTTAAGAAATATCCTTATAAAGACGAAGGGTTCCTGACTGAAATGCGCTCAAAAATTGTCAGTAGAGCAAATCTAAACCAGCTTTCCAGAAAGTTGGGGTTTAATGAGCTTATCCAGTTTGATGCGCGAATGATCAGTTTTCCAAATAAACAAGGATCTTTATTGGGTGATGCTTTTGAGGCATTGATTGGGGCAGTTTATCTAGATAGGGGCTATGTTTTTACCAAGAGCTTTTTGTTGAATCGAATTATTAAACCGCACGTCGATATTCACCTATTGGAACAGACGGAAACAAACTTTAAAAGTCGGTTGATCGAGTGGTGTCAACATACTGGCAAAGAGATTGTATTTCGGCAAACAGACAACCCGGAAGGGGAATCTTCTAAGATGTTTAGTATTGAAGCGGTCGTGGATGGTATTGTTTGTGGACTTGGCCGTGATTTTAATAAGAAGTCTGCCGAGAAATCTGCCGCCGAAAAAGCCTGTGAATTCCTTAAAATTCTGGAAGTAGAATAAAGGATTTTATTAACTTTGCCAAATATGGCAGTAGTAAAACCTTCTTTGGCAAAAGGAACGCGTGATTTTTCGCCTTCCGAAATGATCAAACGCAACTATATTTTCGATACACTGAAAACGGTATTCAGAAAATATGGCTATAATGAAATACAGACCCCTTCATTTGAAAATTTGACGACCCTCACCGGTAAATACGGCGACGAGGGTGATAAATTGATCTTTAAGATTCTTAATTCGGGTGACTACCTGACAAAAGCGCCCGACAGCCTGCTTCACGATAAAAATTCCAATAAGCTCATTCCGCATATAACAGAGAAAGCACTAAGATATGATCTTACGGTGCCCTTTGCGCGCTATGTTGTGATGCACCAAAATGATATTACTTTACCGTTTAAGCGCTTTCAGGTGCAACCTGTATGGCGTGCAGATCGTCCGCAGCGCGGAAGATACCGCGAGTTTTACCAATGTGATGTCGACGTTGTCGGGTCAGAAAGTCTATTGAATGAAGCGGAGTTTATTTTGATTTATCAAGAAGCCTTCGAACGGTTTGGACTGAAAGATTTTAATATCAAAATCAACAACAGGAAAATTCTTTCGGGTATTGCTGAAATCATCGGCAAACCGGAGCTGATCGTAGACATGACTGTCGCGATCGATAAATTGGATAAAATCGGGTTGGAAGGTGTCAACAAAGAACTGTTGGAAAGGGGTTTTACAGAAGCAGATCTTGCTATTTTGAAACCTATAATTTTATTGGAAGGCTCAAATGATGAGAAACTTGCTTCCTTAAAAGCGATTTTAGCAACTTCTTCTGTCGGCTTAAATGGTATTGCAGAGATTGAGGATGTGTTTGACTATGTGGCCAAATTAGGTGCTGAAGAAAAGTTGCTTCATCAAATTATAGATCTGGATATTACATTGGCCCGAGGTCTCAATTATTATACGGGCTGTATCTTTGAGGTCAAGACGAATGAGGTTGCCATGGGAAGTATTGGTGGAGGTGGCCGCTACGATGATCTTACAGGAATGTTTGGTTTGAAGGGACTGACCGGTGTCGGCGTTTCCTTTGGTGCAGACCGCATTTATGATGTGCTGGAAGAGTTGAACTTATTTCCTGCTGGGAAAGCTGATTCTACCAAGCTCCTGATCATCAATTTTGACAAACAGCTGGAAAGTTATACCCTGAGCTTACTCAACAAGCTTCGCAAGGAAAATATCGCTTCGGAACTCTATGCATCTCCTGTAAAATTGAAAAAACAAATGGGTTATGCGGATGGGAAGGGTATTCCCTACGTGTTATTAGTCGGTGAAGAGGAGGCTGCATCGGGGCAATTGTCCTTAAAGGACATGGAAAGCGGGGAGCAGGTAAAGGTAACTGAAAGTGAGCTGATCCAAAAACTTCGATAGCAAACAGTTTGCATAAAATAGATTAAGCCAAATGATTATTAAGTCCTTTGGCTTTTTTATTTTCATAAGTTTTTGATTTATTTGATTGTGCCGTTCATTTATTTGTAATCAAATGCTATATACTTTAAATCAAATGTCTTAGAAGTGTCTTAAAGTATAAATAAAATTGATTTTTGGGCAAGGAAATTCGTCCAAAATTATTAGATTTGTAGTCTAGAATAGTAAGAAAATCAAAACTTTGAAATGAGTTCAACACCTATAACAAAAGAGACATATTTGGAGTGGTATAAGTCTATGTTACTTATGCGTAAGTTTGAAGAAAAAGCAGGTCAACTTTACGGACAGCAAAAGATTCGTGGTTTCTGTCACTTGTACATAGGACAAGAGGCTGTAGTCGCTGGAACGATGTCAGTAATCAAACCTGAGGATTCTCTAATCACTGCTTATCGTGATCACGCCCACGCTTTGGCTAAAGGCGTTTCTGCAAATGCTTGTATGGCTGAATTATATGGAAAGATCACTGGTTGTTCAAAAGGTAAAGGAGGTTCTATGCACTTCTTCTCCAAAGAGCACAAATTCATGGGTGGCCATGGTATTGTTGGAGGTCAGATTCCTTTAGGTGCTGGTATCGCATTTGCTGAAAAATATCTTGGTACAGATAATGTAAATATCTGTTATATGGGTGATGGAGCTGTGCGTCAAGGTGCATTCAATGAGACATTGAACATGGCGATGTTGTGGAAACTCCCTGTTATCTTCGTATGTGAAAACAACGGTTATGCAATGGGTACTTCTGTACAACGTACAACGAACATGCAGGATATTTACAAAATGGGCTTAGGTTTCGATATGCCTTCTGCTCCGGTTGATGGAATGGATGTTGTTGCTGTACACAATGCGATGGACGAAGCTGTTCAACGTGCTCGTGCAGGTGAAGGTCCAACGTTCTTAGAAATTCGTACATACCGTTACAAAGGACACTCAATGTCTGATCCGGCTAAATATCGTACGAAAGAAGAGCTTGAAGCGTATAAAGACCGTGATCCATTGTTGTCGACTAAACATGCTATTTTAGAAAACAACTATGCGGATGACGCTTGGTTTGCAGAGGTTGAGGCTGATGTGAAAAAGGTCGTTGAAGAGTCTGTAAAATTTGCAGAGGAATCTCCTTATCCAACTGCAGATGAATTGTACAAAGATGTATATGTACAACAAGACTATCCATTTATTTTAGATTAATACTCTTTAACTTGATAATATAATAAAGAATGGCTGAAGTAGTAAGAATGCCGAAAATGAGCGATACAATGACCGAAGGGGTCATCGCGAAATGGCACAAAAAAGTTGGTGATAAAGTAAATTCTGGTGATTTAGTAGCTGAGATTGAAACAGATAAAGCTACGATGGACTTTGAGTCTTACCAAGAAGGAACTCTTTTATATATTGGTCCTAAAGAAGGCGAAGCAGTAGCTATTGATGCTGTTATTGCTGTTTTAGGTGAGCCAGGTGAAGATTTTCAAGCATTGTTGAGCGGTGATGCGCCTGCAGCTGAAAAAGCACCGGAAAAAACAGAAGAAAAAAAAGCAGAAGAAGTTTCTGGTCCAGAATCTTCGGCTAGTACTGTAACTCCTGAGGAATTGGGATGTACGGTAATTACAATGCCTTTGTTAAGTGATACCATGAAAGAGGGTGTCATTGCGCAATGGAACTTCAAAGTTGGTGATACGATTAAATCTGACGATGCTATTGCTGATGTAGAAACTGATAAAGCGACAATGGAAGTTACAGCTTATGCTGATGGTACTTTATTATATGTTGGCCTTGAAGCTGGACAAGCGGCAAAGGTTAACGACATCATCGCGATCGTTGGTCCTGCAGGAACTGATATCACACCTTTGTTAAATCAAAAATCTGCACCTGCAAAGGCAGAAACTGCTGAAGCTCCTAAAGCTGACTCAGCTGCTGCTGTAACTGCCGCATCGGTAGCATCGACTTCAAGCGATGATTCTCGTGTGAAAGCTTCTCCTTTAGCACGTAAAATTGCACAGGAAAAAGGTATCAACTTAAGTGATATCAAAGGTTCTGCAGATGGTGGCCGTATTGTGAAGAAAGACGTAGAATCATTTGTTCCTGTTGCTGCACAACCTGCGGAAACAAAAGCTGCAGCCGCTCCTGCAACAGAAGCAAAAGCAATCACTTTACCTACATTTGTTGGTGAAGAGCGTTATACTGAAAAACCAGTTAACCAAATGCGTAAAACTATTGCGCGTCGTCTAGCAGAGTCATTGTTTACAGCTCCACACTTCTATTTGACTGTATCAATTGACATGGACAATGCAATGGCTGCTCGTGCGCAGATTAATGAGGTTGCTCCAGTAAAAGTTTCTTTCAATGATATCGTTGTAAAAGCTGTTGCTGTTGCCTTGAAAAAACATCCTGCCGTAAACTCTTCATGGCAAGGTGATAAAATCCGTTTCAATGAGCATACCAACATTGGTGTTGCAATGGCTGTTGAAGATGGTTTATTAGTTCCTGTTGTGCGTTTTGCAGATGGTAAATCATTGTCGCATATCTCTGCAGAGGTGAAAGACTTCGCTCAAAAAGCGAAAGCTAAAAAATTACAGCCTGCGGACTGGGAAGGATCTACATTTACGGTGTCCAACTTAGGTATGTTTGGAATTGACGAATTTACATCCATTATCAACTCACCAGATGGAGCAATCCTTTCTGTTGGTGCTATTCAAGCAGTTCCTGTTGTTAAAAACGGTGCTGTAGTTCCTGGTAATGTAATGAAAGTGACATTGGGTTGTGATCACCGCGTGGTCGATGGTGCAACTGGAGCTGCATTTTTGCAAACATTAAAATCTTTGGTTGAAAATCCAGTAAGATTATTAGCATAATCCTTTAGTTGAGGAATTAAAAGCCACTTTAGTAATAAGGTGGCTTTTTTTTATGGCCTTAATTGGTTAATCTTATGATAGGGAAAAGTTTTTTTACCTATAGTTTTCCATCGTTATCCATTTGTTTGAAGTAAGCCCAGGTTGTCCGTTGCTAGAGTGAAAGAGACTGCGCACATAAAAAAGGTAACATATCCGATGAATATCAATTATTGTGGTGAAAAATTCGTTTTTTTATACTAAAATCTTCATTTTAGCATTATTATCAGTAGGCTGGTCCTTCTATTACGAGCTTCAATAATTTGATGTTGTTTAGAACAAAGGAAATAGGAGGTATTTATTGATAAACAATACATAAAACACAAAAATCCGGGAGACTTAGTATAGTGAAATTATTTTTTTTAAAGGGAATGGTCGCTCTTTTGATGGTATCTACAGTGGCTTGTAGTTCAAAAGAGAAAAAACAGAAGGAAGCAGCAATAGCGCAGGCAAAAGTAGATAGCACAAGACTCGTCTATAATCCAAATAATGCAGATCAGAAAATCGATGCTTTTATGAAAAACCTTCATTCAAAAGCTGCATTCAATGGGAACGTTCTTGTTGCTAAAGATGGGAAAATCTTATATCAGAATACATTCGGCTGGGCCAATTACTTAAAACGGGATAGTCTAAAAATAGATGACAAATTTGAACTCGCTTCAGTTTCTAAACCGTTAACAGCTGTCGGAATTTTGAAGTTAGTGGAGGCAGGAAAGCTACGTCTCGATCAAACGATCAATGACTTCTATCCGGATTTTCCTTATCCTGGTATTACCATAAAAATGTTATTGACACACCGCTCGGGATTACCTAATTACGTTTATTTTTCGGAGGAACATTGGCCTGATCGCAAGAAAGGAATGACAAATCAAGATGTGATGAAAATGCTGACCGAATTTAAGCCTAATCGCTATGGTGCGCCAGGAGGCCGTTTCTTTTACAATAATTCGAACTTTATGGTCTTAGGGGCCATTATTGAAAAGATATCAAAGCAAGATTATGCGACGTATATGAAAGATAGCGTATTCAATGTTGCCGGAATGACAAATACAGCCGCACTCTCTAAGGCCGTGTATGATAAAATTCCGACCAACGTTATCGGGCATGATAAGGTATGGCGAAGATCGGTGGTGCAAAATTTTCAGGATGGACCGCTTGGTGACAAAGGAATTTATAGTACAGTCCGTGACCTTTATCGTTTTGATCTGGCTTTGAGAGATGGACGATTGTTAAAGCAGTCAACATTGGATTCAGCATACCGAGGATATCCCGATGCCAAAAAGGGAATTTTTAGCTATGGTTATGGTTGGCGTACCTTTGAGCATGGTAATGATCATATCGTATACCATACAGGCTGGTGGCACGGTTTTAGACATATTTATGTAAGAGATTTAAAAAGAAACATTGTTATTGTTTTACTTTCTAATATGACCAATGGAAGCTTGGTCAAATTGGATGAGCTTTATAAAATCATGGGAATGCCGGTATTGCGTAAAAATGCCTATAGCACCCATGGTGATTTTATCATCGATGAGTAATTTCTGAGCGATGCTACTCGGAGCATTTAGATTATCTTTTTTATCGTAAACTAGAATGCAGAGAAGATAATCTAAATGCCTTGAGTGAGCGTGTAATAAGTAAATACAAAAGATATATAAAGGGATGAAAAAAACATTGATTTTGGGTGCTAGCACCAATCCATCACGTTATTCGAATAAAGCGGCAAATATGCTTCATAAACATGGGCATGCAATCGTCAATATTGGCTTGAGTGGAGGAGAAGCCGCTGGAGTTGCCATTGAAAAGAAAGGTGAGATCTATACAGATATTGATACGGTGACAATGTATCTTAGCGAGCCTAATCAGAAAGAATATTACGATTATATATTAGCGACGAAGCCAAAAAGAATAATATTTAATCCAGGTGCAGAGAATTCAGCATTGGAACAGCTCGCGATGGAGCATGGTATTAAGACAGAAAGAGCCTGCACTCTTGTTTTGTTGAGTACAGGGCAGTTTTAGATTTTGGATTTATGAAGCAACTCAACCGACAGATACTTCGTGATAAAATAATTTGTAAGTCCCACGGTATTGCTGTCGAGATTTAGGCTTGACACTTTTATGTCACAATGTTCCTTCAATATTGCCATGGTATAAGAATTGATGGCTTGCTGTATCGGAATCGTGATCAGTTCATTTGCTTTTGCAATTTTCCCCCCCAATACGATCAATTCGGGGTTGAGGAGCTGTATCAAGGATGCAAATGCTTTCCCTAGATTTGTCCCTAGTTTTGAAATCTGGTTTATTGCAAATTGATCACCTTTGTTTGCAGCTTCAATAATATGCGTTGGTGTTAAATGTTGTAATTCATCGGGTTGCAATTCGTTTAATTTAGTCAGCTCTCCTTTCTGGATTTCCTGTTTCGCATTGTTGACTAAAGCAATTCCGGAAGCTACGGTTTCCAAACAACCTCTTTTCCCACAGTAGCATAGTTCGCCATTATCGATAAAGGGCATATGTCCCACTTCGCCGGAGTAGCCATCACGTCCCAGATAGACTTCGCCATTGGACACGATTCCTAAACCAATCCCCCAATCCATTAGGATAATTAAACTGTTTTTTGTGTTTTTTGCCAATCCAAATTTCAATTCAGCATAAGCAGCGCCTTTGACGTCATTGAGAATGAAGACTGGTTTTTTATATATGCGCTCAAAATAATTTGTTATGGATTGATTGTCGTCATGTAAAAAAGTCTCGTTGGTACCTTCTTCAGCGTTGATTAGCCCAGGCATACCAATGATAATCCCTGTTAGGTTCTCGATATCAACTGATTTATCGATAAGATATTGATCAACGATTTGTGTGATAGCGGCTAGATTTTCTCCATTGCGAGATAATTCATTATCCAGCTCAACAGTTTCAGCAATAATGTTCTGGTTGTTGTCCATTATGCTCATAGTGATAGAGAAACGTTGGAGCTCAATCGAAAGCACCTGAAACAATCCATCACATAGCTTATATAAATTGGGTTTACGTCCGCCAATAGATTCTCCTTTGTCAAATTGACGGATAAAATCATCTTCCAGCAACTCTGCAATGAGGCTATTCACCGTAGGCAGGCTTAAATAGAGGTTTTTTACAATGTCATTTACCGATACAGATCCTAATTCGGCTATTAATTTTATAATGGAGATTTTATTGAACAGATTTTTCTTTTCAGGTTTACTCTCCAATTTTTTGTTAATCAGTAAGTTTACGGCTTTAGTCATAAAACATCATATTTTGAAATAGAATCCTCAGGGCTTTAATTTAGCAAAAGTTTTGGAATCATTTGGTTATTTTTCTCACTTGACAAACAAGTGGGCTAATTAGCAAAAAGGGGATAAGATTCCTTATCCCCTTTCTACGTATAAGTTAAGACTATTTGAGTTTTTTTACTCGAATATCTTTAAAGAATACTTCGGTACCGTGTCCAAGGAACCCGATATGACCAGAGGTTCGTTTAAGTCCAGGATGTTGTTTGCCATCCAAGGTTCCGTTTTTGCTTGCCTCGGCGATATCCGCATCAACAATAACAGCGCCATTTAGTGTAACTTTGATACGATTTCCTTTCACGACTATTTCCTCGGAGTTCCATTCACCTACAGGTTTTAAATGACCTTTTTTGGCAGGAACAACACCATAAATCGAACCGTGATATTGGTATTGCTTCAAGTCTTTATAAACATCTGCGCCATCATCAAGTACCTGGATTTCCATTGCCTCATATGCGGCGTCCCCCTCTAGAGGAGCCCTTATTCCCACACCATTGTTGGCACCAGGGGTCAATTTGAAGTCGAAGCGATAAATGAAGTCTGCGTATTCTTCTTTTGTGTAGAGGTTTCCACCAAATTTTGCATTTGGATACACCCAGATATAACCTTCGTCATTGATGACATAGGCTTGGTTTTCTGTCCACTTGTCCAGGTTTGTTCCATCAAAAAGTACTTCAAAACCTTCTTTTTTCTCTTGATCGCTCAATTTAAAGATTTGCTTTCTTGGGAATTCCTTGATAAAAAGATCTCTATAATAAACAACTGAACCATGCGCTTGTAACTCAATTTGTTCGGTAGGGAAAATGGATTGGTTTCTATCCCAATAGTTTTCAAGAGGAATATTATCGGTTACTAACTGTCCATTTAACCAAACCGTGACTTTATCGTCTACCATTTTGATTTTAAACGTATTCCATTCGCCGGTAGCATTGTCGGCAACCTTCAATGGTTTGCTTTCATTTTTCTGGTTGTTATATAATCCACCAGAGCCAACTTGGGCACCGACTCTTGTATTCGCAATATCCCAAATCTGTACTTGTGGAGTACCTCTCAAGTAAATACCGGCATCACCTTCTATACCACCATAGTTCTCCAATTTCCAATCTACAAGCATTTCAAAATCGCCATATTTTTTTACGGTAGCCAGGTTATCTCCTTTACCACTGAAGGTAATTTCGCCATTGGATGCTGTCCAGCCTTTGCGCATGATGTCATCGGCTTTAGCTTGTTCTGCTGCTAAAGTTTTCTCGTTCATCTTACTACGTTTGATCGGATCCGCTACCAAACCTTTCCAGCCACTTAGGTCTTTACCATTGAACATCGAAACGTAACCCTCTTTGATGGGCATTTCAGCGAGATAGCGAACAACGGCTTCTTTAAGGTATCCACTTTCACTACCCGACAATTTACCGATTACCTGTTCAAGAACCTCTCTGACCTTTTTTCCATAGAACTTGTTGTCCATTGCAATGTTCATTGCTACATTGGCAGCAGTTCCGCCCAGTTGTGCATCGTTCATTAAGTCGGCGGCAAAAACTAAAGACTGGTATGTTCCTGTAGGTTGTAACGCCGATAATGCTGCTTTTTTCTGATCTGCTGTTTTGGCAACGCTGAATGCATCTCTTAATAACAACGTTTTCTGTTCAGGCGTATTCGAAGAAGAAGAAATTGATTTAATTAATCCCCGGTATACCGTATTGAACAGATTATCGTCTTTTTCTGTTCGGGAAAGAGATACCAATTCTGGAAGTGCGTTGGAGGAAGACCAGCCAGCCAAAGATTCAATTGCTGCTGACCGTAGACTTGTATTATTATTGTTAAGGTATGCAGTTACAGCTTTCAATGACTGTGCGTCACCAAGCCCAGCAAAAATAGGGAAATATTTAGCGGTATTAGGCGCTGCTGATTTCGCTATATTAGCTGCTAGTTTTTCTGTTAATCCTTTTGAATTTGTGCTTGACTGAATCACATTGACAATGGCACGCTGCAATAGAACGGCAGATTTATTATCTGTCGTATTGTTTAGCCTATTGAATAGTTCTTCTAAATCCGACTCCTGGGCAACATTGGGAAGTGCTTTGTTGATCGCTTCTTCGACAGCAGGATTTGAACTCTTTATTGCTAATACAGCTTTGGATGATGCATTGTTGGAACGTTTACTTAAAATATCCAGTAATTGAATCTTTTTGTCGTCTTCTACCGTGGCGAGCGCATTGTTGACATCGGTAACAACATTTGCATCTTTAGATGATAGGATCAACGCCTTTACCGAATTGTTGAACTGTTGATCTGTGTTGAGAGCCTGGATTAAAGTATTGGTTTCTTTTCCCTGTGATAGTGTATTTAGTGCACTTAATCCAGCTAATTTAGTTACTGGAGATTGTGTTTTATTTACTAACGCCTGGATTAGTTTTAAACTGCTTGCCGAACCATTGTGGGCTAAGTAGTTCAATACACTTTCTTGAACTTCAGGCGTACCCTTGCTTGCTAAAGCAAGCAAGCTTTTTGCGTCGCTGCCCTTTCCGTATTTTCCGAGTAATTGTAAAGCAATGTTACGGTAAGCACCATTATCGCTCTTAACTGCTGCTAATAAGTTCTTTTGTTGTTTCGCCGGGTCAAGAGTTGTCAATAATTTAAGCGATGCAATTTGACCGTTGATTGATTTGGCTTTTTGGGATTCTTGGAAAAATTTGTTCAGAAACTGGATTGCATCTTGATCATGCTTATTGTCGATCAATGCTTGGGCATAGTCGATACCAAGACCAACCGCATCAAATTTGTCGTAGCTGTAACCTGCAGCAGTTAGTTTTTCCTGGAACAGCGATTCAGAAGCTGTGCCACCTATTTTGCTTAATGCGATTAATGCTGTCCGTTGAAAACCGTCCGAATTATATTTTTTGGTCAATCCCAAAATAGCATTTTCAGCATTTTTATCCTTTAAATCTCCGAGTGCAGTAACTAAGGCAATAGCAGTTTTCTCTGTCGTTGACGCAGCTAAAGCTTTTTCTAATGCTGCTGTCGACTCAGGGGTACGAATAGATACCAGAGTTCTCGCTGCAGCATCGGCAAGATAATCGTTTGCCAAGCAATTTGCGACAGCGGGTATAGCGGTATTATCTGCACATTGACGTAATAGGCGTAGGGCAAAGACCTGATTTGTTGGTTCACTCAATTGCGAGATGGATTTTGCCAAACCTTCAACAAAAACTCTTTTATGCTGTTCTTTACCTGGTTGATTTACATAGAATGAATAGCTGTTTGCTGCAAATTCTATCGGAGCATTATTGCTTCCCGGTGCTTTAAGTCCCTTGAGGAAAGTGGCAACGTCGTCAGACGAAAAACCTTCCAACTCATGCATGGCAAGCAAAAATTTTTCTTTTTCTTCGGCAGGCTGCTGTGCCAATACGTCTGCTATTTTGGTTGCAGTCGTTCTATTTTGTGGTTGCTGAGCGTAAGTTGCACTAGATATAAGAAGCAATACAGTCAGCGAATTGAATATTCTTTTCATTGGGATTTCTTTTTAAATAGACCAAGGGCCTCTCATTGGTTGGTGAATCAATCTATTTGCGGCGTCATCATTAATAAATAGCTCGTTTTGAGAGTCGTATTTTAATGATCTGTTTAGTCGCAATGCTGCTAACCCCATGTTGACCAAAGTACAAGAACGGTGTCCATTGATTTCATTCAGTGCAAACTTTTCTCTTGTGCGCACAGATTCCAGGAAGTCGGTAATCTGTGGTGCTGGTTCAGGATATTGTGCAAGTTTTCTTTCCAAATCTGGTATATCTGATTGAAACCCTCGATATAATTTACCTTTTGGACCTTCAATATAGGCTGCCTTTTCATCTTTCGCTTCACCATCTAGAATGATCTGACAACCATCGGCATAGGTAAATGTAATTCGTCTCCATGTGCCCACGGCATCCGGATGTTGCTGCGGAGCATCAACGTCAACAGTAACGGGACTTTCGTTGTCTTTTCCTAAGAAGTATTGAACAGGATCCATATAGTGTTGTCCCATATCTCCTAGGCCGCCGCCATCATAATCCCAATATCCTCTAAAGGTCGTATGTACACGGTGCTTATTATAAGGTTTGTATGGTGCTGGGCCTAGCCAAAAATCGTAGTCAAGTTCCGCTGGTACTTTCTCTTCCGGTAGGTTTTCCTTTCCTACCCAATAAAATTTCCAGTCAAAGCCCGTATGTTTGCTTATCGTCACTTTCAAAGGCCAACCCAACATCCCTGTATCAACTAATTTTTTGATTTTGCTTACGGGAACATTCATTCCATAAAAATCATCCTTAAAACGAAACCAGGTATTTAAACGAAAGATATTACCATGCTGTGCAATGGCTTCTTTCACTTTTTTACCTTCACCGATAGTGCGTGTCATCGGTTTTTCACACCAGATATCTTTTCCTGCTTTTGCCGCTTCAATGGACATCAGTCCATGCCAATGTGGCGGAGTAGCAATATGTACGATATCTACTTCCGGAGATTTAATCAACTCCCTAAAGTCATGGTATTCCTTCACACCACCGCCTAAGTCTGCTTGTGCTGCCGCCAGATGGGTTTTGTCCACATCACAAATAGCTACTGTTTTAGTTCCGGCGTAGCCAAAGTGTCCACGCCCCATATTGCCGACACCAATTACACCTTTGGTTAGATGGTCGCTCGGAGCAAGATAGCCCTGTCCTCCGAGTACAAAGCGTGGTACAATAGAAAATGCCGCAGCACCGACCACGGATTTTTTTATGAAATCACGCCTTGATGAATTCTGTTCTTTCATTTTGGTTGGATTAGTTGTTTTATAATTGATCCACTATTAGGCTGTTAAAAATAACGGCATTGGATATTTAATCTTAAAAATAGATAAAAAACTGATAAATGTAAACTGATAACTAAAATTTTACGTATTGTTTATTTGTGTTTTATTAAAAAATAACAAAAGAATGCTGCTGAATTCATTTCTTTCATATATAGCCACCCCATTATTGCCTATGCTTTGTTATTTTGTCTGCTAAATTGTTACATTTCAGCTTGGTAACCGACCTGTGGATAGATTCGGAAAGCCCTACCGATCAATTTTTCTCAATCGTTTTCGTAAAAGAGGCTTGATTTCAGTCGAATAATCCAGCATCTTTATGGTCGCTCTGATAGCATTAAATCCTAATGATGAATCTAAGAATACTATTTTTACTCGTTTGCATCCTATGCCGGCCATTTGGAGGATCAGCTCAATTTAGAATTCCCGTGTTGGGTCATACGATCTATGAAGGTGTATTTACCGGAAATGGTCTACTGGGAACGATGACTTACTTAGCCGGCAAGAATTCAATGCGTGTGGATATTGGACGAACTGATGTTTATGATCATCGCGCGAATTCGGCCGATAAATTGTTTGATCAGGCGCGTATGTCGTTAGGTCATTTTGAAATGGAATTTGAAAGCCCGATTGTACAGGCACAAGGAGAAATTTATTTAAAAGATGCTTATGCAGAGGCGAAAGTCAGCACGGATAAGGGCATAATGAGAATTCGGACAACCACCTTATCGAATGACAATATTATCTTGCTGGAGGTATTTAAAAAAGATTTTAACGGGAATTACCAGCTTACATGGAAACCCGACGAAGCCATCAGCCCAAGGATGGGATTCAGCTATACGAAAAAACCGAAAAACTATCCGACAAATCCAAAAGGCAGTTTTGGTACACAAGGCGGAATTAAATATTTTGACCAGCCTCTCTTAGCGGGGGGAGGGTATGTAACGGCTTATTGGAGCAAATCTGATAAAGAAGTGGATACCTATTTAATTACTGTAGATTATAGCCAGCATGGGACTGCTTATTTCAAAAAGGCGATTCATTATGTTCGGAATTTTAATGCTCTACAGTTAACGAAAGGACTGGCATCCCATCGCAAGTGGTGGACAAACTATTTTAAGGCATCGACGCTAGAATTGCCAGATACGGTTTATCAGCGGTTTTATGATATGCAACTGTATAAGCTTGCCAGTGCAACAAGGTCAGATAAACCCGCCATGGATTTACAGGGGCCATGGACGAGTCCAACTCCTTGGCCAGCTTACTGGCTTAATCTTAATATGCAACTTGCTTATTCACCAGTTTTCAAAGCCAACCAGCTCGGTATTGCAAACTCGTTGATCCAGATGATTGATCGAAATAAAGATAAGCTAAGACAAAATGTTCCCGAGCCTTATCGCTATAATAGTTTGGCTGTAGGTCGCTCCTCGGGACCAAGTTTATGGAGTCCGGTTCTTCTGGCAAAAAATGTTGCGCTGGAAGGCGCTTCCGATGGAGAAAAAGAATTGGGAAATCTCGTTTGGCTTCTGCATAGTTATTATCAGTATTATCGAGCGACCCTTTCTCAGGAAGTATATGATCGCTTGTTCCCGCTACTGAAGGAAGCTATAAATTATCATTTGCACTTATTGCAAAAGGACCAACAGGGTAAATACCATATCGGGGTGAAAACCTATTCACCGGAATACCCTAAAGGTTATGCTTATGATACAAATTATGATCTTTCCATTTTCAGGTGGGGACTCAAGACACTTATAGAGCTGGATCAAGAAAGAGGCGGCAAGGATAAACTTTATGCGGTCTGGAAAGACGTGTTAGCCAACTTGATTGATTATCCACAAGATGCCGATGGCTTTATGATCGCAAGAGACCTTCCCTATGGTGAGTCGCATCGTCATTATTCGCATCTCATGATGATTTATCCGTTTTACGACATAAACTGGGATCAGGCAAATAACCAAGCGCTTATTGAACGTTCTATTGCACATTGGCAGAGCCAAAAGCAATGGTTACAGGGCTATTCATTTACGGGTGCTGCCTCAATGTATGCCATGATGGGGAGAGGAGATTCGGCTTTGGCTTCGCTGGATGTTTTGTTACAGAAATATATTAAATCCAATACACTATATGCCGAAAGCGGTCCGGTGATAGAAACCCCACTCGCAGCGATGGCGAGTATTCAAGAACTGTGTATGCAGTATTGGAATGGCATATTACGTGTGTTTCCTGCAATTCCTTCTAAATGGAAGGATGTTTCCTTTACCAATTTTTTGACAGATGGTGGAAATCTCGTATCAGCGGAGCGTAAAAATGGAAAAACGGTCGGCATCCAAATCCGAAGTCAATATGGCGGTCGTCTACGTTTAAAATCCGATATCGGAACACCAGAGGTAAAAATACAGGGAAAAGGTACCTTTACTGTAGCGCAAGACGGAATAATTGATCTGCAGCTCGATAAGGGAGCAGTCGCTTTGATCAACGCACATGGATAATCGAGCTTAGAGAAAGGAAGACAGGAAAAGCTGGATAGGCAGATGCTTTGAACCCACGCTCCATATTAAAATGGAGAAAAGAGCTGATTATTTAACTATAGAATTGACGCGCTCATGCGCTGACCAAATAAAAATAAACGAATAAAAAATAATGAAATTAAAACAACTTTCTGTGTTATTATTGGCCGTTTTGGGCACTTCGACTGTCGTTCAGGCCCAAACAGCAAAACCGAATCTATCCAAAGAGTTCATTCAGCAACAGTTAGATGCTGCAGCAAAGCAAATAAAAGTCCTGGCGAATGAAACGCCGGCAGAAAAGTTTCCAAAAACTTTCGAAAATGGGAAAGAGGTATTTTCTTCATCCAGTTGGTGGTGTTCGGGCTTCTATCCGGGGACATTGCTGTATTTATATGAAGGCACCAAAGATGAGGGATTATTAAAGAAAGCAACTGAGAAATTGACGTATCTGGAGAAAGAAAAGAACAACAAGGGTACGCATGACTTAGGATTTATGTTATTCTGTAGTTTTGGAAATGCACTTCGTCTCACGGGAGATACGCAAAAGTATGAGCCGATACTCAGCACTGGTGCGAATTCCCTAGCATCTCGCTATAGTCCCGTTACCAAAACAATTCGTTCTTGGGATCACGGATCATGGCAATATCCTGTAATCATTGATAACATGATGAATTTGGAATTTTTGACACAGGTATCTAAAATGACTGGAGATAAAAAATTCTATGACATTGCGGTAGCTCATGCCGAAACAACCTTGAAAAATCACTTCAGAAAAGATTATAGTTCCTACCATGTGATCGATTATGATAAGAAGACTGGTAAGGCTATTGGAAAAAAAACACATCAGGGTGCATTTGATGAATCGGCATGGTCAAGAGGGCAGGGATGGGCACTCTATGGTTATACGATGATGTATCGCGAAACCAAGAAGAAAGAATTTTTGAAGCAGGCACAGCAAATCGCAAAATATATCTTAAGTAACCCAAATATGCCTGCTGATCTGGTTCCTTACTGGGATTTTGATAAAGATAAAATTGCGCAGTCGGACAAAATGTATCCAAATAAGGACCTTCGGGATGTGTCGGCAGCGGCATTGTATGCATCGGCTTTATTAGAACTTTCGCAATACACAAAGGGAAGTGAGGCTGTGAACTATTTTAACAAAGCAGAAATTATTCTTAAAAACCTGTCGAAGGCGCCTTATCTTGCTCCTTATGGTCAAAATGGCGGTTACATTTTAAGACATAGTGTTGGAGCGTTGCCATTGAATTCCGAAATCGATGTGCCTTTGACTTATGCAGATTATTACTATGTTGAAGCCTTGGTGCGTTATCAACGCCTATTGTCAGGAGAGCCAATGATCAAAGAGATCGCTAAATAGGACCATCAAAGAAAGCTTGTCGTTGATAAATTAACTCGTTTTAAGTACACAGGTATAGATAAAAAAAGAGATGTTAGAGACATCTCTTTTTTTATGGGATAGGATCTAGACTACTTTGAAATATCACTAAGTTTCAGTGGTCTGGCTAGAATTTGTTGTTTGCTCTGACGGATTGTATCCGAACTGTTTTTTAAATTCCTTACTGAAGTATTTCCTGTCGGAAAAGCCTACGGCATAAGCGATTTCACTGATATTCATTGCGGATGTTAGTAACTCTTTCGCTTTGTTTAGCCTATACGTTTTTACATAATTGTTGAGTGACAAATTGGATATGGCTTTTAGCTTGCGATAGAGGATTGGTGCGCTCATTCCCATTGTTCGCGCTATAAAATTGACATCAAAGCCATCTGATTGGATATTTTCTTCAATCAACTGATTTAGGGATGAGATAAATTGTGCATCGAGTTCATTGTCGAATATAGCCGTTTTGACTTCAAATTCCTTGCTTCTTTTCTGACTGACCGCTATGAGATTGTGTGCAGAAAGAAAAAGCTGTTTATTGTCGAAAGGTTTTGTCAAATAGATGTTTGCGCCATGCTCTAAGGCCAACGTTTGGGAATCGTTGTCGGTTACAGCAGTCAGCAAGATGAATGGTATATGGCAGGTCGTCATATTTGTTTTAATGGCCTGGCATAGCTGAGCACCGTCCATGTAAGGCATCATCAGATCCGAAATAATCAGATCAGGGATATATTCCAATGCTTTAGAAAGGGCTTCCTCACCATTGACAGCAGTAATAATGCTGAAGCTCTCCTCAAATAGACTGACAACGGCTGCTAATAATTCGCTATTGTCCTCTACAATCAAGATGGTCTGCTTTAAGGAAATATCCAGCGTGCCTAAATTCGTTGTGTTTGCTTCCTCTGTCTCTTTTGTTAATATTTCTAGCGGTATAACTCCGGTTTTTTGGTTTATTTGCTTGGGGAGACTAACAGTAAATACAGTCCATTGGCCTTTTTCATCATTCATCGTTGAGCAGCGAATATCTCCTTCGTGCTGCTGCACAATTTGTTTGGTAAGTGCTAGACCAATACCTGTTCCGATCACGTCATTAGCCTGTTCTTCACGATAGTACTCTTCAAATATTTTAAATTGGTTGTCGGTAGCGATACCGATACCATTATCGATAATACTGATCGCTATTGTGTGATCATTTTCGATAAGATCCAGATAAACTGTGCTATGTTCTGGTGTGTACTTGATCGCATTTGATAAGAGGTTAAACATGACTTTATCAAATTGTACAGTATCTATGGATTGTAGCCCCACAGCGTCCAGCTGCCGGATATAGTAGTTGAGGTGTTTTGCTTTTGCAAGGTCATTTAATAGGTAGAATGTATCTTCTATATATTCCCGAAAAGAGATGTCTGTTTTCTTCAGTACAAAGTGTTTGTCATCTAATTTTTTAAAATCCAGTAGCTCGTTGATAACACCCAGGAGTTTACTGGCATTCTTTTTTATCCGTTTTACCTTGTTCTGGGTAGAAGTAAGATTGGCTGTTTCGGAAATAATTTCATCCAAAGGAGCCGTTATCAAAGTCAGTGGTGTACGGATTTCGTGGGATATCTGTGTGAAGAACTTTATTTTCTTTTCCTGTTCCCGTTCTGAGTTGATCAACATCTCACGTTCGACAACAAACTTGATAACAAAATGTACACCGAGAGTAAACAAGCCGGCATACAAAAGATAGGCCCACCAGGTCCTCCAAAAGGGAGGTTTAATATCGATATTGATCCGCAGGGGTATGCTGCTCCAGATACCATCGTTGTTACTGGCGAAAATGGTCAAGGTGTGCATACCTGTAGGAATATTGGTATATCGTATAGAGGGGGTATTTGTTTCAACCCAATCCTTGTCGAAACCTTCGAGCTTATAGCGGTATCTGTTCTTCTGCGGTTTGATGAAATTGGAACCTGAGAAATTAATCGTTACAAAGTTTTCATCGTGTCGGAGTTTGAGCTGGTAGCTGTTGGGGTCCGACGTTTTCTGTAAACGTCCGTAGTTCAATGGCGTGTCTTCGAGAAAGATATTTCGAAAGAGTACTTCGGGGATGTTCTGATTAAAGATAATTTTTCGGGTATCTAGAGAAACTACACCATTTAGTGTCGTGACGAATAGTGTTCCTGCTTTGCTGGCAAAGACTTTGGCACCAAGTAGATTTTTGACCGGTAAACCGTCATATTGATTCAGGAGATAACGCTGTTTTGTTTTGGGATTGTAGCATATTAATCCATTTTTACTTGTAAGCCACACTTGATTGTTCACAATGATGGGCCAGCCTAAGGAATTGTTTGGAAAACGTGATACTTTGGTAAGCTTATCGTGCTGATCAAGATGATAAAGATCTTCTTTTGACGTCAGCCAGATGTCACCATTCGGATGCACATAAAATCCACCCAGGGCTAATGTATCAAGCTGTTTTATTGGTCGTATGTTTGATTCATTCGGTTTTTTGCGAAAAAGTGTCCCGCCTCTAAGAAAATAGGTCTGCTGTTTATGATCAGCTTGGATATCATCAATTGTACCTGTTTTTAATGCAGCATGATACGTTGCAGGTTTTCCTGGCTCCACGATATAGAGCCCTTTGTTGGTTCCAAGGTAAATACGGTGTGTCGGATCGACGTAAATGCTGTAGATGTTATTTTTGAGATTTAGGAGTTCTTTTTCGAGGTAAAAATGCTGTGCATTTCCAGATTGTGCATCGATAATGGAATAGCCGCCGCCATATTGTGCCGCGTAGATTTTATTATCGCGAACATAGAGGTCCTTGATCAGGTTTGACTGGGTTAATTTTGATAAAGGTGAAGTTACTCCAGTTATTTTGTCAATTTTGTTGATTCCTTCTTCTTCTGTTCCGATCCAAAACGCATTTTCTGACTCAGCAAAACTGCCGGTGATATCGCTACTGAGGCTGAGAGCAGTGTGCGAACGTGTTGAGTAATGCTGTATGGGGATGAGATCGGGGTAGATGGCATTGATTCCTCCAAAATAAGTTCCTATCCAAGTGATCTGTTGGCGATCTATGAAGATATCATAGATGGAATTTTGACTCAATGAGTTTTTGACGGAGGTATTGTGTTTATAGTTTAGGAAATGTGGCGAGCCGTTAAAGATGGAGAGTCCTTTTAGTGTACCGATCAAGAGATCTCCTTGTTTGGTTGGGACTATTTTTCTGATGTTATTGCTCAGTAGGTTGCTGTTTGATTCTGTTAAGTTATTCCATTTTTTATCAATGAAGTTGTATTGGAATATTCCGTGCAATTTTGTGCCAACCCACAAGATACCTTGATGGAAATATTGGGCACTGAAAATACGTTCTTTTAACGGCAGCGGGGGAAACATCAGATTCTGGATATGGAAGATCTGATTATTTTGCCATGAAAAAGACTCGATGCCCTTATAACTTGCTACTGTATAGGTGTTGGGGCTGGTTTGGATGATCGATTGCACTCGGGGGCGGTCGAGGATTCTCTTGAGATTGTAGGAGCCGGCTGTCGGGATTGCCTGATAAAGCCCCTTGTCAGTGCATAGAAATATCTGGTCTGATAAAAACTGGATGTCGGTGATGACAATTTTTTCCTGAAAAGGTTTTCCTTGTTTAAATACAGCTTTACGTTTGTCGATGTCGAAAATGAATAGTTGGGTTGCCGTAGCGATGAAAAGATGATTTTTTTCGTTGATGCCAATCTTATTAATATAATCTACCTTTTTAAAGACGGTATCCTGTACTAAAATATTGGTGATATTCTGGGAGTCATATACAAATAGGTTAGCGCCACCACCGAACCAAAGTTTACCCTGTTTATCCTGCGCAATTGTTAATACTGCCTGTTTATCCAACACATTCTCCTGGCTCAGTGTCTCAAACTTAAGATCCTGAGCATGACAAAGGGAAATGATGGATATCAACAGCAGAAATTGTCGCGATAAAATAGGCAATATGTTCATGGTTATGGGGTATTTGGATCAAATTTAAGATTTTACCCCCAAATATTTATGAATTTCACCCCTCTTAATTTGCGTATAGGCCCATCTTTGACCTAGTTAAACAACCAATTTTTATTATAAAGCTAATTTCCTAAAGTATGGCAAAGTTTTACAAAGTTGGACTGTCTGCTATGATGATGTTTACTGTGGGTGCGAGTATGGCACAGCAGAAAATTTCGATTACGGGGCGGATTACAGACAGTCAAGGTGCACCTTTAGCGGGTGTAACGATTCGAGAAAAGGGTGGAAAGATCTCTACTTCTACTAATGAGACGGGTCAGTATACCATCTCTGTCCCAGAAAATACTATCATACTGATTTCATACATTGGTTATCAGGATCAAGAAGTCAATTCTAAAGGGCGTTCGATAATTAATGTTAGTCTAGAAAAAAATACTTCAGCACTTGATGAAGTCGTGGTTGTAGGATATGGCACACAGAAAAAAGTCAATTTGACTGGATCTGTCGCTACTGTTGGTGCAGATAAGCTTACCAATAGACCTATTATGAACCTTGCGGCGGCCTTAGGCGGAACGGCTCCGGGCATTCGTGTTACGCAAGGAAATGGTAATCCTGGAAGCGAGGATGTATCGATTCGTATTCGTGGTACAGGATCTTTCAATAATAATAACCCTCTGATCCTTGTGGATGGTGCCGTGGCCGATATGGTTCCATTAAATACAGATGATATTGAGAACATTTCCATTTTGAAAGATGCGGCATCTGCAGCGATTTATGGATCTCGTGCAGCAAATGGTGTAATTCTCGTGACCACTAAAAAAGGGAAGAAAGGTGAAGCGCCTAAAATAGCATTCAATGCATTGTATGCACGTGAACAAGCACAAACTGATTTAAAGTTTATGTCGAGTACAGCGGATTGGATGGAACTGCACAACATCGCTAAAGTGAATGCTAACCCAACTTCCACATCTCCCGATTATACACTGTCAACCATTGAAGATTGGCGAAAAGCGAATGGGGATCCTAATGGTATCTATACTAATCCAATCACTGGGAATAGCATTCCAAATTGGTTAGCTTATCCAAATACGGATTGGGCACAGGTTCTCTTTCAACCACAATATTATCAACGATATGGTGTTTCAGTAACGGGAGGGAGTGATAAATCTTCTTATCTCATGTCCGCTGGATACCAAAATAATCCTGGAACGTTGGCAAATACTGGGATGAAAAGATTTAATATTCGTACCAATTTGGAAACAAAAATTGCGGATAGAATTACTTTTGGTACACAAACCTATGCAACAAAGGAGTATAAGCAACCAGGTAGCACTTCGATGACCTATTTGTTGCAGGCTTTCCCAGGCATGACCCCCATTTATCAGGGGAAATATGGTGCTAGTGAAGATCCTAATACAACAAATAAGGACAATATTCTGCAACAGGTTGCTTCAAATGGAGGGGAAAACAACTACACACGTATCAATAGTACGTGGTATGCTAACGCGGATCTTTGGAAAGGGATTGTCGCCGAAGCGCGGTTTAATTACAGTGAATATATGCGTGAGGATGAAAATTACTCACAAAACTTGCCTAGATATAGTTTTAGAGAAAGCTTTGAGAAACCTAAAGAAGGCATAGGGAATTTGGATCAGGCAACTACTTATCGTTTTTCTTATAAATCATCGAGTTATACAGCGAATGCATTATTACGTTATGCCCATACTTTTGGGAAACATGATGTGGGTGGATTAGTAGGATACGAGCAATATTATTCAAAGACAAGCGGGTTTAATGCTACAAAAAGGGGCTTATTAGACTGGGACGTAACGGATATAACTTCAGGTGCGACAATGGAATCAATTGGAGGTGATGCAAAGGCGGAGAACGCAATGATTTCTTATTTTGGCCGGGTAAATTATGCCTACGATGGTAAATATTTGTTTGAAGGAAACTTTCGTTCGGATGCGTCATCTAAGTTTGCTCCGGGACATCGCACCGGATTTTTTCCTTCTTTCTCGGCAGGTTGGGTGATCAGTAACGAACGTTTTTTTGATCCGGCTAAAACAACAGTTAATTACTTAAAGCTTAGAGGGTCTTATGGAACCTTAGGGAATACAATAAGTGGAAATTACGATTGGCAGACTCTTTATCAGAAAGTGAATAATGTATTTAACGAGTCGGTCGCTAATGGGGTTATTCAGCAAACTATCCAAAATCTTAGTTTATCATGGGAGAAGCTAACGACATACAATGTTGGGTTGGAAGCCAGTTTCTTAAATCGCCGTTTGAGTGTCGAGACTGATATGTATTCCCGAAAGACTTCTGATATCTTAACTGCAGCTATTATTTATTTGACAATGGGTAATATCAATGCCCCTATGTCCAATACTGCTTCAATGAATAATAAAGGGATAGAACTTAATCTAGGTTGGAACGATAAAATTGGAGAGTTTAGATATGGAGTAAATGGTAATATTTCCTATAACATGAACAGAGTTTCAGGTTTTAAAGGCACATTAAAGTATGAGCAAGATCCATCCACTCTCGATATATGGGGTAATCCAACTTGGCGCTATACGAATTTAGCCGATGTATCTACAGGAGGGAATGAGCGTCGTGTGGAACAACATATGCTTGACGAGTGGTTTTTAAGAAGGCCTTATGCGGGAACTGGAACCTATATGAAATCTGACGGAAGTGTAGATCCAAATGGTGGACCCACAGACGGAATGATCCGTACTAAAGCTGATCTGGAGTGGGTGAAATCTATGATTGCTGCAAATTATTCTTTTAATAATAATACGGTTGGGCCTGGTGCAGCAAATATATGGTATGGACAAATGCTTATGGCGGATGCGAACGGTGATGGTAAATACGGTAATGATGATGACCGTGAATTCACAGGGAAGTCTTCTGTTGCCAAATTTGTGTTTGGCTTAAATCTGACAGCAGCTTACAAGGGTTTTGATCTAAACATGCTTTTGGCGGGACGTGTCGGCTCTTATCATTATATTAATGAGCGTGGATCCAATGGATCAATCTTAGCGAATACAGGAGATCAATTGCCAGCAGATGCCTGGACCAAATACTATTCTTATGATGCAGTAAGAGCAAATAGCGATTATGATAATTATGATCCAGCTACAGATCCAAATGCAAATATAAATGGTAAATACCCACGTTTGCTTTCTTCAAGTTCAATCATGCAGGCTAATACATTCTATTTGTACAATACCTCGTATTTAAAGTTAAAGTCTTTGCAGTTGGGGTATACATTTCCTAAAAAATGGATTAATCAAGCTAAAATTAAAGACTTAAGGGTATTTGTAACAGGAGAAAATCTGTTGACATTTAAACATAAAGACTTTCCAGGAGTGGACCCGGAATTAGGTGGTTCATTGATTGTTTATCCCATCGCGAAGCTATATTCCGCCGGGGTATCGGTAACTTTTTAACTTAATCTCAGAACAGCAGGATAAGTTAATTTGAAGTTTTCAATAGAGTAAGACTTAGACTAGCATCTTAATCTTAAACTCTGTTTAGTCAAATAAAATAGAAATAGAGATGAAAAAAATATTAAAATCTGTCATAGCAATTGGTATAGCAAGTTCTTTATCGTCTTGTACGAAAATATTGGACCTTGCACCTAATGACAAAATATCTTCGGGAACAATGTGGTCAACGGAAACGTTGGTTGATCAAGGGGTAATAGGTGTTTACTATTCATTACAACGTCCAGTAAGAAGTGACGGAATTGTAGGAACATCTGCAAATATTGGGTATTATGCTTATGAGGCATTCGGTATGACTGGTCAAGGTGAATATAACTTAAATAACCTTTTCTCCAGCGCCGTGAATCCAAGTAATTCCTATTTTTCATTCCAATGGAAATGGTTGTATGATGGCGTACATCGCGCTAACGATGCAATTGTTCATATACCCGATGCCATGATGGCTCAGGAAAAAAAGAACAAATTAGTAGCGGAATGTAAAGTATTAAGAGCCTTTTTTTACATGCGACTCAATGAGCTGTATGGTCGGAATGGTTTAGGTGTTCCTATTTACACCGAGCCTATTAGTCCTGCAGAAGGTAACAAAGGACAGAGTTCTGAAGAGGAAGTTTGGGCGCTTATTATTAAGGATTTAACTGATGCAATCAATGAGAGTGCTTTGCCAAACAATCAAATCCAAGGTGAAGGACGTGTGAGTAAAGGTGCTGCTTATGCACTACGTGGCCGTGCTTATCTTATGACAAAAAAATACGATCAGGCAGTTGCTGATTTTGCGAAAGTTGGGGAGAGCGGCTACAAACTTTTCTCAAATTATAAGCAATTATTTAAAGTTGCCAATGAACGTTGTGAAGAGATGATTTTGAGCGTTCAATATATAGAGGAACCTTCAGGATACGGTTCGGCCGTACAGAAGTATACCGCCGCATTTCAACAGGGGGCAAAAGATAGCCGGGGATGTTGGACAGATTTACAAGTGACCCCAGCTTTGGTTAATTTGTATGAAGAAATAATTGATGGAACTACCGTACGTCCTTTTAGTTGGTCAGACTATATTCCTGAATGGAATACGGTAAATGCTTTAGGAGCTCCCAATAGAAAAGTCTTTTTTATCCGGGATCAAAAAGTTAACGGAAATGATGTCCATTCTACTGTTACCACGGTAATCAATACAGAATTGAATAAATTGAATAGTACTGCGCGGGCGTATTACCTACCAGAAGGGAATGAAGCACGCCTTAAAGCAGCTTACGCAAATAGGGATCCACGTTTAGCGTATAACGTGGTAACTCCTTATGCATCTTTCCAGGGAGTAAACAGCAATTCCACTACTGCAGGTATGTATACCTATAGATTCCCGGTCACTGGTAAATACTATGTGGACCAATCTGGAGCTGAGCCTAATTTGAATAGTAGTTTACCTAGTACTTATTATACTTCGGGAAGCGCCAATGCACAGGCTGAGTTTAAGTATATCCATCGCAAGTTTGTGGGGGAAGGTTTAGAATACGCTCGTCGTGAGCAAAACCCAGTAGACGAGCCTATTATTCGTTATGCAGATGTTTTGTTGATGTGGGCAGAAGCGTTAGTCGAGATGAATGATTTACCTGGTGCTATGGCAAAAGTAAAACAGGTCAGAGATCGGGTTGGAATTCCAACAATGGCCTCCTCTTTTTCAGATCAAAGCAAAGCACGTAATTATGTACGAGACGAGCGGCGTCGGGAATTAATTGGTGAGGGAGTTAACTTTTTTGATGAAATGCGTTGGAAAACACTGAAAGAGACAAAGTTCAACGAAAAATTTGCACAACATGCTTGGGGTGGTACAGAAAATACGGGCGGTACCACTTATGAATGGATAGGTGACCAATGGTACACCTGGCCAGTCCCAAAATCTGAAATAGAGTTAAATAAAAATTTGAAGCCAACACCAGGCTGGGTATATTAATAAAAAACGTTTCAGCTAAATTTAAAATCTCATGATGATTTTGTAAAAAAGCTGTTATCAATCGCTCATGCAATCGTTTGCTAGAGCGATTGATTTATTTAGGTTTGTTTTTTTAGGTTAAATTAAAGATTTTTAATGTTTTGTGCAGCATTATCAAGCTCACATTAATTTATAAACCATTATCGAATGAAGAGAAGATTCCTATTAAAACTGTTAGGCGGAGCTGGAGTTGGCGCATTAACTGCGTCTCTACCAATAAAAGCAGAGGCAAGCAGTTTGGACAATAAGACAAGCGTTAACGAAAACGATCGCGCCTATTGGGTATCTGTCTTACATAAGATGGCTGCTCCAATATTAGGTAATATCAGCAAGCAGCAGTGGCGTAAAAATATGCCGATGGAGGTGAGCCCGACTTTTGATAGTAGGGACCCTGGAGTCGGATACCTAGAAGCGTTTGGACGTTTGCTGGCAGGAATGGCACCCTGGTTGGCATTACCGGATGACGTCACTGAGGAAGGAAAATTGCGAAAAAAATTACGCGATCAAGCATTACTCGGTATACAGTATGGTGTAGATCCTAAATCACCGGATTATTTTACCTGGCGAGGTCCGTCGTCTCAAACACTCGTAGATGCAGCACATCTTGCGCTGGCTTTTCTGAGAGCTCCAAAAGCTTTATGGGAACCATTGGGCCCAATTACAAAGAAAAGAGTGGTCGAAGAGTTTAAACTGCTGCGTAAGATTAAGCCGAATGAAAGTAATTGGCTGCTGTTTGCTGCAATGACAGAAACATTTCTTTACAGCATAGGTGAGGAATGTGCGCGAGAAAAGATCGATTATGCCGTCAATAAATTTGATCAGGAATGGTATGTGGGAGATGGCTGGTATAGCGATGGCGCCCATTTTAGTTTTGATCACTACAACGGGTACGTAATCCATTGCATGCAGGTTGAGTCGCTGCGTCATAATATCCCAGCGGGTGGAAAATACAAAGAGATGTATGAGCGGGCATACAAACGGATGCAGCGTTATGCGCATCATTTGGAACGCATGATTTCCCCAGAAGGCCATTATGTTGTCGTTGGCCGTTCATCAACTTATAAGAATGCTGCTTTTCAGCCGCTAGCAACAGTTGCTCTAGAAAATAAGTTGCCCGAAGACATCTCGAAGGGTCAGGTCAGGGCAGCGTTGACGACTATACTTCGACATATTTATATTGACAAAACCTTTGCGCCATCTGGATGGCTACGTATGGGCGTGGTGGGTGATAAACAATCCAATCTCGCAGATTATTATACAAATGCAGGTTCAATGTATGTAGCTTCCTTGTCGTTTTTGCCATTAGGACTACCAGCAAACGACGAGTTCTGGACCTGTGCTCCACAACCATGGACCTCCCAAAAATGCTGGAATGCTGAGCAATTTCCCAAAGACTATTATGTAAGTTATTAAACGAAAAAGAATAAAAAGCAAAAGATTAAGGATTGGATAAAATGAAGATACAACACTATATTACGGGAGCTTTAATGTTCGGGCTAGGAATGCAGGGAATTTCCTGTTCCAGTCAGCGAAACCTAGGAGCAGTGAAATTGGGACTTGACAAAGAATTTGTTCGCACAAATTTGGAAGATGCACATAAACAAATCGCCTACCTTGCCGCATCGATCAATGAATCGGATATGCCGACGACGTATAAAGATGGTAAATATGTGAATTGGGGTTCAAGTTGGTGGTGCTCGGGCTTTTATCCCGGTACAGTGTTATACTTATACGAGTATACCAAGGATGAAAAACTTTTGACGGAAGCAAAAAGCAAATTAAAAGAACTCGAGAAGGAAAAGAACAACAAGGGAACACATGATTTGGGCTTTATGTTGTACTGCAGCTTTGGGAATGCGTTACGCTTGACGGGAGATTCGGCTGCATATAAGGAAATTTTAAGTACTGGAGCAGCCTCGTTGGCAACACGCTTTCACGAAGCACCCAAAACTATCCGTTCATGGGACGGTGGAAAAAACTGGGATGGGCAGCCTTGGACCTATCCGGTAATCATCGACAATATGATGAACCTGGAGTTTTTGACGGAAGTTTCCAAGATGACAGGTGATAAGCGCTATCGTGATATCGCTATAACGCATGCAAATACAACAATGGTCAATCACTATCGAAAAGATTATAGTTCCTATCATGTCGTGGATTACAATCCAAAAGATGGACGTATTATTTCGAGAAAGACTGCCCAAGGTGCTTTTGACGAGTCTGCATGGGCTAGGGGACAGTCTTGGGGGCTTTATGGTTATACGATGATGTACCGTGAGACCGGCGACAAGAAATATTTGGAGCAAGCGCGGCATATTGCGCAGTTTTATCTGAATCATCCCAACCTTCCAAAAGATCTAATTCCCTATTGGGATATGGACCAAAACAAGCTTACACCGGACAGTAAATATTATAGCCAAAAAGATCTTCGTGATGTGTCGACAGCTTCAGTAACGGCCTCGGCTTTGCTGGAATTGGCACAATACACAACAGGTAGTGAAAGCCAGCTCTATATTTCAAAGGCCGAGCAGATGTTGCGGTCTTTATCATCTAAACCCTACAAAGCAGATTATAAAGAAGCAGGGGGATATATCTTGAAACATAGCGTCGGTTCTATTCCACATAAAACAGAGATAGATGTGCCTTTAACCTATGCCGATTACTATTATGTAGAAGCATTGGTGCGGTATAATCGATTGCTTGATGGCGAGAAAGTGATTAAACAATAGGCGATAAGGGACCTTTAAACTGTTCCTAAAATGAGTGTTGTTTTAGGGACAGTTTTAGCCGTTCGTGCACCCGGAAAAATGCCGTTCCAACCAACCCCATATTTTCATTGGATCATCTCCTGTTATAATAGTCGCGATAGACACATCATATTTAGCGAGATCTGTCACTCGAATTGTCAGATCTATACCGCTCCGTTTATAAGTTACCAATAGCATAAATCTAATAAAGAATGAAAAGAACAAAGTAAAGTCAGATTTATTGAAATTGCACTGATTAGTGTTTTTTTAGAGGTCGGTAAGTTTTTGTATTTCAAACTAGTACACTTTGGTTAAGTAATCATTTGGACGGATTTATAGATAGTAAACCTATTTTTTTACGGAAGATTTTTTAATGCGATGCGCCATGGATTTTTCGACCATAATTATTAACGATGAGGCATCATTCGCTAAGGATTGAGAAACTTTAGTCAATTTATCTAAAAGAAAGGAGGTCACTTATGATTTAGTTAAGGCAGAAGCCAATTGTTGATAAGCTATATCTCAAAAAAAGCTTATTGAAATAGTCAATTATTTATAAACACTTTTGAATTATGTTAAAAAAATCATTTGTAATAGCCTTTGCGTTATTTATTGTCACCGGTTTGTTCGTTCAAGCTAGAGATTTGAGTGTACCAGCTATAAAACTATCTAATAAACGAAATGTAATTTCTACAGAAAACGTTGGTGCAAAAAAAAATACCAAAACGAATATTAAAACACTAAGTAGCACATTCGACTTTTATGTGTATAACTTTAGTAATTCCCCTATTTATTTGACCTTTAGTGGGAATTTTCCAGGAGGAACCACACAGCATGTTGTAGTCCCTGCGAATACGCTTTCCTATCCCGTTAATATTCAAAGTGGAAATTATGATATTTATGCAAGTTGCCCTAGTTGGTTAACAATGTGGTATGCGATGAGTTGCGGTCATTCGGGCTCCGGACAATATTACACTTTCGAAAATGTCTATTTGAGCGATACTGGCTGTACATCATTAGATGTCGGAAGCAATTAAGTTACACATAATAATTAATGTTGCTGTCTCAATGTCTTCATTGGGGCAGCTATTTTAAGGAAGCAGGGGGCTATATCTTGAAACATAGCGTCGGTTCTATCCCATATAAAACAGAGGTGGAGGTGCCTTTTTGATTAGTGCAGATTTTAAATAAATATTATCCGTAGATAAATCGGATATTATACGCTTTCATCCGGATGAGGTCCCTATTAAGTCCGTATGAAGTCCCTATAAACTCCCTGTTATTTAATAAAATCCTATTAATTTATTGCCTTCCTTAACAGGAGTGCTCAAACTTAACTTTTGTAGCGTTAAAGCCTAGATTTTGTATCTTTATCCCTATGACCGATATCCAGAAGAGATTTGACCGTATACTCGCTATTTATATGCATCTGCAAGCTAAACCTGTTGTGACAGCTGCAGCGTTGGCAGAAAGATATGAAGTAAGTCAGCGTACCATTTATAGAGATATTCGTTCCCTGATGCAGGCAGGGGTACCTATTTATGGTGAAGCGGGAAGCGGTTATTCTTTGGTGGAGGGATATAAGATGCCACCTTTGCAATTTACAAGGGAAGAGGCATTGAGTTTTGTCGCAGCAGAGAAATTAGTTGAAAAATATACGGACCGGAATCTTGCTCATCATTTTACCACGGCATTGCTGAAAATGAAAGCTATATTACGGGGCAACGAAAAAGAACAGGTAGCCTTAGTTGGGGATAACTTTCTGGTGCGCGGTGGGCGTCATCAATTCAATGAGAAGCTAACCCATGGCACCAATATTCTGATCGAAAGCATCGCAGCAAAGAAATGTGTGGAAATCTATTATTCCAAACCTTCCGATAAAACTCCAGAAAGGCGTGAAATCGAAGCTGTGGGTATTTTTGTGGAGAGCAAGTTTTGGTATGTACTTGCTTTTTGTAGATTGCGACAAGATTATAGGCAATTCCGCTTGGATAGAATAAACAATATTAGAATACTTGCTGAAGATTTTGGAAAAGAGCATCCCGAACTATCTTTCTTTCTGAGTAAGCGGCATGAAGTGCCAACAACCAAAGTGGTGGTGCAAGTGGATAAAGAAATGGCTAGGTATATGGAGTGGGATCGTCACTATTTTGGTTTCCAAGAAGAAATTGTAACCGATAACTATGTGGAAATGCATTTTGACTGCATGAATATGGAGAATGGGTTTGCGCGATGGTATCTGATGTTTGCAGATAAAGGTCGCATAATTGAACCCGAATCGCTAAAAGATGTTGTCAGAGGTTTGCTTTCATCTGCTTTGGAGCAAGTTTAGCTATAAATGAAGTAATCAGGATTCTTTACTATGGTAAAGGAAAGACTTGTTCGGCGGAAAGGGAGGATGCCGAACAAGTTAAACTGTAAATTGTACTAAAAAGTTTTTGATCCATGTCAGGAGAAAACTTCCGTTGTCTGTATCAGTTATTAACCCCTTTCCCAAAAAAATGGTGGTTGGATACCCAGTAAGCGTAAATAGACAAAGGCCTGACCACGATGGTGGATCTCGTTGTCAATAAAATAAAATATGCTGTGGATAATAGGGGATTTGTATTGTCCAAATAAATTGAACTCTTCGGCAAAACGTTCTTCTGGAATTTGATTGAACAGTTCACTGATCTGAGGAGTAGCATCATCCCAAGCCTGAAGTAATTGTGCTTTGGTCGAATAACTGAGATTCTCGTTGAGTTCGCCGCTTTTGTTGTTGACAATTTCTTGGAGACCTGGAACAGCAATACCTAATAGCTCCTTAATCATATCTGCAAAAGTGCGCATGCCTTCTACCTTGTAATTGAACAATCCTTCTTCTGGAAATTTTTCGATAGTCTGTCTTGTTAGGTTTCTATGGCCTAGCCAATGTTGAAGTAGCTCGTTCTTCGAAATGATTTCTGTTTTCATGATTTTTGTATTTAAAATTTTAGTAAGCGATACATCACCTGACGTGTTGTATGACTGTTCAAAATTAGCGCAACTTATGACAGCTGTATGGCAGTATGAATTTGGGTGCTAATTTTATTTTTTTTTGGGAATTATTCGATGTAAGGAATGTTGAAAGGACAAATCGTAAAAATAGGGGAGTGGTTTTAAAAGAAGTAGAAAATAAAAAAAAATAATTCACTAATTATTTGACAGTTATAAAAATGTTTGTAACTTTGCAGTCCCTTAATGGGAATAGTATGTCTTGAGCGAAGCCCTACTGCTTCGAAGGACTTTTAATTAATTAATTTACAACATGTCAGGTATTATTGGAAAAAAAGTAGGAATGACGAGCCTGTTTAACGCTGATGGGAAAAATATTCCTTGTACAGTGATTCAGGCCGGGCCGTGCGTGGTTACGCAGATACGTACGGAAGAAAAGGATGGCTACTCGGCAATTCAACTTGGTTTCGACGAAGCTAAGGAGAAAAACACGACAGCTCCTTTGAAAGGGCACTTTGCGAAAGCAAACACAACGCCTAAGCGTAAGTTGGTAGAGTTTAAAACTTTCCCAGATGCAAAACAACTTGGTGACGTAGTTGACGTTACACTTTTCGAGGAAGGCGAATTCGTAGATGTAGTTGGTACTTCAAAAGGTAAAGGTTTCCAAGGTGTAATGAAACGTCATGGATTTGGTGGTGTAGGTGGTGCGACTCACGGTCAGCACAACAGATTACGTGCTCCAGGTTCATTAGGTGCTTCATCATGGCCTTCACGCGTATTCAAAGGTATGCGCATGGCTGGTCGTACAGGTGGTGACAGAGTTAAAGTTCAAAACTTACAGGTGTTGAAAGTTTACGCTGAGCAAAACCTTATCGTTGTTAGTGGTTCCATTCCAGGAGCTAAAGGTTCTTATGTAATCGTAGACAAATAGTAGAGATGGAAGTTAAAGTTTTAAATTTATCAGGTAAAGAAACAGGTGCCAAGGTGCAACTTCCTGAGTCGGTATTTGGGTTAGAGCCTAACGATCATGCGATCTATTTGGATGTGAAACAATACTTAGCGAACCAACGCCAAGGAACTCACAAATCTAAACAACGTAACGAAATCGCGGGTTCTACTCGTAAATTACACAAACAAAAAGGTACTGGTGGTGCTCGTGCGGGTTCTATCAAATCTCCATTGTTTAATGGTGGTGGTCGTGTATTCGGTCCTCAACCTCGTGACTACTCGTTCAAATTGAATAAAAAATTGAAACAAGTAGCACGTAAATCAGCGTTATCTTACAAAGCAAAAGATAATAACATTGTGGTATTGGATGAAGTAAAATTCGATGCTATCAAAACTAAAAACTATGTTGCTTTAATAAATGCGTTGAACGTAGCTGATGAGAAAACATTGTTGGTATTACCAGCTTACGATGAGATTGTTTATAAATCAAGCAGAAACTTGAAAAAAGCAAAAGTTATTGTTGCAGCTGATTTAAATACATATGATGTATTGAACGCAACAAAATTATTGTTGACTACAGATTCTGTTAAAACTTTGGAGGAAGCATTAGCTAAGTAATATGGAAATTATTAAAAAACCTATCTTGACTGAGAAAGCTTCTTTGTTAACGGAAAAATTAAACCGTTACGCTTTCAAAGTAGATCACAGAGCAAACAAAATCCAGATTAAAGCAGCTGTTGAGGCTATGTTTGGTGTTACAGTTCTTGCTGTAAACACTGCAGTAGTAGCTGGTAAAGCAAAAAGCCGTTACACAAAAGCAGGTTTCGTATCTGGTAGAGCTCCTAAGTATAAAAAGGCTGTCATTACGATTAAAGACGGCGAAACTATTGACTTTTACAGTACTATATAATACAAAATGGCAGTTAAAAGATTCAAACCGGTAACCCCTGGTACTCGTTTTAGAGTAGGCGCTGACTACTCTGATGTTACTACAAACGTTCCTGAAAAATCGTTAGTAGTAAAAATCAACAAGAAATCAGGCGGTCGTAATAACTCCGGTAAAATGACTATGCGTTATCTCGGTGGGGGACATAAAAAAGTATACCGATTAATTGATTTCAAACGCGATAAAAAAGATATCCCTGCAAAAGTAGCTACTATCGAGTACGATCCAAATCGTACTGCTCGTATTGCCTTGTTGCATTACGCTGATGGTGAAAAACGTTACATCCTTGCTCCAGCTGGTTTAGTAGTTGGTCAAACTGTAATCGCAGGTGATAAAGTTGCCCCAGAAGTTGGTAATACATTACCATTAGCAAACATTCCATTGGGTTCTATCATCCACAACATTGAATTAAATCCTGGTCAAGGTGGTTCAATTGCTCGTTCGGCTGGTACTTATGCTCAATTGTCTGCTCGTGATGGTAAATATGCCATCATCAAATTGCCTTCGAGCGAAACACGTATGATCTTATTGACTTGTGTTGCTACAATTGGTTCAGTATCGAACCATGAAAGATCTAACCAAGTGTTAGGTAAAGCAGGTCGCAAACGTTGGTTAGGTCGTCGTCCAAGAGTTCGTGGTGTTGCGATGAACCCAGTAGATCACCCTATGGGTGGTGGTGAAGGCCGTACTTCAGGAGGTCACCCACGCTCACGTACAGGTGTATTAGCTAAAGGCTTCAAAACACGTTACAAGAAGAAAACATCGAATCGTTACATCATTGAGAGAAGGAAAAAATAATGGCTCGTTCAATTAAAAAAGGTCCTTATATCGATCACAACTTAGAAAGAAAAGTTCTTTCTATGAATGAAACTAACAAAAAGTCAGTTATCAAAACATGGTCTCGTAGATCAATGATTTCACCTGATTTTGTTGGCCATACCTTCGCAGTGCACAACGGGAATAAATTTATCCCTGTTTATGTAACAGAGAATATGGTAGGTCACAAGCTTGGTGAATTCGCGCCTACGCGTACATTCAGAGGCCACGCAGAAAAGAAAAAATAATAGGTAATGGAAGCAACAAAAAAACTTAAAAAGTCTGTCTTAATTAGACAACGTAAAGAGCAAGAGAAAGCTCAACAAGGAGGAGCTTCGGATGCCAAATTATTGAACTGCCCGACTTCGCCTCGTAAGATGCGTTTGGTGGTAGACTTAATTCGCGGTCAACGTGTTGAAAATGCAATTTACATTTTGAAACACTCAAGTAAAGAAGCTGCTGCTCGTGTAGAAAAATTATTATTATCTGCAATCAAAAACTGGGAAGCCAAAAACGAAGGTAAATCAGTGGAAGAAAGCGAACTATATGTAAAAGAAGTATCAGTAGGTGGTGGTCGTCAATTGAAAAGATTGCGTCCGGCTCCTCAAGGTCGCGGATACAGAGTTCGTAAACGTTCAAATCACGTTACGTTGGTAGTTGATAGCAAATTAAACGTTGAACAAAACTAATTTATTGAGAAATGGGACAAAAAGCAAATCCAATAGGTAGCAGATTAGGAATCATCAAAGGTTGGGATTCTAACTGGTTCGGAGGTAAAAACTATTCCGATAAATTAGTTGAAGACGAAAAAATCAGAAAATATCTTTCTGTTCGTATTGCAAAAGGTGGTGTAGCTAAAGTTGTTATCGAAAGAACTTTAAAACGTATCACTGTTACAATTCACACTGCTCGTCCAGGTATCGTTATCGGTAAAGGTGGTCAAGAAGTTGACAAGATCAAAGAAGAGTTGAAAAAACTGACTAAAAAGGATGTTCAAATCAACATTTTCGAGATCAAACGCCCTGAGTTAGATGCTAAGTTAGTAGCTGAAGGTGTCGCTAAACAATTAGAGGCGCGTATTTCATTCCGTCGTGCAATGAAAACTTCAATCGCTTCTACGATGCGTATGGGTGCAGAAGGTATCAAAATCATGTGTTCTGGTCGTTTAGGTGGTGCTGAAATGGCGCGTACTGAACAATACAAAGAAGGAAGAACTCCTTTACACACATTGCGTGCTGATATCGACTACGCTTTAGCTGAAGCATTGACTACATACGGTAAAATTGGTATCAAAGTTTGGATCTGTAAAGGTGAGGTTTACGGTAAACGTGACTTATCTCCAAACATTGGTCAAGCATCTGGTGTAAAATCACGTGGCAACCACGAAGGTGGTGGCGAACGTCGTGACAACCGTAACAACAAAGGTGGTCGCGGTGGAAACAACCGTGGTGGAAACAACCGTGGTGGAAGCAACCGTGGTCCGAAAAAAGATTAATAGTTATTTAGATTACAACAAAAACCTGCTGAAAAAGCAGATTTAAAAAGTATACGAACATGTTACAGCCAAAAAGAACGAAGTTCAGAAAGATGCAGAAAGGCCGCATGAAAGGTAACGCTTCTCGTGGAGCGGAGTTAGCTTTCGGTTCTTTCGGTATCAAAACAATGGAGCAAGCATGGATCACTAGTCGTCAAATCGAGGCAGCTCGTATTGCGGTTACACGTTATATGAAACGTGAAGGTCAAGTTTGGATTCGTATTTTCCCTGACAAACCTGTTACGAAAAAACCTGCAGAGGTACGTATGGGTAAAGGTAAGGGTGCTCCAGAATACTGGGTAGCAGTAGTACGCCCAGGCCGTATGTTATTTGAAGCAGAAGGTGTGCCTTTGGAAATTGCCAAAGAAGCTTTACGCCTTGCAGCTCAAAAACTTCCGGTTCAAACTAAGTTTGTGATTCGTAGAGACTACGTTGAAGCATAAAAATCTTGGTAATGTCATCATTTAAGCGTTAGGGCCGTTACCCCTAACGCTATATATAAAGCGATGATAACCCAAATAACAACTGAAAAAACATGAAAAATTCAGAAATTTTAGAATTATCTAATGAGGACTTAAAAGCTCGTCTTGTAGAAGAGAAAACAGCCCTTACAAAATTGAAATTTGCACATGCTGTTTCAGCTATTGAGAACCCTAACGTGATCAAAGCAGCACGCAAAACTATCGCTCGTATCAGTACAGAGATCAGTGCACGCAAAGCTGCAGCTAAAAATGAAACAGCCTCTGAGGCGTAAAATTTAAAGTCGAAATGGAAAGAAATTTAAGAAAAACAAGAATCGGCTTAGTAGTTAGCAACAAGATGGACAAGTCTATCGTGGTATCAGTGGAACGTAAAGTGAAACACCCGATCTATGGTAAGTTCGTTAAAAAAACTACTAAATTTAAAGCTCATGACGAAACTAATACCTGCGGTATCGGCGATACGGTATTAATTATGGAAACTCGTCCGCTGAGTAAAACAAAAAACTGGAGATTAGTAGAAATTATAGAAAGAGCTAAATAACATGGTACAACAAGAATCAAGACTTAATGTAGCTGACAATAGCGGTGCTAAACAAGTTTTAGTAATCCGTGTATTGGGCGGTACGCGCAAGCGTTATGCATCAATCGGAGATAAGATTGTTGTATCGGTGAAAAGCGCTATGCCTTCAGGAAACGTGAAAAAAGGTTCCGTTTCTAAAGCAGTAGTGGTTAGAACGAAAAAGGAAATCCGTCGTAAAGATGGTTCATACATCCGTTTCGATGATAACGCCGCTGTATTATTAAATAATAATGATGAACCACGTGGTACACGTATCTTTGGCCCTGTTGCTAGAGAGTTGCGTGAGAAACAGTTCATGAAAATTGTATCATTAGCACCGGAGGTTTTATAATTATGGCACAGAAAACAAAAACAACTACGCACAAAATCAAAATTAAAAAAGGTGATTTAGTGAAAGTTATCGCTGGTAACTCTAAAGGTGTTCAAGGAAAAGTATTAACTGTTTTAGTGGATAAAAATAGAGCTATCGTTGAGGGCGCTAACATCGTAAAAAAACACACTAAACCAAGTGCAGCTAATCCTAATGGTGGTATCATTGAGAAAGAAGCTGGTATTCACATCTCTAATTTAGCTGTTATCGATCCTAAAACAGGTGCAACTACACGTGTAGGTCGTAAGTTAAATGCAGATGGTAAATTAGTTCGTTACGCTAAAAAATCAGGGGAGGAAATTAAATAATGACTTACGTACCAAGATTAAAAGTGAAATATGCGGAGGAAATCCGTAAAGCACTTCAAGAAAAATTTCAGTATAAAAGTATTATGCAGGTTCCTAAACTTGAGAAAATCGTTGTTTCACAAGGCGTAGGAGCTGCAACAGCTGACAAAAAATTAATCGATAACGCTATCGCTGAGTTGACTTTAATCACAGGTCAACAAGCCGTTGCTACAAAATCGAAAAAAGATATTTCAAACTTTAAATTACGTAAAGGTATGCCTGTAGGGGCACGTGTTACTTTACGTGACAACAATATGTTTGAGTTCTTGGACCGTTTGGTAGCAGTATCGCTTCCACGTATTCGTGACTTCCGCGGTATCAACGATAAAGGCTTTGACGGACGTGGTAACTATAACTTAGGTATCACTGAGCAAATCATTTTCCCTGAGATCAACATTGACAAAATCAACAAGATCCAAGGTATGGACATCACTTTCGTGACTTCAGCTCAAAATGATGTTGAGGCTTTAGAATTGTTGAAACAATTCGGTTTACCATTTAAAAATCAAAATACTAATAACAATGGCTAAAGAAGGATTAAAAGCACGCGAAGTAAAACGCGCTAAATTGGTAGCTAAATATGCGGCAAAACGTGCAGAATTAAAAGCTGCTGGCGATTACGTTGCATTAGATAAATTGCCTAAAAATGCTTCTCCAGTACGTTTACACAATCGTTGTAAATTGACTGGTCGTCCTAAAGGATATATGCGTCAATTCGGTATCTCTCGTGTAACATTCCGTGAGATGGCTTTAGATGGCAAAATCCCAGGGGTGAAAAAAGCTTCTTGGTAATTAAAAAAAAATACTTAATTTTGCCCGGGCAATTCAACTGAGGATTGCCGGGGTTTTTGCATTTTAAAATTGTTTAACAGATAGAAGGTCCCATACCAATGGTTGGGAGGGAAACCGCTGTCACAAATTTTCATATATAATGACTACAGATCCAATTGCGGATTACCTTACACGAGTAAGGAATGCCATCAAGGCCAACCACAGGGTTGTTGAAATTCCTGCATCGAACCTAAAAAAAGAGATCACTAAAGTTCTTTTTGACAAAGGTTACATTGCTAATTACAAATTCGATGAGAATGGCGTACAGGGTACGATCAAAATCGCATTGAAATATAATCCAATTAGCAAAATTCCGGCTATTCGTACGTTGACACGTGTGAGTAAACCTGGTTTAAGAAAGTATGCAAGCGTTGATACTATGCCTCGTGTTTTGAACGGTTTAGGTATTGCTATCTTGTCAACATCGAAAGGTGTAATGACAGATAAGGAAGCTAGACTTCAAAATGTTGGTGGTGAAGTTTTATGTTACGTTTATTAATCTAGGTAAAAGCACAAAGAAATGTCAAGAATTGGAAAAGCGCCTATCGCTATCCCTGCTGGGGTAACTGTTACTATTTCGGACAAAAACTTAGTTTCAGTAAAAGGTCCTAAAGGCGAATTAACACAACAAGTTGACCGTGACATCACGATTGCTCAAGAAGAGGGTAATATCGTTGTAACACGTCCAACTGATCAAAAGAAACACAAAGCATTACACGGTCTATACCGTTCCCTGTTGGCTAACATGGTTCACGGTGTGACTGAAGGTTACAAAACTACGCAAGAGTTAGTCGGTGTAGGTTACCGTGCTTCAAGTACTGGTAATGTATTAGAGTTAACTTTAGGTTTCTCTCACCAGATTGTTTTTGTATTGCCAAACGAGGTTAAAGTATCAACTACTGCTGACAAAGGTAAAAACCCTACAATCACTTTAGAGTGCGCTGACAAACAATTGATCGGTCAGGTAGCGGCTAAAATCCGTGGCTTCCGTAAACCAGAACCTTACAAAGGAAAAGGTGTCAAGTTTGCAGGTGAAGTATTGAGAAGAAAAGCAGGTAAATCAGCTAAAAAATAATAATCATGGCAGGACAAAAAGCATCTCGTAGAGAGAGAATCAAAAAAGGAATCAGAAAAAACCTTGCTGGAACGTCTGAACGTCCACGTTTATCGGTTTTTAGAAGTAACAAAGGTATCTATGCGCAAATCATTGATGACAATGCAGGCAAAACATTAGTTGCTGCATCTAGCTTGTCAAAAGAGTTTGTTGCATCTGGTAACAAGGTTGATCAATCTAAAGCTGTAGGTAAATTGGTGGCTGAAAAAGCATTAGCAGCAGGTATTAATAAAGTAGTTTTTGACCGTAATGGGTACTTATACCATGGCCGTATCAAATCTTTGGCTGAAGGTGCTCGCGAAGGCGGTTTAGACTTTTAATCATAGAAAGAAATGGCATTAAGCAATATAAAAAGAGTAAAATCAAGCGAAATTGAATTAAAAGATCGCTTAGTAAGTATCCAACGTGTAGCTAAAGTTACTAAAGGTGGTCGTACTTTCAGCTTCTCTGCAATTGTTGTAGTAGGTGATGAAAACGGTATCGTTGGTTACGGTTTAGGTAAAGCTAAAGAGGTAACTGAAGCAATCACGAAAGGTATCGATGACGCAAAGAAAAATTTGGTAAAAGTTCCTATTATCAAAGGTACTGTTCCGCACGCACAATATGGTAAATATTCTGGTGGTTCAGTTTTGATTAAACCAGCTGTAGGTGGTACAGGAGTTTTAGCAGGTGGTGCAATGCGTGCAGTATTGGAGTCTGCTGGTATCAAAGATGTATTGGCTAAATCATTAGGTTCTTCTAACCCACACAACGTGGTAAAAGCAACTGTAACTGCTTTAGCAGATATGCGTGATGCGTATACAGTAGCACAACACCGCGGTGTCGATTTGAATAAAGTATTTAACGGTTAATTATCATGGCAAAAATCAAAATCACCCAGATAAAGAGCGTTATCGACAGAAGCGAGCGCCAAAAGAAAACTATTGAGGCATTGGGTTTGAAAAGAATCAACCACTCAGTAGAAGTTGAAGCTACTCCATCAATTATTGGAATGGTACGTAAAGTAAACCATTTAGTAGCTATCGAAACTATTTAATATTAGCATATGGAAGAGGTCTTTGGGCTTCTTCCATTACTTGTTATTAATAATCATTATTTTTTAATCGCTAGTACCTGTTTAGTGAGAGCGAAGGGCTAGCACAATTTAGTTTAAAAATGAACTTAAGTAATTTAAAACCTGCAAAAGGTGCAGTAAAAAGTAGCAAACGTATTGGCCGTGGTACTGGTTCTGGTCGTGGTGGTACTTCAACACGTGGTCACAAAGGTGCTGGTTCTCGTTCAGGTCACTCTACGAAAATCGGTTTCGAAGGTGGTCAAATGCCTTTGCAACGTCGTGTGCCTAAATTTGGTTTCAAAAACATCAACCGTGTTGAGTATAATGGTGTAAACTTAGATACTTTACAAGCGTTGATCGAGAAATACAATTTAACAGCTGTAGATTTCGACGCATTGAAAGCTCATGGTTTAGTGTCTAAAAATGACAAAGTTAAAATCTTGGGTCGCGGTGAGTTGAAAGCTAAAGTTGAAGTAACAGCGCACGCGTTTACTGCTTCTGCTCAAAAAGCTATTGAAGCTGCAGGCGGTTCTATCGTTAAAATTTAATAAATGAAGAAACTAATCACAACCTTAACCAATATTTGGAAAATCGATGATTTACGTACGCGTATTCTAAATACCTTACTTTTTCTTTTGATTTACCGTATTGGATGTCACGTGGTATTACCAGGTGTAAATCCTCATGCTTTGGCTTCTGGTCAAAAAGAGGGTTTATTGGGCTTACTGGATATGTTTGCGGGAGGATCATTCTCTCGTTCGGCTATCTTTGCTTTAGGGGTAATGCCATATATCTCGGCATCCATTGTTGTTCAATTGCTGGGCATCGCGGTTCCTTACTTCCAAAAGATGCAGAAGGAAGGGGAAAGTGGTCGTCAAAAAATGAATCAAATTACTCGCTATTTAACTTTAGGGATTACTTTGCTTCAAGCTTTTGCTTATGTACGTACTCAAATCGAGCCAAGTGCTAAGACAATAGCTGACCCATTATTCACTATTCTGACTGCTATAGTTTTGACAGGCGGTACTTTATTTGTGATGTGGTTAGGAGAGAAAATTACGGATAAAGGTATCGGTAATGGTATTTCTTTGATCATCATGACTGGTATTATCGCTCAATTGCCAAGTGGTATCACTGCGGAATGGGTTTCTAGAATGGCGAAAGGTGGTGGTGGTCCAATTCCATTGTTGCTTGAATTTGTAGCTTTGTTCTTTGTTGTGATCTTTACGATCTTGATCGTACAAGGTGTTCGTAAGATCCCTGTACAATACGCGAAGAAAATCGTTGGAAACAAGCAAGTCGGTGGAGTACGTCAGTATATACCGTTAAAGGTAAATGCTGCAGGTGTAATGCCTATCATTTTTGCGCAGGCAATCATGTTTGTGCCAATGAGTTTAGGACAGTTCTTCCCAAATCTTCAGTCGGAATTTTTGACTTCGTTGAGTAACTATACTTCTGTTGCATACAACGTGACATTTGCGGTGTTAATTATCGCATTTACGTTTTTCTATACAGCGATTATGGTGAACCCACAACAGATGTCGGACGACATGAAGAAGAACGGAGGTTTTGTACCAGGTATTAAACCGGGATTGGAAACTAGTAATTTTATAGACCGCGTAATATCAAATATTACATTTCCAGGTGCAATTTTCTTAGCGATCATTGCTATTCTACCTGCTATTGCAAGTTTGTTTGGTATTAACAATCAATTTGCGCACTTCTACGGTGGTACGTCATTATTGATTTTAGTAGGTGTGGTGTTGGATACTTTGCAACAGATCGAATCTCATTTATTGATGCGTCATTACGATGGATTAATGAAAACAGGTCGTATTAAAGGTCGTTCGGCCGCGTCTGTTGAGGGAATGGATCATTCGGCAATTTAATTTCTTTAGATGTCTAAAGTATTTTATAAGTCAGCAGAAGATATAGAGCAATTGCGAAAGTCAGCAGATGTGCTTTCGCAATTGCTTGGTGAAATCGCAAAAGTGATTAAGCCTGGGGTAAAGACTATATCTCTTGATAAATTAGCTTATGAGTATATTCATGATAACGGCGGAACGCCTGCGTTCTTAAATTATCAGGGATTTCCATATTCTTTGTGTATATCTGTCAACGATCAAATTGTACACGGCTTTCCAAGTGATTATGAAATTAAAGATGGAGATCTTGTTTCGGTCGATGGTGGTGTCAATTTGAATGGTTTTATCAGTGATTCAGCATACACCTTTGGTGTAGGTGAAATATCTGAAGAAGCACAGTTGTTACTGGATGTAACAAAGGAATCATTGTACAAAGGTGTTGAACAGGCGGTGGCTGGTAAACGTGTTGGGGATATTTCTTCAGCTGTTCAGGAGTATGTGAGTAAATTCGGATTCGGAATTGTGCGCGAGCTGGTTGGACACGGAGTTGGTTATCACTTACATGAAAAACCTGAGGTTCCTAATTATGGAAAACGAGGTGCTGGTCCTAAATTGGAAGAAGGTTTGGTTATTTGTATCGAACCGATGATCAATGCAGGGCGTGCGGGTGTTCGTTTTTGGGATGATGGTTGGACAGTAAGTACAGTGGATGGGAAATTATCGGCGCACTTCGAACAGATGGTTGCAATCCGAAAAGGAGAACCAGATGTGTTGCTGACATTCGAACATGTAGAGAAAGTTTTGAACAAAAAGTAGTTGGTTTTCAATTATTTTTATTTATCTTTGCACTCCTGTTCGCAGGCTTTTAAATTAAATTTAATCGAGAATATATGGCTAAACAAGCCTCAATAGAACAAGACGGTATAATTAGAGAGGCACTTTCTAATGCTATGTTTAGGGTAGAGTTGGAAAATGGACATGAAATCATTGCCCATATTTCTGGTAAAATGCGCATGCACTATATCAAAATTTTACCTGGTGATAAAGTTAAATTGGAAATGTCTCCGTATGATTTGACTAAAGGAAGGATTACTTATCGCTATAAATAGCCGTAAGCCCTTGTATTAGTGCAAGCTTTTGAAAAAATAAATATCATGAAAGTAAGAGCATCAATAAAAAAACGTAGCGCGGACTGTAAGATCATCCGTCGTAAAGGTAAAGTTTTTGTAATCAACAAAAAGAACCCAAAGTTTAAACAACGTCAGGGTTAATTCATTAAAAAAATAATAGCTTAATATTATATGGCAAGGATAGCAGGTATTGATTTACCTAAAAACAAAAGAGGTGTGATCGGCCTTACCTATATTTTTGGTATCGGTCGTACAAGAGCTGAATATATCTTGGAAAAAGCTGGTATCAGCGAAGATGTGAAGGTACAAGAGTGGAATGATGATCAATTGGCAGCAATTCGTACCATCATTAACGACGAATTGAAAGTTGAAGGTGCATTGCGTTCTGAAATTCAATTAAACATCAAACGTTTAATGGATATCGGTTGTTACCGTGGATTGCGTCACCGTAAACACTTACCAGTTCGTGGTCAACGTACTAAAAACAACTCACGTACTCGTAAAGGTAAACGTAAGACAGTTGCAAACAAGAAAAAAGCTACTAAATAATAAATAAGAAATGGCTAAAACTAAAAAAGCTGCAAAAAAGCGTATCGTTGTTATCGAACCTGTAGGTCAGGCTCACATTAACGCAACGTTTAACAATATCATTGTAACTTTGACGAATAATCAAGGTCAAACTATTTCTTGGTCTAGTGCTGGTAAAATGGGTTTCCGTGGTTCTAAAAAGAACACGCCATATGCTGCTGGTCAGGCTGCACAAGACTGTGGAAAAGTTGCTCACGATTTGGGTTTACGTAAAGTTGAAGTGTTTGTTAAAGGACCTGGTGCTGGTCGTGAATCGGCAATCAGAACATTGCAAACAGTAGGAATCGATGTGACTACTATCAAAGATATCACTCCACTTCCTCACAACGGTTGTCGTCCTCCAAAACGCAGAAGAGTTTAATTAATTTAAAGATAAGATTCATCGGCTATAGGCTGATAGATACTTTAATTGTAAAAGAAAATGGCTAGATATACAGGACCTAAGTCCAAAATTGCCCGTAAATTTAGAGAGCCGATCTTCGGCCCAGATAAAGCGTTAGAAAAGAAAAATTACCCTCCTGGACAACATGGAGCTTCTAAACGCAGAGGTAAACAATCTGAATATGCTATTCAGTTGTTAGAAAAACAAAAAGCAAAATACACTTACGGTGTATTGGAGCGTCAGTTCTCAAACTTATTTGTTAAAGCTGCCTCTAAACAAGGTATTACAGGTGAGATCTTCTTGAAATTGTTAGAAGCTCGCTTGGATAACGTAGTTTACCGCTTAGGTATCGCTACTTCTCGTGCCGCTGCTCGTCAGTTGGTATCCCACAAACACGTTACTGTTAACGGCGAAGTTGTTAACATTCCATCATATAGCTTGCGTCCAGGTGACGTTGTAGCAGTTCGTGAACGTTCTCAAACACTTGAAGCCATCACAAATTCAGTTGCAGGTCGTACTGTAAATAAATTTTCTTGGTTAGAGTGGAATGCGAAAGAATTAACAGGTACTTTCTTAAGCTATCCAGAAAGAGCTGACATTCCTGAAAACATTAAAGAGAACTTAATCGTTGAGTTATACTCTAAATAATAAATAAAATAGAAGAATGCATAGTCCAATTTTTGGGGTATGCATCTTCTATTGTATTACAATTATTATTACAAATAAAACATTAAAAGAAAATAAATGGCAATTTTAGCATTTCAAAGACCGGATAAAGTTATCATGCAAAAATCTACGGATTTTGATGGTACGTTTGAATTTCGTCCATTGGAGCCTGGTTTTGGTGTAACCATTGGTAATGCTTTGCGCCGTATTCTATTGTCCTCTTTAGAAGGATATGCAATTACGTCGATAAGGTTTTCTGGCGTTTCGCACGAATTTTCAACGATCAAAGGTGTTGTTGAAGACGTAACTGAAATTATCTTGAACTTGAAACAAATTCGTTTCAAAAAAACAGGTGAGATTGGCGACAACGAAAAGGTATTTGTAGTAATCAATGGTCAAGAACAATTCTTAGCTGGTGATATCACAAAATTCTCTAATAACTTTACGGTCTTGAACCCAGACATGGTAATCTGTAACATGGATAATTCAGTGACAATTGAATTGGAATTGAGTATTGCCAAAGGTCGTGGATACGTAAATGCTGATGAGAATAAAGTTGTGGATGCTCCAGTAGGTGTTATCGCAATCGATTCGATCTTTACTCCGATCAAGAATGTTAAATATACCATTGAGAATTACCGTGTAGAGCAAAAAACTGACTACGAGAAATTGTTGTTGGATATCTCTACTGATGGCTCAATTCACCCCGAAGAAGCTTTGAAAGAAGCTGCTAAGATCTTAATTCAACACTTTATTCTATTCTCTGATGAGAATATGCTTCTTGAGTCTCAAACGAAAGAAGAAACTAAAGTTGTTGATGAAGAAATCTTACATATGCGTAAGATTCTGAAAACAGAATTAGTAGATCTTGATCTTTCAGTTCGTGCATTGAACTGTTTGAAGGCTGCAGATATTCGCACATTGGCTGAGTTAGTAACTTATGACGTGGCTGATATGTTGAAATTCAGAAACTTCGGTAAAAAATCGTTAAGTGAAATCCAAGAATTGGTTAAATCAAAAGGTTTATCATTCGGAATGAACTTGGCGAAATACAAATTAGACGAAGAATAATAATTTATTAAGCGACCACTAGTCGTAATTCCTTTTGGCTGTCTGAATAGGTGATTTTCACCTATTTGAACTATACAAAAACGGTACGGTTAGTATAATAAAATCAAAATGAGACACGGAAAAAAAGTAAATCACTTAGGCCGTACGGATAGCCATAGAAAAGCAATGTTGGCTAACATGGCGACATCATTAATCCTACACAAACGTATTACAACTACTTTGGCTAAAGCTAAAGCGTTACGTACGTATGTTGAGCCTTTGATTACTAAATCTAAAAACGACACAACACACTCTCGTCGTACAGTATTCGCTTATTTGAAAGATAAAGACGCAGTTTCTATCTTATTCCGCGAAATTTCTGAAAAAGTAGCTAACCGTCCAGGTGGTTACACGCGTATCATCAAAATGGAAAACCGTTTAGGTGATAACGCAGAAATGGCTTTCATCGAGCTAGTTGATTACAACGAAATCTACGGTAAAAAAGCTGCTGCTGCTGAGAAAAAAGCGACTCGTCGTCGTGGTGGTGCTAAAAAAGCTGCTACTGCCGAAACTGAAGCTCCTGCAGAAGTTAAAGCCGAAGTAGAAGGTGAAGAAAAAGTAGACGGAGAATAGTATTCTGCTGATCTAACATAAAAAAGTCCTCTTTTTAAGAGGACTTTTTTTATTTTATGACCATTCCTACCGTTATAACTAATATATTTGTATTGCTAAAATCTGATAGCTTTTTCTATTACAAGCTATTTCGTTTATCAATCTATAATTCATTAAGATGAAACCATTTGATGTTTATCCCATTAATCCCATTAACATAGTAAAAGCTAATGGATCAACGGTGTGGGATGCCGAAGGAAATGCTTACTTGGACTTGTATGGTGGCCACGCTGTGATATCGATCGGACACACGCACCCACATTATGTACAACGTATAACAGAGCAATTGAACCGCATTGCGTTCTATTCTAATTCTGTTGAAATTCCAATTCAGCGTGAACTTGCCCGATTGTTGGGGGAAGTGTCGGGAAAGGTTGATTATGATTTATTTCTTTGTAATTCGGGCGCAGAAGCGAATGAAAATGCATTGAAATTAGCTTCCTTTTATAACAAAAGAAAGAAGGTTATTGCATTTTCAAAAGCATTTCATGGACGCACATCATTAGCTGTTGCTGCAACAGACAATCCGAGTATCGTGGCTCCTGTAAACGAGACGGACAATATTGTTTTTCTTCCTTTTAATGATGAAGAGGCTTTAGCCAGCGCTTTCGCATCTTATGGTGAGGAAATTTCATCCGTTATTGTAGAGAGTATTCAGGGAGTTGGCGGTATTCGGGAGGCTTCAGTTTCTTTTCTTCGTTTGATTCGGTCTCTTTGTGATCAATATAATGCAGTTTTCATTGCAGACGAAGTACAATGTGGCTACGGCAGGACGGGCTTATTCTACGCCCAGGATTATTCCGGCGTCGAAGCTGATATTTATACCATGGCAAAAGGTATGGGCAATGGGTTTCCAATCGGAGCAATAAGTATATCGCCTAAATTTAAAGCTACTTACGGCAGTTTGGGTACTACCTTCGGGGGGAATCATCTTGCATGCGCGGCAGCTTTGGCTGTTTTGGAGGTCATCCAACAAGATCAGCTTATGGAAAATGCTGCACAAGTCGGCACCTATCTTATCAATGAATTGAAGCAAATAGAGGAAATTATTGAAGTTAGAGGTAGGGGATTAATGATCGGTATCGAACTTCCAGCATCGTTGGGTCATGTGAAGAAGGATCTCTTGTTAAAGAACCGTATCTTTACGGGAGAGGCTAAGCCATTTGTGATTCGCTTATTACCTGCCCTGAATATGACGAAAGAGCATGCGGATCAGTTTTTATCTGCATTAAAGGAGCATGTAAAGGCCGTAACGGTTGCGTAAACCCCTAAATGCTGTCAAATTGGCCAATGGCTGTTTCAGCTTGTGGAAATTTGATTGCACTGTATTAGTTAAAATATATACTGAGTGTGACGCGCTTATTTATTGCCGTTGAAGATGCACTCGAATAAATAGATATAGATGAAAAAGTTTTTCTCTGTTAAGGATGTTTCCAGTGTAGCGGACGTTGTTCAAGAAGCGTTAAATTTGAAAGCTGCACCATATGACAATCAGGATCTTGGTCAACACAAAACGCTGGGACTTGTATTTTTGAATCCCAGTTTACGTACACGTTTGAGCACACAAAAAGCGGCGATGAATTTGGGCATGAATGTGATGGTTATGAATATGGATAAAGATGGTTGGGCTCTTGAAACACAGGATGGTGTTGTGATGAACGGGACAACTGTTGAACATATTCGTGAAGCCGCTGCTGTTATGGGCGAGTATTGTGATATTTTGGGACTTCGTTCCTTTCCAAAATTGAAAGATCGCGAAGAGGATTATAGTGAAGACTTATTCAACAAATTCATTAAATACTGTGGTGTTCCTGTTGTTTCCTTAGAAAGTGCAACGCGGCATCCGCTACAGAGTTTGACGGATATGATTACCATCACTGAGTATAAAAAGACCGAGAAACCAAAAGTGGTTTTGGCTTGGGCTCCGCATGTAAAGGCATTACCTCAAGCGGTACCTAATTCTTTTGCAGAATGGATGTGTAAAGCGCAAGAAGAGGGATTGGTTGATTTTACGATAGCTCAACCTATGGGCTATGAGTTAAGTGAAGAATTTACAGCCGGTGCAACCATATCTAATGATCTTGAAGAAAGTTTAAAGAATGCTGATTTTGTCTATGTGAAAAACTGGTCTTCTTATCAGGAATATGGCGAGGTATATGGTGTTGATGAAGATTGGATGATGGATAATAAGAAGCTGAAGCTGACAAATGATGCCAAAGTTATGCATTGCTTGCCAGTACGAAGAGATCTCGAATTATCTTCAGAAATTTTGGATGGGCCAAACTCACTCGTGATTAAAGAGGCCAGCAACCGTGTTTGGGCTGCTCAGGTTGTTTTGAAACGTATGTTAGAGGATTTGGTATAGTACAATCCTATTGATTTTTGAAAAACTATTTTTATTGGGAAAAGTTGCGTAATGGCTAATAGTGTATTAAATATTATTAAAATTGGCGGGAATATTATTGATGATGAACGCCAATTGGATTCTTTTTTAGAAAAGTTCTCCGCATTATCAGGGAAAAAGATTCTTGTACATGGTGGAGGTAAAATTGCAACTCGTTTGGCTAGTGAACTGGGCATCGAAGCCCAAATGGTAGAAGGGCGGCGTGTGACAAATGAGGAAATGTTACGCGTTGTAACAATGGTATACGCCGGATTGACAAACAAGACAATCGTTGCGAAGTTGCAAAATTTGAAATGTGATGCTGTCGGATTAACCGGAGCTGATGGGGATGTCATTAAAGCGATAAAGCGTCCTGTAAAAGATATCGATTATGGTTTTGTAGGTGATTTGTTACATGACTCTGTAAATACCTTGGCCATCAAAAAGTTTTTGGAAGCGGGTTTTGTTCCTGTGTTTTCAGCTATTACACATAATGGCCTTGGACAATTGCTCAATACCAACGCGGATACAATAGCTTCTTCATTGGCGGTGTCTTTGGCTTCATTATATGAAACTTCTTTGGTTTATTGTTTCGAGAAGAACGGCGTTTTACGGGATGTAACAGATGAGAATTCGGTAATCCCAACGATTAAGTCAGAAGAGTTTGAACATCTTAAGGAATCCGGCGTAGTGAACGACGGGATGATCCCTAAATTGCAAAATGCATTCAATGCTATAAATAAAGGTGTTCAAGAGGTCTATATTGGAAATGCTAATAATTTGCATTTGTTTCAACAAGGACAATTTGGCACTTGCTTGACATTAAAATAAAAATCTAACCTAAACCCAACGATCGCTATGAAAAAGGTCACCATTATCGGAAGCGGTAATATCGGTCTTTCTTTGGCAAAAGGACTTGTAAAAAGTGAATTTGCCCATGCTGCCGATATTACCTTGACGAGGAGAAATTTGAATGCACTGGCCGAAGAAGCGCGCCAAGGCTTCTCAATAAGTAATGATAATAAACTCGCTGTAAAGGGGGCTGATATTGTTGTTTTCGCAATCCTACCTCAACAACTAAAAAAGGTATTGGTGGAAGTGGCTCCTGTAATTGAAAAGACCAATCAGATTTTTGTCTCTATTGTGTCGGGAGTTTCTTGTGCCGATTTAAAAGCAGAGTTGGGGGCAGATGCCACAGTGATACGAGCAATGCCTAATACGGCAATTGCAATAGCGCAATCAATGACGTGTATCGCCAGCGACAATGCTTCAGACGACAGTTTGAAGGAGGTTGAGAAAATGTTTGAAACTGTTGGTTCAGTCGTTGTTATTAATGAGGACCTAATGACATCGGCGACGGCATTGTGTGCTTGCGGTATTGCATTTTTCCTACGTGCGATCCGTGCTGCTTCACAAGGTGGAGTTGAAATCGGATTTCATGCGCATGATGCATTAAAGATGGCGGTTCAAACTGCAAAAGGCGCTGCTGATTTGTTATTGCACACCAATGCTCATCCAGAAGGAGAGATTGATAAGGTAACATCACCGAAGGGCTGTACAATAGCGGGATTGAACGAAATGGAACATAATGGTTTTAGTTCTGCTTTTATAAAAGGAATTAAACTGTCTGCGGATAAAGCAGGAGGACTATACCATGAAGGATAAGCAGGGCTTATTTGAAGATGCTCTGGCCCTTTTAAAACAATTAATTGGACTATCGTCTTTAAGTAAAGAGGAAGAGTTCACAGCGGATTTAATTGTTCGCTTCTTTCAGGAGCGTGATATCAAAACACATCGAAAAGGCAATAATGTCTGGGTATATAACGCTCATTATGATAGCACCAGACCTACGATATTACTCAACTCCCATCACGATACAGTAAAACCAAATACAGGTTATACAAGAGATCCTTTGGCGGCGACTGTAGAGGAAGGTAAATTGTACGGATTGGGGAGCAACGATGCCGGAGGCTGTTTGGTATCATTGATAGCTACATTTTTGTATTTTTACCAGCAGACGGACTTGAAGTATAACTTCTGTCTTGTCGCTAGTGCCGAAGAAGAGATCTCAGGTAAGAACGGTGTAGAATCTGTTTTGGATGATATCGGTTCAATTGATTTTGCAATTGTGGGTGAACCTACCTTATTGGATTTGGCAATTGCAGAAAAGGGACTGATGGTGTTGGATTGTACAGCATTAGGGACAGCTGGACATGCCGCACGTAATGAGGGCGATAATGCAATCTACAAAGCGATTAGGGATATTGAATGGTTTCAAAATTATACGTTTGAAAGGACTTCGTCAACCTTAGGCCCGATTAAGATGTCGGTGACAGTAATTCAGGCGGGATCACAACATAATGTGGTACCGGCTACTTGTAACTTTGTTGTCGATGTCAGAACCACAGATGCTTATTCGAATGAAGAGACGTTGGATATTATCAAGTCTCATGTCAAATCAGAGGTCACAGCGAGATCAACGCGTCTGAAGTCTTCTTCCATTCCTGAAACGCATCCAATTGTCAAAGCAGGTGTTACACTGGGGCGTGCCGTCTATGGATCGCCGACGATGAGCGATCAGGCTCTTATTCCTGTCCCTTCTCTGAAGTTGGGACCTGGTGATAGCGCAAGGTCGCATATGGCGGATGAGTTTATCTATATCGATGAAATTAGAGCAGGGATCGATCTCTATATCGAAATGTTAGAACAGATAGTATAAAAAAAGCTTCCATTTTTATGGAAGCTTTTTTTATACTAGACTAAGCTGATTTGACGTTTGATACTCTCCTCGAGAGAGATGATCGTCTCGGTACGTTGAATCCCAGGTACGGATTGAATATCTTCATTCAATACTTTTCTGAGGTGAACTGTATCTCTACAGATGATTTTTGCAAAAATACTGTATTGGCCAGTACAATAATGTAATTCGACCACTTCTTTGATTTCTTTCAATTTATCTACCGCATCTGCATATTGTGAACCTTTTTCAAGATAGATACCCAAAAAGGCCGTGATATCAAATCCGACTTTTTGAGGATTGATAATTAGATTTGACCCTCTAATGATACCTAGTTCTTCCATCTTCTTCATTCTAACGTGAATTGTACCACCTGATACAATTAGCTTTTTTGCTATTTCTGTATAAGGAATAGAGGCATCGTTCATTAGAATAGACAAGATTTGGATATCCAAATTGTCTAGATCATAGTTTGCATATTGATTTTCCATTAACAATGGTTTTTGTGTTCATTAATTGGCCGTTGCATCAAAATCGGACCAATAGCTAAAATAATTAAATTTATTTCAAAATTACTAAGAATTTTCGGTTTATAGATGTAAATTTAATAAAAAATACTTATTCATATTGATAATGTTATATGTTTTTGATTGAAAGTGATTATAATTGTTTCATGGTGATCTTATTATAGGTTAAGTGATTGTTTTCATGTTTGATATCAGGATTATGATAAATTAATTTAGTATTGCCTTTTTAAGAAGTAGGAAATGCAGTTGGCCTATTAACAATCTAATCAGTTCGTATTTAGCGGTTGTTAGGTTAAAAATGTAGCCAACCGTGTGATGTTTGAATAAACGAAAAATCAAATACGGAATAGCGATGGAAGAAGTTCAAGATGTAAAGATTTCGAAAAAGAAGCCGATTTTTGAAGTAGGGGAAGGACTTCATAAATACCTTAAGCTGTATCAGCGAGATGAAAAATTGCCTATAGGATATAAGGATCTACTGAATTTTACGGAGACAGTACCTGTTATGGATAAATTTGGCAACGATACTTTTTGGGAGACTCCACTGTATCCACAATATCTCATTGACCAATTATATGACGGGTTGAAGGTGATTTATGCTAAATTGAAAGCATCAGGTAATACGCGAATCGTCCAGCATAAATATATTGATCGTGTCGAGTACTGCGGCTTTGGCAATACGAAACCCTTTCGTATTCGTATCGTGAACCGTTTAAATGATGTGTATGATTATTTTTACATCAAGCAGGCCGATGCATCAAGAATATATGGACTGGAGTTGGAAGAAATATTGTCGCCCAATCAGGTGAATTATATGGTAGACCATGATACCTTGGTTGAGGAACATATTGTTGGAATTCCGGGAGACACTTTTTCGAAAACACGTATGTTCTCGCCTGATTATAATCTGACCCGGATTTCCAAAGAATTTGTCAAGTTTAATGAGCGATGTATTATTACGTTGTTGGGGGATATGCGGGCATACAATTTCGTGATGCAGATTACACCAGATTTTGATGATTTCCAGTTTCGAATTCGGGCAATAGATTTTGACCAGCAGTTTTATGAAGGAAATCCGAAGGTATATATGCCGCAATTTTTTAAGGAGAATCTTCCCTATGTCAAACTGGCGATGGAACATCTCAATGAAAAAACAGTACTGCAATACCAACAAGAGGAGCGTTCCTCTATTGTGCATAGAGTTCGAAGCGAAAGACATCGGATCGCTGATCTGAGGGATGCCTCGCAAACGCAGGTGCTCTCGACCCAGGAGAATATCAAACAGTTACGTGAGGGCTATGCTGAATTTTATCAGAACAACTCCTACCTCAAGTGTAAAACGATGACGGATATTGTGGAATTGAATGTGAAGAATGTGATTCGTCAGGTGCAAATGTGATTACTTGATTCGATCCTTGTTATCTTTGATAAAGGCGGACCATCCCGTGTACGACTTACTGTTGCCTGATACTGCATTTTTCTGAAACGAGTGGCAGACAGCAATTGCCAATCCGTCGGTGGCATCTAAAAATTGTGGTGTTTCCTCAAATTTTAATAGATTTTTTAGCATAGCGGAAACCTGCTCCTTTGTCGCATTTCCATTTCCTGTAACGGATTGTTTTATCTTTCTTGGAGAATATTCAAAGATCGGAATATCTTGCGCCAGCGCCGCCGCCATAGCAACACCTTGAGCTCGCCCTAGTTTGAGCATGACCTGTATGTTTTTGCCATAAAATGGTGATTCAAGGGCTACGCAGTCGGGATTATATTCCTGCATTAAAGCCGAAGTTTTTTTGAAAATACGTTGTAGTTTTAGAGCATGATCGTCTAAATGTCCCATTTTGATGACCCCCATTGAGATCAAGGATATGTTATTGCCAACTTCTTTGATGATGCCATATCCCAGTACAACGGTACCGGGGTCGATCCCTAAAATTATTCTTTCTTTCGCCTTTTCCTTCTGCATATACAATATTACAAATTTTGCGTTTTATTCGCGGATTGCATTCGACAAAACTTAATCATTTGGCTAAAATTTAGTAACATTGCTCTCTAATTATCGAAAGTTGACTGGAAGACAAAAAAAATACATCAGTCTTTTATTGAAGATGCTGGTTTTCGCCCTGGCGACCTGGTATATTGCCGTGAAAGTATCTGATAAAAGTAATATTGCGAAGTTTAAAACCCTAGTAGCAGGTTTAGAACAACATTCTGTTGTTTGGACCCTGGTTTTGATCGTGGTGTTAATGCTTGTAAATTGGTTGCTTGAAGTCGTTAAATGGCAGTATCTTGCCTCTAAACTGGAACGTATTTCATTTTGGCAGGCCTTCCAATCCGTTTTTTGCGGACTTACCTGGGCTATTTTTACTCCCAATAGGATTGGAGAGTATGGTGGACGCGTTCTTTTTTTACAGCCTCAACATCGGGCAAAAGGAGCCGTGGCGATGGGCGTTGGATTATTTGCACAATTGGTGCTCACAAGCGTTGCGGGATCATTAAGTATCGCTTGGTTTATCTGTAAATTTCTCTCAACTCCTTTAACCGTACAATTTGGTGTATGGCTACTTGCAATTATTTATGCCGGAGGATTTGTCATCTTATATTTCAATGTAAAATGGATCGATTTATTGGTCGGCAAAATTAAGTTTTTGAAACGGATTAAGCCTTTCTTTGAAGTATTGGAACACTATTCAATGCGCGAGCTCCGTATTGTTCTTTTAAATTCTTTGGCGCGATTTGTCATTTTTACTTCTCAGTATATCATCTTGATGAAGCTAACGCTACCTGAGTTACCGCTTTTATCCATGGTTCTTATGATTTTTATCCTATTTTTTGTGCAGGCAGCGCTACCTACATTGGATATTTTTGATTTCAGTGTTAGGAGTTTCGTTGCAAGCAATCTATATAGTTATATTACCACACAGGAAATTGCTGTAATGGCTATTGTTTCCTGTATTTGGTTCGTCAATTTGATTCTTCCAGCTATATTTGGTTCTATTTTTGTTTTTAAGATAAATTTTTTCGGTGATACAAATTCTTAACTATTTATTGATCATTTTTGCCTGCGTATACGTAATTCTAGTTTTATGGATGCGCAGAGGCTGGTTCTTGCTTTCGGAGCCTAACAATACTGTTAGGCCAACAATGACTGTATCTGTCATTATCGCAGCGCGGAATGAGGAGTTAAATATTAGGCGCACCATTGAATCGATACTAGGACAAAATTATCCTAGAGAGCTCCTGGAGTTAATTATTATCGATGACCATTCGGACGATAGTACGTCTTTGATTGTGAAAGAATATGAAGAAAAAGGTGTCAAGCTGATTCAATTGAACGAAAATGGCCGTTTGAATTCCTACAAGAAATTAGCAATTTCAAGAGCGATAAATTGCTGTCATGGCGAAATTATTATCACTACAGATGCTGACTGCCGCATGGGGTCGAACTGGCTAAAGACAGTTATCAGTTCATTTGAGAAAGAAGGTGCCTATCTACAATCTTCTCCAGTAGTGTATTCAGAAGAAAAGAGTTTTTTTGAACGACTGCAGACCCTGGAATTTTTGTATTTGATAGGTTTGGGCGCTGCAGGTATTGGTAATAAAAAACCAACGACCTGTAATGGAGCGAATTTGGCCTATCGAAAGGATATTTTTAAACAAATGGGCGGATTTAAAGGGATTGATGAGCTTGCATCCGGAGATGATGAACTTTTTTTACATAAGGTAGCAGAACAATATCCCGATCGTATAATCTTTTGTAAATCACAAGATGCCGTTGTTTATACAGATGCAAAACCAGATTTGAAATCATTCATTAGTCAGCGTAGACGCTGGGCTTCAAAAAGTACCAAATATAAAAATAAAGGTGTCATCGCATTGGGGATTTCCATTTGGTTTTTCAACTTATTGATATTGGTTGCTGCAGTTCTTGCGCTCTGTGGTGTGAAATTTGTTGCTTGGGTAGTACTGTTCGCGTTGTTATTGAAGATGACTGTCGAATTTCTTTTTATTCAACCTTTAACCAGGTTCGCAAGCAGAAATGAACTCTTATGGTATCTTCCTTTATTAAGCCTGGCTCATATCCTTTATCTAGCTTATATCGGCATATTGGGTAATGTTGGAAAGTATGACTGGAAAGGAAGGCAGGTCAAGTAGCTTACTGCAATTTTTCGACCTTTAGTTTTATAGCTTCCTCAGCTAATTTAACGATCTCTTCAATATTCTTGCCCTCCGTATCCAAAGGATTTAGAACCTCCCAGGTCATATGAAGAAATGGGGTTAATGGATACATCCCATATTGTACCATTTCATATGATCCTGTGATGGCGATAGGAACAACGAGTGCGCTCGGATTCTTCTTTAGTAATGTGGCAATTCCGCCAACATGAAAGGTCTTCATTTTTCCGGTTTTCGATCTTGTTCCCTCTGGAAAAATAAACGCGGACCAGTTTTTGGTTTTCATATTATTGGCAAGCTTCAATATCTCAGCAATAGACTGTTTGGGGTCATTGCGATCTATATTTGCGGCACCACCATGTTTTAAGTTAAAGGAGATGCTAGGTATACCGCTGGCAAGTTCAATTTTAGAAATAAATTTTCCATGAAACCTGCGTAAAAAATAGATCATTGGCGGAATATCAAAGGTGCTTTGGTGATTGGCTACAAAGACAATGGGTTGCCCTGTTGGAATATTTTTATTGTCGATAAACGTCACCCGATTAAATAGTGTGTAATAGCAGGCAACGAGACAGGCATTTAATATATCCACACTCTTTTTGTGTGCATTATATCCACCCAGCTTTAAACATAACCACTGTATAGGGTGAAAGATAATCAAGGATAAACCAAAACAAAACCAAAATATTATAGATAGGAAATAGCCTAAAAACTTCTTCATAAATGTTATTTAATGATACAAATATATCATTAAGCAGTGGTTTTTAAAAAATATTGATTTTATAGTGTTTTGTTTTAATATTATTAATGTTATCTTTAATAATATTAATATAGTTATTATTTAATGAAAAAAATACCGGTTGATTGCCCTTGTTGTGAAGCGAAGTTAAAAGTCGCTAAATTGGTGTGTGACTCCTGTGAAACCGAAGTTGTTGGAAAGTTTTCATTACCCGTGTTAATGCAACTTACTGTTGAGGAGCAAGAATTTGTTCTGAATTTTTTGATACACTCAGGAAGTTTTAAGGAAATGGCAAACCAAATGGGAAAATCCTATCCGACAGTTCGTAATATCCTGGATGATCTGATTCAAAAAGTGAAAGCTCTTACGAATAAAAATAGTGTTGGCAGAAATAGAAATATTTAGTGGCGAGGGAAATCGAATGATTGATGAACATAGAATGATGTCATGATGAAAAATAATACGCTTTTTACCGAAAGCCAATCTTTTTTTAGCTGGTTATTATGTTTGATCCTTTTAACGGTCAGTGTAGCCAGTTTTTCTGTGCACTGGCATGATATCTTGCAGTTGGATTTTGTTCCATTATTTCAATTACCAGGATTTTGGATCAATTTGGTATTGTGGGGGTTATTTGGCATACTACGATTAAAAACTATTATTCGTGAAGATGGAATTGAAGTCTATTTTTTCCCATTTAATTTCTATCGTAAAAGGACGCTTTGGGCAGATATCCGTGCTATTCAGGTACGAAACTATAACCCGATCGGTGAGTTTGGTGGATGGGGATTGAGGAGGGGGGTGAGAGGTCTGGCTTTTTCAGCTCGTGGTAATATGGGGTTGCAACTTACATTGGAAACTGGTAAGATATTACTTATTGGAACCCAAAATCCGGCTGCGATTGAACAGCTGAACTTATCTCAATTCTTAAAAAATGAAAGTTAAACAGATTTTTCAGAATCCATTTGCGGAATTCCCAGAGTGGAAGTTATTCTTTGCTGGTGTTATCGGATTTTTGTTATCAAGCTATGTTATTTATTTATCGGGCCAGCAGTTCAATGGTTTTATGCATTTCTATCAACCGGATAGGGTGATTTCGATATGGGCTTTATTGGGCGTTCATGCCTGTATGGTTTTGGCTCCTTTTACACTTCTTTACGGTACTGGGATGTTATTGAACAGAAAGACCAGAATCATCGATGTCATAAATGTCGTTCTGATTATACCATTTCCGCTCTATCTTGCCTTATTTTTAGGGAAATTGTTAAACCAGGACAAATTTACGGATGAAGTCTTAAAGGCAGTGCAAAGCGACGATCATACATTGGTTGGAGTTGATAAAACGGAGATGCTCTTGTTTGGCATGTTTGGAATCATCAGTTTGTTATTGCTATGCTATCAGTTCTATTTATTGGTTAAGGGTATGAATGTAGCCGTTAATAATAAGAAGATTGGAATCAGTATGGTATTTGTGGCATTATATTTTATATTGGATTTATGCATACAGTTTAATTTCTAGTAAAAAACGACAATGAGAAAAATTTTATACCTATTTATCATTTGTTTTCATTTTTCATGTACCCATGCGCAGACATTTGATGGCTCATGGAAGGGCGAGGTTGAGGTTTCAGGGCAGAAGCTGCTACTGGTATTCAATATTCAAAAAGATAGTGCAGGGAAGTGGAATGGTACCTTTGAGAGTCCGATGCAAACAGCGCAGAAATTTCCAATCAATCAAATACGTATTCAACACGATTCCATTTGGATGGATGTTAAGAATATAGGTCTTCTGTATGCGGGCTTTTTGGATCGGGATAAAGATGTTATGAAAGGGGTGATGAAACAAGGCCCCTTTGAATCTGCTATGATTTTAGTACGAAGCGAGAATGAACAGAGTGGGCTTTCTCGTAAGCAGGATGTTTTTCCTCCTTATAGCTATACGGAAGAGGAAGTTTCGTTTAAAAATAGTGCCGGCAATGCAGTTCTTACGGGCTCTCTGACTTATCCTAAAAATGGTGGACCATTCCCCGCATTGGTGTTGGTCAACGGTAGCGGTCAGCAGAATAGGGATTCTGAAGTGTTTGGTCACAGGCCATTTAAGGTGCTTGCAGATCATCTTACCAAAAACGGTTTTGCTGTATTACGTTACGATGATCGAGGGGTAGGCGGCTCTAAAGGAGAAGTGAATTTAGCGACAACAATTGATTTTGCCTCTGATGCCAATGCTGCAGTTGATTTTCTCAGCAAAAAAGCTATAGTAGATGTGGATAAAATCGGAATGATCGGGCATAGTGAGGGAGCCCTAATTGCCGAAATAGTGGCATCCGAGAACAGTAAGGTAAAGTATATTGCACTTTTGTCTGGCCCAGTGATCAAAGGAGATTCTTTACTGATCTTACAGAGTTATGCTTTAGGAAAAGCGGGCGGATTATCTGAAGCAGCATTACAGATCAATAAAGCAAATAATCGAAGATTGTATACTATTCTATTGGAAGATGCGCCACCAAAGGCATTGGCCGAATCGTTGGAAAAAGAACTTATTCAGCAAAATAACGGTAATCCCCTGACTGCTGATATGAAAATTAAACTCAGTCCAATGATGAGCCCCTGGTTTAGAACGTTTCTTCGTATCGATCCGGCTTATTATCTGAAGCAGCTAAAAATACCGGTTTTTGCTTCATTTGGCGGAAAGGACGTCCAAGTTCCTGCAAATGAAAACATTTATTGTCTCCAACACCTGCACTTAAAGACTACTGACCTCACCATTAAGGATTATCCCAATTTGAATCACCTTTTTCAGCATGCGCAAACTGGAAAAATCGAAGAATATTTTGAAAACTCAGAGAGTTTTAATGAACAATTGATGGATGACCTTACAAAATGGCTTAAATTGAAGACAAATTGATTTAATAAACTGAAGGCCGCGAGTTTTAGTATTTCTTTCCGGATCAAATAGGGGTAAAAGATCAGGGCCATTTAATGTTCTATTAAATGGCCCTGACTATATTACACCAACCTGACTATATTAGATCAAGGGATATTTTTTTGAAGGGCTTTCCAATTAAGGTGTTGTATTGGCTACAGGAAGTATTTTCCCATTGAAATAGTGATGTCCATTTTGAGCGAACTCTGCAATATAGCGTCCCATTTCAAAGGCTAAAGTACCCGCTTCAACACCCGGAAAAGCAGCCTCGAACATTTCGGTCTGAGCAGATCCTAAGGCTAGACAGTTCACTTTGATTCCTTTTTCCTTAAACTCCTCCGCTAAGCATTCTGTAAGCACTGCTAATGCGGCTTTGCTGGTTGAATATGCCGAAAGTCCGGGAAACTTCAATGATCCCTGAAATCCCCCCATACTGCCAATATTGACAATATGTGAGCCTGATGGCATCATGGGAACAACGTTTTGTATCATATTTACATGTCCCATTACATTGGTTTGTAGCATTTCAGCAAAATCCTTTCCATCAGTTTCCATAAATGGCTTATTGATGAGTGCTCCAGCATTGTTTATCAAGATATCAACCTTATCAAATTTTGATTGGATGAAGGGAACAAGTGTAGTATAGTCATCGTAGACAATATCAAATTGAGCCGGGTATAAGGTGCCGCCATCATAGTTGAGCTGACCTGCAATTTCATGAAGTTTTCTCAGTTTGTCTGCTGATCTAGCCAAAGCAATGACTTTGTTGTCCTTTTTAGAGGTCAAATCCAACACCGCTTCAAATCCAACACCACTGCTTGCACCTGTAATAATAATATTTGCCATGTTTATTCTTCTAGTTTTTGACTTTGTTCAACTTCTTCTTCGGAAGGTAATTTGTCCTCTCCAATTGCTTGCGGATGAAAGATAAAATAAATTCCTGAAAGCGCGACGAGAGCGGAAATAATATAAAATAACAAGGTGATTAAAACCGCATTGTGTGAGTCGACGTGGAATATGCCCGCTCCCCACATGATCACAAGCTCACGCATCCCTAAACCACCCACTGAAAACGGAATGATCGAAACAAGAGAAGATGCAAGGAATAAAAATAGGTAAGGAGAAAATTTGCCGCTAAATCCTAGTGCATAAAGGATAAGAATTGCTGCAATAACTTGCATGGATTGCACACCGATTGCTTTTAAATGGGCTATTAAAAATGTAGCCTTGTATTCTTTAAAGAACTTGGTTACGATAAAGTAATAGAGAACGCTCCCTATTATAAATAGAATAACGGTCAGATAGTTTGGAATTCCGAGTTGTGGCATATAAGTAACTAGCGCTGCAATGATGAGGCACAGTGCCCATAATCCACTTAATCTATCTAAAAATAAGGCCGTAAATAATTTTCGTCCTTTAATATTGAATCGTTTCCTGAGGAAGAATATTTTATAACCATCTCCGCCAACACCGCCTGGTAAAATGAGGTTGTAAAATAGGCCAAGTTGATACAGTTTTAAATTATATTTTTCCGTAACATCTAAACCGATTGCCTTTAAAAAAGTCAATAAGCGCGAAGAAGAAATAAAAATTGAGATACTATAAGCAACTAAAGCAAAGAATAGATAGAGAGGATTGGAGTTGATGACGGCTTCTTTCAGATCCTTTAGCGATACCTTGCTAAATACCCAGTATAAGGCTCCTACAGTAACGACAATCTTTGCTATATTTTTGGCTATTTTGAGCCCCTTTTTTTTATCCATATAAATTATACATCCAATCTTGTTCGGCTGTAATTAGCGTTTTGGAGAATCCAAAGTTAGAAACTTTGGCGAATTGTGCAATTGGGCTTAAGCAATCGTTGGGTAAATTCTTGAATACAATAATATCAAATATAAAATACCAAAGATAGTAGCAAGAGAAAATAGCCAATTTAGGTCAATTCTGTTATATTTGTGCTTGAGCACAGCGATCATTAATCCAATGATGAAGCAAAATAACAAGATAGGAGCTATGAGTGCTATCTTGTTCGTAAAAGCAAGGCTGATTTGATTCAATTTGCTTTTTGCTTCCTGTCCTAAAAAAAGCGGATAAGAAGCAAAGGCCAATAAAATGATAAATAACCTTAACAGCGTTTTTGCGATTATTTTGCTTATGGTATGATTTTTGGCTGTAATCTTCATGATTTGTGGATTAATTTACCCCAAAAATACAATTTGAAATTAAAATTTATACATATGAATCGATTCGTTTTATCATTAGCAACTGTTTTTGCTACGGTGACCTTATTTTCTTGTGGAGCACAAAAGCAAGGTACATCAACTGGAAATCCTTCTTCCAATACGAGTGCAGCTTCTGGTCCTAGCGCTTCGGATTGGAAATCCGCGGTAAAAGGAACGTGGACATTGAATACAATCGATAGAGAGAATTTACCTTCTTCATTCACGATCAAAAGTGTATTTGAAGAGGCTCCGGCAGAATGTTTCGTAGGTAGTACATGGAATTTTATTGGAAATGGGAAAGGATCAATTACATTTAATGCGCAAGGAACTTTATGTGCTCCAGGAGCATCACGTGAGATTTTTTGGTCTATCTATAACCCTGGAAAAGGCTTAGGAGAGCCTCAGTTTCAATTTAAAAAGATTTATGCGGGCGATAAGGCGAAAAATGTCACAACAGGTTACCGCTTAGATTTATCTTATTCTGATGGGAATAAATTAGTTATGCGTATGCCATTGACTGTTGCGAATGGAGAAGCCTATCTAGTTTTTAACTTTACGCGCTCAAACTAAACGTAAACGATAAAAAAAGAATAACAGAAAGCTATAGGAATTCCTATGGCTTTTTTTGTTTAAAATTTAATACTTTTACACTCCCAATTCATTATGATTTATTTGCGCTGTAGACGGATGAGTTTACGAATACGGTGACCGGCAAGTATTGAATGATAATCTTGTGCGTAGCTAAATTAATCGCGGATAAACTAATTGTATGTATGGATATGGGATAAATATCTAACGATTTCGTCAGGTATTGCTTAATCTAGAGAGAAACATGGCTGAACAAAACACGAAAACTGCTTTAATAACAGGTATAACAGGACAAGATGGTGCCTATCTAGCAGAATTCCTATTGAAGAAAGGATACAAAGTACACGGTTTAAAACGCCGCAGCTCTTTATTCAATACTGATCGTATTGACCATCTTTATCAAGATCCTCATCTCGACAATCGAAATTTCACATTGCATTTTGGTGATTTGACGGATTCAACCAATTTGATTCGTATTATACAAGAAACACAGCCTGACGAGATTTACAATCTTGCGGCACAATCTCACGTAAAGGTTAGTTTTGATACGCCAGAATATACTGCTAATGCAGATGGTATCGGTACATTGCGGATTCTTGAGGCGGTCAGATTATTGGGAATGATCGAAAAAACCCGTATTTATCAGGCTTCCACTTCCGAATTGTATGGATTGGTGCAAGCGGTTCCACAAAGTGAAACAACACCCTTTTATCCACGAAGTCCGTATGCTGTAGCAAAAATGTACGGTTATTGGATTACTGTAAATTACCGTGAAGCTTATAAGATGTATGCCTGTAATGGTATTTTATTTAATCACGAGAGCCCTGTAAGAGGAGAAACTTTTGTGACACGTAAAATTACCAGGGCTGTGGCAAAAATCGCGCTAGGGCTGCAAGATAAATTATATCTTGGTAATCTGTCCGCACAACGTGACTGGGGGCATGCCAAAGATTATGTAGAAGCAATGTGGTTGATTCTACAACAAGAAACCGCAGAAGATTTTGTGATTGCTACAGGTGTGACAACAACTGTTAGGGATTTTGTTCGCATGGCTTTTGCAGAATTGGGAATTGAAATTGAGTTCAGTGGCAAGGGAGAGCAGGAGAAGGGGGTAATTATCGATATTGACGAGGAACGCTTAGCTCAGTTAAATATTGATAAGTCGCTGATTAAATTCGGTCAGACTGTTGTCAAAGTTGATCCGGCATATTATAGGCCAACTGAAGTCGATTTACTTATTGGTGATCCGACAAAAGCAAATACAAAACTTGGATGGACGCCAAAATATGATCTTCAGATGTTGGTAACAGACATGGTACAATCCGATCTTCATCTGATGAGAAAGGAAGAATACTTAAAACAAGGCGGATTTGAAACCTTGAATTATTTTGAATAATTCATAATTGGTAAAAAAAAATAAAACTGGAATAATTTTTGTTTAAACATTCAATAGTATAAATTTATAGATTTATACCTATGAAAATGACAGTATATTATGATAAATTCAGAAGTTGTTTCGAGTAAGAAAGAAGAAGAAAAGAAGAAAGATTCTTCGAAGATTTACTTCTTTATCATTGCGATAGCAGCATTACTTGCAACAAACATATATTTTTATGTCAAGTTTAAGACCAATGGTGAAAAGGTCTATACACTTACAGTAGAAAAAGAAAATCTGCAGGTACAAATCGATCGTATTGAAGCTGAATTGGATAAAATTGATGTAGAAAATGTCCAATTGACGCCAGAGATGACTGTGCAGAAGGATGATTCTAGGGCGGAGATCGCAGTACTTCGTAAAAAGCTTGAAAATAAAAGTATTACTCCAAAAGATATTGATGATGCACAGCACAAGATCAATCAGCTTAAGAAGCAGGTGGATACTTATCGTGTAAATGTGCAACGGCTGATTCAGGAAAATCAAATTTTATCGAAGCAAAACTCCAATTTGAGCGAATCTGTAGTTGAAAAAGAAAAACAAATTACTTCTTTAGTTACATCAAATTCGGACCTGAAAGAGAAAGTTGCAACTGCTTCAGCATTGAAGGTTTCAAGTATCAGTATAAATGGACTTGAAGTCAAAAAGAATGGAAAGGAAGTCGTAGAAGAACGTGCTAAAAAAATCGATAAGTTAAAAATCAACTTTACCGTTGCTGATAATCCGTTAGCTAAAAGTGGAGAACGTGATATATATGTCAGAATTATCGATCCACAGGGAAATCTGGTCGTGCAAGGTGATAATATTTTCTATGTACATGGAGAGAAATTGCAATATACCTTTAAACACAATATTTTATTTACCAACAAAGGTGAAGATTATATCGTCTATTGGGCAGCAGAAGAGGGGTTCTCAAAAGGGGCCTATACGGTTTTGCTATATGAAGATAATGCAATCATGGGACGATCTACGGTTGTGTTACGTTAAAAATAAATGAACTATTAAACAAAAAAGCTCTNNAGAGCTTTTTTGTTTAATAGTACGCTGTTTGTGTTAGGCTGATCCTTGGAACGTCGTAAGAATAGGACTATTCCCATTTATCGTTCAGTTTTATGTAATCAATGTTTGAGATATAAGGAGCCTAACTGAACGCCCTAGTTTTATTTACATTACTTGAATGTGGTAGCCTCTTATTTATGTACTTGGAACGGCTCATCTTATTATTTAGATGCTTTGGGTGCAGTATCCTATCCGCTTTCTTGGATGTCTGATTACAGTTGATTTAAGATTCTATCTGTTGCAAAGGAAGCAGTATATGAAACGTTGTACCTTCGCCTTCTACAGTCTCAAAATAGATTTGCCCGTTACAGGCTTCAATTGTCTTTTTGACAAGAACTAGTCCTAAACCGTTTCCGGAACTCTTTGTCGTGAAATTAATCTGGAAAATTTTATCCTGCATCTCTTTGGGAATCCCATAACCGTTGTCTTTGATATCTATCTTGACAAATTTGTCTGAGTAGCGTTCAATGGAAATCTCGATCTTCATGTTTTTTCGTCCATAACCGCCCTCAATCGCATTTTTTATCAAATTATTGAAGGTTCTTAATAGCTCATTACCATCTGCTTTAACGATAAGGGTTCTGTGATCCGCATTGTTAATGAGACGAATACTTACATTTGGTGTATTGTTGTACAAGGAAATGGACTTTGTTACTTTCTCTACAATATTGATGTTTTCCATTACCGTATTTGGGAATTTTGCAAAATGTGAAAATTCTGAGGCAATATGCGTCAATGCATCGATTTGTTCGATGAATGAAGTGGAGAATTTATTGAAGCGATCCGGAAATTTAGGGTCCTCGTCTTTGTAAGATCTACGGAGTTGCTGAATGCCTAATTTCATTGGTGTCAACGGATTTTTGATTTCATGGGCAATCTGTTGAGCCATCTCACGCCAAGTTGATTCTCGCTCGGTATCTTTGATCTTATTAGCATAGTCCTCCAGCTTTATGATCATAAGATTATATTCTTTGATCAATGTACCTATTTCATCATTTCGTTGCCAAAACAGAGGCTCGTTGGGCTGCCCCAGGCGTAGTTGTGAAATCTTCTTACTGATGATGCTCAATGGATTGGTGACACTGTTGGCCACAAACGTCGCATAAAATCCAAAGCCTATAATAATCAGCGAATAAATGTTCACTATGGTATTTAAAAGAAGATTCTTATTGATATTTTCTTCCTTCTGAAGTGAGAAGTTTGGTATACCTATATAAGCCAGTGTATTATAGTTTTTATCCCTGATGGTGGCGTAGCTGGTCTCAAATTGGAAAGTGCCAATACGCTCATCTTCAATTGTCTCCGATTTTTTTAAGATGGAAAGATTTTTCAGTGCAGCCGGATTAATGAAAGTAGAGAAAAGCTCCAGATCGTAGATTCTACGCTGCGAACTGTAAAGTAACCTGCCTGATTTGGAATAAAGATTGAAGTCTTTGGAAATTGTTTCGGATAATGTCTTGAGAATACTAATCAGCTGCGTTTCGGTGGATGTTTCATCTGTGTAGGTCAACATATTTTCCATCCGTTTACCCAGCTCGATAATAAAGCGCTCTTTACTTGCTTTATTGTTATTATAAAGCTGCTTGTTGATACTTATATATGAAATTACCGCTGAAATAAGAATAGCCAGAATTACCGATGAGATGATGGAAGTCTGAATACGTGTAGAGTACTGTATTTTATTTACTATTTTGTAGAACTGATACTTTAAATTACGGAAAGTTAGCTTGGTATTTTTAAGAAAGATATAGAGTGATTTTATGAAATGGAAAAGCATGAAAATCATAAAAAATACCAAGAACAGAAATGAAGTCGTCGCTAGATAATCCCAAAAAGAAGGTTTTTGTTTACTGATAACGTATGTAGAGAATTTATTGGCAACATAAGCCATATGTAGGTATGCATCTCGGTCGAGTACTTGAATATATTCCCCTGGAACACCTTTCAGCCCCCTCAAATTGTTCTCGTAAGTATATTTCCCAAACTGTGTTATTAAGGAGCCGCCTTTATAGAGGGCTATCGAATAATCTCCTTTATTATAATATTGCGAATTGTTAATCCGCATATCGGTAAGGATTTCGGGATAGGGAACCGTATAGCTAAAATCTTTATTGGAAAGATTGACGATAACATTGACAATTCTATTTTGGTCAATGGTGACAGGGATGATGGAGAAGTATTCATGCGTACCTAATTCCGCACTGGAACGGTAAAAGTTCTGCGTGACTTTTATCGACTTGTTGATTACTTTTTCTCGATATTCATTGATCTTATTCTGACTGGCTGGATTGAGCGGAATATTATTCTGATCATAATAATATGCTTTGAACTCATATTTGGAAAGATAGCCACTAAAGTACTTTTTCTTGATGAAATCGTTGATCCCCTCAGTATTGGTATAGGGGAGACTGATATTAAATAGGTGTTTTAATTCTTGATCGTTTGCTAGGCTACTTTCAATATCGGAGAACAATGAAACAGCATTGACATCATCTTCTGATTGTAGGTTACTCAATAAGATCTTCATGTCAATTAAGTTCCGTTCCTGATAGAAACGAGCGTGCGTGATTGCACTTATGATTGCCCAAAGTATCAGTACGGCGATATAATTTGTTAATATATGTCGGTCGAAATACTTCTCGCCAAATGATTTAATCAGGATGATCAGTGCAAGTAACAAATTGACCAGGCTATTTTTCTCAATATAAAAGGAAATGATCAGGATGACAAAAATGACACATGCCAGTTGAATGTTGAGTAGCTGCGTCGGTTTTAACTCTAATTTTTTAAGAAAAAATAGGACAAGATCAATGTAGATGCTCAAGGCCAAAATACCCATGCCAACAATGCCTAAATCTACCCAACTTAGGAAATGTAAATCGACAAGTTTTGTGAAATCAAAATAGATGTTGTTAGAGTGCGTAATCAGGGTACCAGCGATGTCATACAATAGACCGAACGACAGGTATATACTTAGAATAAATCCGATTGCGATAGGAATTCTGAAGAACCGGATGTTCTTTATCTTGTCGAAATTGAGCTCTTTGCGAATTGAATAGATAAATAGAATCAACCATAACACCAATATGGTGGTGGACATCACGGACCATATATTGGGGAAGAAGCGATTGTAAGCGTAATTGCGCGAATCGAAAATTGAAAATGTCGCGTTTTCGGACAGCAGATTCCATTTAAGATCGGCAAATTTGACGAGGCTAAATACCGATAATAGCAGTAATGCAGACCACCAGGCCCTTCCTGTCTTGGCCATATGTAGGCAGAGACTATTGAAGAAGATCAGTAATGCGATCCAGGCAAGTAGCCAACAGAAGAATTGCAAAATCGTATAGGCATTTTCATGCTCTCCGTCTTTTAGCTTAACAGAGAATAGATAAGACCCTTCATTGCTATAGATATTTTTAATGGTGACCGTGTCTGTATAGGAGGCAATGTCGATATTTCGAGAGTCGAAGAAGTTCCTCCGCAATGAGCTATTTAAATAGGGGTTGTTGTTATTTGTATAGCCTTTTACAATAATATAGGCGAGTATACTGATATTGCCAATTGTTTTTTTTCGAACAACGTAAGAACGGTTATCATCCTGAATAAAATTGGATTTTTCCGGAAATCCCTGATCTGTAATTGGCACAAATAAATGAGTGCTCCACATCTTCGGTTCATGGTCCTTAAAGAGAAATAAATAAACCTTCTCATTGGTTTTGAACTTTTCAAATGCCTGATAAACTGCTATTGGGTACTGATCGTAGTTTTTAAATGTTTTGAGCAGGAGTGAATCATTAAAAATTCGGTCGACTTTTTTCTCTTGTTGAGCGATATAATCATTGAGTGATTTTGTATCAATGTCCAGTATTTCCTTATTGGTAACAGATTCTTTAATGGTGATAGCTGTTCCTATAAAGCATAAAGTCAAGATAAGTAGGAGTAATCGAATTTTTATACCAGAATTCACGTTCGTCAATTTACATTATTGTAAATATAAAAAAAAGTCCTTGCTTTCTTAGGGCAAGGACTTTTATATTATTTTCTGAATAGCCTATTTTAATTGGCTAGAAAGAATCTTCAATCGGTTTCTTAAGCTTTGTTAACGCTATCGAAAACACGAAGGATTTTAATTGCTTATTAAGCGTGCGGTTCTTCTTGTCTGAAGATTTTAGCAGTCAAGTACTCACGGTTTAAGCGAGCAATGTTTGTTAATTTGATTCCTACAGGACATTCTGCTTCGCAAGCACCTGTATTGGTACAGTTACCGAAACCTTCAGCATCCATTTGATCTACCATTGCCTGTGCACGTTCGTAACGCTCAGTTTGGCCTTGAGGTAATAAGGCAAATTGAGATACTTTTGCAGACACAAATAACATTGCAGAAGCATTTTTGCATGCTGCAACACAAGCACCACAACCGATACATGTAGCCGATTCAAATGCTTCGTCAGCGATACGTTTAGGAATCGGAATAACATTGGCATCAGGAACACCACCTGTATTAACATTTACATATCCACCAGCTTGTTGAATGCGGTCAAAAGCCGTACGGTCTGTTGCAAGGTCTTTCAATACAGGGAATGCAGCAGCTCTCCAAGGTTCAATCACGATAGTCTGTCCATCGTGGAAGCTACGCATGTGCAATTGACATGTTGTTGTACCTTCTTTAGGACCGTGAGGGCGACCGTTGATGACTAATGAACACATCCCGCAGATACCTTCACGACAGTCGTGATCGAAATATATAGGATCTTCTCCTTTACGAGTCAATTCTTCATTGACAATATCAAGCATCTCTAAGAAAGACATATCATCAGCGATATCGTTTGCCTGATAAGTTACAAATTGACCTTTATCTTTATCATTTTTTTGACGCCAAACTTTCAGCGTTAAATTCATATGTTGTGCCATGATAATTTTCCTTCTTATTTATAACTTCTTTGTGTTAACTGAACGTTCTCGAATACCAAGTCTTCCTTGTGTAATTCCTCAGGTACATTGTCTCCTTTGTATTCCCAAGCAGATACATAGGCGAATTCATCATCGTTACGTTTTGCTTCACCTTCTTCAGTTTGGCTTTCTAAACGGAAGTGACCACCACAAGACTCCGCGCGTTGCAATGCATCGACTACCATTAACTCACCTAATTCTAAGAAGTCAGCTACGCGACCAGCTTTTTCTAAAGAAAGATTTAATTCTTCATTCTCTCCAAGGACTCTAACGTTTGTCCAGAATTCTTTTTTCAACTCTTGGATCAAACCTTGTGCTTTCTTTAAGCCTTCAGCAGTACGAGCCATACCACAGTATTCCCACATGATGAGACCTAGTTTTTTGTGGATATCATCAACCGTTTCAGTACCGTTTAAAGACAACAATTTGTTGATTTTGTCTTCAACTTCCTTACGTGTAGATTCGAATGCCGGATGGTTGTGATCTACTGGTGCGAATGAACCTAATTTAGCTAAGTAATCACCCACAGTGTAAGGAATTACGAAATAACCATCGGCAAGACCTTGCATCAATGCCGAAGCACCTAAGCGGTTTGCGCCGTGGTCAGAGAAGTTACACTCACCCAATGCATACAAACCTGGGATTGTAGTCATCAAGTTGTAATCAACCCATACGCCACCCATTGTATAGTGAACAGCTGGATAGATACGCATTGGTTGTTTGTAAGGGTTCTCGTCCGTGATTTGGTAGTACATGTCAAATAAGTTACCATATTTAGCACGTACAGCATCTTCGCCTAGACGACCGATAGCTTCTTTAAAATCCAAGAATACCGCAAAACCAGTTTTACCAACACCACGACCATCATCAACAGCTTCTTTTGCATTACGAGATGCCACGTCACGTGGTACCAAGTTACCGAATGAAGGATATTTACGCTCCAAGAAATAATCTCTGTCGTCTTCTTTGATGTCATTGGCTTTGATCTCACCTTTACGCAATCTTTCAGCCATTTCTTGAGTTTTAGGAACCCATACACGGCCGTCATTACGTAGAGACTCTGACATCAATGTCAATTTAGATTGGTGATCACCTGTTACCGGGATACAAGTTGGGTGAATTTGCGTATAACAAGGGTTTGCAAAGTAAGCACCACGTTTGTGCGCTCTCCAAGCTGCTGTAACGTTACATCCCATTGCATTTGTCGACAAGAAGAATACGTTACCGTAACCACCAGTACACATCAATACTGCATGTGCAGCATGCGTTTCGATTTTACCTGAAACCAAGTCACGAGTGACGATACCTTTAGCATGACCATCGATCATAACTAAGTCTAACATCTCATGACGCGTATACGATTTTACTTTCCCTTTTTTGATTTGACGGTTTAACGCTGAATAAGCGCCCAACAACAATTGTTGTCCCGTTTGACCACGTGCATAGAACGTACGGCTAACTTGCGCACCACCGAAAGAACGGTTGTCTAATAGACCTCCGTATTCACGCGCAAAAGGAACACCTTGAGCAACACATTGGTCAATGATGTTGACAGATACCTCAGCCAAACGGTAAACGTTTGCCTCACGTGAGCGGTAGTCACCACCTTTGATTGTATCGTAGAATAAACGGAAAACAGAGTCACCGTCATTTTGGTAGCTCTTTGCTGCATTGATACCACCTTGTGCTGCAATAGAGTGCGCACGACGAGGTGAATCTTGATAACAGAATGTAATTACATTATATCCTAATTCAGCTAAAGACGCTGCTGCAGATGCACCAGCAAGACCTGTACCAACAACAATAACGGTAAATTTACGTTTGTTAGCAGGGTTAACCAACTTAAGATTAAATTTATGATTTGACCACTTTTGGGCTAATGGGCCCGCTGGTACTTTTGAATCTAACATATCTCTTAATTTTATATTAATGAATAGAGCTGCTGCTCTATCTTAAAAGATTCTGAATTATTTAAAGAAGAAAAACAATGGCATTAATACAAAGCCAATTGGGATTAAAACTCCAAATACCCAAACACCTATTACTCTGATGATTCCAATATATCTTCTGTGGTTAAAACCTAAAGTTTGGAATGCAGATTGGAAACCATGAATTAAGTGGAATGCCAATGCTGCCATCGCAATAACATACAATGCGACCAATGCAATATTTTGGAATGCAAAGTCAACTTGCTTGTACAAATCTCTCGCTTTTAAGATTTGAACATTGTTTTCTACCGTTTCTTGGTAGTCGTGGAATTCAGAAGCTTGAAGTTCTCTCGCTGTGGTTTGTCCAGTTGCCAAATCAGTACGGTATTCGATGTACGGCACTTCATCATTGTGAAACTTCCACCAAAAATTAGACATGTGCGTAGCTAAGAATACTAAAATGACAGTACCTAAGATACCCATGTTGCGTGAATTCCACTTGCTGTTTGCTTGACCATCATATTTGGCATAACCAATAGGACGAGCGGCCTTGTTTTTCATCGACAATGTAATAGCGTAGATGACGTGAACAATGACCGAAGCATACAATAAGTAAGAAACAACTTTGATTGGTGTAAAGTGAGTCATAAAATAGGCGTACTTGTTGAACGCTAGACCCGCATCATCTTTAAATAATTGCAAGTTACCAACCAAGTGAACAACTAGGAATAAACATAGGAAGATTCCTGTTAAGCTCATGATTAGCTTCTTCCCAATCGAAGAACTGAAAACTGGCTTTGATTTACTCATTATCCTTGTAATTTAATTTGAATTAGGCAAATCTACTATTTGCTATTAAATATGATACCATTTTGACAAGAAAAAGCAATAATTTAGAACGGTTCTAAAGTCTATACAATTAAAAAGTCCGTTTTGAATAAAAACGGACTTTTCAATTGCATATAAACAAGGTTGGACGAACTATAGCATACTGAATAATCTATAGCCTAACCCGATACTCCACATATTGATTTTTGGATTTGCCTGACTCTCGTTATTTACTTTGTTTAAGCCCATTTCGTATCTAACATCGACACGTAAACTTGAAATGTCAGCTCCTACGCCAAATGCCCAAGCTGTACCACTTTTTTTGTAGTTATTGGGATTCAATTGGTCGATGACTTTATCTTGCTTATCATCTACTTTAAACGAAAATATTGGGCCAGTTTGAATTCTCGCGCCAATCGGACCTAAGCCAAAACGTTTGCCCAATAATACTGGAACATCAACTGTTGTAAATTTAACATCTGTAGATTCCCCATTTTCAGCTTTCACTGTTGTGTTTTTACCTGTTAAGTACACCTCAGGTTGAATATGGAATCCCAAAACACCAACACGTCCATAAAGACCAGCTTGGTAGCCTGCTTTCGTGTCGGAATTGAAATATTTGCCATCGCTTTTAAGTTTGGAGAAGTTCAAACCTCCTTTTACACCCACCTCAAAACCCGGCAAAAGCTGCGCCTGTGCCGTTGCTATGCTACCACAAATCAAAAGTAATGCTGGTAAAATCTTTTTCATAATCTTTTATTTATGTATATATTGTATCTTTAAACAAACTTTTACAGTTCAGTAAAGATATACAAATTTTATACCTAAATCTGAGTTATGCTGAAAATTAACGAAGAACAGTGGCAAGTAGCCAAAGAAAAACTCCGTCGCAAGTACAACCACTTAAGTGATGAAGATTTAGCTTTTAAAGCTGGAGAGGAGGATAAACTGATTGATCGATTGTCTTCTCGTTTGGGCCGTAAACCTTCCTATGTTTTATTTACGATAGGTAAAGAGATCCAGGATATTAGTAGCAACCGATTATGAGTGATGCCATTAGTTGGACCGATTTTGAGAAAGTGGATTTACGGGTAGGAACTATTTTAGAAGTAAAGGACTTTCCGAAAGCTAAAAAGCCAGCCTATCAATTGAAACTTGATTTTGGAGATGAAATTGGTATTTTACAAAGTAGTGCCCAGATTACAGTACACTATAACAAAGAAGAGTTGATTGGAAAGCAAGTGGTCGCAGTTGTGAACTTTCCCAAAAAGCAGATCGCTAATTTCTTTTCGGAGTGTCTCGTGACCGGATTTGCCGACGAAAATGGCGATATTATTTTGACATCCGTCGACAAAAAATTACCAAATGGATCTAAACTTAGTTAAGTTTGTACCATGACATTTATAGATTTTGAAGGAACACAACTCATCGATAGTGACGAGTCGTTCATGCGTATGGCATTGAACGAAGCTAAGGTTGCATACGAAGAGGGGGAGGTACCTATTGGAGCAGTTATTGTTCATCGAGGACGTGTTATAGGGAAAGGTCATAATTTGACGCAGCGATTGAATGATGTGACAGCTCATGCTGAGATGCAGGCTTTTACAGCAGCTGCTAATTACCTTGGAGGCAAATACCTGGATGAATGTACATTATACGTTACCATAGAACCTTGTATTATGTGTGCCGGAGCGGCCTATTGGACACATATTGGTAAAATAGTCTATGGCGCCAAAGATGAAAAGCGTGGCTATTCTCATTTTCACGATAAAATATTACATCCCAAAACAGTCATTACACATGGTATTTTGCAGGAAGAATGTGCTGATTTGGTAAAATCATTTTTTCGTCAAAAACGGTAAGGAAATAATGGATTTAGTGTAACACATAAAAACATAACCGTGTATATTGTGTTATATTTGTATGTATAAACGAAGTAATAAACATTTAAATTAAAATAGATATGGCATTTGAATTAGAAGCGTTACCATACGCAGCCGACGCATTGGAACCACATATTGACAAAACTACAATGGAAATCCACCATGACAGACACCATCAGGCATATGTGGATAACTTAAATAAAGCAATCGCAGGTACAGACGCTGAGAACTTATCGTTATTGGATATCATTAAAAATGTAAGTAAATATTCTGCAGCAGTACGTAACAACGGTGGTGGTCATTACAATCACTCTTTGTTTTGGAAAGTTTTAGGCCCAAATGCTGGTGGAGCTCCAACAGGTGAATTAGCCGAAGCAATCAATGCAACATTTGGTTCATTTGATGAGTTGAAAAAGCAACTTCAAGCAGCTGGTGCAACTCGTTTTGGTTCAGGATGGGCGTGGTTAATCGTTGGTGCTGATGGTAAATTAGCCGTAACTTCTACACCAAACCAAGACAATCCTTTGATGGATGTTGCTGAAGTAAAAGGAAATCCTATTTTAGGTATCGATGTTTGGGAGCACGCTTATTACTTGAAATTCCAAAATAAGCGTCCGGCGTATTTAGAAGAAATTTTTAATGTTATCAATTGGGATGCCGTAGCACAAAACTATGCTGCAGCAAAATAATTGAACATTTGATAGAACCATAGAAAAGCGACAATACTAATTTATTGTCGCTTTTCTATTTTATAAACAAAACCTCAGTTGTATTTGTTTATAAGACCATAGTAGAACACTACAGTATAATAGTTAACTCCACGATCATACCCGCTACTGATGAAAAATATTTTAATGCTATTAGCAGCACTTTTTATTTTAGGCTCCTGCCAGGGACAGCAGGCAAAAAAAACTGATTTCTCGAAGTTACCGGCAAAAAATACGGCAAGTTTGGATACAGCGACATTTGCGGCAGGTTGTTTTTGGTGTACTGAGGCACAATTCAAAGAGTTAAAGGGGGTTGTACATGTTGTTTCAGGATATACTGGCGGATGGGTAGCAAATCCAAGTTATACGCAGGTTTGTACAGGGAGCACAGGGCATGCGGAAGCAACCAATATTATTTTTGATCCAAAAGTGATCAGCTACGACAAACTATTGGAGGCCTTCTTTGTCGCACATGATCCAACAGAGCTCAATCGCCAGGGGAATGATATCGGCACCCAATATCGCTCGGCTATTTTTGTGCACGATAAAGAGCAGCTTGACAAGACGCAGTATTATCTTTCGGCGTTAGAAAAAGAGCATGTTTTCAATAAACCTATTGTAACCGAAGTAGTTCCGGCAACAGTCTTTTATCCTGCAGAAGACTATCATCAAGATTATTACAGATTAAATGGGAAAGAACCATACTGCCAATTGGTGATTAAACCGAAATTGGAAAAATTTAAACGTATCTTTTCCAAGGTGCTCAAAGAGGGACAGTAACTTTGGGTATTCATAAAATTTGAGGTAATTTTACTTCTATTAACGCTATTTAGTATCATGCTAACAAGTTGAAACCATGGTTTCTCATGCAAATAATGGAACGAACAAACTTGATAGCTTCATGATTCATTGATAGCATTTTTTGGATGAATAATTAATAATTGTAATATGTCTAAAGGATTTTTTACAGTTCCTGTTCCTACCAATGAACCGGTGTATACTTACGCTGTCGGAACGAAAGAACGTAAATTGTTGAAAGCAGCAATTGATGAGGCACGTTCGAAACAAATCGATATCCCAATGTATATTGGTGGTAAAGAAATCACTACTTCTAAAAAAGTAAACCTAGCTCCTCCACATGACCACCAACATATTTTAGGTCAATACAATCAAGGCGATAAATCTCACGTAACAGATGCAATCAATGCTGCTTTGGCGGCAAAAAAGGATTGGGAAAATCTTACTTGGGAGGATCGTGCTGCAATCTTTTTAAAAGCTGCTGAATTAATTTCGGGAAAATACCGTTATGAGTTGAATGCTGCTACAATGTTGGGGCAATCGAAGAACCCCTATCAGGCAGAAATTGATTCGGCATGTGAGATTGTGGATTTCTTGCGTTTCAATGTACAGTACATGAGCGAAATCTATAAGCAACAACCTCCTATATCAGGTAAAGGTGTTTGGAACCGTGTAGAACAACGTCCTCTTGAAGGTTTTGTATTTGCATTGACTCCATTTAATTTTACAGCTATTGCGGGTAATTTACCGTCGTGTGTTGCAATGATGGGTAATGTTGTTGTATGGAAACCATCCAATACCCAAATCTATTCAGCAAATGTATTGATGAAAATTTTCCGTGAAGCTGGTCTTCCGGATGGTGTAATCAACTTGGTGTATGTTTCAGGTCCTGATGCAGGTGATGTGATTTTCCAACACCCAGATTTCGCAGGTATCCATTTCACTGGCTCAACAGGAGTATTCCAAGACATTTGGAAAACGATCGGTAACAATATCCACCGTTATAAAACATATCCACGTATTGTTGGTGAGACTGGTGGTAAGGATTTTATCGTTGTACACCCTTCGGCTGATTTGAAGGTTGCGAATACAGCTTTAGTTCGTGGTGCTTTTGAATACCAAGGCCAGAAATGTTCTGCTGCCTCACGTGCATATATTCCTAAATCATTGTGGCCAGCATTGAAAGAATCTATGACGAATGACGTAAAATCTTTTACAATCGGCGGAACAGAGGATTTCACGAACTTTTTCAATGCTGTCATTGATGAGAAGTCGTTTGATAAATTAGCGAAGTATATCGACAGAGCTAAAGAATCTAATGAAGCAGAAATTGTAGTTGGTGGTACATACGATAAATCTAAAGGATATTTCATCCATCCAACAATCATTGAGGCTTCAAAACCAGATTACGAGACCATGGTTGAGGAATTGTTCGGACCTGTGCTGACGGTATATGTTTACGAGGATGCTAAGTTTGAAGAAACGTTAGCTATTGTTGATACAACATCTATTTATGCCTTGACAGGATCAATCATTGCGCAAGATCGTTATGCCATTAATTTAGCAACAGATAAATTGAGACATGCTGCGGGTAACTTCTATGTGAATGATAAGTGTACAGGTGCTGTCGTAGGTCAACAACCGTTTGGTGGTGCTAGAGGTTCGGGTACAAACGACAAAGCAGGATCAATGATCAATTTGCTTCGTTGGGTATCTCCTCGTACAATTAAAGAGACGTTTAATCCAGATACAGATTATAGATATCCTTTCTTGGAAAAGGGAGAATAAAGAAGCTAGCATAACAGCTTTGTTAAAATAGAAAAAGGCGCTTATAAAGCGCCTTTTTCTATTTTTTAAATAATCCCAATTCTGTTCCGTCGTCTCTAGTCATCCGAATATTCAATGACTTGTTGTTCCCGGCCACATCGATGATGGTTCTTTTCCCCGCTTTTGGACCACCACCTATAAAGACAGGGTAATTGTGGTCTTTATCTGCTGAATAGTATCCATATTGATGGGTGTGGCCCGAGATCATGGCATCAATTTTATATTTCTGAAACAAGGGATGGAAACATGCTCTGTTATCCAGGGTGCCATGCCAGTCGTCCGAATGAAAAATTGGAATATGGCTAATGACAACAGTATGTTGAGCACGCTTTCTTTCTTTGGATTGGAGGACCTGTTCCAGCCATTGAGCCTGTTCTTTTCTGTAGTTATCGTAATCGACTGTTCCGGCGTATACCTCATGATTGTCAGGCTTGTCTTCGCCACTGTCTAGCATGATCCAAAAAATAGGCCCTCTTTTAAAGGCTTGGTAATACTTGTTGTCCGGATAACCAAAATATCGTTTGAAATTACGTGCGAAAGATCCCCTTGTCTCATGGTTTCCTCGATTCATGATGAATGGTTTGCTTGTCGCAAAAAATTCAATTGGCTTTAGCAATTTCTCTGTGATATCTTGCTGATTGGTGACATAATGAAATGAGTCTCCATTTATCACAAAGAAATCGTAAGGCGCGATATCCTGATTTGGGATAAGGTCATGATAACTGCTCTTTTCCTCATGTACATCGTTATATACAAGACAGCGAATCTGCTCTTGATCGCTCTTGGCTAATTTAGCCTCAAAAATAGGTGTTTCTATTTCTTGGCCATATACAATTTTATAAGGATCGAATTTTTGGACTTCCTTCGCCTTGATGCGATAGCGAAATGAGCGCGGCGCGTCCTCAATTGTAAAATGAAAAAAGTCAGTATTGGCGTTGATCATCCCATCTTCGGATTGGTAGATTTTTTTATGGACATTTCCTGCGTTATCGAGAATCTCGAGCCAAGCAAAAGCCTCTTTGCTCAAAATTGTAAAAATACTGACGCCTGTTTCCGTTTGATTCTGTAGATAGGCAGGTACGAGAAAACTGAACTCGCCTTCTGCCTCATTTGCTTCTTTTTCTTGCGCGACGCTTATATTCGGTAATGTAATCCCAGCCAGCGCCAGGACTTCTAAAAATCTTCTTCTGTTAAAATTCATATTTAAAGGTCACAAGTGGTTATTTAATATTTATCTCGACATATAATGGACGATGATCACTAGCGTATTTCTCGTCCAAAATTCGATGGTTAGAAAACCTTGCGGCAACTGTTTTATTGATCATGATATAATCAATTTCAGTAGTGGGTTTATCTTGAGGAAACGTAAATCCATTGGCAATACTGCTTTTTGTGAATATTTTGCTAAGTTCAATAATCGCTGGATCATTGGGCTCGGAGTTCAAATCACCGACAAGGATGGTGGGTAACTTTTCGTTTTTGAAGCGATTGGTGATAAATTTTGCCTGTTCGATTTTGTTTTTGTCTTTCAGGTCAAGGTGTGTATTCGCAAATAAGAGTTTCTTTTTGTGAATAGTGACTTCGATTACAGATAAACTACGTGTTTCGCTTTCCACAGGTGAGGGTAGAAGGTGTTTTTCTACACGTTCAATCGGATTTTTTGACAATATGGCGGTGCCATATTCACCTTTATCCAAGTCTATTCCTTTGGAAAATATATAGTGCATGCCTGTTAATTCGGCTAATTTCTTGGCTTGATTTTCAAAATATGATCTACCGAGATTAACATCGATTTCCTGAAGACCTACAATGTCAGCTTTGGAATTTTTAATAATCTTGGCAACCGTGTCAAGATTGATAATAGATTCTTTTTCAGTGGGTGGGTTTCCATGATGGATATTGAACGAGAGTACGCGTATTGTTTGTGCATGTAGATGGAATACTGAGCTTAGCAGTATCAGAAGGAATAGAATTAGTTTACGATTCATTGTTTATATTAAGTTTAGCATTTGGATGTCAGGCGTTTTTAATTCGCCTTTCTAAAATTAATAAAATCTATGAGTACAAATTGAAAACTTTGGACATGTAACAAAATAATCATCTAAGCACTTGAACTTTCGCAAAAAAATAGCCATCCTAAACAGGATGGCTACCTACATTATACTAATTTTTACAGGAACTAGTCTTCGTTTTCCTCGGTGTTAAGCATTGGATCTTCTCCTGTCACTTCAGCGCGGATTTTAGCTTCAAGTTCGTCCATTAAATCTGGATTGTCGAATAATAAGGCTTTAACAGCGTCTCGACCTTGTCCTAATTTGGTCTCACCATAGCTAAACCAGGAGCCTGCTTTTTTAATAATACCATATTCAACACCTAGATCAATGATTTCACCTACTTTAGAGATACCTTCACCAAAGATGATATCAAATTCCGCTATGCGGAACGGAGGGGCTACTTTATTTTTTACAATCTTCACTTTTACGCGGTTACCCGATACTTCATCAGAATCTTTGATTTGTGATGTACGACGGATATCTAAACGTACAGAAGCGTAAAATTTTAAGGCATTACCACCAGTTGTTGTTTCTGGGTTACCAAACATGACACCAATTTTTTCACGCAATTGGTTGATGAAAATACAACAACAGTTTGTTTTTGAAATTGTACCTGTTAACTTACGTAAAGCCTGAGACATCAAACGAGCTTGAAGCCCCATTTTAGAATCGCCCATTTCGCCTTCGATCTCGCCTTTTGGTACCAAAGCCGCAACGGAGTCAATGACAATAACGTCGATTGCACCAGAACGGATTAGGTTATCAGCAATTTCTAAACCTTGCTCACCATTATCCGGTTGAGAAATCAATAAATTTTCTACATCTACGCCTAATTTTTGAGCGTAATATTTATCAAAAGCATGTTCAGCATCAATGATTGCTGCAATACCGCCTTTTTTTTGTGCCTCTGCAACAATGTGAGTTGCTAAGGTAGTTTTACCCGAAGATTCAGGTCCGTATATTTCAATGATACGGCCTTTTGGTACACCGCCAATGCCTAAGGCGATATCCAAGCCTAGAGATCCTGTAGAAATAGCTTCGATCGGCTCAACAGCAGTATCCCCTAACTTCATAATTGAACCTTTTCCAAAGTTCTTCTCCAATTTATCTAACGTCAGCTGTAAAGCCTTTAGTTTATCTGTGTTGCTCATATTTTTAGTATATATTTCTCAAAATTAAAAATTAAAAATCATAAACCAAATATTTTCACTAAAAAAATTAGCTTTTTGTTTCTGATATAGCTGAAACACTTTTTATATGGTGATTTTTTTCAAAGTATTTGCACATATAAGTAATAGGGCATTTCTCACACATTGGTTTTCGGGCCAGACATATGTAACGTCCGTGTAAGATCAGCCAATGATGAGCAATGGCAATTGTATCTTTGGGTAGATTTTTTACCAACTGTTTTTCTACAGCCAATGGCGTTGTCGCACGATAGGTTAGCCCAAGACGATTTGCAACACGAAAAACATGGGTATCTACGGCCATCGCCGGATTATGATAAACAACAGATGAAATGACATTAGCAGTTTTTCGACCTACACCCGGAAGTTTCACAAGATCCTCAATTTTTTCGGGTACAATGTTGTTGAACTTTTCAATCAGTAGTTGAGCCATTCCAACAAGGTGTTTGGCCTTGTTATTTGGATAGCTTACGGATCGTATATAGCTAAACACCTCGTCTACACTAGAAGCTGCCAAACTGTGTGCATCAGGGTAGCGTTCAAACAATTTGGGCGTGACTTGGTTGATCCTTTTATCTGTACACTGTGCAGATAAAATAACAGCGACCAGTAATTCAAACGGATTACTATAGTTGAGTTCTGTCTGTGCGTCAGGACTATTTTTGGAGAAATAATCTACGAAAGCCTTGTATCGTTCTTGTTTTAACATCGGTTCAAAACTAGCCAAAATTTCCATCAAAAAAGAAATTTTGAAACCTACTACATGGTGAATACTCTGATTTTAATGTGCAAAACGGAAGGGAAGTCTCAACTGTTTTGGATCATAGATAAATCAAGACGATATTAAGGTTAAAAAATAAGGCCTAATCTCCCAGATTAGGCCTTTCTTTTTTCCAGTTGTTTCGAATATGCCAGGATATTCTCTACACTTCTTTTGCTTGGATGAAGCAACATTTTTGGTAATTGAAGTTTCAATTCATTTTCTATGTCCTCGTCTGTCATTACCTTCTCGTTTTGGGTTAGCAAATTTTGAACTTCGTTTTCTGATTGGGTAAAGTTTTCTACCATAAGCATCTGTTGTTTTGTCTCTGTAAGTTAAATAATTAAACGGACAAAAGATAGTTTTGGTATAAAAAACGAGAAAATATTTATTTTTTCTTTTTGTTGGTATATTCTTCTGCTTTTATAATGGCGTTATAAGCATTGACGATTCCTCCGGTGACCGAGATGTCCGCTAATCGAACCGTTTTGGTGGCATCTTCACCAACCTTTATCTGTACCAGTTGGTTCGGCTTTTCCACCGATTCCATAATAATCTGTTTGGTTTCCACCGCGCTCAAATTGGGATAATAAGATCGAATCATTGCCGCCAGACCAGCGACAACGGGCGCAGCCATACTCGTGCCCTGTTCTTCTTTATACTTGGAATCTGGTACCGTTGAGTTGATGTGGACGCCAGGAGCAAAAACGTCGACCGTTTTTTTGCCATAATTGGAAAAATCGGCTAATAGTTCATTGTCCAAATGAAGACCGGTTGCGCCTACGGTGATCCATGCATTGGCAACTCCGGTGGTATCACCTTTTCCATCCGTATAATACTTCATTGGAAAATTAGGTTCTATATCGTTATCTTCACTGTCATTTCCTGCGGCATGAACCATCAATACATCTTTGGATTCAGCATATCTGATGGCATCGTCTACGGCCTGCTTATTATGGGCATAACTTTTCCCAAAGCTCATGTTCAGTACTTTGGCTCCGTTGTCTGCAGCGTAGCGAATAGCATTTGCGACGTCTTTGTCACGCTCATCACCATCAGGGACGAGTCTAACCGTGAGTATTTTAACGTTATCCGCTACTCCATTGATACCGATATTATTATTGCGTTTTGCACCGATAATTCCTGCGACATGGCTGCCATGTAATGCATCTGGTCCCTTTACGTCCGCGTTGCCATAATGGCGCTCTGAAGCATCTTCATAATTATCGCCAACAATAGGTCGAGAATCGTATGCTTTGTTTAAATGATAATCAACTTGATTGTTGAAATATTTTGCACCTTCGGTGATATCATCAAAAAATTTGGCAAAGCCGCCGTTGTGGATTTCATCCTTTGCATAGCCCAGTGCGATGCGTTGCGTATTTGTGGTCGCTTTGAAATTGTCTATGTCCTCCTGTGTGATATCCTCGGGCTTTTTACCTATTTCACGTACCACAGCGTCTATGTTGCGTTTGAGCGCATCGTACGAAAATTGACCCATTTTAGCTTCTTCTAGCTTGTTTTTATATTTGGCAAGCATTTTTTGATAACTAGCGAAAGCTTTTCGACCAGCTTCATTGAGTTCTGTTGCCGCTGTGATGTTTGCAAACTTTTCGTCCAGTATCCTAAGCTGTCTTGTCAGTTCAAGGTTGTCGAACTGAACATCTTCTCCATTGGCGTTTCCAATAAAGTTCCAGCCATATTTATCATTGATATAGCCATTGCCATCATTATCTATACCATTTGCAAGACTATCCTTCACATTGATCCACACGACATCTTTGAGGTCCTCGTGATAAACATCCACACCTCCATCCAATACGCCAACGATGACTGGAGTGGATTTTCTCCCTTTCAATAAAGTTTTATACGTTTTTTCGGTACTGATTCCCATCACCCCATCCGTTTTATAGTCCAAATTAAACCAATTTGCTGGAATGGTATCCGATTGTCCGAAAGAGATAAGTGGCAATGAGCCTAAAGCAATTAGATATAGTGATTTTTTTAAATTCATATGTAAATAATTCTTAATGAAGTGTCTGCTTTCAATGATTGCCATGAACGCATTCCACCTGGTTATTCTCTCCTGTGTGTTTTAATTTTTTTTCAAGAGCGTGCCTGCTCATTTATTCCTAACTATAGCAGAATAGCAAAGATAATGCTAATGCTTCTTCTGAACTGTTAATTTTTATTAAAAGTATTTATAATCCATATCTCTTATTAAACTGTTGACGAAATATCTTAAATTCAAATCTTTCTAGGAGGCTCCTGTTTTATGGGATGGTCCGGACAGCAGAATGAGAAAGCGTTTATATTAAATAGCGAATAAGAAAGCGAATGCAACAAAATAAAAAAATAGTTTGGCCTAATGTAATGGCCCCAATGGCAGCAGTTTACCCTCATGTAAGAAACATACATGATGATGCTGTGCGAGATGATTATTATTGGATGATTGATTACTTTAAAAAAGGAGAAAAAGCTCAAGAAGTTATTGACTATCTGGAAAAGGAAAACGATTACACCAGTTTGATGCTTCAGGATACAGTAGACCTACAGGAGGATCTTTTTCACGAATTGAAGTCCCGTATTAAGGAAAAAGACGAGTCGGTACCTTATTTCAAAAATGGCTACTACTATTATAGCCGTACGGAAGAGGGGAAACAGTATTTTAAATTCTGTCGGAAAAAGGGTACGCTTGAGGGCGAAGAAGAAGTGCTATTGGATGTAGATCAGCTTGCCCAAGGGCATGCATATTATACGGCAAAGGGATTTTCGGTTAGTCCGGATAATCGTTTGCTTGCCTTTAGTGTGGATACCGTATCCCGGAGGGAATATACCATATTTATCAAAAATATTGAGACCGGAGAAATTTATCCCGACCAGATAAAGAATACAGAGGGGGCAGCGATATGGGGAAATGATAACCTGACGTTGTTTTATACGGCTAAAAATCCTGTAACTTTACTTAGCGAGAGGATTATGCGACATACATTGGGCAGCGATACAAAAGCGGATGTGGCCGTGTATGAAGAGAAAGATAATACAAATTATATTGCTGTCGGGAAATCCAAAAATGGAAAATATATCATCATCAATTCTGAAGGGACATTGTCTTCAGAAATTTGGATATTGAATGCTGATTTACCGCAGTCGGAATTTCGCGTTTTTCAGCCAAGGATACACAATGTTCTCTATTCGGTCATTGCATTGGACGATCGCTTTTTAATTCTGACCAATGATGAGGCCATCAATTTTCAAATCATGCAATGTCCCTTAGATCGTACAGAGCGCGGTAACTGGCAGACATTCATCGATCATCGACCGGATGTATTGGTCAGCGATATTGAAGAGTTTAAGGGTTTTCTAGCTATTGCTGAACGAAAAAACGGATTGACTCAATTGGCAATTTATAATTTAAAGAGTCAGCATCAGCACTATTTGGATTTCGGAGAAGTTGCCTATACGGTATACCCGGGTATTAATGTTGAATACAACAGTGATAAGTTACGATATGGCTATACTTCTTTAGTGACACCAAGCTCAGTCTATGAATATGATATGGCTAAGCAGAAGAAAATATTATTAAAGCAACAGGAGATTTTGGGAGGGTATGACCAAACCGCGTATATCACCGAACGTGTTTTTGCAACAGCAAGAGATGGTGTTCAAGTGCCCATCTCTATTGTTTATAAAAAGGGAACCAAACTTGATGGTTCAGCTCCATTATTGCAATATGCCTACGGATCTTATGGTGCGTCGATGGATCCCACTTTTTCGAGCAATCGACTAAGTCTGTTGGATCGTGGATTTATCTATGCCTTGGCACATATCAGAGGCGGTGAGGAAATGGGGCGCCAATGGTATGAAGATGGAAAAATGATGCACAAGATGAATACCTTTTATGATTTTGTGGATTGTGGTAAATACCTGATTGATCAACATTATTGTATGCCCGAACATCTCTATGCGCAAGGGGGAAGTGCCGGAGGTTTGCTGATGGGTGTAATCGCTAATATTGCGCCTGAGCAATATCATGGCATAATAGCTCAGGTACCATTTGTAGATGTGGTGAATACCATGTTGGATGATACAATACCGTTGACTACAAATGAGTATGATGAATGGGGTAACCCCAATGAGAAGGAAGCCTATTATTATATGAAGGCCTATTCTCCATATGAAAACATTGAAGCAAAAGAATACCCTAATTTATTGGTCACAACCGGGCTGCACGATAGTCAGGTGCAGTATTTTGAACCAGCAAAATGGGTAGCAAAACTGAGAGCTACTAAAATAGGAGATGCGGTTTTACTGTTAAAAACAGATATGGATTATGGTCATGGTGGGGCATCGGGTCGATTTGACTATTTAAAGGAAATTGCATTGGAATATGCTTTTCTCTTTAAATTGGAAGGGATTATTCCAATTTATACAAATGAATAATAAAAAAGCGGCATTAGCCGCTTTTTTATTGTTGAGCATGATTAATGCTATCCTGTTGTTTTTGTAAACGCTCTTCCCGCTCGATCTCTCTCGAGTCGATCTGATGCTGTTGATAATTGTCCATGGCCACTTTACTGGCTTTCTGCGATACGTAAATCGCTAATAGGGCAACAATAGTAATGATTGCTATTCCCCAGGCATATTTATGTTTGTCCTGTTTGACGAGCCAATACATAAAGATAATGTAAGGGACAGCAAAAATAAGATAGAAAATTAAACTCGGTGACATACTATTCTCCATTAAATGATCCCTACAAAAGTATTGTTTTTGACTAAAAATAACGAACCGATAGGAAAAACAACAATTTCAATTGATAAAGCCTTAAACCTTTATACGTTTTGTTGTCAAATTAATATCGCTAATGTGCGCGGTCTATTGCCGGCTTATTGCGGATTAATTGCTTGAAAATGAAGCTTACAACGCGGTTTTGATGGTAGATTGTAAATTTTTGATTTTTGCAAAAAATCAATTAGAATATTGTGGAAAAGAAAAAAATATTTTTATACATTTGCATCGTCAGAAACAATTGACAGCGCATTAAAAAATGAAACAGAACAAAAAGAACGATTATTCTTATACTCAAGCTTTTGAGAAGTTTATGAGGAAGGTCTTCTGTGCTTTCATTTTTGTAGAAATACCTGTTTTACGCCTCCGACGACCTATACTACCTCGGGCTTGATTTGAGGTAGTGAATCTTTCCAAGCAAGACCATGATTGTCCGATGGTTTTGAATCCATTATTTTAATTTATTTAGTAACAAAACACGACAGTAGTTGTTGTTTTATTATTAGGGTCGTAAGTCAATGACTATATCAGATTTTTTAATTATCCCGGCTAAACCTGAGCATGCACATTATGCAGAGGTTATTTGCGACGAAATGTTCGAGTCTGCAAAGGCTCGTGGTACTGGTATTGCGCGTCGTAAACCAGAATACGTTGCCAACAAGATGAATGAAGGTAAAGCAGTGATTGCTTTACATAGAGATGGCCGATGGGCAGGTTTTTGTTATATAGAAACTTGGGGGCATGGTGATTATGTTGCGAACTCAGGTTTGATTGTCAATCCCGAATTCAGAAAAGTCGGTTTGGCAAAAGCGATCAAAAAAAGAGTCTTCGAACTTTCCCGTGAGAAATACCCTAAAGCGAAGATCTTTGGTTTGACAACCGGGTTTGCCGTGATGAAAATCAACTCAGAACTAGGCTATGAACCGGTTCCATATTCCGAATTGACCTCCGATGATGAATTTTGGAAGGGTTGTCAAAGTTGCGTGAATTATGAAATTCTGATGAGCAAAGACCGTAAAAACTGTATGTGTACAGCCATGCTTTGGGACCCTGAAGAGAAAGAACGTGAATTGCGAGAGAAGATCCAGCGCAAGCATGAAGCGAAAGAACGCTTGGAAAGAATTACACAAAAACAGTCTCTGCTAAAGCGTATACAGGCGAAGTTTTGGAAATCGGCCAATAAATTTATTGCCGTCAATTTTCCGAAGCATAACAAAGTCGCAAAAGGATATTAAGCTAAAGCTGAGCGATTATATTGAAAATAGATGTAACAGGTAACTGAAGACGTTCATAATAACAAGATCAGTTCAAGGTTCTCTCAACATAATAATAAAAAACCGAGTGAAACGAGCTTAAGTCAGCCGTTGAAAACAAACACTCATAAAATAACATTCTAATGAAAAAAGTAGTTTTAGCATTTAGTGGCGGATTAGATACTTCATTCTGTTGTATTTATCTTACACAAGATTTAGGTTTAGAAGTTCATTCCGTAGTTGTAAATACAGGTGGTTTTTCGGATGAAGAATTAAAAAATATTGAAGAACGTGCTTATGCTTTAGGTGTGAAATCACATACAGCTATAGACGAAACGGCAGACTATTACCGCGAAACTATTAAATTTTTGATTTTTGGCAATGTGTTAAAAAATGCGACTTATCCATTGTCAGTATCTGCTGAGCGTGTATGCCAAGCAACCGCAATTGCAAACTACGCAAAGAAAATTGGTGCTGAATGTGTTGCTCATGGATCTACCGGTGCAGGAAACGACCAAGTACGTTTCGATATGATTTTCCAGACCCTGATTCCAGGAGTGGAAATTATCACCCCAATCCGTGATCTGCAATTGTCGCGTGAAGCCGAAATTGAGTATTTGAATAAGCATGGTGTAGAGTATTCTGCTGAAAAAGCAAAATACTCCATCAATAAAGGACTTTGGGGTACTTCTGTTGGTGGAGTAGAAACATTGACATCCAACCAATATTTGCCTGAATCGGCATGGCCAACTCCAGTGACTTCTTCAGAGCCACAACAAATTACAATCGATTTTGAAAAAGGAGAGCCTGTGGCCTTAAATGGTGAGAAAATGGCTTCTGTTAAAGTGATTCAAGAATTACAGGCAATCGCTCAACCATACGGTATTGGCCGTGATATCCACGTGGGTGATACCATCATTGGTATCAAAGGTCGTGTGGGTTTTGAAGCTGCTGCTTCTGTCATTTTAATTAAGGCACACCATGCCTTAGAAAAACATACCTTGACCAAATGGCAATTGTCTTGGAAAGACCAAATCGCTGCTTTCTATGGAAATTATATGCACGAAGGCCAAATGCACGATCCCGTTATGCGTGATATTGAAGCATTCTTGCAATCTTCACAAGAAACAGTGACTGGCCGAGTGATTGTTGAACTTCACCCATACCGTTTTGTCGTCATTGGTGTCGAGTCTGAACACGATTTGATGTCCAATAAATTCGGTAGCTATGGTGAGATGAATAAGGGCTATACAGGTGACGATGTGAAAGGTTTCTCCAAAATTTTTGGAAATCAAACCATCATTTGGCACAAAGTGAATAAAAAATAAACCGTGTTTTGTGCCCTGTATTTTTTCTTAACGTAAAATTGATAAGAAAAAATACAGGGCATAATGGGGGACAACACATCCCTAAATTCTAAATTCAAAAAAATGATAAGAGTAGGAATAATTGGTTCGGCAGGATATACTGGTGGTGAATTATTACGTGTATTGATTTATCATCCTGAGGTGGAAATCGTATTTGCTAATAGTGCTTCCAATGCAGGAAATAAGTTATATGAAGTTCACAATGATTTATTTGGCGATACTGAATTGACCTTCTCTTCCGACTATCACTCCGCGATTGATGTCTTGTTTTTATGTGTGGGCCATGGAGATGCACGCAAATTTTTAGATGCAAATCCGATCGATGCATCCGTGAAGATTATTGATCTTTCACAAGATTATCGTCTTCGTGCGAATACAGCTTTCCAAGGGCACCAATTTGTGTATGGGCTTCCAGAACTAAACAAAGAAGCAATCAAAACAGCGCAGTATATTGCAAACCCAGGATGCTTTGCTACAAACATACAATTGGCTTTATTGCCATTAGCGAGTAAAGGCTTATTACCGGATCAAATCCATGTTAATGCAACGACTGGATCAACAGGAGCGGGGCAAAAACCGGGTGCAACCACGCATTTTTCCTGGCGTAACAATAATCTTTCTGCTTACAAATCTTTTGAACACCAGCATTTACAGGAAATTTCAGAATCTTTGGATCAGCTGCAAGCGGGATTTTTACCGGTGTCAGCAGGATCGTTGTTGGAACGTGCTGCAGCAAAAATTAATTTTGTTCCACAACGTGGAGATTTTGCCCGGGGAATTTTCTCGGCTATTTATGTAGACACCGATTTGTCTGAAGAGCAGGCCTACGCATTGTATGAGAGCTATTATGCCGCTCACCCTTTTACGCATATCAGCAAAAAAAATATCGACCTTAAGCAGGTTGTCAATACAAATAAAAGTATTATCCACCTTGAAAAGCACGGAAATAAGCTCCTTATTTTAAATGCGACTGATAATTTGCTTAAAGGAGCATCCGGTCAAGCTGTACAAAATATGAACTTAATGTTCGGTTTAGACGAGCGTACAGGATTAAACTTGAAAAGCGTTGGTTTTTAACCCTTTTTAGGATATTAAACAGCAATATTAACAAGTTGTGAATAACTTGGGAGATCGTCCTGAAAGCGAAATAAGGTTTTCAACATTTTATTAATATCGTGTGGAAAAGTGAAGGGTAGCCCCTTCACTTTTTTTATGAATCGGGCTTTCGAAACGTACATTATCCAGTTATGAACAATGATATGTCGTTTTTCAAAAAAACGGACTCTTATGTCGACAGCCTATTGAATCAGAGTGAATTGATAGGTTGGACTTTGATGATGGATATTATTTTTAGAAACTCAAAACTACCAAAAGGCCAGTTGCTGATAAACATTCGATGTCCAAATTGTTTGAATATGGTAGATAAAGACCATCAAATGGATAAAGGATGCGTTCTTCAATTTCAAAATTACCATCTAACGTAAATGCAAATACGTTTTTGTGGTCTGGGCCAGTTTGTAATTCAAAATCATGTTTTCCAGCAAATGCACCGAAGTAGAACTGAAAATCAGTAGCTAAATCGGTGCCTACAGGATACATCTTGTTTTTCTCAAATGAAGATGTAAATGGAAGATCCACGATATGAGGTAGTGTAGGAGTGTGTATTGTCGAATTAAGTCCAAATTCTTGAAAGGTCACTGGGCCTTCAGTTTCGGACGATGCCCTTATATGAATTGCCGTACTATTTCTAGGATTGCATATTAAGATTGTCCCAACGGGTACCGTGTAGGTTTGGCCATTCATTGTTACAAGTAGATCCCCAATCAAAGGAATCAAAAGCGAGACCGTACCTTTATTGGTCGGGAGATCCAAAGTGCCTTGAGGCGCAACTTCCCAGTTATTGACCTGTTGAAGTCGACCAATAGACTCCCGGTGAGGAGAAGCAAAGGAACCATAATTGAGTGTGCTTCTGACTACATGAGTTCCGATGGATGTTTCCCCACGCTGTTCCGCGATATAGATTCTAATATCCTGCATGATCAGGCTGTTAAGCATTTACATGAATTGTCATTTTCATTTGGAAACCTTCAGATAAGGATCCTGTGACCGTAGACATTTCCTTGGTAACACCATCGCTGAATACGTTGTCGTTGGCATTATAGGTATAGCCTGAAACTCCTTTTTTGTAACCATAAGATGAACCTGTATTATTGACTTCAAGACACAGGCTATCTTGAAAAGCGATTTGTGTCACTAATAGCGATTTACCGGTAGCATCATATACATGGACGTGAATATGTGTTGCTCGGCCTTGATACCAGCCCGGAAAGATGGTTTGGAAAGAAACAAGTCCATTGGCATTGGTAACTTGTCTACCACGATACCAATTGACAGACTGATAGTTGCTGGATTGCATTTGTGTTCCACCATATTGCGAGTAATTACCTTCCACATCACAATGCCATATATCCACTAAGGCACCTTCTAGTGCCGCACAGTTATTATTTGTATTGACAATAGTAATTAAACCGAGCATATTAGCCCCAATACCATCACCTTTGCGTATATCTGAGCGGACATAACTTGAAGGTGTTTTTGTCGGAAAGGGCCCTTCGGTTTCAGATGGTGTCACACTACAGCTTGAATCGACATTGACGTCAGTGCCCTCGTCCGTGGTTGATGCGGTATCGTCTTTCTTGCAGGCTGCCCAGACCATTGGACCTGTAAATGCCAGCAATGATAAGGTTTTTATAAAATTTTTGCGTTCCATATCTCTTCTTTTTTATGAATGGAAGCAAGGTAGTGGACGGAGATGTAAAATAATGTTAAGTGTCGATAAAGAGGCTTATTGCATCGACGAATCACGTAAACATTTGATCACTTCATTATAGTACCCATCGCCGACTTTCAATGTGAAGTTGGGTAATTGTATTTTACGTTGTGAAAACGTAATGATGTGTTTGACCGCGATAACAAAACTGCGATGAATGCGGATAAACTGATTTGGCGGTAAACGATCCAACATGGCTTTCATCGTCGACAAAGTCAATATTGTTTTTCCTTGTATGAGATGAATTTTGATATAATCTTGCATGCTTTCCAAACACTCAATTTCATCAAGGTAGATTTTGATGCGTTGATATTCCACATTAACGATTAAGAAAGGGCGATGGCTCTGTGAAGCTGAACGTGTCATTGCCTTATCGATAGCCCGTTCAAAACGAGTGAAGTCAAATGGTTTGAGAAGATAGTCTACTGAATCAAGTTCAAATCCATCTATCGCATATTCTTTATGTGCCGTAGTGAAAATCAATAAGGGTCTTGGATTTAAGTTTTTTGCAAAATCAATACCGTTGATTTCGAGCATATCAATATCCAAAAAAATCAAATCAACACTGTTATTGGCGAGATACAACTTCGCTTCATGGGGGTTATTGAAGGTTCCAGCAAGCTTTATAGCGGGATGCTTTGCTGTGAACGTAGAAATAACACGAAGAGCCAATGGTTCATCGTCAAGAGCTATGCAAGTTAACATCGATTAAATTAAGATAGACTGCTTTATGTATACATAATCGTATAGCCTAATATAAAAACAATTTATGGAGAAATATAGAGGATAAGCTGAACAAAAAAAGAATGATCCTCCTGTTGGATCGTCAGGCGGTGCCTGTCGGCATAAAAATGTTCCAATAGACGTTGAACATTTTTAAGGCCTGTTCCTGTGCGGTGTTGTTCGGTTGACTGTGTAGCAATGCTATTCTTTACATTTAATGTGCAGGATGTTGGCGTTAGAATGACCTCAAAACTTAATTGGCAGGGCTCTATGGTGCTTAATCCATATTTGAACGCATTTTCAACAAAAGGAAGCAGCACAAATGCGTGTATCGTTTTAGGGTGTTCGAGCCCCGTATAGTGTTCACTGATCGAACAATTCGGGCCAATGCGTAGCTTTTGGAGATTGATAAAATCTTGTATAGCCTGGATTTCGATCTTGATGTCAATCGTATCACTGTGCCGTTCATCCATGTAATAACGCATTAATTGCGAAAGACGATGAATACTACTTGCGACGGCATCATCATTGGTCAGTGCCAATGCGTAAATATTATTTAAGGTATTAAACAAGAAGTGGGGGTGGACTTGCGCTTTTAAAAAGGAAAGTTCGGCCTTCATACGGTCTTGTTCGACCAATTGCATTTTTTGCTGCGTTTCCATCCAATAGGTTACGATTCTATAGAGCGCGGCAAGGCTAATAGTTAACAGGAAAATATACACAGAAGCGATATCGATAGGTTGTGGCCGTTGTCCCGGGGATTGCCCTGGACCTCGGTATGGGAAATGCCTAGCAGATGGTGGCGGTGGAAAATCAGGATGATGCCTAGGTGAAAATTCTCTGTCCCCAGGGGTCGGTAATTGTTGACGTCCAATACGCATCAGCCGGTCAAAGGGCTGAAGATAGCAAGCTAGTAACAAACCTGTCAAAATAATGGAGATTCCGTAACTGATAAATTTTCGATGCCTTATGCTGTATGGAATCAGTACATAGGCATTGACATAAAATAGGATTAAAAAACAGCCCGTGAAAATCCAAAATGCTGCTGCAATAAGCATTTCCTTGATTCCCAGTTGGCCGTTGTTAAAAAATAGTACTGGAAAAGACAAGAAAATAAGCCAGGCGAGCCCATGAATCAATATTGAGATTTGTCGTTGTCCTAAGATACGTTTTGACGTGCGATCAGCAGATTTGTCCATGGAGCATGCTATTTTAGCTTTTATTAAAGGGGACTCTGAACCTAAAAATACACAAAAAGATGATACTGTATTTTTAAAATATTAAAATACAGCATCTCATTTTATAATAGATCCTTTAATGGGAAAGGAACGATAGTCAATTATTGCTGTTTTTTTACACAATCGATTGATATACATTTCCTTTCTTTTTCTGTAAATCTAAGCCTTATCTTCATCAAATAATCCAGTTTCACAAACCGATACCATCTTGATTCAATAATAAAGTGCTGCAGAACGATAGCTGAAAAATTGAATTTCGGAACTAATAAAGAAGTCGGTTTCGCGAAGTATTCGAGTATAATAGCATCTCGAGTTTATGACGAATATGAATAACCATAGGTAGTGTAACTAACTTAAGGTTGATATATAAATTGATAAAAAAAATAAAGTATGAAAAGAAAACACTTTATCCAGTATCTCTTTATGGGAGCTTTATCCTGTCTTTCGATAAGCAGTATCGCGCAGACTGTAGGGAAGACTTATGCCGTTCCTCTAGCGGGGAATGCTTTCATTACCGCAGGACAAGCGGGTGATGTGGAAATTTCCGGTCATAATGGCCTTGTAAAATGGTCAAGCAATCAGGAAGTGGCATCGGTTTATTTTCGGGCTCAGAAAGCAGGGAAATTGACATTAAAGCTGAAAGCGAAAAATGATGCTGGGAAATCTAAAATAGAAATTGACGCACTAGGGAAAAAAGCTGTTGTAGATGTTGAAGGCACTGAACTTGCCGAAACAGCTCCTCTGTCTATTGTAGTAAAGGCCCCCGGTTATGTTCGGGTCAACCTAAAAGGAGTCAGTAAATCGGGCAGTAATTTTGCTAACGTGACAGAACTACTTGTTAGCGGCGAAGCTGCGTCAGAAGGACTTATTTACTCTGATAAGCCTGATTATTACTATTGGTCCCGGAGAGGACCTTCCTGTCATCTTAATTATACCGTTCCTACGGAGGGGAATGTGAGTTACTATTATAATGAAGTAACCGTTCCTCAAGGTGAAGATAAAGTTGGTTCCTATTTTATGGCGAACGGTTTCGGAGAAGGCTATTTTGGTATACAGGTTAATTCAGAAACCGAACGGCGTATTTTATTTTCCGTATGGAGTCCTTTCCATACAGATGATCCGAAAAGTATTCCGGACGAGCAAAAAATCCATCTGCTAAAAAAAGGAAAGGATGTGCATTCGGGCGAGTTTGGAAATGAAGGGTCAGGCGGGCAGAGTTACCGTAAGTACTTTTGGAAAGCAGGTATAACTTATAAGTTTCTCTTGAAAGGTGTGCCCGATGGAAAAGGGAATACCGATTATACGGCTTGGTTTTTTGTGCCTGAAGAGAATGCATGGAATGTGATCGCAAGCTTCAAACGTCCACAGACAAATACCTACCTGAAACGATTCCATAGTTTCTTGGAGAACTTTAGTCCGAATCAAGGCTACCTGGGTAGAAAGGTCGATTTTGGCAATCAATGGGTCTATGATGGGCAATGGAAAGCTGTACAAGCGGCTTCTTTCAGTGTCGATAATACCTATCGTGCAAATCAGCGCATTGATGCAATCGGCGGGATTACGAAAAATGGATACTTTCTCCGTAATGGTGGTTTCTTTAATGACATTGTTAAGCCAGGAAGTACATTTGAATTCATGAATAAAAATAGTGCTCCGAAAATTGATTTTGACAAACTACCTTAATCAAAAAGGAATAAAGACGATGCCTTATTGTTGCTCAAAGTTTATCCTAAACAAAAAAGAGTCGCATTTCAATGCGACTCTTTTTTGTTTTGTACAGCTCTGGATTTATTTTTCAGATAGTTTGATATCACGTTCTACCGAAACATTATCTCCTGTAACAGCGTTACCATCCTTATCTACTAGGGTCAATTTTACTTTATTGTTGCCCATTGGCAGCCCTTTTATCTCATACGGCCCCCATTTGTCCAATGTAAATGTCTGGCCATTGATATCTGCAATTACTTTGTTGCCGTCTGGAGCAAGTTTGGTATTGACTAGGTAAAAATCTAACAGTAGATTTTTTGTTTCATCTCCCTTATACTCGCCTTTAGGTCGAGAATAGAAAAGCGATGGTTCCTTTGGCGTTGCATCTGTCGTCAATTTACCCGTTGCATCAATCTTAAATTTTACCAATTTAGAAGCTTCAGTGGTTTTTATGGATTCATGATAGGATCTCGATAGAAACGAGAGTAGGTAATGTTCCGAATTTAACGGTACGGTTACGGAGTTCTCGGGCTTATAAAGAGCCGTATAAGGTTTATTGTCTAAAATAAAATGAATATGCTGTCCATCATGCGAATTCGCCATATGGGCGGCATGGGCATCATCGGTCATCTCAGTCAATTTGAAATTCTTAATCGCATATTTTACAGTTACTTTTGCGGAGTCTGTTCCTACCTTTTCTGCAGTGATCGAGGCGATCTGCAGATCAGCTCCAGGAAATTCTTTCGAGTCTGCAATGGGACTAACGGTGATAGAGTCCATTTTTTGTGCAGTATTTGTGTCGATACTGCTGCTTGAGTCAGCTCCACCTGTACTTTTCGTAGAAGAGTTGTTACATCCAATGGCGCCTACTAGGAGTGCTACTGCAGCAGTAATACCTGTAATTCTGTAATACTTCATAATTTTTTTGTTTAAATTTTTAATCATTCAGCATCTTAAGTAACAGTCTATATACCTATTTTGTTTGTAATAAGGTTAAAAATAGGCCGTTTGGGCTACTCATTGAAGTTTAATACACAGTGAATTAAATATTTTTAAAAAAATAGTCATATTAGATGTAATAAATCGATAAGCTGAAATGTCTTGATAATATAAAAGGCACAGGTGATACGGAGATGGGGCAAAAGCCGATTAGAAGATTAAAATAGCGTAAGTCTCAATATTGACGATAACATGAACCAAGAGCAATTTAAAAATACCGTTTTCATCCATAAGGATAAGCTATTTCGCTTTGCGAAACGGATCTTGGTTGATGATGACGAGGCTTTTGATGCGGTACAAAATGTGATGATGCGTTTGTGGCAATTAAAAGATCAGCTGCTTCAGTATAAAAATATGGAAGCCTTCTGCATGCAGAGTGTCAAAAATGAAGCGCTCAATCGTCTAAAAAAAGATAAGGTCAGGGCAGACTTTGTTGAGCAGCATCAGGTTGTTACCATGACGGAACATACTGTTGGGAATACGAAAGAAATTATCCTTGAAATGATCAATTCCCTTCCCGAAAAACAACGGCTTGTTATGCATCTGCGCGATGTTGAGGATTATGACATCGATGAAATCGGTGAAGTATTGGAGATGGGCGAGTCTGCGGTAAGAGTTAATCTGATGCGTGCTAGACAGAAGGTAAAAGAACAATTGACAAAATTATTCGATTATGAAACCACTCGGATTTATTCAGGTAAAAAATAAACCCGAATGTTTCATCGTCTTTGAAAATAAGATGCACAGTGATGAAAGATAAGAAATTAAAAGAATTGGAAGAGAAGTACTTTAATGGCCAGTCGTCATTAGAGGAAGAAAGAGCATTGAAAAGCTCGGATGATGTTTTTTTTCAATCATTGAATCAAGAAAAGAATAGAACAATGGACTGGTCCTTTGAGGACTTCCAAAGTGAGATCAATGAGGATAAGAAACGTATTGTATGGTGGAATAAGAGTTGGATAAAATATGCTGCGGCAGCCATGTTGGTAATGGCTATTGGAATTGCACTATTCCTAAATCAGGAACCAACAACGCGAGTACCTGTACTTGCCGAAAAGGAAATGAAAGAGCTAAAATCCGCGGACAAGAAGCTGATCGAACAACAAAATGAAGAAACGGTAGTTTCCAATGCTAATGATGGGACCCCTTCGGTGGAAAGCGGTAAGACGTTACAGATCGCAGAAACGCTCAAACATTCTAAAGTTAAAAAACAAGCGAAGAAATGGACTGAAAAGAAGAAAATAGTTGCTGAAAGTCTGCAATCAGTCGAAAGTGAACCCTATCAGGCAGATTATGTTGTTTTGAATGGGAAACCTGTCGCGAACGAACAGGAAGCTGTTGAACTGACCCTAAAATCTTTAGGCTTACTGGCAAATAATCTGGAAAATGGTGTAGATAAAGCAATGAATATAAAACAAATGTCAATAACGATTAACTAAAATAAAATGAAAGGTTTTTTAATAGCTTGCCTTCTACTTGTAGCAAGTATGGCAAATGCACAAATTTCAAAATTGGATAAACTTTTTGAACAATATCAAGGAAAAAAGGGCGTGACAACACTTAAAATCGGGGCGCCGATGTTCAAGCTATTGGGTAATTTGAAAATAGACGATGAGGATATGCAGACAATTACACCACTACTTAAGAATGTTAAATCGTTGCGGATGCTGATTGTTGAAGATGGGGAGGATAAAGCCTTAACAGGTATTATTCAAGGGGCAGTTTCAAATTTAAAGTATGAAGAACTCATGTCGCTCAATAATGAAGGTCAGGATATCCGGTTCATGGTGGAAAATATGTCTGCAAATGCCGACATCCTAAACAATCTGTTACTAACGATCAACGGAGATGGGCAAAATCTATTTATGATCCTTGACGGGGCTATACCGTTGAAAGACGTGACTAGCTTGGTCAACGAAGGGAACAATAAAGTGAGTAAGAATAAAGGTGATAACAACAAAAAGTAGAAGATTATGAAAAGATTACTAACCTTGTTGTGCCTAGTTGGCGTTCTTTTCTCCATGCAGTCATGCATGATAAAAAAAGCCTCCAATATGGATTTCGTCAGCCGGTCTAATGTATCGGACGACGCTGAGATTGTTGCCATTAATTTACCGATGTGGTTAACAAAACCCTTTATGAAAAAAGCCTTAAAGGACGATAATGATGAAGAGTCTCGTGCAATGGCTGAAATTGTAAAGAAATTAAAGAAGTTCAGAATGCTGACACTTTCAAATAATGACAAAACGAAGAATGCACGGATTTTGGACGATTACCATAAGTTTTTGAAGAAGAACAAATTTGAGGAATTACTGGTTATTAACACGGATGGACAGGAGATTTCGCTGAATGCGCGTATTGATAAGAATAATGTTATTCAGCGGGTTTCTCTACTCGTTCATGATAACGAAGATGAAAGTGTTTTTATGGATATCAAAGGTAAGTTTTCATTGGATGAACTTATTGCCGGACTAAATAAGATGAAATCTAAAGATAAGAAGCTGGCAAACAAACTGTAATAAGCACGTTGATTCGAGCCTATACTTCCACTAACCTATAAAAAAAGCCCTCTAGTAATATACTGGAGGGCTTTTTTATAGTAGTTTGATTTTATGCACTAAAGACAATGTCTAAAGCATCGAAAATATGTTTTTTTGCCTGGTCAAGATCCGCTGCTGTATGTGCATCAGAAACAAAGCCTACTTCATAGCCTGAAGGACCAAAATATACGCCACGATTTAACAATTCGCGGTGCATAATTTTATAAGATTCCATCGATTTAGGATCGATTTCACTCGCTTTTTTAATTTCGTGCTGTTCTGTGAAGGCAAACCAAAAAATAGAAGCCACATGGAAAAGTTGAACTTTATATCCTTTCTCCGCAATATAAGTACGCATATCATTGACGAAAGCTTCTGTTTTGGCATTTAAATTTGTGTAGAAATCCTTTTGTGCCAAGATACCTAATGCGGCAATGCCGGCAGCCATAGCAACTGGATTTCCGGATAAAGTTCCGGCTTGGTAAACTGCACCATCAGGAGATATACAGGCCATCAATTCTTTTGAGGCTCCATAGGCACCAACAGGCATTCCGCCACCAATAATTTTGCCGTAGGTAATAATATCTGGTTGTACGTCATAGTAAGCCGAAGCACCTTCAAAACCAATACGGAATCCCGTGATCACTTCATCCATAATCAACATTGCACCATGTTCTTTGGTGATATTACGTAAGAAGTGAACATATTCCTTAGATTGCAACAATAAGCCATTGTTTGCAGGTATACCCTCAATGATAACTGCGGCAATCTGATCTTTAAATTCTGCAAAAGCAGCTTCTAAAGCTTGCTTATCGTTTAATTCGATAACAATGGTTTCGTCTGCAAATGCTTTAGGTACACCAGCCGATGATGTCTCACCAAAAGTGACCAAACCAGAACCCGCTTTAACCAAAAGAGAATCGGAGTGGCCATGATAACAGCCATCAAATTTGATGATCTTATCACGTTTCGTGTAGCCTCTAGCCAAACGGATTGCAGACATTACGGCCTCAGTTCCGGAACTGACAAAGCGAATTTTCTCAATAAACCTATTGTTTTCGATAATCAACTCAGCCAGTTGGTTCTCCAACGCAGTGGGAGCGCCAAAACTTAAGCCTTTCCCGAGTTGTGCCGCTACAGCTTCACGAACTTGATCATTATTGTGCCCTAAAATTAAGGGGCCCCATGAACAACAAAAATCGATGAATTCATTTCCGTCAGCATCCCACAGGTGTGCTTTATCGCCACGCTCAATAAATAATGGGGTACCATATACGGATTTGAAAGCCCTAACAGGAGAGTTTACGCCTCCAGGGAAATATTGTTTTGCTTTTTCAAATAGCTCAGCAGATTTTGCTCTTGAAATATCAGGTGCTTGCATAGTCTATGTATTTGAATGCGAAGTTATCTTTTTTTAAGAAGATAAGTCTCATAGAAACGTAAGGAATCCATAATAGCCTGATATTAGCTATTTAAATTGAGTAACAGCTTCTTTTTTTAGCAATTTTATTTCCTGTTTATTGACAAACAGGATAATCTCATTTGCTGACTTAATTTCAATCTCAAAAGCCGTCTTGTTATCACTATATTTTCCAAAAAGATTTGGACTAAAAAAGTAGCCACTAAATTTTCTGCGATTTAATATAGCAATGCTATCTACTTTCTGATGAATTGAGGTCTGGGGACCCTGAGGGTTTGAATTTGAAAAGGTAAATAAGGCGTCACCATTCTTATTAAATGTGATTGATTTCAGCTTAGCGTTGTCCGCAATCCAATTGCCTTCAAAAAAGAAGTAAAAGGTAGTTTCATGTATGGAGGGAGCCGATAAAAGGAAACTGCTGATTATGATACTTTTTAACATAATAAGGCGCATTATAATTTTCTGTTTGACCGCAATGTCGTAAAAAGGTTTAAATAATATTTTAAAAAAACAGAAGCTCGAAAATGAATTCCCGAGCTTCTGTTAGTTAAATTCCGATTATCGAAGATAATCTGGAAGTTGTTAAATAAAACCTTTCTCCAATACTTCTTTGGAGTGGTAGGATAAGATTGCTGTAGCGCCAGCACGTCTGAAGCTCAATAACGTTTCTAGGATGACACGTTCGTCTAACCAGCCGTTTTGAATTGCCGCCTTTAACATCGCATATTCTCCACTGACATTATATACTGCAATTGGTAGATCGAAGTTGTCTGCAAGAAGTTTAACGATATCTAAGTAGGGAAGTCCTGGTTTCACCATCAGAAAATCCGCTCCTTCCTGTGCGTCGAGCTGTGCTTCAATAAGCGCCTCTTTTGCATTGGCAGGATTCATCTGGTAGGTCTTTTTATCGCCATGCTTGGGTGCCGAGCCTAAGGCATCTCTAAAAGGACCATAATAGGCCGAAGCATATTTTGCCGTATACGACATCAAAGAAACGTTAGTAAAACCATTATGGTCCAATAGCTCACGGATGTAACCGATGCGGCCATCCATCATATCTGATGGTGCAATGATATCTGCACCTGATTGTGCATGTGCCAAGGCCATTTTGCCCAATACCTCTAATGTCTCATCGTTTAGGATCTCACCGTTTTCGACAATTCCATCGTGCCCGTCACTGCTGTAAGGGTCCATGGCAACATCCGTTACGATACAAGCCTCCGGAAAATTTTTCTTTACCGCAGCAATTGCACGTAAGTATAAACTTCCATCACGGTAGCTTTCTGTAGCATATTTGTCTTTTAATGACTCTTCAATGTTAGGGAAAAGATCAAATGAACGTAAGCCCAACTTCAGGCAACTTTCCACTTCCTTCAATAGATTGTCTATTGAATAGCGATAGATGCCTGGCATCGATTTAACCTCAGTTTTTTGATTTTGCCCATCGACGATAAAAAGTGGGAAAATCAAATTTGACGCGTCTAAACGTGTCTCTTGAATCATGTCGCGAATCACGGCAGATTTACGATTTCTTCTCGGACGTTGTAACATTATATTAAGATTATTTATGATCTATGTTGTTTATTTCAAAGTCAGTGGAATCGTTTACCGACGTTGAAATACAAACTACTTTATACGATTCTAATACTCCAATCCAAAAACGGCTTCAGAAAGACCTATTTCATCTGGAGAATAAGGAAGTGCATAAGGGACATTCATCTCATCAAACTTTGCACCGGTAGAGCGGCCAATACAGATTACTTTTTGGTCTGGTTCCAGTAGGTTGTCTGCAAAATATGCTTCCACATTGCTCGGACTGGTAAAGACCAATACCTCCGCATTGGATGGATCTACATTTTCTTCTAAGACCGTTTCATATACCGGTATATTGATAATTTTTGTCTCCGGGCTTAATGCTTTTTGGATCGTCTCCAAAGATTCCTTCGCACGTGGTATAAGCACGGTACCACCATTGGCCAATTCAGCAAATTTCTTCGCAATTTCCTCCATATTGATGCCCTCTCTGTCGCCAGAGAAATCAGCAACGCGGTCATATTTGCGCAAAATCTCTTCCGAGCCACGGCCAATGACACCAATCTTGGTCTTTTTGCTCAAACGTGGCTCTAAATTGAAAAAGTGCTCAATACCATTCTTGCTTGAAAATATAATCCAATCCACGTGTTTTAGGATAAAAGGATCCAATTTGTTGATGATGGGGAATATTTTGATCAAAGAGCGGCCCTCAATAGTAATATTGTGCTTGGCCATTGCTCTTGCGAAATAGGAATTTTCGTCTACCTCCCGGGAAATAAATACAGATTGTGGCAATTTTCTATCCTTTGCATATTTGCTGAAAATACGCTCCGCTAACCGCGTCGCATCGGTATCTCTAAGGTAAACACGGTCAGGAAAATCTTCGCTTGTGTCAGCAATAGAGGCCCAAGCTTCGTATTCATCACCGCTTTTACGGCAATAACAGCCTAATGGCGCATGACATCCCGCGTCAAATTTATTTAATACCAAACGTTCTACGGAGATTGTTTTTGCTACTTCTTCATTGTTTAAGGGCTGTAAAGCGTCAAAAAGTTCCTTGTCAACTTCACGGATCTGAATAGCAAGTACTCCTTGCGCCGGTGCCGGGATAATTTCAACAGGAGGAATCTCTTCCACATGAAAATCTGTAATATCCATTTCAATACGGCTAATACCTGCCTTTGCAAGTACGATAGCATCGTATTGCTCATCACGTAGCTTCTGGATTCTTGTCTGTAAATTACCACGGAGATCGTCAAATTCTAGATCCGGACGTAGCGCCGAGATCTGCGCTTTTCTACGGTTGGATGATGTCCCAACAGTCGCATTGTGTTTTAATGAAAGACGTTTTTTGATATCCACACAATCTTTGTGGATAATCAATAATTCAGCGGGATCTTCACGCTCAGAAACCGCTGCAATGATCAATCCCGGAGGGTTGACCGTAGGTAAATCTTTATGTGAGTGTACAGCTAAATCAATGGTCCCGCTTAAAAGCTCCTCTTCAAGCTCTTTGGTGAAAAATCCTTTGCCTTCTAATTTATCCAAACGAAGGTGTTGAATGATATCCCCTTGTGTTTTAATGACTTTTAATTCTGCTTCAATTCCGATTTCTGCCAATCGATCTTTTACAAAATTTGCCTGCCACATGGCAAGAACACTTCCCCGGGTACCAATAATTAGTTTTCTATTCACGTTAATTTTACTTTACCTATTAAAACAATCACAAAATGTTCCCCCAGTAGCGACGTATTCAACTAGCACAGCATGTGTTTTAATTCAATTGAGCCCCGGAAATAAACAATTTCGGAAAAATGTGTTTAATACCATTAATCAGAGCAAAAATAAATAAATAGAAGGAATATGTTGACACGTTACTGTCATTATATGTCAGGAAATAATTGACAAACCGAAATTTAAAGAAACAGTCAAAGGATAGCTCCGGGTGACGGGCACAGATTCATTCCGCTAATAGGCATTGGTACAAAACCTAGGGAAGCAACAAAAAGTAATAGAATATAACGCTGTTCGAAGAGGAAGCTTAGTATTAGTTTTTTTCCGTTTCTGGAGTTTTAACCAAAATTTCTTTCGCCATAACCATTGGAACCTTGATGTATTTCTTTTCCATGTAGTTGATGACTTTTTCCAATACTTCTCTCGCTTCAGGGGTTAGGGCTTGAACCTCTTGAGCAAAAACCTCATTTAGCGCAAATGATTTAATTTCTTTAATCTTTTCAGGAACCTCACGCATAGCAACCTCTACACGTCGCTGTTTGATTAAAGGTAAAAATTCTTGGATATTGTCCTGTATAATCTTTTCGGCACTCTCCAATTCGTTATAACGCTCTTGGATGTTTTTCTCCGCAATAGCTTGTAAGCTGCTTACTTCGATATAATGAATCGGATTGTTTTGGAGAACTTCAGCATCAATATCATTCGGAACGGCTAAGTCAATGATTATTTTCTTATCCGTTTCTCCGTTTAATAAGGATTGATAAAGTGTGTTGTCAATAATGGAGGTCGGAGCACCTGTGCAAGTAATTAAAATATCAAAGCCTTCTTTGTACTGATCAATATCAGCTAGGGGATAAGCTTCAGCATTTAATTCTTCGGCTAAGGCCTTTGCGTTCTCTAGTGTGCGGTTGAAAATAACGAACTTAGCTTTTTGGTTCTTTTGGAAATATTTCGCTAAGTTCTGATTGGTTTCTCCAGAACCGATAATGACGATTCTAGGGTTTTCAACCAGTTTTAGTTCGCGCAATTTGCGATAGGCAAGCGAGACAACGGAAATTGGGTTTCTGGAAATTTTAGTATAGGTGTATACTTCTTTAGCCGTTTTTACGAGACGATCCATCATCAGACGTAGAAAATCTCCAGTAAAACCAGCTTCTCTACAACGATCATAAGCCCGACGTACCTGTGCCAAAATTTCTTTTTCACCAACAACAAGACTTTCAAGTGAACATGACATCCGAAGCAGGTGGTTTAAAGCATCCATACCCTCGTATTTGTTGACCTGTCCTAAATAACATTGTAGTCTCTCCTGAGGAACACAGAAGTTCAATTTTCCCATAAAATCAGCAATGAATTCATGGGTCAATTCGTGAGCACCATAAAATACAAACTCTACTCGGTTACAAGTACCAATATAAAAGATCTCTGGAATGTCTAGGCTATGCTTTAGATTGATGAGGCGACTTTCTAAATCCTCATTGCAGATCACTAGATTACCTAGATCTTTTAGTTCGACATGTTTATGAGTAAACGCTAATACTTTAAGATTTTTCAAAGCTCTAATCCCTCGCTTATATTTAACGGTACAAATGTAGCTTAAAAGCTTTGTGCTTGTGTCAAAAATCTGTCAAAGGGATTAATTTAGAAAGATTTTAAATAGCTGATTTTGATGGTTATATGTCTGTAATTCAGGTGTTTGTTTTGCGTATCAATATCGAATGATTTTCGTCACGATCTGTCGTGACGAAAATTTTAAGCGATAAAATACGATAAACTACTCTTTAATACCTGTATTTGTAGTTGCAGAGTCGATGGTGACATCTTGCAATTCTTCCACATAAGGCTCCTCTTCAGAAGTGGTAGCTTCCTGAATTTCACTATCACTGTATTGGTAATAGCTGTCGAAGGTCTTGCTGCTTTTATTGTAAATTAATGCGTACTTGGAATTTTTATTCTTGACAATAATTCCATCAGCAGGAGCAGGTACTAACTTCATCTCATCCATAAAAATTTTTTGTCCCTTTTTGAAGCTGTTGATGAGTGGCAGTTCGCTTGAATATTCCTTCCAGAATAAAATATCGCCTTTTGCTGAAATGATCCAGATGGCACTGCTCTGGTAGTCGTTCTTTTCTACCAAAAAAGCCATTTCTTTATTCCAACTGTCTGAATCGTTGCGATCGGTAAAGTTACCATAACAGAAAACAGATTTAGCACGATCTTTTATGCGTGTAAACTTGTATATAGGTTTATCATCTACAGGTTCAAGGTAGTTATTACCCATGAATATCTTTGTAATACCCCTTCTATAGCGTAACGGGATATTATCGTATTCGGGAATCGTGAAGATTGCATTGTTCCAGTGTTGATAGTCTTCCAGTGAACTCCAACCATCAGCATCTTCCAGATCTTTGGGATCTGCATTGTCAAACCCTACAACAGCTGTCGCGGTACTATCCACCTGCAGGCCGTCGATAGCTTGTCGATGGCTATAGTTGTAATATCCGCCACCCGCTAGGACAACCAATAGCACGACGCCAATAATGATATAGATCTTTTTCTTTTTATTAGGCTGTGCAGGTTGTTCTGCTGCGATTTCTTCAACTTCTCTTTTCATGTTTATTATTCGGCTTAAATGCTAAAAATTATATTCATCTCTTTTAAACAAGTGAAAACCAGATTTAAATGATTGATGATCTTTGGATTAGTCTTGTTTTTTATTTGTTCTAAGCGTTAATTGCGCTTAAAAATAGAATAATTTTTCAAAAAGTGAAATACAAGTTATATATGTGTCAATATTCAACTTATATTCGTAGCAGTTTTAAAGGAATTTGAACCATGATTATTATCAAAAAATACTTTGCCATTGTTGGACTAGTCATTTCTTTTTTGTCCAGCATGACACCATTCTTAAAAGTGCCTATTAAGGGAAATTGGAACTTATATCAGGTAGATGCCTACTTGTTCTTTATTACATTACTTATACTCGGGGTGACTGCCCTCTTGTTTTTTGTCCGTGCGGTTCGAGCTTATCAGTGGATGACCCGAGTGGCCGCCTGTTGGTACCTGTTGAGTATAACAGCGGTCTGGTTTAAGATCAATAATTATTTCGGCTGGGGATTTGCCGATAAATTGCTTTCTAAATCCCTGCACATGCGCTGGGGCTGGATTGTCTATTTGGTTGGCATCGTACTATTATTGTTGAGCACCAAGAAGGTTTCTGCGACGGCTGAATAAAATAAAGCCGTTTACCAAATAAAAATAAGCTAGATGAAATTCATCTAGCTTATTTTTTATTTGGACGATGTGGTATGAAATGATTTTTCAGCTTGTCCAGTCCTAAATCCTCTTCAATCTTATCCAGTTCGTAGGACCATATTTTTTCATCCAAAATTTCGTTGAGGACTTTTGGATTAGTTAGATCTACAGGACGTACACGCTGTTCTCTGTTGATTGGTGATGTCAGTTCCTGCAAACTAGCACTATGCCGTATGATCTGAAAACGGAAGGTAGGCCATTTCCCAACATTTGCAAAGTTGCCTGTATAAAACTGCATCGAATCGTGTGGCGGTATTTTATTGCTGAAAATACCTTTTACTTTATTCGCTGTAGCTTCAGCTACGGACACTAGGAGCTCAAAACTCGTTTCATTGATGATATGTAATTTGGCAAGTCCATCTTTGTGGTCTCCCGAAATTGCCAAAAGTATTCCTTTTTCGATAAATCGATGTGGTGTCAGTGGTGTCGCATGCTGGTCAAGTTCATCATCTGCTCGACGCATATTACCGAAGACGAGGGTGATTTTATCCATGGGCACCGGAATCTCAAAACCAGTGTCATCTGTAACGCCTACAATATCGTTGGGCTGCATGGATGTGATATGCCCCTCAATGGGCTCATCGACAAACCGTACTAAGTCGCCTATTCTAAATTTCATGTTTACTTTACTTTTGTGTCGATAATATATAATAGCTTCTCAAGATCCGAGTGATCATTGTATAAATGAAATCCAACACGGATCCCCGATCCTCGGGGAAAGCATTTTATGCCCTCATCCAGGAGGGTCTGATAATTGTCGGGGTTGATCTGAATATTGAAAATATTGCTCTGCGGACGTCTATTGATGATGCTGTCCAATAACAGTTTCCGGTCGGCAAGTTCAGCGCGGGCATCTGCAATTAACTTTTGGGTATAGGCCACTGTTTCGGAAAATCCCCATTCCTCCAATTGAAGAAGGGACTGCTGTAGCGTTCCGTGCGACAGGGTGTCCAGATGCCCTGGTTCAAAACAAAGTTGTACCACAGATTTATTCATCCATTGGTTGTTGAGGAAGCTGTAATTTTTTTGGATATCCGCATAAAGTATCGCTTTGAGTCTGTCACTTAAGAGAACAAAACCATTGCCGAAGCCAGCCATAAGCCATTTGTATCCACTGGATAATACGGCGTCAAAGCCCGAAAGCGTAAAATCAAAAAGATCTGTTCCCAAAAACTGGGTGCCGTCGCCTACAATCAACAAGTCGGGATGCTGATGCTTCAATTCCTGTATGAAAGATAGGTCTATTTTTAATCCCGAAATATATTGAACAATGGAAAGAATAAGGACATCTGGTTTAAATGTTGCTATTGTGTCCAATAAATTCGTTTCCAGCTGTTCGTCCATCCTGACAAATTGATGTTCAAAACCGCTTATAATTGTAGGAAAATTAACCGAAGGATAATCATTGTCCAATAGCAGCACTTTCGATTGTTTCGGTAAACCTGCCAATAGCGCATTGAAGGCAAAGGAAAAACAACTTGATAAGAACACATTTTGGGAAGGGCAATTAAAGAATTTACCGAGCGTATCCCGACAGGCATCTAAAGTTGCACCTTGCTGTTCGCGTAAGGTACTGTTCGCGTCAAAGAAATCTTGGTCTCTTTTGGAGCGCCAAGCCTTTGTTTCACGTGAAAGTAAGCCGGATCCTGGTGTCGTGAGGTAAGTTACGGCTGAAGCGATGTCAAAATGTTTACGATAGGGACTACTCATGTCTTTGGTCTTTTGTTAGTATTGCTAAATAATCTGTCAAGGAAAGGTATTCACCGCCCATGCTTTCCAAATGATCCGTGTGAAATTGGCAATCAATTAAACGTAGTTCAATTTCTTGGGCGAGATAAATCAGGGCCGCTTTCGAAGCGTTGGGGACTTTTGAAAACATGCTTTCTCCACAAAAGACACCATTGATTAACACGCCATAAAGCCCGCCAACGAGTATACCACCTTGCCATACTTCCACCGAATGTGCATAACCTAGCTCCGCAAGTTTACTATATGCTTGGATCATGCCCTGGGTTATCCAGGTTCCAGCCTGATCTTTTCTATTGATAGTCGCGCAAAGCTGAATGACTTCTTTAAAGCTGCGGTCTATCGATAAGGAAAATGTTTTTTTCCGGAGTACACTCGCCATGCTTTTGCTGATCTTGACCTTGGAGGGATCGATCACAAATCTGGGGTCTGGGGCATACCAAAGTATAGGGCTGTCATCACTGAACCAGGGGAAAATTCCGTTACTATAGGCCAGTAGCAAACGATCTGGCGAAAGATCTCCACCTACGGCGAGTAAACCATCTTCTTCTGCATAACTTGGGTGTGGAAACTCCAGTCTGTTCGTATCCAGTTCAAATACCATGGTTGTTTAACAGGCTGCGATAGATAGCATTATTCTGGCTGACGCGGTTCTTTGCCGATCTCGTCAAATAGTTTGTCCATGTGTTCAACATATTCGTTGGTATCATCGAGGAAGAACTCCAATTGAGGAACAATCTTTACCTGGTTCTTAATTTTTGCTCCCAGTTTGTAGCGTATTTCAGATGTTTTGGAACGAATGGACTTCATATTTTCCTGTGCCGTTTTTGTGTTCAAAAAGCTTATGTAAACACGGGCAATTGCCAAATCAGGTGTAACACGAACCCGTGTAACCGTGATAAACGCTCCAGGAGCCCATGAATTACCTTCGCGTTGAAATAATGCTGCTAAATCCTGTTGAATCACCCCAGCAAAACGTTGCTGTCTCTTGCTTTCTGTTCCCATCGTATACGTTTTATGTTGAATATTCTCAATTATGTTAAACAAAAATAGCCAAAATTTCAATTAAAAGAGAAACTTGACTCGACATAAGAAAAAAGGCACATCTTGGTTTGACGTGCCTTTAAATTTCGATTCACAATTGGTTAGGTAATTTCTTTCAAGTTTTAAGACTTTGGGGTCTATCATATTTGGTTTGAAATTTCGGTGTATTTAAAGCGGTAAGTATTTACTAACCTTACCATCTTCTATTTTTTCATCTCCCTTACACTACAAACATAGGAATACTTAAAAAACTGACAAAATAACTTTTAAAAATAAAGTGAGTGGTTACTTATAATGTGTGTTTATCGCGATTTAACAAACTTTTAACATTTTATTTTTTTTGTAACAGTCTTTTTTTTCCACCTGATTTTTTGTTTTTCATCCAATTTTCTGAGCAAAATGTATGCAATCTTTGCATTGATATAACCATTTGCAATTGGTATTTTTGTAAAAATTGTATGTGATAGAATTATCAGAAGCTTCAATCAACACTAAACCGACCAAAGGCTTTTGAAAATAACAGGATCAAAAAGAAATTATACGAATGAAAATCTGGCAAAAAAATATAGATGTCGATTCTTTTGTAGAATCGTTTACAGTGGGCAATGACCGCGTAATGGACCTGCAACTTGCTGCTGCGGATGTTTTGGGTTCATTGGCCCATACACGCATGTTGAATAGCATAAACCTGATGACCGATGAGGATCTAGCGCTTGTACAAAAAGAACTGAAAAATATCTATAAAGAAATTTTAGCCGGTGACTTTCGTATTGAAGACTCGGTAGAAGATGTGCATTCGCAGGTTGAAATGTTGCTTACACAGCGTATTGGAGAGGCTGGTAAAAAAATTCACTCCGGCAGATCCCGTAACGACCAGGTTTTGGTCGATCTAAAATTATACTTCCGCTCAGAGATTCAGCATATCATCCAGAATACGGAGGCTCTTTTTAATGAATTGATCCAACTCAGCGAGCGGTATAAGCATATTCTGATCCCTGGATACACGCACTTGCAGATTGCCATGCCTTCATCGTTTGGATTATGGTTTGGTGCTTACGCCGAAAGTCTTGTGGATGATCTGGAGATGATGCGTGCAGCATGGAAGGTTTGTAATAAGAATCCTTTAGGATCTGCTGCAGGGTATGGATCATCCTTTCCATTGAATAGAACGATGACGACGCAATTGTTAGGATTTGAAGACCTCAATTACAATGTGGTTTATGCTCAGATGGGTAGAGGTAAAACCGAACGTATCTTGGCACAGGGCATGAGTTCCATCGCGGCGACGTTGGCCAAGTTTGCAATGGATGTATGTCTATATATCAACCAAAATTTTGGCTTTATCTCTTTTCCGGCACATTTGACTACGGGATCGAGCATCATGCCACACAAGAAAAATCCCGATGTCTTTGAGTTGATCCGTTCACGTTGTAATAAGATACAGGCCTTGCCAAATGAAATTGCGCTGATGACGACCAACCTGCCATCGGGTTACCATAGAGATCTTCAGTTGTTAAAGGAAAATTTATTCCCGGCGTTTAAATCGCTCAATGAATGTCTTGAAATCGCAACTTTCATGTTGGAAAACATTTCTGTTAAAGACAATATCCTGGACGATCCAAAATACGATTATTTGTTCTCTGTTGAAGTCGTGAACAATGAAGTTCTGAAAGGAGTTCCTTTCCGCGAGGCTTACAGGACTATCGGGATTGATATTGATGAAGGGCGCTTCAAGCCATCAAAAGAGGTAAATCATACCCATGAAGGAAGTATTGGAAATCTCTGCAATGATCAGATTCAACGGATGTTCGGTGAGGTCAAAGCAACTTTTGGTTTTGAAAAAGTCGAATCAGCATTGGATGACCTTTTAAAATAAAAAATATGCTGTAGCCCTACAGAGGAAATAGCACATCAACATAAAACGGCCGGTAAGCATGTGCTTATCGGCCGTTTTATGTTCTTATTTTTTTATGGAGAACTTAAAATGTGTCTCGGAGTCGAATGATTCGCCTGCTTTTAACAAAGTTGAAGGAAATTCCGCTTGATTGGGTGTATCCGGAAAATGCTGAGTTTCCAGACAGAATCCGGCATAAGGAAGATACTTGTAACCTCTTTTGCCAAAATCATTTCCGGTCATCCAGTTTGCTGTATAGAGTTGTACGCCCGGCTCCGTTGTAAAGACATCCAGCTGAATGCCCGTGTTTTTAGAATAGACTGTTGAACAAGGCTGCGAAATAGGCTGGTTGTTGACATAACAATGATCATATCCTTTGGCAGCGATCAATTGTTCGTTATTTGCAGTAATATCTTGCACAATAGGTTTTGGTATGCGGAAGTCGAAGGCGGTGCCCTCCACAGGTACTATTGCATTGGGTATCTGGTTGTCGTCTACAAATAAGACCTCATCTGAATTGATTTGAAGGATCTGCTGCAATACGTCGCCACTGCCTTCCCCATCCAGATTGAAGTACGTATGATTGGTCAGGTTGACGTGCGTATCGGCATCCGATTGCGCATGATATTTGATAATAATCTCGTTATTTCTGGTTAGGGTATAAGAAACCATAACTTTTAGATTCCCTGGAAATCCTTCTTCACCATCTTGGGAAACATAATAAAATTCGACGTGCGATTGATAAGTGACCCTTCTGTCCCAAACCTTATCATGAAAGCCCGAAATACCACCATGAAGACAATTATTGCCATTGTTTTGCGGAAGCGTATAGTGTTTTCCGTTTATTTCAAATTTGCCTTCAGCAATGCGATTGGCGAAACGCCCCGCTGTGCAGCCATGGTATTTCTCATCAGAATCCAGGTAGGCCTGAATGGAATCGAAGCCCAGTGCAACATCCACCAAATTTCCCTTGTTATCAGGTACCAAAATGCTGACAATACGCGCACCGTAGTCCGTTAAGAGGACTTGCATGCCCCCTTCGTTTTTTAATAAGAGCAAATGCGTGTTTTTGCCGTCAATTGTACCTTCAAAATGTTTTGGAATAAGTGTTTGATATTTCGTCATGATGAATCCCTATTGGTATTTAGGTTAAAGATACAGAATATAACCAGTATAAAAATGACTTTGACAACAGCTGTTTGTAAAATTTGTCATTTTGAAATGCAATCCAGGATACTGTTGCAAAAATGACTCCTGGACAGGTAAATAACAGCAGTAAAATATAGGGATATGTGCACAGTCATTCGGGGAATTTCTGAGCCGGTCTCCTATGATTATAATTGTATTTAAAGGCAAATTTATCTAAGTTTGCGCTATGTCTGAAAAAATGAATTGGAAAGATTTGCTCTCTGCAAAGCGCTGGGGTTACGAAGATCGGAGCGTAGATAGTTACCTGGTGGCCCGGTCGGAATTTCAACGGGATTATGATCGTTTGATCTTTTCATCCCCATTTCGGAGATTACAGAATAAAACGCAGGTTTTTCCACTTCCTGGCGCTGTATTCGTGCACAATAGGTTGACACATAGTTTAGAAGTTGCCAGTGTAGGACGCTCTTTGGGACGTATGTTTTATGCACAGTTGAAAGAGGAAAATCCAAACCTGGATAATGATTACCCTTTTTTGCAAGAAGTAGGAAATATTATCTCTGCGGCATGTTTGTCACATGACCTGGGCAACCCGGCCTTTGGTCACTCGGGTGAATCCGCTATTTCCACATATTTCACAGATGGCGATGGACGTAAATACCAAGAGCAGGTAACAGCCGAAGAATGGGCCGATCTGACCCACTTTGAAGGAAATGCCAATGCGCTACGGATTCTGACACATGCCTTTCAAGGAAAGGATCCCAAAGGTTTTGCATTGACCTATACTTCCCTGGCTTCCATTGTAAAATACCCCTGTCTGGCAATTGATGGCCACCTCAAGAAAAGCCATCATCGCAAGAAATATGGCTTTTTTACGGAAGAACAAAAAGCATTTGAGAAGGTTGCTAATGAATTGGGATTATTAAAAGATCCTTCCAATTCAAAGGGCTACCTAAGACATCCTTTGGTTTATCTCGTGGAGGCTGCGGATGATATTTGTTACAATATTATTGATTTGGAAGATGCACATCATCTTAAGATATTGTCCTATCAAGAAGTGGAAGAATTACTATTGCCGCTCTGTGGCAAAGAAAATCTTCGCGACAGGCTCGATGGATTGCTGGATACCCCAAGCCGTGTAGCATTGTTGCGTGCTAAAGCGATCAATACCTTGATTAAAGGATGTGTTGATGTCTTTGTACGTGAGCAGGACAAATTTCTGTCAGGAACTTTCGGATCAGCATTGATGGATGCTTTAGATGAGGACATTGTTACACAAATGAAAAAAATCTCGAAGATTTCCATTGCAAAAATCTATAATGCGCCCACTGTTGTGCAAATTGAGATTGCTGGTTACCGGGTGATGGATGCCCTATTAAAAGAGTTTGTTCCGGCATACCTAAAGAAGAACAAGAACAATTACGATAAAAAGCTCGTTGCATTAATTCCTGAACAATTTTATACGGATAAACAAGATTCGTATTCCAAAATCCGTTGTGTATTGGATTTTGTTTCAGGTATGACTGACGTTTATGCCATAGAGCTGTACCGTAAAATCAAGGGAATAACAATACCATCCATAGAATAGGGACGTTTCAGGTAAAGGGGTAAAATATCAATATTAAATTGAGACTCGCTGTAATACCTGAGGGTATTATCCTAAAGTCTCGGATGAAAATCTAACATCTCATATCTAAAATGAAGGTTGTAATTGCTGAAAAGCCCTCCGTGGCGCGTGATCTGGCTCGAGTTATGGGGGCGAAGGAAGTCAAAGACGGTTATATCGCCGGCAATGGCTATGCTTTTACGTATGCTTTTGGCCATTTGGTTCAACTCTGTACGCCACAGGCTTACGGATACAATTCGTGGACAATTTCTAATTTGCCGATCATTCCACCAACATTTAAGCTAGAATCGAAGAAAGTGAAGCGTGATGGCAAGCAGATGGATGATACCGGAGCAGTTAAGCAACTCAACACCATAAAATCCCTGTTGGAACAGGCCGAAGAAATCATTGTGGCTACCGATGCGGGACGGGAGGGTGAATTGATCTTTCGTAATATATACTATTTTTTAGGTTCTAAAGTACCTTTTAAACGCCTTTGGATATCGAGCCAAACGGATAAAGCCATTAAAGAAGGATTTGCCAATTTGAAAGCAGGTACGGAATACGATAGCCTGTACATGTCTGCCCGTTCACGTTCGGAATCGGACTGGCTCATCGGTATCAATGCGACGCAGGCCATCACCTTGGCGGCCGGGAATAAAGGATTACTTTCTTTGGGCCGCGTTCAGACGCCAACCTTGGCCATGATCTGTTCGCGCTATCTGGAAAATAAAGACTTTAAACCCCAGGCATTCTATAAAATTCAGGCCGGTTTTGAAAAAGATAATATCAGTTTTAAGGCAACCTCCAATAAGATCGATAAAAAGGATGTCGCCGAGCAAACCATTGCGCGATTGACCGTTGGTTCCAATGCCCGCGTGGCAAAGGTGGAAGCCAAAGAAACAAAAGAGCAACCGCCCTTGCTATTTGATTTGACATCGCTGCAACAGGATGCAAATAAGAAGTATGGTTATTCGGCCGATCAGACACTGAGTATTGCGCAAACACTTTACGAAAAGAAGGTCATCACTTATCCGCGTACGGGTTCCCGTTACATCGGTGAGGATGTTTTTGAAGAAATTGGCGCACTTTTTCAACATTTGTCGGATACCGCAGATGAATCCATCTCGTCGATCGCAAAAAATCTGATCGGTGCAAAATTGAACAAACGTTCTGTCGATGACAAAAAGGTAACCGATCACCACGCCCTATTGGTGACGGATGAAAAGCCGGGTCCCATGCTCAAAGAGCAACAGAATGTTTACAATATGATCGCCAAGCGCATGGTGGAAAGTTTCTCGGAGGTATGTATAAAAGATATTACCACCGTGACAATTGACGCGCAGGGGGTTGAACTTATCGCCAAAGGTACTGTAATCAAGCAATACGGCTGGCGTCTTTCCGCGGAGCAGATCGAAGCGCCCGATGAAGATAAAAACAATGACGATCAGGATAATGAAAATGCGCAGTTACCGAAGCTGTTAGCTGAGGAATTATTGCAGATTCTGACCCTCGAACTTGCCGAACGTTTTACCAAAGCAAGACCCATACATACCGAAGCCTCCTTATTGAAGGCCATGGAAACTTCGGGAAAGGAAATTGAAGACGATGAAATGCGGCAGGCTATGAAGGACTGTGGACTTGGTACACCTGCTACACGAGCCGCAACTATCGAAACACTTTTCCAGCGGGATTATATTAAGCGCGACAAGAAAAAACTGATCCCAACGGAAAAAGGACTTGCGGTATACAATCTTGTAAAAGATCGTTCCATTGCCAAGGTAACCTTGACCGGTAAATGGGAGCAGAAGCTGGAGGAAATGCGAGCCAATAAAGTGTCCTATGATGTTTTTATGAAACATATTAAGGACTATACGGCCAAAATTACAAAAGAACTGTTGACGCTGCGGATTTCTCTCGCGCAAGAGGAAGTTAAACCTCAACAAAAAGGAAAGATAAAATGTCCGAAATGTGAGCAGGGATTAATTTTGCTCTACGATAAAGTAGCCCAATGCGACCATTATGCCCGTGGATGTGATTTTAAGATCTGGCGGACATTGAATGGTATCTTTCTCGACGAAAAAGAGATGAAGAACCTGTTGGAGAAAGGAAAAACCTCCGAGTTTAAAGGGGTGAAAAATAACGAGGGTGCTATTGTTACTGCGCCGCTTGTATTTGAAAATTTTAAGGTTAACGTGGGATAAATTGGTTTACCCCACGTTTATCTTTTCAATTTTTACCCCTGCTGTAGAATATCCTGTAAAGCACTTGATATCGTTGGAAACCTAAATGTAAATCCACTATTCTCCAACTTTTCAGGTAATACCCAACGGCTTTTTAAAAGCAGCTCTGTCTCCGTACCAATTAAAGCAGCGCCTATTTCCAGTAGCCATTTGGGAGATGGTAGACCAATGTTACGGTTCATTACTTGTCGAAAAGTCGCCATAAAAGTCTTATTCATTATCGGGTGGGGAGCCGCACAATTGACGACACCATCCATATCTCCATGATCTTTTAAGAATAAAATAATTTGAAAAAGATCTTCAATATGGATCCAGCTAAAATATTGCTGACCATTTCCTTGTATACCTCCTAGTCCAGCGCGAACCAAATTTTTGAAAGGAAGGATAACACCTCCATCCGCACCCAAAACAATCGCCATCCGAAGTGCCACCTGTCTTGTCTTTTCCAATTTGAAGTCGAAAAAAGTCTTTTCCCATAATTTGGCAACATCAACAGAAAAACCTGTTCCGATCTCCCCCCGAACTTTCGGTCATCGGACGATCTTCGGCGTGCCGATAAATGGTTGCTGTACTGGAGTTGAGCCACAATTTTGGTGGATTGGTAGAGCCTGCGATCAGCTCACCAAGAATCGTTGTGGTCTTTGTTCTTGAAGAAAATATTTGGGCCTTATTTTTTTCGTTATATCGACAGTTGACAGACTTTCCGGCTAGATTGATTAGCATCTCCGCATTTTCCAGTGCACCGGAAATGCCGGATCGATCGGTCCAAAGGATATTGCCCTGCCGACGGCCAATGACGATAACCTGGTAACCCAATGTTTGAAATCTCTCGGAAAGATATTGTCCAACAAAACCTGTTCCTCCAGCGATGACTATTTTATGCATGGCAAGTGTGTTTACAGTCCAGTTCATGATGCTACATCATTAATTTGATCAATTTAATTAATAAATCTCCACCGCTAGTATTGAAAATCTTGTTGGTAATAGTTTCGAGTTGATCCGTCAGATTTTGGATGTCCTTGACCGTTTTATGGAATTCCTTACCTTCTGCCGTCTGATCCTTCTCTGTATTTCGGCTGATATCCTTTAGAATATCCATAACGGGGTCAAGTTCTTTTTGCTTACGCATTACCGCAATTTTCATGGCCCATTTTAAGACTTCTTTCTCGGCAACAAAATATTCTTTTCTGTCGCCGGCAATATGCTTTTTGTAGACGATGCCATAATCGATCAATTGTCGGATACTCATATTGGCATTGCCGCGCGAGATCACCAACTTTTCCATAATCTCGTCTGTAGACATGGGATTGCTTGCCGAGAGGAGTAAGGCATGAACTTGCGCAACGGACTTGTTGATTCCCCATTCAGAACCTAATGCCCCCCAGGTGTCTATAAATTGCTGTTTTGCTTCTTGTAATTCCATCGTGCTTTTATTTTGCCAATACCTTAATTTGTTTTTATCGGACTATTGAACCGATCGGCTTTCTCGTCCTTTTTATGAATTGCTTATATTAAAGTTATTCAAAGTTTTTGAACTTTTAAAAATTTCTGAAAATAAAATAAGTTTAAATAGACAAGTCACCATATCGTAATAAGAATTTGCTTTTCTTGCGGACTTTTCGATTTGTTTTAACTTTGCCTGCATTATGGCGGCAACTTTGTATAATCCATTCAAACAATTTCAGTTTGATTCAGATATTTGTTTTTTAACAGGAAATAAACTCCAATCGGAAGAAGAATCCATTCAGGTGTTTCCTGTATGGATGATGAAATCTTTTCAATTGGAAGATAAACCTTTTAAAATGCTGGATGAGAATCTGGTGACTTATAAATCGTTGAAGCTCCCCTGTTCCATAACTGCAGCTGAAGCGATCGAACAAATGGAACGTGTGGTAGAACAGTCGTTTGAACAAGGTTATGAAGCCGTCAAACAGTTGGATCCCTTATTATTGTTTCAATGGATGACAAAAATCATCTATGGGGTGGTCTTTAATGAAATTCTTGCGGGAATTCGGCAGCAAAAAGCTTCTGGCGAAGATATGAACTTTTCTCAGGCGCTTGCACAGCGTTTTACAAATCTCCATGCGATGTTGCAGTCGCTGGTTGTACCGATGGAGTTTGAAAATACCTTCCCATTTTCATTGGTTGTTGTACCGGTTGAGAATGCACCCGATACATTTATGTATCGTGATGAAATCAATACCTTGATCTTTTCTATCCGCATGAAGGACTTTGCTGTAATCGCCTGTCTTCAAGATAATGCCACAAACAATATTTATCACGAAGATATCCTCAAGATTATTGCTGGCAAAACATTGCATCCCATTCAGTTTGAAGAATTGTGTGCACGCTATTTTTATTCAGCCTACTTATTTAATCGTTTACCAGATTATACCTATTTAAATACCCCGCAAAAAGTCTATGTTGAACCGATGCCATTAGCAGATATGTCGATGAAACCTATCTTTGATCATTGGCAAAACAAGACCTATGGCCAAGTTTTGGAAAATTTTTGGAAACCTTGGGGTTTGACCTTGTTCGAGATTATTAAAAATCCAGAGCATCCGATTAGTTTTCTTGTTGACGAAGCAGGAGAGTTTGTTACTGATATTGCTAGGCCGCTCAATTAGTCCAAAAGAATTAAAGTAATAAATTATCTTATATAAGCGTTAAATGGTACGGTTATGGATAGGATAGGGTATGTATTTAACAGGATTCAAGACTCTTTTTTCAGCTTTACTTTTTATGGTATGGTGTACTTCCGCAAGTGCACAAGTGATTGCTAAGCGGGATATCCCTGCAGACAGTATCGCACAGCATGTTGATGATTTTCCCTATTTCAAGGGCGGGGTGGTGGCCTGGTCCAAATTTATACAAAATAATCTGGATCTGTCCGGAACAGTCCGGGCAATGGACAGTGTGGCCTATGCAAAATACGGATCTCGGCAAACGGCAATTCTGAAATTTATTGTTTGCGAGGATGGGGCGATCTGCAATATTGAAATCGAGAATCCCGATAAGGTAAGCCCCGAGTTTGCAAAGGCTGTGTTGTCTGCTATGCGCCGGTCGCCACAATGGATGCCTGGTCAGGTCAAGGGAAAACCGGTTAAAACAAGATTCAGGCAACCTGTCGTTGCTGTGATCGAATAAATTGATAAGAAAAGAATAGCTTAAATTTTCACCATTTATAAGATAATATGTCATTTTGGGATAAAGTCAAAAAGATTATGAGTAGCGGAGCGGAGGAATCTTCGCCTGATAAAAAAGATACAGAAATTACTGCCGGAGGTTCTACGGTCTACCGTTATGAAGATCAATCTGATGATAAGGATCCTAAAAACTTATTTCCGGAGGTACAATGTGTTTATCTGGATGAAATCGAGGAGCATTTGACCAAATATATTGCCGAACCCGATATGGTATTCCATGAGATTATCTCCGAATTGGTTCATATCGATGTGCATTGGATTAAACCAAGTGCAAACTATCCATATCATATATTGGTTACTTCGGGCATGAGTGACCTTGCTATGCGTGTTCCAGATGAAGTGGAAAACAAAGAGTCTTATGAGCGCGCAGAGCTAATGGTTGTGCTGCCCGCTGATTGGAAGATTGGAGAAGAGGAATTTCAGGATGACAATAATTATTGGCCGGTATACTTTTTGAAAAGATTAGCGCGGTTTCCACATGAGTACAAAACCTGGCTGGGCTATGGGCATACCATTCCCAATGGCATGGAAGCCGAAGATATTGCAAATACAGGTTTCGGTTGTATGTTGCTGCTTCCGCCTATGCTAAGTTTTGATGAGGAATTTTTGGAGTTAAAGACCAAAGATGGTAATCTGATCAATTTTTATGCAATGATTCCCGTGTATAAAGAAGAGATGGATTACAAACTGGAAGAGGGCACAGATGCACTCTTAGACTTGTTTGATGAATATGGAATTTCCGAGCTGGTCGATATCGACCGTCCCAATGTCTGTAAAGATAGATAGTTTATAAAAAATATGCAATGCGATGGGCTATTTTAGAGCTTTTAGCATTGCATATCTTTTTAGGAAATACTTTTTTCTATAATTGCTATCGTTTTATCGATATCCTCATAGCTCACATTGAGGTGCGGTCTAAAACGGATACTTTTCTCTCCACAGCCTAACATAATCAGTTTATTGGCGTAGGCTTTCTTGATAAATTCATTCCGTGCAGCTTCCGATTCGAAATCCACTGCAACGAATAAACCCTCACCCCGTAAATTGGACAGCTGCGGTTTTTTCGATAGCAGTTCCTGGAGCTTATCTTGTAGATAGCGCCCTTTTTCTGCCGCATTTTGAATCAGGTTTTCTTGCTCTATGACTTCAAGAATTAATTTAAAGCGGAGCATATCCATAAAATCGCCACCAAATGTCGAATTGATACGACTGGATTCTTGAAAGACATGATGTTCCACCTGATCAAATTTTTCCTTGCTCGCCAGTATACCGCAGACTTGTGCTTTTTTGCCGAAGGCAATGATATCGGGAATGACGTTATAATGTTGGTAAGCCCACATTTTTCCCGTAATACCCAATCCCGTCTGTACCTCGTCAAAAATTAAGAGGATCTGATTTTCATCACATATTTGACGAAGCTGTACGAAAAATTCCTTTCGAAAATGGTTGTCGCCACCTTCACCCTGTATCGGTTCAATAATAATGCAGGCAATATCGTTGGGGTTAGCCGTGATCGCCTGACGTATTTCCGAGACAGCTTTTTCCTCCAAAGCAATCGTCTGATCGATATGTTCGCTTGTTAAGGGATAGCTCAATTTAGGATTGGTAATGCGTGGCCAGTTGAACTTTGGAAAATAAAGGTATTTTCTGGGGTCTTGTGTATTCGTTAATGACAGGGTATAGCCCGATCTACCATGAAAAGCCTGTTTAAAGTGAATGACCTGGCTGGCTTCCTTTTGTATTCCCTGTGCGAAATTAAGCCTTGTCTTCCAGTCGAAGGCAGCTTTTAAGGCATTTTCCACGGCGAGTGTTCCCCCCGAGATGAAAAAGGCATAGGGGAGTTCTTTCGGTATGGCTACACGGTCAAAAGTGTCGACAAAATCAGCAAACTCTTTGGGGTAAATATCTGACATGGCTGGCTTATTGACGGCCATTTTACCCAGGAAGTCACGTTGTTTGACCAAATGTGGATGATTGTAACCCACGGCCATGGAGGCAAACATACTGAACATATCGAGGTATTCATTCCCATTTTCATCCACGACATAAGAACCATGGGATTTCTCCATATCCATAACCAAAGGGAATCCATCGGCTAATATATGTTTGCTTAATCTTTCATGTACGCTGCTCATAGTTTTGTGTGTAAATGGTTTATAAATCAAATTTGATACCTTGTGCCAAGGGAAGGTCAGTTGTATAATTGATTGTATTTGTCTGGCGGCGCATATAAGCTTTCCAGGCATCTGATCCAGACTCCCGGCCTCCGCCAGTCTCCTTTTCGCCTCCAAAAGCACCTCCGATTTCGGCGCCCGATGTGCCGATATTGACGTTGGCAATACCACAATCAGAGCCAGCAGCACTGAGAAATAGCTCGGCTTCCCGTAGGTTGTTGGTCATAACGGCAGAAGACAATCCCTGGGCGACGCTGTTTTGAAGTGCTATGGCCGCACTGATATCCCCTTTGTATTTGATTAAGTAAAGAATAGGGGCAAAGGTCTCATGCTGTACGATTTCATAATGATTTTCAACTTCGGCAATGACAGGCTGCACATAACAGCCACTTTCATACCCTTTGCCTTCAAGGACCTTTCCCTTGATCAGCATTTTTCCCCCTTGTGTTTTAATTTTGTCCAGTGCGTTTAAGTATGATTTTACGGCGGCTTTGTCGATTAATGGTCCTACATGATTTTTCGTGTCCAAAGGGTCACCAATTTTTAATTGACCATAAGCTTTTGTCAGTTGTTTTTTGACGTTGTCATAAATGTTTTCATGGATAATAAGTCTTCGGGTACTTGTACAGCGTTGTCCGGCTGTACCTACGGCACCAAATACAGCACCGATAATGGTCATTTTTAAGTCGGCGTCTGGAGTAACGATGATCGCATTGTTTCCACCGAGCTCCAAAAGTGTTTTACCAAGGCGTTGGGCTACGGTAACGGCGACTTCTTTTCCCATTCGGGTAGATCCTGTTGCAGAAATTAAGGCGATGCGGTTGTCTGCCGAAAGCCACTCGCCAACTTCCCTGTCGCCCATAATGAGGTTGGATATTCCCTCGGGCAGCCCGTTGTTGTGTAAGATTTCTGCAAGTAATTTTTGGCAAGCTATGGCACATAACGGTGTTTTTTCGCTGGGTTTCCAGACGACAGTGTTGCCGCAGACCAAGGCGAGGGCGGTGTTCCATGCCCATACCGCCACTGGAAAGTTAAATGCTGTAATAATACCGACGACACCCAAAGGATGATATTGATCGTACATGCGGTGCCCAGGACGTTCCGAATGGATGGTATTACCATACAATTGACGGGATAGGCCCAAGGCGAAGTCACAGATATCGATCATCTCTTGGACTTCACCCATGCCTTCTTGGTAAGATTTTCCCATTTCATAGGAAACTAATTTTCCGAGAGTAGGTTTAAGCTCACGTAGCTTGTCTCCCAACTGGCGAACGATGTCTCCTCTTTTTGGAGCAGGCAGTAGGCGCCAGTGTAAAAATGCATCTCCGGCCTGCTTAATGACTGCTTCATAGTCTTTACGATTGCTACTTTTTATGTTTGCGATGAGTTTTCCATCGACAGGTGAAAAGGATTCGAATTCTTTACCTTCGGAAAACCATTGCTGTCCGGTTGATGATCCTGAATTCTGGGAAGATATTCCAAGTGTTTTAAGCGCTGATTTTATCATAATGGTTTATTTTATTCGTGGAATAGTTTAAATATATGAAATAAATTTTTTGTTGACAAGTTTGTTCTGAATATTGTTCAGTCAAAAATAATCGTTATCTTAGATAAGCTAATGTAGACTATATCATGATCAAACAGATTAATACCGATTATTACCAGGTGGACGATTTATTGTCCGAAGAACATAAACTGATACGGCAGTCTGTCCGTGATTTTGTGAAAACAGAGATAAAGCCTTTCATTGAAGATGCGGCGCAGGAGCACCGTGCTATTGCGGGTTTGATGCCTAAATTGGGGGCAATTGGAGCGTTGGGACCTTATATTCCTGTCGAATATGGTGGGGCAGGGTTGGATCAGATTTCCTATGGCTTAATTATGCAGGAATTGGAAGCCGGCGACTCGGCAATTCGTTCGGCAGCATCGGTGCAATCCTCTTTGGTGATGTTTCCGATTTATACCTTTGGTAGTGAGGAGCAACGTCGTAAATATTTACCGCGGTTGGCATCGGGGGAGTTGGTCGGTTCTTTTGGGCTTACTGAGCCTAATCATGGTTCTGATCCGGGTGGAATGGAAACGAAATTGACGGCAAAAGGAGCTGGTTTTTTATTAAATGGAGCAAAGATGTGGATTACAAATTCGCCTATCTGTGATATTGCCGTCGTTTGGGCGCGAGATGAGGCCGGGAAAGTACGGGGAGTTATTGTTGAGCGCGGAATGGCTGGTTTTGAAACTCCGGAGACCATGCATAAGTGGTCGTTGCGCGCTTCCAAAACAGGTGAATTGGTTTTTCATGATGTTTATATCCCTGCGGAAAATATACTTCCTGCTGTAAATTCAATGCGTGGCCCACTTTCCTGTTTGAATTCGGCCCGCTATGGAATTTCATGGGGCGTGATCGGAGCAGCAATAGACTGTTATGAAACTGCGGTTCAATATGCGTTGGAGCGACATCAGTTTGAAAAGCCAATTGCCGGTTTTCAATTGCAGCAAAAGAAGCTGGCGGAATTTCTGACAGAAATTACCAAGGCGCAGTTGCTGTCGTGGCGTTTAGGAGTACTCAAGAATGAGGGGCGTGCTACTCCTCAGCAAATCTCCATGGCAAAGCGGAACAATGTGAATATGGCGCTGCAGATAGCGCGTGAATCTAGGCAGATTCTTGGCGGAATGGGGATTGTCGGTGACTTCCCAATAATGCGACATATGATGAACCTAGAGTCTGTAGTTACCTATGAAGGGACGCATGATATTCATTTATTGATCACAGGACAAGATATTACGGGGCTGAACGCTTTTTCTTGATCTTTTTCTTCGTACGAACACGCTTTATACAGTAATAAACGATGCTATGATTTATTGAATTTTTAGTCAATAAGAGGTGGCATCGTTTGTGTATATTTTGCTGCATTAGTGTGGATTCGTGGATGCTTCTACATCATGTTAATGCCTATGTAATTTTATTACTTATATAATTTTGTTAGCGCTAATACTTATATAATTATGTGGTGTTAATACTTATTATGTAATAAGGATTCAATAGACCTCATTTGTCCCTGTAGGTATATTCTATCGTTCTCTTTTGGTCATTCCATGTGAGCGCTATGATCAGTCGCCGTTCAAGCCGATAACAGGCTAACTTCTTCATAAGCATTGTATTTAATTCCGATGCTTGAAATCAGTACGGCAAATCAGTACTGCGAAATGGTTTTTTCCTTCTTTATAGCGTGTTTTTCCGAGTTGTTTTCGTGTTGCAGCGTCGCTGCGGAGTTTTTCGGCTGCGGTTCGGATTGGCGTTGGCCTTTTTTAGGGGCATCCAGGGGATATGGTCGCGTTCGGAGCGTCATTTGCCCGTGTTGGCAGCGGGGTAAGTGCGGGCTTAGACTCGGACTCAACACGGACTCAACACGGACAGAACACGGTTGCAGGGCAAATCTGCCCCGAGCATGGTACGAAGCAGGTGGAGATGGGAGCCGAAGGTTCCCGCAAGCCCTGCGCAGCAGCCGGAGCCCTGTCCACGAGGCGGAACCCTAGTTTGCCCTAAATGAGCCATGCTTCCCCAGTAAATAAAGAAAAGTTGAGGGCTTCTTATTCCTTAGGTTAGCTTTTGTTTATATTTAGCTTAGCAATAAGTTAGGGTTTGTTTAGATATAACCTATACTATACCTAAACAAACCCTAACTAAACCCTAAACTAAACCTAAGTAAACAGATAAGAAAGTACGGTATCCGTCCGTCCCCTGTTATATCCTGCATTGCGGTTTCTTTCCGCTGCGATCTTTCTGGCCTTATCAATATCCGTCCGTCCATCGGCTGCGCCAGTGTACACCATCTTCAATTGGGCATTGAGCCAAGAGGGCTACCAAAGTGGTTCCTGAGTTTAGGCAGAAACAGATCGAACAATACAATGTCCATCCCTCTTTCCCTGTAAAGCCCGCACCAAAGTCCGGTTCCCAGTCCCATTCCGCTGCGGAATCAACCATCCCAGCCCTGCGATCACCTGTTTTACAAAAAGAATCTCGCACCGTTACAGGCAGTTAAGGGGAAAATGAAATAAATAAGAACAAAAGGCTTGGAAGTTTGTTTGTAAACTCCCTATCTTTGCACCACTCCGCAAGGGAGGGACGGTTACTTCAAAAGAAGGAACCATGAAAAAAGAAGGGTTTAGCGAGAGTTGAGCGCGGAAATCGGAAAAAGAGAAAAGAAAAAAAACTTCAGAAAGTTTTTGGAAGTTCAAAAAAGATTTCTACCTTTGCAGTCCCAACGGAAACGAAGGGAAAAACAAAAAAGATAAAG
>NZ_DLIX01000008.1:0-32509 GCF_002483935.1 Sphingobacterium sp. UBA7631
GTTGCTTGAATTTACTTTCCTTATAGGCTATCCAACTGTTGCGAATTATACAGTGAGTGGCTATAGTTCTTGCTATAAAATTCATATGTTATACGGTCATTCTACACTATTATTAAGCTTAATAAGGCAGATATCATTGTATCCACATACTATTTCTCATCTACATATCCCGATCAGGAACCCGATAACATTATACTTCTAGCTAGGCCTCTGTGAAGTTACAATTGCTTAACGATAACAAATGCAGCTCGGCATTCATTAGTAATCATTGCTGGATTATATTGTAGCAATGCCATTATTCTACTCGGAATTTCATTATTAAAAACTCTGTGGCTGCAGAATATCGATTGAAAAACAACGAAGATAAAAATTTAAGCAATCGTTTGTGTAGATTAAGCAAACGATTGCTTTCAAGTTTCATTTTTTATTTAGAAAAAAGTGTTATATTATTGTTATAGAGATTAAGTTCTTTAAATAGAACCAACTATAAAATCCGATCCAAAAGGATTTTTTCTATTGACTGTTTAGTTTGTTTTAAAATAGGTGATTTTTTAGAGGGACCAATTGGTCCCTTTAAATTTATATGAACTTTAAATTATGGATTCTAGAAGAGATTTTCTTAAAAAAGCCGGAATATTGTCATCGCTGGCTGTTTCACTCCCTACTCTGGTCAATGCCAATACGGCAGCCGCGTCGTTTAATATGTCTGGATATGCAGCTCCAAAAATCGATAAAGTCAGAGTAGCGGTGATAGGACTGGGTATGCGCGGTCCTGGTGCTGTTGAACGCTTGTCCTTTATTGAGGGATGCGAAATTGTCGCACTTTGTGACAAGCATCCAGACCGGGTGGAGCGCGCAACAAAAATTGTTACATCGAAAGGTCTAGCAGCTCCTAAAGCGTATTCAGGTGAAGATGGCTGGAAAACCTTGTTGAAAGAAGAGAAGCTTGATCTGGTCTATATTTGTACGCCTTGGGATTATCATACTCCGATGAGTATTGCGGCGATGAAAGCGGGTAATCACGTGGCTTGTGAAGTCCCGATCGCTTTGACAATCAAGGATTGTTGGGAGGTGGTAAAAACATCCGAGGCAACTAAAAAGCATTGTATGATGCTGGAGAACTGCTGTTATGATTTCTTCGAAATGCTGACATTGAATATGGTGCGCCAAGGCTTGTTTGGCGAGCTCGTTCACGCTGAAGGTGCTTATATTCACGATTTGCTTGATCTTAACTTTGCAAAAAATGGCTATGATAACATGTGGCGCCTAAGAGAAAATATAAAACTAAATGGAAATCTGTACCCTACACATGGACTTGGACCTGTGGCACAATGCTTAAATATCAATAGAGGGGATAAAATGGATCATCTTGTGGCGATGTCTTCCAGTGATTTTATGATGGGAGAAAAAGCGAAAGAGTTAGCCGCTAAGGATTCTTTTTTTCAGGAATTTGTAGGAAAGAAATACCGTGGTAATATGAATACAACGCTTATCCGTACGGCCAAAGGGAAAACGATTATGTTGCAGCATGATGTTACTTCTCCTAGACCTTATTCTAGGCTACATACACTGAGTGGTACCAAAGGGTTTGCACAAAAGTATCCTACGGAGAATATTGCTTTTGGTCATGAATTCATTACAGAACAGAAATTGAAAGAACTGTATGATAAATACACCCCAGAATTGGTAAAATATATTGGTGAGCAGGCAAAGCAGGTCGGTGGACACGGTGGGATGGATTTTATGATGGACTGGCGTCTAATTGATTGTTTGCGCAATGGATTACCTTTGGATCAGGATGTCTATGACGCCGCTTCATGGAGCTGTATCGTACCGTTGAGTTTCGAATCTGTCGAAAAGAACTGTAAAACAGTTGATGTACCGGATTTCACAAAAGGTGCATGGAAAAATAATACGCCGGTAGAAATCACGTTAAAAGGTGGCGGAAATACGCCTATCCGTTCGAGATCAGCGAAAAAAGAAAATATACAATTGGGCGTATAGCCCTCCTATATAAAATGACTTATTGAAGGGGAACTTTTTATTGTTCCCCTTTTATGTTTATCTTTAATTATGTTATTCAATCTGACTCTAATTACCTGTTTATCGTTATTTTCCACTAAGGATACACTTTCCTGTTGTGTTGGGGAAAATATACCTACGCGCGCTGGTATGATAAAATCCCAAATTGCCCAGCTAAAAAGCAAGAATGCGGACAAAATGATATTGGTCGAAGGGGGCAAATTTCTAATGGGAAGTTCAAATTTTGAAGATAGTAAGCCCCTACATCAGGTTGAACTAAATTCATTTTATATGGATGAACATGAGGTCACAAATGCACAGTTTGCGCAGTTTGTAAAGGAGACGGGTTATGTAACTGTTGCTGAGCGGGAGTTGGATCCGAAAGATTTTCCGGGGGTGGATCCCAAGATGTTAGTCCCGGGATCGGCTGTGTTCTCTAAGCCCAAAGAACTCAATTCATTAAATAATTACCTGATGTGGTGGGAGTATGTCCCTGGTGCTAACTGGCAACATCCCGAGGGACCGAATAGCTCAATAAAGGACAAAATGAATTATCCTGTTGTTCAGGTTGCCTATGAAGATGCCGCAGCCTATGCGAAGTGGGCGGGCAAACGACTGCCGACAGAAGCGGAATGGGAATATGCGGCTAGGGGACGTAATGATGCAAACGACGACTTGTATTATTGGGGAAAGGACTTGAAGCCTAATGGTAAATGGACCGCAAATATTTATCAGGGAAAATTTCCTGTGCAAGATTCAAAGGAAGATGGGTTTGAGGGGGCTGCACCTGTAAAATCATTTCAGGCAAATGCGTTGGGACTGTATGATATGGAAGGGAATGTGTGGGAATGGTGTGCTGATTTTTATAGGCCCGATTACTATCAGCATAGTACAGCAGTGAATCCCAAAGGACCACAGGATTCTTATGATCCGCAGGAGCCAAACCTCGAAAAACGCGTTCAACGGGGCGGGTCATTTCTTTGCAACGATCAATATTGTGAAAGGTATAAAGCCGGAAGCAGAGGAAAAGGGGAGGTCAACAGTCCTACAAATAATGTTGGATTTCGCTGTGTGAAAGATATCAAATAGAAAAGGCTTGCATTTGCAAGCCTTTTCTATTTGATTGATATGCCTTATTGTGCATTCAAAAACATTGATTTTTGATTGTACAATTCTCTGAAATAAGGATCGTGAAGATCTTTGATAAAGCGAATTGCTTCACCAGTTGATTTCATTTCAGGGCCTAATTGCTTGTCTACTTCAGGGAATTTATTGAAAGAGAATACAGGTTCTTTAATCGCGTATCCCTGTAATTTACGTTCAATCGTAAAGTCTTTCAATTTATTGACACCCAACATGACTTTAGTTGCGATATTGATGTAAGGAACATCATAAGCTTTAGCGATGAAAGGAACTGTACGTGATGCACGTGGATTAGCCTCGATAACATACACATTTTCACCTTTGACAGCAAACTGAATGTTTAATAAACCTCTTACGTTCAATGCTTTTGCTAGTTTAATAGAATATTCTTCCATTTTGTCCTGAACAGCTTGTGATAGGCCAAATGGAGGTAATACAGCCGATGAGTCACCAGAGTGGATACCTGCAGGCTCGATATGTTCCATCATACCAATGATGTGTACATCTTCACCATCACAGATCGAATCTGATTCAGCTTCTTCTGCACGATCCAGGAAGTGGTCAATCAGAATATGATTTCCAGGAAGATTTTTCAATAAGTTGACGACAGCTTTTTCTAAATCTTCGTCATTGATGACAATACTCATTCCTTGTCCGCCCAATACGTAAGAAGGACGCACCAATACTGGATAGCCAACTTCGTTTGCAACTTGTAATGCTTCTTCTGCTGAAGTTGCGACACCGTATCTTGGATATGGAATTTCTAATTCTTTCAATAGATCGGAGAAACGGCCACGGTCTTCTGCCAAGTCCATGTTCTCAAATGAAGTACCGATGATTTTTACGCCAAGTTGCTCTAGACGCTCAGCCATTTTAAGAGCCGTTTGTCCACCCAACTGAACGATAACACCTTCGGGTTTTTCTAATTCGATGATCTCACGTACGTGTTCCCAGAATACGGGTTCGAAGTACAATTTGTCAGCCATATTGAAGTCTGTCGATACAGTCTCCGGGTTACAGTTAACCATAATCGCTTCGTAACCACATTCTTTAGCCGCCAATAAGCCGTGTACACAAGAGTAATCGAACTCGATACCTTGACCAATACGGTTTGGACCAGAACCTAAAACGATGATTTTCTTTTTATCTGAAGAGATGGATTCGTTTTCTTCTTCGAACGTCGAATAGTAGTATGGTGTTTGTGCAGGGAATTCTGCAGCACAAGTATCGACCATTTTGTAAACACGGTTGATGCCTAACTCCTTACGACGATCGTAAACTTGATCCTCGGTTACATTTCCTAATAACCATGCGATTTGCACATCTGAATAACCTTTTTGTTTTAAGGTCATGAAGAAGTCGCGTGGAATATTATTCAATTGATAACGACGTAATTCTTGCTCAAGGTGTACCAACTCTTGGATTTGTACTAAGAACCATTTGTCGATACGTGTTGCCTTACGGATAGATTCCAAAGGAACGCCTAATTCGAAAGCATCTTTGATATGGAATAAGCGGTCACCACTTGGATGTTCCAAACTATCCATGATTTCGTCAAGGTTTCTCCATTGACGACCATCAGCGCCTAAACCAGCGCGGCCAGTCTCTAAGGATTGACATGCTTTCTGTAAAGCTTCGATAAATGTACGGCCGATTGCCATTACTTCACCTACCGCTTTCATCTGTAGACCTAATTCCTTGTTTGCTCCTTTGAATTTATCGAAGTTGAAACGAGGGATCTTAACAATCACATAATCCAATGTTGGTTCAAAATATGCGGATGTTGTCTTTGTGATCTGATTTTGTAATTCATCTAAGTTGTAACCGATCGCCAGTTTAGCTGCAATCTTCGCAATTGGATAACCCGTTGCTTTCGATGCTAAAGCGGAAGAGCGTGATACACGTGGATTGATTTCGATGGCGATGATCTCTTCGTTTTCTGGGTTTACAGAGAACTGAACGTTACAACCACCCGCAAATGTACCAATTGAACGCATCATCAGGATAGCCTGATTACGCATATCTTGATAACATTTGTCTGATAATGTCATGCCTGGTGCAACAGTGATCGAGTCTCCAGTGTGGATACCCATTGGATCAAAGTTTTCAATAGTACAGATGATGATAACATTGTCATTGGTATCGCGAAGTAATTCCAACTCAAATTCTTTCCAGCCCAATACAGCTTGTTCAACCAAAACTTCATGTGTTGGTGATGCATGTAAACCTCTATTTAAGGCTGCGTCAAAATCTTCTTTTCTGTGAACAAATCCACCTCCTGTACCTGCAAGGGTATACGATGGACGTATAACAAGCGGATAGCCAATCTCTTGTGCCGCTTCTTTACCTTCAAGGAATGAGTTTGCAATTTTGGATGTTGCAACGCCCACACCGATATCAACCATTAATTGACGGAATTCTTCGCGGTTTTCAGTTTTTTCAATGGCAGCAACATCAACACCGATAACTTTTACATTGTATTTTTCCCAAAGGCCTAGGTTGGAAGCTTCGATACATAAGTTCAAAGCCGTTTGGCCACCCATGGTAGGAAGTACAGCGTCAATGTTGTGTTTTTGCAAAATTTCTTCAATACTTTCGCAAGTTAATGGAAGTAAGTAGACATTGTCCGCAACAACTTTGTCCGTCATGATTGTTGCAGGGTTTGAGTTGATGATGGATACTTCAATACCTTCTTCTTTCAATGAAAGGGATGCTTGAGATCCAGAATAATCAAATTCACAAGCTTGACCGATAACGATGGGACCTGATCCGATGATTAAAACCGACTTAATGGAAGTGTTTCTTGGCATTATATCTAGTTCAAAAAATTAAATTTCCTATTGTAAATCTGAGCAAAGACAATCAAAAATAGCTCATGGGGAAGGGTCATTCCGACTGCTTTGTCGGAGTGCAAAGTTACATTTTAAATTTTGAAAATTAAGTATTTATTTTAATAATATTTCAAAATTAAATGCCGTTTGTTGGAAAAGTAGTCCTGAAAAACAAAAACGAGTATAGAACCTTCATGATTTTAGAGCTATTGGTGCTGTGAAATCATGAAGGTTGTTGTTTTCCGATAACAGTGAGTTTTGAACTCATTGATGCTTTAATGAGAAACCACAAGTCAATAAAACATGCAGGTTTAGAAAACTGTCCAGATGTGTTTAATAAACGATGATTTCGTCTGTAAACAAGTATCCTTTTTTAGGATTGCTGGCTTTGATCTTTATATAACGCGCCTGCTGTGCTTTGTCAAGTTTGAGTTCAAACCTTTTGAAAGTCAACTTGGACTCTTTATCGGATATATCATTTTTGATTGTTCCTACCGATCTGAAGGTACGGCCATTATCCGAAAGCAGGACTTCCATTTCTCCGGGCATGTAAACGCCCGGGCCAATCATCTGCATAAAATTCATGGCTACCTGGTGTATTTCTTCTCTACGTTCCATATCCACGACCACATCAATCGGACTGGTGAATCCTTGCCATTGGCCATCGTGATAGGAAAGTCCACCCATGATTCCATTTGTTAAGGTAGAATCTTTTTGTGCTGGATATCCCGACCATGCTGTGTTGTACGTTACTTTTTTTCCGATAGCGCGATGAATGTCAATATCAAAGGATAGGGTTGGACCAATTTTGATAGAATCTAGAAAATAAGCCGCATTGATATGGCCTGTCGAGCTGAGTTCAAATGGTCCGGTATACGGCGTAGACTGGATTGTAGGCTCACTGCCATCAATGGTATATCGGATCTGATCTGTTTTTAGTTGCTCGGTTGTCAGCGTAATTTTATTGTTGTTTTTAGCTGCATTGTATGTTGCTGTATAAGCGACATTAAAGGAAGGACGGTAGTAATTGACGTTCAGATCTTGTAAAAGCTTATAATGAGATTGCAGTCTTCGCTGAAAGTCAGTCCAACTTTTCCCATCTTTATTGGTCCAATTGACCTCTGCTAAAGCCAGTGCACGTGGGAATACCATATACTCAAGGTGTTCGGTGGTAGGAACATATTCTGTCCATATATTCGCTTGTGCTCCGAGAATATGCTTGGCTTTATCTCCTTGTATGGCCGCTGGAATAGGATCATATGAATACACCTTATCCAGTGTCAGGTAACCGCCGATGGCCTCAGGCTGTGTCCGAGGGTCTGTCTGATAAGAATCAAAATAGAGGTGTGAACCGGGAGTCATGATGACATCGTGGCCTGCATTTGCGGCCTTTATGCCGCCATCTTCACCGCGCCAGCTCATGACGGTAGCTCCTTCGGTAAGTCCCCCTTGTAGGATTTCGTCCCAACCGATCAGTTTTCTACCCTTAGATTGCAGGTATTGATCCATTTGTCTGATGGCATAGCTCTGCAGTTCGTCGACAGATTTCAGTCCTTCTTTCTGCATGAGTGCCTGATCTTTTGGACAGGTTTCCCAATGCTTTTTCTCAGCCTCATCACCACCGATATGAATGTACTGGGAAGGGAATATCGTGAGGACTTCATCTAAAACATTTTTTAGAAATTCAAAGGTTTTTTCATTGCCGATACAGAATTCTCCCTGACTATAGGGCTTTCCGGAGCAAGAGAGTTCCGGATATACGGCCAATACTTCTTCCGAATGTCCGGGCATTTCTATCTCAGGAATTACATTGATTCCTTTGCGGGCTGCATAGTCGACCAATTCGCGGGCTTCTTCCTGCGTATAGAATCCACCGCTGGCATTTGGCGTACCTTTTTCTACATATTGACGACCATTGTTCCACCAATCTTTCCAGCTGGTATGTGTTCGCCAGGCCGCCTTTTGTGTTAATTCCGGATATTTCTTAATCTCCAATCGCCATCCCGCTCCGTCGGTTAAATGCCAATGAAAGTTGTTGAACTTATAGATGGCCATGATGTCGATATACTTTTTTACAAAAGATAGCGGCATAAAATGGCGCGATACATCCAGGTGTAAGCCACGGTAGGCAAATCGTGGCTCATCGACTATAGTCGCATAGGCTACTTTACTTGGATCGGCTTGTAGATAGCCTAATTGAACCAGCGTGTAAATCCCATTGATAACCTGGGGTACATTCCAGGCCCTGAGTAGCAGGCCTTTTTCATCGATTTGGATGGAATAGGCGTTCTTGCTAAGGTTATCTGCATCAACTGCTTTAATAATGCGAAAGCCTTCTTTTGGACCTTTTTTATTTTTCTTGAGTACTTCGACAGCTAGGCTTTTGATAGCTGGGTGTTCAGTAAGCAATTGTGTCGCCTCCTGAAATTCATCTGAAACAATAACCTGAAGATGTGTAGGGATAGCGTATGTTCCCGTAGCCAATGTGATTTTCGAAGGTTTGGGTATAATGTCAAAGTTGGTTTGGGCATGCGCAGTAAAGATGGTTGCACCCCCAAGTAACAACATGGATAAAGATCGGCTCAGTCGCATAGTTTTGTTATTAGATTAATGATAATCAACACAAATATCCTAATTTTTGTTTCATAATTCTATTATTGGCGGTAATCGCTCATTTTTTATGATATAAAACCAACAAATTGACGGTTAGAAATTACATTTTTAATCCTTAACTTTGTTGTATGATTGAACTTCCAGTTATTCCGGCAACTCCTGCACAACGCAAGCCTGATTGGTTGCGTGTCAAATTGCCTGTTGGTAAAGAATATAGACATGTCAGAAGTCTTGTAGACGAGCATAAATTACATACAATTTGTGAGAGTGGAAATTGCCCGAATATGGGCGAATGTTGGGGGGCTGGAACAGCAACCTTCATGATTTTGGGAAATATCTGTACACGTTCTTGCTCATTTTGTGCGGTAGCAACAGGCCGTCCGTTGGCGGTGGATCTGGATGAACCTAATCGTGTTGCCAATTCTGTCAAGTTAATGCAGGTAAAACACTGTGTGATCACTTCGGTGGATCGTGATGACCTAAAAGATGGTGGTTCGATAATATGGGCGGAGACAATAAATGCCATTCGTCGGGAAAGCCCAGAAACAACCTTAGAAACACTTTTGCCAGATTTTAAAGGACAATGGGATAATTTGGACCGCGTGATCGCAGTACGTCCCGAGGTTGTTTCGCACAACCTTGAAACTGTACGTCGTTTGACAAGAGAAGTTCGCGTTCAAGCTAAATATGATCGTTCACTTGAGTGTCTGCGTCGGATTTCTGAAGCTGGACTCCGTACAAAATCAGGAATTATGCTTGGTTTAGGGGAAACAGAGGAAGATGTTATCGAGGCAATGCAAGATTTATATAACGTTGGGGTACATATTTTGACACTGGGGCAATATTTACAGCCTACCAAAGCTCACCATCCTGTAATCGAGTGGATTACGCCTGCACAATTTGAGAAATATCAGAAAATTGGTTTGGAAATGGGGTTCAAGTATGTGGAGTCTGGACCGCTGGTTCGTTCTTCTTACCATGCAGAGAAACATTTATTTGATATGCAATAGAAAACATTTCTAAGTTTTTTAACAAAGAATATTTTTCGCAAGATATAAAAAGAAGCCTGGGTGATTTTTTTGCTCAGGCTTCTTTTTTCTATTTTTTTTTATCACACGGTTTGCCTCTAGGGGTTGAAAAACTTATTACTCTTGTTCATCATCGATAATCTGCTAAAATAGCGAGATTTCAATTGGAAGAGATTGGTCTATGGGCGCAACAATAGACGAGCACTAGAAAACGTAATTGTTTCTTTCCGATGGGATCCGATGTCTTATAGGTTGAAAACTGTACGAAGTAAAATTGTTCTCCCGCGAAGTTCAAATTCATTCTGTGAAATCATATTGGCCGTCATCAGGTAGGTGCGATAGTTTTTGATATTGGCCAAATTATTCATTTCCAATTCGATATCCATTTTCCACTTGTTGATCTTATAGCGCGTAAAAAAGTCTATGAAGGTATAACTTGCATTCTTCATGTTTGTTTGAAAGGTGGAAAGATTACGTAGGTTTAGCCGCATAAAGCCATTTTTAAAGGGACTGGCCGGAAAGCCTATGTTATGCATCATGGTGGTAGTTTTGTTTTGGATCGCATTGTCAAGGCCCTGTTGTTTGCTCCGGCTCCAATTGAATAGTCCTGAATAGGAAATATTATAAGATTTAAATACCTTAGCTTCAATACTGGGCTGAAATAGATAGCTCATACTTCGAGTAGGCACTAGCGCATTGTTTAACAATTGATTGTATTTGAAGTAAGAAATGCTTCCTTTTAGTTTGAGGGTACTTGCCAAAGGGAAGATGTATTTATCAAATCCGATCTGAGATGACCATCGATCTTGCAGGTTATCCATATTGACCAATATGTTTTCGGTGATGTTATTTTTTATAACGGACGATAACATCGTGTTGGAAAGCGATCTTGTATAGCTAATACCTGCATTTGCAAATAATACTTTTAGGGTGCGGGCCAAATTATAATTGAGATTAAACGTATGTTTTTTGGATTCATTTAGCGCTGCATTATTTTGGCTAAGCATTCTATAGTTCCGTAATACGGCACCAAGGTATATATCTTCAATATTGCCTATATCCTGCGCAAATTGATAGTTAAATTGAAGATAGTCTTCTTGTGAAATCTGCCATCTTGCTTTTAAATTAGGATTGATCAGCATGGAATTTTTGGACGTGGCCAGTTGATGGCTGACATCTTCATAATGCGTAAACAAATAGGTGATCGGGATCTCGAGCTGGGTTTCAAATCGATTTGTTTTCCAGGAATATTGCGATGTAATAAACGCTTGGGATCTGCTCCAATACAGATTATTACGGGTATTATCGCCCAATGTTCGAACACGTTGCTCATTATCTACTATGGTAAGGAGTGAGTTGAAATGTTGACGATCTGTATTGAAGCCAATTTGATAGTATTGTTTGATTCTGCCTTTATTGAAGCGATAACCTGTACTGATCTCCGTAAAAAAGGAAGGAACTTCGATTTGCTGGCGGCTGCTTTTATAGGGAATGCTATCGTTGAGTATTTCTGGAAAAACACCGGGATAGATCTGTAATGTCTGCGGTTTATTGCCATAATTTAAAGACCAGTTGATTGCAATAATGTCATTGTTTTTAAGTTGGGGTATATAGCTGAACAAGTTGCTGAATCCCTTGATGTGGTGTTTTTGGAACTGCTCGATCTGCCCTGAGGAGTTTGCCAGCAATGCTGTAATATCTTTTTTTTCATATTCAAATGATAAAGTATTGCTCGCATATTTCTTTTCCGTATTGGTAGATGCCGAAAGTCTGGCTGCGCCAAGCCAACGCGCTGTTTTCATGTGATTTTGCTCATTAAAATAAACATCACCATCATCGAGCAGGTATTGCGTGTTTGAGGCATTATTTTGCCTATCGTTGTCGTATAAAACCTGAATATTGGATTTTAGCTGCCAGAGATTCTTGAGATTGTATAGGTTATTGGTGTTCAGTGAACCGGTATTGTTGAAGTAATAATTGTTTTTAGGAATATTTGGACTGCCTGTTGTGCTCGTCGCCAGGAGATTGTTGATAGTCGAGCTGCCGAACTTGGCCAGTAAAGAGGATTGATTGGCTCCAATAATATCTCCGGAAAGATCATGACCTGTATTATTCCCGTTGAGAACATTCAGCATCTTTACTTTCTTGTTGAATAGGATTGAATTCAATTCAGGATCATAGAGATTGGGGGTGCCGACGCCAATTTTGGCCTGTCCAGTGAGCTTCAGCTTGGCTTCCTCTTTGATAACGAGATTGATGGCGACGTCGTCTGTAAATCTTTTATTTTTAATGACCTTATAATGTTCGTGATTGTCGAGCACCTGAATGTCCTTTACCATTTTATGCGGGATTGTCCGTGTACCTACACCATAGCGATTTTCCAACAGATCGTCACCGTCAATGTAAAGTTTAGAAACGGTTTTATCCTGGTATTTTATAAGCCCCGATTCGGTAACTTCCATGCCCGGAAGGCGTTTGATTACGTCGCCTATATTGCGATCCTCCTCTTTGGCAAAAGATCCGACGTCGTAGGAAATCGTATCATTTGAACGGCTCACTTTAGGTTTGCTCTTTACAATGACGTCTTGTAGCAGATTGGTTTTTGGAACGAGGGCGATCCGAAGATTGGATGTCTGTGTGCCAAGTTTGAGTTCAAATTTTTCGTAAGTAAGGTGATTGATCTGCAGGTAAAGGCTCGCATATTCCTTTGTCAATGTGATTGTGAAACGCCCATCTTTATCTGTCGGCTTGAAAGCGATGATTTTACCGTCTGAAAGGATGTTGACACTGGCAAAGGGTACGGGATGCTGTGTCTTATCCACTTGGACCGTTCCACTAATCGTTTGCTGGGCAAAGGTTATTTGCCCAAGCAAAACGACTATAAATAAACATAGAAATACTTTCATTAAGGCGTCAGCTCTATCGGATTATTGGTAACCTTCGAAGGTTTGTATTTATCGTCTCTTGAAATATTGAAACTTTTTATTTTGGATGGATCCAAAGCACCAATAGGGGAGCTTCCACCTGAATTACCGGATCGAACGGCAACGATGTTTCCGTTTGAGCCTACATTGATGGCTCTATTCTTTCCGGATTGCGCTTGCATGTAGGCTTGAGGATTGGCCTTAAAGGCTTCCTGAATTTTCTTTACTTCATCTGTCGTACTTGCGATGGTATTTTGTGGCAGTTCGACAAATGTTTTTCCATCTTCAATTTTATCGAATCCGGCGTAAGCAAAAATCACTTCATTTTTTGTGTCCCGTGCGTCAAGGATAAGTCCGGGTAGACCATGGAGTTTCCAGGGACCATAGGAAAATGGAAGTTCGGTTGTAAACCAGGCGATATAGGTGCGGCCTTTGAATGTTGCCTTCGCATTTTGGCAATTGTAACCACCGATTTCTTTACGATCTCCCAAGATTTCCCAATCCTGTGTGGGATATGGTGAAGTAATGGAGAAATGGTCACTAGCAACGGATATTACCTCTGTTATTTTATTTTGATCGGGGTTGATTAGATAAGATGATGATGAGGGCGAGGAGCGCGTAGTAAGGGTTAGATTGCCTGAAAATGCGGGATCTTCCATCTGTTTTTTGACCTCTTCCTGCATGCGTTTGGATGAATATGACGTATAGTAGCTGCCCTGCTGATTCAGGTAAACCACTGTTTCATCGCGTAAAAATTGGTCCCGTTGGGTACTGTCATTGACATGTTTGAATTCGTAATGCACTTTAGCGATGGCAGGAGTACGCTCTTGTGCAAATAATAGCTGCGTGGCCACAGACAGTAGGATTGATAATGAATATTTCATAAATATATGTTTATATCGTAAATATACGAAATATTCGTAATTGTAAAAATTTATTTGAACTTTTCGTTATTATCCTCCCTAGGGTTGTGCTAATGCAGGTTAAGAAAGGTTTGACTTGTTAGCAATACTTTTGTTAGCTATCTTGTTTCGTTAGCGGTATAAGTTTATTGGGTATGGCTAGGCATATCAGTTCTTGTTATCTTTTAAACAGGGTCTCACCTGCAATTACTGTCCGTTCTGTTTTTACATTTCGCAGTTGCTCATTCGGAATTTTCAAGATATCCTTTTCGAGGATAACAAAATCGGCATCTTTTCCCACTTCGATACTTCCTCTTTTTTTCTCCTGAAAACAAGAGTATGCAGCCCAGATTGTCATTCCTTTCAAAGCGTCTTCACGGCTTATCGCGTCTTGCATCTGAAATCCGTGGCTAGGATACCCTTTTTTGTCGACGCGGGCTACTGCCGCGTGGAAACCATATAAGGGATTGAAATGTTCGACCGGAAAATCACTCCCCAATGCGAGTTTTCCATATTCTTTCAACAGATGCTTATAAGCGTAAGCGCCTTTCATACGTTCTTCACCGAGTCGATCTTTGGCCCAGTACATATCGGAGGTTGCATGTGTGGGTTGTACAGATGGTATGATTTGATACTTTCGAAACTTATCAAAATCTGCAGGCGATATAATTTGGGCGTGCTCGATGCGCCATCTACGATCGCCATTATTGTGGAGGTATTTGCCATAAATATCCAATATAATACGATTGGCCGAATCGCCTATCGCATGGGTATTTGCCTGAAACTTACTTTCGGCAATCTGTTTGATCATTGCTTCGTATTCTTGAGGGCTATGGAGGAGAAAGCCGTGGGTGGGGGCATCATGGTAATGCGCAAGGAGGCATGCACCACGGGATCCCAATGCGCCATCGGCGAGCAGTTTAAATCCTTTGATCTCGAAACGGTCTGTTTCATAGAAACCCTGATCGATAAATGACTTTATATTTTGGGGATTGCCTAGGATCATGGCATAATCTCTAATTTTCAACTGTTCTTCCCGATAGTATTTTTTTAGCAGATCGAGTCTTTCTTTTGATAAACCTGCGTCTACAATGGAGGTAAGGCCAACGGAAAGGAGAGAGTCTTGCGTCCGCTTGAGCATTCTTAAATATTCTTTTTCACTCGGAACCGGAATTGTCTTATTGACAAGATCCATTGCATTGTCGATCAAGAGACCATTGGGAGTATTATTAGTCCCGCCGACCACACCGCCGCGAATGATGGGGATACTTGTTAATTTTGCCCATTCGAGTGCTTTGGAGTTCGCAACCGCCGCATGATAATCTACACGCATAAGGTAGACGGGGATATCCGGGAAAGCTTTGTCGAGTAGATCCTTGGTTGGGAAAGTTTTATCTTTCCAGCGATTTTGGTCCCAGCCACCACCGATCAGCCAAGTTTTGTGCGGATTTTTTTGTTGGTAGTTTTTGACACGTTGAATAACCTCTTCGAAAGAATCGGCGCCGTTTAGGTCGACTTGATCCATTAGTTCGGCTTCGTCAAATAAATGCGCATGGGCATCGTAGAATCCCGGATAAATGGCCTTCCCCTGTGCGTCAATTTTTTCTATTGCTTTGTACTTCCGCTGTATTTCTTCATCGGAACCGATGGCAATAAATTTACCGTCTTTGACAGCAAAAGCTTGTGCCATACTAAAAGCCGAATCTACAGTATATATTTGCGCATGATAAACAATGAGGTCCACTTTCGTTTGTGGTGAACATGAAATGATTGTCAAGCAGAACAAAAAAATGATGATTGGGAAGGTTTTCATAACCTAAAAATAGCAAAAAGCTTTGAATAAACGGAAACTAGGCTTGGGGCTAGATCTATTGGAGATGCGGACTCGGGGTTTTGACTTATCGAATTGCTTTACGTGAAGTACCTACGCTGAATTGTCGCGTATTATTGGGACAGTAGATCATCAGTAAAGTAGTGAAAGGCAACCTGAAGGAAAAGTAATGCGAATACGGATTATCCAAATACAAAAAAGGCTATCCAAATAACTTGGACAGCCTTTTTAATTCAAAAATCAAAATACGTGATTAACAGTACTCGTCAAATGCTGCAACTAAATTGTCAGCAATCATTTGTGCCGGGCGACCTTCAATCATATGTCTTTCAATCATGTGTACCAATTTTCCGTCTTTAAATAAAGCCATTGCTGGTGAAGATGGCGGATAAGGCAACATGTAGTTACGTGCAGTGTTTACAGCATCAGTTTCCATACCTGCGAAAACAGTGACCAATTTAGCTGGGTGTTTTTCATTTTTTACAGCAGCTTTTGCAGCTGGGCGTGCATTTGCTGCAGCGCAACCACAAACAGAGTTTACAACCACAAAGACAGTTCCTTCTGATGCGATAGCCTGATCAACTGCTTCAGGAGTTTTTAATTCTTCGAATCCTGCATCAACTAACTCTTGACGCATTGGAGTTACTAAATATTCTGGATACATTATTTCTTAAGTAAAATGTTAATATTCTATTTTAATTGTTTCTATAAAGCTTTCTGTCGCTGGGCAAGTATTTTTAGCCCGTATAAACAACAGCTATACTTTATGCTTACAAATATAGCTGTAAAAGGCTGCTTCGTCAAGACACTTGTCTCAAATCAATGTCAGAAAATCTTTTACCGCATGAAGTCCATTTTCAAGACGTTGGTCGCCGAGCCCGGAAATAAGACGGTAATTCGCATTAATGGCGTTCAATTCGCTTTTCCAGATCTCCATGAAGTGTTCGCGCTGTTCGGGAAAATCCCGTAGTGGATCATCCTGCCAAGGTAGATCGATATCCATCAGCAGGTAGAGATCATAAACATGTTGTTGAATTTTATCGGTGACTTCCTGCGGCGTATGACCGAAAAGATGATCTGACCAAATTTTTACCGTAAGAAAGGTGGTGTCACAGATGAGGAGCTGGTCTTGCGCTAAAGGGATCAGGGCTTCCTCTAGGGCTACCTGTCCATAAAACATATTGACTTCGTCCTGCAGGGTATATTTATTGTTGAGGCTTTGGCAATAATAACGTGAATACTCGGGTACGCATACCGTCTGAAATTCCTTGGCAAGAAATTGTGCCATCGTTGATTTTCCGGTGGACTCGGGGCCAACAACGGCAATTTTTATGAAATCTTTTCCCACATCGATCGTTTTGATACGCAATATTACGCAAAATTTTTATAGGTTTTCTGCCAATCGCGATAGCCATTCCAAGCGATGAGCGTGAAAACAAGGTAGAGTACTGCGGTCAGCATAAGGTCTTTGTGTATATAGAGCGGGATATAACAAATATCCACAAATACCCATAAGAGCCAATTTTGAAGCACTTTGCGCGTCATCAGAAATTGAGCAACAAAACTTACGGAGGTGCAGAATGCGTCAATATAAGGGACATCGGAATTTGTCTTGCTATCGAGGAGATAACCGATTGATAGTGTTAGGATCAGGATTGCCAGGAGGCAAAGGAGCAGCTGCCCATTGCTGGCTTTGACGATAGGTTTCTTTTTTTCTTCTTTTCGTCTTATCCAATAATACCAACCGTACACAGCTGTGGACAGGAAGTAGAACTGTAGTACAGTATCTCCGTACAGTTTGGCATTATAAAACAGAATCGCGTAGGACGCTACGCTGATGATACTGATTGGCCAGTTCCATATATTTTGCTTAGCGGCCAAATAGACACAAAGAAAGCCTGTCAGGGTACCTAACCATTCGAGCCAAGAGGTCTGGGCAAATTGACGTGCAATCTGCTGAAAAAAATCCTGCATGTGGTGTATTAAAAATTACACCCTAAATATACAAAGTCTGCCCTATAGTCCGTTATTGAACCTGTTTATTCGCGCAATTGGTACTGGCAAAGGATTCGGGCTTAGCCTTAAAAACAAACCCCATACCCATAATATACCCCATGGCTTCTTTCAGGGCAACATTTGACTGGAAATTTGGATTGGTGTTGATGTCGGCGTGGACTTCGAGGTCTACTTTGTGTTTTTCGAGGAGGGGGCAGAGTTGATAGGCTATATCGATGGATTTTTGGACTTCGAGCAGCATCCTTTCTTTAATGCTCATTCGGTGATGCCTTTTGTCCCGTTGGATAAACATAAATCCACCTTTATGTTCCCGGAGAAAGACGATGACTGTAGCGAAGTCGATGATGCCTCTCTTGACTTGGGAATCGGTGCCTATATAAACCTTGAGCTTATTCCCTAGGGCATCTTCTCGTTTAATGACTTCCTCAACAGCATCGAAAATCGTGGAGCGAATGGATTCGCCATTGTATTTTTGCCATCTCATAGCGATATAGATTAGATATAAAAAAATTAAACTTCATCATTGACATAAATTTACTGAATTTCAATGATCTAAGTGTTAATTTAGTTTTAAATAATTTATCCACATTAATGATGTTTTACACCATAGGCCAGGTCTCCGGCATCACCGAGTCCAGGTACAATATAAGCTTTTGAGGTCAGTTCGTGGTCGACGTCACCTACCCAGATGTGCGCCGTAGGTACAAAAGCCTGAACGTGATTCAGTCCTTCCTCGGATGCAATGGCTGCAACAATGTGTAATTCCTTGATGTCATATTCGGCCAGGAGATCCTTACAGCATAATACAAGGCTCTTTCCTGTGGCCAACATGGGGTCTACAATGATTACTGTACGATTATCTAAGTTTGGCGTATTGACATATTCTTTATGAATTTCAAACTCACCGCTCTTTTTGGTATGCCGATAGGCCGCAATGAAGGTATTGTCGGCATGATCAAATACATTTAAAAGTCCCTGATGAAAGGGAAGCCCCGCTCTCAGAATTGTAGCGAGTACGGGTTGTTCCATCAAGAGATGGGTTTTGGCCACACCTAACGGAGTTTCAACTTCAACAGGTTTATAAGCCATCGTCTTGCTGATTTCATAAGCGAAAATTTCACCTAATCGTTCCAGATTCCGACGAAAGCGCATGCGATCCTGTTGAATCGTGATATCTCTCAGTTCGGCAATAAAATGATTTGCAATGCTATTTTGGGTAGATAGAATAGTGACCATGGCGTGTGTGCTAGTTCAGTTAAGCTAAAGATAATAAATAATCAATTGAAAGTAATAACATCTATGGTATTATTATAGTTTGCGCTAAAATGGTAAAATTTTTAGTAAATTTGTGTAAGACCATAGCAGGATATGGCCTGGACCACAGATCAACAAATCGTCTTGAAGCAGATTGAAACCATCGGATTACAAAAACTGTTTTTGAGCTTAGGGCTCAAGCAATTCGTGGTGCAATGTTTGCTGGAAAAGGCCTGAATGGTTTTCTTAAAGAAATAGGAAATATATGAAATTTGAATTGACATCGGAGTACAAACCCACAGGCGATCAGCCAGAAGCAATTAAGCAGTTGGTAGCAGGGGTAGAGCAGGCAGAGCAATACCAGACGCTTTTGGGGGTAACGGGATCGGGCAAAACCTTTACTGTTGCCAATGTGATTCAGGAAACCCAAAAGCCGACATTGATTTTAAGCCACAATAAAACTTTGGCGGCTCAGTTGTACGGTGAATTCAAACAGTTCTTTCCCAATAACTCTGTCAACTATTTTGTGTCTTATTACGATTATTATCAACCCGAAGCTTTTATTGCTTCGACAAATACCTACATCGAGAAGGATTTGGCGATTAACGAGGAAATCGAAAAGCTGCGTTTGGCAACCACGTCGTCATTGATGTCGGGACGGCGTGATATTGTTGTCGTCTCGTCGGTATCCTGTATCTACGGTATGGGAAATCCGGAAGATTTCTCCCGGTCTATCTTTCGTTTTGGGGTCGGTATGACTGTCACTAGAAACGCTTTCCTGCATAAGCTGGTGGAGATTTTATATTCGCGAACGACCACAGAGTTTAAACGGGGTACCTTTCGGGTTAAAGGTGATACAGTGGACGTGTTTCCGGCATACTTGGATAATGCTATTCGGATTTCATTCTTTGGGGATGAAATTGACGAACTGAGTGAGATCGATCCCATTTCAGGGAAAACGCTCAACAAGATGGAAGATCTTGCTCTTTTTCCAGCAAATCTCTTCGTTACACCGAAAGAAAAATTCAAAGAATCGATCTGGGCTATCCAAGATGAATTGATGCAACGGAAAACGCAACTGGAAGATGAGGGCTTAATGCTGGAGGCGAAGCGTTTAGAGGAGCGGGTCAATTATGATCTGGAAATGATGCGTGAACTGGGCTATTGTTCGGGGATTGAAAATTATTCCCGCTTTTTTGATGGTAGACAACCGGGGATGCGTCCGTTCTGTTTGCTGGATTATTTTCCGGAAGATTACCTGTTGGTCATTGATGAGAGTCACGTGACCTTACCGCAATTACGTGCGATGTATGGAGGTGACCGATCGCGAAAAGTTTCCTTGGTAGAACATGGGTTTAGGTTGCCCGCGGCTTTGGATAATAGACCTTTAAACTTTCCGGAGTTTGAATCCTTGACAAATCAGACGATTTATGTATCGGCGACTCCGGGCGATTACGAACTGCAGCAGACCGAAGGTGTTGTCGTTGAGCAGGTCATTCGCCCAACAGGACTTCTGGATCCAATTATTGAAGTACGACCAGCGATTAATCAGGTCGATGATTTCTTGGAAGAAGTCGATAAGACCATTAAAGAGGGAGGACGTGTTTTGGCTACTACATTGACCAAACGCATGGCTGAAGAACTTTCCAAATATATGACCAAGCTGAACTTAAAAGTCCGTTATATCCACTCTGAAATTAAAACCTTGGAGCGGGTTGAAATCTTGCGGGGGCTCCGCTTGGGTGAATTTGATATCCTGGTCGGGGTGAATTTACTTCGTGAGGGGCTTGATTTGCCGGAGGTCACGCTTGTTGCTATTCTCGACGCGGATAAGGAGGGCTTTCTGCGTTCCGAACGATCGCTTATTCAGACGATTGGTCGCGCGGCCCGGAATGATAAAGGTCGGGTTATTATGTATGCGGATAAAATGACGGATAGCATGCGCGTCACAATAGATGAAACCAATCGTCGCCGAGACAAGCAGATGAAATATAACTTGGAACATGGCATTACACCGCGTACTGTGGGCAAAACAAGAGAGGAGATCTTAGAGCAGACTTCTGTTGCTGATTTCTCGGGTATTGAACCTAAAATTTATGTTGAACCTGATCCGTCGCAGGCCATTGCAGCTGATCCAGTGATGCAGTATCTCAGTGAGAAGGATCTGAAGAAAGCGATCGATAACGTACGGAAGAAAATGGATAAATCAGCGAAAGAAATGGATTTCTTGGAAGCAGCGAAATATCGTGATGAAATGTTCTCCTTGGAGAAGCTCTATGAAGAGCGATTCCCTTCGTAAAGGAAGTCGGTTTTAGTTATTGTTAATCAATTTAAGATTTGTTAAACGACGCTAAATAGCGTATAAATTAAGATTCCACCGTCCATATTTGTAGCAATTGTAAATAAATTGGCTACATATGAAACATTTAATCTACAGCATAATACTGTTTTTTGTGCTTTCCGCAGCATTCTGCCAAAGTAAAATTTCCTACGGGATAAACGCCGGGTACACGAATGCTCCTGGACCTAATAGATTGGGCCGTACTTCCTAAGGTTAACGATTGAACTATATTGTTCAATTGTTAACATATTTTGCGTAAATCAAATTCTTCTCAGTAAATTAGTGCTCAAATCTAAACTAAAACATACTAAAAAATGAAAAAGCCAATTCTCGTTGTCAAATTTGGATCGGCTTCTATTACCACGAAAGAGGGAGAAGTTGATGAACGTATTGTTTTGGAGATCGCTAGGCAAATTGCTTCCTTACAAAAGAAATACAATATCGTCTTGGTCTCTTCAGGTGCTGTTGCTGCCGGTAAACGTTTTCTGCCCAGCTACACAGGAACGCTATCCGAACGCAAAGCAGCTGCTGCAATTGGGAACCCTATATTGATTAATACGTATTCTACTTATTTCCGACCGTTTAAAATTTCATTGGCGCAGAGTTTATGTGAGCGACATCACTTTTCCAATCGGGATCAATTTCTACAATTGAAAAATACGTATGAGGAATTGTGGCGGAACAATGTTATTCCAATCGCAAATGAAAATGATGTGGTGAGTAATAAAGAACTGAAGTTTTCAGATAATGATGAGCTGGCAACCTTGATTGCTGTTGGTTTTGGTGCCGAAAAATTACTGTTTAGCACTTCCGTTCCTGGTGTGTTGGATGCAAACAACAAGATTATACCGCAAATTGAAACAATTGACCGGGATATTTTAGGGCTGGCAAGGAAGGATAAATCTTCCGTAGGATTAGGGGGAATGACCTCGAAATTGAACTTTGCCCGATTGGCCAATCAAATGGGGATTGCTGTGGTGATTTTTAGTATGCAAACCGAGGAGGCGATACAAAAAGCGGTTAAGCACGAGACTGGCACATTGTGTCTGGCTCAAAGTAAGAAGATCTCTTCCCGCAAGAAATGGCTCGCGAGTGGAAGTTTAATAAAAGGGGAATTGATGGTTGATCGTGGAGCGGAGGAAGCATTATTGAAGCACAAAAGTTTACTCGCTGTGGGGGTAACCCGTATCGTCGAGCATTTTGAAAAAGGAGAAGTGTTAAATATTGTCAATCTAGAAGGCTTAACTGTTGCCGTTGCCCGCGCGAAGATGGATTCATCCGCTTTGTCCCAGACCAGTAAAAAAAATGTAGAAATTGCACATGCAAATGATATTGTATTATTATGAGTGAATCCATCTTAAACCAACTTCAGGCGGCGGCCAAAGCAAAACAAATTTTGCAACAACTGGCTCCTGATACCAAAATAACTATTTTAAATGCCATCGCAGAAGGTCTTATCGCACATACTACTGATGTATTAAAAGCCAATAAGATTGATTTGGATCGTATGGCTGATGACGACCCCAAAAAGGATCGTCTTTTGCTCAATAGCGATCGTCTAAAAGGTTTGGCTGACAGTGTTAAGCAGATCGCTCAGTTGGCAGATCCAACAGATCAGTTATTACTAAAAAAGATATTGCCAAATGGATTGGAGATCGAGAAAATTACGGTTCCACTCGGAGTCGTTGGGGTCATCTACGAATCGCGACCTAATGTGACGATAGACGTTGCTGCATTGTGTATTCAGTCGGGTAACGTTTGTCTATTGCGCGGTGGTTCGGACGCGTTACACACCAACGAGGCGTTGTTGAAAGTGATCCATGCTGTCTTAGAGCAGTATGGTATTGCAACAACTATTGTGCAACTGTTGCCTGTTGATAGGAAGCATGTTTCGGAATTATTGGAAGCTACCCAATTCGTGGATATTATCATACCACGGGGTTCACAGTCGCTGATCGATTATGTCAGGGAACACGCTAAAGTACCAGTTATTGAAACTGGAGCAGGAGTATGCCATACTTATGTGGACCGTACAGCAGATTTGGATATGGCAGCGAAAATTGTTGCCAATGCTAAAATTTCCAGGCCATCGGTGTGTAATTCTTTAGATACTGTTTTGGTCGATCGTGCTGTTGCTGCCGAGTTCCTAACGAAATTGAAAACTTATTTTGAAGATGCTCAGGTGGAAGTCTTCGCGGACCCTACAGCTTATGAGGTATTACAGGGTCAAAATTTTTCAAATTTAAAGCGCGCAGAAGAAGCGGATTTTGGAAGAGAATTTTTAGATTTGAAGTGTTCAATAAAGACGGTCACCAGTTTGGACGAAGCTTTGGAGCATATCGCAAAATATTCTTCCAAACATTCGGAATGTATTGTTTCTTCCAGTGAACTCCATATTGAACAATTTTTGAATACAGTGGATGCTGCCGCGGTATATGCCAATGCATCTACACGTTTTACGGACGGAGGTGAGTTTGGTCTGGGTGCAGAAATAGGTATCTCGACCCAAAAGTTACATGCCCGTGGACCATTTGCATTGGAAAAATTGGTAACAGAGAAGTGGATTGTCCGCGGAAATGGACAGATCAGATAAGCATAGATCATGGGATTAAGTTTTAAGAAAGATGTATTGATGAATTGGATCGAAGAAATTGGTAAATTTCTTCGCATATGGACAGAAGGGCATGATGCTTTTACGGAGCCGACTGATCCAGCAGTATTTGAAGATGCTTATGAGAAATTCTTCGAAAAGAGTAGGACCTATTTTTTAAATCTTTCCGAAAATGAACTTTCGGCATATCTCAAAACAGATCTTCAAATTCAGCAACTACATCCATTGGCTTTAACGTTGTTATTTGATGGGTTGAATGCTACAGATGGCAATCAGGAGAATTTACTTCGTAAAGCAAAGTTTATTTTGAATCTGGCGATGGCTGAAACGGCGAGCTTTGCCTTTCAGGATTATCAATATCTTGCTATGATCGACAACAAATTGAAGAGTCTTTAGATTAACAAAGCTATCCGTCATGCAAAGCCCTAAAAAAGTGTTTAACTTTTTGGGTTCATTGCATGACGGAGACCTTAGCGCAGGATCTCACGGGCAATCACCAGACGTTGGATCTCAGAAGTTCCCTCATATATTTGCGTGATTTTTGCGTCGCGCATTAACCTCTCGACATGATATTCTTTTACGTAACCGTAGCCACCGTGGATCTGTACAGCTTCGACAGTGTGTTTCATGGCAACTTCAGATGCATGCAGTTTGGCCATGGCAGCTTCTTTACCGTAAGGAAGCCCCTGGTCTTTCGTCCAGGCAGCTTTATACGTCAAAAGTCGAGCTGCCTCGATATCAACTTCCATGTCGGCCAATTTAAACTGTATGGCCTGATGATCCGAAATCGGTTTTCCAAAGGTCTTTCGTTCTTTTGAGTAAGCCAAAGCAAGGTCATAGGCACCCGCAGCAATTCCTAAGGCCTGTGCCGCAATCCCAATGCGACCGCCATCGAGTGTTTTCATAGCAAATTTAAATCCGAAGCCATCTTCTCCGATACGGTTTTCCTTGGGAACCTGAACATCGGAAAATAGGAGTGAATGGGTATCGGAACTACGGATACCCAATTTGTTTTCTTTAGGACCAATGGTAAATCCCGGCAGCCCTTTTTCAACGATCAATACATTGATTCCTTTGTGGCCTTTTTCAGGATGTGTCTGTGCAATGACAAGATAGATATCGGCATGGCCACCATTGGTGATCCAATTTTTTGTACCATTTAGGAGATAGTGATCCCCCTTATCTTCGGCGGTGGTATGCTGTGAGGAGGCGTCCGAACCAGCTTCAGGTTCTGACAACGCAAAAGCACCAAGTTTTTCACCTTTCGCTAAAGGAATCAGGTACTTTTGTTTTTGTTCCTCTGTACCATAAGCATTGAGTCCATATAATACCAGGGAATTGTGGGCGGATACGATAACGGCCGCTGAGGCATCAATTTTGGCAATTTCTTCGAGCACAAGAACATAGGCCAACGTATCCATTCCAGCTCCGCCATAAGCTTCGGGGGTCATGATACCCATAAACCCTAGTTCGCCCATTTGCTTGACAAAATCTGTTGGAAATTTTGCGGCTTCATCGCGCTCGATTGCCCCAGCCTTTAGCTCCTGGGCAAATTCCCGCGCTGCGTCGCAGATCATTTTATGCTCTTCGCTTAATTCAAAATTCATGGCATTTCAGTTTTTTGGTTCATCAGTTACCAAGCCGATAACGTATATATAATAAGGTTTGCTGTCAAAAAGTTTCCTCCCAACTCACAATCATTTTATGAGCTCGGTGTACCAACATACTCAAATATACAAAATATATATTATGCAAGCATAGTAATATAGCAAATTACTTTTTAATCTACTTGAGCTAATCATTATAAGCATTTTGGAAAGTAATGGCCAGGGTAGGGCGGACAAGTAGCAAGGGGCATGTTGGTTTTCATTTTGTTTATAATTGTAAAATCCTTACTTTCAATTGGATTAAGTTTAGTTTTTTCATTTCAATTTAAAAAATTGAAGAATTACTTGTTTGCTAAATTTAATCTACTATATTTGTAGACTATATAATTTAAACACATTTAAAAAATAAGATTATGAGTTTAAGATTAGGGGATGAAGCGCCAAATTTCAAAGCGCAAACAACCATTGGTGAAATAGACTTTCACGATTATATCAAAGATAGCTGGGTCGTTTTCTTTTCGCACCCGTCAGATTATACGCCGGTATGTACTACAGAGTTGGGCCGTACGGCAAAATTGAAATCTGAATTTGACAAGAGGGGTGTGAAGGCCATTGCGCTAAGCGTCGATAATGTAAACGATCACTTGAATTGGATTAAGGATATCAATGAAACGCAAAATACCGAAGTGAATTTTCCGGTTATTGCTGATGAAGATCATCATGTATCCGAATTGTACGATATGATCCACCCAAATGCTTCCGCAACAGCGACCGTACGTTCCGTATTTATTATCGGTCCTGACAAAAAGATCAAATTGACGCTGACCTATCCAGCATCAACAGGTCGTAATTTTGATGAAATTTTACGGGTCATTGATTCTTTACAGTTAACTGCCGATTATCAAGTCGCTACGCCCGCTGACTGGAAGCATGGTGAAGATGTTATTGTTGTGCCAGCGATTAAGACAGAAGATATTCCTGCTAAATTTCCAAAAGGCTTCAAAGAGATCAAACCGTATTTGAGAACGACGCCACAGCCTAATCTATAGGGAGTAAGCCCTTGGAATTAAAGAACAAAAAAAGGCAACGTTGAAAAACGTTGCCTTTTTTATAAGTTATAAATGCCTCCTAATAGACTTTAACCATGTAGATATAGTCTTGCATTTTCTTGATTTGTTCTGTTCTTGGTAAACCTGCCAAGCTATTCTTTTTGTTGATCTTAAGACCGGTAACCAGTGAATCACTTGGTATGTCCGCTAAGGCGTTCAAGATTGATTTCGTTTTGATTGCAAAGGCGGCACCATCTATGCCACGTTGTTTTCCGGAAATAATACCAATCACATTACCTCTGCTATCCAATACCGGACCGCCACTGTTACCTGGATTGACAGGTACGGAGATCTGATAAGCGATGGTATCACCGGCATAACCTGTTGATGAACTTAGGTATCCCTGACCATATACTGCTTCGTCCCGAGGAAACCCGATCGTATAAATATCTTCACCAAGATCTGAAGTCGACGTTTTGAACGTGTAAGGTAAGCTTTTAGCTTTCTTAAAGGTCTTATCTGCGATGTATAAGATCGCCAAGTCTTTGCTTGGATCGGTGTGTACGATTTGTGCTTTATACGATTCGCCTTTACTATTTTGTAAATAGATCGAATCAGCCCCGCTAATGACATGGTAATTGGTGACGACATAGCCATCTGTCGTCAACATAAATCCTGTTGCACCAAACTGGCTTTCGGTACCTTTTACAGATTTTTTGTCATTGATATCCCTGATAGCAGCGTTGTGTGCGTTGACGTTCTTTTTGACATTGTTCATGTCTCTACGTAATGCACTGTAATCGGAAGATGCTTTCTCGAGGTTGCTGTAATAACCGCTCAGCCATAATGTGCCAAATACTGCAAATACCGCTACCACTGCAGCCACTAAAGAACTTGCTTTGATGCGTTCCCAAAGTGAAATTACCGCTGATTGTTTTATAGGAACTACCTTTGCGGCTGTGTTTTGGGTTTTATGGTATTCTTTTGCTGATTGTGCTAAAGCATTTTTGAAATCCAGCCGTTGACTGGTTTCTTTCATATTGGCAACAAATTCGCGGTGTTGTTGTAATTGGGCAGCATAGGAGGGCTGATCAGCACAAAAAGATTCAAATGCAGCTTTTTCTTCGGCCGATAATTCGCCGCGAAGATACTGGTCTGCTAATTCGAAAAATTCTTTTTGATTCATTGTTCCCATGGTGTTACACTAATTTTAATCTGTTGAAAAAAATATTTTTTTCAGCCGTTGTAGGCATTTATACTTCTGAGTCTTGGCATTATCTGTATTGGTATAACCAAATTTATCACAGATGTCCTGCATCGAATGGTTTAAGATGTAGAAATCATGTAAGATTGTCTTACAAGGTTCTCCCATTTTCTCTAAGGCAAGTTCCATTTGGTCGAACTTCTTTTCAAGTTCTTGATGCTGTTGTAGATCTTCTTCCTCAAATAAGGAATCTTCATAACCGCTAATGTCACTGTTGCCAAAACCAGCACGATTGAGTTGCTTAAGCCAAAGCCTTCTGCAAATCGAGTAAAGATATGTTTTAAGTTTGCTGCTGAGCTCAAAGTTCCCTTTGGTAACTTTATCGTAGAGCACAATGACAGCTTCTTGAAAAATATCTTTCGCTTCATCCTCACTTCCATTGTTTTGCAAGATCATATGGCTTATAGACGGATAGTACCGCTTGTAGATAGCATCTATCGCCAAGCTGTTGCCGTCTTTGATGCCTTCAATGATTTGCTCATCATTTTCTAGCAGGACTGATTTACTGAATTTACTCACCTATTAATACCTTAATGCTTAAATTGTAACCCTTTGAAAAATAAAATTCTTCGAAATATTTTCAAACGTAAACTTTTATTTGTTTAAAGTGAAATCTATCCCCAAAAATAAGGCTTATTCCTTGAAACCGAAAGCATTTGTTTTTTATTGGAATCAGCTTCTTTTGGGAGGACATCGTTATTTTTCGCCGGGTCAATTTTTTACGTTTTTACATTGTTTTATGTACGATCCTGAAATGGAGAACCTATAGAACAATTTTAAAGTTCGATATGATCTTTTTTGTATCGAAAAAGTTTCGCAATCGAGTGCTTTAATAATCTGCTTGTTATTACTACAAAATGAAGTTACATTTGGTTTCCTGGACTAAATTGCTTAATTACATTATGTTAAGAAACTCTGTTATTTTTTCAACGATTCTAGCCTCATTGCTGTCGCTGGACACTACCGTCACGATAGGGCAAACGATTACGTCATCTATCGACGGTTTCCAGTATGGAGCCACAACGGCTCCAAAAGGGAATGAATGGGAATCGCCTCAATTATTATCACTTAATAAGGAGTTGCCGCATGCGTCGTTCTTCTCCTTTCAGAACGTAGAAAGTGCGCGAAAAGTACTTCCCGAGCATAGTAACTATTGGCTTTCGCTCAATGGATCCTGGAAGTTTAACTGGGTAAAGACCCCGGAAGAGCGACCAAAGGACTTTTATGACCCGAATTATAATGTGGGTGCCTGGGAATCTGTTCCAGTCCCTATGAGCTGGAATATTTATGGTATACAGAAGGATGGAAGCTTAAAATATGGTGTACCTATTTATACCAATCAACGTGTGATCTTTCATCATCAAGTAAAGGTCGATGATTGGCGCGGTGGAGTTATGCGGACGCCAGCCCAAGATTGGACAACTTATGTCTACCGTAATGAAGTAGGATCGTACCGACGTAACTTTACAGTACCTACTCATTGGGACGGTCGTGAGGTATTTATCAATTTTGATGGTGTAGACTCCTTTTTCTACCTGTGGATAAATGGCAAATATGTCGGATTTTCAAAAAATTCCAGAAACGTCGCATCTTTCAATATCTCGCCTTACTTAAAAAAGGGTGCTGAAAATGTGTTGGCTGTTGAAGTTTACCGGAGTTCGGACGCTTCCTTTTTGGAAGATCAGGATATGTTTAGATTGCCCGGGATATTTCGGGATGTTTCGCTTACTTCAACGCCAAAAGTTCAGATTCGCGATTTAGCGGCCATTCCAGACTTGGACAGCAATTACGAAAATGGTTCGTTGAAAATTACGAGTACTGTACGCAATCTGGGTAGTAAGAAAGCTGAAGGGTATAAAGTAGTTTATTCACTTTATAAAAATAAGCTATACAGTGACGAGAATACCCTTGTTGATCAGACAGAAGCTTCATCAGCTGTGCCAGCCCTGGATGGTCAAGTTTCTAATAGCGTCGCCGCAACGTTGAACGTCAAAAATCCGGATAAATGGTCTGCCGAATTACCTTATCGGTATACTTTGGTGGCTGAATTGAAGGATAAAAAGAACAAAACGGTTGAGACTATTTCTACCTATGTTGGATTTAGAAAGGTTGAGATTAAAGATACCAAGGCTGCGGATGATGAATTTGGCTTGTCCGGACGTTATTATTATGTCAATGGTAAGACGGTGAAACTGAAAGGCGTCAACCGTCATGAAACCAATCCTGAACATGGCAAAGTAGTGACCAGAGAACAGATGGAAGCTGAGGTGAAATTAATGAAACGGGCGAATATCAACCATGTCCGGAATTCGCATTATCCAGAACCTGCTTATTGGTATTATTTATGCGATAAATATGGAATTTATCTCGAGGATGAGGCCAATATCGAAAGCCATGAATATTATTATGGCAAAGAGTCTCTTTCTCATGTTCCTGAATGGAAAAATGCCCATGTAGCCCGTAATATCGAGATGGTGCATTCGACCATCAACCATCCGGCAGTGGTTATCTGGTCTTTAGGAAATGAAGCCGGTCCGGGTGATAATTTCGTGGCCGCCTATCAGGCTATCAAGAAAATCGATACGTCAAGACCTGTTCAATACGAGCGTAACAATACAATCGTTGATATGGGCTCCAATCAATACCCCTCAATAGACTGGGTAAGAGGAGCTGTAAAAGGCACTTACAAATTGAAATATCCATTTCATATCTCGGAGTATTCACATTCCATGGGTAATGCCGTTGGTAACCTAATTGATTATTGGGAAGCCATCGAATCGACCAACTTCTTTATGGGCGGTGCCATTTGGGATTGGATTGATCAGGCTATGTATTATTACGATAAGAAGACCGGCGAACGCTTTCTCGCTTATGGCGGCGACTTTGGAGACAAACCCAATGATGGAACCTTTGTCAATAATGGGTTGATCTTTGCCGATATGAAACCTAAACCACAGTATTTTGAGGTCAAGAAAGTGTACCAAAATGCGGGCGTAAAGGCTGTTGATATTCAACAGGGGAAAATTGAGCTTTTCAATAAAAATTATTTTAAAGATCTATCCGATTATCAGGTTCAATGGTCGCTATATAAGGATGGGGTAGAAGTAAAAAATAGTGCAGGTACAATCAGTGCCGCTGATTTGCCGACAGCGCGCCAACGCAAGCAGCTTATATTGCCGATAAATTATGCGCAGTTAGATGCGGGATCGGAGTATTTTGTAAAAGTACAGTTTATTCTCAATACAGATCGACCTTGGGCGGCCAAAGGTTTTGTTCAAATGGAGGAACAACTGTTTGTCAAAGCGGCTGAAAATAAACCGTTGATTTCCGCTGTTGCACAAGGAGGGGCTCCGTCGCTTTCCAAAGAAGGTGATTTGCAGGTGGTGAAAGGAGATCAGTTTATCGCGAAGTTTGACAATAAAACAGGCTCGATATATAATCTAACATATGCCGGTAAACAAGTTATCCGCGATGGCGAAGGCCCAAAATTGGATGCACTACGTGCTCCGGTTGACAATGACAACTGGGCTTACCAACAATGGTTTGAAAAAGGATTACATAACCTTAAACATAAGGTTTTGTCTTCAAACAGTTATACCAAGAAAGATGGAACAGTTGTATTGGCGTTTACGGTTGAATCGCAAGCTCCATATGGCGCGTCTTTGTTGGGGGGAACTTCGGGAACCTACACGCTTAAAGAGCATACGGATAAGCCTTTTGGCAAAGATGATTTTAAATTTACAAGCAATCAGATCTGGACAATTTATAAGGATGGCTCTATTGAATTGTCGTCGAGTATTACATCCAATAATGCAAGTGTTGTATTAGCTCGATTGGGATATGCTTTGCAATTACCGACCGAGTATGGCAATTATAGTTATTATGGACGTGGACCGATCAATAATTATGCTGATCGGAAGACAGCACAATTTATTGAATTGCACAAAAGCACTGTAAAAGATCAGTTTGTGCCATGGCCTAATCCGCAAAATATGAGTAACAATGAGGATGTGCGTTGGACAGCATTGACAAATAATGCTGGACAGGGAGTTGTTTTTATTGCGAAAGAGCATTTATCAACATCCGCTTTGGACTATAGTGAGCTTGAGTTGACCTTTGCACCGCACCCTTATCAATTACCAAAAAGTTCGGGCGTACACGTGCATCTTGATGCAGCTGTAACAGGACTTGGTGGTAATAGCTGTGGACAAGGGCCACCGTTAGAAAAGGACCGTGTGAAAGCAGTACCAACGGCTATCGGTTTCATTATCCGTCCGATTCAGAACAATGATATGATAGCAAAGGCTCAGGTAGCGACTGCCGGTGACGCGCCCATTTCGTTGGCAAGAAGTTCAAATGGAGAAGTTTCTATTCAATCGGGAAATAAAAATGAGACCGTATTATACAGTTTGAACAATGCAAAGGCAAGTGTTTATAAAGCGCCTTTTGACTTACGCGCCGGTGGTACAGTAACGGCTTGGTATCAACAAAATGAAAAATTGAAGGTAACACAACAATACACTAAAATCGAAACCATTCCAATGGAGGTTGTTTTTGCTTCAAGTCAGGAGACTGGTGAAGGGGATGCCAAGAACCTATTGGATGGAGATCCTTCCTCGATTTGGCATACGATGTATTCGGTTACCGTAGCACAGTATCCACATTGGGTTGATTTTGATGCTGGAAGTAGCAAAACAATTAAGGGCTTCACTTTTCTACCAAGACAGGATGGACCGAATGGTGATATCAAGGATTATAAGATCCAGGTGAGTAAAGATGGGAAGAACTGGGAAGATGTGATGTCCGGATCTTTTGAACGGAATAAAAAATTAAAAACTGTTCGATTCGAAAAGCCTGTGAAAGGACGTTATATCCGCTTTACAGGACTTAACTCCCAACGTGGTGATGATTATGCTTCCGGAGCTGAATTTGCTGTTATCGCTGAATAATTTGCTTTAAATCGCATATTGAGCCAGCACCTGTCAAACAGGTGCTGGCTTTTTTGTTGGCGACCTAGGATAAGATTAAATAGTGCGATCGTTTCGTTTTACGTAAGGTAAGGTAAGGTAAGGT
>NZ_DLIX01000008.1:32563-34284 GCF_002483935.1 Sphingobacterium sp. UBA7631
GTAAGGTAAGGTAAGGTAAGGTCTCGGGCGATAATTTTGCAAACTTATTACATATAATGTTCGCGCACTTCTGTATTTTTAGGCCAGTTTAAACCGAGGCAAACCGGACAGTATGGAAATAAATAAACTTGATAATGCGCCTTTTACGGCATACCAAAAACTGGTGGTCTTTTTATTGGCCATGACACAATTTACGGTCGTGCTTGATTTTATGGTGATGTCACCGATGGGGGATATCCTGATGAAAGCCATCGATCTCAAACCAGCTCAATTTGGCATTGCGGTTTCGGCCTATGCTTTTAGCGCGGGTGCTTCGGGGCTGCTTACCGCGGGTTTTGCCGATCGTTTTGATCGAAAGAAGCTGCTGCTTTTTTTCTATTCTGGCTTTATTATCGGAACTTTCTGCTGTAGTTTTGCCAACGATTATTGGACTTTGGTCGCTGCTCGAATTATCACAGGCCTCTTTGGAGGGGTCATTGGTTCGATCTCCATGGCTATTATCACCGATATCTTTACGCTTCAGCAACGTGGACGTGTGATGGGCTTTGTACAGATGGGCTTTGGCGCCAGCCAGGTCCTAGGCATTCCGATAGGTCTGTATATCGCAAACAATTGGGGCTGGCATAGCGCCTTTTTATGGATTGCCGTGATGGCTTTAATTATTGTCATTATCATTGCAATTAAACTCATTCCGATTACAGCACATATCGGTCTTCAGAAACATCAATCTGCGTTAAAGCACCTTTGGCTGACTTTTTCACAGCGAGAATATCGTATCGGCTTTGCTGCAACAGCCTTGCTATCCATTGGAGGTTATATGATGATGCCTTTTGGAAGTGCTTTTGCAGTCAATAACCTCAAAGTTAGCCACGAGCAGCTGCCGATGTTGTTTATGATTTCGGGTATCGCTTCATTGATTATTATGCCTATCGTCGGGAAATTGAGCGACCGTTACGATAAGTTTAAGATTTTCGCGTTCGCTTCCCTTTGGCTCATGGTTGTCGTATTTATCTACACGAACCTAGGCGTTACTCCATTTTATATTGTTGTTATCTTAAACATTTTAATGATGGCGGGCATTTTAAGTCGGATGACGCCTTCTTCCGCTTTGATCACGGCTGTTCCGGAGATGAAAGATCGGGGTGCATTTATGAGTATCAGTTCATCGTTGCAGCAGCTGGCAGGAGGTGTGGCAGCTTCGCTAGCAGGTGTAATCATTGTTCAAGAAACAAAAGAAAGCCCCTTGGAACATTATCCTACATTGGGGATGAGTGTGATTCTGCTCTCTATCATCGGTATTTTTATGATCTACCGGGTGAGCAGTATGATTAAAAAGCGAAAAGCCAATTCTTAAAACAAAATTGTTCTTATCGTTATTAGTTCTTAAAATATAAATTGCTAAAGAGAGATGGAATTATGGAAAAAATAGTTAGATATCCACATCCAAATGGAGAGATAACCGTTCTTTGGATACCTGAACGCTGTGCACATGCTGCGGTTTGCGTGAAGAGTCTCCCAAATGTGTATCATCCGAAAGATAGGCCTTGGATCACAGCCCAAAATGCCAGTACAGCGGAATTGATTGAACAGATCAAGCATTGCCCTTCTGGAGCACTTCAGTACGAATTGAAAAAATAATAGTTGTTGTATTGTTAAGGCAAAAAAAAAGCATCATTTAATTATAAATGATGCTTTTCTTGTTGGCGGTCTGGACGGGACTC
>NZ_DLIX01000008.1:34460-396166 GCF_002483935.1 Sphingobacterium sp. UBA7631
ACCAGCTGAACTACCAGACCTCAACCCTTCTCCTCAGAAGGTGTGCAAATATAGCGTTTGTTTACGTATCTGCAAAGATTTTTTGAAAAAAAACTAATCTACTTGACCGTCTTTCATCTTCTCTGCATTCTCCGCAAACTGCAATGCATCGATAATACCTTGAATATCACCGTCCATAATTGCCGGTAAGTTGTACATCGTCATTCCAATACGGTGCTCCGTTACGCGACCTTGTGGATAGTTATAGGTACGAATTTTTGCCGAACGGTCTCCAGTAGATACCAAAGTTTTTCTTTTTGCAGCGATGTCGCCGTTCTTTTTGTTCAACTCGAGCTCGTAAAGTTTGTTCCGCAACATCTCCATCGCTAACTCACGGTTGGCTAATTGGGAACGTTCTACCTGACAAACCACAACGATACCACTTGGTTTATGCGTCAACTGCACTTTTGTTTCAACCTTGTTGACGTTCTGTCCACCAGCACCACCTGAACGGGATGTCTGTAATTCAATATCACCCGGATTGATCTCAACATCGACATCTTCAGCTTCAGGAAGAACTGCAACAGATGCTGCAGAAGTATGTACACGACCCTGTGTCTCCGTATCCGGAACGCGTTGTACACGATGTACACCTGATTCGTATTTCAATTGTCCGTAAACGTCTTCACCGATGACTTTTAAGATCACCTCCTTATAACCGCCAGAAGTTCCTTCGGTAACGTCCATTACTTCGTTGCGCCAGCCTTTGGTTTCGAAATAACGTGTGTACATGCGGTAAAGGTCGCCAGCGAATAAGGCTGCTTCATCACCACCTGATCCACCACGAATTTCGATAATGGCATTTTTCGCATCTTCAGGATCCTTAGGAATCAACATTAAGCGAATTTCTTCTTCTTTTTCTTCTTTTGCTACGTATAAAAGATCCAATTCCTCTTTAGCCATCTCACGAAGTTCTTGATCCTTCTCGTTCATGATGATGTCCTTATTGGTATCAATATTACTCACCATATTTTTGTAAATATGGTACTGATCCACGATTTTGCCCAAATCTTTGTACTCTTTATTCAATTTGGCAAAACGTTTCATATCTTGCATGGTATCAGGGTTGCTCAATTCAGCTTCCACTTCTTCCCATCTTTCTTTTATCGCTTGTAATTTATCTAACATATATCAAAAATGCTTCTTCTAGGAATGTATGACCTAGATTACTATTGAGTGTACAAAAGTAAGGAAATTTTGTTGCTTTTAAACAACCTAGCCTGCTATTAATGAGAGGAAACTGCTTTTAGTCCCACGATGGAAGCAATCAGCGTGAAAATAAAGAATATGCGCCAAAAATCTGCAGGCTCCTTAAAGAAGATGATCCCCATTAAAACTGTGCCTACTGCACCTATTCCGGTCCAAACAGCATAAGCTGTGCCTAAGGGAAGTGTCTGTGTAGCTTTGATCAATAAGCCCATACTTGCAAATAAGAATACGACAAACGCACCGTACCAGAGCCATTGTGCATTTCCGGTTGCATCTTTGGCTTTACCTAAGCAGGTCGTAAAGCCGATTTCACATAATCCACCCAATATTAAAAATACCCAGTTCATATCTTTTTTGATTTTTTGTTTCGATACAAAGATCCGGCTTTAGGGCGATAATAATTTTTACAAATGTTAAAAATTTGTGTGAATATTTGCGCGAATCCGGCTTAGGGTAACCTGACTGACACCGAGATAGGAGGCGATGTAACCAAGTTTGATCCGTTGAATATATTGAGGGTATTTTTGAAGTAACTCGGCATAGCGCTCTTGGGCAGTATTAAAGAGCTTGGACATGGTTCGTTGCTCGGCCTTGATAAATTCAAGTTCAGCCATCTTTCTTCCCCAGTTGGCAATGGCAATATCACTTTCGTAGAGATCAAAAAGTTGCTTTTGGTCTATCTGATAAACAACACTGTCCTCCAACAGGTCTATATTTTCATAACCTGGGGTATCATGGACATAACTATTCATGGATATGAGCGTTCCACCGGGTGAAACGAAATCCAGGGTAATCTGACGGTTGGCCGTCTCGTAGTAAACGCGGGCTAATCCGGAAGCCAGAAAATAGAGATTTTTTTGAATTTTGTCCTGTTCGATCAGCAGGCTATTTCTTTTCGCTGTGATTTTCGTACTGACCTGCTCCAATTTTGCAGCACTTTCAGGCGTTAGAAAGTGGTAACCGTTCAGACAATCGGATAAAGAAATTAGGATTTGCTCGCCCATTTTTCCAAACGTAAAGTTTCACCATCCCATACTGCATAGGTATGGTAATTGATCCATTCCCCTAAATTTAGAATACGGCTATTGGAGTTGAGTTCAACATCATAGGGAAGATGTCTATGGCCAAAGATATAATAGTCGTGATGTTGGGTCGACTCCAGCTCCTTTGCATAGCCAATCAGCCATTCTTTGTCTTCACCCAAAAACTTTTCGTCCTCATTATTCGAAAGCCTACTATGTTTGGACCAGCGTGTCGCGATTCCGATTCCAAAATTTGGGTGCAACCGCGCAAATAACCATTGGCAGAGACGGCTCCGAAATACTTTCTTGAGTACCTTGTATTTGTAATCACCCGAACCTAATCCATCGCCGTGGTGAATATAAAAGTGTTTTCCGTTGAGTTTTAATTCCAGCTCATTGTCGATGATCTGAACATTTAATTCCTTTTTGAGGTAGTCAAACATCCACATATCGTGGTTTCCTTTAAATAAAGTAATGGGAATGCCGAGATCCGAAATTTCGGCTAATTTACCCAAAAAGCGGATATAGCCTTTCGGGACAACCGTGGCATATTCAAACCAGAAATCAAAAATATCACCAACAAGATAGAGCTGTGCAGCATCTGTTTTGATCTGGTCCAGCCACTGTATAATTTGCAGCTCCCTTTCCCGTGAACGTTCCAAGGGGTAAGATCCAAGATGAAAGTCGGAGGCAAAATAAATTTTTGTTCTTGTTGACATGTGGCCAAAACTAAAAAAAATGGCGGCGAATACAAAATTCGCCGCCACAATATAATTTGCTATGATTTCGATAATTCGGTGATGAGCGCCTTTAGATATTCCGTGGCATCGGGGTCAATGCGCTTCAAAGACTGCTGAAGTTGATCGGGATAAGCACTTTTTATCGCCATGATTGAACTTGCGATAACCATATAAGATTTGTCATTTACAGCGTTCAGAATTAGACTTTTGTATTTTTTATCTTTTGTCTGTGCGAGCTTTTGAATCGCAGAGGCGCGGATGACAGAGGCTTCGGATTTCTCCGCAAGTGTCAAGATTGTTTTTTCTGTTGATTTGCGAACCGTGGGATTGCTTAAATCGAGCCCTTGAATTGCTGTTGCAGCAAGATCCGCATCGGTATCCGCCAATGCTTTTGTTAAGATTTGCTGGCTGATGGTATTTGTCGGATTTTTTGAGGCGTATGCAATCGCACCGACGCGGTTAGCAAATGAAGGTGCATGCTCATATTGATACAGATAGTCGGCATCTGACTTATCGATTTGAATTTGACCAACGAGTGTTTTTTCGGGATCGACATCAATAAATTCAACAGCAGCAGGTAAAGGAATCATAAATTGGGCATTCCGCTTGTTGAGTTGAAAGGTCTGTCTGATCTTCCCATTTTTCGTATAGATATCGACGGCTAAGGGAAGCTGGAATGTCTGCACGGTTGAATCTTGAATTTGGGCTACATTCAGGATGATACTGTTCTCTCCGTTTCTTGTCGTGATTTTCAAAATTGGATGCCCACCTTGGTAATACCATTGATTGAAGTACGGAGCCCAGTCTTTTCCGGTCACCTCTTCCATCGCTAGACGGAGCTGTTGCGGTTCGCCGGTTTTAAAGGAATTGTCTGTCAAATATTTTTTCAGCGATTGATAGAACGCTTCATCACCCATTTGTTCTTTTAAAGCATAGAGAATCAATGAACCTTTTGCATAGCTGATATTATCAAACATATCTTCTTTATCATGATAATAATAACGGGCTAAAGTCGGACTTTTTCCATTTTTTGTCGATTTGAGATAAGACTGGAGTTTTTCAAATCTAGATTTATCGCCACGATCTTTACCACCATCGTGCTCACGCCAGATAACCTCGCCGAAAGTAGCGAAAGATTCATTCATGGTCAAATTGGACCAAGATTCTGCTGTTACCAAATCGCCAAACCACTGGTGAAACAGTTCATGGGCAATCGTTCCCTCCTGATTATCGTCCAACAATTCGCGTTTTGTCTTTTGTACATGTTCGCCATGTAGGGTTGCACTTGTATTTTCCATGGCGCCTGAGACATAATCGCGACAGACAATCTGTGCATACTTATTCCAAGGGTAAGGAACGTCTAGAGTCTTGCTGTAAAAATCCATCATGGCCGGTGTCTTTCCGAAGATATCTTTGGCATAGGGTGCATATTTCGGTTCAAGGTAGTAGTCAACGGGGATATTGTTGTACTTGTCCTGATAGATTTTAAAATCACCAACGGCCATCATAAATAGATATGGGGCATGTGGTAAATCCATTTTCCAGGTATCTGTACGTGTGCCATCACTATTTTTCTGTTGATTGCTCAATGCACCGTTCGATAAACTGACGTAATTGTCAAGAACGGTCATGGAGATTTCAGCCGTCGTCTTTTGGTTGGGGCGATCAATTGTCGGGAACCAGGCTGATGATGCTTCAGTCTCGCCCTGTGTCCATATTTGACGAGGTTTGTTGGGTGTGCGTTCATCTGGATTGATAAAATAAAGCCCCTTAGCATCGTTGATTGCTGCACTGCCCCGCGCCTTCAATAAATTGGGCTTTGCGGTATAATCGAGGTATACTGTATATTGCTCCTTTGCAAGGTAATTCCGGTCGAGCTTAATCAGTAGAGAGTGATCATCATAGGTATATTTCAAGGGAATCATTTGTGTGCCATTGACCAAAGATACCTGTTTAATATCCATGCCTTTTGCGTCAAGGCGGAGGGAGTCTGTTGGGTAGAAATAGGGTTGTAAAGTGACCCATTCTTTGCCATTCAGAAATTGGTTTGTATAGTCAAAACGTACATCGAGTTTGGTGTGGACAAGATCATTGATCTTGGTAGGGGTGGCTCGATATTGCTGATCTATAGGTAATTGTTGTGCTTCGCTTATTCCGATTTGAAGAATGGAAATCGACAAAGAAAGGTATATGACTTTTTTAAACATGGTTATAGTATTTTCAAGATTTAAATAAATCTAAAGAAATTTCGGTTGTGATAAAAATATACGCTGCAGAAATGTATCTAACGCTACTATGAGCGGCCCATGTTTTGTTTATTTATTCGCTTTGATTTAGGTAGTTTGGATGCTAACGTAAAGGACAAGCGGGAAGTGATGAATCTAGGCTTTTTAGTTATTATTCGAGGAAGAGAAAAAACTGCCTGAGGTAGGTAAGAGGTCGATAAATTTGTTTATATTCAACTCAAATTGAATTTTCAAATGCTAAGTGAATAAAACTTAGATTGGTTGAAACAAGTATAAGGTTTTATGATAAATAAGAATTTTGGTCTTATCCTAATGATGATAGGTATGGCAGGTACAGAGACGACTGGTTATGGACAACAGTTGACATATCCGACGACAAATAAAGGAACCGTCGTGGATGAATTTTGGGGTGAAAAGATAGCCGATCCTTACCGCTGGTTGGAAGATGATCGTTCAGCTGAAACAAAAAGCTGGGTACAGGCAGAGAATAAAGTGACTTTTGACTACTTGAATGCTATTCCATTCCGTACAAAATTAAAAGATCAATTAACCGAAATATGGAATTATGAAAAAATAGGAACCCCGTTTAAGGAAGGCGAGTACACTTATTTTTTTAAGAATAATGGCTTGCAGCAACATGCTGTCCTCTACCGTAAACTGGGGGAGGGAGGAGCAGAAGAAGTTTTCTTGGACCCAAATACGTTCTCGAAAGATGGGTCGACTTCATTGGCCGATGTTTCGTTTTCAAAGGATGGGAGTTTAGTCGCCTATTCTATTTCTGAAGGGGGATCGGACTGGCGGAAAGTCATTGTACTGAATGCCAAAGATAAGGCGCCTGTGGGAGAAATATTAGTAGATGTCAAATTCTCTGGTATTGCTTGGAAAGGAAACGATGGTTTTTATTACTCGAGTTACGATAAGCCAAAGGGATCTGAACTTTCTGAAAAAACAGACCAACATAAATTATACTACCATAAACTTAAAACAGCTCAGTCTACAGATAAATTGGTTTTTGGCGGTGCTGCAACACCGAGACGTTATGTCGGTGCTTCATTAACAGACGATCAACGTTACCTGATTATTTCAGCTGCAAATACGACAACAGGAAATGAACTTTATTATCAGGATCTCCAGCAACCGAATAGCAAGATTGTCTGCCTACAAGATCATTTTGATGCCAATACAAGTGTCGTTGACAATATTGGGGATAGTTTCTTATTGGAGACAAACTACAAGGCTGCCAACAACCGTTTGGTAAGAGTGGATTTGAAGAATCCTGCAAAGGAGAACTGGAAAGATGTTATTCCAGAAACTGAAAATGTGCTTTCGATCAGCACCGGAGGTGGTTATCTTTTTGCAAATTATTTGAAAGATGCGGTTTCAGTGGTGATTCAATATGATTATACCGGTAAAAAGATTCGGCAAATAGAATTGCCAGGTGTAGGCACAGCGAGTGGTTTTTCGGGCAAGAAAAAGGAAAAAGAAATTTATTTTGGTTTTTCAAATTACATTACGCCTTCTTCAAGTTATAAGTTTGACGTGAATTCTGGTCAGTCTGCACTTTATATCAAACCTAAGGTGAAGTTTGATTCCGATCAGTATGAATCGAAACAGGTTTTCTACACATCCAAAGATGGTACTAAGGTTCCGATGATTATTACGTACAAAAAGGGGATTGTCTTGAATGGGAAAAACCCGACGATTGTGTATGGTTATGGCGGCTTTAATATCAGCTTGACACCTGCCTTTAGTACTTCCGTTGCGGTGTGGTTGGCAAATGGCGGTGTTTATGCTGTTCCGAATTTACGTGGGGGCGGCGAATATGGTCAGAAATGGCATGATGGCGGCAGACAGTTCAATAAGTTGAATGTGTTTAATGATTTTATTGCCGCCGCACATTATCTTCAGGAGAATGGTTATACATCACCCGAGTACACCGCTTTATCGGGGGGATCCAATGGTGGTTTGCTCGTGGGGGCAACAATGACAATAGATCCCAAAGTAGCCAAGGTCGCACTTCCCGAGGTTGGTGTTTTGGACATGTTGCGTTATCATACCTTCACAGCCGGTGCAGGTTGGTCCTATGATTATGGTACAGTCAATGATAGCAAAGAAATGTTTGACTATCTGAAAGCATATTCTCCGGTGCACAATGTGAAAACTGGAGTTTGTTACCCAGCGACGATGGTCTTTACGGGAGATCATGATGATCGGGTGGTACCGGCGCACTCCTATAAGTTTGCTTCCGAACTACAGGCAAAACAAGCTTGTGATAATCCTGTATTGATTCGTATTGAGACAAAAGCTGGTCACGGTGCGGGAAGGTCAACAGAAGTCCTGATCAATAGTACAGTTGATAAATATGCTTTTGCCCTTTGGAATATGGGTATTAAAGAATTAAAATAAGCGGACAGCAGTCAAAGACTCAACATATTGTCTGTCTTGTTCTCCATAAAAAAGCCGCGATCAATAATTTGATTGCGGCTTTTTTTATTCATTGACTATTCGAATATCTTCTTATTGCCAGGTCTTTTCACCCTTTTTCATTTTTTGTAATGTTGCTACATATTCTTCTTTTTGAGTAGCATCGGTAATGAGTGAGATCGCTTTTTCTTGCGTTTTAATTGCTTTTTCTTTTTCTCCGAGGCGATATAATATGTTTGCAAAAGTGTCTAAATACATGGGTGCATCTTTTTCTTTTTCGTTGGATAATTTGCTCCATTCAGCTGCTGCTTTTAGGCACGCTGGGTCATTGCAGTTTTCAAAAATGGACCACGCCATGTTGTTTAGTTCTGCAGCGGTAATGGTTGAACCATATTTTGCAATGTATTTATTGAAGCTATCTCTTAAACCAGGGTAATTTTTGGTATAACCATAATAACGTGGTTGCATTTCGAGACTTGCTTTCTCTGTATTCACAGTCGGATATTTTTGCGCCAATTCTTTTTCTATGCTCGTAAAATCAACTGTTTCCTTTGCACGAATTTTGGTGTTTACTGCATTACTAACCAACAGTTGGGAGAGGAAGTCATTTGCTTTCACTTTTTCACTAACGACATCAAATTTAGCAGGATTGTCTTTGATTAAATTAAAAGCCTTAGAATCGACAACATTCGCCGCTGAAAGTAATAAACTAACATTCTCCTTTGTAAAGATTTGATCCGTAGACAAGGACGCTAATACGACTCCTTCCGCTTTTGCTTGGGTCTCTTGATCATAAGCTTCTTTGGCAGCTATAGCCATACTTTTGGCGATGTTTACATTTGTTGGGTCGGCATTGAATTTTGCCAATAGTGTTTCATATTGTGTATTTGGATCAAGTGATTTTTGTGTTTTCGCTATAAAATCGTCCGCTTCACCACCACCTACGATACGATGCACAAGGGTACCTTTTGAGTCAAAGATCAGAAAAGTTGGGTAGGCTCTAACTTTATATTCTTTGGCAAAACGATCGGCCTCTTCGTACCATGATTTTACATCTTCATTGTCATTCTTAGTTTTATCCATCTGAATTTTTGCATTGACAAATTTAGCATTGAAAAAATCGCCTACTTTGGCTTGTGGGAAGATGGTACTCGACATATATTTACAGGGGCCACACCAGGTTGTAAAACAGTCTACAAAAATGAATTTGTTTTCTTTAGCCGCTTTTTCTTTAATCTGACTCCAATTGAGCCCATGCTCAAATTTGACCCCTTCGCTCTGCGCAAATAGGAGGGTTGGAATTAGAAATAGCATTAAAATCAATTTTTTCATAATGTTGGTATTTTGGATTTTTAATTTAATCGTTCGTATTGGTCGGGATAGGTTTAGTTTTCCCAAGTTTTTATTCCTTTCATCATTTTGTCCAGTGTTTCTTGATAGATAGGACGATCGTCCTCACTGGCCATTTCGATCGCTTTGTTTTGCCACTTTATGGCTTTTTCTTTTTCTCCTTTCTTATAGAGCAGATTTGCATAGGTATCCAAAAATGCACTGCTTGGATCCTCAAGGATGGATTTCTTGCTCCAGCTTAACGCGGATTCAATACATGCAGTATCACTGCTATTATTAAAAATAGTCCAGGCAAAGGTATTTAATTGGTGTGGGGTAAAATCTTCTGACGAAAGGTAATCATTGATGGTATTCTTCATGGCGACGTAATTCTTCACCTGAAGGTAATAGTGTGCTTTTATTTTCTTGAACATCGGGATGAAATCGATGTCTGGATATTTTGCAGCGAGTTCATTCTGATAACTATCCCAGTTGGGTTCATGTTTGGCATCAATCTTAATCTGAAATAATTCGTTGACGACAACATTAGCCAGGGTGCGGTTGGCAATACCTGGTGACTCTAATAGAATATCGATTTTCTCTTTATTGTTGCGAATAAGATTAAAAGCTTTTGAATTGGTGAATTTGGCAGCTGCCAATAAAATATGGACATTTTCTTTTTTGAATAACTCATCCGTACCCAATGAATTCGCTAAGGTATTTTCTGCCTTTCGTGCAGTATTTTCATCGTAAGCGATATTTGCTGCTTTCAGCATCTGCTTGGCCGTATAAATATCTTGGGGTCTTTTCTCGAATTTTTTTAACAGCGTGTAATACTGTGTTTCGGGATTTAGTCCATCCATCACATGTCCGACAAATTCGGGAGCATCACTTGCACCGACAATCCGGTGTACCGCCTGCCCATCGGGATTAAAGATAAGAAATGTGGGAAAGGATTGAATATTGTATTCATTGGAAATAGCACGCGCATCGGCATACCATTTTTTGACATTGGCATTGTCGGACTCTGTCGAATCCATTTGCACTTTTACACTAATGAAGTTCTGATTGATTGGCTGCCCCACCTGCTCTAGGGGAAAGATCTCATTGCTCATATATTGGCATGGGCCACACCAGGTTGCAAATAGCTCTACGAAGATAAACTTGTTCTCAGCTTGTGCCCGTTCCTTTATCTGCTTCCAACTCAACCCTTCTACAAATTTCACTCCCTTAGTCTGGGCTTGAGCCAAATTCCCGAATAAAATTGTAAGGCATAACGCGATTATACTTCTCATACTCACTCAACAAAAGATTCATAATTATGTTTAAGTTATTAAATTAATCTGAAAACAAAAACACCTCTGAAGTATTAATTTCAGAGGTGTTTTCGTGGACTGATAAATCGCTTATTTGATATTTATCTTCGATTTTAAATCTTTTGTTAGACCGTCTTTATGTAACATCAAAGAAGTTGTTTTATATCGTACAAATTCTTTTGATGCATACAAATAACCATGGTAGTCATTTGTTGTACCCCAAGAGTTTTTAACGATGTAATACTCTTTTCCGTTTTGATCTTTTACAAGACCTACGATATGCATACCGTGGTCATCTGTAGTTTGCCAGTTGTCGAAAGCTTTTTGTCTTTCTTCCGGTGTTACTTTTAACTCTGGTTTAGGACCAACAAACATTGTGGACTTTTCTTGATCTGTCATTTCCTCGAAAGGTTTTTCTGGTACATAAGCTACACCGTTTTTCCAAGAGAAACCTTTTTCTGATACGTCAGTAGCCCAAGCTACCGTATAACCTTTTTGTAAAGCGTTGTCAATAATGTCCGTTAAATCGTTCATCTTAACATTATAGAAACGGTCGAATGACCAGTTGTCTGGAATCAACAATACGAATTGGCTGTAGTATGGATGGTCAGTTACCGAAGCAATACCCACGTAATCATCCGGATTGATACCGATTACCTGATCAGCAAAGGTGCGCGGTGTATAGGATTTACCGTTATAGTCAAATTTCTCAGGTACTTCCCCAAGATAAGAATCCATCGCAGCGGTATAGGCTTTTTCCCAGTTTGGCGTTAACGTTTTACCTTTTACTACTGCTCCTAACATCGCATCCAACATATTGGTCATTTCACCAAAGTTGTTACGTGTAGTACCGTAGTGAAGACCTGTGTAAGCCGATTGCGGCATTGTACCATATTTACGGAAAGAGTTCAACACATCATGGAATTGACCACCTTCACCCAATGACAATCCGCCATGAAGGCGTACATACGTGCGTGCTTTATCTAAATACGTGTTGCGCGCGGTATAGATTTGTGAGATCTCCACTGGTTTTTTACCCATACGGATCATTTCTGACTCCAGGAAAGAGTTACCTGAATAAGACCAACAAGTACCAGATGAACCTTGGTTTTTGATGGATGTGTTACCCAGATTGATAACTTCAGTAAATGTAAATCCAGATTTGCTATTGTCATTTTGATTTGCTTTTAGCGCATTGATCAAATTGTCTTGTGCTTGTACTTGGAATGAAGCTGCGAAAAGTGAAGCCGCTAGTACAATCGTTTTATTCCAATTCATTGTTAGTATTTTGTTAATTTAGTGTGGTGCTAAATTAAATAAATAAAATTTAGTAAGGTAAATTCCTCTGTAAAATAATTGTTCTTAAAAATCTGCTGTTTTTCTGCAATCTTTTGCTGGAGAATAGGATATGCATAAAGCATATATCACATAAAAATGGTCAGAAATTTCTTTCTGACCATGGTGTTCTGTATCGTTTATAATTTCGCGCGGATTACCGGAGTTTCTCGCCGAATAATGACCGTCGGTACGCTTTCAATAGTCGTTTAATCAGTCGGTTCAGCTTTTTTCGGAAAAAGCAGCGAAGCAATGATACTCAATGCAAGTATGCCGACAATAACGATCAAAGAATGTGTTGTTGTAAAACCTACTTCGGCCAACCAATGATGCAGCAGCATCTTTAAACCAATGAAGACCAGCAAAAATGCTAAACCTACTTTGAGGTATTGGAATTTGTGGATGATATTGACCAAAAGGAAGAACATCGACCGCAATCCAAGTATTGCAAAAATATTGGAGAAAAATACAACATAGGGATCTTTGGTAACCGAGAAAATTGCAGGGATAGAATCCACAGCAAAAATCAAATCCGTAAATTCTATGACCAGCAGTACAAGAAATAGCGGTGTCATATATTTCACGCCGTTCTCTACATGGAAGAAGTGTCCACCATCTAATTTGGGGGTTACCTTAAAGTATCGGGAAGCAAATTTAACGACCGGGTGATTCTGTGGATCCACTTCTTCGTCCTGGTTACGGTTGATAAACATTTTGACCCCTGTAAAGACCAAGAAAGCACCAAAAACATAGAGGATCCAGCCGAATTTAGCAATAAGGGTTGCGCCAAGGAAAATAAACAAGAAACGCATAATGATTGCGCCCAAAATTCCCCACACCAAAACTTTATGGTAATAGCGCTCCGGAATGCCAAAAGAAGTAAATAATAATACCATCACAAAGATATTATCTACGGATAGGGCATATTCCACAACGTAACCGGTGATATATTCCAGACCAAGGTTTTTGTTGTAGAGCTCGAGACTCGCCGCTAAATCACCGGGAATGATTTTAATATCGTGGTGGTGTTTGGTAATGATTTCTTGAAGGTGGTCCAAGTCATGGATATTGTGCAATTCAAATCCATAGTGACGGAGAAGCCAATAGAAACCCAAGGAGAATAAGACCCAGATGGCGCTCATGACGCTAGCCATCTTTAGGCTAACAGGTTTGTCGCCTTTGGAGAATAAGCCTAGATCTATTGCTAGCATAAGTGCAATAAAGATGAGGAATCCGCCAAAAAACATTAATTCGTGACTCATTTTATTTTTTTCTTTCTGTTGTATATTTTACCAGTTGCTCCAACCCCGATTTGTATTCACTGTCGGGAAAGTCTTCCAAGATCCGGAAAGCATCTTGTTGGTATTCCAGCATCTTATTTGTAGCGTATTCGAGCCCACCACTCTGGCGGACAAAGTCGATGACTTCAGCCACTTTGTGTGTGTCTTCATTATGGTTTTTAATCAAATTAATGATCCTTCGCTTTTCACTTGAAGTCACTTGATTCAAGGCATAGATTAACGGTAAGGTCATTTTCTTCTCTTTGATGTCATTGCCGAGTGGTTTGCCAACGTCATCTAAACCAAAGTCGAATAAATCGTCCTTGATTTGAAATGCAATTCCGATCTTTTCACCAAATTGATGGAGCTTGTCGATTGTCTCCTGATCTGCATTCGAAGAAGCCGATCCACAGGCACAGCAAGAGGCAATCAGCGAAGCTGTTTTCTTTCGAATGACCTCAAAATAAATAGACTCTTCGATATCCAGTTTACGGGCCTTTTCGATTTGAAGCAATTCACCTTCGCTCATCTGATCAACAGCTTCCGATACAATTTTTAGTAAGTGATAATCCTGATGTTTTACAGAAAGGAGCAGGCCCCTTGACAGCAGAAAATCACCCACCAAAACAGCAATTTTATTTTTCCACAAAGCATTGATGGAAAAAAAACCTCTGCGTTCGTAGGAGTTGTCTACCACATCATCATGTACGAGTGATGCGGTATGCAGCAATTCTACGAGAGCAGCTCCTCTGTAGGTGGATTCATTGATTCCGTTGCATATCCCAGCAGAAAAGAACACAAACATGGGCCGCATTTGTTTGCCTTTACGTTTGATCAGGTATTGTGTAATGCGATCCAACAAGGGGACGGAGCTTTTCATTGAAGCTTTGAATTTTTTTTCAAAAGCCTCAAGTTCATGGGCAATAGGACGTTGGATCTCTCTTAATTTTGACATGAATTGGGGTGAAATACCAAAATAGTTAAAGCTTAAAGATAGTGATTTTGTTACAACTCTTCGACTGCTTTCTCAAGATTTTTGTACCATTCCTCACCATAGGTTCGGATGAGAGGATCCTTTAAAAATTTAAATACAGGGACCTGTAATTCTTTACCAAATGAGCATGCATCTTTACAGATATGCCAACGGTCATAGTGAAGTACGTCGAATTCGGGGTAATGTGTTGTCCTGATAGGATAGAGGTGACACGAAACGGGTTTTCGCCAATGCACCTCGCCAAGTTCGTAAGCTTTTTCGATAGCGCATTTTGTAATGCCATTTTCCCAGGTCACATAGGCACATTCTTTATTCCCATCAACACAAGTGGTCGTTAGATCGCCATCAATATCGACAACATACTTCCCTTGCTCTTCAATCGCTTCAATACCTTTCTCGGTCATATAGGGCTTTACTTTGGGATAAATCTCCTCCAATATAGCCTTTTCACTCTCCAATAAAGGTGCGCCTGAATCGCCTTCAATACAACAAATTCCTTTACATTTTGATAAATTACACACAAAGTCATTGTTGATTAGATCTTCGTGCACCAATACATTTCCTACTTCAATCATTCTAATTATTTTGAGTAGCTTGCTTTCTGTCCCAATTTGTATTTTAATCCACTGGCTTCGAGTAATTCCAGTGTTACCGAACCGATTAGAATATCTACATTGGCTTTGACCGGAATACGGTTGCCATCATTGGTTACCCACAGATAAAGCTTGCTATTTTTTTTAAAGATACGTCCTGGTTTAATCTCAGGACTGAATTTGAGACATTCTAAAGTGCCTAATTCCGTTTTTATTTTTTCTATTCCAATATATTGTATGCCTAAGGTGGCAATCTCATCATTCAAAAAATAAGTCAGCTTAAAAGATTCTCCTGGTTTAACAGTCGACAGATCTAGATTTCGGGCGAAATAATAGGAAGAAAGCAAGTCGAAAGTCTGATCTACCTTCGAATTGAAAGTCCCCTTGTTGCCTACAACACTATTTGTCTCCTGGTTGAAGCGCACCTTATCGTTCCGTCTATATCCTCCTTCACGAATGTTTTCCGTATAGTAATACGGTAAAAATGTCTTGCTATTGATATACGAGTTGTATTCATTTCTCACCGTATATATGGCAAAGGCGCCAGCTGTTTTGCCGGCAGCGTATAGATGAAAGGAAGGGTTTCCGGCTCCATCCTTGGTATCCTCAACGGTTAATGTCCCTGTTGCGGCTGAAATAAAGCCATAACGGAGTTTATATTTTAATTTCTCGCCACCTTTAAATGCCGATTCTTTTAAATGCGGTAAATCTTGAGCGAAAGCAGTACTTACGATAACGGATAAGTAAAGGAGCAAAGTCGATATAAGTTTCATGTACGTAAGTTTACGAAATTTGTTTGAAAAAGAAATGTTAATTTCATTCAAATAAATTTAACTTTTGAAGTTAATGAGACCTTCATGGACGATGACATATACTTATGTTGAGCTGAGTTATTTAGGCTGTGTCCGCTTAAATACGGGGACCGTAGAACAGGGTTCACCATACATAATACTCTTTGCTACCTTACTCAATTTTACCGTAAACTGCACAAAGGTAGACTCCGGAATAAAAATATCACCACAACCTTTCACAACCACACGTTGATCTCGAAATTGTTCCATGTCAATCTGTTCGATTGCCGCAGCATACTGCATACGCAACAACTCTTCTGAGTCGCCAAAAATAACTGTCTTCGCATAGGGTTCCAATTTGTTGGCTAATAACATATAAGCCCAGGTCGGAACAATAGCATCGGCAGTACACGTAATTGCGACATGTTTACCTTCGTATTGCGACCAGTCGTGTGTCTTAATGAATTCTCGGAAATCCTTTTCTTTAAGAATCAAGCCATGGAAGAGATTATCCTTAATATCATAGACTACATTGTCTGCTTTAGGATGGTAGTTGGCCAGGTCAACTGTGACTAACCCACTTTGCGCAACTTTGTTGACAATATCTGTTTGAATATCCATATTTACATCAAAAAAAAAGCCGGACGATAATTCGTCCGGCTACAAATTTACTTAAAAATCTTTTAAAAGAATTTCACTCTATTGTCAATGATTTCAGCTTTGTCTTGTAAAGCGCGGAAAATAGATCCCCAAGCGCGTTGTGCTTTAGCTGCAAGCATTTGTTTCTTTTGTCCGTTGATATCCGAAATCGCGGCAGGATTGGTAAAACCATTTACTTGTACAACATATACACCGGTATTGCCTTCAATCGCTTTGGAAGGTTTGTTTGGCTGTAGCCCAAAAACAGTACCAACCACTTTGTTTTCTAATGCAACACCAGGAATAACTGGATTTGCGAAGACAACATTTTCAACGTGAATAGCTGCTTTACCAACTTTTTGTGCTACTTGATCAATAGAAGATGTACCTGCTAAAGCCTTGTCAAATTTATCTTTCAAGATTCTAGCTTTAACCATATTTCTTACTGCAGGTTCGATATCTTTCTTAACAGCATCCAAGGAAAGAGTTCCTTTAGGCTGTATGTCGACCAAGTTTGCTAAGATATAAGAGGTTTCAGTTTCGAAAACTTTATCTGAAATATCGCCTTTTTTAGCTTCGAAAGCCCATTTGATTAAATCACGTGGAGCTTCGGCGCCATCTAATACATTGTCCATCGCTGTTACTCGTGAGGCTGTTTTTGCTTCCAGACCAAGTTTTTTCGCTTCTTGAGCAAAGTTCTGTGCTGTAGCTGCAGATAAGAATGCTGTTGCTTTGCTATGTGCATTGTTCAACGTTTCTTTTCCGCTGTTGATCACTTTGTCAATGATAGCAACTTTTGCATATTTTGAACTTCCTGATTGTTTTTCAATTTTAATGACATGGACACCATATTGTGATTTTACAACTTTGATATCGCCTGTTTTACTTTCGAAGATGGCTGTCTCAAGATCTGGAGCCATACGGCCTCTTGTTAAAGTACCCAGCTCGCCACCGTTGGTTTTGCTCTCTGGATCTTTGCTGAATTGAACCGCCAATGCCGCAAAATTGTCTCCTTTTTGAATCAATCCTTTGATCGAATCTGCTTTCGCCAATGCTTTATCCATTCCACCTTCGGCAGCAGGATCCAATAGTATGTGTGATGCTTTCACAGAGTCAGGGCTTACGATCGTCGAAACAACTTTTGCAATTTCATACGCATTGTTGTTTAAGAAAGGTCCCACAGTTGTTCCGGCCGCAACATTGAAGACAACGGAATCCAATGAAGGACTCAACTGTCCTTTTTTCACATAAGTAAACGGAAATTTGTTGTCTGAATTGATCGAAGCAAATAAAGAGTCATCTTTAGCAACGATTAAATCTTGTTTCAATTTATTGATCGTCTCTTTTACGGCCAATGAATCTTTTGCAAGAGGTTTTGCATCCACCATTACGTATTGGATCGCACGTGTTTCCTCTTGTGTTTTGAACATACTTTTATGCTCATTATAATATTCTTGGTAATCTGCATCAGTCAATTTGGCATCAGCATCCTTAACAGAAGCGTAATCCAAAAGAATGTATTTGAAGTCTGCTAGTTTATTACGCTCTTGGTATTCTTCGTTTGCTTCCAAAGAAGTAACATATACGCTATTAGAAAGCAATTCGCCATATTTGCTGCTTAAACGCTCATCTCTAACGCCTTTCAGTAGTTCCTCCCATTGTTCAGCCACTTGTTGGTTACCTGATGTGTTCATTTGGGTGATAAAAGCACGCAGTTGACTCGGGTCAAATTGTCCTGTTTGTGGGTTGGTAAACGCTTGAACGATTTGAGGTGAAGGGTTGTTACCTTGCACTAAATCATTTAATTCGTCTTTACCGACAGTCAAACCGATTTTTTCAATTTCCTTTTTCAAGATTTCTCTTGATAAAAATTGATTCCATACTTGTTGAACAGCGTAGGTCCGCATTTGAGGGGTCACTGCACCGCCCATTTGTTGTTTGAACATTTCCTCTGTTTGTTCAACTTGCTTACTGAACTCAGGATATTCAATTTCAGTTCCGTTGACTTCCCCTACACGATTTTGATGTCTCGCCCAAAAAGGAGCTCCCCCTCGAACGACATCGCCTAGTAAAAATGCTAAAATTGCGATAGCCATAGCTGCGGTCAAGATGACACCAGCTTTGTTACGCAAAAAGCCCATTAATCCCATAGTCTGCTTATTGTGTTTATATTGTGTAAATACTTGTATTTCGTTAATTTATGCATAGCATAGCAAAATGCGGTGCAAGATACAATTTTTATAAAAAAAAACGGAATATTTTCCTGAATGTAACAAAACAAATTTGAAAACTATTTGTATAAAGTGGAGTTTTTTGTGCTCTTTTAGTTCAAATGATTCGTTTTGAACAACTTAATCGTATAAATAAACTGCCTGGAGGTATTGTCTCGGATCTATACCTGCTGTTAAGCTAAACCTGAATCTGGTTTATGGCCTGCAAATAGTTATTTACCTAAGGAAGGGAAAAGACTGTTGTTGGTGATCACCGTATAACCAGTTGCATTGGCTATATTGACGTGTTTAAAATCCTTGTCCGAAGTAAATGATGAACCTTGTAAGTTACCGCGATTATCCCGAAAGAATGCCGTAATGGGGACATGATTATAAAAGGTCATGTTGCTGTTGCTATCGGCTTTACTTTCGTCATAGATGATCTCTTCTGTTTTGATGACAGAACCGTCAGCCATAGTAACCACCACATTTTTGGTAAATACGGTGGTCTTTTCTTTTTCCCGCCGAATAGCATGGTCGGAAGTAATTCGCTGAGTTTCCTTTAAATTGTCGTCGTAAAAGATGATTTTTATGCTTTTTGGAAATTCGTATACTTCGGTGCTATCGTGTTTGATACGCATTTCAGGGGCTGTGAGATTCGCTTTTACCCGTGTGGAATCGCTATAAATAATATCGACATGACGCGAAATGTCGACCGCCTCTTCCTTTTTCATATTGGCAATGCGGTCTACCTCTTTTAGATCCGGTTCGCAAGAGGTCAATGAGAGCGCCCCTAGTAAAAATAAGAATACTAGGGGCGATATATTTTGGAATATGGATGAAGCAAATGTCTTGCGTACCATCGTATTAATTAATCTAAAGGCGGTTTTCTAAACCAGCGGTCATTGAGGGTAAAGCCGATATTAAAGTTAATATAGCGTTCACGTAGGAGACTGTTGCTGATTTTGCCCATTTGGCCAAATTCTGCAGAGAAGTTTATTTTAGAGAAAGCTCCTGAAAATTGATTTCTTGCCAACGGCAGTCCCACACCTACAGTAACCGCCATATCGTTGATATTCTGGTCGCTTAAGAAATATTGTGTTTTATTATACCTGAAACCAACTCTATAGTCTACTTGGTTCAGATATTTAAGCGAAGTAACATCTGGTGTAATCTGACCACCAATCGCTACGCCATAATTCTTCCGTAGTTCGTTTTCACCCGCTCTGGTCTGAAATCTTGACCAATCGGCATATTTAAAATCGGCCCCGATTAACCATCGGTTGTTACGTGCAAGGGTAATACCTACATTATGTCGCAACGGAAGCGTCAAATGCCTGCTGCTACGGTCCGAAACATAGGTGCTATCCAACGGGATATTTTGGTTGTCTGGATCCGTTGAAGGTGTAACCCGTGTATTAAAAATTGTTGCTCTTTCTTTGATATCATTATTGAGCGACCCTGAATAACCAACGATCAACGAGTATTCTCTATTTAAAGGTTGTTCGTATTGCAGACCATAATCAAAGATAATCCCTTGGATTTCGCGCTTATTTTGTTGTTGTGTATTTAATGCTCCGGATGAAGGCAAAAACTCTACACGGCTATAATCATTTAGGGTTCCAAATAGATAAGACATATTGGCACCAATACTCAGACCTTTTACAATGCGTACCCCCCAACCTGCATAGGCTTTAGTTAAACCACCTTCGCCGGTGAAAACTTTTGTATAGGGATCAGAATTGACTGTTCCCGTTGAAGATGTCCGATAGCCTATATCTGAATAGGGAAGGATACCCAAGCTGATACCACCAAATCGTTTCATTGGGAATGTCATGGTGATGTGGCTAAAGGCAAAGTCAGCGGTATTATCCGATCTTGTTGTCGAATTTAACTGCGTGTAGTTCCCGTATAAACCAGCATCAAAGGTCGTAAACTGTGTAGCAGAATAAGATGCAGGGTTGCTTGGGTTGGTATTATACACGCCATTGATTCTCCGGACAGCGGTATTGACACCTCCCATCCCTCTATATTGTGGCAATAAATCTTCACGCATCTGACCAAGTCCAAATTGAGAATAAGGTGATGCGGATGTCGTTTTTTGTGCAAATGCGGTAGTAGAACTAGCTAAAATTCCACCTGCTAACAACAGTTGGAGTGATTTATTTCTTAGAGAGCTTGTAAAGCGTTTCTGCATGGTCAATCTATAAAATTGAGAAACTAATGTTTATTTAGTTTTAGTGAAATTTTCGAGTTATCTGACTCTTATATTAAATGTTCTTTGCTTTTAATCGCATACAAAACTATTCAATTTTTGCGAGCTTGTTAAGCCGATTTTGTTAAAAAAGGTTAAACACTTATTGTACAGTCGTTTAGAAAAACTGAAAGTAGATTATGGTCAGTGTTATGATGGCATATACAACTTCAAAAAACCATTTCTTTTTGGCATAAGTGAAATAATAAGCCATATAAATAGCGATGGAGGGGGCACAAAGTAAAAAATGGGCCTCCGTTAGTTTTTTATTCCAGTAAAAAGAAACTATCGCAAGGCATAACATAAAAAACAACAGTTGAAATGACTTGCGAATATGCACGACACTTTTGAAAAAATTGTCTTTCAATACCAAGAGGAAGAGTATTAATGTAAAGATTACTGGTACGAGTACCAGATAATCGACTAACTGAATGCGAATAGCAGTAGGGAATTTGTAGGTAAACGGTAGCCAAATGGTATAAAACTGCTCCATTTTACCCATCCAAAGGTAGATAACCGCTAAGATGAAATAGACCGTTGCTAGGCCAAGTAAAGGTGTGATCCACTCGCGCCAGTTGAATGGCCTAAAAATGAGTAGGCCTATCCATAGTAAGGCGAACATACTCAGAAAAGGGAAGTAGATCAGACTTCCTATACCTACAATCATACCGAGATCAAACATTTCGGCTTTAACATCTGTCTGCCGATAGAGGGAGAGCAATTTGCTTAACATCCATATCGAAATGAAATTACAGATCAGTGTGGGTGAAAGTACCAAAAATGGTAAAAACAGGCTGGCCAGTGTCATGTACATCAAAGCAACCAAGAAACTGGGTTTACCCAGCAGGTTAAAATGGCTTGTGATGCGATTGAGTATCGTTGCCTGAGAAATCGTCAGGATCAGTGTGATAAAAACATTGGTCGAAGGAGAGAGGTTGATTAAGTTATTTTCTCCCAAAAGATTCCCCAAGGCAGGCTCAAAGATTACAGAATCAAGTTTGTCCGGAAGGTGAAGAAATATGCCTAAACATAAAACAAAACCCACGATGGATAGAAATAAAATATTGATGGGTGAATAATTTCTAAACTGACTTATAATCATCGTATGCAATCAATAAAATGCTATTTATTCTTTTTTTCCAATTTGCTGATACGGCGATCGAGCAAGAAAAGGAAGAAAGCCAAACCTAGAAAAATGACCAACATGACCAATACAACAACGTAGATCTTACCTTCGCTACGTAATCCAGTCGCCATCTCGACATCATCCTGTGCAAATGTGCTCAAAGTTGATAAGAGTAGTAAGGCGATTGACAATGTTATTTTTTTCATTTGTTTAAAATATTATTCGTGTCGTTTTCATTGTTATGTATGATTCGATACACGCTATTTGATTTATGTAATATTCTGTTTTTTACTGATTGGGTTTTACCGGATTTCTTTATTTTAGAAATAAAGTACGGTATTAGCCGTTCAATATTATGCGTTCAAGTCTTTCTTTTCGAGCAGGCGTACTCTATAGCGAAGTGAACAAATCCAAGCTGCAATCATTGGCCAGCCGATCATCGCGGCATAAAATGTAGGGCGTAGCTCGCTGCTCATTTTTAAATCGCCAAAGGCTGCGTTTCCTCCACTTCCAGGGTGAAGAGAGTCTGTCATCTTTGGCAGAATATAAAGTAACACGATGATAATCGGAAATGCAAAGATATTGTACACAGCCGATATTTTGGCTCTTTTTTGTTCTTCTTCCAGCGCATTGCGGAGCACCAAATAGGCTAGATACATCAGTGTTGCTATGGCAGAGCCATTAAGCTTCGGGTCGTTTGGCCAAGGTTCTCCCCAGGTGATGTTTGCCCAAAGCATACCTGTTGCAAGTCCAAGAAAACAAAATGTTATTCCGGTATTAACGGCTTCAATGGCCATTAAATCATACTCCTGTTTGCCCGTATTGAGGTATTTGATACTATAAATAACAGAAACCAGGTACATAACGAACATAGCCGACCACATTGGGACATGAAAATAAACGTTGCGTATGCTTTCGTGAAGGATGAATAGGCGGGGAACAGGTCCCAAAAGACCATTGATAATGACCGCACAGATAATCATTACCGCTAATATTTTCCACCATTTTTTTCTCATGGATAAATTGAATTTAGTTTGTTCTCAATTCTGACACTTAATCTCGCCAAAGGTACGGAAATAACAATAAAGAAATAGTGATGGTGATTACATTAATTGCAAGTAATACGATTATTTCTTTGCTGCTGGAAGCCCTTTCCAGGCCTTCTATTGCATTGCGGGATAGCTTGATTAATACGATTAACAGTGGGATGATGGCAGGGAAACTCAAGATGGCCATTAAGGTGCTGTTGTTGCCTGCTTTGGAGCTGATCCCGGAGATCATGGTAAAGACTGTGGCGAAACTGATGCTGCCTAAGATGACCGAAATGAAGTAAAGTGTTGGATCACCGACAGGGTTTCTGAATATCGTCGAATAGACAAAATATGCAATGATCGCCAGCAGGGTCATCATCATCATATTGTAAATGACTTTCGCTAAAATGATCGCTCTGGGATCAACCAGTGAATAGTAGTAAAGTTGCCGGTTTGGGTTTTCTTGGACGAAGCTTTTGTTGATTGCATTGATCGAAGCGAAGAGCATAATGATCCAAAATAATGCATTCCATGTAGCCGTATCAACTGATTTGAACGCTTGATAGCAGACGAAAACAGTTGATACGACATATAGTAGAATTCCGTTAATAGCATATTTTGAACGCCATTCCAGAATGATGTCTTTAAGAATTAAAGTTTTTACCTGTTGCAGCAAAGTCATATGCAGCAAAGATACAAATGTATTTTGACCACGGGAGTGACCAAAACCATCAATTCTTAAAAAAGCTGTTTTTTTACTTATGCGTTAGAAATTTTGGATTTTGCAGCATCAGTTGTATTGTCGATTTTGCTTGCCAAATTTTGAGCGGCATTGTTAGCGTGGTCCAAAGCTTCTCTGCCGGCTTCTTTTGCTTTGTTTTTCAGTGCATCTGCATCATCCGATGCTTTGCTGAAAGCTGCTTGTGCTTTTGATTTCAAATTGTCTAATTCAGCCGAAGCTCTGTTCGCTAGTTTTTGTGCCTTTTTAGCTTCTTTTTTTGAAAGATCTTTCAATGACTTAGTTAAGCTTTTAATGCCGTCATTTGCACGATCTAATTGTTTTTTCCCATCATCAGTTCCTAAAAGATACCATGCAGCAGCTCCCGCAGCTAATCCTACCAAAGCAAATGCCACTAATCCATTTTTGCTATTTTTCATAATTCTTCTATTTTGTTATATATTCAAATGATAATCAAGTATGATACCAAATGAACAATCCCAGGGTGAATTTGTTTAAAAAGAATCAATAATTAACAAAATTTTACATATCAATTTTCTGCTGCTTTGATTGCAGATTATAGAGGTGCTGATAAAGACCGCTTTCTTTTTGGAGCAGTTCAAAGTGCGTACCGCTCTCAGACACGATTCCATTTTCGATAACGATAATTTTATCGGCATCAATAATGGTCGATAGTCGGTGTGCAATAATGATCGAGGTGCGTCCACGCATTAATTCTTCCAACGCCTCCTGCACTTGTCTTTCTGATTCTGAGTCTAGGGAAGAAGTGGCTTCGTCCAAGATAAGGATTGCAGGATCTTTTAATAGTGCACGCGCAATGGCGATTCGTTGGCGCTGACCACCAGAGAGTTTAACGCCACGTTCACCAACTAAGGTGTCATAGCTTTCGGGGAAATTTAATATAAATTGATGTGCGTTGGCACGTTTTGCAGCCGCTATTATTTCATCTTCCGTGGCATCGAGCTTACCATAGGCTATATTTTCACGTATTGTTCCGCCAAACAGCAAAACATCTTGCGGCACGATAGCGACCTGGTTGCGGATATCGCAAAGTTCAAAATCGGATGCCGGGTTGTCATCGTAATATACTTCCCCTTTATTGGCTGTGTAGAATTGAAGAATCAATGAAGCTATTGTTGATTTTCCGGTTCCACTCGGTCCAACGATGGCTATTTTATCGCCAGCATTGGCTGTAAAGTTGATGTCTTTCAGAATTTCAATATTGGGGCGGCTTGGATAGGCAAAGGAAACATGATTGAAGCTTAGTTTTCCGGTCATGGTCTTGTGCACTTCCTTGCAAGTTGGTTTTACATTGAGGTGTTCTTGGGGCTCATCTAAAATTTCCAAGATCCGCTCACTTGCACCCAAAGAGCGTTGGATATTGGCATAGAGCTCGGGGAAACTGCCCATGGAGCCTGCAACAAACATCGAATACAAGATATAAGTAGTCAGGTCGCCTACAGTCATTTCATGGATAGAAACCAATGCTGCGCCGTACCAGATGACAGCAATCACCGCACCGAAAATACAGAAAATAATAAAAGAGGCAAATGCACCACGGAAAGTAGCTCCTTTGACTGCCAACTTTACCACTGAATCCATTTGATTGCTGTAGCGATTAAACTCGAAGTACTCATTCACAAAGGCTTTTACGTTGCTTATCCCCAATAATGTTTCTTGAACGATACTATTTGACTCGGCCATTTTATCCTGTGCCTGTCTGGACAATTCGCGGATGAATTTTCCGAAAATAATGGCCGCTACAACGATAATCGGTAAAATACAAAGGTTCATGAGGGCAAGTTTGGGCGATACCCAAACCAAAAGGAACACACCGAAACAAAGACTAATCAACTGTCTTAAGATTTCAGCCAGAGTTGTTGTTAACGTATCCTGGATCTGTGAAAGGTCTGCAGACAGGCGGCTGTTTAATTCCCCAACACGACGATTGGCGAAAAATTCAATTGGCAAAGAAATCAGCTTAAGATAAGTATCCTTGCGTAACGCGGATAGCGTACGTTCAGCAATCTCAACAAAAATTCGGATACGAAAAAAAGAAACGACTGACAGAAAAGACAGAATAATAAAGGCAATTCCACCAATATAATAAACATGTGGTGCAAGCCATGGATAAGTTTGCTTGCCTTGCGCGGCATCAATCATGGCACCAAGCAAAGCCGGAAAGGCGAGCATGGCCAAACTGGATAATACCAAGAAAAACATGCCGATCCCAAATTTAAAACGATAAGGTTTTAAATAGGTCATCAATTTAGATGCTCTCAATAGGAGCTCTTTATTCAATTTTGGTTTTGGTAGATCTTCTTCTTGTTTGTTACCGCTGTTGAATCCTCTTGCCATATCCGCTACTTCAAATTTTGTTGCGAGGACAAATGTAAAGAGATTAAAAATATTTTGCTATCATACTTTAGTCAATTTTTTGAACTAAACCGTACTTTTTCTGATTTTAAACGGCTGTTTTAAGTGGCTTGTACTTCTGCAAATGCTTGTTGCCGCTGCTTTATCCTAAATTTTGTTGTTTCGAAGCTTTTAGTTGCGCGTTAAATTTATACAGTAAATATCCTAATACGGCGATAACAAGTAAAGCGATATAGAGCAGAATATTGCCTATACCTCCGTTGCCTGATGTTTTGTCAATCTGTGCCCGCAGTTTCTCGTTCTCTTTTTGAAGCTTACTTATGGTGCCGATATAGGCTGATACCTGCTTGTCGTAATCTGTTGCCAATTGTTGGAATTTATCCTTCTCAAAATCTTTGATTTTCAATAGTTTTTGAGTCTCTAAGAAAATGTTATTGTCGGTGATAACAATATCTTTAAGGATATCAATGCTCTTTTGCATGTCACCTTTTGATTTGAAAAGGCCAAAAAGCCCTGTTTTTTGAGTGAGGCTCGTGTCATAGGCGCCGAATTTCTGTTGACGGGCATCGAGTAGGTCATTTACACGGCTTCGTTGGACCTCAAAAGAGCTGGAGTCTGGGTTGTTTTGCGACTTGGCCTGTTCAAAGAAGCAAAATAGAACGGCGATTGGAAGTAGGAATTTTAAAAATTTCATCATGTAATTGGACGATCTATTTAATCAAATCTATAGTTAAACTAACGTTGATGGTAAAATTTTATTTTGCCACGGAGCTACACCTGCAATTTTAGCCTTGTGGTCAGTTTGACCAAGGATAAAAAAATGGAGCGAAAGCACGACAAATGAATTTATGAAATTAATCTTTAAATTCTATACGAATAACATTAGAATCGTCATCATGAAGTCCGAGTAGCTGGCTGGCATTACCTTTATTGATGGCGATTTCAAGGTAGTTGGAAATACCGAATAAACAAAGTTTCTCTCCTTCTCCGACTTCATTGTAATGCCAGGAAAGATTGGTAATGGTTTCATTACGTTTAAAATAGAGGACAAAATGACGTCCTTTCTGAACTTTATTGAATAGATCTTTCGAGATATTGGTAATGGCGTTGCCGAATGCATCAACATAAATGACATTGCCTCGGATCATGTCTTTATCAAAGATAGGCTGCAAAGTTACTTTTTCGATGAGCTGTTGCATTGAAGTACCGATTTCTTTCAGCTTGCCCCCCTTAGCAATATGACAGGCGGATTTAGAAAGAATATCTGCGAGCGGAAAGTGAAGGTACCGGAGGTCCTGCATTAAGTTGAGCTCATACAGTTCCTGGGGTTCATTGCCATTCAACAATAAGCTGAAAATTCCGTTGTCGGCCCCGACGAAATAATGATCGTTGTATTTCATGCCGATATATTTCGACTCCTCATGAAACAGGGTGTTAATTCCGATAATATGTACGGTTCCTTTAGGGAAATAATGATAAGCATTGCCTAATACAAAGGCCGCCCGAGGGATATTGAATGCTGGAATTTCATGGGTAATATCAACAATATTGGCACCGGACAACTGCGATAAAAGACTACCTTTTAACGCGGCTTGATAAAAATCTTTGTGTCCTAAGTCTGTTGTTAATGTAATTACTGCCATTATAATCTAAATCCTAGATCGAATTGCTGTCGAATTCCCTTAAATATACCCTTAAATTTATCTAAATAGTGGACAAAATTACTATTTATCAGATGATTTATAAAGTTAATTGGATAACTTATTTTGAATCTGTCTTTTTTCGATTGATATACACAAACATAGCGAAGATTTTATGCATAACGAAATCTTTGTGCCCCTTTGTCGGCTGTCTCCATAAGCTTATAAATCATCGTCGTTTGTACGCCGTATCTTCTTGGTTGTTTCGTTAGAATACGTTAATTTTGAATAGTATTATACAGGAACGATATTGTGTAATGGCTACAATCTAATTAATTCTAAATAGGATAAAATTTGAACGAATTACTAATTGCATTAGATGGTCTGAATTTGCCCATATTATGGGGAGCAGACAATGAGCACTTCGATTATTTGAAGAAGCAATTCCCAAAACTGCGGATTGTAGCTCGCGGAAGTGAAATGAAGGTGTTGGGAGACGCGAAGGAATTAGACCTGTTTGAGCAATCGTTTAAGGAAGTCATGGCTCATCTGGAGAAATTTAACAACATTACTTTATTGGATTTTGAAAATCTCCTTGGAGCAAGTGCAGGTTCTGCTGTTCAGCAGGAAAAAGAACTTGCGGCCAAACATGCAGCCTTTGGATCCGAACCGATCGTGTATGGACCTAATGGCCTTATTGTACGTGCACGTACGGCCAACCAACGGAAGATGGTGGATAGTATTTCGAAAAATGATATCTTATTTGCTATTGGACCGGCGGGTACAGGAAAGACCTATACGGCGGTTGCATTAGCTGTTAGGGCACTTCGAAATAAAGAAATCAAAAGGATCATTCTAACGAGACCAGCCGTCGAGGCCGGCGAAAATCTCGGTTTTTTACCGGGCGACTTAAAGGAGAAGGTAGACCCCTATTTGAGACCGCTCTACGATGCATTGGACGATATGATTCCAGCAGAAAAGCTAAAAGGTTACCTGGAAAATCGGACCATTGAAGTTGCACCTCTAGCGTTTATGCGTGGACGAACATTGGACAACTGCTTTGTGATTCTGGACGAAGCTCAGAATGCAACGGATATGCAGCTGAAGATGTTTTTGACACGTATGGGGCCAACGGCAAAATTTATCGTTACCGGTGATATGACACAGGTAGATTTACCGAAAAAAAATCAATCTGGATTGTCTACTTCAATTCGCCTATTGGAGAATATCGAAGGAATAGACATTATCCACCTCAGCGGTGGAGATGTGGTTCGCCATAAATTGGTTCGCCGCATCCTCGAAGCGTATGGCGATATTTAATCGGTCTATGCTGCAAACGTATGATTTGGGATATCCCAGTTTGGCATGGGTACAAAAGGTGCCGACTGATATAGTTCAAATAGCCTTATTAAAAGGCAAATCGAGTACAGTGAGCTCTTAAATAAATGCGCTGCATTTATGAATGCCGTTGAACGCAGTCATAAATGAACAATTACTTACATTTGAATTTTACGTTGAACATGAATGCTATAAAAGAAACAAATTTCAATTTCGAAAACCAGACTGCTTTTTACCGGGGAAAAGTACGTGACGTGTATACGATTGCCGATACGTATTTGGCGATGGTTGCCTCAGATCGTATTTCGGCATTTGATGTGGTACTTCCACGTCCTATTCCTTATAAAGGGCAGGTGTTGAATCAAATTGCAGCCAAATTTTTAAAGGCTACGGCTGATATTATTCCAAATTGGGTCGTGTCTGTTCCGGACCCCAGTGTAACTATCGGTCAGCTATGCGAGCCGTTTAAAGTTGAAATGGTTATTCGGGGCTACTTGTCAGGACACGCTTGGCGCGAATATGCTGCGGGTAAACGTGAAGTATGTGGTGAGGCATTGCCAGAAGGACTGAAAGAAAATGACAAATTGCCTGAGCCAATTATTACACCGACAACAAAGGCTGCTGTTGGACATGATGAGGATATTTCACGTGTCGATATCTTGAAAAAAGGCATCGTAAGCGAAGAAGACTATGTTCAATTGGAGCAATATACCAAAGCGTTGTTCCAAAGGGGTACCGAAATTGCCGCACAAAGAGGGCTTATTTTGGTGGATACAAAATATGAGTTTGGAAAAAAAGATGGGAAAATTGTGCTGATCGACGAAATTCATACACCAGATTCTTCCCGTTATTTTTATGCGGAAGGTTATCAGGAACGTCAGGAAAAAGGGGAGGCACAAAAGCAATTGTCGAAGGAGTTTGTTCGCAAATGGTTAATTGAAAACGGCTTCCAAGGGAAAGACGGTCAGGTTGTTCCGGAGATGACGGATGAGATTGTCGCTTCCATTTCTGAACGTTATATTGAGCTTTACGAGCATATCGTCGGAGAGAAGTTTGTGTATCCAGATCAGGAAAACGTACTGGAACGTGTGGAAAGAAATGTGGCAAAGGCCTTGAAAACGCTAAATTATTAGTACATTGTATCCTCAAACAAAGGAGATAGACTAATGAAGTATACCATTGATAAGCACGATCGCTATATTGTCATAGAACCTCATGTCGATGTGATTGACGCGGATAATGCCGCTAAACTCAAAGGGGAGTTTTTGTTGCGGAATACGATTGGACAACGGAATATCGTTTTGGATATGATCCACGTTAAGCAAACGGACGAGGTCGGTATCCGTTTAGGTGTGCTTGCCCATCGTTTATGTCAGTCTGTTGGGGGCATATTTATTTTGGTTAATCTTTGTCCAACGTTAATGGATATGGTTCGTGTGTCGCATTTGGATAAATCGCTTAAAATAGCACCATCTTTAAAGGTGGCGGAAGATTTAATCTTTGCACACGAATTGGAATCTGAGTATCGGGGGGCAATCGAGGATTAATATGAAGTTTGAAGTTCTGATATTAGGAAATAGCTCGGCCACACCGATGTTTGATCGTCATCCGACTAGCCAAGTGTTGAACTTTAATGAGCAATTGTTTTTGATCGACTGTGGAGAAGGTACACAAATGCAACTTAGCCGATACGGCATCAAAAGCAATCGTTTAGGACATATATTTATTAGCCATCTGCATGGGGATCATTATTTGGGTTTGGTGGGGCTGCTTTCATCGATGCACCTTGTCGGCCGAAAAAGTGATCTCCATTTGTATGGGCCACCTGCGTTAAAGGAAATTTTAGACGTGCAATTTTTGCATTCCGAGACTATTTTACGCTATAATCTTGTTTTTCATCCGATTTCACCCGAACAGCCGGGGGTCATTTTTGAAAACAGAACATTAAAAGTAAGCACTTTTCCATTAAAGCATCGTATTGCCTGTACAGGCTTTCGTTTTGATGAGGGTCCCCGTGCACGAACATTGCTTGGCGATGTCGTACAGGAACTGAATATACCCACCGCTTATTTTCCGATGATCAAAAAAGGATTTGATTACGTCGATGAAAGTGGTAAAGTATATACTGCAGATGACCTGAGCCTTCCTGCTCCCTTATCGCGCAGTTATGTGTATTGTTCGGATACCGTACGGACGCCGGAATACCTGCCTTATGTGCAAAAGGCTAATCTGATGTATCATGAGTCCACATTCTTGCACGATATGGTCGACCGCGCAAAAGAGACATTTCACACCACAGCGCTGGAGGCTGGAGAGATCGCCCAGGAAACTCATGCAAAGAAGTTGCTATTGGGTCATTATTCAGCGCGGTACAGAGATTTAAATCCCCTATTGGAAGAAGCGAGAACTGTATTCCCAAATACGGAACTCTCTGTGGAAGGTCGGTGGTTTTCCGTTTAATTTTTTTGAATTTTCTCTGATATCCCAACGATAAACGGGTTAACACCTATGAATAATTGCTTATTATATTGCATATGATGAACAATTTATCTAAGTTTACGGCTCTAATTTTTTTATAATGGATAATCCATTCAACTTAAACAACCTACTACGGGAAAATATTAAGAAGCTCGTACCTTATTCATCCGCAAGAGATGAATTTAAAGGGGAGGCATCCATATTAATTGATGCCAATGAAAATCCTTTTGGATCCCCCTTAAACCATGATTACAACCGATATCCAGACCCTCTCCAACATCAAGTTAAAGCAAAACTTTCTAAAATAAAAGGTGTACCATCAGAGAATATCTTTTTGGGAAATGGAAGTGATGAAGCTATTGATATTTTATACCGTGCATTTTGTACCCCTGGTGTTGACAATGTCATATTAGTTCCGCCAACCTACGGGATGTATGAAGTCTCGGCGAACATCAATGATGTTGCTTTCAAAAAGGTAAACCTTACTGCTGATTACCAGCTGGATTTGGATGGTATTGCCAATGCAATAGACGCACATACTAAACTGATTTTTATCTGTTCTCCGAATAATCCAACCGGAAACTCAATCCGTCGTCAGGATATTGAAGCAATCCTGAATAATTTCCAGGGGGTTGTGGTAGTGGATGAGGCCTATATTAATTTTTCTGCTGTCAAGTCATTTACGCAAGAACTGGCTGAATACCCCAATCTAGTGGTATTGCAGACCTTATCCAAAGCCTGGGGGCTTGCGGCCTTACGCTTGGGTATGGCTTTTGCCAGTAAGGAGATTATCGCTGTTTACAATAAAATAAAACCACCATACAACATTAATCAAGCGACACAAGATATTGTATTGGAAGCCTTAGATCAGGTTGATCAAGTCAATGACTGGATCAAGGAGACAGTAGCAGAACGTGAGCAACTAGTGCGTGGATTGCTTGAACTGGATTATGTGCAGCATATTACACCTTCTGATGCCAACTTTATTTTGGTGAAGATGGAGCAGCCACGTGAAGTTTACGATTATCTCGTTCAATATGGAATTATCGTTAGAGATAGATCCAAAGTCGAACTGTGTGAAGGCTGTCTACGGATCACGGTCGGTACACCGGCTGAAAATAAAACATTGTTAGAAAAACTTAATCAAATCAATAAATAATACTATGCCTGATAACTTAAAACGTGTACTGTTTATAGACCGCGATGGAACATTGATTTTGGAACCTGAAGACGAACAAATCGATTCTTTTGCCAAATTAAAATTCTATCCTGGTGCTTTGCAGTATCTACCACGTATCGCAAAGGAGCTGGATTTCGAATTGATCTTGGTTTCTAACCAAGATGGTTTAGGAACGTCTTCCCATCCGGAAGAGAATTTCTGGCCAGTCCATCATTTTGTGATTGATACGTTTGCAGGAGAAGGCGTAGTGTTTGCCGAGGAACATATTGATAAAACCTTTCCACACGAGAATGCGGAAACCCGAAAACCGGGAGTTGGTATGCTTGGAGCCTATTTTGATGTGTCGAAATACGATTTGAGCCAATCCTTCGTCATCGGCGATCGTGTGAACGATGTTAAATTGGCACAAAACCTCGGTGCAAAGGCAATTTGGCTGCGTGCAAACGATCAATTAGGTGCTTTGGAAAACCTTGCGATAGATTCAACTGTTATAGCTTTAGAGACAACGGATTGGAAGACGGTGTATGAATTCCTTAAATTGGGTACGCGCACTGCCGAACATCATCGTAAAACCAATGAAACGGATATTTTTATTCAGTTGAATCTGGATGGTTCGGGTAAGTCAGACATCGAAACAGGGTTGCCGTTTTTCGACCATATGCTGGATCAATTGGCTCGACATGGAGCACTTGATTTGACCATTAAGGCGAAAGGGGATCTTCATATCGACGAACATCATACCATCGAAGATACGGGTATTGCGCTGGGCGAGATCTTTTTGAAGGTTTTAGGGGATAAACGTGGAATTGAGCGCTACTCCTATACGTTGCCGATGGATGATTGTTTGGCTCAGGTTGCATTGGATTTTGGTGGTCGCAACTGGATAGTGTGGGATGCGGCATTTAAGCGGGAGAAGATCGGCGATATGCCTACGGAAATGTTTTTCCACTTCTTTAAGTCGTTTTCAGATGCTTCACGATCGAATTTAAACATTAAAGCTGAAGGTGACAATGAGCACCATAAGATCGAAGCGATTTTCAAAGCTTTTGCTAAATCTATCAAGAAAGCGGTAAGACGCGATGCCGACCATATGCAATTGCCAAGTACAAAAGGAGTATTGTAAGATGATAGGAATTATTAATTACGGTGCGGGGAATATTTTCTCCTTGACAGCGGCACTGGATCGTGTTGGGCTTACCTATGGTATGGTCAATACTGCCGATGAGATCGATCAATACGATCGTATCATCATTCCTGGAGTGGGCCACGCTGGAGCCGCGATGGACAAACTACAGGAATCGGGATTGGTGCCCTATATCAAAAAGCTAAAAAAGCCTGTGTTGGGTATTTGTGTTGGTATGCAATTACTGACGGCTTTTTCAGAAGAAGGAAATGCCGAAATGTTAAAGCTATTTCCTTTGAAGACCTTACATTTTGATGCCGAAAAGTCGGGTAAAGTACCACATATGGGCTGGAATAGTGTTTCCGTGCCAGCAGACAGTCCTTTATTTGCACATATTGAAGACCAGACTTATTTTTATTTTGTCCACTCGTACTTTATCGAATTCGATGCGACATATACCGCGGCGAAATGTGTCTATGGACAGCCTTTTTCGGCTGCAATTTCCAAAGACAATTTCTTTGGCGTACAATTTCATCCAGAGAAATCTGGAAAAGCAGGAGAGCAGCTGCTGCTCAATTTTTCAACTATTCAAATTGATTAAAAATATTCGACTATGTATATCATTCCAGCAATAGATGTCTTGGACAAAAAAGTTGTCCGCTTGAGAGAGGGTAACTACAATGACGTTACAACGTATGCGATTAGTTTAGAAGAGCAAATCGAAACCTACCGTGCAAATGGTACGGAACTCGTCCATATCATTGATTTAAATGGTGCAAAAGGAGACTTCAGCAATCAGGCCTATTTATTTGATATCATCCAAAAGACAGATATGAAAATTCAGTATGGCGGTGGTGTAAGAAGTATCGAAAAGGTTAAGGAATTGGTTGATGCAGGGATTTATCGCGTTATTGTCGGAACACAGGCAATCACCAATCCTTCATTCTTGGAGGAGCTGGCTACGTTGAACGAAGGTAAAGTAAAATATGCCGACCACATCGTTATTGCAATCGACGTTTTGGATGAGGTAATCAAATACTCGGGTTGGTTGGAAAGTTCGCCAATCAAATTGATCGAATATATTGATAAATGCTTGGTTTTAGGATTCTTTAGGTTCTTATGTACCGATATTAGTAAAGATGGAAAATTGGGAGGTGCAGGCGTTGAACTGTACCAAAAGTTGTTGAGCCATTCTCCGATTATCAAGTTAATAGCTTCTGGCGGGATCAGTTCAATGGACGATATTCAGAAACTTCAGGAATTGGGCAGTGTAGAATCTGTTGTCGTTGGTAAAGCAATCTATGAAAATAGAATCTCGATCGATGAAATCAAAGATTGGAATTTAAAATCGTTAATCAGATTTTAAAATGCTGGCAAAACGTATAATTCCCTGTTTGGATGTCAAAGATGGGCGGACGGTAAAAGGAGTCAATTTTGTGGATCTGCGCGATGCAGGTGATCCTGTTGAATTGGCCTATGAATATTCTCAACAAGGGGCTGATGAACTCGTTTTCCTAGATATTACAGCAACGCATGAGGGGCGTAAAACGACAATTGATCTGGTCAAAGCAGTCGCACGTCAAGTGAATATTCCCTTTACAATCGGCGGTGGTATCAATGAAATCAGAGATGCTGATATCTTGTTGAATGCAGGTGCGGACAAAATATCCATCAATTCTGCTGCGGTACGCAATCCTGCTCTTATCAACCAGATGGCTGCAGCTTTTGGTGCACAATTTGTTGTGGTTGCTGTGGATACCCGGTCGATCGAAGGTCAGAATTTTGTGCATCTGAGCGGCGGACGCATTAAGACGGAATTGGAAACAGCGGATTGGATCCTTGAAGCGCAAGAACGTGGAGCAGGAGAGATCCTGTTGACGTCAATGGATCATGATGGAACAAAAAATGGCTTTGACAATGGTTTTTTAAAAACAATAAACGACCAGATTCATATTCCACTGATTGCTTCTGGCGGTGCCGGTAATCAACAGCATTTTGTCGATGTTTTTCAACAAGCTAACGTGGATGCTGCCCTGGCGGCATCGGTCTTCCATTATGGTGAAATATTGATCCCCGATCTTAAAGCTACCTTACGCCAAAATGGTATTGTCGTAAGATAGGATAGCGGAATAAAGATCGATAATCAAAGGGGTGGAAGTTATAAACTTGCTGAAAGAAATCCTGAGAAATTAAACTGGGCTCATGGCTCTTCGAAAATAATTAAAAATTGAAATACTAAAATCATGTTAGATTTTGCAAAAAGTGACGGCCTTGTTCCAGTGATTGTGCAGGACTTCCAAACATTGGAAGTGTTGATGTTAGGCTATATGAACGAGGAAGCTTGGGAGAAGACACAAGCAGAGAAACGCGTTACGTTTTTCTCCCGAAGCAAAAATCGCCTCTGGACAAAAGGAGAGGAAAGTGGAAACTTTTTGAATGTAAAAAGCATCCATGTTGATTGCGATAAGGATACTGTTTTGATCAAAGCAGAACCAATGGGACCTACCTGTCATACAGGAAGCAGAAGTTGTTTTAATACAGACTTCAACCAAAACTTTCTGTTGGAGCTAGAGCGTATTGTCAACCATCGCTATGAACATCCTTCTGACGAATCTTATGTCAATCGTCTGCGTTCTCGCGGTATCAATAAGATTGCGCAAAAGGTTGGCGAGGAAGCCGTAGAAACAGTCATTGCAGCATTGACCGAAACGGATACTGATTTTATTAATGAAACTTCAGACTTATTGTTTCATTTGATCGTATTGTTGCGTGAGAAAGGATTTTCTTTGGAAACAATTGCGAAAAACCTCGAGAGCAGACATCAATAGGTATTTGGACGACGGCATCAGCGTTGAACAAAATCTGAAGCGGAAAGAAGGCTTTAAGCTAAGATGACAAAATAATCTAAGAAGTGCAGTATATTTGTGGATATACTGCACTTCTTGTTTCTACCGACTAACAATACGTATTGCTGTATTGATCTTTACTGGATCACAGCTCAGTCAGCGGAGAATTCGGTCCTATAACATAAAAAAATAGGCTTAAAACAGGTGCTCCGAATAGAGAAGGCATTTTAGCGAATTACTATGGATATTACATTAAAATCGACGTTACCAGGGCATCAAAACCCTATTTTTTGTGTAGAGAAGGGCTACTATGCAGATACTTTTTTTACGGCTGGTAACGATAAGGGCGTTGTCGAATGGGATATTGAGCAAAATGCATTTAAGCGTATTCTCTGTGCGGTAAGTTCATCGGTTTATGCTTTACGGTTGATCCCGGGGACGCCGATTCTGGCCATAGCCTTGCGTGAGGGTAAACTGCTTTTTGTAGATGTCGAAGAGCAAAAGCTTGGAGCAAGTATACAGCTGAGCAACAAAGCTATTTTTGCATTGGCTTATATGTCCTGGAAAAATGAACTTCTGGCAGTAGGTGAAGAAGGAACATTGTATGTCATCGATTTGACAACTTATAAATGTATTTACGAAAAGCGTATATCCCCGACAACAATTCGCGCAATTGCAATTGATGAAGGACTTGGACGAATAGCATTAGGGGATAAAGATGGGAAAGTTTATACCTTGGACAGTACTGACTTTCATGTTATTACTGATGCAAAATTGCATAGCATGCCCGCTACGTCGCTGGCATTTATCCATAATAAATTGCTAAGCGGTGGACGGGATGCGCAATTGGTGATTTCAGACCCCAATCAATTGACAACTAATTTTTCGTTTGTACCGCATCTGTTTACCGTATATGGAATATATCCCCATCCTGAAGCACCAATTTTTGTTACTGTCAGTCGCGACAAATCGTTGAAATTTTGGTCCACAGCCGATTTTGCACTATTGAAAAATATGAGCCGCGAGAAGATGCAAGATGGTCATCATTTATCTGTAAATGCGGGAGCATGGTCCGAAAATGGGCAATATTTCTTTAGCGTCAGCGATGACAAACTAGTGAAAATCTGGGAATTTCATGTATAAAAGATCGGGCAGGAAGTGCGGACTAACTTAGGGGCATAAAAAGTAAAGTCATTTGTAGCGAATTCATAATTATATCGTTAACTATGGTAATTATAAATTTAATTGACCTTATAGTTATATTTTATGAAAAGAATTTGGCTTATCCTATTAGGCTGTATAGCGCTTTCGAGCTGTGATAAAATCGAAAGTAAAGGAATGTATCTAGCTAGCGTGCCCATATTCGAAACAATGGAAAGTATACGAGCTAAAGCTAATCCCGTAAGCGGCCCTACGACAATTGTTCAAACCGGAAAGATTTATATTTATCAAGATTACTTGTTTATAAATGAGCCAGGGAAAGGAGTTCATATCTTTAATAATGTTGATCCGTCAAAACCCGTGGCGATGGCATTCTTAAGTATTCCCGGCAATGTGGATCTTGCGGTTCTAGATGGAAAGCTGTATGCGGATAGTTTTACAGATCTGTTGACCTTCGATCTCGAAAATCCTGCATCTCCAAAATTATTGACACGAAATAAGGATGTGTTTAAGATGTTGCTTCAAATGGATTACTTGAATAATACTGCCGATCGCATCATTACAGGATACCGAGATAGCCTGGTAAGCTATAGCCAAAAAGATAAATATTCACCTTATGATCGAAAAGAACCTCTCTATAACGAGACCAATTCGGGCTCGGGACAGGGCGGATCCATGGCGCGATTTACCATTGCCAATAAACATCTATATGCCGTGGACCAAACGACGTTGCACCTTTTTGACGTGCAGAATGCGAGTAAACCTGCCTATGTAAAGGATATCAAAATAGGTCCTGGCATCGAAACAATTTTTCCCTTTAAAAACAACCTGTTTATCGGCTCCAATACAGGTATGGTGATTTATGATATCACGACGGCATCAGCTCCCGTAGAGCTGTCGCGTTATACACATATTCGTGCCTGTGATCCTGTCGTTGTCAATGAGAAATATGCCTTTGTAACCTTACGTGCAGGCGTGGTATGTGGGGGGCAGCAAAATTTGTTGGAAGTTATCGATATCCAAGATTTGACGAAACCGATGCTGAAACATAGCTTCACTTTGGAGAATCCTTACGGACTGGCGCTATCGGACCACACGCTGTATATCTGTGATGGAAAATTCGGGTTGAAGTCATTCGATGCCAGTGATGTTAGTCAAATAGGTAATAAGCTTTTAGAAACTCACAAAGACCTGATGAGTATGGATGTTATCGCTGGACCAAAATCGCTAATTATTGTTGGAGAAAAAGGTGTACATCAATATGATTATAGCAATAAGGCCAAATTGAAGGAATTGAGCATTATTCCTGTTATTAGACCCAATTAAGACACTATTTCAAGAGCTTCATTATTCTGATATGAAAAGACTTTCGATTGCCATTTTGGCTCTTCTCGGGTATTTAACTGTTGATGCCCAAACAAAAAAATATACAAATCATAATGAATTTTCGGTTATTACTTATGGCCCTGCTTTTCTCGAATCTGGATTTGGCTTACATACATTCCATGGGGTGCAGCTCCATGAAAATATCGCTCTGGGTTTAAATACAGGGGTGGATAGGTATCCTGTAAACAATGAAGGATCAAAATGGTTTTTACCACTCTCAGCCAAAGTAAATTATGTGGAATTCCCTGACAGAAAACGTAGTTTTTTTGCAGGATTGGATTTAGGCTATAGTTTTGCTTTCTTGAATAAAAATCTAGTCGAGAGCAATTTAAAATATGAGTATCAGGGTGGCTTGCTGGTAAATCCACAGTTGGGTTGGCGCTTTAAATTTAAGAATTCAGCGAAATATTGGTCTTTGGCAACTGGCTACCGATATCAGCACTATAGTCGAAAGGATACTTATACCCGACCGTCAACAAGCTTACCGGACACTAATTTATGGTATGGAGCAGCACAAATGGATAAAAATTATGATCTGCACCGTTTTACCCTGCAGGTAGGTTTTGGTTTCTAGGTATCGATCGGATGAATATTTTGCTGTATCAATAGGTGTCGATTGCTTTAATTGTAAAAAATAGCGTAAGTAAACGGTTCGTTATTTAAATCCAAGCCGATCTTACGCTATTTCACTCTTTCGTTGTGTAACTTATTTATTCGCTGTCTAAAAGCTGTAAGATCTGCGTAAGGTATTTCTCATCGACTTCATCAAAACTATTTAGTTCGCTGCTGTCAACGTCAAGCACACCGATAATCTGCCCCTGTTTAAAAAGGGGTAGCACGATTTCGGATCGCGAGAGCGAACTACAGGCAATATGTCCCGGAAATTCTTCCACATCAGGAACGATTAGTGTTTTTTCCTCTGCCCAAGCACCCCCACATACACCACGTCCTTTTTTGATGCGTGTGCATGCAACGGGCCCCTGAAAAGGGGCTAATACGAGCTCTTCGCCATCAATAAGATAGAATCCAACCCAGAAAAAATTGAATTGTTCTTTCAATGCAGCAGCGATGTTAGCCAGATTGGCAATTTGATTAGGCTCGCCTTGCAATAGTCCCCCAATCTGAGGAAGTAAATTTTGATATTGTTCTTCTTTGCTACCTTTAGCTATTTGTAAATCCTCGGCCATAAAAATCGATGTAAAAAAATAATCATGCATTTGCTATCAGGACTATAATGCCAAACATGTTTTGCCTGCCCAGAAAGCTTCAGAACATGTCGGATCCCAACCTGCATGAAATGAAAAAGCGCTAATACGCTGTTCAAAGTTAACAGAATATTAGCGCTTTCTTATCAGGCAAATGTTATTATTTCTTGGTGTTGATAATATTCACCCGAATGTAGTTGCTTCTTTTGCCGGAAGGCGTTACAACAACGGCTTTGAAAACACGTTCCTTGCCATTAGGAACCGTAATTTTCACTGGACCTGTATATTCTAAATCCAATTCTGAAGGATCGTAGTTGTCCAATGTGTAATAAATTTTGGCCCCTTCGACAGATGGTTTCAAGCCTCTGATCGTATATTCCGAAGCATATACGGTGGTATCTGTTATGCCATATACTTCCGGTACACGATAGAATGTATTGGTTTGGTCAAGTTTAGCCAGCTGATTTGCTGCACGCTGTTCTGAGAAATTTTTCCAATTCTTTTTCTCTGGCTGTGTCCAGGCAATTTCAGAAAGCGCTAAAACGCGCGGTAACACTGTAAATTCGACTTTATTGGATGATCCAATATACTCTGTCCAAATATTTGCTTGTACACCTAGAACGTGTTTCTTGTTGTTTTCAGCAATTTTGCTAGGCATTGGGTCTGACGCATATACTTTGCTCAATGTGGAAAGTCCGCCGATACTTAAAGGTTCTCTGTTTTGATCAGGACCTTGTTTGTGATCAAAATATAGACCATAGCTGTTTGCCGTTATGATCACATCGTGACCTTGATTGGCTGCATCAATCGCACCTTGGTCGCCTCTCCAGCTCATGACAGTCGCATTAGGCGCTAAACCACCCTCTAAGATCTCATCCCATCCAATGATACGTTTACCTTTGCTATTGATATATTTTTCCATACGTTGGATAAAATAGCTCTGTAACTCGTGTTCATCTTTGAGGTTGTTATCTTTGATTCTTTTTTGACAAAATGGACATGTTTTCCATTTTGTTTTTGGACACTCATCACCGCCGATGTGGATATATTCACTCGGGAATAGGGGAATGACTTCGTCAATGACATCTTCCAACAACTTGAATGTTTCTTCTTTTCCAGCACAGAAAACATCGTCAAAGACCCCCCAAGTCTGCGCGGCCGTGTAAGGTCCTGGCTTATCACCACAGCCCAATTCTGGATAAGCCGAAAGTGCTGCTAACGCATGCCCAGGCATTTCGATTTCGGGTATAACCGTTACATATTTAGCTTTAGCATAAGCAACCACTTCTTTGATTTGGTCTTGGGTATAGAAACCGCCATAAGGTGTGTTATCATAATCACCATCTGTCTTGTAGTTACCCAGTAGTGTCTGCTTGCGGTAACCGCCAATCTGAGTCAATTTTGGATGTGATTTGATTTCGATACGCCAGCCTTGGTCGTCTGTCAAATGCCAATGAAACGTATTCAATTTGTAAGACGCCAGAATATCAATGTATTTTTTTACAAACTCTACTGGAAAGAAATGACGGCCAACATCGAGATGTAATCCACGGTAAGCAAAGCGAGGTTCATCCTGGATTGAAGCTTGTTGAATTTCTATGCTGGCCTTTTTATCCACAGGTAGCAACTGGATCAACGATTGCATACCATAAAATAGACCGGCAGCTTTTCCGCTAATAGTTGCGCGGTCTGAACTTATGTTAAGTTCATACGCTTCAGCATTAGTGGATTTTGCGTTTTTGGAGGAGAAATAGATCGTATTGCTGCTCGCTGATTTCACTAGGGATAAATTGAGACTGTAGTTGCTTTTTAGGAAATCCTGAAACAGCGTTGCAACTTTTTTGTCCTCTTCGCTATCAAAGGCGATTTTGGTGTTAGCGTTGATTTTAAATGTACCATTTTTAATTTGAACCTGTTGCGGTAAGGGCACAATGTTCAAGGTAGCATCTTTCTTTTCTTGCGCAAATACTGCTGCTCCTATACTTAGAGCCAGCGCAAGTGAAAATAGTTTCTTCATGCGTGAGATTATAACTGAAATAAGAAGTTCTAAAAATAGGTGAATAAATACGTTTTAGCAAAGAGGAAATGTAACAAATAGGGTATGAAAACACTGTTGAAAGTGTTTTTGGGCACTTAGAAGTAGTTTGGATAATAACGTGTTTGGGTTAGATCAATCGTTTGTTTAGTCTGTTAAAGGGGATATTTTACTTCGGGGAATAGTATCTAAATTTAGGTAAAAAAATATGCCTTTTTAAATGTTCGTATCTCCTGTGAGCTGATGCTTTATCACTAAACCTTCTTTCGTTGTACAGATTATTTCGATCACGTGAAGGGAAGATAACGACCTTATAACTTCTTCTGAATGATGTCGTTTTTGATGCGTTTTTAATGCTTAGTTTATAGGTACATTCAACGGAGCTGATAGGGCTTTATCCGAATAAGGTCCGAATGAGGTCCCTATAAAGTCCCTATCAGCTCCTTATTATTTATAGCAATATCTTTTTGATGTTTCAAATTTGAAGCACTGTTAATAAGGCGCGAAGTATTGCAAAACTGAGGTTCGGGAAATGACAAAGGAACCGGAAGGTTCCTTTATATCTTTTACGCTACAGCATGAACAGCACGTATCCGTCATCTAATGATTAATACCGGATATGTTCAGCAAATGTTTATGATTTAAAGTCGTTTCAATGCTAATTTGATCATATCCTCTACGGAAAGATTGCTTTCGGTCTTTAAAATGGTATTTAACACCTTCTCTGCCGCGACTTTGTTGAATCCGAGCATCACTAGTGCTGACAATGCTTCGTCCGGAACTGATTGGGATTGGATAGGTGATGCCAAAGCTTCGAAGCCCTGTTTTTTTAATTTATCCTGAAGTTCCAGTATAAGACGTTGTGCTGTTTTAGGGCCAATTCCCTTAATCTTTTGAATGAGGGCAACCTGGCCATTGACGATGGCAGACTGGATCTCATCGGGTGTGTTTGACGATAGGATCATACGGCCTGTATTGGGGCCAATACCAGAAACAGAGATCAAATTTTCGAATAATTTTTTCTCGCCTTCTGTTGCAAAGCCATAAAGCGTGTGTGAGTCTTCCCGAACTTGAAGTGAAATAAATAGTTTACAGTTTTCCTGATCCTTGATTTGGGAGAAGGTATAGAGCGAGATGTGGACATAATAACCAATCCCACTCACATCGATAACAACATGAGTGGGGGCTTTATATGCTAATTTTCCATTGAAATATTCGTACATAGTATACGAATATAGGAAGATTTTAAGCTATTCTATAAATTTTTAAGATGTGCTTGTACATCTACTACGGCAATGGTAACCATATTGACGATTTCGCGCACAGAGCTATCCAGTTGCAATACGTGAATAGGTTTGTTCATACCCAAAAGGATTGGACCTACTGCCTCAGCTTCACCAACTTCTTGCAATAATTTATAAGCGATATTTCCGGACTCCAAATTAGGAAATACGAGTGTATTCGCCGATTTTCCATTTAAGCAGCTGAACGGGAAGTTTGCTGTCAACATTTCGCTGTTCAAGGCGAAATTTGCTTGTAAATCACCATCAGCAATAATCTCTGGATGTTGATCGTGTAGGATCTGCGCTGCTGCTCTCACTTTTGTTGGCGTTTTTCCCTCACTTGAACCAAAATTAGAGTAGGATAGTAATGCAATACGTGGCTGAATGTTCATACGTCTCACCGCTTTATCCAGTAACAGCGTAATGTCTGCTAATTCTTGTGCTGTAGGGTCTTCATTTACGGTTGTATCCCCCATGAAGATTGGTCCTTTTTTAGTTAACATCATATACATACCTGCGACACGGCTGCCTGGTTTAGCACCGATTACATGTAATGCCGGACGGATTGTATTTGCATAATTTTTGGTCATACCGGAAATTAGGGTATCAGCTTCGCCAAATTCCACTAAAGAGGCGCCAAAATAGTTGCGGTCGTACATCAACTTACGCGCATCGTATTTCGATATACCACGACGTTGTCTTTTGACATATAGATGCTCAATAAATTTCTTCGAGCGCTCCGTTTCGTTATCAACTTCAGCAACTGGGTCGATAATTTCAAGGCCATCCAGTTCAAAAGCATATTCTTTGATTAGACGTTCGATTTTATCTCTTCTACCCAAAAGAATTGGAATCGCAATACCTTCTTCTTTAACAATCTGTGCCGCACGTAACGTTTTGTAATTGTCTGCTTCTGCAAAAACAACACGTTTAGGATCTCTTTTAGCAGCCATGGTCAAATTGCGCATAATCGCATCATCTTTACCAAGACGTTTACGTAGGGAATCGCTGTATTGATCCCAGTCTTCGATTACGGTCTGTGCTACACCTGATGCGATGGCCGCTTTTGCAACAGCCATAGAAACTTCAGTGATCAAACGCGGATCGGTAGGTTTTGGAATGATATATTCTTCCGAGAATTTTAAATTGCTGGTATTATAGGCTTGATTTACTTCTTCTGGAACAGGTTGTTTCGCCAAGTCTGCAATTGCACGCACTGCAGCAATTTTCATTTCTTCGTTAATTGCTGTTGCACGTACGTCCAAAGCACCACGGAAGATATAGGGGAAACCCAATACATTGTTTACTTGGTTAGGATAATCTGAACGACCTGTACCCATGATAATATCGTTACGTGTTGCCATCGCCAAATCGTAAGCAATCTCAGGATTTGGATTTGCCATCGCCAATACAATTGGGTTCGGAGCCATTGATAACAACATCTCTGCCGACATGACGTCTGCTGCCGAGAGACCGATAAATACATCTGAATCTTTTACAGCGTCTGCCAGTGTGCGAATATCGCGATCTGTTGCATATTGTGCTTTCATACTGTCTAGATTTTCTCTATCGGTACGGATTACACCTTTGCTATCCAGCATCACAATATTTTCTTTGCTAGCACCTACTGAAATATACATTGCTGTACATGACATTGCAGCTGCTCCGGCGCCATTGACGACGATTTTTACTTTTGAAATATCTTTACCAATAATTTCACAGGCATTGATCAATGCTGCACCTGAAATGATTGCAGTACCATGTTGGTCATCGTGCATCACAGGGATGTTCATTTCTTCTTTTAGACGGCGTTCGATTTCAAAACATTCCGGTGCTTTGATATCTTCCAGGTTGATACCTCCAAAAGTCGGCTCCAATGCTTTGACGATATTGACGAACTCATCGACATTTTTGGTGTCCACTTCGATGTCAAATACATCAATGTCGGCAAAAATTTTGAATAATAAACCCTTACCTTCCATGACTGGTTTACCAGCTTGGGCGCCGATATCGCCTAAGCCCAATACTGCTGTACCATTACTGATAACAGCAACAAGGTTTCCTTTTGCGGTATATTTATAAGCATCTTCTTTGTTCTCAGCAATAGCCAAACATGGCTCCGCTACACCTGGAGAATATGCTAATGACAAGTCTCTTTGCGAATTTGTTGGTTTGGTCGGAACAACAGCTATTTTACCAGGTCTACCCATTGCGTGGTAGTTTAACGCTGCCTGTTTACGATTAGTGTTACTCATTACGATTTTATTAATTTAAGGCTACAAATCTATCATTCTTTTTGATAATTGGAAATATTTGCCAATATCTTATTATAATTAGACAATAATATGTTACTTCAGGACATCCAATAGTTTAAACATTTGCTGACGCATGCTGGACGCCGATCCTGCATAGTTGTTGACCAGTAAAGTATAAGTAAACGACTGCCCTGTTTTATTGGTATGCACACCTGTATAACCAAGTACGCCGCCAATTGTTCCACTTTTCATCTTCATATTGTTATAGGTGGGAAGACTTTCGTAGAAGGCAGGATACCAACTCTGTTTTTGTGCATACTGCATAATCTTATTCATCGCTGATGTGGTCACTCGATTTTGAGGCGAGAGTCCCGAACCGTCCATACTATTGAGTTCACTGGATTTTATGCCTAATTTGGCATTCCAATATTTTTGTACATAATACGCGCCATCGTCGGTGCCCGTTTTACCAGCTGTTGTATAAGCAATCGCTTTCAACAAGGCCTCTCCATAAAGGTTGATGCTCTTTTGGTTAAACCAGAAGACAATTTTGTCTAAGGTTGGAGATAAATGGATATCGAGGGTCTGTTTTTTTGAAATATCAACTGAATCCATCTTGGTCCCGGTAGCTGGTAGTTCGCTGGCGGTGATACCGTTGTTACTTAGTACTTCATTTAATTGATAAGCGAGATCATAGGCCGGGTCTGGCGAAGAGAGCTCGATAGTTTTCTTTAGGTCCTGTCCATAGGTGCCGCGCACAAATATCTTGGTCGAATAGGGAGCGGCATAGGCGTACACATTGTCTCCGCTTCCCGATTTACCCGTGGTTGTTTCATTGATGATTTCCAGATACGGAACTGGCGTTGTGTAATTGGCGATCTCAGCTTTAGCTCCGACTTTAGTGCTTGGCAGAAAATTTATGCCAAAGGCATTTTCACACCAATTGAGGGAAGAAATTCCAGCACCATAGTAATTGCCCATGTCGGTCCAGATCCAGCCCCCTGGAAGCTGGTTGCCATTGTAAAGCCGGTCATCGGCGATGATTGCGCCATTTATACTTTTAATACCGGCATTCTGGACTGCTGTAAGCCACTTGTTCAGTATCGTTGTTGCTTGAGTCTCCGGGTAGCGGGCGCTGCCGAGGGTAGGATCTCCAGTACCTGTCACTATAATATTTCCGTTTAACACTCCGTTCTCGTCGATTTCACCTGTATAATACAGGGTTGTTTTGAACTGAAAATTCTTGCCCAGGAAGTCCAAGGCCGTAGCCGAAGTGATGACCTTCATGGTGGAGGCGGTCGCCAATCCGACGTTCTCATTTGCTGCGAATACAGTCTGGCCTGTTTTTGCGTCGAAAACAGTCAATGAGCTCAAACCATTTCTGAGGTTTTCCTGATTTTGAAATTGCGTGAATGCATCCTGAATTTTACTACGAAGATCCTGTGCATATACTGGCGTAGCAACGGTCGTTAACGTGTAGGCTGAAAAGGCAATGGCACTTAGCACAAATTGGTTCATATATCATGTTTTTATAGTCCTATGGTATATCCAGCTTATCTTCGATGAGCTTGTTGGCACGGTTATTTTTATTCGTGTTTGGAACTCATGGATATTCCATTGGACGTATTGTAATTCCTGGAACGCTGCCAATTTTAGGGAAAAGCGTTTGCTGTAGTTCGTTTATTTTATTTGGCTTAAAGTTAGGCATTCGACCCTAAAAAATCCTAACTTGCATAAAATTGTATAGACGACATGAAGCATATCGAAAAATTAGCTGCCATTCGTGAGGCGATGAAGGTTCAGGGAATCGATGGATATATCATTCCATCTTCAGATCCTCATATTAGTGAATATCTACCGGAACGTTATAAATGTATTGCCTGGGCGTCTGGTTTTACCGGATCAGCAGGGACGTTGGCAATCACACAGGATTTTGCCGGCCTTTGGACCGATTCTCGTTACTTTGTCCAAGCATCAGAGCAATTGGCGGGAACAGGCTTTGAATTGGTGAAATTGAAAGTGCAAGGTGCAGCGGAGTATGCAGATTGGTTGGGCGAACAGTTGGGCGCTGGTGCTAAAGTTGCTTTTGACGGCAATCTCGCTTCTTTATTAGTGGCTCAATCTGTTCAGCATACTTTGGAGCCTTTGGAGATCAAAGTAGATGGTCATGTTGACCTGTTGTCGTCATTATGGGAAGGACGACCAGCGCTGCCTAAGGCACAGGCCTACCTGCTGGACGAAAATATTACGGGACAGTCAACGGTTTCTAAAATTGAAGCTGTTCGTGCGGAGATGAAAAAGAATAGAACGGAAGCTCATCTGATCTCATCTTTGGATGACTTGGCCTGGTTATTAAACATCCGTGGTCAAGATGTACCATGTAATCCTGTTGTTTTGGGATTTGTATTGATTACCCCAGAAAATGCAACGCTTTATATCGAACCTTCGAAGCTGACAACTCAGGCGACTGAAGAACTTAAAGGCTATGGTGTGGGTGTTTCGGCTTATGAAGATATTTTTAAAGCGATTCCTTCATTGGATGTTGCTTCAATTTTAATTGATCCTAAACGTACCTGTTTTGCTGTTTACGACAGCATACCTAAAGAGGTTAAGATTGTCGAAAAAATAAACCCCTCGACAAGTTTAAAAGCGATTAAGAATAAGGTTGAAGTTGAAAATAACCGCCATACCTTTGTGAAAGACGGTATAGCGTTGACGCGTTTCTTCAAATGGTTGGAAGAGAATGTCTCCTCTGGTGAGCTTTCTGAATTATCTATTGCGGAGAAATTACGTGGATTTCGCGAAAGTCAAGAGGGTTTTGTCGATGTCTCATTCACGACAATTGCGGGATACTTGGATCACGGTGCCCTACCGCATTATTCAGCCAATGAAAAATCGAACTATATATTACAACCTAAAGGTTTACTATTGGTCGATTCTGGCGGACAATATACTACTGGTACAACGGATATTACAAGGGTGGTAACGCTTGGTGGTCTTACGCAGGAGGAAAAAGAGGATTATACGCTTGTACTCAAGGGAACAATAGAAGGCTCTCAGGCCATTTTCCCTACTGGAACGCGCGGCTATCAGATCGATGCCATTACGCGTCGTCCATTGTGGGAAACATTGCGCAATTATGGACATGGTACAGGACATGGCGTCGGTTTCTTCCTAAACGTACACGAAGGTCCGCAAGTGTTCAATGCAGCTGCAATAGATGTTGCTGTTGAACCAGGGATGATTACATCGATAGAACCCGGATTGTATCGCGTAGGCAAACATGGTATCCGCATTGAAAATCTTGTGTTGACCCGTAAGGCAGGTTCTTCTGAATTTGGAGACTTTCTGGATTTTGAGACACTAACAATATGTTATATCGCAACCGATTTAATCGAAAAATCCCTATTGGATAAAAAACACATTGCTTGGTTGAATAACTATAATCAGTGGGTGTTTGATCAATTATCGACTCATCTTACTGCTGAGGAAAAGAATTGGTTGGCAGACAAGTGTCAGGCGATTTAATCCAAAAAGAATAACAACAGTGGTTATCCGCTGCGCACAACACGAAGTTGTCAACATAAACGGTCCCCCAATACTTAGGCAGAAAAGTTGGGGGACCGTTTTTTTAATCGGGTTTTTTCAAAATCTCATAAATGGATTCTTTTCCAAAAGGTTTCAGAATGAAACCGCTTATAAAAGGGTAATTTGCCAGTTGCTCCTGATCGTTTTTGCTCGTGGAGGAACTGACGATAAAAATCTTGGTTTGCTTGATGAAATCGGTCCGGTTTTCAAGTACATCCATTAACTCCCAACCAGTCATAAATGGCATATTGATATCCACAAAGAGTATTGCTGGCATCAACGACTGGCTGATGTCATTGTTCTCCAAATAATCCAATGCATCCAGTGCATTTTTGAAAGAATGATAGTCAATTTCATATTCGGTAAATCCCTGTAGCATATGGGCGAAAATAGTCCGTAAAATGGCATTATCATCAATGAGAATGATCGTTCTTTTGGTTTCAGGAGTCATGGTCTTTTTGATTAATAATTGTTTTCATCGTGTCAATAACCCTCATCTTGGTTTTGATTGACAGCGCAGTTTTTCTTTCACTCTTTTATTTATGAGATCACGCTGTCCAGGATTGTAGCAGTTATTTTCTGCTTCAGGATTGAACGCTGATTTTTTTATTATAGCTGTATCAGCGGATCTGTATATGCTTTTTCTAAAAATTTGACATAAAAGGTGCTACCCGAATCGATTTTACTTTGTACATCGATTTTTCCACCCAATGATTCGATCTGATATCTAATGAGAAACAATCCGACACCTTTACTCTCAAATCCACGGTGAAAAACCTTTTTGAACATAAACAGCTCCGATTTGTATTTTGGCAGGTTAATGCCCAGCCCGTTGTCTCTAACCGTTAATAACGTTCCTTCTTGTTCCTGATGTGTATGTATTTCGATCTTAGGGGCTCGGTCTGTCGCTGTAAATCGGAGCGCATTACTGATGAGGTTGCTGAAAATACTTTCCAGATAAATCTTAGGATAATAGATGTCTTTTACATTGAATTCGATGGAAATAGTTGCATTTTTTTGCTGTATTTCTTCCATAAATTGCTGCTGCACTTTTTTGAATATATCTAAAAAATTACATTGTTCATAAATCAGTGAATTGTTTGATTTAATATCAAGTATTCCGTCCAAATTATGTAACGTTTCAGTCAGATCGTCACTGCTCGTATGCAGCAGGTTCACAAAATCAGCCTTTATTTTTTCATCATGTGTTAACTTAATTTCAGCAATAAGCATCTGTATATTGCTGAGTGGGCCTTTTAGATCATGAGCAAGTATGTTCGCAAATTCTTCCAGTTGCCGTATTTTGGTTTCAAGATCTATTTTGACTAAATCCGATTCAATTTTTTGCCGTTTTAGGATTTCGATATTCTTTTTTGATTCGGAAATATCCTGCACCTGGACGATGAGAAATTGTGCGGTATTGGTATTATCAAAAACTGCCGCAACCGTTACAGAACACCAGACAAAATGTCCTAATTTATGTATATAGCGTTTTTGAAGCGTAAATGCGTCGATTTCACCCCTGACAAGTTTTTCTCTAAGTTCAACATCTTTGTTTATATCGTCGGGGTGCGTTCTATCAGTAAACTTGGTTTTCGACATTTCTTCGTGAGAATAACCAAGAATTTTGGTTAACATATTATTGGATTCTATGGAGTAGCCTTCGAGACTCGTCAATGAAATTCCCAGACCTGATAAATAAAATGCTTGATTAAACTTGTGTTCATTGAATTTACTTTTTTCATTGGACTCGACTTGTTTTGTAATGTCGGAAATAACCAGGGCTACCCGGTTCTGAGCCCTATGTATAGGTTTAATCTGTAAACGATACCATTTGTCCTTGTGCTCGTTTAAATTGGATTGAAAATCCATCTTAAGTTCGCGGTCCAATTTTAATGAATTTTGTATCAATTGGACAGTGGGTACAGCAAGATCCGGCGGAAAGAGTTCTGTGAGACTCTTGTTTAGAAATTCTTCGGGACTGTAGAACAAGAGATCTGGATTGTTGGTCCAGTAGTTTTTAAATACACCAGCATCGGTTACTTCAAATACGAGATCATTCAATGAGGCAACAAGCAATTGAAGTTGGTGTTGTTTATCTTCCAGGACGCGGTTTTTATTGACCAATTTCGATACATCCATAAATGAAATTAAAAGACCTTTTTTATTGTCTTTTATCATAACATGAACATCGAATTGATACCATTTAAACTCTTGATCCTTTTTTCTTCCTAGGATAATTTCATTTTGGTCTTGGTTTTTGGAAAGAGCTGTAAAAAATGGCGTTTCTGTAGGCGACAATACCGAAAGATCATCTGCTGTGTAAAACGTTATTAATTCCTGTATTTTGTAGCTATCTGCCGTACTATCGAAGTCTAAAAGTTCTTGAGCCCTTTTGTTGAATAGTAGAATAGTGCCATCATCTGTGGTCGTGATTGTTCCCTCCAACCTTGTATTTACAGTTTGATCAAAAAGCATAGATAAAGAGTCCCGCTGCTGATGCATTATTCAACCATATTTAGGGTTAATTTTCTCATTTAAAAGTATAAGCAACTCATTGAGTACTTAATTTGCAAAATTGGTAACTTTTACCCCAAAATAATAAATAAATATTAAAATATGTAACTTTTTATATAAAATACTAGCAGGTATATTGTTATGTATGCATAACAATATACCTACTAGTATTTTACCTCTTCTGTGCCTAAGACCTTCTGTCTAATTCTTAATTTTTTCTAGCCACATCCAGTTGAACCAAAGTGGTTGTACTTGTTTACTATTAAAGGTTATGATATACTTTCCGGGCTTATCGAATTTAAATTTGCCGATGCGGTTTTCGACAAATTCTTCTGTATAATTGTTTTCATTGGGCTCGACCACCATTTTGTTGGTCGAAGCAAAACTTCCTTCCAACCGCTGATTGGTCGTACTGACTTCAAAAACACTGTTTTCTTTATTGGGATTATGTGCTGAAAAATCGAGTGAGTAGATGCCCGCTTCAGGGATGGTTACCTCCCAATCGATCTTCGTATCCCCCGTCAGGATCGCATGCGTTGGGTTTTTGCCGTTATAGCGTACAATTTTGAGTCCTTGGTTGAGGCTATTGGTTGATTTCAATGAAAAGCCACCAAAGGTTGATTCTGGGACCGTATTTTTGTCTAGTTCCACCGGCCCATTAAAGGTTAATTTAACTTCTGAAACATAATGATCCGGCTGCGCGTCAGGCAATTGGATATGGATTAAACTGAGACTTTGATCAAATTTTAGTGCCGTTGATACACTTCCCTTCATCAGGGAAACCTGTTCTGGTGTCGATTTGATTCCTGTAATCCGAAGTGTATGGTCTAAGGGCCAATTAAAGACGTGTGCATACACGAGTGTTTTTTGCCCTTCCTTTTTAGTTGTCAGGTAACCCCAATCGAACTGGTTGTTTTTTAGATCAAGGCCGGTGCTGCCGTAGATGCCCTCTCCGTATGTGTTTAGCCAATTTCCGACTTCGTGCAGACGACTGACACTTTCGTAGGGCACTGTTCCATTGGCACGTGGCCCGATATTTAAGGTGAACCCGCCGTTGAGACTTACATTGGAGATTAAGGACTGGAAAATTTGACTGGTTGACTTCCACTCATTTTCCTGACCATTGTAACCCCAAGAATGGGCAATTGTTCCAGGGGTTTCCCAGGGATGGTTAATGTAATTGCTACCAAATTGGTTGTCACCTAATGTTTCGAAATCCACATTTTCAGCATCCGTAGGAAGACCTAGACGTGAATTAATCAAGCAATTAGGTTGTAGTTCACGGATAAGTTTGACAACCTGAAGTAATTGTTCTTTTTTAATAATAGATTTTTGATAAGGGATCCACATGTCGAACCATATCAAGGCAATGTCGCCATAATTGGTCATCAGTTCGCGCAGTTGAGGGATGACTTTTTCTTGCCAATATTGATTGTATTGGGCATCGGTAACATGTCCCGACAGCTCCTGTTGATGGTTCCAGCCGTATGGATGTTCCCAGTCAATCCAATGTGAATAATAAAAACCCAATTTCATACCGTGCTTTCTACAGGCTACTGCAATATCTTTGATGACATCCCGATTGGAACCACTCAATTGTGGAAGGCTATAATGACCAACTTTTGTGTCCCAAAGAGCAACACCATCGTGATGTTTGGCGGTGATGATAATGTATTTCATCCCAGCTTCTTTTGCTAGAAGAACCCATTGCTCAGGATCTATTTTACTCCAGTCGAAACGTTTTGCCAAGGTACCGTATTCTTCTTTGGAGACGCGGTTGCGATATCTTAACCACTCGGCATAGTTATTCATATAACGCAAAGGTTCGCCCTTCCACATGCCTTCAGCTGCACTGTACAGCCCCCAATGAATGAACATGCCAAAGCGGGCATCTTTAAACCATGAGGCTTTTTCAGAAGTTTGTGCAAATAGTTTGGCTGAAATACTGAATAGCAATAATGACAGAATCAGTAGTCGCTTGATTGATGGTATCATAAAGGTTGTTCTGTTTTTTGACTTACAAGATAGGCAAAAAATCGAATATCGATCCTTAAATTGGGTTTTGAAGTGGCTGTGAAGGATAAAATGTCGTCTGTAAAAAAGAGAAAACCCCTCGTATTTAAACGAAGGGTCTTTGTTTAGTATGAAGCTTTAACGCGATTATTTCAAGTTAAAGGCCTGGATAATCTTTTTAAAAACTGCTGTATTGTTGTAGATGCCAATAAAATTTTGCGCACCTGGTCCATAAGCAAAGACAGGTACCATAATATTGGTATGGTCATCGCTACTGAAATTGCCCCTAACAGTTCCCTTTTTATAATTGGCATCCAACACGGAAAGTCCGCCAGTTTCGTGATCTGCAGTGACAATGACGAGTGTTTCACCATCTTGGTCCGCAAATTTTAGGGCTTCCCCGACAAGCCGATCAAAGTCATGTTGTTCGGTAACAACATAGGGAAGATCGTTGGCATGGGCTCCATAGTCAATTTGTGCACCCTCGGCCATGATAAAGAAGCCATTTTTATTTTTAGACAAAAGCTCAATCGTTTTTGAGAGGGAAGTTTTTAGCATTTCTCCCCGTCCATCGAGTATTCTTCTTGTCGCAGAATCCGCCAGGAGTACGAGCTGTTTGCCTGATGTCGCTTTTTCAAAATCACTTAAATTTTGCTGAAGCTGATAACCTTTTGCCGTCAGTTGTTTCATCAGCGTGTTATCCTTGTTGTTGAGGAAGCTTTCGCGACGGGATCCAACGAGAATATCCACATGGCTATTTTTGAAATCTGCCGCAATTTCCTGTGACATGGTCCGATCGATCTGATGTGCGTAAAATGCAGCCGGAGTGGCATCTGTAATATCTCCCGCACTGATTATACCGCTTTTGATCCCGTGTTGAGCAAGTGTATCAGGAATAGCGCTCAACAATTTACCGTCTGCATCCACGCCAATGTAACGGTTATTGGTTTTATGTCCAGTAGCCAAAGCTGTCCCACCCGCAGCGGAGTCTGTAAAATCCGAGTTGGATGCTTCGGTGCGCGAAAGACCAATATGTTTCATATTGATGATATTGGACTGACCAAAATTGGCACTTAAACCTGCTTGTATTTGGGCTAAGCCCATTCCATCACCAATGAGTAAAATAACATTCTTGACCTTGCTCGTTGCACCATCATTTTTATAGGTTGGCTGATAGGGAATGTAGGCCTTTGGATTTGCGTATTCGACTTTAGCGTTGTTTAAATAGAAATTCTTAAGTGCAGTAGGGTGGTCTGTATTGATCCAGTCTACCCCCATGTGACCAAGCTCTTTCCAACTATTGGGACTATCTTTCGTAGCCCAAAAACGAAAGGGTTTACCTAATTTATGCGCTTTGTCTATTACAGATTTCATCTTTTCAAGGTCGGGCGGAGTGGGAGTTCCTTTGCCATTCCAGACAGAATACTGCTTAATATCCTGACTGATCATCCCAATATGTTTGAGCTGTGCCGGCGTATAGTCTTTTTCCGGCCTACCATCAAAATAAATCATCGATGGATAATTGTCGAACTTTTCGGGCGGTGGGATTTCACCGCTGACGACAATTTTAATGGCGGAAGGATTTTTCTGCTGGTCGAATACAGATTCGTTGCCCTTCAAATCGGCTAACAATTTAGACAATACCTGTTCGTAATTTTCCTTAATATCAATCACAAGCTGCAAGGTTTGCTCAGGTTTGGCATAAGGTTTATTGCCGTTCTCCTTAAAGAAAGCAATTAAAGGGTCGATGTAAAGTTTTTTCAACGTCTTCCCTGGTTTGATTTCGCTGCTTTCATGGGCAACGTAAAGCTCCCCATTGCGGTAGAAGACGTCCGCTTCGATAGAGCCCATTCCAGCATAGTAAGCCTCCAACAGCGGGATTTGTTGTTTGTAATCATTGTGGCTATGACCTGCATTGGCAGTCAGTTTCTGTTGTGCAGAAACTGACTGAATGCTTAGGCCGGCAAATAACAGCCACATTAATTTAGTGTTTTTTACCATCCTGCGTTTTGTTTAATGACACCGGAACTGTTGTCGATCTCGCGTTGTGGAACAGCCCAGACATCATGTACTTGCGGATTGAAATTTCTAGCCGGCCAAATTACAGCACCATCAAAATCGTGTAGCGGTTTGGCATAGGTAGCTTGCGCATCGCCCCATCTGACCAAATCGCGGTGACGGTCTGCCCATTCACCAGCAAGCTCATTGCGGCGCTCACGTTTTAGGTCTACGAGGGTCATTCCGCTTTTTGCGATTAAACCAGCTCTTTTTCTAATTTTATTTAATTCGGTATCACCAGCACCAGCGCCATTTAAATTAATGGCCGCCTCAGCTTTAATCAATAATACTTCGGCATAACGCATCAAGGGTACATTGAGGTCTGTAGTGCCGTTGTCACCATTTGGATTGACATGTGTTGGAATAGGGTTGGCATATGAAAATGGTTCCATGTACTTTTTGAACTGATAGTTCGAAGTCGCGCCACCGTCTTTAGTAAATGTACGTTCTGCGCCAAAAAACTGGAATTTGTCTCCTGGTTTCAAGATTGTTGCTTCACGACGCAAGTCACCTGTTTCAAAAGAATCGTAAAGTTCTTTTGTCGGCAGATAGTAACCCCAGCCGTTGTAAATTCCCCAAGCTTTGTTGGTCAACATCACACCTGGAAGTTTGCTGCCCCAGCCAGTACCACCACCATTTGGCGTACAGACCACCGACCAGATATATTCTTTGGACCAGTTGTTGGCGGCTTTAAACACATCCACAAAGTTGGTCAATAATTCATGTTTGCCCGAACTGATCACCATATCCGCGTACTTCGCTGCATTGGTATAATCTTTTTTGTACAGATATACTTTTGATAAATAGGCCCATGCAGCTGTTTTGTGGGCTTTACCATAATCGGTATCCTTCATCTCAGAAAAATAAGGAAGGTTGTCGGCCGCTTTTAATAGCAGTGAAATGATGTAATCGTAGTTTTCGTTAACGTTGTTTGCTCTGGCTACCGGAACGGAAGCATCTGTTTCAGGCGTAACAATAGGCACACCTGCCTTGTCGTTACCATAGTTTGCTGCCAGCTGAAAATAAACCAGGCCTGCATTGAAATAGGCGTCACCAATGATTTGTTTTTTTCGAGCTTCATCCATGGAGATATTGGGAACATTGATAATAATATCGTTGGCCCTTTTTATAATCGCATAACGCATGCTCCATTGCGATTCTGTATAACCGCCACCGATGTAATTGCGGTTGAAATTTTTGATATTGTCCGCTTCGGGTTTGTTACGTCCGGTCACCATGTCGTCACTGGCATTAATAAACCAGAACATTCCACGGCCATAATAATCCTCTTCGTTGTACTTTTCATACATACCAGCTTCTGCTTTGATCGCATCTTGTTCCGTTTTCCAGAAATTCTGTGCAGACGGGGAGCCCTCTGGCGTTATATCTAACTGTTTGTTGCACGATGCAAAAAATGCTAGTGCAGCTATTGCAAGGTATTTTATATTCGTTTTCATTTTTTTTTATTTTTTAGGGCTGATAAGTATAACTCATCTGCATTGTTTTAAGATTAGAAATTGACATTTAAACCGACAATAAAGCTTCGGGCTTGTGGATAACGGCCGACATCAAGACCATTGTTATCCATCCCAATTTCTGGGTCAAAACCTGTATATTTTGTAATGGTGAACAGATTATTGGCTGTTGCATAAATGCGTACGTTACCCGTCTTAAATTTGCTTGCAATTGATTTTGGTAAAGTGTAGCCTAATGTAACGTTACGAATGCGGAGGTAAGAACCGTTTTCAATGTAAAAATCGGATGCATTGAAGTTTCCGTTCGCATCTGAGGTGGAAATGATTGGCACTTTACCATTTGGATTTTCTGGAGACCAGGCGTCCAAAATACCCGTTAACTTATTGTAAGAAGGGCCACTTGCACTATACGTTGTTCTTTTGATAGCGTTGAAAAGCTTGTTGCCTTGAACGCCCTGAGCAAAAATATTGAAATCAAAATCCTTATAATTCGCATTAAAGCTCAATCCATAGGAGAAATCCGGGTATGCACTGCCCGCAAAATAACGATCTTCAGGTCCGATTGAACCATTGCCATCGATGTCTACAAATTTGAAATCTCCTGCTTTTGCATTCGGCTGAATTTTTTGTCCATTGGCGTTTTTGTAATTATCAGCTTCGGCCTGACTCTGGAAGATACCATCTGTTTTGAGCACATAGTAGCTGTAGAGCGGTTGACCGACGGTAATAGAGAGCGGAGCCAATTCATTTCTGAAATTAGTACCCACAGCAATGGTGTTCAAGCCCGGTGCTAATTCTTCAACCTTGTTGTTTAATTTGGTTAAGGTTGCATTGATGGAATATGTAAAGTCGGAATTTCTTGAACTATTATAGGTCAATCCTAGCTCGATACCCCTGTCTTTGACTAAACCCGCGTTGATCGTTTGACTATTTAAGCCTGCTGTACCTGGTAGTGAACGGGTTAAGATCATTTTATTTGTTTCCTTAATAAAATAATCGGCGACTAAGTTAAAATGGTTGAAAATTCCCAAATCTAAACCTATATTAGTCTGTTTACTTTCAGCCCAAGTGAGGTTCTTGTTGGCCAGAATCGTTTGTACGTATCCTTTTTGTAAGGTCGGTGTTTGACCGAAATAACTTTGTGTCGATGCTAGTAGCGGGTTGACAGCTGCAGCTGACAAACTACCGAGATTACCTAAAATACCATAGCTACCGCGTAATTTTAATTGATCTAACCAGGTTACTGATTTTAAAAACTCTTCTTTGCTGATTACCCATCCTGCTGATGCAGAAGCGTAGTTTTTAAATCTATTTTCCTTTGTCAACATGGATGACCCATCGCGTCTACCAATCAACGATAATAAATATTTATCATTGTAACTGTAGTTTGCTCGTAAGAATAGCGAGGATATTGCTGTTGAAGCGTAGCCACTTTCTGAAGGTTGAATGGTATTGGCATTTGTTAAATAACGGTATTGTTTGGACTCATCGTCAAAACCTGCTCCGGAAGTATATAGATAGGTGTTTTTTGTCTTTTGAAAGGTATAACCACCGGTTAGGTCAAGTTGATGCTTGTCGAAAGAAGTTTTGTAATTTAAAACTTGTTCTGCTAGGATATCGTTTGCATCATCAGCTCGTTCAACCAGACTATTGCTCAAAACGGGTTTGCCTATTTCCGGACGTCGTGGTGTAAAACTTTTATATCTAGCGTTTGATTTAGTAATACTTAAGTTGGATCTGAATGTTAAGCCTTTTGCCAATTGGATGCTCGCATAAGGATTGACAACAAGGACATTGACCGGATTGTTGATGTCGATGCGCATCAGTTCGGCAACAGGGTTAATGATATCACCGTAATCGCCCGGGAATGGCCCTGGTAGACCGGCAAAGCTGCCATCAGCATTGTAAGGGGTTCCATTGGTTGGATAATAGATAGCCGATAATAGCGCTCCTGTATAATCGCTGCTCGTATTGGCACCATTTCCATTGGTACTGCTGTAGGATAAGTTTTCACCAACTTTCAACCAGGGGGTAAGTTGATGTTCTGAATTTATACGGAAGTTATAACGCTTGGTTTTCGTATTTAGGACAATACCTTCGGCGTTGCGGTAATTGAAACTGAGGTAAAAACTAGATTTTTCGCTACCACCATTAATTGCAGCATTGTAATCCTGTAGTGCTGCATTTCTAAAAACTTCATCCATCCAGTTTGTTTTGGTCACTAGACCCTCCGGGTATTTGGTCGGATCAAAAGCAGGTAGGATGGTCGTTCCACCATTTTTTGCAGCTGTTGCAGCGACTTCGGCACGTTGTTCGGCATTTAGCGGCTGTAATTTTCGCCAAGCGCTTTGTTGGCCTAACTTGGCATCAACGCTAATTTGCATCTGCCCTTTTTTTCCTTTTTTAGTGGTGATCAACACCACACCACCAGAAGCTCTGGCACCATAGATTGCTGCAGAAGCATCCTTTAATACAGAAATAGACTCAATGTCGTTGGGATTTAATTGTGGCGTACCTAGGAAAATGGAACCATCAATAACATAGAGTACACTTTCACCATTTATACCACCAGCACCGCGGATATTGATACGGGGTGAAGCAGTTGGGTCACCACCTTCGTTTGTGACAATAACACCTGGCGATTTTCCGGCCAATACTTCGCCAACGCTGTTGACAGACCTAGACGATAATTTGTCAAGTGAAACCAAGCTTACAGCGCCCGTTAATGTCTCTTTTTTCTGCGTTCCATAACCAACAACAACAACTTCGGATAGGGTCGAACGTTCTTCGCTTAGCGTTACATTAATAACTTCATTTTCGCCAACTGCGACTTCCTTGGAATGGAATCCGACCATCGAAAAAGAAAGTACAGCTTGCGGTCCTGCCTCGATTCGGAAGGCTCCTTTTGTATCTGTTGTCGTTCCAACCTGCGTACCAACTACTTTTACAGAAACACCTGCGATTGCAGTTCCCAATGTGTCCCGTACAAAACCTGTCACGATACGATCTGCCTTCATGTTTGCTTGTGTGTTCAAGATCACATAGTCCTCTTTTTCCACCGCATTGATTCCAAGCTTATTCAAAAGAGAGCGAACTGGTTCAGTTTTAAAACTGCCGCTTAAGACCGTGTTACGTTCTTGCAATAGATCAGGATTGTAAACAAAATGAAGGCCTGAAAGACTCTCGATTTTGTGTAGAATCACATCGAGTTTCTCGCCCTTGCTTATTTTGATGTTTACACTGCTTTTGTCCAGACGTTGGGCCATGCTTGGGGAGGCCATCAATGAACTGCAGAATACCGAAGTAATCGAAAATGCGATGCAGGGATACTTCATGATCCGATAAAAAGAGAATTCTCTTTTGAATGCAGGTGTTTTCATTTTTTTGTAATGATTAGGTAATGAATTACGCATGGTGACTAAGATGTTTTAGGTAAATTTTTAGACATTATTTGTGGACTTTAAATATTTTATCCTTTTCAATCGTACTGTACTTGAGGTGATGTAGGCTGCAGATGATATCCAGTATTTCTGCCGGATTTTGTGTGCTATTGAATGTGGCTGTTGTTTTTAAAGGCGAAAGTGAAGTGTCTTTTAAGATAATTTCGATGTTGTAGACATATTCCAGTCTTTTTACCACCTCCTTAAGTGGTGTTCCATCAAACGCAATGGCTACGGCTGTATTTTTTTCTACTAGGTTGCGCGATGATTGTTTGGTCTCTTTATCATAGCGTAGACTTTGGTTTTTGGTTAATATGCCGAGGATCTTATCATTTTGCTCCACAGCAACCTTACCCGTAGCGACGGTGACTTCGACTTGATCGGAAGCCTGATAGGCTTTTATCCGAAAAGAGGTTCCTAATACTTTAACTGCTAGCTTCGATGCAAGCTGTACCTGAAATGGATGCTTCTCGTCGTGGGCAATGTCAAAGAAGGCTTCCCCCTCAGTAAGTGCTATTTCACGGATATTGCCCTTGAATTTACTTGGATAGCTGATTTTTGAAGATGGTTCGAGGATAATTTCCGAACCATCTGCCAAGACAATCTTTTTATGTTCCCCTGCAAGGGTTGTTGTGACGATCTGCGCAGATGCTGTGATAGGTTGATTATTTACTTTCCAATAAAGAAGTCCTATGGAAGCAATCATTAAAATAGCGGCTGCTATTTTGAATACAGGTGAATACAGCAGGGAAGGTCGTTTACTTCCCTTTTCTGAAATACTGGACTGAATATTGGCCAATAATTGTTCGCGCAGTGCAGCTTTTCGTTCCTGCGGAACTTTTTTTGCAGCCTTATCCAGTTGGGCGTACCAATCTTCGACTTGCTTAATCTCGGCGGCGGTAGCCTCTCCATTTAAATATTTTTGCAGTAACTGCTTTGCTTTTTCTTCCCTCATTTGAATACATGTCACTTCAAATGGGAAATGGTACTAGTCGAAAATATTAGGAGTATATTAAATTATTGTTAACACTCAAAAAAAATGGAGGAACTGCCTAAGAGAGGCTTTTTTTGAGCAGTTTCATGGCCGAGGTAATTTGATTCTTGACAGTTTGTACGGAGACATTCAACTCGCTCGCAATTTCCTTGATAGACTTTTCTTGTTTTCGGCTCATGGTGACGACCAGTCGCATACGTTCGGGAAGCAGCATCAAAGCTTCTTCAACTTTTTGCTGCGCGTCTTTTAGGATCAGTAGGTCGTCCGCTGAATCCGCATATCGTTGGTTCATTAAAGTCGCTAGTTCGGCTTTATGTCCATCTTTAACTGTCGTATTCCGAAAATGGTTGATTACTTTGAATTTGACAGCTCCATGTAGATAGGCTGCAAGACCACCAGATATGATGACCTGCTCACGGTGTTCCCACAGCGAAATGAAGATTTCCTGGGTAATGTCCTGAGCCACATTTTCGTCGCCTATTTTCTTAAAAGCTGCATCAAATATGGCTTCCCAGTACAGATTAAAAATCTGTTCCATGGCAAAGTGGTCACCTCGCTTTAATGATGCTATCAATAATTCGCTCACAAGATCAGTTTTAATTGGACAAAGCTAATAACTCAGTATTCCTTTAAAGTTAATAAATCTTAAAGAGTATATTTTGTCTGTTATAAATTAATCTTGGGAATTATTGCTGAGATTGAGCGGTATATTTTTATTCTTTATATTCCTTGCCCGTAGCAATGTCAATAAAATAGCCGTCGTCCCGATTGCACTCATTTTTATATTGTACCCACCCGTTGGGATTGATGGTCATGTAGCTTTTGTTGCCGATTCGTTGTTTTGTCTTGTTGTTGTATAAAGTATAGCGACCATCTTTATGCTCCTGTAATGCAAAGATTTGTCGTTTACCATCTAAGGTTTCAATATGTTCGAAATCGGGGTTTATATCCCAAGTCTTTGTACTTGAATTCCATAGGCCTTTTGTAGGTTCTAGATCACCTCGTTTTACATCAATTAAATAAAGATCTTCTGATGAATCGATGTACTTTATTTTTCCGGTCTTCCAATTCTTTTCCAGGGCATTCGAGGTGAGTAACATGTGTTTGTCTGGCCAGACCAAATTACCCACCTGATCCAGGATATAGAAGTTCGGGGCTTTGATGGTGTCCAATAAGTTGCCATCTTTATCCATATATAACCAATCATAAGCCCAGATGGCATGATCGTAGTTAAATCTGCCTAGAATAAAATAGGGCGAATTAGTCACCGAATAAACTAAGGATATTTCTTTTAGAAAGGCAATCTGTGTCGCATTGGCTTGTCTAATTTGTTTTGGAAAAGCTTTGTCGTATTGTGGAAAGGCATATATGCTGCCTGTATTATTGTCCTTTAGTAGTTTGGGGATTGCTGGGCTGTAGCGCTCCTGATTGATAGAATCGAGCTGTATGGCCTCATTTTTCCAAAGAAGGTCTATTTTGTCTATGCCTGTCAAAGCGGATAAAACCGGTTTTTTGCTTCGGATATCAAGGATGGTAAAACTGTTTGCTGATGCTGGAATATAACGTCCGTTTTCCAAGGGCATTTCAATGTGTTCTTCTATTTTCTTAAGTTTTTGATCTTTTAGCAGATACAGGTTCCCATTGAGGATCAGATGCTTGTCGTTTAAGGGGTAAGTTGCAAGGTTATATTCGTTCTCATCGTAAGGAATATCTTTTTTCAGCAGAATCTGATTACTTTCCAATACCCGTATTTCAAGCTTGACATAAGTAGCTGTTTTCTTGATATAACTGCTTAGGATATTCCAGTCCCATTTCCAGAAGGGCAATTTCTTTTCATATTCCTGGCGTTTCATCAGAAGAGTCAGCTGCTTGAGGTCTAAGAGCTGTAAATCTGTGTCGGAATAATGTTCGATAAATTCACCTTCGCTGTTAATGATCCCCGTTTGATCCTTTTCATTGGCTACCAGTGCATATCCTGTGGACGTGAAAGGCTGAGCCCAATGGAACTCTTGGGATAGCTTCTTCTGGAATGCGCTGTCGACATAGACAAACTGCTTGTTTTTGGTTTGATAGGGAATCCATTTAACCCGGTCATTTTTTGTGATTATGGCGGATTCCTGTGCACATGCTGTGATACATAGCATAGTTGTTATACTTAGCAATAATGATTTGATCATCCTTTTTTCAATTAATTGAACCTGGTTGTTTGCAGCTCTCATGTTGTTGCAGTTGCTCGTGTTGATTGAGTCCGAATTGCAAATCGTACACGCTCTGAACCCCCTTGGTTTAGAAACTAAAGTAGTGGAAAACAGGCTTTGGAAAAATAGCCGATTTCAGTGATTATCTTGATGATTCAAAAGGAATGTAATTTTTCTTTTGCTGGACTCATAGTTATATCATCCAAGGATGTCAATATTGCGTATGCTTTTTTCTTTGAGCCGATTAATTTGGCTAATCGGCTCAAATTTTGTTTATATTTGAGCCGATTATAAGTTTAAATCGGCTCAAATTATGTATAACTGGCAATATAAAGAGTGGCCTAATTTCATTTATAGGCTTGAAGAGATTCAACCCATAGCGGTTGCATTTGCGCAAGAAATGGGGGCAATACATGGTTTATTAACAGGACTGAATGAAGAACTAAAACAGGAAGCATTTGTAGAGGTACTTATATCTGAAGCTATGAAAACCTCGGAAATTGAGGGAGAATATATGAGTCGAGAAGATTTAATGTCTTCAATTAAGAGAAATCTCGGTATTCAGGGCGATGTTGTTGTTCGTGATCGCAGAGTTGCAGGGATTGCAAAATTAATGACAACAATAAGAGATAGTGCCAATATTGAACTGACTCTCGATGTTATACTGAGATGGCATGCTATATTAATGGCGGGGTTTCCTCAAGTTAACGCTGGAAAGTGGCGTGTGGGGGAGGAGCCTATGCAGATAATTTCAGGTTCATATGGCAAAGAAACCGTTCACTATGAAGCTCCCCCGTCTGCTAACGTTCCAAAAGAGATGGAGCAAATGATTAACTGGTTTAACTCATACGAAGTTAAGGAGTCAGAATATATAATTGCTGCATTGGTCAAGACGGCTATCATTCATCTTTACTTTGAGTCAATTCATCCTTTTGAGGATGGCAATGGGCGAATAGGCAGAGCATTGGCCGAATATACGCTGTCGCACACATTAAAGTCTCCAGTCCTGTTGTCGATATCAAAAACTATTGAGAAAAACAAACAAGTTTATTACGATAATTTAAAAATTGCGCAGGCTAGTTTAGATATTACAGGGTGGATTAGCTACTTTACCAAAGTAATTTTTGAGGCACAAAAGGAAACCAGAGAGCTCATTGAGTTTACTGTAAGAAAAGCAAAATTTTTTGATAGAAACCGTGATCTATTGAATGATAGGCAAATGAAGGTTATCAATCGGATGCTCGAGCAGGGAATTGAAGGTTTTATTGGCGGGATGACTGCAAAAAAATATATTTCTATTACACGGACCTCAAAAGCTACTGCGACTAGGGATCTGCAAAGGTTGCAGGAACTGGGGATAGTTGAACAGTTGGGACATGGGAGATCTGTACGGTACGAACTCATACTTTCTTAACCCCGGGCATAAAGTCCTCGGTGCTTCTATTACTTTTTAGTAACCGGAACCAATAGGACCTGTCCTTTATTGGTTTGATACCAATATCTGTTGCCAAGGTCATCTTCGAAATCATAGTTCACCCGGGATTTATCAACCTTTTTGAAACTTTTTACATCTGGTCCGTTGAATATTTTATTGCCAATGAAAATATGTTTGGCATCCTTGGCGACGGCAAACTTGAGGACCTCAAAAGTCTTTGGATCTGCTTCTGAAAATATCTGTTGCTCATAATAGACATGATTTTTGTCGCGTGACCAGCGGGCTTTTCCGTTTGCTCCTTCCAATAGCTCGAAGCTATCTGCATCAACCTCTGAGTATCCAAATTTCTTACCCGAGATAATCACCAATTGGTCAATGATTACCATTTTCTCATTGAGGAATTTTATGTTGTTTGACGAAGGGAGTTCGATTTCCAGTATACCGATGCCTTGATAAGGCTCGTAGTAAAGCAGTGTATGGTTATCCAGTAGTACATATGCCGCATTGAGAGCCTTAACGTGAGCTGTTTTATAGTGGAGCGAAAGAATACCTTTGTTGGTGACTACCGAAAGCTGATTTTTATCTTTTACAAAGTTGTTGTTGACAACGCTGAAAGTCGCATAGTCGACGTGAAGGGGTTGATACTTATAAAAGTAATGTGCTTTGTCTTTAGCTAGTGCCGGCAGTTGATCATATAACGTCGTAAAAGTTGCCGGATCGGCTCCATCAATAATGGTGAGCTGGTTTTGGCTGCAATCGGAAGTAGCCGAAGCAAAACCTTCAAACTTGAATACGTGTTGTTGATCGACAGGAATCCTGTTTTTCAGTTGAAAGGTCTTTACGTCGACGAGTTGTTGGGGGCAGCCCATGAAATAGAGGTGATCTTTATCGCGGGCATAGACATCTTTAATCACTGAAAAACTAGCTACATCGGCAACGGTCTTTCTCGACCCTCTTTCAAAACCATTGCCGCCCGGTATAAAATAAATCGCGCCGTTCTTTTTATAGTAGTCTTCAGATAAAGGACTGACCTGCTCCTTGCAGGAAAGGAGTAGACTTATCAAAGCACTTAGGATTCCCATTTTTAAACTACTGTTCATAACTGTAAATGCTATGTTCTATAGCAATTATTAAAGATCTATTCCGCTAAAGATAACGGAAATATATAAGTAATCTGTCGATTGTTTACAATTCGCTTCTCGCTATTTATAATTCGTGTATTTAAAGCTCTATTGGATTTACTTATTGGCTATTTTTAAACATACACAAGTGAAATCTAAAAAAATAATTTGTTTTTAAATTGTTAATTTATATATTTGTATATATTAACTATATAATTGTATTGTTATTGTTTTTCTTGTAATTGAATTACAAAGTGTTTTAGTTATCAAATTACCAGCGGTAGCTCATCACTTTTTCACGAAATGAAAGTTTCGATACATTTTTAATTGTGGTGCTGGTATTTCCTAAAAAGCCAAGGGGCGAACGTCTATCTAATAAAACGTGTTGACCCTATGTAGTCTCCTTGGATATTATACTATCTTTTTTACAAATTAAGTATTGATTATTTGCAATAATGGTCTTTAACAGTTTGATCTGTTGGTCTGTTTTATTGCGCCGATTTTTTAACCTTAAATCATTTAGTATGGAAATTAATAGCCAATTAATTATTGATCGGCTTTCCCAGCGTATGGATCTCGATCGTGCCTATGTCGTTAAATATCAATTTCTCGATCAGGAATCGCATCATTTAGTTTTAGCGCTTAAACCCGTGAGTGGACTTTCACACAAAGTGCTAAAACCTATTGTGGAATTGTGCTTGATGGATCAGGAGAACATTTCATTTGAATTGATTTTTGCGCCAGAATTGAAGAATAAAATAAAGCTTGGGAGCTTATTTTATTGTTATGCGATCTTGCCTCAGCATGAGATTTTTAGTAGTACACGAAGTAGTTCTCTCATCATTAAAGGTAAGGAAATACGTGGCATATTGGATCTCTCGGAAAAGTATTATGAGAAGGCGACTGCTGTATCCGCGGAGTTTTTACAGGGAGCACAAACATTTGCAGAAATAGCCAATTATCCGCGTGCCTTATTTATGGTTCACCAAAGTTTGGAAAGTCATCTGAAACTGCTTCAAGTAATGGTAGAAGGTAAGGGAAATAATGTACATAGTTTTGACAGTCGAATTCGGAGCCTGCATACGCATTTTCCGATGTTCAAATCGGTCTTTATGGGAGAGGCAGACGAAGATAAGATGCGTTTTGCATTACTGGATAATTCTTTTAATGCCGTTAATCAAAATAGAGACCTGGATATTTCAGCCGTAGATGCTTCGCAACTATATGATCGTTGTCTCGTATTGCAGGCTGCAATAGAAAAGTTGTTCCGCTACTTTACGGAAGCCTTGCAGGCCGTATACGATGCGCTTGTGGCCGCAGAGGGCGCTGCTCAAGCGGCGCTAGAAAAGAGCAAGTTGGCTAAAATGAAGGAACAAGAGCAAGTTGAAGCTGGTGCAGACTTTCATAGTTTCCCTTGGCCAGCGCAATATCAGAGCGATGTACAGGAGTTGTTGCATCAGATCCACCAGGAAAATAACCCCGAACAAATGATGTTGCTCAATTATTATGTCAGCGATGCCCATGGAAAAGGGCTGTTTGATTTTCCTCGTCAGGAAAATGGAAAAACAGAAATCTACCTTGTTGTGATAAAAAAGAAATTGGGTCACTGTCACTTTCGAAAAGTCGCTTACGGTCAAGTTACTGCAGTTGTAGCTTTTATTAGCACAGATTTTCTGGCAACAAAATTGGATCTGGGTAGCCGTTTCTCTCATACCATCTGGAATGAATCTGTTGTTCTCTATCGCCATCCGCGTTATAAACCGACTTACTCGGTTGTACCTGTTGATTGGCATAGTACCTTATTTAAGACCTCAATTTCATGGGTGCGGAATTCAAAACTCATGCAGAATCTTTTGGCTGTTTTTTCTTCTGAAGGCCTTTCTAGTGCTCAATTGGCTGTATTATTTTTAAATCAGTTGACTTCTATTGGACTATATAGTTATCTATATCTCCGAATCGGTTATGCGCCAATGAATGTCACCATTGCAGATCTGGTGGATTGGACATGTATCTGTGATAAAAAGGTGAAAGAATTTTTTACAGCAAGAAATGAGGTGGAGGAAATATTGAATGCAGAGCTGTTAAAACAAATGAAAGGGCGAGTCTATGAGCTTCCTTCACCATTGGCTCAGCTTGATATGGACTATTTTAGGTCAAAAGCGAAGGAAATTACGGATTTCTTTGTCGATCTCTGCGATCAGAGCATACGGTATATGGAGCTGAAATCGGAGGTTAATTTCAATAAGCAATAAAAAAGGATTTATGGGAAATAGTGTTGAAAATCTGGGGCTATCAACAGATGTTGCTCCGATTATACCTGACAAAGAGAGGAATAGCTTTATTATTCCTTGGGAAAATCAAGAGGATCTTTATATTTCATCAAACTACTTTCTTAAGCTCTATAAAGGAGAAATACCACTGGAAGATTTCCACCTTTATAGTTACAGCGTTAGGATAATCAAAGTCAACAAGTTTAAATGGTCATTTTCTCTAAGAAGAGATGGAAATTATAAAAGCAAATATCTCAAAATTGATCTCGAGATCAAAGAAATCGGATTGAAGGTTAAGTGCGATTGTAAAAAGCGTCATGATAGTCTGTGTGATTATGTAATTATTGGACTTTATCGTAAGTTTTTACTCAGTAATAAATTCTTAAATGATTTATATGCAAAAGATATTGCCCTCCTACCCGAAAGTCAGCATAAGTTCTTTCAATTGGGTATTTCAAGGCTATATTACCGCAATGATAAGGTTTGTATTGAAAATCATAATCAATTTGGTCAGGTATATAATTACTTCGACCACCAGGAACTTGAATCGGAATTACTAGATGTAGCATCTGAAAACCAATGGCTAGGAAAGCTTGGGGCGCCTTTTCCGGACTTTATGTATGTTGTTCCTAGAGAGCGTCAGTTGGACGGACTGCCCTTTTTAATACCTTTTGAAATAGACAGTAAGATAAATTATTTAGGAGAATTTGGTAATGAGTTGGCGAATTTTGCTGATAGCGATGTTTTAAAAATCGATTTATGTCGTAAGATTCTAGCCTTTTCCAAAAGTCCACAAAGACAATTAGGGGATAGGGAAAAAGAAGACGTGCGAAATGACTTTAATCGTTTGGAGAAGGATTTTATCATCAGTGCTTGGCGTAAACTTTTGGAAGGAAAATCGGATCAAAGATTACGTGTTGCCTTTGTCGATAGAAATAATTTAAAAACTACAATTGAAAACTTCAAATATCCATCCAAATATCGTACAACTTATCGGAATGTGATTTTGGCGGGCGATGATCTTAGTGTGAAATTTCATTTGAAAGAAAGCAGCGATCACCTGCTTCTATCGTTAATTCTTGTCTACAGTGGAGAGGAGTTGAAAGACTATACATCCGAATGTCGGTCCAATTTCTTCTTTATCAATTTGAACGAAGATGAGTGTCTTTTTGTTGATAATCTTCAAAAGGAGTTTCTATTACGTTTCTTTTACAGTATTTCTACTAAAATCACGGTGTTAAAGAAGGACTATGAGGATTTCTTTACACATTTATTGATACCACTGTCAACATCGTTTCACATAGACCTTGAACCTTTAAACAAGGATACAGTTTTTATTTCTAATACCGCTCATCATGTGCCTCAATTTAAGGTTGTGGTGGAGAAAGACGACGATGATCATTTAAATTTCGAATTGAAAGCTACGCTGAGTGAAAAGGAAGAATATGTAATTCCATATGGAGGAAACTTGATTTTAAAACCGGAAAATGGAATCTGCCTGTATACGGAGAGAGATCTTGTTGGCGAGCATGAGTTTAATACCTTTATTGAAGCACAGTTGCCAAATTTGAAAAGCTGCACCAATAGAATGGTTAAGCGCTTGGAATGGCAGGCGCATAGCAACAGAAATAGACTGTATGAATTTATAAAAAAATGTAAGAGCAAGGGGTACAAAACTATTCTGAACAATATTTCAAAGGGAGCTTATTTGCTGCCACACCAACTGAAATGGGAAGTATTGGATATTCGTCAGGACAATAATGTATTTTCCATTTACATGATTTTCAAATTTGGAACAACGGCCTATTTACCGGGAGAGTTTGAAGAAAAGATCATAAACGACTACAGTAGCATCCAATTGGCAGATAAATCTTTCGGATATATTAAAGCCTCAGATAAAGCATTATTTGATGTGCTGTTTAATTATGCGCTGGTTGAAACCGACTGTCTTAAACTCACTTCAGCCCAATTGCTATCTTTCCAAACACGGCTGGATCGAATTGATCCCCGTATTATTCAAAATAGCCTAGCTGAACGTCGAAAGAAACTGTTGGATACGGATGAAATAGCCCTGTTGGATGTTCCAAAAGCGATCCAGGCAGAGTTGCGTCCTTACCAACAGGCAGGGTTTAGCTGGATGGTATTCTTAAGCGATTTTCAATGGGGCGGTATCTTGGCTGATGATATGGGATTAGGGAAAACATTACAGGCAATAACGCTTTTGGAATATTTCTATCAAAATAATCCAAAGGCAGCCCCCTCAATTATTATTGTACCCAATTCCCTACTATTCAATTGGCTGGCTGAATTCAAGAAATTTTCTCCAAATCGTCGAACATCTATTTATCATGGACAAAAAAGGAGGGAAGTCACGGAAATAGAGAACGAATCCATCTTGATTACAACCTATGGAACAGTTATGATGGAGCTTGACTTTCTTAAATCCCAGTCCTTTAGTTACATGATTTTAGATGAGTCGCAGGCGATAAAAAATCGTCATTCAAAAAGATTTAAATCGCTAACTGAGCTAAAGTCCTGCTATCGAATAGCGATGACTGGAACACCTATTGAAAATGGGGTGGAAGATATCTACGCACAAATGAGTATGGTCAACCCTGGTTTTTTTGGAACTTATGGCAGTTTCAATAACACTTATCGAGGGATCAAAGATGAAAATACAGCGCAAACAACTATCCTTGGGCTTCAAAAGATGATCCAACCTTTTATTCTTCGGCGTACAAAAAAACAGGTTGCCTTGGATCTTCCTGAAAAGACCGAGACAATTCTGTATATGGATATGCTTCCGGAGCAAAGAAAGATATATGATAAGGTCAGAAAGATATTCAAGGGGGAGATTGAAAGTAATCTGAATAGTGCCGATTCCACAAAATCCAAATTTTTGGCGATAGAGGCGCTGCAAAAACTACGACAGCTGTGCAATTCGCCCATGCTGATGAAAGATGGTGGCTTCGGTCATGATTCGATCAAATTGGATTTTATTGATGAGATCATGGATGAAGTAGCTCCGAATCATAAGATTCTTCTCTTTTCGGCGTATACGTCCATGCTAAAGCTCGTGGCACAACGAATCGAAAATAAGGGTATAGCGTATGCCTATCTTGATGGTAAAATGAATCAGGATCAGCGGCAAAATGCGGTCGAAAGATTTCAGAACGAGAACGGATGCCGTGTGTTTTTAATCAGCCTCAAAGCCGGAGGAACAGGCTTGAATCTGACCGCAGCTGATTATGTTTATATTTTGGATCCCTGGTGGAATCCCGCTGCCGAAGCACAGGCAATAGATCGGTGCTACCGCATTGGTCAGGACAAGCATGTCATGGCTTACAAGATTGTTTGTCGGGATTCCGTTGAGGAGTACATCTTAGCACTCCAAGAAAGTAAAAAACGAATATCCGAAGGACTTATTTTAGATGAAACGAATCTGATGAAATCGATCAGTAAAGAAGAGCTGCTTAAATTATTTGAATAACCAATTACAAAATAAATTATGAAAACAGAATCTATTCTAAAAACTTCCTATTCGGGAATGATGTATTCACACGATTTTCAGCTTTGGTACACCTATCTTAAGCGGCGTATTCAACAAGAGTGGAGGCCGGAGGAACTGTCGTTTTTACTGGGGAAAGCCGATCACGCTTATTTGGATTTTGAGAAAATGTATCAAGTTCGAAAATTTTTAATACAAGAGTCCATCCTGCTCGACCGCATCTATGCAAGTTCCTGCATAGAAGCGATGGAATTCCACCGTGAAAAATATGAAGTTTCCGAAGAGCGTCTCGTGCGCCTACATATCGAAGAGGATGAGGTAAAATGGAGTTATACGCTCGAATTACCTTGGCAGTTTGTAGCTGGAGATAATAAACCCGCTGCTCCAAAATTACAATTTGAAGAATGGAAGGCTGAAAAGGACCTTCAGATAGAATCGGATGCAATGTTGCATGTACGACAGAAAATTAACCTCCTTTTGGATGTGGATTTCTTCAGATCGGGGGCTTCTCCCTATCAGTTGTTTCGGAAAGTTAAGGATACGGGATTGGCTCACCTCCGGATTTATCCAAGACATTTGAAAAATGTACTGTATGGACTCATTCAGCAAAATAAATTGGTCATCATAAATGTGGAAGGAAGGTATTCTTTTTATCCAGTTGATAGAAAGGGAGAGCATGCAATATTTAATTAGTGGTGGTGAGAGATAAAACAACGTACACAGCATAACGCTATGTTAAGTTTGATCAACTTTGTAAAATACGACGATCAAAATGTGTAGACCTAGCTAGTCACTGGCAAGGTACCTATAGTGATTATAACATGCAATCAAAATGAATCGCTATATTTAAGCATGCACGCAAAACCCGAACAACGTAAAACATCAATAGTGCCGACATTATACAACGTCCTTGTTGGTACTATTGGTGTTTTTGCTATTTTGACAGTTTGTTTCTATCATAATGATCTGGACGTCGACGGTAATTTAACCGTAGGATTTCCCTGGATATTCTTTCGGAAAGGGAGTGGCTATAGCCTGGATCTTAATGAGCAGGTCGGATACCACGAATTTGAACCTCTAAAATTGATCGGCAATATTCTTTTTTCTGCAACACTGGCTCTGATGATCTTCTGGATATATCGCGCCACCATAGGAAAGCGCTAGAAATTTTATAAATTTCATAAAGAATGCCAAGAATACATTCGCTAGTTTCAGGCTCCTTGACTACAATAAATTATTCTCCTTAATAAGGTTTCTGTAATACTGTAAACTCTCCTCTAAATAAGAAATATAACTCTCTTTGTCGCGTAAAAGCTGCTTTTCGTTTGCTAAGGGTAATTTTTCTTGCTTTAACTGAGCTGTCGGAGAATTGATCAGACTATTCATATCCGTGTTTAATATATCCGCAATTTGCTGTAAACGCTCAATGTCTATCTTCGTTGTTCCGATCTCAAGATTCTGATAGGCTTTTAATGATATATATAATTGTTCAGCCATTGCCCGTTGGGAAATCTTGAGATATTTCCTACGCTCTTTAACGGCTTTGATAATTTCTTGTGATGTAACATTGCTCATGGTTAATAGAATGCAAATTAATGTGAATACAGGGTTTGGTATAAACAAAGATAAGTATTTTGAAAATATAATCTACTTATGTGGTAGTCTTTATTTTTATTTATTTAAAAACCACTGCTATCCTCCTCGTAAAGCCTTCTTCGTAAAGGCGTATTAAATCTTCATAGCACCATTTAATATAGGAACATTTTCTACCTAACTGTTGGAAATGAATAGTCAAACCACTTATTTTTGAATAGTCTACTTATTTGGTAGTTTTTATAAAATAATAAACATATGACTAAAGTATTTACATTGATTGCATCGCTCACTTTCTCTACAGCGATTATGGCGCAGCATAAAACTGTTCTGTTAAACGGTCAAGTGACTGGCTATACCGCGCAGGACAAAGCTTTTCTGAGCTATCGGAATGGTACACAACGTGTCGTAGATTCCGTCAACATTGGTTCAAATGGAACATTTCAATTCAGTTATACGATTGCTGATCCGACAGTAGCCAGCCTAGCGGTAGGTAAGACACTTGCCCTGGCTCAACGTTCAAAAAATCTAACACTTTATCTTGAAAACACAGCGATCAAGGTTCAATCCACCGATTCATTAAAAAATCCATTGATCCAGGGAGGGAATACAAATAAGGAGCTTAGCCAATTGAAGAAACGGCTGGAACAAATTGCTCCTTTGCGTGATGCGTTGAATACAAAATATTTTTCGGCGAGCCCAGAGCAACGAAATTCCCCAGAATTCAAAAAAGAAATTGAACAGCTCAGTGAGCATTATCAGCTTGAGAATAAGAAAATTCTGGAAGCCTTTATCTCAGAGAATCCTAATTCTTTCGTTAGCTTAGACCGGATTGCAGAAGTTGTTGGCTATGCTCCTGAGGCTGACGAACTAGACCGATATTTCAAACAGCTCAGTCCAGAAATACGTCATTCGGAAAAAGGAAAAGCTTTTGCACTACAGATTGATCAAACCAAGGCGACATCAATCGGACAGATTGCTCCGGCTTTTACCCAGGCTAACCCGGATGGGAAAAATATCTCCCTTGCCGATTATCGGGGTAAATATGTGTTATTGGATTTCTGGGCAAGTTGGTGTGGCCCCTGCCGTCAGGAAAATCCCAATGTCGTAAAAGCTTATCATGCCCTAAAAAATAAAAAATTTACCGTGCTCGGCGTATCTTTAGATCAACCTGGCAAAAAGAACAGCTGGCTAAAAGCTATTGCAGATGATAAATTAGAATGGGATCAGGTTTCGGACCTTAATTTTTGGGATAACCAGGTCGCTAAGCTTTATAATATCCGATCGATTCCTCAAAATTTTCTGATCGATCCCAATGGAAAAATTATTGCCAAAAACCTTCGTGGTGAAGATTTGGAACTCCAACTTTCTAAATATATCGTTGATTAAACGGTAAACATGCAGAATTTATGAAAAGACAGTTATCGATTTTATCCCGTAAAAAAAACATTTCCTCAACGACGGTCATTGTTGTTGACGAAAAATGGAAAGTGATTTTTATGCTACAACAGCTAACCTCAGCCTATATTTCCCAAGCACGAATGTGCATGCCTATTCCATATATGTAGGTCTAAACTACTCCCGCTATTTTATTCATTGACGATATGGGGTTTACCTCATGTTGTTCTACTTTTTTGTCGCAATAAGGGATGCCGAGCAAATGCCCCTAGGGTATTGCTTTGTCCCTGTGTGACATGCTACACTTTTATTAATCGAAAATTACAATGAAACAAAAATTAATCTATTTTTTGTTGGGAATCCTCTTTGTCACCCATGTCCAGGCACAGTCTGCTCGTAAAGTCAGCGGAATTGTATCTGCTGCGGATGGCACGCCTTTGGCTGGAGTTTCTATCCGGGTAGAGAACACAAAAGAAGCCACACAAACAGGTAGAGATGGTCAATATAGCATCCATGTCGCAGCTTCTGAAAAACTGATATTTAGCTTCATAGGCTATCAGGTCCGTCACATTGATTTAAAAGGACGATCAACGTTGGATATTGTGTTACTGAAAGAGGAGTCTGTCTTGGATGAAGTTGTGGTATCGGCAGGAGGAATTCTCCGAACTCCACGCGAGCAGGGCTATGCAACCACACAGGTTACCGGCGAAAACCTCACCCAGGGAAAATCACCGACTATTGCCGGAGGACTTCAGGGCAAGGTCCCAGGATTACAGATCAATCAGATCAGCAGTGGCGTAAATCCCAACTACAGGTTGGTGCTTAGAGGAAACAGATCTTTATTAGGAGACAATACGGCTTTGATCGTATTGGACAATGGGGTTGTAAGTAGCGATTTGCTCAACAATATTAATCCCGCCGATGTAGAGAATGTACAGGTCTTAAACGGCGCTGCCGGTGCAGCAGCATATGGGGCCGAAGGATCCAATGGAGTGCTTATCATTACAACAAAGAAGGGGCAGGCGGGACGTACCGCGATCAACTTGAGTAATACTTTTACGTTGGAAGAAATCAGTTTCTTCCCGAAGTTACAGGATAAGTTTGGCGCAGGGTCCACTTCGGGTGCACAGATCTACAACCCCGAAGAGAACCAACAGTATGGTCCAGCCTTCGACGGGTCTACGGTTGCGATTGGTAACCCGCTGGAAAATGGTGAACAGCAATACGGCATATATTCTCCGCGCAAAGATCGTTTTGATTTTTGGAATGTCGGCCGCAATAACCAAACCGATCTTTCAATCTCCTCCGGAAATGATAAATCTTCTCAATACATTGCCGGGCAATATCTTACCGGTAGAGGAACAACCCCTGGCGATAAATACAATCGGATCTCTTTTCGTTTGAACGGTACAAGAGCTTTTTATCCCAATCTGACCCTGGATTATTCAGCGAGTTATGTCGAGAACTTTTATGATATTACCTCAGCCACAAGCTCCATTTATACACAGTTAACACAGACTCCAGCCAACATTCCATTATTGAGTTACAAAGACTATGTCAATAATCCTTTTGCAACACCTGATGGCTGGTACAATCCCTGGTACTTAAATCCGTATTGGACAGCGGATAATTACCGATCGAAAACAAAAAATAGCTATTTGACGGCCAAAATTGAACTGAAGTATCGTCCGACAACTTGGTTGGAGTTTACCTATAGACCCTCAATTTCCAACCGATGGTATGATTCAAAATCTGTTTCACCCAAACAGACATACTCGAGCTATTCTGTCAATACCATTGGACGTACCAATTTAGCGGGAGGTGTTTCGGATACTGAATATAACAGTGCCCGTATCAACCATGATCTTCAGATAGGCATAAAAAAGGATGTCAATGATTTCTCTTTCAATTTTAATCTGACCGGTACTGCCATTAGTCGACGGTATAAATCGGTGGCTGTTTCGGCATCAGGTCTTGAAATTCCGGGGCTTTACAACGTGTCCAACCGAATCGGGGAAGCTGGCGCCAGCGAGTCGAATACACTGGCGCGTACATTTGCGGTATGGGGTGATCTCCTGGTTGGATACAAGGATTATCTTTTCTTACATGCTACAGGCCGTAACGATTGGACATCCGTACTCAGCAAAGCAAATAGGTCTTATTTCTACCCTTCTGTAGACCTGTCTTTTATTCCAACAGATGCCTTCAAGCAATTAAAAGACAACTCGATTGTCAATTACTGGAAGTTGAGAGGTGGTCTGTCGCGCACTGGCTATGTCAACGTGGATCCTTACTCGCTGGTACCTACCTTCTCCTCAGTTACAGGATATAGTAGCGGAACTTTCTTTTCTCAGGGAAGCCGGATTATTTCATCTAATTTAAAACCGGAGATTACAACAGGGGTAGAGTTTGGTACCGATTTTAGGTTGTGGGATAACCGCATTGATGCAAATATCACGTACTATCATACCGGAACAACAGGACAGGCGATTCCTGCCGGGATAGCAATTTCTTCCGGCTATTCTCAATTTTATGTCAATACGGGTAAAGTCACAAACGAGGGGATTGAAACTGCTCTGCATATCACGCCTTTTCGTAGCAGAGACTTTCAGCTAACGGTTGGGGGAAACTATACGCACAATAAAAATATTTTACAGGATCTTTACCCTGGACTAGATCGTATTTCCATTAATGGAAGTAGTGTGATATATGCACAGAAGGGCTACGAGCTGAATCAGATTATTGTTTCAGATTATTCCCGTGATGAGCAGGGCCGTGTCATTGTCGACTTAAATACGGGTTACCCTTCCGTGGCTTCTGAAAGCAAAATACTTGGCAATACCACACCACGTCACCGCTTGGGTCTTGATCTGTCTTTACGTTGGAAGGATTTCTCTTTCAGCACCCTTTTTGAATATCGTGGTGGATACAAATTTGCCGCTATAGACCTCGGTAGTACGCTTGATTTTGGCGGTTCATCGGCTCGAAGTGCCTACTACAACCGGGAGCAGTTTGTCTTTCCAAACTCTTCTTATTTAGATGCCACAAGTGGTCAATATGTGGCCAATGATCATATTACAGTTTCAGATGGCGGAGCTGGATTTTGGACTTCGGGTACATATAACAGAGGTGTGTACAGCAATTATGTGATTTCTGGAAATTATTGGAAGTGGCGCGAGGCCTCGCTTTCCTACCGCTTACCGCAGCATATCATTTCCCGCTTAAAAGGGGTGAAAGCTGCTTCAGTCAGCATCCAAGGGCGCAACCTATTGTTATTTGCCCCTAAGTCCAACGAATATACCGACCCTGATTACAGTGCCAATGATAACAATGCAATAGGAGTCTCGACAACAGGACAGACTCCACCGACACGCTATTTTGGGGCTACACTATCACTTACTTTTTAACTAGTGAACAATCATATACTTATTCTCAATGAAAAAATTACATTTGAAAAATATATTGTCCCTGGGGATCATCATTGCACTATCTTCTTGCTCACAATTGGATATCAATGAAAATCCCAATGCGGCAACCGAAGCAACAATAACACCCGACCTGGTATTGACCCAGGCGATTGCTGCCACGGCATCCAATATCGTTAGTTATCATTCATATGGAGCCTTTTTGGTGGGATATCAGCTTCCCGGTGGCGGGATTGGCGGGTATGGAGATACGTACACGTATAACATCACATCCAATACCAATGTGGGATTGTGGAATAATGTGTTCAACAATCTTCGCGATTACCAATTTATTATCAACTACACACAAAAAAGCCCCGAGTATAAATTCTTTGGCGATATAGCGCGCATTTTTAAAGTGTTCAATTATCAGCTGCTCGTCGATGCCTACGGGGATGTACCTTACACAGAAGCGCTGCAGGGGGATAATAACTTGGCGCCCAAGTTTGACGATGATGCAGTGGTTTATCAGGCATTGGTTACCGAACTCGATGCGGTTATTGCGGATATTAAGCAGTATAAGGGTGATCTAAGTTACCGAAGTCTAACGAAAAAGACCGATCCGGTGTTTGCTGGTAACTTGGACAACTGGATTAAGTTTGCCAACAACCTTAAGCTGCGTCTTTTGGTGCGAGCAAGGGGTACTTCTATTGACAGCTTTGTCCAATCGGCTTTTAGTAAGTTCTCGACGGATGGATTTCTGATCGATGATGTACTCGTCGATCCCGGATATCAGGCCACGGCAACACAGAACCCTTTGTTTGCAAGTTTTCATAGCTCAACTGCTGGTTCAATTTCAACGGCCGCCAATTATTATGTGCCTTCTAAATACCTGTTTACGTTCTATGACGGTCGTAAAATAACCGATGAGAAACGTGGCAAACTTACGTTCCGAAATTTTCCCAATACATCCATCGGTCAGCTTGGCGACGAAGTCAATAACCCCAATTCTGATGACTATGTGTGGTATGTTGGAACAGGAAGTGCAGATGCCCTAGGTGTATTGAAAGGACGTACTGCAGGTTTACCGATATTTCTTGCTTCGGAAACATATTTCTTATTGGCCGAGGCGGCCTTATATGGGCACGAGCTTAGTAGCTCGGCATCAAACAACTTCGAAAAAGGAATTTTAGCTTCATTTACTTATCTGGAAAAGAATGCGACCAACGCATTGGCAACAGGACAGGTGCCTGCAACTGATGCCGCGAATTATAAAACAGATAATAGCACAAATTATCTAGTCAATTATGCGTTAGCGACCTCGACCGCACAACGGTTGGAGGCTATCATCACGCAGAAATATATTGCCTTGAATTTTTTCCATGGTCATGAGGCCTGGAACGAATTTCGCCGCACAGGATATCCAAAAATTGTCAATGGTTCGCAAGTTGCCACGGAAACATTTGCATCGGTCCAATCGGGTTCGCCCCGCGCGGATAAACTTCCAATACGAAATCTTTATCCACAGACTGAAATAAATTTAAATGTGAACGTTCCCAAATTGACGAATGGATTTTCGGATCCAATCTTTTGGGATATCAATTGATCAACATCATCAACTAAAGCTTGAAAATCAATGAAAATAAATAAAAAATCAGTATTAGGCCTGACAGCGGTCACCTTGAGTATGGCGCTCTGGGGCTGTGTAAAAGAAAAAGGTGTCTTTGAAGATGGTGGAAGCTCAGGCATTGTGCAGCTTGTACTTCCTGCACGGACAAGCAGTACGGCAATTGCCCGTGCTGTAACAACTGTTTTTGAAGCCCTTGACGTGGTGACTCTTCCTGTAAAAGTTCAGTTGACAGGTGCACAGGGTGCCCCAGAAGACCTGAAGCTAACCTTAAAAATAAACGACAGCTCTGTTGATAAATACAACCTGGCCTGGCAATCTAAATACGAAGCATTACCTACGCGTTTATATGCCGTCGACACCTATGATGTTACTATACCCAAAGGGGCAAAAGAAGCTGTTTTAAATGTTAAAATTTATCCTCCACGTTTTACAGCTACCGATTTTACCAAGTCCTATGCGCTTGGCATCCAGATACAGACCGCGACAGGTGGAAAGATCAGCGGAAATTATGCCGAAGGGATCTATGCTGTATCGATAAAGAATAAATACGATGGTGTTTATGAGATCACAGGAACCTACCAGGACTATGTCAATGCTGCCTTTAAAGGAATTTATCCACAGACCGCAAATCTGGTTACACTCACAGGTAATACCACTGAAATTAATTATACAACCTTCAATAACGGTAGTTCTCCGCATTCCTATTATTTTAACGCGGGGGGATCAAATTCTTATTTCGGCAATTGGAGCCCGATATTCACGTTCGACAATGCAACAAATAAGGTCACAGCAGTGACAAACTATTATGGACAGGGTTCCAATAGTAGTGGACGGTATGGCGAGATCGACAATACGGCAAATAACTATTATGACCCAGCAACGAAAACCATACATGTGACGTATTATCTTGTCCAGCCTTCGGGACGTCGGGGAAAATTTACAGAGATCTATACGTTCAAGAAAACGCGTTAGTCCATACAATTACCAAAGCACTTTTTCAATATATTTATAGCAATTTTGCGCGGCGGCTGAGTACACAGCCGCCTTTTTAGTATTACCTTTTTGTTAAGTCTCGTCAGTTTGCTAACCCGGTTTAGTTAAAAACTGTTAATGTTTTGTTGACCCTGCCTTCATATAGCATTTGTAATCTTGTACCCATAAATCAAATGCGCTACTTATGAAATTTAAAGCCAACAATGTCTTTTGGTTGTTATGTACCATTGCAGCGAGCTCACCCGCTGTTCAAGCCAAACCGTTCACACTAACCACCTCGCAATTTACGTATGCACAGGGGATCGTCAAAGGCCGTGTCCTAGACGCCCAAGGAAACGCAATCGCAGGAGCAACCGTTCAAAATTTGAAAAGTAAAAAATCTGTTCAGTCTGACGAAAGAGGAAATTTCCAGATCGAAGCTGAAATGGGCGATAACCTGAGTATTTCCTTTATTGGATATAGCAGACTCGTGCAAGCTGTCAGCCAATCCAATGGGCAGATCTTTTCTCTAAAGACCGATGAAAACACGCTGGAAGAAGTGACCATCTCTATCGGTTATCAGCGGATCAGAAAGTCGGATGTCACTGGCGCAATCGCTAGCGTTAAGGCGGAAGAACTCAATCTGAGCGCACCAAAATTATCCCAGGCATTGGTTGGTAAAGTAGCAGGTGTACAGGTGATGCAGACAAGTGGCGCTCCATACGATGGGACCAAAATGCGCGTCCGCGGAATGGGATCGATCAATGCTGGTTCGGATCCATTGTACGTTATTGATGGATATCCAGCAGGAAACAATTTAAATATCAACCCCAATGATATTGAGTCTATCGATGTGTTAAAGGATGCCGCTTCTGCAGCGATCTATGGATCTCGTGGTGCTGGCGGTGTTGTATTGATTACAACCAAGCGGGGCAAGGAAGGTAAGAGTAATGTGGACTACGAAGTATTGGGTGGTTTCGGTCAGCTTTCCAAGAAAATCGATGTTTTAAATTCGGAACAGTTTATTGATCTCCTGATTGATGGTCGTAACAATTCGTATAAGGACCTTCTGGCTACGAAGGGGATTGCCTGGAGCGATAGTAGACGCTTTGATGATAATAAAACACGTATCGCCAATGTCGGAAATGCCGGCTCGGTGAGTATTCCCGAAGACTACTATGACTTCGCATCTGGTACAGCAAAAAAAGCGAAATATGATACGGATTGGCAGGACGCCTTGTACCGTAATGCACCTTTCCAACGTCATAATCTATCTACCTATGGCGGTAACGAAAAAAATCGCTATTTCCTCAGTGGATCTTATCAGAATCAACAAGGGATCATGCTCGGGACGGATCAAAAGGTCTTTAATTTCCGCGCCAATATCGATAGCAAAGTCAGCAAGAGATTGACCGTTGGTGCTAATGTTTCCTTCACGTATAACGACAATAATGAGGTGACTACTGGGCGCTACGATAGAAGTCCGTCTATGGCAGCATTAATCTATCTGCCGACATTGCCAGTTTATAATGATGATGGAACCTATGCTAAATACCTGATGGCTGATCTTTCGGCGAACAATTACGGTATCCAGAATCCAGAAAATCCACTGGCTTATGTTACAGAGATTAAAAACAACCGTCGTGGAAAAAGGGGGCTATACAACGCCTTTGCAGATTTTTCCATTATGGATGGCCTAAATCTAAAAGTAAACGGTGGACTGTCTACTTATGACGAAAAATATGATTATTTCCGTCCGACAAGTATATCCGATGGGAATAACAAACCGTTTTCACCGCAAGCGGTATCTGCAGCCTATGCAGATGCCAAGACAAAAAATGAATTGGACAAATTGCTGGAAACAACGCTAAACTATAACAAGACCTTTGGTGGTAAACTTCAGGTATCCGCTTTATTGGGCTATTCGGCTCAACGAACAGATTACGATTATCAAGGTGTGAGAGCCAATGGTTTTAATAATAATGCAATTGGGGAAATTACAGATAAAGGAGCCGATCCTTCTAATTTCCAATTGCTAAAAGACGATACGTTCAAACGCATTACAACGCTCCAGTCATATTTTAGCCGTGTAAGCTATAGCTTTGATTCCAAATATTTCCTTTCAGCTTCCATTCGTACCGATGGATCATCACGTTTCGGGCCAAATAACAAATGGGGAACCTTCCCATCGGTTTCAGGTGGTTGGACCCTCTCCAAGGAGGAGTTTTATACGGATTGGTTAGGACAACAGTCAACGGTCAAACTAAGAGCGAGCTGGGGACGTAGTGGAAATAATAATATTGGTGATTATCGCGCGTTATCCGTTATCAACTCGCCAGCAGGAGTTATTCTTGGCGATAAAGTGGAGACTTCCTATACAGCAAGTGATCTGTTCGATCCAAAATTGGGTTGGGAATCAACCTCGCAATACAACGCTGGCGTTGATCTCGGTTTGTTAAAAGGACGACTCAACATTATGACCAACTTCTACCTGAGCCGTTCCTTCAATTTATTATTCAATCAGCCACTATCCGCTGTATCCGGATCAACAACAATCTTGACCAATCTGCCAAATTCAAAGGTGCAGAACAAAGGTTTTGATTTGCAGGTTGATGCCACACTGATTCGCAAAAATGAATTTGAATTAGGATTCAGTGGGAATATCAATGTCAACAGAAATAAAGTGCTCGATCTTGGTGGGGCTTCTACCATCTTGACGAATGGTGCTGAACGCTCCTACTTAACGCATATTACACAAGAAGGAAGTCCAATTGGTATGTTCTACGGCTTTAAAGTTTTGGGTGTTGCCACGGAGGAAAACTATAAAACTGTCGCACCTTCCGCAGCTTCAACAACTCCGCTACAACCTGGAGATCTTTATTTTGAAGATGTTGACGGCAATGGTATCGTCAATGATGCCGATAAACGTGTGATCGGCAATCCGCATCCTAATTTCACCTATGGCTTTGCCGTCAACGCACGCTATAAGGCATTTGATCTACGCGCATCATTTAATGGCTCCCAAGGGAATAAAGTGCTGGATGGCTATGATTATTACCTCTACAATATGGAAGGTTCCGGCAATCAATATGCGGATGTCGCACATCGCTACCGTTCGGCTCAAAATCCGGGAAATGGTAAAGTATACCGTGCATCGCGTGGCGGTACGCAAAGTAACAGTACACGTCTTTCCGATTTTTACCTGCAGGACGGTTCATTCCTGCGTATGACAAATATTGCTTTGGGTTACAATCTTCCCAAGAGCCTAGCAGAAAAACTAACACTTTCTGGTGTAAGGGTCTACGCTACAGTGGACAATCCATTTACGATTTCTAAATATAAAGGCTACAATCCGGAACCGGATTATAACCAACGCGGCAACTTAACTCCAGGTGTGGATTATGGACTTTATCCATTGGTGCGATCGTATAACCTTGGTGTGAAAGTAACGTTCTAATTGCAGGATCAAGGAGCTATTATGCGTGGGAATATCAAGGAAACCTTCGTTTTGATAGCTCTAGTATTGTAAAACTAATCCTACGAACTGCGATTTGCAGTTACGTAGGCTGATGAAAAATAAAAAAATAACAGGATGAAAAAAAGATATATATTACCCTTTGTTTTGTTGGCATTGTCTTCATGTACCAAAGATTTCTTAAATCAGAAAAATCCCAATGCCGTCACGATCGATGATTACTTCAAGTCGGAAAATGATGTGCTTTTGGCTGTCAACGGCCTCTATCAATCACTTCGTTCGGGAAGCACGATCGGGGAATCGAGTACATTATATAACGAAGAACGTTCGGATAATTCAGGACGTAATGATAACCAATCCAATGCTGGGGAGCCTTTTCAATTCAATGACTTTTCGTTGCTGCCGAGTAATACCTATCTCAAGACACATTGGTCTGCTATGTATGCGGCAATCAGCCGCTGTAATGTGGTTCTGTCACATGTCGACGATGTGACTTTTACAAGTGCTGAATTAAAAGGACGGTATATTGCGGAAGCGAAATTCGTTCGTGCATTATTATATTTCCATCTGGTACGTAAATTCGGAGATATTCCATTATCTACCGTACAGGTGACCAGTAAAGAGCAAGCAAATGAATTAGCTTTTCGGCAAAAAGAGTCGATTGTGTACGAACAGATCATTAAGGATTTAACGGAGGCGTTGTCCAGCAATCTTCCCAATACACAAAAAGATTACGTTATCGGCAGAGCATCTAAATCGGCCATCAATGCAATTTTGGGGCAAGTATACTTAACTTTGGGTGCAACGCAGACATCGGGAAGTGCAGAAAATTTTGCGAAAGCAGAACAGTACCTCAATGCGGCCTACCAAATGCGAACTTTTGGTAAACTGAACGAAATCCCCTATGCGGATGTTTTCGATGTGACCAAGAAAAATAGCTGTAAAGAACTCGTTTTTCAGATTCAGTATAAACAGGGAGACCAAAACTATAGCTCAAGTATTGCCCGTAATTACCAGGCGCGAGGAGAAACCATCAATTCACGCTATAACTCGACCGGTGCGGGTGAAGTGGCAAAACTAGATTTGGTTAAAGATTACGAGCAAAGCGATATCCGAAAAGATTTCTCTGTGAAGTTTGCAACAAATGCCCAGGTTAACGATTGGTTTGTAACCAAATTTAGGGATAACAGTGACGCTGCCGGTACCAATGGTTGGGGCGGAAACGACTGGATCTTGATCCGTTACGCGGATGTGATGCTGTTGTTGGCCGAGGCCAAGTATCATCTGGGTAAGGATGCGGAAGCTATCGCGCTGTTAGATCAAGTACGTGAACGTGCCGGATTGCCTTCCTATGCTGCTTCCATGTTGAATACGGCTTACCGCAGTAAATATCCAACTTTAAAGGAGGCTATATTGCATGAACGCCGTGTGGAACTGGCATTTGAAAACCAACGTTGGTTTGATCTCATCCGTAATTACAATGCACAGGAACTGGTGACTTATTTCAAAACGAAAAGCCAGGCTGATTATGGAAATGCTAAAATCTCCAATATTTCGACAAAAGATCGATACTATCCAATTCCTTTTGATGAATATAAGCTGGATCCGACACGTATGTATCAAAATCCAGGTTATTAATCTGTTATCGAATGGATATGATAAAGAATATCAGAAAAATCTTGTTACTTGTCTTGGGAATATGCTGTATGCATATTTCCAAAGGTCAGGTAAACAATATGCCTATTGGTCCACAGGATTGGCTGATCAAGAAGAATTATTATGCATCCTATTTGCTTTTAAAAGATTCTGCCCTTATACAGGAGCTCGTCAGCTCCAAGCCGATAGCACAGGTATTGGAAAAACGGTTCGAACGTTTTAACAACAGCGCTAGCTGCGCCGATCTCATGTGCTATTTGAATGCTTTCAAATGGCAGGATAACGAAATCGACCTGTTGGCAGAGCAGCTGGCGGAGCAAATTGGTCATAACAAGAAGTTGGACCAGCTTGTTCAGGCGAGTCTTATTCCATCAATGACCTATGGTGTGTTGCATCATGAAACGGCAAAGGCCTATTTTACGAAAGCCTTGAAACAGGATTTAAAGGCAATGAATTATGTCGTGGACGTCTATGGAGGAGGTAAAAGTCCCAATTACCCCAAAATAGATTCGATCTCTTTCGATGTAAAACGTACGGCCTACCTTCACCTTTTGGACGATGTTCGCCAAGACATCCGAAAAGATATTCCAACGCATAAAACGGCATTTTTTATGACCATGATGACTGCTGTACGCTTGTTGGAAATTAATGAGCGGTGGGACGCGGCACAACTTGAGCCGCTGATTGAACTCGAAAACAAGAAAGCTTATGAAGCGGTCAAAAATACCGATTTCTCAAGCTATACCTATAGTCTGTTACTGACCTTAGGTGCAGGCCCCGAGCTGTATGGACAGCCTATTAGTCCTGGTGGAATGTTACGTGCGCGGATGGCAGCCCGAAGCTACTTTGAAAAATTGGCCCCTTTTATTGTGTTGTCTGGCGGTAAAGTACATCCCTATAAGACGCACTTTATTGAGGCAATAGAAATGAAAAAGTATCTGATTGAGGTAATGGGAGTACCTGAAGCGGCAATATTGATTGATCCACATGCAAGACATACCACGACAAATTTGCGTAATACAGCACGTATCCTGTTAAATTATGGTTTTCCGAAAGATAAATACGCCATCGTTAACAGTAGTAAAGCGCACATTGATGCGGTGGAAAAGATGGGCGATCGTTGCATGCGTGAATTGGGGTATATTCCCTATACATTGGGTAGACGAATTTCAGATGTGATCATCGAGTTCAAGGCAAAAGAAGAGGCTTATACGATCGATCCAGATGAACCCTTAGACCCCTAGCCGACTAACTGGGCCAGCTGTTGGTCTATTAACTGAACAGATCGGCTTTGTCTATTGCCTAATGGCAGTGCATGAAAAAGGCCCGTAGCAGTGCAAGCTACGGATCTTTTTTATTTTAATAGAATGGACTTCCCTTCTTTAGCCGAGCGTTTTGCCGCTTCCAGGATTTCGACTACCGTGACATTATTATGGATCGATCCAAGATCGTTTTCCGGCACCATAGCATCTTTCAGGACCTGTTCCAGATAGGCAATATGGTTCTCAAAATAGGAGACCGTAGTCGGTACATTCGTAGGATCATTCTGTTGTTTGTATTTGAAGAGCTCTTTATCATTTTTGGCGTAGAGCTGAGCCCTTGTGCCAAACACCTGCAGATCTTTAACACTGTATGGCCAAGCCCAAGAAGCTTGAATAATGCCCGTGCTGCCGTCACGGTAGCTCAGTATGATGGTGGCGTTGTCGTCTACCTTTGGATAAACCTCGGGTTTGAGCTGTTGTGTAAAGGCCGTCACTGAAATTGGCCTTTCTCCATTTTTGAGCCAGGTCATCAGATTGGCGCCATAACAACCAAAATCCATGATTGCACCGCCACCATTTTTTTTCGGATCAGTAAGCCAGTCGAGGAAGTAATTGCTACAGCCGATTTCTTTAGGTCCTTCGTGCCCGTCTTTTACAAGTATACGTGTGATTTTTCCAATTTCACCCTTGTCGACCAGCTGCTTCAGTTGTTGATTGCTTTTATACCAGGTCGTTTCGTAATTTACCAAAAAGGGTGTTTCGAACTGTTTGGACAAAAATGCAATACGTTTTGCGTCAGAAAGAGTCGTCGCAAGAGGCTTTTCTACCATGACAGGGATCTTGAGCGGGAGACAGGTCTCTGCGACGTCGATATGCTCATTGGTTGGATTGTAGGCAAGAACCGCATCCGGTTTGACATGTTTCAATAAACTGGGCAAGTCTTGATAAAAGATTGCGTCCGGTAAATTATACTGCGTTCGGATTTTGTTTGATAAAGCTGCATTCGGTTCAGCTATGCCGATAATATCGACTTTTTTATCCTTATATAAATTTAAAAGCAAGAATACGTGATCATGGTTGAGCCCTGCAACAGCCACTTTAAGTCGTTCACTGGCCAGTGCGGTTTGCTGGAAGAATAGGAGCAGGAAAACTAGGCGGATAAGATGCTTCATATGTTAAGTTTAGTCATTATAAATATACCGATTTGTTCTGAGGATATCCCTTGTAAACCCAGGTTACTTTGCGGTGCGATCGGATGATATCGGCAACAATGTCAAAATAGGTTTCTCCACGGCCAGCTTTTAGCTCATCGAGTTTCTTTTGAAAATGCGTTTGATTGAATGGTGATTGTGCGCCAAGCTTTCCCTGATAATAGGCCAAAGTTGTTTCAAGGCCCAATGACGTCCTGCTATGTGCAATATCCTTCCAAACAATGCAATGTGAAGCTGCGTCTTTGAAGGTCCCAAATCCACCGTAAAGCAGGTCGTCAAAGCCGTCTAGGCTTCCTATCTTCCAGCTTTCGCTGGACATGTAGACGGCATTAATTTCATCGTAAAAACTTGCAATATCGTTAATGTTACAGCCATCAACCACAGCCACGCCGAGATCGGGATTGCTTCCCGCAAGTTGCTTGAAATCCGTCCATAGATCCTTCGCAGGAAATATTAAGCCATCCTCTTTATCCTGCCATTTGCTTAACAATTGAACGAGTTCGGTTCTAATGGTACTGGGGGGATAGGTCAATGAAGACAAAAATGACCTTAATGCAGTGCTATCCGAATCACTGACCAAAAAATGCGCAAGTGTACCGACCAATTTTTTTTCAGCTGTTTTCATCACTGACCTTTATTTTTAATCTTCTAATAATAGTCTAACGAAATCGTTTGCGGTTTTTTAACAAAAAATCCTATACATTTAACGATACATTTAAGGATAAATCTAATGTTATGTTCTACCGATTTACGTGCTATAGTATATTAACCCTTGTGAATATACTCTTTACGTTTGGGATTCCTGTATTTGGGCAGCAACATTCTAACGTTATTGTCATCTTGAGCGACGATGGAGGTTATGATGATTTTGGTTGTTACGGCGGCAAGGAGGTCTACACCCCAAATATTGATGCACTTGCACAAAATGGGGTGCGTTTTCAGTCGGCATATGCCTCAGCGTCGGTGTGCGCCCCTTCTCGCGCGGGATTACTTTCTGGCCGATATCAACAGCGTTTTGGTTTTGAACATAATATTTCCAAACGTCCAACAGCGGGTGTCGCACCAGAGGACATCGGGATGGATACACAGGTAGCCACCATCGCCGACTTTATGAAGTATAACGGCTATAAAACTGTGGCCATTGGCAAATGGCATCAGGGGGATGGCCCACAATTTAATCCGCTTAAACGTGGATTTGATCATTTCTATGGTTTTATTGGCGGCGACCGTCCTTACTTCCCAATCCAGGGAGCCGTTAAGCCAACGCAGCTGCTTTATGACGATCAACGTGTAGTCCCCGAAGATTCGATTCGTTATTTGACAGAAACATTGACTGATAAAGCAATTTCGTATGTTCATCAGTATAGAAGCCAGCCTTTTTTTATGTATTTAGCATTCAATGCTGTGCATACACCCGTCGAAGCACCCCTGAAGACCATTGAAAAGTATAAAAATGTAGCCGATCCATTGCGACGGGCTTATCTGGCTATGTTGGACAATATGGATGAAAATATTGGACGTCTGGTCAACCATTTAAAGCAAGAAGGACTTTATGAAAACACCTTAATCATTTTTATGAATGATAATGGTGCGGCAACAAATAATGGTGCAGACAATGGGCAATTGCGTGGTTTAAAGGGATCAAAATGGGAAGGTGGAATTCGGGTTCCCCTTATTATGCAGTGGCCAGCCAAGCTACCGAAAGGGATAACATCCGATGCCATGGTATCGGGTATGGATATTTTACCCACGAGCATCGAGGCAATAAAAGGTAAGAAAATCCCTAGGCAGCAAATCGATGGCATCAGTTTGCTATCTTCCTATAAGGATGTGAAAAATGGGCACGACTATTTATTCTGGCGTCGAGGGATTGCACGTGCTGTGCGACATAGAGAGTGGAAACCGATTGTGGTTAAAGATGATCCGATATTATTGTTCAATCTTAGGGATGACCTTCGGGAACAGCACAATCTGGCCACGAAGTATCCTGAGCGTGTAAAGGAGATGCTGCATAAACTGACGGAATGGGAAAAGGGACTGGAGAATCCAAAATGGCTAAGCTCTGTATTGGACAATGATCAAAATCAACTGATGAAACACCGGATGGATGTCGTCGGACGAGCCGCAGAACGACAATATCCTTAAGTAAAGAATACTAAAAACAGATGAAAGGACTAATCCTATTTTTATTGTCCTTTGCCTTAGTTATGGCAAAGGCGCAGAACAGCGATATGTTTGTGCGTATTAAAAAGCATATATACGATGATGAATTAAGTGGCCCATTGCCCGGTGCAGATAAAACACGAAGCCTATGTAATCAACTGCGTGCGGACGGTACCTGGGCAGATATCGATTACAGCAGTAAGTCAATATCGCTTTGGCCTCCGGGAGAACATTTGGATCGATTAAGGACACTTATTGTTGCCTATGTGTCTCCGCAAAGTGCATCTTATCAGCAAAAATTACTTTACGATAAAATCCTGCTTGCGGCACAATATTGGGCGAATAATCGTTTTGAATCTTCGAATTGGTGGCATAACGAAATCGCTTCTCCAAAGGCCATCGGTGTTTGTCTGATCCTGATGAAATTTGGAAAGGAAAAAATTCCTACTACACTAGAGACTCCACTTGTTGAGCTGATGAAGCGTGGTGATCCTTACACAAAAACAGGAGCGAATAAAAGTGATATTGCCATGCACTATTTTTATCGTGCATTGATCTTGGAAGATGAAAATCTTTTAGCTGCTGCTATGGAGCAGCTGCTTTTTCCGATACAGCTTGTGAATGGCAAGGAAGGACTGCAATATGATTTCTCTTACTTACAACATGGCCCTCAATTATACATTGCAGGCTATGGGGAGGAATTTCTGAAGGGGATCTCAAAAGTTATGGCTTATGTGCGCGAGACACCGTATGCTGTTGATCAGAAAAAACTGGATCTTTTTGAACGTTTTCTCACAGAAACATATTTACCAATTATACGTTCGCGTTATATCGATTTTAATGTACATGGCCGTGGGATCTCACGCCCCAATATCTTGGAAAAGACACAGGAGACTGCCATATTAAAACAAATGAAGCTGATCGATCCAGCTAAAAATGCTGTTTGGAATAAAGCGCTGGCAAAATTGGATAGTGTGCAGCCTTTTGACGCCGAAAATATCGAGGCCCACCGTCATTACTGGAAAGGTGACTACACCACTCATTTACGTAAGCAATTTCATTTTAATGTTCGATTGGCCAGTAGCCGTACCAATAAATCGGAGTCTGGAAATGGAGAAAATATGCTTGGTCGTAATATGTCAGATGGTGCGACCAATATTCAGGTGTTTGGACCGGAATATTATAACATTATGCCTGTATGGGAATGGGATAAAATTCCTGGAACGACAACGCGCGATTATCCGGGCGACCTGGAGCTGAAAGAACAATGGGGAGCACTTGCTGCAAATAACTTTGCAGGCGGCGTAAGCAACGATAAGACAGGGGCTTCAGCTATGTCGGTCGATTACGACGGGGTCAAGGCTCAAAAAGCCTGGTTCTTTTTCGATCGGGAAATTGTTTGTTTGGGGGCTGGGATTCATTGTGCAGCGCCAGAAGCTGTGGTAACAACCTTAAACCAAACCTGGCTTAATGGACCCGTTGTCTGGAATGGAAAGGAAACGTCGATGCTCGATTCAGTACAGCGAATTGTCAAAAAAGGCGAATTTATAACCCATAATAATGTCCTGTATTATTTTCCAACAGCGATGAACGTTGGATTGACAACAAAGGATCAGGTCGGCTCCTGGTATCGTATCAACCGTTCCCGTTCCAAAGATGCTGTACATGGAAAGGTCTTCAAGCTCTGGTTTGATCATGCTGTTGCTCCGAACAATGCGAGCTATGCCTATATTGTTTTGCCTGGCACCAAAACTGTTGATAAAAAAGTAATGCAGCGCATAAAAATTTGGCAGAATACTCCGGATATACAGGCCGTGGAGCATAAAGGGAGCGGGATTCTACAGCTGGTTTGTTATCAAGCGGGAACGTACCAAGTTGGCGATTGGTCTATTAAGCTCGATCAACCTGCTATCATGCAACTGAACCTGCTGGAACCTAAAAAGATTCAGCTTGATATAGCAGACCCACTGCAAAAAGCCAAAATAGTGAAGGTTCAGCTTGTCAATAAACAGCTTCGAGTAAATCAATCTTTGGAGCTTTCGCTTCCACAGGGCGAGTACGCTGGAAGTACTGTAAGCAACCGAATCACTATCGGGAAGAAATAATCCGAATACAATTGGAAAGCTTATAAAAATACCAAGGGGAGATGTTAAATATCTCCCCTTGGTATTTTTTATTTTTTGAGTTGTTCCAACCGTGTCAAACCTTCCAGATAATAATAATCTGCATAGGTCAGCGGAACATCGATTTCCGAATGATGGGGTAAGCTTCCGACGCTATGTTGCAGTAAGAAACCACCATTGGTCGCATATTTGGCAAAATAGGTGCTTCCTGATAATGTTTGCAGGCTTTCCTGAGCAAATGTCAAATAGGATTTGCTTTCGGTGCCCGTGGTCAATGTTGAGAGTTCAATCAGTGCAGACGCAACAATGGCTGCAGCTGAGGCATCGCGCGGAACAAAATTCAATTTCAAGGAGGAAAAATCGGCATCCGATTTATAGCCTGGCTTTCCGGCATTAAAGTCCCAATACGGAATTTTATCTTTTGGAAGATTCGGATGGGTCATGTAAAACTTTGCCGCCGCTTTTGCCGTTTTAAGAAATTCTGGTTTTTTGGTCTCCCGGTACATCATGGTAAATCCATAAATAGCCCAAGCTTGACCGCGTGCCCAGGTTGAATTGTCGGCATAGCCTTGGTTGGTCTGTTGATGGATAGCATGGCCATTGCCATCGTAATCGACAACATGGTAAGTACTGTAGTCTTTACGAAAATGGTTTTTCATGGTTTGGGTGGCATGACTGATGGCCGCATCCTTGTACTTGGCATCTCCCGTCAAGTCGGACACATAACACAGCATTTCCAGGTTCATCATGTTGTCGATAATGACTGGATATTTCCATAGGGTCTTGCCGTCCCAAGATTTTTTTTCGTTCCATGATTTGATGACGCCCACCTGCGGATTATAACGCTTGAGCGCAGTATTAGCGGAATGGATGAGGATATCCTTGTAAGCGGCAACCTTTTTGGGATCGTTGAGGTATTTGATGGCATTGCCATAGGAACAATACATCACAAAACCAATATCATGATGTTGATCAAGGTCTTTGGCTTTTTCAAGCGCCTCCGTCCATTTGATCGCAGCAGCTTCGGTTTCTTTGTTATGGGTGTGGTTGTAGATATACCACAGTGATCCTGGGAAGAAACCGCCGGTCCAATCCCATTCGTCTGTGCCTACCAATTGTCCCGAAGGGCTCAATGTACGCGGGAACTTGTGCTGCTTTTCTGCTGCTTGTTCCAAGAACTGATATTGCTTTTCTGCTGCTTTAAAACTTGTGTCAATAAAGCTTGGTTTTTGATCCGTAAAGCTCAATGCGATCAGACTAGAAGCGATAACAAAAAGCGCTTTTAGACCAGGTTTTCTTTTTTTCATAACGGCTTATATTCTTAGTAAGTTACATAATAATTTCGATTCCTTTTATTTTATAGCCTTTTGGCGAATCGTAAAGGTGTATTTTCCAGTAGATTTGATGCTTTTAGCTGTGAGCTTGATGCGATAAAGTTCCTTACCCCAGACTTGACTCAAACGCGGGTCATCCTGAGGAATGACATCGTAGCTCGCTGTGAACTGACCCGCATCAAAGTGCAAGGTGGCGTGCCCATTATTGAGGAGGATTTCCCCTTTGCCAATTTTTGGTTCCTGAGCAACCAGAAAATGAATGATATTGGCCTGCTTAGGACCTGTGATTTTAAACTCATCCTGAATGTCCAGCCCATTTTGTACGAGGGTATAACTTCTATTCCAGTGCTCAACATTGGCCGACTTCGGATATGCTTTTCCAATATCAAGCTGGAATTTATTTTGTGCAGGCAGAAATGCCACATGTTCAGCTTTATATTCCTTTCCAAAAGATTGGTCGGCTCCATTGATCATCGGAACATTATGGTAAGCACTCTGCATCGTCCAGATACTGTATCTGTCATCGCTAAATGTTTTCTTTGTATAGGTGCCAACACCGGCATCAATGAACAGTGGTTGTTGGTCCTGGTATAAGATAAAACTCCCGACATCGTTATGGTTGTGACTTTCATTATTGAAACCACCTTTGGCGGCAAAGAAAAACGGACCCTTTTTTAGATATATAAATTGTGTTTCCGGATACCACTTCGCATTATTTTGAGGGAGCGCAGCGGTAACGTTCTCTAATTCCGGATAGCATCTCAGGTCCTCGAAGGCACGGAAAATATCCCTTGAAGGTTTGAAATTTGCAGTTTTGTCGCCGGTATTTTCCATATATCGGGCAAATTGCATCATCTCACTACTATTGACATCCTGTCCATAACGGTAGATCAACAGCGGATCGCCGCCACCTTTTGCCGAAGCATCGGCAAAATTAACGACCCATTTATCGCCGCCAATATAGGATTGTGCGATGTACTCGCCCATATCGCGAATTACAGGTTTATCAAAAATATTGATCTTACCCTTGGTGGCCAGCGAAAGTATTTTCAGATAATCGTACAGCTTACCCGCAGCATGTCCCCAATAGGAGGGGCCCTCTTCGCAGGCACCGTCTGTCTTAACATAGTTGATAAAGCGATCCACAGAAGACATCGTCTTATAAATCCCCGCCAGTTGAATATCGGGATTGTCTTCAATCAAAAGCAAGGCCGTAAGGACATTAAAGTTACACCATGGATTCCAGTTGTTGACCAGCTGTGTTTCCTTGAGTTCAAATGCCTGCCACCACATATCGTTGCGGTCTAGGTAGGGCTGTATAATGCGTTGTTGAATCTGTTGTTTAAGACGGATACTGATTTCGGGGTTTATTGTATTGAATGTATCGCGAAAGAAATAATGAACCCAGGAGAGGAGGGAGCCTACATCACCGGCCATCAGATCGACCACTTGTGTTCGTTCTTGCGGCAATGATCGCTTACTGGACTGAAAGGCCCCAAGGTGTGCCGAGAGCGACCATGTTGCCATTTCCGTCAATTGCCAACTACCATTTAGGATTTGGTCAACAAAGCGCCCCTGTCCTTCTGCAAGCTCCGCCAACAGTAGGTTGGTCAGTGCAGTACAATTTTCATTCATGGGTTTTTCCATGATGCTGCGGTTGCCTGAACGCTCATATTCGAGATAATCTGTTGCTTTAACGACTTGCCATTGGTAGCTAAGGGCCTCATTTCCCTTTTTGATTATACGGTCTTTAAAAGGAGCCATCAGCTTATCCCAGGCCGCCCGATCCGAATAAGCCGGATAGGGGACCCACGATTTGTCATTTCCTAGACTCGCTTTCAGGTTATCCTGCTTAAAGGCGCCAGTCAGGAGGTTCAGATCTTTCCCAAGCAGTCTTTGGGAAGAAAAACTGCTCAGGAAAAGAAATAGAATTACATACATTCTCATGATTACCAATCTTGATTTTGTGGTAGTAATGCCGGGTTCATTTCAATCTCTTGTCCTGGTATTGGCCAAAGCTTATGACGGCTTTGGTAACCCCGGGTGACGAGATTGTCTCCGGTAATACTTTTTTCGATGTAGTCTTTGGAAACGCTTTCTAAGAGGTTCCAGCGCTTAAGATCAAAATAACGCCATCCTTCACCTGCTAGTTCTACGGCCCGTTCGTGCTGGATACGTTTACTCATATCTGCTTTACTACCGACTGCCAAAAATGAACTGCCACTATTTAGCGCCGGCATTTTTGAACGGGTACGTACTTTGTTAAGCTCAGTAATCGCTTTGTCCAATTGATTGGACTCGTTGTACGCTTCGGAAAGCATCAAAAGTACATCGCCCAAGCGTATGATAGGGAAATTGATCGGTGTATGTGCGCGATCGGTAATGGCGCCTTTTAGGTTCCCTTCAGGAACAAATTTCCGCCATAAGTAGGTGTACCAACCCCGATTGTTGCGGATCTGACCAAAGTTTTCGTTGACTCCGGTTGCCAAAATCAACTGCATATCTCTTTCTTTATTGGCATTCCATCCTAAGTAATGTGAATAAGGTACGATAAGTGTTTGATTCATACGAGGGTCGCGGTTGGCATAGATCTGACGTAATTTCGCCGTATCAGGTACTTTGGTTAGCGTTCCACCTGATTGTGTCGACTCCATCGCCTGTTTTTTAACCGCATTATCCGTTGTATAGTTGGGGAAATAATCATTCCAGTTAAAGGGGCTTCCATCGCGGTTTTCGTAACGGTCTGCAAGGCGTGTGCTCGGCATACAGTTGTTCCAGTCACTACCAAAGGTTGAACGCGTTCCCATATAGAAGGCCATGGGCATACCATAAGGGAAACCCGTACCACCCATATTCTGAATGGCAAAAATCATCTCCGGCGATTGATCGCCATCCATGGTGAATAACGCGGAATAGCTTGTATTTAAACTGTAACCATAGGTGTTGGTCTTGTTGTAAACAATCTCTTCAAAATCCCGGATTGCTCCAGCCCAATCTTTATTGTAAAGGGCTACTTTCCCTCTCAAAGCATACGCAGCTCCTTTGGTGACCCGGCCATAATACTTGGCATCATAGCTTACCGGCAATTTCTCAATTGCATAGTTCAGGTCATTGAGGATAAACTTATTGACATCTTCTACAGAAGAGCGACTATTTTTAAGATCAGCGAAATCTTTGTTCAAGTCGACAGTTTCATCGTATATTGGTAAGGCGCCATAGAGATTGGTGAGCTGGAAGTACATCAGCGCACGTAAGAACTTCGCTTCCGCAATAAAGCCCTCCTGTTTGGCCTTGTCTATGGTCATGGGCTGGATATGCGCGATTGCATGATTACAGCGTTGGATCAGATCGTAGGCTGCTTGCCATCTATCCACAATAATAGATGAACGGTCGGTGAACGTTCCGCTGATCACCTCGCCCAAGCCCGGAGGATCATAGCCCAGGCCAATATCGGTAAGTCCATCGTAAGAAAATTGTAAGCCGAAGGTGGCTTCTTTTTTTAAGTCATTATAACAGCCCAGTACGCCAGCTAAGGCCTGGTCTTCATTTTGCCAGAATGTGCTAGCACTTACCTGACTATATGGTGTCGTGTCAAGCTTATAACAAGATGATAAAGCAATGCATCCGGCTATGAGTAGTGAAATCTTTTTCATGAGGTTTAATTAATTAAAAGCTCTTTTCAACTTTTGTTCATAATTTATCTGTTACAGGTCGGGAACATATCCTCTGTCGCACACCTTTCTCCTTAAAAGGATAAACTCACACCAAAAACAGCCTGTTTCATGGTTGGATAGTTGGTGCCGCTAACCTCCGGATCGAAACCCTTATATTTGGTTATGGTCCAGAAATTTTCAAGCGATGCAAAAACACGTAGATTTTGCACCTGTATCCGCTTCGTAATATCGTTTGGAACTGTATAGCCCAGCTGGATATTTTTTACACGGACGAATGCCTTATTCTGTAACCAGAAATCGCTGTTTTTGGTATTTCTTGTATCTGTATAAGGCAGCAATCGTGGGAATTTAGCATCTGTAGCACCTTCAGTCCATCGGCCATCAGCAATTTCCTGATTGATCTGGTAGCCCCAGCGAACAGTAGGTGTGTAATAGCCATCCGTCCAGACCACTTTGTTGCCCGCGTTACCTTGCAAGAAGACCGAGAAATCAAATCCTATATAATCGAATCCCATGTTAAAACCATAGGTCATGCGAGGCGCTGTACCATGGCCTACCGGAACCCTGTCATTGTCGTTGATGACGCCATCACCATTGGTGTCTTTATACAAAAGATCTCCTTTTTTAGGTGTACCATAGGATGCGAATGGATTGACTTTTTGATTGGTATTCGGATCGATTGGCGCATTATCGATCATCTGCTGTACGAGCTGCATATCAGCATCCGTCTGTAATATGCGATCGGTTAACAGGATATATTGGGTATTGATGGCATAACCTTCTTGAAGCAAATTGGAACCACTGATAGACTTGTCATTGCCTTTAAACTTGACTACTTTATTGTCAATAAAGGTAAAGTTGCCGCCAATATTGAATTTAAAGTTATCGCCAATTTTATCGCGGTAAGTTAAATTCAGCTCGACACCATTATTACGTACTTTGGCCGCATTGGTGCGTGGTATTGTTGCATTTCCGACAACCAACGGAGCGGGAAGATTGATTAAGATATTGTCCGTTACTTTGTTAAAGACATCGATCGAGCCGCCCAGTTTGTAATTGAATAGGTCAAAATCCAAACCAGCATTCAGGATATAGGTATTTTCCCAGGTCAAGAAAGGATTACTCAGCACTGTTTGCGCAAAGCCCACATAGAGCTGGTTATTTAATACATAGTTTGTGGGATTATAAAGCGCCAAATATTCATAATTGTTAATGTCGGCGTTTCTGCGGAAAGAGTCATCAGTGGTTCCATTATTACCCAAGGCACCATACGATGCGCGGAATTTCAGGTTGGGCATCCATTTGATGTCATAGAAGTCTTCTGAGGAAACCTTCCAGCCAAAGGAAGCCGAAGGGAACGTTCCCCATCTGCTTTTTCCGCTCATGAAACGCGATGAACCGTCTGTACGCAGATTGGCTTCCAAGAGATATTTGTCATCCCAGGACAGGTTGATCCGGCCAAAAAACGACCGCATAGCCCAGTCGGTCATATTGCCAGAAGCTGAGGCATCCATTGTCGCCGCGTTGAGAACAGTCAGGGATGGATCTACAAGATCGAGTTTGGATGCTGCAAACCAACCGTCCTTAAAATACTCCTGGCTGGCACCAACCATGACTTCATAGTTCAGTTTCTCAAACAGTTTGTTCTTATATTTAGCAATTCCGTCCATGTAATAGCGGTACGATTTGATCGATTCGTTGGTTACCGAAGAACGTCCTGTGCCAGCTGTTGCAACTGTATTGGTTAGAAAGTTCCAGCGGTCATTAAACACGGGTTGCGAATAGACGAAATCATCATCATAGGTATACGTGTAAGAACCCTCAATGGAAAGGCCTTCTATCGGTTTCAGTTTTCCGTAGAATCGTGATACAAAGCGGTTTTTGTTGATGTTACCTTTCTGCGCATACAAACGGTGGAGTACGTTGTTGGACTGTGGGTCGTCTTCCGGATTATTTGGTGAACCAAATCTGCCATCTGGCGCACGCAGTACCATGCCCGGAGTGCTTGCTGCAGCAAAGGTAAATACATCATTGATGATATTGGTGCCGATATCGGTTTTGGAAACGACCCCATTGATGTTGGCTCCCAAGGTTAACCAGGGTTTCACATCCGCTTCTAGATTGATACGGCCGGTATGACGTTTGTACGTTGCCTGTTCAATGATTCCAGGGTTGTCGAGAAGACCATAGGAGCCAAAGAACTTGATTTTGTCACTACCACCCGTAAAGGAAAGGTTATGGTTTTGGCTGATTTTGTTCTGGAAAAGCTCCGAAACCCAGTCTGTGTTGGGGTATTTCAATGGATCCTGACCCGCGTTCTGACGCCAGAGATCGATTTTTTCCTGCGAAAATATGGGCTTGGCATTTGGATCGCCGTTGCGATAGCCTTCATTGATCAGCTCCATATAGTTAGCATAGTTGGAAACCATTCCAATGGTGTTGGATGGTTTTTGACTTGAGAAATAATTGTTGTAAATAACTTTAAATTGCTCTGATTTACCTTTTTTCGTAGTAATGAGGATAACGCCATTTGCGGCTCTTGAACCATAAATTGACGCTGAGGCAGCATCTTTCAACACCGATATGCTTTCTACATCTTGTGGGTTGATTAGGTTCATGTCGCCAATAACGCCGTCGATCACGACAAGTGGGTTGGCATTATTGAGTGTTCCCTGTCCACGAACACGCAGTGTTCCCCCATCACTTCCCGGTCTACCTGAGCCCTGATTAACATATAATCCCGGCGCCTGCCCAGCTAGGCCAGCTGACAAGGAGGTTACAGGTCTGCTTTCTACCACCTCAGACATCTGGATGGAAGAGACCGAACCGGTTACATTCTCTTTTTTCTGTGTACCAAAACCGACAACAACAACCTCGTCAAGTCCCTTGGATTCATTTTCCAAGGTGATTGTAAGGGGGCTGCCGGCTTGCGCCTTAGTCTCGATACTTTTATAACCGACGCTGGTGAAAATTAATATTGCATCGTTCTGTTGACTTTTGAGTTCGAATGAACCACTTGCATTGGTCGATGTTGCTAGATTCGTTCCTTTAATCTGAACGGTGACATTGGCAATGCCTTTGCCGTCTTTGTCTACAACCTTACCCCGAATGGTTGTCTGCTGCATGGCCAGTGAAAGCTTGCTGTTTGTTTTAACAGGTGCAAATGGAGTCGCTTGTGTTGTCAGGCTAGATACGACCAACAAGCAGGATAATGGTATTGCCGGATACATCCAACGATTCTTCGAAACGGATGCGTTTTTGATCTTGATCATAGGCTTTTAGATTTAATTGGTCTGAAAAATAAATTTTCTATGAAGTGAATTTACAGTATTGGCAGAAAACAATAAGCACGTTTTCTCGCAATCGTTTTCGTAACAGCGCGCCGAAAAACCGAAAGATTTTTGGTTAATATTTGTTTAAAAATGTATGACTGCCGGGAGTATTTTGGATCATTAGTTCAAAAGTCGGTGTAGCGTTTAAAAGTAATTATCGTTAAATAAGGAAATTATGTAAACCTATTTCTTTCGTATGATGAATATCAAAAAAACCGCGTTATTGTTGTGTCTGTCACTTGGAGCATATACAGGCTATGCGCAGACAAAATGGAATGTAAAAGCTGGAGTTGCCTTTTCAAATGTGGATGCTAAAAATAAAGCGGGCGATAAGGCTAGCACGGCCGCGGTTGCAGGCCTGTATTTGGGACTCGGCCCGACATTACGCCTCAGTGAGTATTTCTTTTTAGAACCGGCCCTTGTATTCGCCAAACGGGGATTTGAACGAAATGAGGGAAATGTTATAGGCTGGGGTAAGGATTTTAAAGCACATACGTCTTATATCGAAATGCCTATCGATGTTGTTTTTAATGCTACGATTGGTGCAGGTAAACTGGAGGTCGGTATAGGCCCTTATATCGGTTATGGATTAGGTGGGAAATGGAAAACCTCAGGCCCTGTCCACTTAGGTGATATTGCCATTGGTGAGGAGGGCGATATTAAATTTACGAACGATGCCAGTGAAGGTGAATATGGAAGCTATAATCTTGGGAGACCTTTTGATTACGGCGCTCGTGCAAAAGTGAATTATCTTTTTAGGGAACATTATCTTGTCGGCATAGAAGTTCAGAAAGGAATTGCCAATTTGGAATCCAAATGGGGGGATTATAAATCTGGAGATGCTATACGTAACCGCTCTTTGGGTATTTCAGTTGGCTATCGGTTTTAGTGACTTGAAAACGGCGAATAATTAGTTGACGTTGTAGGAAGCATGAGCGCGTCTCATCAATCCAGTCGTTTGCCTTCAGCGCCTGCTGTCTGGAGACAAACGACTGGAAATAAATCTTTCCGTTGTACTTGCTACTCTTGCGAATTAGAATTCAATCCGGTAGTTAATGGTTGGAATAATACCAGTCCATTTTTGGGGTTCAATGATGCGTTTGCTGAAATTATAGTGCATGCCTACCGTGTTCTCTCTATTAAGTAGATTCTGAATATCCAAAATAAACAGATGGCTTACTTTTTTGCGATTAACCCGATAGCTCGATGAGAAATCAACACGTACGTAGGGATCGGCAGTCAGGGTATTGATGCGATCTTGGTCAATAACTTCTTCGTCTAAACGAAGCGATTCTTCTTCCAGAACAGGGGAATATTTTCTTCCGCCGGCATAAATAAATTTGGCATTCAGACCGAACAGATTATTTTTATTCTTTCCCACGGTCCATTCTTTCCCCATCAGCAAATTTCCTACATAACGTGTGTTGAATGTGGTATTGTACTCTTTACCATTAAGCGCCTTGAACTTCGAGTCAAAAAGGGAGGTTGTTGCCATGAAGTAATAGCCCTTGCTCAAAGACTTCTCAAGCGTGAGCTCAATGCCGTAGTTTTTACCGGTACCTTTATTGATAAGCTGACGGTAGCTTGATGTACCAATGGCTGCAATATCCGATACATTGAGTAAGGAGAAGTTGATGTCGGAATCGGTCGATACTGGGACATCATAAAGATGTTGATAATATATTTCTGTCTTAAATCGGAGTGTTCTGCTGAGGTTCTTTTCATAGCCAATAACAGCCTGGGCAGATTTGGTTGGCGAGAGAGTCTTGTTTGGTTCAAGGCTTGTTTGATCGCTACCCTTGGCAAAATAATAAGCCAAGGGCTCCAGTCGGTTATATAAGCCGGTTCCAAAGGAAATCGTTTGGTCTGTGGCAACATGCCAGGTAAGGCCAAATCTTGGCTCGATAGACCAGCTCTTGCTCAGCGCAAAGTAATTTGTATGTACGCCGGTGTTGAGCGTCAATTTTTCGTTTAATACTGTTTTTAACTGTGCAAAAGCATCATAAGTACTTGTATTTCCAGTCTCATTAATCCGCTCTGTCAATGCCGCTAGCTCGGTGTCGTAGGACAGCGCATAGAGGTCATAATGTAATAAACTTGCATTTAAGCCCGCTCTAATTGTGTTTTTATTGTTGGCACGATAGTTTAATGTACCTGCATAACGAAGAGCCGTATTCGTAAATTTGTCCTTGTGATATAGGCTGGAAGTATAGTCCCGTGTTAATGTATCGGTGCTATTGGAATTACGGCTAAGGGACATGGAAACAATGTTTGTAAAATATAATCTGTCGTTCGCAATGTACTGATGTTTTACTCCGGCACTTCCGGCATTAAATTTTACATCCAGATCCTGGGCATCTGTCCGTTCCTCCCATTTTTCGTAATTACGTTCAGCAGTTTGTTGGAGTTTTCCTAAGCCGCCTATACCGAATAAGGAAAAAGTTCCAGCCTTTTTTGTGGGAAATACAAAATTAAAAGAAAGATCCTGATATTTTGGGACGCCTGTGTCTGAAACTTTTACACCTACTTTTTCCAGGAGGCTCAAGGAAGAATAGCGGTAACTAATTAAATAGGAGGCGTCACTTCCTTTTTTGAAAGGCCCCTCTAACGTTGCTCCTACGCCCAGGACTCCGACGTTGAACGTGTATTCGCGTTTGTCTGTATTTCCTTTACGAAACCTCAGGTCAAAAACACCAGCCGTTGCATTGCTGTATTCCGCTGCAAGTCCACCGGTATAGAAATCAGACTTTCCCAATACCATGGTATTGAGCATACTGATTCCGCCGCCCGCAGCGCCTTCGGCCCCAAAATGATTGGGATTTACAATTTCGATACCTTCAAGTCGCCATTGTAAGCTTTTGGGGGAATTTCCGCGAACAATAATTTCATTGTCATCGCCGCCGGCAGCGACACCTGGAAAACTCTGTGCCATACGGGCGGGATCAAAAAAAGCTCCTGCATAACGATTTGTTTCCTCAGGAGAAAAGGAACGTCCACTCGTCATTGCCATCTGATTGAGCGGTTGTTTCCCTGCATTGGCGTAGACGATAGCCTCAGCTAATGCATTAGTTTGTGTCTCCATTTCCACATTAACCATATTCTCCCGGCCACTGGTGATAAGTAATTCCGTAAATTCTTCTGGTTTGTATCCGGCCATGCGAACTTGAAGCTGTTGACGCCCAACCGGAACTTGCTGCAGCCGAAATATGCCCTGTGCATCAGTACTTACAGACTTTGTCCCATCGCTGGATGAAATAACAATTGTGGCACCTGTAAGCGGTAATCTGGTATTTTTATCTATCACGGTTCCTTTGACAGTTTCGGTCACAACCTGATTTTTTTGCTTTGGTGATGCTGGTTGCTGGGCTAATGTAATCCCTGCTTGAAGCGATAATCCAATGAGTAAGATTGGCGATAGTTTCATAAAAGATTAGTTTTTATCTTTATGACAGCTGGCTTTCAATTTACCCTTAGCTTTTCCCTGATTTTTTTGTTTTTCACGCTACTTATGTGCATGATTCAATTTCAATTTACCTGTCATTGCAGGAAATTTTAGGTATTTTTATCAGGTGTAGTTATTAACATAAAGTGTGTTGATTATAAGTTTATTAACATTGTTATTAACATTTTTGTGGAGCTGTTTTTGGCCTAAATGCTTAATCGTGAAAAAATAGGAAATCCGCTATGTTTTTAACAAAATATCTGCTCTATACTAGAAAGTTAACATGTTTATTAACAATTCCTGGGATGGTTTTTTACAAACAGGAAGCGGATTGCATTCAAATGGCGCAGTTCATTCAAATGGCGCAGTTTATTCATATAGTAAAGTACATTCAAATAAAAGCTTCCCGAAAAATTAACATTTTGATAATCTGACGAACCTATCTTTGTGAGGTGAAAACTACCGAAGCCAATGTAGATAACCACCATGTGTTGCGTTTTAAAGAAGGTGACCCCACCGCTTTTGCCTATTTCTTTGAGCGGTATTGGGAGGATCTATACACTGTCGCTTTTCGTCACCTTCGGGAAGAGGATCAGGCAAAGGATCTTGTGCAGGAAGTTTTTATCCATATCTGGGAAAAACGATCGCTCGTGAGTACTGAATACTCCGATATAAAATTCTATTTCCACAAAGCCCTCAAAAACAAAATACTGAATTACTACGCCTCAGAGCGGGTACGAAAACAGGTCTTGGAGAATTCAATGGAACGCATGGAGGCTTTTTCCAATTTGGATAGTCAGGCTTTTGCTAGGTATAAGGCGCTGGAGACTATTGTAGATAATTCGATCGACAAATTACCTAAATTGATGAAAGCAGTCTACCTCATGCGTTCCGACAATTATTCGATCACACAAATTGCCAAGGAACTCAATCTGGCGGAACAGACCGTTAAAAACTACCTGTCAGAGGCCAAAAAGATCATGCGGTACGAATTGACAAGACGATTTGCCGACCATGATTCTATATTTCTATTGCTTGCGGGCAGCGCTCTCCTTTATGATTATTTAATATAAAGAACATATTTAATTAAAGTACTTTGCCCGCTTTGATCTGTATTAGTATAAAAATTAATGCAGGTGAATTTAGAACGTTTTAAACTTATCATAACAGATTATCTCGGAGGAAAATCGACCGAGGAGGAAAGAGGTCATGTTGACAATTGGTACGAGTCGATTTCAAACGATGATATTAATCCCTTTATCGATGCAAATCATCGGGAAAAAATCAAACAAGAATTATTTATTCGTGTAGGAATAGCTGAAGCACCTGTCAAGGAAAAGAAGATGCAAGCCATAGCGGTCAGAAAATTCTCTTGGCTTTCAGCTGCAGCGGCTATTCTGGTTATAGGAGGTATCAGTCTGCTATTTTTTCAGCATAACCCGATGTCGCTTTCCCAAAAGCAGACAGAAACGATCGCATTATTGACAGAAACGGTCACGGATGCGGGCGAACTGAAAGAAATTCAGTTGCCTGATGGGACATCCATTTTTTTAAATGGAAATACGCGTATTCGCTACGATCGCAAAAATTTTGCTTCAAATAGAAGATTCTTTTTAGATCGAGGGGAGGCATTCTTTCGGGTCAAACGGGATACCTTACATCCATTTAAGATAGAAACAGGCAGCGTTTCTGTCGCAGTCCTAGGAACATCCTTCAACGTTAACAATTCGATGTCTACTAAACAGGTGACGGTCGAAGTTAAAACGGGGCGTGTGCGTGTTGCAAATGCAAAAAATGGAGCGAACGATATGCTTACAGCAGGTAAGGCCGTACGGTATAGCGTAGCTCATAATGACTTTGAAACTTTCGATAGGGATCCAGCTTATATCAATCTTTGGACACAAGGCGGTTTGCAATTGAATAACATCGGCTTCAAGGAACTAAAAGAAGTAATCTATAATCGCTTCGGCGTTATGCTGCATACCGACAATCTGAATACTGATACATTTAATTATTCACTGATGATACCGCATGTACAGTCATTGGATCAAGTGCTGAATATCGTTTGCAATATTCATCAAATCAAATTTAGGAGGGAGAAAAATGGAATAATCTTATACAAATAAAGCTGTAGGGGTAGAACAGCATAATTTATCTGCTCAAGAAAAGTGCTCATCTGGCAAACCGCTAAATCGACCAGTGAGCACCCGAATATTCATGTTTAAAACATTCATACAAATATATGTATAAAATAATTAAGCTTACCGGCCTTGCGACAAAGCTTGCGCTCTGCTCCATGGTCTCTTGTGCTGTAACCAATAGCCATGCTGGAGGATTGGAAAAGATCAATCGCGCTTATTGGGATAATATCAATATTCATTTGTCTGGTGGCAACGCCGCGCTGGCGGTACTGCAGTTGTCAAAACAAACAGGTCAAGCCATCGGCTACGATCGGAGTATGCTCCAATTAGATCGGGTGTTAATTGCCGAAAAGAAATTCCAGAATGCGAGCTTCGAAGAAGTCCTTGCCTATATTCTGAACGGAACCAACATCAAGTCAAAAAGAGTCTCAGGCGGTATTGTTCTTGTGAAAAATACGGGTAGACAAGAATCTTATGATTTGAAATTGCAGCTTGTCGATCACACAAAACAGCCTATTGGGGGAGCTTCTGTGCATATTCCATTGACTGGACAGAGCGCCTTTTCGAATGCCAAAGGTGAAGTGACTATTCGATTAGCTGCCGGCGTATACGATGTACTGATAAGCCATGTTGGCTATGAAAAAAAAGAGTTGAAGGATCTCAAGCTCGATGCCAACACGACAGGTATACGTCAGGTGATATTAAATGAAGATGCGAACGAATTGGATGAAGTGGTGGTAACCGCATTGGGTATCAAACGCCAAGACCGTTCACTGGGTTATGCTGTCGGTAAAATTAAGGGTGAGGATATCAATCGGGTCAACAATGATAATTTTCTGGTTGGTATGGCCGGAAGAGTACCCGGGGTTTCGATTAGTTCTACTGGACCCACTGGTTCCAGCGTGAATATGGTGATTCGTGGGGCATCATCGTTAAGTACAGACAACCAGCCGCTATTTGTCGTGGATGGAGTGCCCTTGATGAATAGTTTAAATAATGTTGGTCAGATCGGTGACGACAACAAAGTGGATTATGGTAATGCAATTGCCAATATCAACCCCGAAGATATTGACAATATTTCCATCTTGAAGGGACCAAGTGCAGCGGCGCTTTACGGCTCACGTGCGGGTAATGGTGTGGTGCTGATCACAACCAAAAGTGGTAAGAATGCGGAGAAGATGACTATTGCTGTGACTAGTAATACAGTATTTGATATTCCTTATAAATTTATTGAGTTGCATAACAAATTTGCCAGTGGCACCTTGCCATGGCGGCCAGGCGACCTACCCGGCAATTTAGTTATTGAGGAGGAGTCGAGTGTTATGGTAGGCGCTGCGCTAGATAAGGGCTATAAAGCTGTCCAATGGAATAGTCCACTTGACGAGAACGGTAAACCCATTCCTACGGAACTAAAAGCGTACCCCAATAATATCAAAAACTTTGTTCAGACTGGAGTGACAAGCACCAATGGGATTTCCCTGAGCAACAGAAGCGAAAAACTGGACTATCGTTTCTCTTATTCCAATATGGCCAATAAAGGTATTATCCCCAATTCGGATCTGTTTAGAAACACCTTGAATATCAATTCGACCATGCGCCTGCGCAATAGCCTGACATTGGGCCTCTCATTTGATGCCAGTAGAAATAACTCCAACAATAGACCTGCTGGAAATCGCGGAACCAATCCGATGCAAGCGGCCTATGAAGTTGCGCCTCACATCAATATTCTGGATTTGCAGGATTATTGGCTGCCGGGGCAGGAGCAGATTCAACAGCGTTCACAGTCTATTGGCAACCACAATAACCCGTACTTCCTTGCCTATGGGGTGAACAATGCTTTTACAAGAGACCGTGTCTTTGGAAATCTACGGTTAGATTGGACCATCAAAAAAGATTGGACGGCCATGATTCGGTACGCAACGGATATCTATTGGGAAAACAGGGAAACAAAAATCCCTTATAGTTATACGAACGAACCTAGAGGTGCTTATGGAATTGTTAATCTGATGAACATGGAACAGAATATCGACTTTCTGACGGCATATACAAAGAAGATCACCGACTTTCAGATCACAGGATCATTGGGTGGGAATTTGCGGTATAATTGTGGTAAAACCGTGCAAAATACATCAAAGAATGGCGCTGGACTCATCACGCCGGGGCTCTATACATTGGCCAATATCAGTCCACTGAACCTGGATTTCTACAGCACAATTTCTGAAAGAGCGATAAACAGTGTTTACGGACTGATCAATCTAAGTTACCGGGATATGGTTTATTTGGATGTGACTGGTCGTAATGACTGGTCCAGCACCTTACCTGTAAACAATCGATCCTATTTTTATCCTTCGGCATCTCTAAGTGTGTTGGCCAACCAGGTATTTTCTTTGCCTAAAACGATCAATTTGGCTAAGCTGAGAGCGGGTATTGCGCGCGTGGGAAATGATACTTATCCTTATAATCTTTCCAATGTACTGAGTAATCCAGGTAGCTGGGGTGATGTATTGCGGCTAACACGTTCAGGATCACTCTTGGTTCCTAACCTGAAGCCCGAAATTGCCACATCTTACGAATTTGGCTTGGATCTGGGTATGTGGAATAATCGATTGAAGTTTGAAGGAACATACTATAAGCTGGAGAACAAAAATCAAATTATTTCAACAACCTTACCGGGATCAAGCGGTTTCAATTCGAAAAATATCAATGCCGGACTGCTAAGCAGCCGAGGTATTGAACTTGCTGTTTCCGGGCGACCTATTGCCAGGGAAAATTGGTCCTGGGACGTTGGTGTCAATTGGCATCGCAATCGTACACGTATCGATGAGCTTTCTGATGGTGTAGAATTCTATACCTTTTGGACCGACGGTCGGGGTGGGGCACGTACCTATGTCGGGGAAGAGATCGGGGATCTGTACGATTCCAAGTTAGTGACCGTGGAGGATCAGTCGTCGCCGTATTATGGTTTTCCCATTCTCAATAAAAATGGTTCTTGGCAGGCTGTACGGATCAATAATAGTCGCAACAAAATCGGAAATTTTAATCCCGATTTCACGATGGGCCTACAGTCAAGCCTTCGCTATAAAAAATGGACGATGAATATTGCCGCAGATATGCGTTTTGGCGGGAAATTTATGTCGCAGACTTATCGCTATTTCGAATCGAACCTAACCACGCAACGTTTTCTTGACCAAATGATCAATCCCAATGGGATGACAGGTGAAACGCTGCGCAATTATTTGGTCGATAACAATCTTGTTCGTGTACAGGGCAATCGTTATCCCATTGTTGGAGGACCAGGCGAAGAGTATGGTGGTTATCCGATCAGTGTGGGTGGTCTTGTTGGCAATTTTGGCGTGTTTAATCCTGGTGTTATCGCACAATATGATGATAAAGGTAATATCACAGGTTATACGGAGAATCTGGGTGGTGAAGGAACAAAATATATCGCTTATTCAGACAATTACCCCTGGGATTTTATGAATGCAGCGACATTTGATGCATCTTTTATCAAGCTTCGGGAACTTTCCTTTAGCTATGATTTAACAGGAAAATGGCTGAAGCGTCTTGGGATAGAAAATGGTAGCGTGGGTGTTTATACCCGTAACCTGATCTTATGGACCAAAGCAAAAGTAGGTATAGATCCGGAAATGGCCTTCCAGCCAGAAACTGGTGTTGGATTTAAACAGGGGATTGAGCGCTATAACGTTACCCCTTGGTCAATGCCTATTGGATTTAAAGTAAATGTGACATTTTAAATATACAACATAAATGAAAAATCAGTTGAAGAGATTCACCATGGCTGTAGTAGGTCTTGGTATAGTATGGAATATTTCAGCTTGTAAAGATCTGACTGAACTTAATATCAATCCAAACGGTGTAAGTGAGGAAGATGCCAATCCCAATCTGTTGTTACCGACAATATTGACAGGAGCAGCAAAAAAATACAATGAGTTGAGTTTCTCAGATCTTGGCGGAGTCATGCAGCACACGCAGTTTGATGCTTGGTTCAATTCACATAATGATTACGAGTGGACTGGAGGAATTTTGAGCTGGGATGCTTATTATGGCTTTTTACGTGACAATGAACTTATGCGTAAACGCGCGGAGAAATTGGGGCTAGATTTCCATAAAGGAGTTTCGCTGGTGATGCGCGCTTACTTATTTGGTTTGGTGACTGATCTCTGGGGGGACGCACCTTATACCGATGCCTTAAAAGCGGAACTGGGAGATGCTGTATATAATTTTCCGAAATACGATAGCCAGGAAATAATCTATAAGGGAATTATCGACGAGTTGAAACAAGCTAACGACCTTCTATCCCGTCCCGATGGTTCCTATGAGGTACTGGCTAATGCGGATGTTTACTTTGGCGGAAAAGCTTCAAAATGGCGCCGTTTTGCTAATTCGTTGGCATTACGGTATTATATGCGAATTTCAGCAAAGTCTGCGGACTTTGCCAAACAGGGGATTGAAAGTATTGTTGCCAACCCCGATAAATTTCCACTTATTACAAGTGCAAACGATGATGTGTTGATGGATTTTGTTGGTAATAATGCAAATGACTCCTGGCCGTCAAATACCGTTTATGATGCCAGTGGAAGTAATTTTAGACGCATGAAAATGTGTGCAACATTAGTTGAACGGCTGCAAGAACTGGGCGACCCTCGTCTAGCGGTTTGGGCGAAAAAGATAGAGATCCCTATTGAAATCCGTAATACTGAACCTGCAGGTACAGATAAGATCGTCAATGGTGTCCGGATTGTATCACCGGATGTTGTCAAAGGTATTTCGGTGGATACCGATAAGGAGTATGTTGGACTGCCGCCAAGTGTTTCTAAAAATCCTTCAGCCTACAATCTCAACCCAACACCAGGGCAGACCTCAATCAACCCGCATGTTTCTTACCTGAATGATAGCTATCGTTCGGCGAAGGGAAGTTTATTAAAAGCACGATTGCTTTCTGCTGCCGAAGTTAATTTTATTTTGGCTGAAGCGGCTTGGAAAGGATGGGGGATGCCTGAGTCAGCGAAGACCTATTATGAGCGTGCTATACAGGAGTCGCTGGCAAGCTGGGGAAAGGCTGCAGACTATTCCAATTATATCCGTCAGAAAGGTGTGACGTTTGAAAATACCCAAGTGCAGATTATCGAACAAAAATGGATCGCCAGTTGGACAACTGCCGCACAGTCCTGGTTTGATTACCGTCGCACAGGGTACCCCGCTTTAAAGGCCGGCCCCGCAGCCATTCGAACACAGCTTCCTGTTCGCGTACCTTATATGCAAACCGAAATGAGTGTGAATCAGAAAAATGCTGAAGAGGCCTTGAAACGTATTGAAAAGACCGCTTATTCACAAGCGGATTATGAAAATAGTGCTTGGTCAAAACCTTGGTTATTGCAAGGGACAAACAAGCCCTGGTAATTCGTAATCATCAATTAAAAGTTATTAAACATAACAATCAAATCGATTCATAAAACAATATCACCATGAAAATCAAACATATTCTTCTAGCTGTAGTACTATGCTGCACTTTATTGGAAGGGAAAAGCCAGACGGATAATAACGCCAAACAACCTGATCGGATTACGTTGACCTGGTCCGATAATCCCAGCAATACACAGTCTGTTTCTTGGCGGATCAATGCGGATAGGACTAAAATCATTGGTCAGATTGCCGAAGAACAGAGCAATCCGGAACTTGAGAAAAATGCAACTACAATAAATGGAACAGCGCTATCTCTCGAGCGAGGACAGCAAGAGGATGCTTATGGACAGGTAACCTTCCGTGACCTGAAACCCGGTACAGTTTATGCCTATCGCGTTGGAGATGGCAGCAATTGGAGTGCCTGGAACCAATTCAGAACTGCGGAGCGTTCAGGCGCGTTTTCATTTATCTATTTGGGTGATGCGCAGAACGACCTACGTTCACGTTGGGCACGTGCCATTCGTCGTGCTTTCCAGCAGGAAGCAAATGCTCGTTTTATTGTTCACGCGGGCGATCTGATCAATCGTTCAAATGCGGATGAGGAATGGGCAGAATGGCATGAGGCCGCAGGATTTATTCATCAGATGATCCCTGCTGTTCCAACACCCGGGAATCACGAGTACCGTCGCGATTCGTTGGGGAAACTTGTCTTGGATCCGCATTGGAAAGTACAATTCAACTTGCCGAAGAATGGACCTGAGGGAATGCAGGATGCTGTTTATTACCTCGATTATCAGGACCTTCGTATGATCTCTCTAAATTCGCAATTGATTATGCTGGATTCGACTGCAGCAGCAACGCAGGAAAAATGGCTTGAAAAAGTACTGGCATCGTCAACAAAAAAATGGAACATTGTTGTCATGCACCATCCCGTATACTCCACGGCAAAAAATCGTGACAATACCATCTTGAGAGAACGTTTCAAACCTATTTTCGAGAAATATGGTGTCGATTTGGTCCTTCAGGGGCACGATCATACCTATGCTCGTGGCGGGCTGGGTAAAAAGCGACCTGTCTATCTCCTGTCTGTAGCGGGGCCTAAGATGTATGAATCAGATTCTGAGCGCTGGATGGAAGTTGCAACCTCACAGACGCAATTGTATCAGGTGATCAAACTGACCGCTGATAAACTGTATTTTTCAAGCTACAAGTTGAATGGGCAGTTGTTTGATTCATTCGAGTTGTCGAAAAAGGAGAACGACATAGACGGAAGGTGATCCATTCAAACCGGATTACTTTCCGTCAATATAGGTGCAGGATTCAATCCATGACGCGATTAAGATGTAACTGCTGCGAGATCGCCGGTTTCTAACGCATAACAAAAAGAGATTGCTTAAAATAATAGCTATACAACAATGAAAAATATTATATTTTCTACTATCTTGTTGAGTATGATAGTAAGTTCTACAAGCCATTTATATGCTCAGTCGAAAGATTTAATAACCAAGTTAGATCAACAGAGTTTACACATAGCTGCCCACCGGGGAGCTCATCTGGAGCAACCGGAAAACTCGATTGCCGCTATCGAAGAGGCTATTCGGCAGGGGGCTTCCGTGGTAGAGGTGGATGTAAGGGCAACCAAAGATGGTGTACTTGTGCTGATGCACGATAAAACAGTCAATCGCACGACAATCGGGCAAGGAGAGCTCGCCAAACAGACTTATGCCGAGCTTCAACAGCTCCACTTACGCAAAAAGGCAAATGGTGAAGCCTCGGATCATGTTATACCAACCCTATCGGAAGCTTTGCGCGTTGCAAAGGGAAAAATTATTGTTGACCTCGATTTTAAAGAAGATCGCAAAGAGTTTATTAAGAAAACCTATGAACTTGTTGAACAGGAGGGAATGGAAGACCAAGTGCTGTTCTTTCTTTACGATTACAAAGACATGCCCAAGATTTACAAATTCAATCCAACGATAACACTTTTTCCGAGGGCACGTAGTATGAAGGATCTTGAGGCCATACTAAAGATGAAATTAACCTCAATTGTCCATCTTGATGAATCATTTACTGATACCGAAAAACTTAATGCATTGCGCAAACAGGGTATTTATTTTTGGATGAATAGTTTGGGGGAATATGACGACAAAGCAGAACAGGAAGGAAAGGAAGCTTATCGATCTTTTTTGGAGAAATATCCTTTTGTACGTCTTATTCAAACAGATCATCCGAACTTGTGGCGCGAAGTGCTTTCCGGTTCTTAGTCTATTTTTATCTGTTTAGTTAATAATAATTAATTTATTGTAGCGATATTGGTAGGATGATCGTCATACAGCTATAACTAATGGAAACCGCAATGAATAAATTATTTACGGGAAGTTTTGCTATCCTCTTTTTACTGACGAGCTGCAGTAAGGAAAATGAAGTGACTGTACCTATGGATGTTCAAAAACAGCTGGAAAGTTTTGAATGGAGCCCTATCGTGTCTGTGAAAGGTACGGCAAATGAGCAGCATAAGTATAAACTGAAAGATTGTGAAAAGGATAATGTGTATACGTTCACATTTGCTGAATCAGCGAATAAGTTCACTGTCAATCGTGGTAAGGAACTATGTGGGGATGATAAGCTAACATTTGAAAGTTTGATTTTTGCTGAACAACAGCATCGCGCTTTTATCTATGATAAAGAGAAGAAAAGTATCAAGTTTGCCGACAGTAGCCCTTACCAAAGTTATGAGGTACAGATTGATGCTGATCAGCTCATATTGATTTCGCGCAATGATAATCCGCTAGCATACGCAGCTCCAATTGAATACTATTTTCAAGGTAAGCGGGTGGCTGCAAAAAAATAAGTAGTATATTTCCTTTAATACTCAAAAGAAAGACGGCTTGCCGTCTTTCTTTTTTTAGTTATATATGGATAAAATCCCATTCTACTGATTGGATCAATTTTCCCTGCTCCCTGATGTCATGCCGATCTCGCAATGTGCTAGAGCGAACCTTGTGTTTTTTGCAATTTGTTTTCCTTCAGTTGAGTAGTTAATCTAAATCAGACCGTTGATCTCACTGTTTTACGTACATGTAATTTAAACCGATGCTGCGAAATATAGATGGTTAAAAGAATTAGGAATCAAAATTTAACTTGATTATTTAGGCTAAATCGTTAATTTAGTGTTTTGGAAACCGGTTGCATAAATGTAGTGAATTAATAAAACCGGATCCAATTAATGAATAAAACTAGAAAAATAATAATCCACTTATGAAAGTCCGTATATTACTGATGGCCGCAATGACGACATTGCTCTGCCCACAACTTCAAGCCCAGCAATTGCCTTATAAGAATAGTACCTTACCTATTGAAAAACGGGTAAGTGATCTATTGGGAAGAATGACTGTGGAAGAGAAAGTCGGGCAACTGAGCAAATTGCTGGGCTGGGACATGTATAGCAAGAGCGGAAAAAAGGTTACAATCAGCAATAAATTACGAAAGGCGGTAAAAGAACAGCATATCGGATTATTATGGGCGACTTTACGTGCCGATCCTTGGACACAAAAAACCTTGCTGAATGGGTTGAGCCCAGTAGAAGCTGCGCGTGCTACAAATGCGATCCAACGTTATATGGTGGATAGTACACGACTGGGTATTCCATTGCTGTTATCTGAGGAGGCGCCACATGGACATATGGCTATTGGAGCAACGGTGTTTCCTACGGCAATTGGGCAGGCGAGTACATGGAGCCCACAGTTGATTCAGGATATGGCTTCAACAATCGCGATGGAGACTTATGCCGTGGGTGGTAAAAACGGTTACGGTCCTGTATTAGATTTAGCACGAGATCCGCGTTGGTCGCGTACTGAAGAGACCTATGGGGAGGATCCCTACCTTATTGGACAAATGGGAAGTGCTATGATCCGCGGTTTTCAAGGGGAAAAGTTAGGTGAGCGGGATAAAATAATAGGTACTTTAAAGCATTTTGTTGCTTATGCGGCTCCTGATGGCGGCCACAATGGTGAGTCTGTATCGTTTGGCGAGCGAAGCTTGAGACAGTATTTTCTGCCGCCTTTTGAGCGTGCTGTAAAATCGGGAGCTGGGTCGGTTATGACGGCATATAATAGCATTGATGGTATTCCTTGTTCAGCCAATTCCTGGTTGTTGAATGACATCCTACGGAAAGACTGGGGATTTACGGGCTTTGTCGTATCGGATCTATTGAGTATATCAGGGCTCAATGGAGGTCATGCAACAGCAGCGACTGCAGAAGAAGCTGCTTCACAAAGTATACATGCCGGATTGGATGTTGATCTAAGCGGGACTGGTTATGGTTCAAATCTGCTTAAGGCTGTTCAACAGGGGCTGGTTGAACCTGCCGTTCTCGATACAGCAGTGGCCCGGGTACTTCGTATGAAATTCAATCTTGGTCTTTTTGATCATCCTTATGTGGATGAAAAAATGGTAGCGCAAAAAGTCGCTACGACGCAAAATAAAACGGTGGCAAGACAAGTGGCACGCGAGTCGATTGTTTTGCTTAAAAACGATCAGCATATCTTACCCTTAAGTAAATCGTTGAAACGAATCGCCGTTATAGGGCCAAATGCCGATAATCCTTATAATCAGCTGGGCGATTATACTGCTCCACAGGCCGATGGTAAAGTGCAGACTTTGCTGACCGGAATCCGGGCGGCAGTGGATAAAAATACCAAGATCGATTATGTCAAAGGATGTGCGATCCGTGATACCAGCAATTCCGATATTGCTGCTGCTGTTGCAGCTGCAAAGCAGGCCGATGCGGTGGTTTTAGTACTCGGAGGTTCGAGTGCACGTGATTTTAAAACGTCGTATCAAGCAACTGGGGCGGCCAATGTTGATCCCAATACGGTAAGTGATATGGAGAGTGGAGAAGGATTTGACCGCGTTTCCCTGGATATGATGGGCGATCAGATCAAGTTGCTGAAAGCGATACAGGCTACCGGAAAACCCCTTGTACTTGTTACGATTATGGGAAGACCATTGAACTTAAATTGGGCTGCTGACAATGTACCAGCAATTGTGAATGCATGGTACCCAGGACAGGAGGGAGGCTTGGCAGTTGCCGATGTCTTGTTTGGCGACTACAATCCCGCTGGAAGATTACCGATTTCGGTACCTCGTTCGGTCGGCCAGCTTCCTGTACATTACAACCATACAAAACCTAAACATCACGATTATGTGGAGATGTCGGCCAAACCATTGTATGCTTTTGGTTATGGGTTGAGCTACAGTAGTTTTGATTACTCCAATTTACAGGTCTCTTTGAAGGAGGCTGAACATGATTTCGCTTGCACAGTGTCATTCGATGTCGTCAATAACGGTAAATTGGCTGGCGATGAAGTCGCACAGCTGTATGTTGTGGATGAAGTAAGTTCGGTCGTGACACCGGTCATGCAATTGAAGCGATTTGAACGTAAAAACATTGCAGCTGGAAAGAAAGAACGTTATTCTTTTCAATTGACCAAGGAGGACCTCAAATTATGGAGTCCAAGCAAGGTATGGAAGATCGAGAAAGGAAAGTTTAAATTCTTGGTTGGAGCATCTTCCGATGATATCCGACTAAAGGGCGAAATGGAATTAACGAGAGATTATTAATCCTAAACCGCAAACAATACTATAGGGCTGCCCAATTTTGGACAGTCCTTTTTTTTATTTGAGCACAATATGTTTGATACTTTTCCTGTTCCAGGTATAGGTGATGTGGATAAGACCATTTGTGTCCTGAATAATTGTTGGATAAGAATACTCATCATTCTTAACCCCATCTTCAAGGGTTAGAACATCTTTCCACTGTAAGCCATCCTTTGATATGGCGACATGCAGTTTTGTGCGTCCTTCCCACCAGTCGTTGCCAGCGATAGCCGGATTGAAGACGATCATCAATAAACCATTATTTAAACGGATGGCGTCGGTGGCAGAATTGGGATTGAGCAGGTTTGTGGCTTGCCAGGGGCCCCAGGTAAGGCCTTCATCTGCTGAGAATGCTGCCATCACTTTATTTTCTTTACTTCGACAGAGCACCTGAATGCGTCCATCTGCGTGTTGGATCACACTGGGCTGAATAACCTGGATACTGGTATCTGGGCGTATTGCGCTGACGGACCAAGAGCGGCCATGATCGCGGCTGATTTCCAGGTGTGCTTTCCAGATTTCTGTTTTGGATTCCGTGCTGGAGGGGGAGAGCAGCAGTCCGTTTGTCAAGGTGAGCGGTTTATTCTTGATAGGCCCCAATATACCTTCAGGTAACTGCTGCGGTGCTGACCAGCTGGTTCCCTTATCAATCGAATGTTTGACATAGCCTTTCCATTCTCTGGGGTTGGGGCCTATTTTATAATACAAAGATAAGGTGTCACTGTGCGGGTATTGATAGAAAACAGGATTCCATGTTGGAAAGCGGTTGTCACCAAGGATACCGTCTGCAATCTGTACAGGACGCTGCCATTGTCCATGACTATACAGTGAACTCCATATGACAACATCGGGGTTAGATTCATGAGTACCACCAAACCAGGCTGCCAATAAACTGTCTTTTCCGATAACTTGAATCGTGGAGGCATGACATTGCTGGAATGGAACCTGACCTGTTTTAAAAATTTGCTCTGACACCAGGATCTGAGGTTTATACGTTGCACATGAGGATACAAAAAGAAGGATAAATAATGGAAATAGGTTGATTTTTTTCATTGGAATTTAAGGTTCTAAAACCCCTATAGTTTGTTGATGACTTATTTTCTTATTCCTGAGCAGCTTTGGGGATGTTAAATGTTCAGGCGATCATCGGTAAACAATGACCTTGTTAAATGATAAAATTCCGTTGGATCGTATCCAACGGAATTTTATATTATTTGCCTTGCAATTGAATTGCAGTAGCATAGCTAAAACGTGTACTAGGACTTCTCAAGGTAATTTGGTTACCACGTTGAGACCAGTCCAATTTACCTTTATGACCTAGAATAGCAATCTTTTTTACGTTAAAATTGTCGGGTACTTGAAAGACGTATTCATTGGGCTGCTGGTAAGTGTCACCTTCAGAAAGATGGAATACATTGACCACTTTACTGTCTTTGCTTCTGGTGTAGTAATAGTCACCTTGGTGATAAGGAGCAATGGTACGTGTTGCAAACACTGCAGTTTGATTGATTTTCATCCAGGCTGCCAGCTCGTTCAAGCGATCGTATGCAGCCTGATCGTAATCTCCTGTAGGGCCAGGGGCTATGTTCAATAAGTAGTTTCCGCCGCGAGAAATAATTTTTACCAATGTTTCAACAATCTTTTTGGTTGGTTTGTATTGGTCGTTGGGCACATAGCTGAACGAATTACCCATGGTGATGCAACTTTCCCATGGAATATCCAACGGATGTTCAGGAATCGCTTGTTCGGGAGTGACATAATTTTCCCAGTTTCCAGGTACCGTACGGTCAACGACGATAATACCCGGTTGATTTTTTCTTGCCATGCCACCGATGCGGTCCATGTCAATATTCTGATCCATTTTGATCGTCTGTTGCCAGTCAACAGATTTGTCAACCGTTTCTAAGGGGCGGACCTGGCCACCATCCAACCAAAGGATATCGACTTTGCCATATTCGGAAGTCAGCTCGTTGATTTGATTGTAGGTAAAGTCTTTGAATTTTTGCCAGCGATCCGGATATTTTTTAGGATCGTAATTTACATTTCTGTCTTTTGGCGGAAAGTAGGACCACCAGTAGTAATCGGAGTGCCAGTCCGGTTTGGAGAAATAGGCGCCAATTTTGAAGCCGTCATTGCGGAATGTGTTGAAGATTTCTTTGGTTACATTGGCCTTTGGGTTTGTCGAAAATGGCGTTTTAGCAGAGGTGATTTTATAATCCGATTCTTTGGTATCGAACATGGCAAATCCATCGTGATGTTTGGTTGTAAAGACGACATATTTCATGCCGGCAGCTTTAGCGGCATCGGCCCATTTTTGTGGATTAAAATCTGTTGGATTAAAGGTAGTCTGTAGATTTTCGTAGTTCTTGAGGTATTCAAAATAGGTTTTACCATGTTCGGGTTTGCGTTGCGTCCAGCCTTCATCTTCAGGACAGATACTCCAGCTTTCGACGATTCCCCATTGACTATAGGTACCCCAGTGCATGAAAAGACCAAACTTCATATCTTGCCATTGTTCGAGATTTTCAATCACTAGAGGATCTGTCGGTTTTTGATAGCCATTAGATACGTTATGTGCTTGGCCAAACGCTAATGTTGCGCTTGAAGCAATCAGCGCGGTGGATATAATGGTTTTTAGTTTTTGCATGGATAAAGATAGTGAAAATGATAAAAAGAAGGCCACCTTAGGTGGCCTTCTTGTAGATAGATGTAGCTTTTGCGTTAATTTACGTCCCAGAAGAGTTTGGTGTCAAGCTTATCTTTGCTTTTTACAGCGTCATAATTTGCGCCATTTAAATTCACTTCTGTTGCGGGGATATTCCATCTCGCAGGGACAGTTTTTTGAATATCAGATACTTCTGTTCTAAAAGTAAATACAGGGTAATTTAATCTTCTTACTTCCGCCCAGGATTGTAAAGGTTGAATAACATTGAAATGTAGCCATTTTTGAGTAGCGATTAATTGAATGTTATTTGTTCCCCAACCAATATTTGAAATATAGGTATTAATCTGATCTTCTGTTGGTTGAGTTGCGGCAGTAGTCGTATTATCTTTGCTCAATGCTCTGATTGCAGGGAATAGTGCGATGGATTGTTTTATACCCTGTTCGAAGGCTGATTTTGCAGCAGCATTATTTCCAGTCCTGTTGTAATACTCAGCAAGTAAATAATTGACTTCCGATGCCGTGATCAATAACCCTGGGAAATATTCATTTCTCGAGTAAGTAGAACGATTATAGATGGCAATCTTACTTGGATTAGCTGGTGTTCCGGAAATCAAAGCAGTTTGTTCTGCACTCGTTAGAGACTGATCTAGCCCAATATAAGCCCCATTTGCACCTTGTCCAGGTTCAAAAATAAATGGTAATCTCGGGTCTGCCTTTGACACCATGTTGTCGATCATTACTTTCCCGGCAATATTGGCGTTCCAGCTTTCTAAACCATCTCTAAATCCTCTCGCATTGATATCAGATCCTGAATTGAAGACACTGATGTCGATATTATCTGCATTGGTGAGAGTTAAAGGATAAGTTGATTGATTTCCAACAATGTCGGCCAGCTCTTGGTTTGCTCTTGCTGTAAAAGTAGAGGCAGCACTGACGCGAGTCAACATACGTAGGCGAAGGGAATTACAATATTTTTTCCATAGTGTAATATCACCTTTGTTTATTAAATCCTGGGTTTTAAAAGACGTGGAAACACCTGAAGTTAGTGCTGGCAACGTATTAAGCTCGGTACTGATGGATTTTAGGTCATCCAGCATAGCTTTATATATTTCTTCTGCAGTATCATATTTAGCATACGAGCTCGGATAATTTCCGCCATTGGTACTCAACATGCCTGCTTGCGACCAAGGGATGTCTCCATGTAAATCAACAACTTGTTGCGTTTGATCATAAAAGAAAATTTTCGCTGCAAGGTAAAATATGCGTAGCTGAGTTCGCTCTGCTTCTGGCAAAGCTGTGTATACTTTTTCAAATTCTCGATATTGTGCAAGACCTGCATAATAAGTATTCCAACGATCCTGGATAGAAGCACCTCCAGGTATCAATTGATTATTCTCGTTTGCCCATCCCGTAGCTTGAACATAGCGATTAGCAGTCGATCGGAGGATAACAAAGTAATTCCAGTAACTTGGTACAACCAGTTCTCTGTAGGAATAGGTAATTCCTGCGAACTGTTTGTCGGCTGACACTTCACTTATTTTTCCTGGATCTCTATATAACTCATCAAAAGATGATTTACTACAAGAGGTTATTGCTGTAATACCCGCGGCACATAGACCAGCAAGTAAGATGTGTTTTTTGATTTTCATAATTTTAGAAACTTGCGCGTAACATTAAACCATAAGTTCTTGTTGCTGGACCTGAACCAGCATTGGTAATTTGTTGTGACCAGTGTGAACCACCTGTCATTTGTTCAGGATCGAGGTGTTTGGCGGTTCTGTAGATGAAGAACAAGTTTCTTCCAAAGGCCGATAAACTGATGTTTTTCGCTTTTAACTTGCGAGCGAAATCTTTCGGAAGTCTATAAGCGAGCGAAAGTTCACGCATCTTGATATAGTTGTTTTTCTCTACATAAAGTTCATAACGAGAGTTTCCGCCATATTGTGGGCCACCCCAGTTATAGGTTGAATTGAAGTAGGTCGCTTGGGAGATGATATTCGCGTTTTTAGTACCATCTAATAAAACCCCGTCCAATAACATACCATCATGATAAACCGTTTCTCCATTAGGTCCAGTGGAACCAGTAGTAGCAATTCCTTTTCCTCCAGACAAGTAGTAACTCAATCCACCATGTTCGGCGTCCATACCCTCTAAGGTTTCTTCTAGCAAACCTCTACTTTTCATCCAGTTGATACCGGTAGGCATAATATGTCCTCCCCAGCGGAAGTCAATTAGAGCGTCCAAAGTGAAATTTTTGTAACTAAAGGAGTTGATGAACCCACCAATTGCTTTAGGCATGGCATTACCAACTTTTTTGTACGTTGTGTTGTCCAATTGATATAAACCATTTGCGTCAACAATCATTCGTCCTTGATCATCTGTTTTTACCGGCCGAGCGTAGATATCACCCAATGGTTCTCCAACTCTCGAAATAATCTTAGCTGCATCACCATCAATAAATCGGTGCTCTAATTCGGTCGCACCGCCTGCTAATTGCTCGACCTTGTTTCTGTTGAACGCAAGGTTAACGGTTGTATTCCACTTGAAGTTTTCACTTTGAACTGGTGTACCGTTAACAACAAATTCCCATCCTTTGTTACGTAATGTACCTACGTTTGCAACAATAGAGCTAGCACCTGTCGTCATTGGTAAAGAGAAATCTAGGATCTGATCTTTGATCTGGCCATTGTAATAAGTAATGTCAAATCCTAATCGGCCTTTTAACAATCTAGTTTCTAAACCAAATTCGATCTCATGCTTGGTCTCAGGTTTAATGCGCTCATTTCCGAAGCCGGAGGTTGGAACCTGTGTATAAATCACAGATCCTGTTCCTTGATCGCCCAGTGTTTTTTGAGAGAAGCTCAAGGCGCTTTGGAAAATATTAGGATAATTTCCCACAATTCCCCATGAGCCTCTTAATTTCGCATAATCGAAGATTTCCGGGAGTTTAAACGCATCAGATAAGATTAAACTTGAGTTGACCGATGGATAATACAAAACATTGTTATCTGGGTGCATCTGTGAAATAAGCTCACGACGTAATGTCCCTTCTACATACCAATAGTCTTTAAAACTAAAATTTAAAGTTCCAAAAGTTGCATCTCTTAATGACCAAACCCTAGCTTGTGAGCTTCTGGAATCATTAACGGAGGCTGATAGATCATACCAATTGCGTTGAGATAATCCACCGTTAGTCCAGCCACTAACCGAAAAATCCTGATTTTTTGTCGCAGTATAGCCTACTGCAGCTCCTAACTTAATGTCCTTATTAATTTGTTTTTTATAGGAGGCAAGAAGGTCGGTGTAATAAATGTTTTGATTTTGATTCTTTGTCGTAAATCCTGATTCGGTGTCAAAACCGTAAAGTAATGGGAAGCGATTAGGGCTGCGATCTTCAAATCGTGCTGATGTAACGTCAGCAGAGAATCTAGCGCGAACAGATAAATCGTCTGTTATTTGATAAGTATTCGTAAATGAACCAATTAAACGGTTTGAATATTCATCACTTGTTTTAGCTCGAGTATTCCAATAATAATCTAATACATCGACTTTATATCCGTTGTGTATTAGATTTTCACCTGGGGTAAGACTTTGATTCGTTCCAGTTACATATTTGTAACCTAGGCTTGTTTGATAGCGATCTGCATACCAGTCTGGGTTATCAAATGTGGAAATCATCCCCGTAAAATTGTTAATCAAGCGATCCGTCATAAATGGTCTGTTATGCGTATGCTGATTGATATAATTAACGACAACATCGGTTGTCAGTTTATTCCACAATTTAAATGTTGAGTTAAAATTGACAATGTTCTTTTTGTTATACGAATCGAACGACGTCATCTGATTATCTTGACGCGTAAGGGAGAAACGAACATTTGACGTTTCTGTTGCGTGGCCTAACGCGAGATTAAGGGATGTATTGTTGGGATTGTTGAAAAACTTTCCATAAGCATTCTGAGCTTCATAAGGCCGCACCTTACCGTCCCATGTTACCGTTGGTAGTCCATCAAATTTAGGCCCGAAGTTTACCGTTGCGGGTAAAACACCTCTTGTAACTCCATCAACAGCCCTATCAGCACCATAATAGAAAAATTTATCTTCAGCCTGTCCTCCATTTGCATAAGCTAAGCTATAGCCTGGCCCCCGTACATTTTGGAATTTGGGTAGGTATGCAATTTGATCATGCGTATAGTTTGCATTAAAATCAATTGAAAAGCCTGTACCCCCCTTATTTGATTTTGTTGTGATAAGGACAACACCATTCATTGCTTCAGATCCATATAATGCAGCAGCTGAAGCGCCTTTTAAAATGGATACTGTTTCGATATCCTCAGGGTTTAAATCCTCAAGGCCATTACCACGAGCACGTTGGTCGCCCCAATAATTGGAGTTATCAAATTTATTTTGGCGCATAGGTACCCCATCAATAATGACTAATGGTTGTGAACCTCCTGTGATAGAGTTAATACCACGAATATTGATATTTACGCCTGAGGTCGCTCCCCCTGGAGCAGTTGTGATGCGTACGCCCGGTGCTTTACCATATAATGCCCCCGCAAAGTTTGGTGAACCGGTTTTTGTTAGTTCTTTGGAATCAATCGTACTCATGGCATAACCAAGCTCTCTCGGGGCTTTTTTGATACCCATGGCAGTAACAACAACTTCTTCCAGGTTGGATTGGTCGCTGGTTAAGCTTACGTTGATTGTTTTGTTGGAACCAACCACAACTTCTTGGGATTTGTAGCCCACCATGGAGATGCGCAAAGTTTCACCTGTTGAAGCTTGGATTGTGAAAGATCCATTGCCGCCAGTTTGGGTGCCTCTGCTGGTTCCTTTTACGGAGACAGTGGCGCCAGAAATTGGTCCATTAGCATCTGAAACTATTCCAGAAATGCTTTGCTGCGCGTAGAGCGATGTAGCACTGAAAAGTGTACATAGCGCCAATCCTGCAGTTTTTTTGTAAAATAGACTCATGTTTTAGGTGTTTGTGTAAAACGTTAGTTAATTATGTTAGTAATATATTTTTCGATGACTAAGGCAGTTGTCCCCTTTTGTTGCGCCCTTTTATGCAGTGTGGAAATTGCCAATGTTGTCTTCCTTGAAATCTTCGGAATGCTATATTCATTAATGGCCACTTGAATATGAGGCGCCAAAATGTCCCCGATTTCGGCTCCCCGGCCACTGATGATTATTTTATCCGGATTGAGGATATGTATTAACGTCGAAATTCCCTTGCCAAGTAAATAGCCAACTTTCCCAATGTTGTTGATTGCTACCTGATCTCCGATTTGGACAGCTTCAATTAATGCGTCGATTTTATTGATGTGTTCATGGGCTAGTTTATCATAAATGGAATATTCTCCATTCTTTATATCCCGCTCGGTATTTCGAATGGCTGCACTAATGGAAGCTTCGACTTCAAGACAGCCGCGTTTGCCACATGAGCATAAGGTTAATGTATCGGAAAGTGGAATATGGCTGAATTCGCCGGCATAACCTGATGTTCCCTTGAAGATATCATCATTGATGAGTATTCCTAAGCCTACACCCCAGTTTAGATTGATCACGAGCGAGTGGGATGAATCTTTTGCTTCACCAAATTTCCGTTCCGCTAGGGCGATACAACGTGAGTCATTGTCAATGATGGCCGGAACCTTAAATTTTTGCTCAAATAGTTTTCGAATGTTATATAAGGGCGAATCTTCATTGTACGATTCATTGAGACCTGTTTCCGAATCAACAAAACCAGGCATACTAATTCCAATACCGATTACTTGTGTAATGTTGATCTGGTTGGAAATGATGAAATTGTTCAATGCTTCCAGAATGGACTCCGTTGCCTTCTTATCTCTAAGGTCGATTGGAATATTATTTTGCGACGAAATTGTTTCAGCCTTGAGATTTGAGGAAGATATGGATGTATAGAATTGATCAATAGACACGCTAATAATACTTTGCTGTAAATTTTCATTAAGCATGTATTGTATAGCTTTTCTTCCACCTGTGGATGCTGCATAACCTTTTTCGACAACAACATTTCGTGTCAAAAGATCATTGATCTGCTTGGTGACAGAGGGGATGCTTTTCGATAAAGAGTTTGCAATGTCTGCAATCGGTTGCATCGGCCTGTAATACAAAATTCTCAAAATTTCGCCGCCCATAATTTAGTTCAATTGTATTAGTATAACTATTGGTTTTCTCTAAGTTTCATAATGGCTGATAAAAATCATTTCATCGCGCCTTGGTTTTTCATAGTAACTTGCTTATAGATCATCAATATGTTTAGATTCTCATAAGCATTGTATGTTAAAGATAAACACACTTTGTGTTAAGTTCAAAATTCTTTTTAAAATTTTTAAAAAGAATTTGATGATAATGTGTTTTTGCTCAAAAGAAGGCTCTTTTTTTTATCGATTAAAGAAAGGTTGGGTCAGTATTGTAACGAAATTGCTATAATATTAAAAGGTTTTTTGGGGAGAAGCTCCGAATGGTATCTCGAAATTATCCGTTTTTTTAGGGGAGATTGTAATATTATAACCGACTCTATCTTCGATTATTTATGATATAGCAAAACAAAAAGAGCCTGGTATTACCAGGCTCTTTCAAAATCTCAGGACAATTGCTCGCGAGATTTCATTCGTTTAATGTGTGATCATCTATTTGACGTCCCAGAAGATTTTAGTTGTTCTTGTATCATTTGCTTTAACAGCATCGTAATTAGAACTATTATTTGAAATCTCTTGGGTAGGATATAATAAACGTTTAGGAGGATTTGCGTAATTAGCCAATCCAGCCACAGGATATGTCAATATTGGATATCCTGTACGTCTCAATTCAGCCCAAGCTTGTTGTGCCTGTAAAAAACCATAATGTAACCATTTTTGAGTCCATATTAATTCTAGGTTCTTTGCTTGAGTTGTTGAAAAGCTGATAGTCGATTTGTCTACAAAGTCATTGATGACGTCATCGGTAGGTTTTTTCTCTGTTTTCAGTCCTGAAGTATTTAAATTATTTAAATAATAATAGAAAGAAACGGATTGTTTAACAGCGACATCGTAAGCATCTTTGGCTGCATTACTTGCTCCCCATCTTAATAACGCTTCAGCTTTATTGAAATTGGTTTCAGAAGCGGTAATGACAATTCCCGGCAAAGCATTGTTGTCGAAGATAGTTGCCGAATCCAACACAGCGTAGTCTTGATAATTCTTCTCCATATCCGCTGAAGTAAAGGAAATTGGCATTGCTCTATACTCTTTGTTCTGAACAAACTTACCGTCTACTGTTTTTCCGAATTTATCATAAAGTACCGGAATACGTGGATCATTCGCTGGTAACATCACTTTGTTCAACATATGATCTGTTGCGAATTGGTTAGGACCTTCAATCAAAGCCTGTCTCAATGTTCCGGTATAGTTGGTTAGCGGCTGCAATAAGATGTCTTCATTTCTGGGGTTATAGTTTGCCGTTGCGCCACCATCTGCCAATGGATATTGTGTTGGGTTATTCAGCATTTCAAGTACTTCAGTTCTTGCTTTTGCCTCATCAACAAAAGAAATGCGCATCAATAGACGCAGGCGAAGTGAATTGGCATACTTACGCCATTTCGCAACATTCCCGCTATTCAAGATATCGTATTTTGAAAAATCGGGATTGGTCGTTGCTGTTGATAAATACGTGTTGATATTTTTCAATTCGCTGATGAACTGATTGTATAATTCTTTTTGCGCATCAAACTTTGGCTTAATAATCGTACTTGTTGTTGGTAGACTACCGGCTTCACTGAAAGGGATATCTCCAAAGTTGTCAACAAGTTTAGATGCTTCGTCAAACAATACAATTTTGCCCGTTTGGATAAAGATCTCTTTACTTGCTTTCTCCGCTTCAGGAAGTTCAGCGTATGCTTTTTCCATGCTTCTTGTGATACCCAGTACACCAGGAGCATAAAAATCCGTCCAATATGCATAAGAGTAGCTATCGTTCGGCTGATACATGGTATTTGACGGATAAAAAGACGCTGTCTGCGTATATACTGCCTGATTGGACAGAATAAATGTACGGTAGTGGTAATAAGCTGGTCTTACACGATCATTATTTAGCATTTCGGCAAAGAACGCCGGAATATTTGCTTTTGTCGATGCATCTGGGTTTTGAAACTTGTCGTCAAGTTGTGATTTACAGCCGACCATCGTCGATAGGGCCGAAACCAAAGTTAATATAGAAAGAAAAGTTTTTTTCATGATTCTCGTGGGTAAAAAATTAAAAATTAGCATTCAATGAAAAACCGAAACTTCGGGTAGCAGCAGATGAACCAACGTCTACACCTTGTGCCCACCATTTGTTACCTACTGGAGCTTCAGGGTCAAGATTTTTCAATGTACGGTAGAAGTAGAATAGATTTCTGCCCAATAAAGAAACCTTTAAGTTGTTAATTTTAAGTCTTTTGGTGAAACTGTCTGGAATACGGTAACCAATAGACAATTCTCTTAATTTGATAAAGTTGTTGTCGTAAACGGCACCTTTTTCAGTCCAAGAATCTGCACCCCATCCGAATGTGTTCATGTAATATTCTGCAGCACTCAAATGTACATCGTTTGCTTTTCCTGTATTGGCGTTAACACCTTGCAAAGTCACTCCATTTTCGCGATATGGTAAGGTGTTTTCATATAGACCAGCACTCATGCCGTATTTGAGGTTTTCGGATACCATTTTACCTCCAAAACGATAATCAGCAGTAAAGTCTAACATAAAGTTTTTATAGGTAAATGTATTGGTCCAACCGCCTATCGCTTTTGGCATAATGTTGCCAGCATATTTGTACTTGGTTTTGTCGATCACATAGAGTCCATCGTCAGAGATCAAATTATTGCCGTTTTGATCTTTGGCAATGTCATAAACGTAAATATTTCCTAATTTCTCACCTTCTTTTGCCGTAATCTTCAAAGAGTTTTCATCGGCAGAGTAGAATACCAATTCTTCAACGCCCGGTGCTAGGGTTTTAACTGTCGACTTATTAAATGAATAGTTTAGTCTAGAATTCCAGGTAAAGTTTTCATTTTGAATTGGGGTACCGTTGATAGAAAGCTCCAAACCGTTATTGGCAATTTTTCCTATATTCAAAATTTGGGAAGTAGCCCCTGTAGAGGCTGGTGTTGTAAGTCCTAAGATCTGGTCGTCGATATAGTTGTTGTAGTAACTAACATCCAATCCTAATCTATTTTTTAGAAACTTCAATTCCATACCGACCTCAACCTCATATTTACGCTCAGGACGTAGATTGAGATTTCCATAATTGTTTCTGTAGGTCAATGATGGAACAGCGCCATTGATCGTCAATAATGGATTCTGGTTGTAAGCGATATTTGCTTCGTAGATTGCTGCATCATTACCAACAATACCGTAGGAAGCGCGAAGTTTACCGTAGGAGAACTTATCAGACTTTATATCGAAAGCATCGCTGAAAATAAAGCTACCACTAACCGAACCATAGCGATAATTATTGTTCGATGAAGGTAGTGTAGAAGAATATTCAGAACGATAAGTACCGTCTAAGTAAGCGAATCCTTTATAGCCAATATTTAAGGAACCAAAGTAGGCATATTTTAGCATTTCCTTTCTGCTATTTGAAGTTGTTGCCTGCGCGTAACTGTTGCTTAAGCTAAACCAGTTTTCTGTGACAAGACCACCTGCTGTACTTGACGATTGATCATCATAACGCTCTGATCTCGATTGGAAACCCACGCTCGCTGAATAGTCGAAATCTGCATTGATTTTGTTGCTATAGGTTGCCATTACATCACCATACAGGATCGAATAGACTCCTTTTGAAGTTGCGAAGCCTCCAGAACTGCTGGTAGTTGAATTGTAAGCCGTTGCATATTCGTTGTATTGCTTGTTGATGCTCGTTGCAGAAGTTAAGTCATTACCGATTCTTCCGCGGAGTTTCAAGTGATTTACAACATCCCAGTTTAATGTGGCACTTGTTAAAATCCTATTTTCGGTCTCATCATAACTGTTTTTGTATTGATTCCAAAAATAATCTAAGAGGTTGGAAGCCCTCATCGTGTATTTGAAGTCTTCAGGACGTCCTGTTCCAAATTTGGAATATTTGTAGCCGTCAGTGGTTTGATACGCATTTTTCATGGCAGACATATCTTCTGTTCTGCTGAAAAACCCGTCGAAACTTCCAAGTACCTGACCCAACAGATAGGTTCTGTTGTGGGTATTGGTATTGATAAAGTTAGCGACGATATCGGTCGACAATTTGTCGCTAAGTTTTAGCGTGCTATTAAGGTTGAAGGTATTTCTGTTTTGTTTACTACCAGGGCTCGTACTTTTATAGTCCATTCTGGTCGCACTCAAACGGTAGTTAATTTTCTCTGTTTGGTTTGAGATACCAACGTTAATATTGGAATTGTAGCCTTTGTCAAATACGTCGTAGTAGTTATTTTCACGTGCTTTGTATTGACGTACCTGTCCGTCCCACCACATAACATCTTCGCCAGTGAATTTTGGACCAAAACTTCCGTAGGATCTATAGTATGGCCTTCTTCCCGAAGGAGAATTAGCATCTGTAAACCAACCTTCGGCAGACGCGCCGTTAGCGATGTTTGTCGCTGCGTCGTAACCGGGTCCATAAATATTTTGGAACTTCGGTAAAAAGGCTGCTCTTTCGATTGATCCATTATAGTTGAAGTCAATTCCTAGACCTCTTCCTTTTGTGCCTTTCTTTGTTGTAATAACAATTACCCCACTTGCAGCGTCCGAGCCGTATAGTGCACTGGCTGCAGCACCTTTTAAGATGGAAATATTGTCGATATCAGCGGGGTTGATGTCCAGCATACCATTACCCCTAATACGTTGATCGTCCCAATAATTATTATTGTTTGCACCAGTCGCACCACCTTGTTGATCGTTACGGATGATGATACCATCAACAACATAGAGGGGCTGACGTTGATAGTTTAATGAATTGATACCACGGATTTGAACGTTAACCGCACTGGCAGAACCACCCGGAGCAGTGGTGATTTTCACACCTGGGGCTTTACCGTATAGTGCTGATCCAAAGTTGGTGTTACCCGCTTTAGTGATTTCCTCTGCTTTGATATTGCTAACTGCATATCCTAGCGCCTTAGATTCGCGCTTGATGCCCATCGCTGTGACAACAACTTCATCTAAAGCCGAAGCGTCCTGATTTAAGGATACTTTAATCGATTTAGCGGAAGTAACCGTAACTTCTTGGGTTTGGTAACCCACAATAGAAATACGTAATACTTCTCCTGGGGATGCTTGAATGGTAAAAGCTCCGCTTGCATTTGTTTGGGTTCCTTTGGCAGTGCCCTTAACAGAAACTGTCGCTCCTGAAACTGGACCTTTGGCGTCAGTTACTGTACCAGTAATGGTTTGTTGTGCGTAAAGCGAAGTGGCGCTAAATAGCGTACACAATGCTATACCCGCTGCTTTTTTGTAAAATAGACTCATTTTTTAATGATTAGTATGAATTACAATAAGTAAATGATTAGTGTGGTTATTATTTTGTTAAAATTTTATTAATGTGATTTTCGACTACAATCGCTGCAGTACCTTTGATTTGTGCATGTTTGTTTAAAGATGACATTTGAACATTCGTTGTTTTTGCAATTTCAGGAATGCAAAATTCATTGATGGCAATTTGTATTTGTGGATTCAAAATTCGTCCCAGTTCTGCACCTCTTCCGCTAACGATGATCTGTTTTGGATTCAGAATATGGATAAGTGTTGATATGCCTTTACCTAGCATATAACCTATTTTTCCTAAATTATTGATAGCGATTTGATCGCCCACATTCGAAGCTTCAATTAAGGCGTCTATTTTGTTGAGTTTACTTTTTACAAAGGTGCTATAAATCGAATATTCGTTGTTTTGGATATCAGTTTCCGTACTTCGAATGGCTGCGTCTAAGGAGGCTTCTACCTCCAGGCATCCCCTTTTTCCGCAAGAACATAACGTGTTGTCATCCGAAAGTGGGATATGACTAAATTCTCCAGCAAAACCTGATTCGCCTTTAAAAACAGAGCCATTGATAATAATGCCCAATCCGACACCCCAATTTAAATTGATGATGAGTGAATGATCAATATCTTTTGCTGATCCAAACTCTTTTTCTGCGATAGCAATACATCTGGAGTCATTCTCTATCACAGTTGATATTTGGTATTTTGCTTCTATGCTACTTTTGATACGGTATAAAGGATGATTATGGGGATAAGATTCATTGACACCCAATTCAGAATTGACAAATCCTGGTATACTTAGACCAATACCAATTATTTTGTCCCTTTGGATTCCCGATAGTTCCAAAATCGATTCAATTTCGTCCAATAGTAAATCAGCAGAGTTGCTGGACTTCAATTCTAGGGGAACATCACGGTGTTCGATAATCGTCTGTTGATTAAGATCTGTTAATGTAAATGTGGAAAAATGCTGATCGGTTGAAATCGTCAAGATATAAAAATTCAGTGCTGGATTAATTGCGAACTGCAAAGGACGTCTTCCGCCGGTAGATTCTGCAAAACCACATTCAACAATTATTTTTTCTTCAAGTAAACGATTGATTATTTTTGTAATGGAAGGTGTACTCTTAGCGAGTTTTTTGACCAACTCTGCAATAGAAAGCGCAGAATCAAAATAAAGGTTTTTCAATATTTCTTTTTCCATTAGTTCGTGTGGTTTCTAAAAGTTGATTAAACTTTTGTTAAAGATATGTTAAATCGCATGTAAGATCAAAATACTTTTTAAAAAAATTTAAAAAGTTGCGGCTATGCTTTGTTTTTTTTGTTTTTGTGTAACAATTTGTATTCCTGTTTGTGCCATTAAATCATAGATTATGCATAAAAATGAATATCAAATAGCTTATATTTACCTTTTAATTATACAATCTGATTATGAAACAACGCTATTACTCCTTGGATGTCTTTCGTGGGGCTACTGTGGCACTGATGATTATGGTGAATAATCCGGGGACATGGGCTCATATGTTTGCGCCGCTAAAACATGCAGAATGGCATGGTTGCTCGCCTACAGACCTGGTTTTTCCTTTTTTTCTTTTCGCAGTGGGTAATGCCATGTCTTTTGTTATCCCACGATTACAGGAAGCTGGTCCGGCGATATTTTGGCAAAAAGTAATTAAACGGACGGTCTTAATTTTTGCGATCGGACTTTTTATAAACTGGTGGCCTTTCGTGAAATGGGATGGCGCAGCCCTTGTGTTGAAGCAATGGGTAGACGGAGCGGACCCGAGCCGTGGAATTCGGATTTTCGGAGTACTGCAGCGCATTGCCGTAGCCTACTGCTTTGCGTCAATTCTCGCCTATTATTTTAAGGAAAAAACGATAATCTGGATCTCGACGATTATTCTGTTGTTATATTGGGCAATTTGTGCAATAGCCGGAGGAGCAGATCCCTATAGCTTAGAAGGTTGGTTCGGTACACAATATGATATTGCCATTTTAGGTTTACCGCATGTTTACAAAGGGGAGGGGGTACCCTTCGATCCCGAAGGACTGATGAGCACATTACCGACGATTGTTCAGGTCGTCTTTGGGTATTTAGTTGGTGTATTTATAAAAAAACAAGGTCAGGTGGATTGGTTGTGGTCTAAAGTACCGCCCTCTAATGAGCCTCATTTTAAATTGCTGGCGGGCATGTTTGTGACCGGATTTATTTTAGTCGTCCTGGCTTGGATATGGGCTTTGGGTTTTCCGATCAACAAAAAAATATGGACAAGTTCCTACGTACTTTATACCACAGGTTTGGCAACCATCACACTGGGGGGTATGATCTGGTTTATTGAAGTGCAGGGTGTAAAAAATAAATTGACACAGTTTTTTGATGTTTTTGGTAAAAATCCTTTATTCATCTTTGTCTTGAGTGGTATTCTACCGCGCTTTTTGGGATTATTCCGTATTCCTGATGGTGTAAAAGAGGATGGTACACAAAAATACCTCGACGCTTTTGCCTGGTTTTATAAATACGTTTGCGCAAAAGTTCCTGGAATACCGGAAGTTGGTTCTTTTGTGTATTCGCTATGTTTCCTGGCGTTGATGTGGGTAATCTGCTATTGGCTGGATAAAAAGAAAATTTATGTAAAGGTGTAGCATCAGCGCGATGTTTGCTTGTTAAATTATTTTGGCACTCAAAGATTTTTGTTATCTTTGCAGCCAATTAATAAAATTTTTAACGCTTTAATATTATTCAGGAAATGTATTTAAGTAAAGAGTACAAAGCTGATATCTTCGCAGAATTTGCTGGATCAGCTACAAACACAGGATCTACTGAAGGTCAAGTTGCTTTATTCACTAAGAGAATTGCTCACTTAACTGAGCACTTGAAAAAAAACAGAAAAGATTTCGGTACACAACGTGCCCTACAAATGTTAGTAGGTAAACGTCGTTCATTATTAGCTTATCTTTACAAAAAAGATATCAACCGTTACCGTGCGATCATTAAAGGTCTAGGTTTACGTGATATCATCAAATAAGCTTTAATACAAAGGTGTTAAGAAAGCCATCCAAATTTTGGGTGGCTTTTTTGTTTTATAAAACGCTCGACTTTCTTGATCGAAAACCATGGTGTAGGAAGTAATGGAAACAAGTTAAAACCATGTTCTTGCCAGGTTCGTCCCGTAAGCAGCTTGAGTCCACAGTGAGTCCACGGTGAGTCTACCTTTTAAGGTGCTTTCATTGTGCAGCCATGTTTTTTACAAGTCGGTAGCAAGTCGAACTTAGCCATAACTTTTCTATAATTAATTTAAAGGAAGTACCTTGAAAACTGCAAGACCTGAAATTTATCTTAAGAGGATTTATGTTTTGGATAATTTCTTCGGTAATCAATCACAAGGCAGAATCGGCTGCTTGAAGAAGATAGAAATTGAAAGGCTTTGTAGGCAAATGCTGCGACGCGTTAGTATTTGCTTATTTAGCCGAATGTTAATTGCATTAATCTTAATATTTTAATTTACCTTTGTGCTGAAATCTAATGTATTTAAAATATTGGCATGCTGCCAACAAGATGAAAAGCATGTCGCAAACAAGATTAAATGAATTACAACGAAATTAAAACAACCATCGATATGGGTAATGGCACCCAGATCGAATTGTCTACAGGTAAATTGGCAAAACAAGCCGATGGTGCTGTAGTATTAAAACAAGGTGATACGATGTTGCTTGCAACGGTCGTTTCAGCTAAAGAAGCGAAATCTGGGGTTGATTTTTTACCTCTTTCTGTAGATTATCAAGAAAAATACGCGGCAACTGGCCGTATTCCAGGAGGTTTCTTACGTCGTGAAGCTAGACTATCGGATTATGAGGTATTGATCTCACGTTTGGTAGACCGTGCATTACGTCCTTTGTTCCCTGAAAACTATCACGCAGATACACAAGTGGCAATTAGCTTGATCTCTGCAGATAAAGATATTATGCCTGACGCTTTAGCAGGTTTGGCTGCTTCTGCAGCTATTGCTGTTTCTGATATTCCTTTTAATGGACCAATTTCTGAAGTTCGCGTTGCGAAGATTGACGGTCAATTGGTGATCAATCCAAAATTATCTGAACTTGAAAAAGCAACGCTAGAATTTATCGTTGCTGGTTCTGCACAAGATATTGGTATGGTTGAAGGTGAAGCGAAAGAAATTTCTGAAGCTGAAATGGTAGAAGCAATTGCTTTTGCTCATGAAGCGATCAAAAAACAAGTTGCTGCTCAAGTAGAACTGGCTAATTTAGTTGGTAAAACGGTTAAACGTGAGTATAACCATGAGCCTGAAAACCTTGAATTGAGAGATGCTATTTTTGCAGCTACTTACGATAAGGTTTACGCTATTGCAAAATCTGCTTCTGCAAAACATGACCGTTCTGAAAACTTCGCAAAAATCGCGGAAGAGTACAGAGCAACAATGCCAGAAGAATTGGATGATGATACAGCTTTCTTGTTTAAAAAATATTTCCACGATGTTCAGTATGATGCTGTTCGTAACCTTGTCTTAGATGAAGGAATTCGTCTAGATGGCCGTGATGTACGTACTGTACGTCCGATCTGGTCTGAAGTGGATTACTTGCCTGCTGCACACGGTTCGGCAGTATTCACACGTGGTGAAACTCAATCATTGACTTCGGTTACTTTAGGTGCTAAAGACGATGAGCAAATGATCGATGGTGCTTTTATCAACGGTTATAACAAGTTTATTCTTCACTACAACTTCCCTGCATTCTCTACAGGTGAGGTAAGACCTAACAGAGGTCCAGGCCGTCGTGAAGTTGGTCACGGTAACTTAGCAATGCGTTCATTGAAACAGGTACTTCCTGCAGACAGTGAAAATCCATATACTATCCGTGTTGTTTCTGATATTCTGGAGTCAAATGGTTCTTCTTCTATGGCAACTGTATGTGCTGGTACATTAGCACTTTTGGATGCCGGTGTGAAATTGAAAGCGCCAGTTTCAGGTATTGCCATGGGATTGATTTCTGATGAGAAAACAGGTAAATATGCGATCTTATCGGATATCTTAGGTGATGAAGATCATTTAGGTGATATGGACTTTAAAGTAACGGGTACAGAAAAAGGTATCGTTGCTTGTCAAATGGACTTAAAAATCAATGGTTTGAAATGGGAAGTGTTGACGCAAGCTTTGGATCAAGCAAAAGAAGCGCGTTTACACATCTTGGGTGAGATGAAGAAAACAATTTCTGCTCCTCGCGAAGATTACAAACCACATGCACCACGTATCGTTCAATTGTTGATCGATAAAGAATTTATTGGCGCTGTAATCGGACCAGGTGGTAAAATTATCCAAGAAATGCAACGTGAGACCGGTGCTACAATTTCGATCGAAGAAGTTGATAATAAAGGTGTTGTTCAAGTATTCGCAGATAATAAAGCGGCTATTGATGATGCAGTAGGTCGTATCAAAGCGATTGCTTCTAAACCAGAGATTGGTGAAACTTACGAAGGTAAAGTGAAATCAATTATGCCATTCGGTGCTTTCGTTGAAATCATGCCTGGTAAAGACGGTTTATTGCACATCTCTGAAATCGACTGGAAACGTCTTGAAACAATGGACGGTATCTTCAAAGAAGGTGATAAAGTAACGGTTAAATTGTTGGATATCGACAAACAAGGTAAAATGAAGCTTTCCCGTAAAGCTTTATTGCCTCGTCCGCCGAAAGAAGACAAACCAAAGCAGGATAAACCTGCTGGCGAAGCTCCTGTAGCTGGTGCTGGTCAAGAATAAGTTTATTCTTTAAATGATATGAAAAGCTCGCTTTACGCGGGCTTTTTTTATGGAAAATAAAACTTAGCTGCATCTTTATCCTATGAAAAGTATACTTCGTTTGCTTCTTTTGAAATCCAGTCCGATTCTGGTGTTTGTCCTCATTCATGTGTCAGTTTATGGTCAGCGGTCTTTTGGGGATAAATTTCAGAAGCTGTCTGCCACTGTACAGCATTATGCACATAAAAATAATATGATTTTGCCCAAGGGGCATTATGAGTTTTATAAACTGGATCGTGCCATTTTGTGGTCCTATAAACAGGATTTATTTTGGCCTCTTAATAGGTTAATCTTAAAGGATAAAGCTATCAGGGATTCAATGACAGACGAGCTTTACATTAATTTTGATCGGGAATATAACCGCTTTGTGATGGATATGTATGAAAGCCCTTATAAATTTAACGAGGCAAGACCATTTGAAGCACTTTCCGTGCAAGGTTCATTCAGAGGTGGGATGTCATCGTTTGTGGAACGTTTGTCCAAGTTTTTATTGGATCATCAAGGACGCTGGGGCCTCAATCTGTCTTCTTTTACCTTATATATGGATCGGGAGCTTAGTGATGTGCCCTTAGCATACGATGGTGAGCCAGAAGTGGTGAAATTGCTCAAGCAATTTTTTGAGGAGGCCAAGATTCCCCATAAACCCGGTATTTACTATGGGAACCCGATGTACTGTTCGTATCGATTTGACTGGGTGACTAATAAAAATAAAGAGATTACACTCGATTGCTCGGCATATAATGACTATTTTAATATACTGTTTAGTGAAACGAAGTTATATGCGCTGGGCGGGACATGGGATAGCATGAAGGGACAAATGTCTTTTTTTTATGATCGTAAGAATAGCTGGAAACAGTTTGCTGCCCGGCGGGATGTCAAACGAATTTTGGATTTTTTAAAGGAGGAGACTGCTGTTAATCTATTGAAACTACATCATGATAGTAAAAGATTTAGTGGCGATTATTGGCTGGATGTTGCGGTGTTGAAATAAGGGGGGGGTATTTTAAGAAGGAAATAGAAACAAATCAGGCTGTCAATTCGACAGCCTGATTTGTTTTTTATAACATGATAACACCTTTTATCTTCGCTACTTCTTTGTAGTAGTAGATCACCTGATCGGCGTCTTTAACGTTCAAGTTTACCGTAATTGAAGTATACTTCCCTGTTTTGGAATCCTTAAAATCAAACTGTGCACCTGTGTCATCAAATACGCTCTGGATCTGATTGAAGTGGTCCTGATCTTTTGGTAAGATAAATTTATACGTATAGTCCTTTGGAAATGTTTCTAAGTCTTCCAAACGCTCTTTAAAAGTTTCATAGAAGTCTTTTGGATTATCACCTCCGTCAGGGATATCTTGTATATTGATGTTTTTGTAATCTGCCATGTTTTGTTTCTCCTTAAATATGTTATTAAGGTATTAACAAATATTAATCCAGTAATGTTTTACTGACAATTTTTCAGTTAATTATCGTCAATGTTTGAAGGCCAATCGGCTTTGTTTTTACCAAAGTTTTTGTTTGGCGTAGCACTCATCTCGATTTCCATCTGTCCACCTGCTAAAAGTTGCGCATGTGTAATGAACGTTTTGGCGTAAGGCTTGCCATTTAACTTGATCGATTTGATATATTGATTGGCTTTGCCTTGGTTTTTAACATCGATCGCTAACGTTTTGCCATTCGGTAGATTGATATTCGCATGTTGCATCATCGGCGAGCCGAAGACATAAACACCACTCATTGCATTCAGTGGATAGAAGCCCATTGCCGAGAATACATACCATGCGCTCATTTGTCCGACGTCATCATTTCCACATAGACCAGCTGGACTGTTTGTGTAAAACTCAGTCATCGCTTTACGGACTAAGGCTGCACCTTTCCAAGGTTGTCCCGCGTAAGCATACAAGTAAGGGATGTGGTGATTTGGTTCGTTACCTTGCGCATATTGGCCGATTAGTCCTGAAATATCCGGTGAAGCTTCACCACCAAGATCCGATGACATGGTCGTAAAATAATCCAGTTTTTTCAAAAATTTCTCCTCGCCACCGAAAAGATTGATCAGACCTTTGACATCTTGGGGTACTAACCAGGTGTATTGCCAAGCATTACCTTCGCAATAGTCATTCTCGCGGTGTTTGGCCATGAGGGGGTCGAAAGGTCTGCGGAACTCGCCATTGGCTTTTTTACCGACGAAATGACCTACCTCTTTGTCAAAATATTGCTCGTATAGTTTATAGCGTTTTTTGAAATAAGCAGCGTCTTCTGTTTTACCCAGTTTTTCGGCAATTTTATACGCACCAAAGTCAGCAATCGCATACTCTAATGCCCATGCTACAGACTCATTAGGCATGCTGTCGATAGGGATGTAGGTCAGTTCACGCGCATATTTCAGACCGTGATCATTACCCATTGCTGTGGTCTTAACAGCTTCCCACATCAAAGGATAGTCTTTCTCGTCAATAATTCCTTTTAAGAAGGCGTCAGCAATCACTGGAATTGCAGGTAATCCAACCATTGTATTGGTTTCATTGCCTTGTAAGTGCCACATGGGTAATTTACCTTGTTGTTGATAGATCGCCAACATGGTTTTGATAAAATCCTGGTTGATTTTACGGTCCTCCAAGATCGTCATCAAAGGATGAAGACCACGGTAAGTATCCCAAAGCGAAAATACCGTATGGTTGACAAAATCCTGTTTTTCATATACTTGTTTGTCAGTCCCTAGGTAATCGCCATTTGCATCGTTGAAGATGGTAGGAGCGAAGTAGGTGTGGTATAATGCCGTATAGAAGATTGTCTTCGTATCTTTGTCGGCTTCAAATTGAATCTTATTTAAGGTTTTGTTCCAACGTTGATCGGCGTCTTGCTTTACTTTTTCAAAATTCCAGCCTGGAATCTCGGCGTTGATGTTGTTCAGCGCATTGGTCGAGCTTACCGGAGAAATACCGACTTTGAGTTCGATGGTTTTATTTTTAACAGCATCAAAGAATAAAGCCGCTTTGATTGCCTGTCCTTTGAATGTTGTTTGGCCTAATTTTTCTTCTTTACCGTTGAAAAATCTTACTTTTTGTATCGGTTGGGAAGTTCTGATGGCAAAATACAATTTTTGGTCAGTCGCCCATCCTGTTGAAAAGCGGTAACCAACAAAGGTCGAATCGTTCACCTGTTTGATGTAGGTGTCTGTCGGTTTATCCCAATTGATATGGTAACCTAAATCGACCAAAATATGTGCATTGTCTGTTTTTTCATAGCGATATTGATGATAACCAACACGTTCGGTGGCTGTCAGGTTGGCCTGCACCTGATAGTCATCTAAATAAGCGCTATAGAATCCCGGTTTTGCTACCTCATTTTCTTTTTTGAAGGAAGAGCCATAACCTGTATTCATTTTGTTGAATTCTGCGGGCGTTAATTGTAATTTTCCGTTAGCAGGAACGATCATAAGGTCGTTGAGGTCACCGATACCTGTTCCGCTCAGGTGGGTATGTGTAAAACCCAAAATTTCCTGGCTTTTGTAATTGTATCCACTGCACCAATCCCATCCATTGAACTTGTCCCAAATCTGTGGAATTTGAGTAGGCCCCAATTGCACCGCACCTAAAGGTACATTCGCACCAACAAAGACGTGGCCATGATCCGCGGACCCAATAAAGGGGTTGACATATTGTGTAAGATTTTGCTGGGCTTGCGCACAAAATGGTAAAATTAGTGTGCCCAACACTGTTTTGAGTAGTTTATTTCCTGTCATAGGTTTTTGTTCGGGTATTTGAAAACTGCTTAAAATTAGTAAATAAAACCTTTTAGCGCAATTTTATTATTATTTTAGTAAATTGTCGTTAAATTTTTTACTTTAGTAATCTTCGTAATAAAAAACTTAACAAACCTACTACTACTACATGAAGAAACGTATTCTGATCAGTGATATCGCAAAGGCCTTGGGGATTTCTGTAACTACTGTGTCCTTTATTTTAAATGATAAGGCAAAAGAAAAGCGTATTAGTGAGGCTTTGACTAAGCGGGTTTTGGACTATGTCAAAAAGGTCGGCTATAAGCCCAATGAATTGGCAAAAAGTCTCCGCACAGGGAAGACGAAGATTCTAGGTTTGATTATCGAAGATATTTCCAATCCTTTTTTTGGGAATATAGCACGCCTGATCGAAAGTAAGGTCTATGAGCAGGGCTATCGTATTATTTATTGTAGTACCAACAATGATGTAGAAAAAGCGAAGGAGTTGATCCAGATGTTTTACGATCGGCAGGTGGATGGTTTTATTATTACACCTTCCGATGGTTTGGAAGATACCGTAAAGCAGTTACAGCAGAATAATATCCCGGTTGTGCTCTTCGACCGATATTTTCCGGGGCTTGAAACAGACTATGTTGGGGCCGACAATTTTCAGGGGGCCTTTGATGCAAGTAACCATTTGTGTCAACAAGGTTATAGACGTATCGGATTTGTATCGCTCTACTCGGATCAAACTCAAATGAAAGAGCGTTCAGATGGCTATATGAAAGCTATGGATAATAATAAGCAGCAAAGTTTTATCCAGAAGATCCAAATGGATGCTTCGGATGAGGAGGCGATGGAATCTTTGCGGGAGTTCATCTGTGAAAACAGGCTGGATGCTGTTTTGTTCTCCACTAACTATTTGGCGATTTCGGGCTTGAAGGCCGCTAAAAAATTCAACTTTACGATGCCAGCAGTCATTGCTTTTGACGACCATACAGTTTTTAAGTTGGTAGAACCTGCTATCACAGTTGTTTCGCAGCCGATCAAGGACATTGCTGAGAACCTGATTAATATTTTGTTGCTTCGTCTTCAGGGTAAAATAAAAGCAACACGTAGAATGGTGTTGCCTTGTGAACTGAAAGTTCGTGAGTCGACTAAAGTGAAAGTTACTTCGTAGTATCGGCTACAAATTTCATTGAAATAGAATTAACGCAGTGACGCGTGTTTTTTGTCGTAAAGCCTTCTCCGAGGAATACATGGCCTAAATGCGCGCCACATGTGCTACAAAGGATTTCAGTGCGGCGACCATCGGCATCGGTGATCCTTGTAATTGCTCCAGGAATCTCATCATCAAAACTTGGCCAGCCACAGCCAGATTCAAATTTCGACTCCGAACGGTATAGCGGGCTGTCACAACGGCGGCAGATATACGTTCCTTTGAGCTTATTGTCTAAAAGTTCACCCGTAAAAGGCCGCTCAGTTCCCTTGTGTATAATAATGTATTCCTCTTCTTTACTTAGCGGGTTGTATTTTTTGTTTGTTTCCATGTCTGTCGTATGTTAGTCGTTGATTTTGACAGGAGCGGTCGACTGGGATCAATCTATTCCTTTATATAAAAGAGCATCTCTATAAAAGTAGTATCATCCAGATTCTTTCATTTTCAGTCTGGGAATTGATCCTGGCCCGGTCTCCATTCATCTTGATAAAGTTACGGAAATAAAGACGAAAAAAAACTTTTTGTGTTCCTCGTGATCGTCAATTTTGGGTATTTTAAATTGTCATGGAATTGTCTTATATTTGAATGGCTATCCAAATGAAAAGTTGTAGCGATGGAACTACTTTAATAGCTTAATGCTGTTTTTATCCTTGTTTAAACGCATTTGTTTAGAATGATTATAAATTGATATTAAAGGTCACAAAATTGTCAGCGATTTGTTAATAAATCATACTTTTGTGGCATTGTTAGGGGGGTAGTGGCTCCTTTAACCATGGGAGTTAATTTTTTACATTCACAAATAAATAGTATAAAGTGCTAAATATGAGAACTATCTCATCCGTTTTGGGAAGCCTTGCGAGGGTGGTGTCAACGAGTTTGATGCTATTATTTGCCGTTACGACGTTGCATGCGCAAGATGTCAAGGAAGGTGAAAAAATCTTCAAATCTAAGTGTACATCCTGTCACGCCATTGACAGAAAAGTGGTTGGTCCTGCTTTAAAGGGGATTCCAGAGACGAAAGACGAAGCTTGGTTAATCAAGTGGATCAAGAACTCTCAGGCTTTAATTGCGTCTGGCGATGCTGATGCAGTTAAAATCTTCGAAGAGAACAACAAGCTTGTGATGACTTCTTTTACTGATTTATCTGACGATCAGATCAAGTCGGTATTAGCGTATATCACCGATGCTTCTAAGGAGAAACCGAAAGAGGCTGCTGCTGGTGGTGCTGGCGCTAAAGATGATAACGCGTCTATGTTCATGATTTTGGGCTTGATCGCAGTTGTTGTTTTGGCTGTAGTGGTTATCGTGGTGTTGAATCGTGTGATCCGTACCTTAGAAAATGTAATTGCTAAAAACCAAGAAGCTATTGCTGCGCAACAAGAGCCAGAAGATAGCCAACGTTTTGTGAAGTTTGCGAAAGCATTCGTTAAAAACAAAAAGTTGGTTGGCTTTACAGTCTTGATGTTAGTTGCATTATTAGCTGTAGGTGGTTGGAAGACCATGTGGAACGTTGGTGTTCACCAAGGCTATCAGCCGGTTCAACCAATTAAGTTCTCGCACCAAATCCACGCTGGTGTTAACAAAATTGAGTGTCAATACTGTCACGGTGGAGCATTTAAATCTAAAAATGCGTCTATTCCATCGGCCAACGTATGTATGAACTGTCACAATACAATCACTGCATCAGAGCATTATGATGGTGAGATTTCTCCGGAAATTGCTAAAATCTATCGTGCATTGGATTGGAATCCTGATACGCGTACTTACGGTAACAATCCGAAGCCAATTCAATGGGTTCGTATCCACAACTTACCTGACTTTGCTTACTTCAACCACTCACAACACGTTGTGGTAGCTGGTGTTGAGTGTCAAACTTGTCACGGTCCAATCCAAAATATGGAAGAAGTATACCAATACTCTCCATTGACGATGAAATGGTGTGTTGATTGTCACAAAAAGACAGATATCAAATCGGATAACAAATACTATGAAGATTTGATCAAAGCACACGAAAGAATTAAGAAAGGTGAGAAAATGACTGCAGCCATGATCGGTGGTCTTGAGTGTGGTAAGTGTCACTATTAATAATTATTTGAAATACGCAATCTTATATACAGCTTAAATGGATAGCAATAAAAAATATTGGAAAGGTTTGGAAGAGTTAAATCAAACTCCTGCTTTCGTTGAAGGAAGCAAGGGTGAGTTTGCCGAATCTATTCCTGTAGAAGATGTATTAAACGAAGCTGGCTTGAGTACTAAAACTCCTCGCCGTGACTTCTTGAAAGCATTAGGATTTGGTTTGGGTGCTGTTTCTTTAGCGGCTTGTAACCGTACTCCTGTGCATAAGGCAGTTCCTTATTTGATTAAACCTGAAGAGGTAACTCCAGGTATCCCTAACTATTATGCTTCGACGTTCAACGGTCAAAGTATCTTGGTTAAAACGCGCGAAGGTCGTCCGATCAATGTTGAGCCTAACCCGAATGCAATTGGTTTGAACCAAGGTTTGGATTCAACGACTGCTGCTTCTGTATTGGATTTATACGATGAGTCCAAATTGAAACAGGCACAATTGAAAGGTCAAGATGTAGAGTGGTCTAAATTGGATGGGGAAGTTGTTAAAGCTTTGAATGCAGCAGCATCTTCTGGTAAACAAATTACGATCGTTTCTAACACCGTAAACAGTCCTTCAACGTTGGCGGCTATCGCTGCTTTCGCAACGAAATTCCCAACAGTTAACCATGTACAATACGATGCTGTATCTTACAGCGGTATTATTGAGGCGAATAAAGCTTCATTTGGGAAAGCTGTTGTCCCTTCATACAATTTTGAAAGGGCAAATGTGATTGTTTCCGTTGCAGCTGATTTCTTAGGAACTTGGTTAGCAGGTGAGGAGCATACACAACAATACGCTAAAAACCGTGATTATAAATCGTTGAAAAACGGAAAAATGTCACGTCACGTGCAATTTGAGTCTGGTCTTTCGATGACTGGTACAAATGCGGATGCTCGTATCGCCATCAAACCTTCGGAAGAAGGAGCTACATTGGTTGCTTTATATAATGCAATCACTGGTCAGTCTTTGGCTGGTGCCACTGCAAACAAAAAAGCACAAAAAGGTGTCGCTCTAGCAGCGAAAGAATTGGTGAACAGCAAAGGCGCAGCAGTTGTTGTTGCTGGTTCTAACGATGTCAATGTACAGGTATTGGTCAATGCAATTAACGTTGCATTAGGCGCGTACGGTACAATCATCGATTTGGATAACTATTCTAAACAATACCAAGGTTCAGATTCTTCGTTCCAAGCTTTCTTAGCAGCTGCGAAATCAGGTCAAGTTGGTGTTGCGTTCTTCTTGAATAGCAACCCGGTGTATGATTACTTCAAAGCAGAAGAAGTAAAAGCAGCGTTGAAACAAGTTCCTTTCACCTTATCGTTTTCGCAACGTGCGGATGAAACAGCTTCTGAATTGACAGCGATCGCTCCAGCAAGTACATTCTTGGAGTCTTGGGGTGATGCGAATCCAAAAGAAGGTTTGTTCTCGATCGTTCAACCAACAATTAATCCTGTTTTCAAAACACGTCAAGTTGAACAAAGCTTGTTGACTTGGGCAGGAAATGATACCGATATGTACAACTTCGTTAAGAACTTGTGGTCTACACAAATCTTAGCGGGTTCTACGAAAAACTGGGATGCTGTATTGCAAACTGGTTTTGAATATAAAGGTGCTAAAGCGGCAACAGCTCCTGCATTTACAGGAAATGCTGCAGCGGCAGCTTCAGCAATTGAGGCATCAAGCAAAGCGATTACAGGTGAGTTTGAATTGAAACTTTATGAGCCTGCTGGTCTTCGTGACGGTCGTTACGCGAACAACGCTTATTTACAAGAACTGCCTGACCCTGTTTCTAAAGTAACTTGGGATAACTACGCTGCTCTTAACCCGAAAGATGCTGAGAAATTAGGATTGGGTGAAGACGGTAAAGTGACTGTAAAAGCAAATGGTGTTGAATTGGAATTGCCAGTTGTACAACAACCTGGTCAAGCACAAGGAACAGTTTCAATTGCTGTAGGTTACGGCCGTACAAAAGTTGGTAAAGCAGGTAATGAAGTTGGTAAAAACGCGTTCCCTTTTGCTTCTATCATCAATGGTACAGTACAAGGTGTTGCTAAAGCAACTGTAGCGAAAGCGTCTGGAACTTACCAATTGGCACAAACACAAACACACCACACGATCGAAGGTCGTAACGTGATCCGTGAGACGACATTTGCGAAATATCTGAAAGATCCTAACTCTGAGGCAGGACGCTTTACAGATAATCACAAAACATACGATTTGTGGAACAAATATGAGCAACCTGGTCACAAATGGGTGATGGCAATCGACTTGAACGCATGTACGGGTTGTGGTGCTTGTATCGTTGCTTGTAACGTTGAAAATAATATTCCTGTTGTAGGTCGTGATGAGGTTCGTCGTCGTCGTGAAATGCACTGGTTACGTATTGACCGTTACTATACAATCGAAGGAAAAGATCAAGATCTTACAAAAGAGAAAGAAATTGCGAGAGCTTCGGCTGATTTAGATTTCGAAGATATCACTGTTGTTCACCAACCGATGTTGTGTCAACACTGTGGTCACGCACCTTGTGAAACGGTTTGTCCAGTATTGGCAACAGTACACTCTTCAGAAGGTTTGAACCACATGGCATATAACCGTTGTTTTGGTACACGTTACTGTGCGAATAACTGTCCTTTCAAAGTTCGTCGTTTCAACTGGTTTGCATACTGGAATGATTCACGTTTTGACAACTACTTGAACAATGAGTTCACACAATTGGTATTGAATCCAGATGTTGTTACTCGTTCACGTGGGGTAATGGAGAAATGTTCAATGTGTATCCAACGTATTCAAGCAGGTAAATTACAAGCTAAGATTCAAAATCGCAAAGTTAAAGATGGCGATATCCAAATGGCTTGTCAACAAGCATGTTCTGCAAATGCAATTATCTTTGGTGATGCTAATGATCCAGAATCAGAAGTATCTAAAGCATTACGCAACGAGCGTGTTTATTACGTACTTGAGGAAATCAATGTTCAACCGGGTATCGGTTATATGACAAAAGTTAGAAACACTTTTGAGGCGTAATCTTGTACAATATTTGAAATAAAAATACTATGTCATCGCATAACGAATCAATATTAAGAGAACCATTAATGACCGGTAAGGACATTACGTATGCAAAAATTACGGATGATATCTTACTACCGGTTGAAAATAAACCGAATAAAGCATGGTGGATTGGTTTTACCGTTGCTGTATTAGGTGCTTTATTATGGGTAGTTAGCGTTAGTTATACCTTTTGGACAGGTATCGGCGCTTGGGGTCTGAATAAAACTGTAGGCTGGGCTTGGGATATCACCGACTTCGTATGGTGGGTAGGTATCGGTCACGCGGGTACGTTGATTTCAGCTGTATTATTAATCTTCCGCCAGAACTGGCGTAATTCAATCAACCGTTCTGCAGAGGCGATGACGATCTTTGCGGTAATCTGTGCGGCGACATACGTTGTAGCTCACATGGGGCGTCCTTGGTTGGCTTATTGGATTTTCCCACTTCCAAATCAATTTGGATCACTTTGGGTAAACTTCAACTCTCCTTTGGTGTGGGATGCGTTTGCGATCTCGACTTACTTTACAGTATCTTTGGTATTCTGGTACTGTGGTTTGTTGCCGGATATCGCGACAATTCGTGACCGTGCTACTGGATTAAAACAAAAAATCTATTCTGTATTATCATTCGGATGGAATGGTTCTGTTAAGACTTGGCAACGTTTTGAAATCGTGTCATTGATCTTGGCCGGTATTTCTACGCCGCTGGTACTTTCTGTACACACGATCGTATCCATGGACTTTGCAACTTCGGTTATCCCTGGATGGCATACAACGATCTTCCCGCCGTATTTCGTGGCTGGTGCGATCTTCTCGGGTTTCGCGATGGTACAGACTTTATTGTTGATCTTACGTAAAGTAATGAACTTTGAGAACTACATCACGATGTTCCACATTGAGTCCATGAATATCATTATCATGACAACGGGTTCAATCGTAGGTGTGGCTTATTTGACAGAGTTGTTTATCGCCATGTACTCTCGTTCAGAATACGAAATGTATGCTTTCGAGAACCGTATGTTGGGTCCATACGCTTGGGCTTACTGGTCAATGATGACTTGTAACGTAATTTCTCCACAGTTATTCTGGTTCAAAAAAATCCGTACAAGTATTCCAATCTCCTGGATCTTATCGATTGTTGTAAACATCGGTATGTGGTTTGAGCGTTTTGTAATTATCGTGACTTCATTGCACCGTGATTACTTGCCTTCATCTTGGGCAATGTTCTACCCAACTTGGACAGACGTAGGTATCTTTGTAGGTTCAATCGGATTATTCTTTACATTATTCTTGTTGTTCTTACGTTTCTTACCAGGTATCGCTATCGCCGAAGTGAAATTGTTGTTGAAATCATCTTCATTACAACATAAAACGAAATTGGCTCAAGAAGGCGCATTCCCTGAGGAACAAGTGAAGTACTTCCAAGAGTCATTAGAGAAATATGATTCAGTGACAGAAGAAGAGATTAAAGAATTATCAGTTAGAAAATAATCAGCAATGAGCAATACAAAATATATATTAGGTAGTTTTGCGGATCCCGATGAAATGATGCATGGGATCGACAAATTGCAAGCAAACAATATAAGTATTTACGACTGCTTTACTCCGATGCCTATTCACGGCATCGAAGCAAAGCTGTGTGTGAAACCTTCTCGCTTGCCTATCGCAGCATTTTGCTTTGGAGCATTAGGAACGACATTGGGTTTTAGTTTGTTGTATTATACAATGGCATATGATTGGCCGATGAATATCGGTGGTAAACCATCTTTTGGTATGCCAAACTTTGTTCCAGTTACATTTGAGGTTACGATCTTATTGTGTGCCTTGGGTATGGTTGCCACGTTTTTCTTCCGTAACCACTTATTTCCGGGACGTACACCTCGTGTAATGGACTTGAGAGCAACAGATGATCGTTTCATCCTTGCAGTAGATGCCAATGAAAATACAGATCACGCTTTGATCGATAGCTTATTGAAAGAAGCTGGTGCTGTTGAAGTTAAGTACAATGATAGAAAATATGTTAGCTATGAATAAGAAGAATTTACTTGGAACGCTATGCGCAGCTGTGGCATTGACAGCACTTGTTTCTTCTTGTGGTGACAAAACAACTCGTAGTACAGGTTTAGAGTTTTCTCGTAACATGTACGATCCGCTTGCTTTCAATCCGGATCAACCTAATGCGAATTTTGCTGATGGAAAAACAGCACAAACACCTCCTAAAGGTACAGATCCAATTGGTTTCACTCGTTTTGAATACGCCAATACATTAGAGGATTATGAACGTGCAGGAAGAGAAGTAAAAAGTCCTTTGGTCGTAAATGCCGAAAATCTTGAAAAAGGTAAAGCTTTGTTCACAACTTATTGCTCTATATGTCATGGAGTAGAAGGTAAAGGTGATGGTCCTATCACAAAAGATCGTAGCGTGACTGATTCAAGAGGTACTCGTCAATTAGAGAACTTTCCTCCGCCACCATCTTATCATAGAACAGATGCGGCGAGCTCTTCACGGGGTGGTTTGATGGCTGACTTGACTGATGGTAAAATTTACCATACAATTTATTACGGACACAACTCGATGGGATCACATGCATCTCAATTGTCTCCAGAGGAGAGATGGAAAGTTGTTATGTATGTTCACGAATTACAAAAGAAATAATCTAACATCAGATATATAAATGGGAACTCACAGTCATCATCACGATTATAATTTCAACGAGCGATACGAGTTTGCTGGCAAAGCTAAAATGTTCAGTATTGTCGCTGTTGTACTAGGCGTAGCTGCTGTAGCTTTCGGGTTGCTTTCGGGCGATCACGTTACTGTAGAGCGTACTTATGCCAACTTGTTATTGATGGGTTATTACTTTACATGTGTATGCGCAGCTGGAACATTCTTTGTTGCCTTGCAATATGTAACACAATCTGCATGGTCTGCAGGTTTGGTACGTATACCTCAAGCTATGGCGAGTGTTTTACCAATTGCATCATTAGTCTTATTAGTTATCGTAGGTTTAGGTTTAACCACACATAACTTATATCACCATTGGAATGCAGATGGTATTACTGATCCGCATAGTACAAATTTTGACCCTATTATCGCAGGTAAATCTGCTTATTTAAATGTTCCATTCTTCTTGATCCGTCAGGTGGTATTTTTGGGTACATATAGCATTTTTGCTGTTATTTTTGCGAAACTTTCTTATAAAGAGGATTTGGAAGGCGGATTGACTTCTTATAAAAAGTCATTCAAATTGTCAGCAATCTTCTTGGTTATCTTTGGTTTTACTACACCAATCTGGTCTTTCGATACAGTAATGTCTTTAGAGGCACACTGGTTTTCGACGATGTTCGGTTGGTATAACTTTGCAGCAATGTGGGTAAGTGGTATTTCATGTATCACGATCATTGTTGTTGTATTGAAGAAAGCTGGTTATATGAACTGGGTAAACGAAAATCATTTACACGATTTGGGTAAATTGATGTTCGGTTTCTCTATCTTCTGGACTTACGTTTGGTTTGCACAATTCATGTTGATTTGGTATTCAAACATTCCAGAGGAAACAGTTTATTTCTACAAACGTTGGGAACCTGAATACAAACCTTGGTTTTGGTTGAGTATTATCATTAACTTTGTGGCACCATTGTTACTATTAGTGGATCGCGATGCTAAACGTAAACAAAACGTGATGTTATTCGTAGCGATTCTATTATTGGCTGGTCACTGGCTAGATTATTATATCATGATCATGCCTGGTACTGTTGCTGAACATAGAGGATTTGGTATCATTGAAATCGGAACTGCACTTGGTTTCTTAGGTTTGTTCATCTTCTTAGTGATGAGTAAATTGAGTAAACAAGCATTGGTGCCTAAAAATCATCCTTTCTTGGATGAGAGTTTGCATCACCAGATATAGTTTCACTTTTAAAGGAAGGTTACGTAAAAACGTTATAAAAGAAATGAGCTTTAAATTAAATAATAGATTCAAATCCATCTCGGGTTTTGTGCTTGCACTAGGATTGCTTTTTGCGACTCCTATCCTAGCAAGTCAACAAGATACAGTAGCATCTGATTCTGCTAAAGCGGCGACTACAGCAGTAGCTGCCCCTGCAGCAACGGATTCGGTTGCAAAGGATACAACAGCGGCAGCAGGTACTGCTGCTGTTGCATCTGCTAGTTCTTCTACAGAAGCTAGCGCTGCTGCTCCTGCTGTTGAAGAAGTGAAGCAAATAGACCCTCAGGTTTATAAAAACTTCACATATTATGTCTTGTTATTCTTGGTTATATGTACAGTTGTTGCCGTTATCGGTAAAGTACTTTCGATCTATGAATTGACAAGAAAGATGAACGGTAAATACAATCCGTTTGCGAATAACACATTTCAATCGGCATTGTTATTCATTTTCTTGGTTGTATTCCTTTACGGTGTATATTGGTCGTATGTACACTGGGGAGCCGCTTATTGGAGATCGGCAGTAACTGAGCACGGTGAGCGTATTGATACGATGTTTATCATTACGACAGCAATTACAACGTTTGTATTGGTTATCACACACATCTTGTTGATGACATTTACATTCTTGTACCGCATGCGTGCAAAACGTCAGGCTTATTATTATCCTCATAATAATGCAATCGAGAAGTTGTGGACAATCGTTCCTGCTGTTGTTTTGACAGTATTGGTATTGTTCGGTTTCTTTACATGGAGATCAATCACAAATATTCCTGAGGATCTTCAAAAATCAGCTTTACAGGTTGAAGTACTTGGAGAGCAATTCCAATGGAATGTTCGTTATGCTGGCTCGGACGGGATTATTGGTAAACGTAATTATAAAATGACTACGCCAACGAACCCGTACGGTATTGACTTTAATGATAAAAATTCTTGGGATGATATTCAAGGATCTGAGATCTGGTTGCCTGTAAACAAACCTGTACGTTTCCATATCGTTTCAAAAGATATTATTCACTCTTTCTACATTCCTGATTTCCGTGTTCAGATCAATGCGGTACCGGGAATGACTAACTACTTCCAATTCACACCTACTGTAACCACAGAAGAGATGCGTGATCGTTTGGGAGACTATAACTATGACTTCGTGATGTTGTGTAATAAGATCTGTGGATCTGGTCACTACAACATGCAAAAGAAAGTGGTTGTCGTAACTGAAGAGAAATATAAAGAGTGGTTAGCTAAACAAAATAAGTATTTTACTGAGGATTTGCAAAAAGAGTTCAGCGGTAAAACAGCTAACGTGAAAAAGGATAGCGTACAAGTTACAGCATCTTTGAACTAATTAAGAATTTTTGAATATAAAATCGAATATGTCAAGTACAGTAATATCGCATAGCGCTGAACATCACGATTCGCACGGCCATCATCACGAGGAGTCGTTCATCAGAAAGTATATCTTTTCGGGTGACCACAAGATGATTGCTAAGCAATTCTTGATCACTGGTATCATCATGGCAGTTTTTGCGATGCTTTTATCAGTATTATTCCGTATCCAATTAGCATGGCCGGATAAAGAGTTCCCTATATTAGAAGTATTCTTGGGTAAATGGGCTGAAGGCGGTCGTATAAAACCGGAGTTTTTCCTTTCCTTGGTAACCATTCACGGTACCGTTATGGTATTCTTCGTGTTAACGGCTGGTCTATCAGGTACTTTTAGTAACTTATTGATTCCATATCAAATCGGAGCACGCGATATGGCATCTCCTTTTATGAACATGTTATCTTACTGGTTGTTCTTTGTAGCATCAGTTATTATGGTTGCATCGTTCTTCGTAGAAAGTGGACCTGCTTCTGCTGGTTGGACAATCTACCCACCACTATCGGCTGTTCCTACTGCAATCGCAGGATCTGCAACTGGTATGACTTTGTGGTTGGTGAGTATGGTTCTATTTGTAGCTTCACAGTTGATCGGTGGTATTAACTATGTAAGTACAATTTTGAACATGCGTACAAAAGGAATGGACTTATGGAAAATGCCTTTGACAATCTGGGCGTTCTTCTTAACGGCTATCGTCGGTATGTTGTCATTCCCAGTATTGGTTTCTGCGGTTGTTCTTCTGATTTTTGACCGTGCAGCTGGTACGTCATTCTATTTGTCGGATCTTGTTGTTCAAGGACAAATATTACCGAACGAAGGTGGTTCACCAATTTTGTTCCAACACTTGTTCTGGTTCTTAGGTCACCCTGAGGTATATATCGTTGTTATGCCTGCTTTAGGTTTAACTTCTGAGGTTATTGCAACCAACTCACGTAAACCAATCTTTGGTTACCATGCGATGGTTTACTCGTTGATCGGTATCACCGTATTATCGTTTATCGTATGGGGTCACCACATGTTTGTAACGGGTATGAATCCATTCTTGGGTGGTGTATTTATGATTACTACATTGATTATCGCGGTTCCTTCGGCTGTAAAAGCGTTTAACTATCTGGCTACGTTGTGGAAAGGTAATATCCGTTTCACTCCGGCGATGATGTTTGCTATCGGTTTGGTATCATTCTTTATCTCTGGTGGTTTGACAGGATTGTTCTTAGGTAATGCGGCTTTAGATATCAACTTACACGATACGTATTTTGTTGTTGCCCACTTCCACTTGGTTATGGGATCAGCGTCAATCTTCGGTATGCTTTGTGGTGTTTACCACTGGTATCCTAAGATGTTCGGTCGTATGATGAACACGAAATTAGGTTATTTACACTTCTGGTTGACTTTTATTGGTGCTTACATGGTATTCTTCCCAATGCACTTTATGGGTATTGATGGTGTACCTCGCCGTTACTATGCATTTACAGAATTTGCTTTCATGGCGAAATGGGTTTCTGTAAACAAATTGGTGACTTGGGCTGCGATCATTGCGGCTTTAGGTCAGGTAGCTTTCTTGTGGAACTTCTTTACTTCGATTTTCTTCGGTAAAAAAGCACCACAAAACCCTTGGCAGTCAAACACATTGGAATGGACTACTCCGGTAGAGCATATCCACGGTAACTGGCCAGGAGAGATCCCGACTGTACACCGTTGGCCTTACGATTACAGTAAGCCAGGTCATGGTGAGGATTTTATTCCTCAAAGTGTTCCTTTCTCTGAAACGATGAGCTCTAACTTGCCTCACGATTTTGAAGGAGATGAGGAAGCAGAGCGTATCCAAGCAGAATGGAATGCTCAAAATGGTAGAAAAGACTAATAAAATCTTATAAAGTAGCGTCGGGAAAATCGACGCTACTTTATATAAGTTTATATTTTAAGAGGTAGGGGTAGTATTATGTTTCCAGCAGCTGAAAAGCGATTTGTAAAGACCAATTTTATAACGATCATCGTATTGTTTTTGGTCATTATTGCTGGAGGGGTTGTTCGGAGTACAGGGTCAGGAATGGGATGCCCAGATTGGCCAAGATGTTTTAACCGCATTATTCCTCCTACTGATATTTCTCAGTTACCTCAAGGATATGAACAACATTATAGTGAAGGAAGAGCAAAAAAGAACGAACGTTTCGCACGGATAGTAGAATTTTTCGGCGATAAAGAAATGGCCTATAAGCTCCGTACCGATAAAAGTATTTTACAGCATGAAGAATTTAATGTTGCAAAGACTTGGACGGAATATATCAATCGGTTGGTGGGCGTTGTTTCTGGATTTTGTTTGTTGTTTACGGCTATTTATTCTTTCACCTATTTGAAGTCGAAAAGTTCGATCGTTGTTTGGTCAGTGATTAATCTTTTTGTTGTTGTACTTCAGGCTTGGTTAGGATCGATTGTTGTATCGACAAATTTGATGCCCTGGATTATTACAGTACATATGCTCTTAGCACTTGTAATTGTTTGTATTAGTATTTATACTTATTTCAAAGCAGTTACTTTACGAAATAAGACCTTATTGGTCAATCGTTCTTCGAGTATATTAAAAGGACTTGCTATAGTATCTATTTTGCTGATGCTAACACAAGTAATAGTTGGAACGGGGGTTCGGGAAGAGGTTGATTTATTAACCGGTTCATCGGTAGCTCGTACTGATTTTATAACAACTATTGGCCAACAGTTTGAATTACATCGCTGGTTGGCATATTGTTCTTTGATTTTAGTTATTGTATTATTCTTTTTGGTCCGCACAAGTTTTAATACGGTTTCTAAGCAATATAAATTTGCTTTAATCGCATTGATTCTCGTGGGTATCCAAATGCTATCAGGAATTATCTTAGCTCGATTTGCAATACCTGCATTTGCACAGACGACGCATTTGGTGGTGGCTACGCTCTTATTTGGTGCACAGTTCTACCTGATGTTATTGTTAAATAAGCAAAGGCACTAATCTTGGAATTCGGGATGTTTATGTTTAAAAGTTCGTGTTTAATTACACTGATAGTAGGAGGTCTCTTTTAGTTATGAAAGAATTTATTTCAGATTTCAAAAAGCTTGTTAAGTTGAGACTTACATTGACGGTCGTATTTTCGGCGTCAATTGCTTTTCTGATAGGATCAAAACAACAGGGTGATATATTCTGGTTTAACTGGTTATTGTTGACTGTCGGTGGGTTTCTGGTTACAGGCTCCGCAAACGGATTCAATGAGATCATTGAAAAGGATTTGGATAAACTGATGAAACGTACGGAAGACAGACCGTTGCCATCAGGCCGGATGACGACAGGACAAGCTTTGGTATTGAGTGTCTTTATGGGCATCTTAGGAACCTTGGTGCTTGTTCGACTGAATTTTGTCGCTGGTCTGCTGTCGGTTTTTTGTATTCTTCTTTATGCATTTATCTATACACCATTAAAAAGAAAATCACCAATAGCAGTGTTTGTCGGAGCGTTTCCGGGTGCATTTCCGCCATTAATTGGTTATTATGCAGCTTTTTCGCAAGATGATCTAGCCTACTATAGTGGACATAACGAAGCGGCAATTATTATTATTCCCTTTGTGTTGTTTGCTATTCAGTTTTTATGGCAGTTTCCACATTTCTGGGCAATTGCCTGGGTTGTGGACGACGACTATAAATTAGCGGGTTTTCGCTTATTGCCGACGACAAAACGTGATAAGATATCGGCTTTTATGGTATTCATTTCAGGTTTGTTTATGATACCAGCAGGTTTTATACCGTATCATTTTGGCTTTGGTGGAATTTGGTTTACGATTGTATCCGTGGTCGGCGGAATAATGTTTGGTTATTACGGTTATTTGTTGTTTAAGAATTGTGATATTCCTTCAGCGAAGAAAGTAATGTTTACCTCATTTATCTATTTGCCTGTGACACAACTCGTATTATTGCTTAACTTTATTCCGTTGAAATAATGTTAGATATACAAGCACAAACTGACGAGAAGTTAGTACAGAGAAAAGCCCAAAAGTTCAACCTGTGGTTGGGTATGTTGGGTATGTTCATGATGTTTGCAGCGTTATCCAGTGGTTTCATTGTATATACAGCGAGCGGCGTGGACAAAGGGATTAAGACCCTTTTGCCAAATGCACTTTTATATAGTACCTTGGTGATTGTGGTGAGTAGTCTGACGATGTTTTTAGCACATAGAGCGGCTAAAAATGGGGAGTCTTCCAAACAGCGGTTGTTTTTGATAGCAACTTTTATTTTGGGAGTTGTATTTTTTGCCTTGCAAGTTCATGCTTGGAATGTATTGATCGATAGGGGTGTTTATTTTGTGAATAACAATGCATCACAATCCTTTATTTACGTTTTTATCTGGATGCACTTGGCGCATATTATTGCGGGGTTGATCGTTTTGATTGGCGCTATTATAGGAAGTAACAAACTTCCTAAGGACGGCAATCTTTTCCGCATGGATCTTGCCAGTATTTTTTGGCATTTTCTCGATCTTTTATGGATTTATATATATGTTTTCTTACTTTTGAATCAATAATAGTAAACAATGAGTACAACAGTATCGCAATTGGATAAGGTAAAAACTGGTCCATGGAATGGTGGAAAATCACCTTGGAACTTAGAGTATGGAAAAATCATGATGTGGTTTTTCTTGGTAGGGGATGCCTTCACATTTTCGGCATTTTTGGTTTATTATGGCGCACAACGCTTTTCTCATCCAACTTGGCCTGACCCAGATAAGATCTTCCAATCTATCCCTGGAATTGCAGAGCATGGTCAACCGTTGGTATTTGTCGGTTTAATGACCTTTATTTTGATTATGTCTTCGGTAACTATGGTTTTAGCCGTGGAAGCTGGTCACCGCAATCAAAAGAATGAAGTTGTTAAATGGATGCTTTGGACTATTTTGGGCGGTATCTGTTTCGTTGGTTGTCAGGCTATCGAGTGGACTCACTTACACCACATGGGTTTCTGGTTTGGTAAAAACCCTGCGACAGGTTTGGAAGGTGATGCCATTAAAACAGCATTGATGCCATATTTTACGCATGATATTTCTTATACTTCAGCGTTGCAATTTGCTAACCTGTTCTTTACAATTACTGGTTTTCACGGATTCCACGTTACTGTGGGTATTATTTTAAATATCATCATCCTATGCATGACTTTAAATAATACATTTGAAAACCGTGGTTCTTACTTAATGATCGAAAAAGTAGGTTTATATTGGCACTTTGTGGATTTAGTATGGGTATTTGTATTTACATTCTTCTACTTAATCTAATTACGCAATAAATAATTTTAGATAGCTATGTCACAATATCAAGATAATATCGCTCATGGAGAGCATGCTCACGAAGGTGGGATGGATAAAAAAGCCATCTGGAGAGTATTTGGAGTGCTTTTAGCGCTTACTTGTCTGGAGTTCTTAATTGCATTGGGCTTTGTGCACCATTGGCAAATTCTAACTAAAGGGGCGTTAGTAAATACTATTTATATCGTGCTTACTTTAGTTAAAGCTTATTATATCGTTGCATTCTTTATGCACTTGAAATTCGAGAAGTCGAGCTTCATTGTTACCGTTGCAATTGTCTTTATTTTTATTATTTATTTTATTGTCCTGATGTTGGTTGAGGGAGGTTTCTTGGCAGGTGCTTTTCAAGAGCATCAATTGTTTCCAAATAAATAGATAAAGTGGATAATGGATAATAATACTGGACAAAAGAAAGGTATTAAAACTATATTGATCCTGGCAGTAATTCTTTTACTGCCGGGATTTTTATATTTTATACTAAATAAAAGCGGTTCGAATAGCTACACCTCCTTACCAATTTTTGGGAAAAAGGAAGTGCCGGGAACAACACATCGAAAATGGGGACGTGATATTCCCGATACCATCTACCATACAGTGACGCCTGTTGATTTTGTGAATTACGATGGTAAGAAAGTGCATTTGTTGGACAATGATACAACACTCTCTGTAGTCCACCTGATGTATTCTAGGGACGCTTCCTTATCAAGGACAATGATTAAGCGATTAGATCAAATTGCTAATCGGTTTATTCAGAATCAGAAAGTTAAGTTGTATTCTATCACGGTTGATACAGCCTATGATACACCTGATGTATTAGCGAAATACGCGAAAGTTTACAAACCCTGGACCAAATCTTGGTTTTTTGTGACAGATCCTTCTGTTGATATCTTTAAATTTGCTAAAGAAAGTCTATTGCAGGACGCGCTTGTCAACAATGATGGCAATAAACCATTCATTATTGGCTCTAATTATCTTTTACTCGATACAAAAGGACGTATAAGAGGGATATATGACATCAACGTAAAGACAGATGTCGACCGCCTGGAAGATGAAATTAAATTATTATTGGTCGAGGAAATCCGAAACCATCCAGCAACAATAGAACAAAAAAGATAGTTATATCATGGAAGAGAGTCTGAATAAAGAGAAAAAGTACAGTAAATGGATTTGGTTGTTATCTATCGTTATACCGATAGTGGTTGCTATCCTCTTTACGGTGAATTTACAAAAGCTGGGTTATGATGTGAAGCCACTAACATTTTTGCCCCCGATCTACGCAGCTATCAATGGGATTACCGCTGTATTGCTGTTTTGGGCGGTAGCAGCGATAAAGAAAGGGAATAAGTCATTGCACGAACGTTTAATAAAATTGTGCATTGCTTGTTCTTTAGCTTTTCTGGCGATGTATGTTGCTTATCACATGACTTCAATCGAAACAAAATATGGTGGCGAGGGAATTTTGAGACCGATCTATTTCTTTATCCTGATCACGCATATTTTGCTTTCCATTATCATCATCCCCTTTGTACTCTTTACATTTGTTAGAGGCATATCGGGTTCTTATGAACGTCATAAAAAGCTTGCCCGTATTACTTATCCCATGTGGCTTTATGTAGCTGTTACCGGGGTGATCGTTTATTTGATGATCTCTCCGTATTATATTGGTTAGTGGTAAGATTTGAGGGTCAAGGTATTGTGATGAAATACAATGGCACGCCGGATTCGAGTTGTTTAATCTGGTTTAATAATTAAATGAAATCGGATGCGATGGAGACTATATTCCATGTATCCGGGAGTATAAACAGTATCGGATTAATCAGTTGATTTGTATCGGCTAGATGGATCTTTAAAAAATCATTTGCATATGAAGCGTATCTGGATTTATCAGGCAGATCGTCTGCTAACGGCAGCAGAGGGACAAGAGATTGTTACTGACCTAGAAGCTTTTGCTGAACAGTGGAAAGTACATGGAAAACCACTTTCTGCTTCCGCAGAATTGCGGGATAATCTTTTTATCATCCTTAAAGTGGACGAAGATGTCGCGGCTGCATCAGGTTGTTCTATTGATAGTTCGGTTCGATTTTTAAAAGGAGTTGAATCTAAATACGGTATTCAATTATTTGATCGCATGCAATTTGCGTATAAAGGGGATCAAGGAATAGGCGTGGTTAACCGTGACGGATTTGAGAAGCTACTGGCAGACGGTACCATCAATGATAATACCTTAGTATTTGATAATACCATTACCCATGAACATCAAATGGAGAATGCTTGGGCAGTGCCCTTCCATCAAAGCTGGCATAAACGACTTTTTAAATAAGTCAAGCACAGTCATTCAATAAAGTTCATAGTAACACTAAAAATGCCCCAAAAAGTTAGACACTTATTTGGGGCATTTTTTTGAGCAAAAAATAGAAATACGATTTCGGCTTTAAGTTACGCTTAGGAACGATGATTTGTCGCGGACAATTGCTTGGCTTATTCCGGAATGGTATAATGGTGCATGTATTTTGCAATCGCATTTGCGCGTCTATTGACATAAGCAGAAGGGTTACGGGCATCCCATTCTCTTGGGTTTGGCAGTATGGCTATAATCAATGCGGCTTGTTTTTTTGAAAGATTGCTGCCTGTTTTGCTAAAATAATACGAAGCTGCCGCATCGGCACCATAAACTCCCTGTCCCATTTCAATCACATTGAGATAAACTTCGAGGATTCTTTTCTTACTCCAAAAGGTCTCAATTAGAATTGTAAAATAGGTCTCAAAGCCTTTTCTCAACCACGAACGGCCTGGCCATAGAAATACATTTTTGGCTACCTGCTGACTGATTGTACTTCCACCACGTAATTTTTTTCCTTGTGCATTTTTTTTGATGGCATTCTGAATTCCTTGCATGTCGAATCCCCAGTGTGTCATAAAATGGGCATCTTCTCCTGCAATGGCTGCTAATTTTAAGTTGTCCGAAAGTTCATCGTAATCCAGCCAGTTTTTTTCCAGTTTAAATCCTTTGCCCTGCTCTTTTAGTTCAAACCCACGTTGAATCATCAACCAGGTGATGGGAGGATTGACGAACCTTAAGCTAATGACCCAAAAGAGTGAAATACCAATAAAATAGAGCACTACCCGTGTCGCAATGCGCAGGATCGGAGATTTTATGGACTTCAATGGGTTGAAGGATTTTTTTTTGAAGGTATTTTGTTGTTTGCTGGACGTATTTTGTTTACCAGATCTTTTGATGGCCATGACTAATTTTTTTCGGATACAAACTTAGCTTATATTCTTGTTTAATGGAAATGATTTTGTCGAGAAGTTGAGTGTATCGTTTGCCAAAGCGACGATATTATCCTATTTTTACGCTTCATAAAAATTGATTTACAAGTTGGCAAAAGAAAAGAAAGTGACCCCATTGATGCAACAGTATAATGCGATCAAGATTAAGTATCCTGGAGCGTTATTGTTGTTCCGTGTTGGCGATTTTTACGAGACATTTGGTGAGGATGCAATCAAAGCTGCCCAGATTTTGGGCATTGTTTTGACGAAGCGTGGTAATGGCTCGGAATCGGAAACCGCATTGGCTGGTTTTCCTCATCATTCGTTGGAGACCTATCTTCCAAAATTGGTGCGTGCCGGCCAACGGGTGGCGATCTGTGATCAGTTGGAGGATCCTAAGACGACAAAAACAATCGTTAAGCGTGGTGTGACAGAGTTGGTTACCCCTGGCGTTTCCTACAATGACAATATTGTTCAGCAGAAATCGAATAATTATTTAGCGTCAATCTTTATCGAAAAAGAGCGGATCGGTATTTCTTTTCTTGATATTTCAACAGGTGAATTTTTGGTTGCTCAGGGAAGTGTTACCTATATCGATAAATTGCTTCAAGGTTTTAAGCCAACGGAAGTCATTCTTTCCAAAAAACAGAGCAAGGATTTTGTAGAACAGTTTGGGTCGCATTATTATACTTATTTTCTTGACGAATGGCCGTATACGGGAGACTATGCTACAGAAACATTATTGAAGCATTTTGAGGTTTCGTCGATGAAAGGATTTGGTGTTGATCGTATGCCTGCGGGGATTGTTGCTGCCGGTGTAGCTTTACATTACTTAAACGAGACCGAGCATCGTAACTTACAACACATTTCTACGCTTTCGCGTATCGAAGAAGATCGTTTTATGTGGCTGGATCGCTTTACGATCCGCAATTTGGAATTAATCGGTTCGTTGAATGAAAATGCTGTAACCCTTTCTGATGTATTGGATCATACATCCAGTCCAATGGGAGCGCGCTTGCTCAAGCGCTGGATTGTGATGCCGTTAAAAGACAAGAAAAGTATTCAGGAACGATTGAATGTGGTGGATTTCTTTGTTGCTGATCGCAATTTAAGGGATGAGTTGATTGGTCAGATCAAGCAGGTGGGGGATCTTGAACGCCTAATTTCCAAGATAGGACTACAAAAAGCGAATCCGCGGGAAATCGTGCAATTAAAACGGGCTTTATATGCGATAGAAAAGTTGAAGGAACTTACAGATCGTAAAGATGCCAACGCGCTACAGACCATATCGGAGCAATTGGATGCTTGTACAGTTATCCGAGAAAGAATAGAGCTGCAGGTTCAGGCCGAGCCCCCAGTGGCAATCAATAAGGGTAGCGTAATTGCTGATGGCGTTGATCCCGAATTGGACCGATTGCGTAAAATTGCCTTTGGCGGTAAGGATTATTTGCTTGAGATTCAAAAACGGGAAGCTGAACTCACTGGAATTCCTTCCTTGAAAATTGCATTCAATAATGTCTTTGGTTATTACCTGGAGGTTACCAATACCCATAGGGATAAGGTTCCTACGACGTGGATACGTAAACAGACGCTGGTGAATGCTGAACGTTACATTACGGAGGAACTGAAAGAATATGAAGAACAGATTCTAGGTGCTGAGGAGAAGATCCAAGCACTGGAGAATAGATTATATGCAGACTTATTGCTTTCCATTGCTGAATATATCAAACCTATTCAGCTCGATGCACAGCTGATTGCTAAGCTGGATGTGTTGCTTAACTTTGCGGTTGTAGCAGAGAAAAATTATTATGTAAAGCCTGAAATCAGCGAGAGCAAGATCTTGGATATTAAAGGCGGAAGACACCCTGTCATTGAAAGAAACCTGCCAATAGGCGAGGACTATATTACCAATGATACGTTCTTGGATCCAAAGACTCAACAGATTATTATTATTACGGGGCCTAATATGGCCGGTAAATCGGCGTTACTCCGTCAGACTGGATTGATCGTGTTGATGGCGCAAATTGGTTGTTTCGTACCGGCAAAAGAAGCAAAGATCGGTCTGGTTGACAAAATTTTCACCCGTGTGGGTGCTTCTGACAATCTTTCTTCTGGAGAATCTACGTTTATGGTAGAGATGAATGAGACGGCGAGCATCATGAATAATTTATCAGACCGTAGTCTCATTCTTTTAGATGAAATCGGTCGTGGTACAAGTACCTATGACGGTATTTCTATTGCTTGGGCTATTGCTGAGTTTTTACACAATCATCCCGCAGCCAAAGCAAAAACATTGTTTGCAACGCATTACCATGAATTAAATGAGCTGACAACTTCATTGGATCGTATTAAAAATTATAATGTGACGGTGAAGGAAGTCAATAACAAAGTTATTTTCTTGCGGAAGCTCGTTCCAGGAGGCTCAGAACATAGTTTTGGTATTCATGTGGCAAAGCTCGCGGGGATGCCACAAAAGTTGCTGAATCGTGCCAACCAGATCCTGAAAAGATTGGAGCAGGAGCGAACTGGTGGGGAGCAGATTAAGGATAGTATGCGTAAGATTCAGAAACAGGCCTACCAATTGCAAATGTTTTCCATTGATGATCCTGTCTTGAATAAGATCAGGGATATGCTGAATAATCTGGATGTTAATTCGCTTACTCCAGTTGAGGCATTAATGAAGCTGGATGAGATACAACGCCTGCTAAAGAATTAAATCTTCTTTTGGACTTGTACACCTGATCTCAAGTGGGACTTGTTTTCTTCGATTTGAACACGCCAGATCATGTTTTTTAAAACAGAACATCATCTGGCGTATTTTTTTCTGAAAGTGCCTGATCTTATTGGTCAGAGAGAACCTTGAGCTCGCTTTCATTGTTGTTGATGTCTGCGAAGTCATGAAAGTTTTTGAAGGGCTATTGCTTAAAACCTGAAAAATAGTTCCAAGCTTCCGTAATTCGCCTGTATTGGGATCAATACCTTACTGCTGGCATCATAAGGCGCGTAATGATAGCCGAGTTCGAAACCAATGTACTTTTGGTTTTTCATGCGAAATAGGGATGCGAGACCAAGTCCTAAGTGCACATTATTGATGGTTACCATACGATCGGTGTATCCACCATCATAATAATAACCATCCGGATCATAATAACCAGAGGAATAAGCGCTTTCTGTAATGCCGGTATCTGTAATATCTATGCCAAGGATACCTTTTGGAATCAGTATAAATTTGTCGTTGTCAAAAACTTTGTAACCTACAGCACCGCCCATAAATGCGGTCGCTGAAGAATTGACCGAAACATTGGAGCCATCGTAATTGTAATCAATATTGCGGTCGTTTGAGTTGATGCGCACCTTGAAGCCACCTTCAAAAATAAATTTTCTTTCTAGCGAGCTCATCAGCATAAATCCAAAGCTTACGTTGGTTCCGAAAATTTTGTTGGCTCCACCAAGTGGGGTGACTACGCCGATTGAAGGAACATAGCCAAGTTTGGCTTTTTGTCTATCTCTGTACACTTTGGGTGCTGGAAATGGCTGTTGATTATCTTGTTCATCAGCTTGTCGGCCTTGCACGGCACTGGAAACGTCAGTATCTGAAAAAAGCTGTAAAATATCTTTTTCCTGATCCGTTAACGTGTAACTGTCAGAAACAAGGAGTGCTTGTGCCCTTACTTTGATGAGGCCATCCAGTGGATGCCGCAATGGGTAAAAATTGTATTTTTCCTTATGCTGTTCGTATTGCGTTGAGAAATCGTCCCGGTCTGCCGCATCCAGTCTTTGTAGAAAGCTTTTATCAAATTGACTGTTCCAATAGAGGTCAATCGCTGCAGTACTATTTTTCTTTTCAATGATTTGCATAAGAATGCGTAACCGTTGTACAAATTCATTGATACCACAGCTTGCCTGTATACTATTAAGTAAAGGGTCAATTTTGTCAAAGTCATTGTTGTTTAAGGCTTGCGTCAAAAGGGGAAGTGTCTCAACGGTATATCGTTCACAATTTTCCTGTCCATACAATAGTTTTGTGGGAAGGACACAGCTCATAATCAATATCATAAGAGCAAGCTGACGGATATTCATGGCTTATATAGATTTGTTGCTGACTAAATTAGCAAATAAATCGCAGGTTACATGGGTTTGTTTGTGCCAAAGGTCCTAAAAGTTTTATCTTTGGCGTATGGCGTCGATATTTCGGTTTAAACAATTTGAGGTTGATCAGTCTGACTGTGCGATGAAGATCAATACAGATGGTGTTTTGTTGGCTTCATTGTCGGAGATAGAACCTGTAGAACGTGTCTTGGATGTGGGCACAGGCACTGGAGTCATTGCCTTGATGTTGGCTCAGCGTCTTGGGAATAGCCAGATAGAAGCTGTTGAAATCGACGCTTTGGCTGCGTTGATGGCGGATAAAAATTTTCGCAATTCCATTTTCCGTGAACGCCTAACGCTACATGCTAGTTCCTTTCAGCAACTGGATACAACAGGAAATTATGATTTGATTGTATCAAATCCACCTTTTTATACGGATTCGTTGCATAATCCGGATGAACGGAGGAAACTGGCTAGACATACGGATCTGGATTTTTTCTTTGAACTGTTGGATTTCGCCTCTATATGCTTATCGAATCGGGGGAAATTAATCCTTATCCTTCCAGCGGCATTAGCGGATACCTTAGTCAGTATTTCTACAGAAAGAGGTTTACATTGTTCTACTGAAGTTCGGATAAGTTCCTTTGAAGGAGAATCGGTGCTACGTAAGATCGTAACCTTTGAACGGAGGCCTGTTGAGTCGGTTGCAGTACGTGAGTTTGTTATTTATGCTGCTAAAGGTATTTATTCAGAAGCATATCGCACGGCCCTGGCACCTTATTTTTTAGCTTTTTAAATGATGACAAAGATCGGATTACTCTCAGATACACATTCTTTTTTAGATGAAGCGGTATTTACTCATTTTGCAGCCTGCGACGAGATTTGGCATGTAGGCGATTTTGGTGATGTGGATGTTGCAGATCGGTTGGCGGCTTTTAAACCGCTGCGCGGAGTTTATGGTAATATTGATGGTCAAGAAATTCGTTTACAATTTCCAGAAGATTTGAGGTTTAAATGTGAGGAAGTGGACGTCTTTATGACACATATTGGTGGTTATCCCGGGAAATATACCCCACGTATTAAAGGGGAATTGATGAAAAATCCGCCGAAATTATTTATTACTGGACATTCCCATATTCTAAAGGTTATCTTCGATCCTAAGATTCAATGCCTTCACCTCAATCCAGGTGCAGCGGGTAAGCATGGTTGGCATAAAGTGAGGACATTGATGCGATTTGATATCAACAAAGATAAAATTGAAAATCTTGAGGTTATAGAACTGAACGAGCGTTAGATGGGGTTTTCTTTAATCTTTTTTGAGCTTTGAAAGCTGGATGATATATGGTGTGATGGCAAAGCGATCGTGGATACATTTGGTTCCCATGTAATGGGTCCAGAAATTTGCGCTACTTCTGTATAGTCGAATGGATTTCGTTACTGAAATGGATCCCATGAACACTGCGAATATGATGTAATGGTTCCGTTTCGGGAGTTTTATAAGAGTTTTCTCAATGCTATAGTGAATCACGAACTTCAAGAAGAAAGTTCTTCAAACGCTCCAATGAATCTACAACACGTTGATTTTCTTTTGCCTCAGATTTGTTGTCACGCAGGTAATCACGTGCCCCCTGTAGTGTATAACCTTTATCTTTAACCAAATTGAAGATGATCTTTAAATTGGCAATATCTTCTTGCGTAAATAAGCGATTACCCTTTTTATTTTTCTTAGGCTGTAGAATATCAAATTCACGCTCATAAAAACGTATCTGGGATGCATTTACATCAAACATTTCTGTAACTTCTCCCATTGTATAATACAATTTATTTATTTCACGCTCTTTGTACGGCATATCTTCACAATTAATCTATAGCAAACTTAATAAAAATTCCTATTCAAAAAGAAATTTTTGCGATCTCTTATCGAATCAAGGACTGAACGATAGATATATAGTACAATTCATAAGACGCCAATAATAATTGTGTATAAAGGTAAATTTTTCTAAGTTTGAGTCGTTTGAAAACGGTCTAGACATCCTATATGATCATAGTTAGCAAATTTTGGACAAATTTCTTCTCTTTTGGAAAAGCTAATGCAATTACTATTTATCCTTTTATCTTTCTGAAAAGTACTTTTTTTAAACAGAAGGACGACTTGATTCGTCATGAGCGTATACATTTGCGACAAGCGCTTGAATTAGGTATTCTCTTTTTCTATGTTTGGTATCTTCTTGAATTTGCCGTTCATTTTATTCAATTTCGGGATTTTGATAAAGCGTACCGGCGTATTTCGTTTGAGCGGGAAGCTTATGAGAAGGAGGGTGAAACGGATTATCTGTCCAAAAGAAAAATATGGGCTTTTTGGCGATATCTTTAAAAAGACGGTTGATTTATACGTTCTATATATCCGACAAGAGGTCGCAGGCACAACAGTTATGGGGCGAAAAAAGAAAGCGGTACCAAGAATATTCTTGGCACCGCTTTCTTTTATATCCTGACAATGATTATCCCACTAATTTAAGGTAGGTAGCCACTTGGTTTTTTAACTGTCTACGGTCGACAATGAAATCCAAAAATCCATGCTCGAGCACGAATTCCGAAGTCTGGAATCCTTTTGGAAGATCCTTTTTAATTGTTTCTTTAATGACACGGGGTCCGGCAAATCCGATTAACGCACCAGGTTCTGCGATATTTATATCACCCAACATCGCGTAAGATGCTGTAACTCCCCCTGTAGTAGGGTCGGTCAATAAACAAACGTAAGGAAGTTCTGCTTTTGCCAATAACGCTAATTTAGCCGAAGTTTTAGCCATTTGCATCAATGAAAATGCGGCTTCCATCATCCGTGCACCACCTGATTTGGATATTAACATAAATGGAATTTTATGCTCAATACAGTAATCTATCGAACGCGCGATTTTTTCGCCCACGACAGATCCCATTGATCCGCCGATGAAACTAAAGTCCATACAAGCGATCACGATATCTTGACCATTCATCTTTCCATGGCCAGAACGTAAAGCATCTTTAAGACCTGTTTTGGCTTGACTTTCCTTTAAACGTTCAGGGTATGGCTTTGAATCGAAAAATTCTAATGGATCACCAGAATTTAGATTAGGAAATAGTTCTGTGAATTCGTTATTATCAAATAAAATTGAAAAATATTCTTTGGAGCCAATTCTTAAGTGGTGGCCACAATATTGACAAACATAGTCGTTTTCTACTTGTTCAAGATGCAACAATGGTTTTTTACATGTAGGACATTTGTTCCACATACCATCAGGTGCTTCTTTTTTATTAGCGGTAGCTGTGCTAATACCAGCTTTTTCTCTTTTAAACCAACTCATACGATAGTTCTTATTCGATTACAAACTTATATAAATTTGCTTTTATATACAATTATAATTGTGTTGAATGTACATGCCAAGCGATTAAAACGCCTTGTGTAACAGGGCTTCTATAAATAGGGAAATTGGGGGTAACAATTGGGATATATAAGATATTTGGTTGATTTTTAGGTTAGAATTGAATTTCAGACCAGCGGATTAGTCAAAAAAAATGGGCATAAAAAAAGGGTAAGCTACTCCTATCGCACCGCTCAACCAAATACCCTTGCTTTGTTCCCAACCTGGGGGAGTCAATGGGAGCTGGTCGTAGAAGACTTACCCGCCACAAAAGTAGAAAAAAAAACAGTTTTAGGAAAGAAAAAACACCTTTTTATCTTATTCGGTTGATTATCATGGTAATAAATTGCATTTGATATCTTTTCATAGCACCAATTTATGGCGGAGTAGATTTGGTATTTGTGTAAAACAGCTAAAAATGGCGTGAAAAAAGCGCTTGACGAAGTCCATTTGCCGTAAATGTTCTTTTCAAAATGTCGGAAAGTTGCATAATCTGGCGTATGGAAGATCGACTTTGAATAAGCATAATCGGCTAATTTTGCCTATTCAAAGTCGATCTCATTTTTGGAATTACATTTTCTCTTGGCTGTATTCACCCAATAGGGAATAATAGCCAAATAAACCGAGTCCAATGGAGATTATGGGGGTCAAAATGCACAGGATAATGATTCCAAAAACGAGATCTTCCTGATGTCCCGTTGATATCTTTGGCAGGGCCAGTTCAAAAATGGAAAAATAAGCAGTAAACAATGCTAAAACGATCCAAAGTATGCCGAGGAATTTTTTGAGATTATTCATGTGTTGCGGGAGTTGATTTGTTGTTGATATAGATACTGCCTATGATAAAACATACAATGGCAATGATAATAGGGTACCACAAACCTGCAAGATAGAATTGCGGGGTATTTGATGCTTCGGCATTTGTCGTTAAGTATGTCGATACAGCCGGAAGGAGTCCGCCGAATATTCCATTGCCAACATGATAGGGTAAGGACATGGATGTGTAGCGGATTTTTACGGGGAACAGTTCAACAAGGAATGCTGCAATGGGCCCGTACACCATCGTAATATAAATCACTTGTATAAAGATCAGCAGGACGAGCAGCATATAGTTTTTGCCTGCAATATGGACTGTGGTTTTGGTTGTTTGCTGCCCTTTCAGTTTACCGGATTGATGAATCATGCTGGCTGTTGTAACTTCCGTCTGGTCCTCATATTGTGTCTTGATGATGGAAATGGTTTCTGCAGTTTGTAATCCATGAGGGTTCTCCGTTGTTTCGTTCACCTTGACTTTCTGTTCGGTATTGGAAAGTTGGTACATGGATTCGTAAATCGGACGATAAGTCAATACGGCAAGTAACATCCCACCAAGCATGATCCATTTTCGTCCAATTTTGTCACTAAGCCACCCAAATACGACAAAAAATGGCGTTCCCAAGAGTAAGGCGATGCCGAGGATGGTATCGGCCTGGTCAGATTGAAGGTGCATGACCGTTTTCATGAAACTCATCGAGTAAAACTGTCCGGTGTACCAAACAACGCCCTGCCCCATGGCTGCACCAAATAGCGCGAGCAGCACAAATTTGAGGTTGTAGCGGTTGCCAAAACTTTCTTTTAGCGGATTTGTACTTGTTTTCCCTTCCGCTTTGGCCTTGCTAAATTCGGGTGATTCCTTCATCTTCTTACGAATAAGATAGGAAACGTATACCATGACTAAAGAGAGGAGGAAGGGAAGCCGCCATCCCCAGGAATCAAATTGTGATTCGCTGAGAAAGCCTTTGGTAAGGAGGATGACGACCAGAGATATGAAAAGGCCAAAAGTAGCTGTTGTTTGTATCCAGGATGTCCAATAGCCCCGCTGGCCCAATGGAGCATGTTCGGCGACGTAAGTTGCCGCACCGCCATATTCTCCGCCTAGGGCAAGACCTTGCAAGAGACGAAGGATCAACACGAGCAGCGGTGCCCAAAAACCGATACTTTCATAACTGGGGATGCAACCGATGAGAAATGTTGCGCCGCCCATGAGCATTAAAGTTACCATAAACGTATATTTTCGACCGATAATATCGCCTAGTCGGCCAAAAAATAGAGCTCCAAATGGCCGGACGACAAATCCTGCAGCAAATGTGGCTAGGGTTGAAAGAAAAGCAGCAGTTGGATTTTCTGCCGGAAAGAATTTGGTGGAAATTACAATGGATAGGCTGCCAAAAATGAAAAAGTCATACCATTCAATAAGCGTTCCCATGGAGGAGGCTCCGATGACTTTCCAGATGCTTTTTGTATTGTTTTCGTTCATTAATTTTTGGTTTTTGGTTGGATATAAATGTACATTTTAATTGCGCTCCAAACGGCATTTCGGCGCTGTTGCATGATCGGAAAAGAGCTAATTCTTTTGAATTTCGGTCTGTCCGACTATTTTATAGCGTTTTCCGGGTAGGCTGTGAATGAGTGACTGCATTTCAAGTTCCAATAGGATTAAGGCCAATTTACTTTGTGGCCATTTTGTGAGGTCAATCATATGGTCTATTTCTAATTGTCCCTTTTGCTGAATGAGCGTAAAAAGGAGTTGTTGATCTTTTGTCAATGTCAAAGGAAGGCTAAGCTGTTGACCAACAGCTTTTGTACTGATTTCCCAATTCATGAGGTATTCCAGATCCTGAAGACCTCTAATCATATGCGCACGGTTGGTTTTGATGAGGTAATTGGTGCCTTCAGAACTTTTTTCGTAAACGGCTCCTGGAAAGGCACATACATCGCGATTGTAGCTGTTGGCTATTTCGGCGGTAATCAAAGCACCTCCTTTAATTGCAGCTTCTACAACAATGGTGACATCCGCCATACCGGCTATAATGCGATTGCGCATAGGGAAGTTACTGCGTTCAGGTAATGTGTTGGATGTAAATTCTGTCAATAAACCTCCTTGATCTAGCATTTTTGTGGCAAGTTCACGATGGGATGCCGGGTAAATGCGATCGAGACCATGCCCTAATACAGCAACGGTGGGAATATTATTTTTTAGTGCGTTGCGATGTGCTAAAGCATCAATACCATAAGCAAGACCGCTTACGATTAAGGTGTCTTTGGAACCATTCATAGCCTCTAGCAGATCTTCGCATATTTTCTGGCCATAATAGGTTGCATGTCTAGTACCGACGATACTGATAACTTTGGTGTTGTTAAGTGGTTTATTTCCTTTATAATAGACGACAAGCGGAGCGTCTTCACATTGTCGTAGCCTATTTGGATAATTCTGGTCTTCCAGCCATAACGCTTGTATCTGATGTTTTTCGATAAAAGCAAGTTCTTTTTCACAGGCAGACATATAGCTTTTATTGTGTATGGCTTCTGCGATCGATTCCCGTATCCCAAGAATTTGCATCAAATCTTTTTTTGAGTAAGCAAATAAGTCTGCCAACTCGTGACCTTGGTCAATGATGTTGCGCGCTGTTCTAGGGCCAATGCCCTTGATTTTCGTCAAAGCTATGGGATAAATTAGTTTCATAATTGGGTTTATCTAAATATAGGAAAAATATAAGTAGCTGTCGTACTTTTTGTTAGAATCGCTTAGGCATATGGTGTTTTTAATGCAATAACGAAGTTCCTAATCGAAGGCAATCGCGTGCCTACTATAAAATCTCTGGATTGCTATGGCATGATTGCGCTTTTCCTAAGCTTATTTGAAATCTCAAGGAATGAAATATTGGTCGATTATGGAAAGAAGATGAGGAATTGGTACCTTTGAGCGATTAATGATATTTTAACTATGGAAATGAAAGAACCTTTTGATATTGAATTGGGGGATATAGTTTATTCTGTTTTCCCTGAGGAAGAAGATACGTATGTTATTTTTAAAGATGGTGTAGAATACGTAAAAATTATTAAAGACAATGATACAAACTGGCTGAAACTGAACCCAGAAACGGAGCTTCCTATGTTCGGTATGGATGAAGAGATCAATCTGATTGGCCTAGAAATTAAAAAAGAATTAGGTCTTTAGTTCTCTAAGTTAAAGATAGTTAAATACTTTTAATTTTATTTATAGTTGGTTATTTTAGTTTGTCAATTATAAATATGGTTCGTATTGGGTTTCTATCTTTATTATTTTTCTGTGTCTATTTCTCATTGAATAGGCAGGGGCTTTTTGCCTATCCAACGGAATTTTATCATCAGGATACCATTGCGAAAAAAGGCAGTCAAAAAGATACTTTACGTTTGGATACTGTTTCGATCAAGCGTAAATCAGCAGCGGATAAATGGGAAGAAAAAAAGGAGGAGTATAAGTCGATCTTTTTCTGGGGTGATACGAAAAATATGGTGACCTTGCCTCACCAGGGAGGAATTGCGGTCAATCTGAACAAGCTTTACAATAAATTCAGTCGAAAGGGACGAAATTCGCGGAAGCTTCAACGTCAGTTTGAAAAAGAATACCAACAGGATCTGATTCGCGAGGAATGGTATCCGCTGACTCAGGAATACAGTAAGTTGTCGGGAGATTCTCTGCGCAAATTTAGAATATACTATGAGCCTTCCTTAAAGTGGCTTCGTGAGAATGATCGGTATGAGAAGATTGCTTATATCCATCTGTGTTTAACGAACTACCTGGATTCTGTAGACATTATCCATAGGCGACTTCAATTTCCTATGGGTAATGCCAAACTTTAACTACATAGGTACGTATACCAGGTATTTTGTATCAAAGAAATCTTCTTTAAAGTAACCGGAAAGCGGGTGTAATTCTGCTTTGAGCTTAGATTCTTTGATCTCTTCGGTGAGATCTCCGCCTTTCAAGTAAAGAATTCCATTAGGAATACCGTTTTTATCTTTTTTTGCGAATTTATTCTGTATCCAAGGCGTAAATTCTCCAAGTCTTGTCACAGCTCGTGATATCACAAAATCGTACTTGTCGTCGAGTTGTTCTGCGCGGATATGATCTGCTTCAACATTTTGGAGACCCAGTCCAGCAGCAACTTCGCGTACGACCTTTATTTTTTTGCCGATAGAATCGACCAAATGGAATTTGACTTCAGGAAACATAATGGCCATTGGGATACCTGGAAAGCCCCCGCCGGTTCCCACGTCCAAAATTTGTGTTCCTGGCGTGAGCTCTTGAACAAATTTAGCGATACCTAGCGAGTGTAACACATGGTGCAGGTAGAGGCTATCTATGTCCTTACGTGAAATGACATTGATTTGGCTATTCCAAAATGTATAGAGGTCGGCAAGTTTTGCAAACTGTTCTTTTTGAATATCCGTTAATTTTGGAAAATACTTATAGATGATATCAACTGTTGGATTCAAAGCTTAATGTTTTAAAAGTGAATTATTTCCAGCTTATTTTTTTCTTTTTTCTGCTGAACATGCCATTGATGCAAATATAGAAATAGTAGATGAAGTCTACCAAAGGTAGCCACCAAATGAGTTCCTTTACTTCTAGTTTTTTATAGATGTTGGCAAATATTATCCATTGTGCAATCAGCCTTAGGAGGTAGGCTGTAACAGGAACATACCAGTACATTGGAAAGGCAATTGCTGTTGCGATAAGGGCGACATAAAAAAGGACGGCTGATACCAGCTGCGTGCCCAGCATGCGCTGATGTCGCTTTTTGTAAATGGTAGAGGCTCCTGAGTGTCTTGCTTTTTGCTTGTAATAGCTCCTCCAGGTCGCTTTGGGTTCCGAATAGACAATGGATTCGGCTGCCAGTGCAATGTTAACGTTGGTCGGATTTGCATTTTGGTTGACAAAAAGATCATCATCGCCAGACTTAATATGCATATGGGCTGCAAAACCTTTGTTACGAAAGAAAAGGTCTTTTTTGTAAGCCATATTGCGTCCTACTCCCATATAGGCATCTCCCTTTAGTGCATAGGCAAAGTAACTCATGGCCGTATGGCTGGTTTCAAATCGAATCAATAGATTTAGCAAGCTTTTTTGCTTAAAATAAGGAGAATAGCCAAGTACAATTTCTGTTTCTGGTCTGAAGGCTGCTGCAATTTCTTTGAGCCATTGATCGGATTGTGGTGCACAATCTGCGTCAGTAAACACCAGTATCTGGTGCTTTGACGCTTTGATACCCATACTAACGGCAAACTTTTTACCATGTTTCAAGCGAATATGCTCTTTGATATCCACAATCTTTAAATGGGGGTATTTTGCTTCGAACTCATGCAATATCCAGGGCGTATTGTCAGTCGAAAAGTCATTGACCACAATGACTTCAAAATTGGGATAGTCTTGATTCAGTACACTCGGGAGGAATTCCCGAATATTATCCTGTTCATTGTGTGCACAAATAATAACGGACAGCGGTGGGAATTCAGTTCCTTCTTGTACAGTTTCAATTTGATAACCACTCAATTTGCTATATACAAATAAGATGTAGTACAATTGTATCAAGAGGAAAAGACCCAATACTCCGAAAGCAATATATGGAAGATTGGCCAAAAATACGTGAAGGTCAAGCATAGCTCACAAAGATAAGTGCTTTCCGCAACTTTTTTATAGGGGAAAAATGATAATTTATTTTTGAAACATCCTGTTTGCAAATCTTTTTATAGTATTTTTGCAACGTATTCTAGGGATGAATCCGAGCTTGGGTGAAAATTAGAAAAGCTATAACGACTTTTTAAGTTACAACTGACTGAAAATGAGTTTTTAATTTTTTACACCAAATGCCGATATCGCCATGTCCATGGCAAATCATCCTTTAAAATAGAAATTGTCTCAGAGGAAAAATATTAATGAAATTTACGCTACAAGCACAAGATAAATTGTCAAAAGCACGTGCAGGTGTTGTCGAAACTGCACACGGTCCCATTCAAACACCTATTTTTATGCCTGTTGGTACGGCAGGTACAGTGAAAGCAATTCATCAACATGAATTGAAGAACGATATTGAAGCGCAGATTATTCTGGGTAATACGTACCACCTCTATTTACGTCCCGGATTGAATGTGTTGAATAAGGCGGGCGGGCTGCATAAATTTAATGGTTGGGATCGACCTATTTTAACGGATTCCGGTGGTTATCAGGTGTATTCGTTGACCGAAGTACGTAAAATCAAAGAAGAAGGGGTTACCTTTCGTTCCCATATTGATGGATCAAAACATCTATTTACACCAGAGAATGTCATGGATACACAACGTATTATCGGTGCGGATATCATTATGGCATTTGACGAGTGTACGCCTTATCCATGTGATTATGGGTATGCACGTCGTTCTTTGGATATGACCCATCGTTGGCTGAAACGCTGTGTGGATCGTTTTGATAGTACAGATCCGCTTTATGGATATGACCAGACTTTGTTTCCAATCGTTCAAGGATCTGTTTACAAAGATTTAAGGATAAAATCTGCGGAGACTATCGCTTCGTTTAACCGCGAAGGAAATGCGATTGGTGGATTGTCGGTAGGCGAACCGGCGGAAGAAATGTATGCGATGACCGAAGTTGTCTGTGATATCTTACCACATGACAAGCCACGTTATCTCATGGGGGTAGGTACACCGGTAAATATCCTTGAAAATATTGCTTTAGGGGTGGATATGTTCGATTGCGTTATGCCAACCCGTAATGCTAGAAATGGTATGCTTTTCACACAGAATGGTATTATCAATATCAAAAATGAAAAGTGGAAAGATGATTTTTCACCAATAGAAGCGGAGAGTGATCTGCAGGCAGATCAATTTTATTCGAAAGCTTATCTAAGACATTTGATTAAATCGCAGGAAATTCTTGGAGCACAAATTGCTTCTTTACATAATTTACATTTTTACCTTTGGTTGGTGAATCAGGCTAGGGAGCGAATCATTGATGGAACTTTCTACGATTGGAAAAACAAAATGGTGAAAATATTGGATCAACGTTTGTAAAACTAAATAGCTCAAGTTAAAAAAATGCTGTCGTTAATCGATCGTTACATCATCAAAAAGTATCTAAGTACTTTTTTATTCACTATGGCAATATTTACTGTTGTCATGGTGGTTTTTGACGTGTCCGAACGATTGGATGATTTTTTAAAATATCATGCTCCCCTCGATAAGATTATTTTTGAGTATTATGCAGGGTTTATTCCCTTTTACCTAAATTTTCTTTGTCCGCTGATCAACTTTATTGCGGTTATTTTCTTTACCTCAAAGATGGCAGACCAAACCGAAATTGTCCCGATTCTCAGTGCCGGATATAGCTTTAACCGTTTGCTTCGTCCCTACATGATCGCTGCAACCCTAATCTTTGCCATTTCTTTGGTATTTAACATCTTTATTATTCCGAAGACCAATAAGATGAAGGTTGATTTTGAAAATATCTATGTAAAGCCACCTAAGGATAACTCGAGGGTTTCTACCCATATGCAACTGGACAAAAACAGCTATGTTTATATAGACAACTTTGATAATTCTACCAAAACAGGCTACGGATTTGTACTTGAAATTTTCAAAGGGGATACCCTTAAGGAGAAAATGATGGCTGATCGTATTACGTGGGACTCGGTGGCGACAAAATGGAAGATCGAAGGGTATACCAATCGTATTATCAATGGACTACATGAACGCATGGACAAAGGAGCTGTTAAAGACACAACCTTGGATATGAAACCTTCTGATTTTGAAGTACGTGATAATATGTTTACCGCTATGGATACACGCGAATTAAATATTCGTATCCATAAGGAGGAGATCAGGGGAACCGGAGTCATGAACGATTTATTACTGGAGAAATACAAGCGTTACGTATATCCATTTTCAGCTTTTGTATTGACCTTGATGGGTGTGGCACTGTCCTCCAAGAAAGTGCGTGGGGGGATAGGATTGAGTCTTGGTATTGGTATCGCGCTAAGTTTTACGTATATCGTATTTATACAGTTTGCGACTATGTTTTCTTTGAAAGGGGGACTGCCACCGTTGATAGCCGTATTAATTCCGAATGTTACCTTCTTTTTGGTAGCACTATACCTGGCGATAAAAGCGCCAAAGTAATTTTTTGTTAGTTTTCAATAACTTCAGTGAGCCTGCCTTATAAAGGGAAATAATAGGTATTGCTCATCATTTCTATACAAATGTATTCTAGAGAATATGACTAAAATTCAATTAAATCGGAATATTCTAATTCTGCATTTAACAATACTTATTTGGGGATTTACCGGAATTTTGGGTAGCTTGATTTCCGTATCTGCCCTTCATTTAGTGTGGTATCGTGTTGCAATAGCGTCTATCGCGCTGTTGATCTATTTCTTGGTAACTAAACAATCGATTGTAGTTTCGCGGAAACAATTTCTCCAGTTTTTTATGGTGGGGGCCGTTGTTGGGCTGCATTGGGTATTATTTTTTTATTCAATTAAAGTATCCACCGTATCGGTGACATTGGTTACGCTGTCCGCTGTGACCTTATTTACAGCAATATTGGAGCCTATTGTGAATAAAAAGCGTATTGCGCTGTTGGATATTGTTGTTGGTTTGGTCATTATCATCGGTATTTATACGATCTTTTCTTTTGAAACACATTATCTTGTTGGTCTATTGGCAGGGCTTGGCTGTGCGTTTTGCGCGAGTATATTTTCTATCGCCAATGCGCGCATGGTTAAAAAATCGAGCCCGACCTTGATTACGTTCTATGAGATGATGGGGGCATGCTTCTGGATCAGCATATTGATGTTGTTTACAGGAGATTTCAATGCTGAAATGAAATTGGGACAGCAAGATTTAATTTATCTGCTGTTGTTAGGTGTGGTTTGTACGGCGGTGGCCTATGTTATGGGGGTTGCTGTCATGAAGGAATTATCTGCTTTTACTGTTGCGCTGACAACAAATCTGGAACCTGTTTATGGTATTCTGTTGGCGATGTTGATATTTGGACAAAAGGAGACCATGAGCGGTGGGTTTTATCTTGGCGCTTGTATCGTTTTGGGAGCAGTATTCACTTACCCTTATGTCAAAACGAAATTAGAGAATAGACAAAAAGATCTTGTTATTCGTAAATTGCATTAATTGAAATCGGGGCTATCCAATCTTTTTGGATAGCCCCGATTTCATGTGGTTATATACCTTTCCCCTAAAGCATCATTTCATAGATGCAATTTTTAAAGGGTTTGATTTGTCTTTTTGGACACCTTCTGTCTCTGCTCATCTACTGGAATGAAAATTCGCCAATCCCAATATTGCGCTCTTTATTGCGGTCAAGATAGATCGTAACGATTTTTCGTTCTTGCTTGCCACTGCTATAGTAGGTGTAAATTTCGGCCATTACCGCTGCAGGTCCTGCTAAAGTAAGGGAATCATCGTTATAGAAGTCAACTTCAATTTTGTATTTTCCTTTTAAAGCTTTTTTTAATAAAAATTGCTCAGGGCCATAACCACCAGTAAAGTCATTGCTGAGTCGGCCCCCAATGGCTGTGGCTGGATTACTATAGAAGCATTTTTCTTGATTTGGATCAGTTACCCAAAGGTCGATATCTGTGTTTCGTGAATTCCAATTGATGACAACACGCATGTCGACGGGTAGGTCAGCAATCAATTTTTTGTTCACGGCAACTTTGGAGCTTGCAGCTTTGTTTACTTTAATGAGATTATTGATTTCCATGACCAATGTTTCTTCAATACCATCATCGCGATCGGCTGCTTCTGGGGAGTAGCTCTGGGTCAAAATCCCATATAATTGTTCTAGCGCCTCCTTAAACATACCTTTGTCTTGTAAAACGAGGGCATAATCGCGGTGGCTTTGTGGATCCATGGGACGCCATTTTAATACCTTTGCAGTAATGAACAGTGCATTGTCGTAATCTCCCCATTCCCGTAACTTATAGGAAATGGTTTTGTAGAGATCTGCATTTTCAATTTGTAAGTCTGCAAGTGCGCTTAAGATGAGTAAGGCTTTGTTGTGATCTCCTCTTTTGAAAAAGAAGTTTGCGACATCGAAATAAAAAGTTGGCGTTCCCATATACTGATTCCGAAGTTGGAGATAGCTTTTGTAAGGATCTTTGGATTGATTAAGGTCCTGTAAATAGGCTTGGTCTTCTTTAATTTCAGGGATGCTTATTTTTCCATGTATGCTGTTGATGCTGCTTGTCGTTTGTATGCCAGCTAGGCGTTCTTCTAAGGATTGAACAACAGCGAAATCCTGAAGAACATCATCAGATGCCGCCATCGCCAATTCACTGGTAACAGCTTTGGCGGTATTTGAATTGCCTTCGGCGACCACTCTTTTTTCACTAGCGGCAGCTGATGACCTGAGTTCTTCGGCTCGTGCTGTCGCGGCAGGGCTAGCTGAAGGACGCGACGGTATAGGTGTAGCAGGAACAACTCCGGTAGCCGTCTCTTCGGCAACAGCAAGGTCAGGGATGGAAATCAATCTTTTACGCGTTGGGTATTTCTTTTTTTGCTGAAAATCGGTATTCCACCAGGACTGAAGCTGTTTGGTAATGTCTTGAGCCTGATCCAACAAGTCTGCTACACGTTCTTCCTTTTCTATATGTTCTTCTTTGATGAGCCGATTGAATTCGGAAAGCAATTCGGCGGGCGGAGTTATTGCATAACGTACGTAATCTTCTGTGGTTTCCAGTACAATCAGGCTGGTATTTCGGGTAACAATACCGAACTGTTTGCCAAGCGTTTCAATTTCTTCACGATTGTCTTCGTATTGAAGATCCAACGCTTCAATTTTCTTTTGTGCCCAGATCTGCTGTAGGTCAATTTCACCATGGTCAGGCTGTAGCGCTATACTAATCTCTTGCGGTGCTTGTTGCCCATCTCCTACAAGTACGGTGATCTGCTTTAATCCCGGGCGTTTCCCTACGCCTGCGAGAGAAAAATTGGCTTGTACTGGCGTGCCTTTTTGAGGATAAACTTCCTCAAAATCATTTTTTTCTTTTATCCCCAGGTAAATAAGGTCTATCGTATTTAGCTTGTGGTACGCTTCAGTTGTTGAGGTATTGGCTAAATTGATCATCTTTCCAAGATGTTTCTGGGAAATTTGTTTTAGGACACCGTAGTCCGATCCATTGGACGAAGTAATGCAATAAACTGGATTGTCAAGGTTGATTTTACTTTGACCAAATGTAGAAAGGCCATCGCTAAACAGCAGGTAATTGTTGGCCTGTATTACACCGGTTTTTATTTGACTATAGTCTGTGCCGCCATCGTAGTCAATTCCTTTGATGTAGTTTTTGAGATCATTCCAATTACCTTGTCGTACCTGAAACGTATGACCTTTTACAAAGCGGATATCCAATAAGCCGAGATCGACAGTCATATTGGGGTTTTCTTTAAAAAAGAGATCTAATAGGGCGAGTTCCTTTTCTATATCTCTATTTTTACTGCTGAGCGAGCGGTCCCATATAATTCCAATACTGTGCCCCCATTTTTTTTGAGTAGATTTTGTCGCGTTTGCCGTTACATTGGCAAGAAAGTAGAAGCTTTTATCCCCATTTTCCTGAAATAGGCCAGATGCTTCCTTGTTGCCTGTCGGCAGTTGAAGAACTAAATTTCGCTGGGATTTAAACTGTTGTTTATGTAAAGAAGCTGTGTAATTGCTGTTATACTGTGAGAAAGCCAAAGAACCGTCTGGTTTCTCGGTGAAATCTGGCTTATCGGTATTTTGAAAGACATGAATATCCAATGCGAAGTTTTCAATGGGGGAACTATAGTTTAAGGGTAGATGGTAGTACCGAGCCTGATCCGATGTTGTGGTCAGATTTTCTGAATAGCTAATCTGAACGGTACGCTTCCCATTCGCTGGTAAAGGGTAAATTCGAGTTCGGAAATTATTTCCTTCGACTTTTTCCAATAAACCCGGATCAATGCGGCGTGTTTCTATACTTTCAAATACTTCGGTTCCTTTATTCTTATCGACTGGAACTGCTTGTCGTAATTTGCCGTTGATATCTAAGGCGTAGCCGCTCACGGAGACACCTTCAGGCATAGGGAATGTCAGTTCGCCCTCGAGATCGCGGTCGGTCTTGTTATCAAAGACCATTGTCATCGTCGTTTTGGCTATATTTCCGAATATGACGACAGCTATTTTTAGGTCTGCCAATATCACCTTGTTTTGCTGGCCATCGCCATCTTTAATTTTTAAGCTTGGTATTTCGCGTGTAGTTCTGATCTGAGATTTCGTATCCACATTGGAAAATACCAAAATTATGCAAAGGGCAACTATGATCTTTTTCATCTTTCTATTTTTAGTAGGTGAGGGCAGAGAATATACTGTTAATTCGCTGCACAATTAGCTATTTATTCTTGTAGTGATGCCGGGAAATTCAAAATTCCATAATCGAGGATAATTAATTTTTATACCGTGTTTTTTACGGTTGATGCAGTTTATTTAAACTTATGTTAATCATTGGCTAATATTTGGCTTTTATGTTTGCAATACCGTTGGGTTGCCCACTGCGCATGGATTGTGTAGACAAAACCTGCTGTGTTATAGCCTAAGCAAGACGATAAGGATGAAATTTAACTAGTTGAACGTGTCCGGAATATGGATAACAGTAAGCATTATTTGAAAAATTTAGACAGATGAAAAAAATATACAGTGTATTGACGTTGGCCCTATTATGTGCTTCATGTAGTAAAGATGACGTATCGCAGATTACTGATCCGATTGAACTGACCTATCCCGAAAAGGCCATAGCAACAGATCCCAAAGTATTGATTGATGTTAATGGAGTAAAAGTGTATAATGGGGGTTATGGATCATCGATGGCTCAAGATCCTACTGATAAATCTATATTTTATCTTTTAACGGATAGGGGACCAAATATTGATGGGACGGAAAATGATAGTAAAGTATTTGCTTCGCCAACATTTACACCGCAGATCGGTAAATTCAGATTAAAAGACAATACGCTAACATTGGAATCTGTTATCGAATTGAAAAATAAAGATGGTGTGAAATTGAATGGTCTACCAAATCCAGAAGGGAAAGGTGGTTCTGGGGAAAAAGCATTGGGGGTTGATGGTAATGATCTAGGGAAAAGTGAGGATGGAATCGATTCAGAGGGACTAGCGAGAGCGGCGGATGGTTCTTGGTGGGTCAGTGACGAATACGGACCACATATCGTTCATTTTGACGCTTCGGGAAAGGAAATAGAGCGGATCAATCCGTGGTCTACGGGTAAAAAGTTGCCTTTGGTATTTGCCAAACGTCGTCCTAATCGTGGAATGGAAGGATTGACACTTACACCAGATGGTAAAACACTGGTCGGAATTATGCAATTTCCACTTTATAATCCATCTAAAGATGCGATTAAAAATTCATTGGCAATCCGTATTGTTACGCTGGATATTGCGAGCGGCGTCACGAAACAATATGTCTATATGATGGAGCGTACCGATTTGCAGGCAGTAAGTGAAATCGCTGCCGTGAGCAATTCAACATTTATTGTATTGGAACGTGACGGGGAATACGCGACAGAAAAAACTCGTTCTACTGTATTTAAGAAGATTTATAAAATAGATCTTTCTGGCGCAACAGATATCTCAGATGCGAATAATACGGCAACGGGGAAATTATTTGATGGTAAAACTGTGGAGGAACTCAAAGACGCGGCTACATTGACAAAATATAATATTAAACCAGTCAATAAGACATTGGTCGCCGATTTAATGACGGATATCAAGGAATTGTATCCGCATGATAAAGCTGAGGGCCTGGCTGTCATTAATCAATCTCTGATCGCGGTATGTAATGATGATGATTTTGGGGTAACGGGAAAAGGTTTTTATGCGACGAAAATATTACCTTATATAAAGACCGTGGACAAAAACAGTATTTATTTTGTTAAACTTAAGGATCCATTGAAATAGTGGCTAACTATTAATTATAAAAAGGTCCGTTGAATTCTCAACGGACCTTTTTATGTTTTGTGCTGTCCAAGCTTTTATCCTTGTTACGAAGTCTAAACGTAGCTTAGCATATCACTGGTATGATCTCTCTATTGAGAACTTCCTTCTTTTAAGCATTTATTGTTGCCAGGAAGTCCTTGCTTTCAAGCTCTGAATACCCCATTAAGTATTCGTCTACTTTTCGAGCACATTCGCGTCCTTCAGAGATGGCCCAAACAACAAGCGACTGGCCTTTACGGCAATCTCCAGCAGTGAAGATATTATCAATTGTCGTTTGGTAGTCTTTATCATTTGCAAGGATATTTCCTTTTTCATCGACACGTACACCCAATTGTTCTAGGAGCGTATGTTCAGTGTGTTGATAACCAATAGCCAATAAGACGAGGTCTGCTGGTATTTCACGGATCTCGGATTCTCCTAAGCGGGTTCTTTTTCCAAATTCATCAACTTCGTATTGAACCTCTTTGATTTTTATAGCTTTGATATGGCCATCTTCATCTTTAACAAATTCTTGCGTTTCTGTAGCCCAAAGTCTTTCACAGCCTTCTTCCTGAGAAGAGGAGGTTCCGAATGTGAGCTTGTCCATTGGCCAAGGATTGTTCTTTAGACGTTGTTTAGAAGGTGTAGGTTTGCGGGCAATCTGTGTGATACTTTTTGCACGATGACGATTGGATGTACCAATACAGTCTGATCCGGTATCACCATCACCGATGACAACAACATGCTTGTCTGTTGCCAGGATGCGGTCTTGTTCGATAGCAATTCCACTTACTTCTTTATTTTGCTGGGTCAGAAAGTCCATAGCAAAATGTATGCCTTTAGCTTCATGCCCTGGTAATTGCATGTGCCATGGAACGGTAGAGCCTGTTGCCAATATAACAGCATCATAAGCTTTTAATTCATAAAAGCTGATGTCTTTGCCAACTTCTGTATTCACCTTGAATTCTATTCCCGATTCTTTCAGGAGATTGACACGGCGATCGATCACCGATTTTTCTAATTTAAAATCCGGAATACCGTAGCGGAGTAATCCTCCAACCTGATCATCACGTTCGAAAACAACAACATCGTGTCCTGCTTTATTGAGCTGAGCAGCAGCCGCTAGTCCGGCTGGACCGGAGCCCACGACGGCGACGCGTTTGCCTGTTTTTAAATAACTTTTATGTGCTTTGACATAACCCTTTTTAAAAGCAATCTCGATAATATGTTTTTCGATCTCCTCGATAGTGATCGGAGTACTATGTATACCAAGTACACAGGCTGATTCGCATGGTGCCGGACATATTCTACCTGTAAATTCAGGGAAGTTATTGGTGGAGGACAAAATCTGATAGGCCTCTTCCCATTTTCCATCGTATACGGCATCGTTAAATTCAGGGATGACATTGCCCAGTGGACAGCCTGAATGACAAAATGGAATACCGCAGTCCATGCAGCGCGCGGCCTGCTTATTGAGCTCGTTCTCAGAATACCCTTTATTGAATTCTTTATAGTGCTGTACGCGACCTTCAACAGCTTCTTTTGTTGGAAGCACGCGCTCAAATTCTTTAAAACCTGTAATTTTTCCCATGATCTGTGCTTCCTATATTATGCTTCAACTAATTTTTGACGAATGACATTTTTGTATTCTCTCGGGAATACCTTAATGAATTTATTTTTTTCTCTTGACCAATTTTGTAGTATAAAATCTGCTCTACGGCTATTGGTGAGCAAGATATGACGTTTCAGTAAGGCGATAATTGCGGTTTCGTCTTCACTTTCCAATGGATCCAGATCGACCATTTCCTGATTACAGTTTTCGCGGAAATCTTCATTAATGTCGTAGATCCACGCAATACCACCGCTCATTCCGGCAGCAAAGTTACGACCTGTAGCACCCAAGATCAGCGCACGCCCCCCTGTCATGTACTCACAGCCATGGTCACCAACACCTTCAACTACAGCTGTTGCACCAGAGTTACGTACGGCGAAGCGTTCACCGGCCTGTCCGTTGACGAATAGATGCCCAGATGTTGCTCCAAATAGTGCAACGTTGCCAATAATGATATTATCTTCCGGTATTAGAGCACTTTCTGCAACTGGATAGATGGCTAACTGAGCTCCTGATAGTCCTTTTCCAACATAGTCATTGGCTTCACCTTGTAATTCAAATGAAAGACCTTTCGTTGAAAATGCACCAAAACTCTGTCCGGCAGAACCTTCAAATTTGAAATTGATGGTATTGTCTGGAAGACCTTCTGAACCATAAAGTTTTGAAATTTCATTGGACAGCATGGTTCCGATGGTACGGTCTGTGTTTTTTACTTTAAATGTGCCAAATACAGGCGTTTTGCTTTCTAAAGCCAACTTGGATTGTTTTAATAAGCCCCAATCCAAAATCATGGCCATACCGTGATCCTGCTCTTCGGTATTGTATAACGATTGTCCAGGCTCGTTGCGTTCCACATGTAGAATGTCTGTGAAATCAATTTTCTTAGCTTTCCAATGGTCTATATTTTCCCGTTTCTTTAAGAACTGAGCCCGCCCGACCATCTCGTTGATGGTGCGGAAGCCAAGATAAGCCATCGTTTCACGGACTTCCTCTGCTAGGAAGGTAAATAAGTTGACAATATCTTCTGGTTTTCCAGAGAATAATTTACGCAGTTCTGGATCTTGCGTTGCAACACCCACAGGGCATGTATTCAAGTGGCATTTACGCATCATGATACAGCCACCGGCAACCAATGCTGCTGTAGATACGCCCCATTCCTCAGCGCCCAATAGTGTGGCGATGATGATGTCACGACCTGTTTTTACCTGACCGTCCGCCTGCAACACAACGCGACTGCGCAATTTGTTTTTAACAAGTGTCTGATGCGCTTCTGCAAGCCCTAATTCCCAAGGCAATCCAGCGTGTTTGATTGAACTGATCGGGGATGCACCTGTACCACCATCAAAACCTGCGATAAGAATCACGTCGGCATGGGCCTTCGCCACTCCGGCAGCAATGGTACCAACACCCGCTTTAGAGACCAACTTTACGTTGATTCTTGCTTGACGGTTAGCATTCTTTAGGTCAAAGATCAGCTGCGCTAAATCTTCGATGGAGTAAATATCGTGATGGGGTGGTGGTGAAATTAGACCGACACCCGGTGTAGAGTGTCTGGTTTTTGCAATCCAGGCATCCACTTTGGGGCCGGGTAATTGACCTCCTTCTCCCGGTTTGGCACCTTGCGCCATTTTGATTTGTAGTTCGTCTGCTTGTGTCAGATAGTTGGAAGTAACACCAAAACGAGCCGAGGCAACCTGTTTTATTGCCGAGCGCATAGAATCTCCATTTGGAAGCGGTTGATAACGCAATTCATCTTCGCCGCCTTCACCGGTGTTCGATTTTGCGCCGATGCGGTTCATGGCGATGGCAAGGGTGCTATGCGCTTCGTGGGAAATTGATCCAAAAGACATCGCACCGGTTGCGAAACGTTTTAGAATTTCACTAGCAGGTTCTACTTGCTCCAATGGAATAGAATTGCGATGTTTTGCAAAGTCCAACAATCCGCGAAGGGTAAACATGTGTTCTTTTTGCTCATTGATTTTCTGCGCGTATTTTTTATAGGTCGCATAATCGCCAGTGCGACAGGCTTGTTGCAATAGGTGAATCGTGTCTGGATTCCAAAGGTGGCCTTCACCACGACGCTTCCATTGATAAATACCGCCTTCTGGCAATAGATTTTGTGGAGTACGGCTTTTTTCAAATCCGCGCCAATGTTTTGAAAGAGCTTCTTTAGCCAGATCATCCAAAGTCATACCGCCGATACGTGAGACAGCTCCGCAAAAGAATTTATCGACAACGGACTTGTCAATACCAAGTACCTCAAAGATCTGTGCACCGTGGTAGGATTGCAATGTGGAGATCCCCATTTTGGAGAAAATTTTCAACAAACCATTGTTAACGGCTTTGACGTAATTTTTGGATAGTTCAGGCCAAGTCAGTTCGGTATCCAAGGTGTTTTGTTCCTTCATGGTACGGATACTTGCCAAGGCCATATAAGGATTGATCGCAGTGGCACCGAATGCCAATAGGCAGGCAAAATGGTGTACTTCCCAAGCATCACCGGCTTCGACCACTAGGCCTACAGCACCACGATTACCTGTTTTGATCAAGTGGTGATGGACTGCCGAAACAGCAAGTAATGAAGGTATAGCTGCATGTTTGGAGTCAATCGCACGATCCGAAAGAATGAGTACTTCAAAACCATCACGTACAGCATCATCCGCATAGCGGCACAAGCGTTCCAGACCGGCTTCCAATGATCCAGGTTTACCATCTGAGCGGAAGTAAGACTGGATGGTTTTTGCTTGGAACAATCCTGTATCGATCGAACGCAATTTCTCCAGTTCTTTGGAGGTCAGGATCGGATGCGGTAAGGTTACACAGTGACAGAATTTCTTGTCTTCGATTAGGATATTGCCTGCGTTACCGATAAATGTTGCTAAACTCATGACCAAGCGTTCGCGAATCGGATCGATCGGTGGGTTGGTTACTTGGGCAAAAAATTGCTTAAAATAACTTGAAATATGCTGTGGTTGATCGGAAAGAATGGCTAGCGGAACATCGGACCCCATGGAGCCTGTTGGTTCGTATCCTGTCAATGCCATTGGGGTCAGGATGGTTTCTAGATCCTCGCGGGAGAAACCAAATGTCTTTTGATATTTGAAAACAGAATCTTTGGAAAGATAGGTGTAGGTTACACGAGGTTCTTCCAGTTCTTCTAGCTTAATTTTATAGTTGTCCAACCAATCACTATAAGGCTGTTGGTTGATCAATTGATCTTTTACTTCGTTATCGGTGAGGATACGGCCTTGTTCCATGTCGACAAGGAAAATCTTGCCTGCTTGTTGACGGCCTTTTTTGATGATGGTAGACTCCTCGATCGGAAGTGCCCCTGCTTCAGAAGCAACAACGACGCGGTCGTCTGAGGTTACGGCATAACGTAGCGGGCGTAAGCCGTTGCGGTCTAATGTAGCACCAATATGCTTGCCATCGGTGAAGCAGAGTGCTGCAGGACCATCCCAAGGCTCCATCAAGGTTGCGTGATATTCGTAGAAAGCACGTTTTAAAGGATCCATTTGCGTATTGCCATCCCAGGCCTCAGGGACCAACATCAACATCACATGGGTGAGACTACGTCCGCTATGTAAAAGAAGTTCGGCTACATTGTCAAGGCAGGCAGAATCTGACTGACCGCGGTCAACAATAGGAAGTAAGATTTCCATCTCTTCTTCCGTAAAATACGGCGATGATAAAGCGCGCATACCTGCGTAAAACCAATTCAGGTTACCTGTCAATGTATTGATCTCGCCATTGTGTGCCAGCATACGGAATGGCTGAGCGAGGGACCATGAAGGAAAAGTATTGGTGGAAAAGCGCGAGTGAACTAAGCCAAAAGCAGATACCACACGAGGATCGCGTAAATCAAGATAATAAGTTCCGACCTGGTATGTTGTTAATTGACCTTTGTAAATAATTGTTTTGCAAGAAAGCGATGCAAAGTAAAGGGGGAGAGGGTATTCTTGTTGTTGTTTAACTTTTTGAATGATCAGGCGACGTAGTACAAAAAGTTTGCGTTCAAATTCTTCAGTGTTTGAAACGCCGTCCGGTCTGCTAACAAAAAATTGGACTATTTCAGGTTCTGCACTGAGCGCTGTTGGTCCAATACCTTCACGATTGACTGGTACTGGACGGTAGCCAAGGAATTTCATACCCCTTTCTGCTGCCGCTTCCTCAATCAAATCCCGACATATTTTGTTCATGTCTTCTTCTTTTGGAAGAAAGACCATACCTGTGCCATAATAACCTGGCTCTTCCAATTGTATACCCAAGTTGATACATTCTTCCCATAAAAATTCATGGGGAAGCTGGATCATGATACCCGCTCCATCACCGCTTTCTGGGTCACAGCCACAAGCACCACGGTGCTCCATATTCTCCAACATGGTTAATGCATCTTTTACTTGTGCGTGTGATTTATTCCCTTTGATATGGGCGACAAAGCCTACCCCACAGGCGTCATGCTCAAAATTAGGGTCGTAGAGGCCCTCCGTTTTCGGTCTTTGTTGAATCATCTTTCCTTTTCAAATATTATACATTGCTAATATAGGAATAAAAAACGGAAATATTATAAATATTATAATGAAAATGTATTTAGTTTGATTTTATCATTTCTTTTGATATGTTTTATTGCCGATATTGTATTTGATATTCGCCGCAATCAATTCAGTTTGATGCATCGCTGAATAATGCAACATTTGGCAATATTTTTTGTGGGATATGGAAAAATCATCCCAAGATTGCAAGAATATATATAAATTAGGCAAAGTATTGCATATCCTTTATGCTGTATCGACATGGCTTAACTAAAGAGTGAGATGAAAATAACTGAAATTGAAATTTATCGACTAAGCATTCCTATGGAACCTTTTGTTATCGCAACAGGGACGATGGATTATGCGCAAAATACTTTTATACGTATATATACAGATGCTAATATATATGGTGTGGGCGAATGTTCTGCCTTTCCGATGATCGTAGGAGAAACACAAGATACTTGTTTAGTTCTGGCACGGGATTTTGCAAAGATTTGGAAGGGGCGCGATCCTTTGGCTATAGAAGAGCGTTTGGCAGAATTGGACCTATATATCGCCGGTAACAAGACGATCAAATCAGCTTTTGATATGGCCTTGCATGATCTGGCGGCCAAACATGCTGGTCTGCCACTTTATCAATTTCTAAAGGGAGCGAAGCGAGAGATTACGACAGATATCACCTTGGGAATTGCGTCTCCAGAAGAGATGGCGTTGAAAGCAAAACGTTTACAGAGCGAAGGTGCGGTCATGTTGAAAGTTAAGTTGGGAAAGGATCCAAAAACAGATATTGCGCGTATACGTGAAATACGTAAGGCTGTTGGATTCGAAATGCCTATTCGTGTTGATGCAAACCAAGGCTGGTCTTATGAGGAGGCATTAGAAGCATTACAGGGGTTGGAACCTTATAAGATACAATTTTGCGAGCAACCGATGCGTACATGGGACGACGAATATTTACCGCAATTGCGTGCAGAAACAATTGTTCCCGTGATGGCGGATGAATCCGTTTATTCTCACCATGACGCAGAGCGTCTCTGCAAAGCGGATGCTTGCGATTATATCAATATTAAATTTTCGAAATCAGGAGGCATACAGGAAGCCTTAAAAATTAATCATATTGCCGCGGAATACGGTATTACTTGTATGATCGGAGGGATGTTGGAATCTCGCTTGGCTTTAGCAGCTAAAGTACATTTCGCTTATGCTGCACCGAATGTCAAGTTTTTTGATCTGGACACCTGTATGGTTGGCCATCTGAAGGACCCTGTTATAGGTGGGATTCAATATGATGGATACAAAATACATATCTCAGACCAAATTGGAATCGGAGCAGATATGGAACAGACATTTTTAGATCAATGCGAGAAATGGATCATTTAAATTGAAAAAATATGAATAGTATGAACTGGGGAATAGGGACACAAGAGATTATTGTCCTGATTATTATCATTATCTTTTTGATAGCGGCCTATTTGTTTTTCTCTAAGTTGTTGAAAAAGTAGGTTTTAATTGCCTTTTTTTGATTGAATTCCTTCTGTGAACTTGTTTTTCAGTTTTGTAACTTATTTTTAAGTTGTAAAACTGAAAAATAAGTTATAGCTTTATATTAGTATAAACAACGCATCAAATTATGGAAGAATTAACAAAAAAAGAAGAGGAAGTCATGCAGGTGATCTGGAAACTCAACGAGGTCTTTGTCAAAGATATTATTGAGTATCTGGATCCAAGCAGTTCAATTCCTTATAATACAATCTCCTCGATTGTAAGAATATTGGAAAAGAAAGGGTATGTAGGTTATAAGGCCTTCGGAAAAACTTACCAATATTATCCTTTGATTTCAAAGATGCAATACCGGAAATTATCATTCTCGAGAGTGCTCGATCATTATTTTGATGATTCGGTAGAGAATTTACTCTCTTTTATGGTAAAAGAAAAGAAGCTTTCGGCGGAGGATATTCAGAAAATAGAACAACTCATCAAAAAACAAGAAGATCATGAATAGCTTACTTTATTATTTATTTGAAGTTAACTGCAGTCTGGTAATCGGGGCAGTTCTTTATTTTCTGGTATTCAGACAGCTTTCATTTTTTCAATGGAACCGTTATTTTATCCTGGGTTTATGTTTGTTGAGTCTGCTTCTGCCATTTGGAACTGTACGTTTGGGCGAATTATTTCTTCCGTCGGCAAGTCCGGCTCTCGCTTTTGGACAATCCAATACACTAACTCATTCCATCGGAACTGCGAGTGGTCTCGTGTCAGAAGTAGAAATGGCCGATTCTTTCTGGCACTCCTTTTCGATCGGATATGGCATTGCTTATGGTTATCTGCTTGTATCTTTTGTATTGTTGTGCCGCTTTGCGTTTCGCTATATCCGCTTATACCGTCGAATTGGACAGTTAAGTCAGTATAAATTTGACGGATTTACAATGGTTGCTCCTTTTGGACATTATGCGAATTGTTCAGTGCAGCATGTCATTGTTATGGAAGAGGATCAGCTCGATACGCCAGAAGGTAAATTGATTTTTGAGCATGAGCGTCAGCATATTGTTTTTAACCATTGCCGGGATAAATGGTTGATAGAAATTTTTCGTTGCCTTTATTGGCTAAATCCATTTGTTTATTGGTTGCGTAGACAGCTGTATTTGCTGCATGAATATCAGGTTGATGAGGTGTTGGCCAATCGATATGGTAACAGCGGCTATGCCCGTTTTCTACTGACTCAAACACAGCAGCCATGTCCCACTGGGTTGCAGAGTAGTTTATTTAAGAATAGACATGAGTTGGTGGAGCGGGTACAGGTTATGATGTCAAAACCTTCCTCCAAAAAGGCAAGATGGCAGTACGTATTGACCATTCCATTACTAGGTCTTTCACTGTTATTTTACTCTTTTATTAATCCACCGAAGAACACTTGGTTTTCTACTTCTTTAAAAGAAGGAAGTAATCGGTCTAAAACGATCATTCTTGACCCCGGACATGGAGGAAAAGACACGGGTGGTATTTCATCTTTCGGATTGGAAGAAAAATCATTGACCTGGGAAACCTGTTTGCTTTTGAAACAGGAGCTGGAGCGCAAGGGGCACAAAGTCGTATTGTCAAGAGCGGCTGATGAATATAAATTACTCAGAGACCGATCGAACGTTGAAGGGGATTTATTGTTATCAATCCATTTCGACAATGTAAAGGGCAAACAATCTCTTCCTATACGAATATTATATCAGTCGGGGGTTAGTCATACGATGCTAGAAGAGCTTAACCGCAAATTTGCGTTTAGTTTGGGCCAAATGTTGCAACAGAATGGACTGGCTGCGGGTACTCCAGCGATAAATACAAAGCTTGCAATTTTACGCGGTGCTAAAATACCGGCGCTTCTCCTTGAGCTGGAGAACATCAATGCCATTGATAAAAACGTAAAACCTGAATTTATCCATAAACTAGCACAGGCTATAGACCAAAGCTTTGAAGACTAAGCGTTAATTTTCGTAGATATCATGAAGTTTAGGATACTTATAGGGTTATCCATGGCATTGCCATGTCTGTTATCGGCGCAAATAGTCCCCAAAACTAAACAGCAATTAATCGACAGCACGATGCTGCGAAATACTGGATCCGATTCAAGGAGGATAGATACAGTGCTTGTTGAGGGATCAGGGCCTCTCGAACAGCAACTTTTGGATCGGGTCCGTATTCGAACGGACAGCAATCCCGTTTTATTGAATGGAAATACGTTGGCTGTTTTAAATGCCATTCCGAGTATCCAGGTAGACGAATTAGGCAATTTTTCTTTACAGGGAAAAACGGGCGTGTTGATTACCGTCAACGGCAAGCAGACCTATCTCAACGGAACCTCTTTGATCGCCTATTTAAAATCTATCCCGGCAAGCTCTTTAGAGAGCATTGATCTCATGACCATTCCACCAGCAAAATGGAGTGCGGAAGGGGCCGGTGGAGTAATTGATATTCGTATCAAAAAGGATGTCCTGAAAGGTCTAACAGGAAATGTTTTTTTAGGAGCATCAAAAGGAAGGCTTTGGAAATGTAATAATGGCGTGGGGCTGCAGTATGGAATGAAGAAATGGACCTTAAACTCCAGTTTTTCCGTTGCACGCTCTTCGAATTATTTTGATGTTGACCGTAGGCGTGAACTTGCGTATCGTGAAAATGTTCATTATGTGATCGGACAGCTGAATAAAGAGACGAATAGCACGCAGGAATTTAATGGGCGTTTGGGCATGAATTATCGGATCAACAAGTTGTCTTCGGTTGAAATGAACTGGAATTATCTTCATCATAATTATGAGGAGCTAGGCGTCTATCAAAATGATTTTTCAGCCGATGGAACATGGAAAAAATCTACTTCTTCAACCAGTAATCTGAGAAAGCCCCTGCATCGAAATAGTATAAATATTCACTATGATTTTGCTGGTGAAAATAAAGATAAAGCACTGCAGTTTGATTTTGATTATTTGCGATATAGTAGTATTAGGAAACAGGATTTGAAGACAACGACGAGCACTTTTTTTTCTGAACAGCAAGGGCAGCGGCAATTTTTGCGCTCGAATAACCCCTTCTCTGTTGATCTCTTTGGCTTCAGAGGTGACTTTCAACGTACGCTAGGCGGTTCATTCGCGATGGAGGCAGGCTTTCAGACGACTCAGTCTCAACGTCAATCGTATGGACATTATCAAAAAGGGGGGAAAGAGTATGCACTGGCTAACGATGATAGCCTAGAAAATACGGTTAAACAAACCGAATATCTGGAAGCGATTTATACTGATTTTCAGCTAAAACTTGCACAATGGGAAATTAAATTGGGCGTACGCGCTGAATACACACAGTTTCAGACGAAAATTGACTATATAGATCGAGATGTGAATGGAAGGAAACAAATGTTCAATCTGTTCCCAACTTTTTTTGGTATTTATCGAATCAATAAAAATAAAGACCAAGCAGTACAGCTAGCTTATGGACGAAGAATATCGCGGCCAAATTATCAAGATCTAAACCCCTCAATTTTCTTTTTCGATCCAAGCACAAGCTATCAGGGTAATGCGCAGCTTTCCGCTCAATTGTCAGATAATATGGATCTTAAATATGTTCATGGTCAACAATGGAATATTGGGCTTTCTTTGGTCAATCATCGAAATTACATCTCCATGGTCCATCAGCTTAGTGCCCAAAATTATACGCAAACCTATCAGAATATTGCCGGTGTTAAGAGTGCTGCCATCTCGATGAATATGGGAACGGCCGTTGTTAAAAATATGACAATCTATGGTTTTGGTCAGATTCAGTATATACATTATAAAAACATACCCACCGAGCTGAATGACCTTCTGATCAATCGGGGGCTTTGGTCCTTTCAGAGTAATTTAATGATGCAGTTAAATTTACCTTATCAGATGACGGTAAATTGGACAAACTCATACCGGACTAATGTGCTTTATGCACAAACGGTTATAAAACCTTTATATGAAATGCATCTGGCGGTCAATAAACAGTTTTCGAACTCGCTAAGTCTTGCGCTTACAGCACGGGATCTGTTCCATAGCCGAGTTTTGAAAAGAGAGATTTTAGGGCAGGGATTCAGCATATATTCTAAAACGGTGGTCGATTCAAGAATTATTGGAATAAATTTTAACTATACATTTGGCCTTTATAAAAAGCAAAACATCAAACAGACGTCGATTGAAGGAGAAGTGTCACGTTTATAAGCACAACTTAGGAATACCATTCCTTTTACATTTGTTAAAAAAATGTGGTCTATACGTGTTTTAAATCTCTATTGGGACGAAAATAGATTATATTCAGTACCTTTGCGGTACTTATTATTTTATAAAAGTTAGAAAATATCATGAGTACTCAAAAAGGACCTATTTCTCAATTTATTGAGCATAATTACCGTCACTTTAACGCAGCTGCATTAGTAGACGCTGCAAAAGGTTACGAGGAGCATCTGTTGGATGGTGGAAAAATGTTGATCTCTTTGGGAGGTGCAATGTCTACTGCCGAATTGGGTGTTTCTTTAGCAGAAATGATCCGTCAAGATAAAGTACACTTTATTTCTTGTACTGGTGCCAATTTGGAAGAGGACGTGATGAACCTTGTCGCACACTCACACTACAAAAGAATTCCGAATTATAGAGATTTGACAGCTGAGCAAGAAAGAGAGCTATTGGATAATCACTATAATCGTGTTACAGATACTTGTATTCCAGAAGAGGAAGCTTTTCGTCGTCTGCAAAAACATCTCGAGGATGTTTGGCATGCTGCTGAAGCTAAAGGTGAGCGTTACTTACCACATGAGTTTCTTTATCAGGTTGTTAACTCAGGTGTGTTGGAACAATATTATGAGATCGACCCAAAAGATTCTTGGATTGTTGCAGCAGCTGAGAAAAATTTACCGATCGTATGTCCGGGATGGGAAGATTCAACGACAGGTAATATCTTCGCTTCCAATGTGATAAAAGGTAAATTGAAAGCAAGTACAGTAAAATCGGGTATCGAATACATGATTTACTTGACAGAGTGGTACCGTAACAACTCCGCAGGTAAAGGTGTTGGATTTTTCCAAATCGCAGGCGGTATTTCTGGTGACTTCCCAATCTGTGTAGTTCCGATGATGTATCAGGATCTTGAATGGGAAGAAGTACCTTTCTGGGCTTATTTCTGTCAGATTTCGGATTCAACTACTTCGTATGGTTCTTACTCTGGTGCTGTTCCAAACGAGAAAATCACTTGGGGCAAATTAGATATTGATACACCTAAATTTATCGTAGAATCTGACGCGACGATCGTTGCGCCATTAATTTTCTCGTATATCTTAGGTCACTAATCTTTTTGACATACAGAAAGGAGCGATTCTTCGCTCCTTTTTCTTTTCTCTTTTTCTTCTTTATCTTTACGGTTTAATATTTCTTTTCCCGATGAGCAATCTTACAACAGATAATCCCGTTGCACTTCAGGCCTTAATGGATGAAACCATCTTTGGAAATGGTTTTAATTTTCAAGCCGATCTGTCTGTACATCCTTTACAGGAGGAGAACAGTACTCATGTGCAATATGCTGACCCCTCATCCTCGACAACGAAGGATACCTCGTATGTGGCAGTGGGGGTAGGTGCGGAGCAGGCCGCTATGGCTATTAAGTCCGGCAGGGTTGGCGATACTGTTGACAATCTGGAGGTATTGGGAGGTGAATTTATTTATCAAGGAAATAAGGATCAGGGCATACTATTTATATTGCGCTACGAGCAATATCCCTACTTTTCTCCCGCAGCATTGGACGCTTTTGAAAAAACAATTGGTGCCTTGAAATTGACTAAAGAGACCGTTGCGGTACTCAATTTGGCAAATCCCCATAATCCGAATGATTTTAAGCGCATTATGCAGTTTTTTCAACCGACTAAGATTATATTGTTGGGTGTGGAACCCGAGTCTTTGAAACTTCCATTTATTGAACATAATTCCTACATGAAAGGCCGTATTGCAACGGTTTTTAATACGTTCAGTTTTGAAGAGATGTTTGTCGATGTGAATAAAAAGAAGCTGTTCTGGAACGAATTTAAGACCTTTATTGTTTCCTGATTTTATCAGATACTTGTTCTGAATAAAAATTGGGGTTTAATGCTTATTTTTGGGGGCGTGAATTCATGGAAAGATAGTAACATACTAGAACGTGAGGAGCACTGTCAACAAAGAGAAAGAACAAACAAAAAGCTAAATTTGAAGAAGATGCTAGAACTTGTATTTGCAACCAATAATGCCCATAAATTGGAGGAAGTCCAAGCGATCGTGGGAAGTGCTTTTATCATTAAGAGTTTAAATGATATTGACTGTAGCGATGATATTCCAGAGACAGGAGAGACCTTTGAGGAAAATGCCAAGCAGAAAACAGATTATTTGGTTAATAAATATGGACTTTACTGTTTTGGAGATGACTCAGGTTTGGAAATTGATGCATTGAATGGCGAACCGGGAGTTTATTCAGCACGTTATTCGGGATCAAGGGATATGGAAAAGAATATTGATCTTGTCCTACAAAAATTAGGCGATAACACCAATCGTACAGCGAGATTCAAAACAGTTATTTCATTATATTTGAATGAGCAGCAGCACTTTTTTGAAGGAAGTATCGAGGGGAAAATTATTGAAGAACGTAGAGGTATTGATGGCTTTGGTTATGATCCCATTTTTATTCCGAATGGCTATGATAGGACGTTTGCCGAAATGACAGCGGCAGAAAAAAATAGCATTAGCCATCGAGCGATTGCTGTTGGTAAACTTGCTACATATTTAAAAACGAAATAGGTTAATAACTACCTCATTTGAGTTATAAATAGAAATTTTCATTTCTCTGAGCTAAGGAATGAGTGCGTCTGATACGATCAGGAGATAGCCTTAAATTAAAAAAGCAGCGCAAAACAATTTGTTTTGCGCTGCTTTTTTGTGCGACTCAGTATTGACGGTTATTTAGCTTTTACTTTTGTTTGAATACTATCTTGAGCAGGTATTATCGCCGATTTATTGGTTGTTGAGTCAGACTTCGCAGCTGCTTTGTCGGTTGCGGTCTTTACATTTGTTTTTGTAGCGCTAACTTTATCCGTTGTTTCAGATGGCTTAGCTGTTTTGGTTACAGCGTTTGTTTTATTGTTTGCAGCACCCACCTCTTTTTCTTCCTCGAGCGTTTCGGTAGCACCAGCTTTCTTAGCGGCACCTTTTTGAGGGGTCGTTGTTTTATCGCCTTTTTTAATAGACTTCATTGTCCCGGATTCTTCACCTTCTGGTGCAGTCGGAACCGTAAATGACGCTTTTGAAAGATCCCTTTTTCGATTTAATAAATCATCTTTTGATTTAGGTCGATCTTCGGGACGCCAGGTGAAATTCGGAAGAAATTCTTTGTCGGCCGTGACTTCAGCAATGGGATAGACTTTGCCATCCACTTTCCGGATAGATACATATTCCTTCAACTTATTATCTTCCATCAAGATCTTGAAACGACTGCTTCGATCATGTACAAGCTCAGTGGTTACATTGGTCTTTTCATCAATATTGTAAAAGATATTTTCTGCATTGCCATCAACAAACAAACGTTCCATACGGTTATTGGTGAAAAAGCTGGTAATCTTACGGCCCTTAATCTGATTGAACTTTAATGAGTCGCTTGTTGCGTTCACCATGAAAGCATTACCGACGAGTAAGGAATTGTCCAATTTCTGATTCTTTACCTGTAAAAATATGGTATCTCCGGAGATTTGTGAGTTTTCGGCCCACATCATTGGTTTTCCCATCAGCCTGAACATCGAATCTTGCATACCATAATACATAGAATCTGCTACAGCCTGCAAGTCTGATTTAAATAATCGTGCATTATAGTAGGCTTTTATAATCCGTGTTTTAGCAGTATCCTGTGCGAGAGAATCTCTTCTATTCTCTTGGGCATTTTTTAAAGCTGCTCCCATCAATTTATCGGATTCACCGCCTTTGGGGATGATCGCTTTTTTACGCAAAACACTATCAGCCTTGAGGTTTTTTTCAATTTCTATCTTGTTTTGATCGCCGACAATAACTGGTGTTTTCTTTGGTGCAATCGGTTTTTTATTTATAAGTGTATCTTGTACTTTTTTAATGCTCTTTTCAAGAACCGGTTTGTCACTGTCTTTTTTAGACAAACTGTCTATTCCCTTGTGAAGGTTAACTCTTGTGTTATCTGATGTACCAGTAGAATCAACTGTTGTTGAGCTGGAATCCTGGTCACCATAATCGACTTCATTGTCATCTTCAATAGCCCCACCTTCACGATTCAATTTAAAATCTTTTGCAATATAATCTCGGCGAAATATCATCTGTGAGAAGAGGGTGTCGGCTGTCATAAAAACAGAATCGACTTGTGAATCAGCCTTAAGGGTTTTACTATTATCGCTTTTGATATTTTTACCTGGATGTTCCTTTTCTTCTAGAACAACTTGCGATGTGGCTTTATTTGATTTGAGTTCATCTTTGTTTTGTTCTTTTTCAATCTTCTTCAATTCCTTGGCTTCATTTTTTCGCTCTTTCTCCGATTTTTGTTGGACAGGAGACAAAGAAGATACAGAATCTTTTTGTGTTGAATCTTTTTTGACCACCGAAATGATCAGGGGTTTGTCTGTCATTGTAATGGATTCGTTCCTCCCGTTGTACAAACCAAATCCACCATAGGCGTAAAATTTGTCTAAGGTATCAACAAAGACCACATTTTTTACGGCTTTACCGATTCCCGCTTGTCTATCGTAGAATAGGCTGTCTCCTTTAAGAAACTTTGTCCCTTCTGTGTAGAGGTTGTTTTTTGAGAAATAAGCCTGGCCCGTTGCCATATGGTATCGGCCTTTTTCAGTATACAGGTTTTCCCCTTTATTTCCCTTGATATTCGTGGGACCATAGAAATCAGTAATGCGTGTATTACCATTATATTTCATGGAGTCTGTGTAGACTTTTACATTGGTCGATCGAACCACAACTTTTTGATTGAAATAAGATTCCCCTGTATTTTCGAAATAAGTAGCTCGCTGGCTTGTAATTGTATCGCTTCCTGATAGAATACGCCCGCCGCTGTAATAATTGCCGATTTTACTTCGCATATTGTAGACAAGATGATCGGTCGTTAATACCGATCCACTAGTGCTGACCATTCGAACAGCGCCTGTAAGCGTAGCGAGCTGCATTGCTGCTTCATAATGTAATTTATTGGAAAATATCTGTGTACCGTCGGGTTGAGTAATGATTACGTTTCCAAAGGCTTCAAAAAATTGTCGGCCAATGTTGTCTTTATGTAAATAGCCACTATCTGATGATAGCGTTGAACCTACATGTTCATAGACTGGACGGTAAAACAAAATATTGCCGTCTTTCCCAGTAATAATATGGGATGACGAAAGAAGCTTTAGTTCATCCTGTTTCTGTGCTTGGACCGACAAGCCAGTTAAAATAAATACAATAAGTGTATAAATGTATTGTTTCACAAGGGCAAAAATATGGATTTTAATTGCTACTTCACTGGATTTCACAAATTTTAAGAGTTGAATTTATCATTCGGACAAAATATACCGTAACTTTGTTCTATGAATGTGCTGGAAAGACTAATGGGCTATATTGAAAAGGAGCATTTGTTGATGCCTCATGATAAAATATTGCTTACGGTGAGTGGGGGAAAGGACTCGATGTTAATGGCACATTTATTTGCAAAAGCAGGGTATACTATTGCGATTGCACATTGCAATTTTCAATTAAGGGGAACAGAATCTGATGAGGATGAAGCTTTAGTTCGGAAATTTGCAACGGAAAATAATGTTCCAATATACGTGAAGCACTTTGATACAAAAGCTTACGCAAAGGACCATCAGATTTCGATTCAAATGGCGGCCCGGGAACTTCGCTATACTTGGTTTGAGAAATTGCGACATGAACTGCAGTTCGATCGAATTGCAGTAGCCCAGCATCTGAACGATCATATCGAAACGGTACTCCTGAACCTTTCACGTGGAACGGGTCTCCAAGGACTCCAGGGTATTTTCCCTATCCGGGAACGCATCATTCGGCCACTACTTTTTCTGAAAGCAAGCGAGATTGAACATTTTGTTGATATGTATGGGATTGCTTATCGAGACGATCAATCCAACTTTTCAACAAAATATGCGCGTAATAAAATAAGAATTGATATCATCCCACATTTTAAAAAACTTCAGCCAGATTTTGAGATAGTCTTCGAGCAGAATATCAATCATTTTAAGGAATCTTATCAGCTGTTGCAGCAATTTGTGGAGCCTATCCGGAGAAAGCTGTTTTATCCTATAGATGAGGGCTGGGGAGTTCGGAAAGAAGACCTGGAACCCTATATGGATAATTTGCCTTTACTCTATGAGTTATTTTCGGCTTTTAATTTCTCAAAGGCGGTACTAAGTGATCTTCAACAGGCTTGGACGAGAGAGTCTGGGCGTATTTTTCAATCCGATGCCTACCATATGCTCTTGGATAGAAATGAGCTTTTTATTCGTGAAAAGGAATTTATTTCTCCCGACGAGGCTTTAATCACCTCCGAAACTTCAACTGTGGAGTGGAAACACTATTGTTTTCATGCCAATGTTTCTGCGGATCTAGCTATCGTCAAAGCGAGTGAGGTTGCAAAGCTGGATTATGATGTATTAGTTTTCCCGCTCACGATTCGATCATGGAAAGTCGGCGACAGCTTTTATCCTTTAGGTATGGAAGGGCGGAAGAAGTTGAGCGATTTTTTTATCAATAAGAAGATCAGCTTATTTGAAAAAGAAAATATTCCGATCGTAGTGAATGGAAATGGAGATATCCTATGGGTAGCCAATTATCGCATGGACAATCGTTATAAAATTACCGCCAATACAAAAAAAGTCCTTACTTTAGTTTGCAAAACTGATTAGCAGCAAAAATTGCTGATGTTAATCAGCGCCAAGGGTCTCTGTTTTGAGAATTAATGCCATATGGTTGATAGTCCAAACAATGGGCCCTGCAGGTGACAAAATCTATAGAAATAAAAACGAAGTTATTGAGAAGCTCTGCTATTAGAAAACAATGGTGTGAAGTCTCCAAATTAATAGCTAAATCTTAAGTAAATGAAAGAAGGTGTACTTTATTCGGAAAATCAATATTTAGGTCGTGACCGTGTTTGGATAAGCGTGCGTCTAGTGCTCGTACTTTTTTGTTTCACAGCATTTTATTTGAATTTAGACCATTTGATATCGAGTCAATTGTTCTTTATCGTAGGAGTAGGTATTATCATCACGTCCATTGTCATGATGTATATGGTATTATTCCGTACGGAAGTATTTCAAGACCATATACTGATTAGTGGACTATGGTCTACTCGTGTCGTCAAAATCGATCTTGCCTCTATTACAAAAATAGAAAAGGCGCCTTATAGCACATTCTTTTTCAATAATCCGGTTTATAACCTGCATACAAAAGGAAAGATTAAATTCTTTGCTGGTGGCAAAAATGCTGTTTTTTTAACAGATAAAGATGGTCTTACTTACGTATTGGGAACACAGCGCCAGGAAGAGCTCTATCGAATAATTATGGAAACAAAAGGGCGATTAGGAAAGTCTTAAAATTTGTTAATAAATTCTTATCTGACATTTTAAAGACAACAGTTTATCGAGTTATTGGTTAAATTTGAGAAAATAGCAACGAATTAACTATGGCATTTTTAAAATTTATACTTATTGCATTCGCTGTTTACTTTGTAGTAAGATTCTTATTTAGATTATTTTTACCATTTGCAATGCGTAAGGCAGCTGAAAAGTTGATGAAAAAAGCGCAGCAGCAGGGTGGAGCATACGGTAGCCAAGGATCAGGCGGTACATTTTATTATGAATTTAATGGTCAAGGACAACAGGAAAGTAAAAGGTCTCAGCCCGAAGGGAAGGTACATGTCGATTACATTCCACCGAAGGATGGCCCTGAACGTAAAGGGACTGAAACAGCTGGTGAGTTTGTGGATTTTGAGGAAATAAAATAATTTTTAGCAACCCAAATAGCGTATCTTTGTGCTATGTGGCTGAAGCAACTTTCTGTTCTGAATTTCAAGAATTACTCGGAATCATCTTTGGAATTTCTTCCCGAGGTAAATGCGTTTACAGGGAATAATGGTGTTGGTAAAACCAATCTTTTGGATGCGATTCACTATTTATCACTCTGTAAAAGTTATTTCAATCCAATTGATTCGCAGCATATCAAATCAGGTAATGACTGGTTTATGGTACAGGGTGAGTTTGATAAAGAATCAATTAGTGACTTCATTTCTTGTAGCCTTAAGAAAAATCAGAAAAAGCAGTTTAAAAAAAATAAAAAGGATTATCCCCGACTCGCTGACCATATCGGCTTATTTCCTTTGGTCATGATATCTCCCAATGATAGCATCATCGTAACAGATGGGAGTGAAGAGCGCAGAAAGTTTGTCGATAATGTGATTTCCCAGACAGATAATAAATATTTAGATACCCTAATTATTTATAATAAGTTTTTAGCCCAACGTAATAGTCTCCTTAAACAAGCGCGTCAAACCAGTGTATTGGATCTAGGCCTAATCGAAATTCTCAATTTTCAACTTGAAGAAGTAGGAAATATTATTTTCCAGAAAAGAAGGTCTTTTATGGAGGAATTTCAGCCAGAGTTTGATCGACACTATCAGTTCCTTACCGAGGATGCAGAGTCTGTTCACTTACACTATGAATCGCCTTTAATGGCTGATTCTTTTCTAAATATTTTGGAGAAGAATTTGGAACGTGACCGTATTCTGGAACGCACAACTCAGGGAATACATAAAGATGATCTGATCTTTACCATTCACGGCGGAATGCCCTTAAAAAAGTTTGGCTCCCAGGGCCAACAAAAATCTTTTCTAATTGCACTGAAGCTTGCGCAATATTCTTATCTACAACAGAAAAAAGGTTTTAAGCCTTTACTTCTTTTGGATGACATCTTTGATAAACTTGATGATCGCCGTACACATAAATTGATGCAGATGGTTTCAGAAGATGATTTTGGACAGATTTTCCTGACGGATACAGATTCCATGAGAATTCAGCGAATCTTTGACGAAATCAGCCGCCCTGTTCGTATCTTTGATATTGAAGGAGGACAAGTCAATGTATAAGAAGCAAACTAAAAAAAGCCTAGAATTCATTCGGTCAAGCGACGATATGACGATTAAAGAGGGGGTTGAGCGTCTTTTGGAGGCTTATAAGCTACGAAGGAAATTTGATGAAACTTCGATCGCATCTGTTTGGCCTCAATTAATTGGTAAGGCTATTGCTAATCGCACACAGCAGCTATATGTTCGTGATAAAAAACTGTTCGTACGGGTAGAGTCTGCTGTTATTAAGAATGAATTGGCGCTTATGCGAAGACAAATTCTAGGAAGAGTAAATGAATATGTAGGTCACGTCATTATTGAAGAAGTCGTGATTTTATAAAACCTCCTTTCATGTTAGAGCAACTCTTTTAATATTTTTTTCCTATATCTGAGGCTAGTGCCTTAAAACTTTTCTCAAACTTCGAGCGTATTGAATTAAAACGAGTATTCTCATTGACGCGACAGCAGAAGAGGAATGGAGCCCAACTATCAAACAGTTTGAAAAGCAACCGGTCGGAAATGCACAGGTTAGATTTGTCCAAGGTGAATTGTGTTGGATTGTTTTTTCCTGGAAAACTACTTATAGAAACAAAGCGCAGAATTGACCTTTTCAACATAGCGATAAAAAGACGGATAGCATATAGTTCTTAACTTTCCACAGGGATCTGTTAGTATAGCTTTTTTATAAACACGCTATTTAACAAATTTGTCGATGACCGCTAACTTATACACATTTTTATGTGTATAACCCCCTACTTATACACATTTTGGTGTTTTTTTGACTCCTGTTAATTTGTGTTATTAACAATTTCATGTTGATAAGTGGTTACTTGTGCACATTTTATGTTGATACGTATAGGTCATTAAGCTACTTATTAACATTCTATATGTTAATAAGTAGTTTGTTTTGTTAATAAGTATGTTAACGGGAGTAGTTTATGCACAAATTACCAACAATGACGCTGGGGAAAATTTTGCAAATAGGTCAGTATGTAGAATTTCTATTGAAAGTTGGTTTTTATAGGAATTGCTCCAAGTCACCTTTTCCTTCACGAATTACTTCAAAAGTTCCTTCTGTAAGATCAACCACGGTAGATGCGACATTATCGCCATAACCGCCATCTATAACAGCATCAACTAGATCTTCGTATTTTTCGTGAATTAATTCTGGATCGGTAGAATATTCAATAATTTCATCTTCATCGTGAATGGAGGCTGTCACAATAGGGTTGCCTAATTGTCTGACAATTTCACGAACAATATTATTGTCTGGAACACGGATACCCACGGTCTTCTTTTTGGAACTTAGGAGCTTAGGGACTTTAGTTGTTGCGTTAAAAATAAAAGTAAAGGGTCCTGGCAATGCTTTTTTCAATACACGGAATACGGAGGTATCGAAGGATTTTGTGTACTGCGAAATATCTGTTAAATCATAGCAGATAAATGATAGGTTCGCCTTTTCTGGTTTTAGCCCCCTAATTTCACATAAGCGTTCTATGGCTTTTTGTTGCGTGATATCACAGCCAATACCGTATACGGTATCGGTAGGGTAGATAATTACACCACCACGGCGAAGAATATCAACCGCCTGTTCTATTGCCCTGGGATTGGGGTTATCGTTATATATCTTAATGAGCATTTTTATTTTTGTTAAGCACCTGAATTAGGTCTAATCTCAGGCCCTATTGTAGGATGTCAATAGGGCAATGGTTATTATCTGCATTCAGATACACTATATATAAAAGAACAACAGCCAAAATATTTTGTTTTGGCTGTTGTTCTTTAGATTAAAATTCTGCGTTTTTCGGTGTGCGCGGAAATGGTATTACATCGCGGATATTTGTCATTCCGGTTGTGAATAATACCAAGCGCTCAAAGCCTACACCAAATCCTGAATGTGGGACTGAACCAAAGCGTCGTGTATCCAAGAACCACTCCATTTCTTCTGCAGGAATACCAACTTCAGCCATGCGATCGAGTAAGCGATCAAGATTTTCTTCACGTTGCGAACCACCGACCATTTCACCAATACCTGGAAAAAGAATGTCCATGGCACGGACTGTGTTTCTTCCTTGTGCATCCGGCTCATTTTGCTTCATATAAAAGGACTTGATTTCGCGTGGATAGTCTGTTAAGATAACAGGTTTTTTGAAGTGTTTTTCCACCAAATAACGTTCGTGTTCCGATTGTAAATCAGCTCCCCAGTCATCAATTAAATATTTGAATTGTTTCTTCTGGTTTGGTTTGCTACGCTTTAATATTTCAACGGCATCTGTATAGGTTACGCGTTCAAAATCGTTTGTTAAAACAAAGTTCAATTTCTCTACCAGGTTTAATTCTGACCGTTCCGCAGCTGGTTTCGATTTCTCTTCTTCCAATAAGCGATTTGTTAAGAACTCAATTTCTTCTGGACAAGTTTCCAAAGCGTATTTGATGACATATTTCAGCAAAGCTTCGGCCAGATCCATATTGTCTTCCAATTCATAGAAAGCCATTTCTGGTTCGATCATCCAAAATTCGGCTAAGTGACGTGTTGTATTTGAGTTTTCCGCTCTAAATGTAGGGCCGAACGTATAGATGTTTCCAAAGGCCATAGCGCCAAGCTCCCCTTCTAATTGGCCTGATACAGTAAGGTTCGTCGATTTCCCAAAGAAGTCTTCTTTGAAATCGATATCTCCATTTTCTTTACGTGGCGGGTTTTTTAAATCCAAGGTTGTAACCTGGAACATTTCTCCAGCACCTTCCGCATCCGAACCTGTGATGATTGGTGTATGCATGTAGACAAAGTCATTTTCCTGAAAAAACTTGTGTACTGCAAATGCTAAAGCATTACGCACTTTGAATACCGCATTGAATGTTCCGGTACGGAAACGCAAATGCGCAATTTCACGTAAAAATTCTAAGCTATGCTTTTTGGGCTGTAATGGATATTTTTCGGGATCAGAGTCGCCAATAATACTAACTTCTGTCGCTTTAACCTCAACTTTTTGCCCTTTACCCAGTGATTCTACCAATTGACCTTTTACGCGAACTGCTGCTCCAGTGGTGATCCGTTTTAAGATATCTTCAGGTGTATTTTCAAAATCGACTACTGCTTGAATATTATTGATTGACGAACCGTCATTGATTGCTATAAACTGATTGTTACGGAAAGTTCTTACCCAACCTTTAACAACGACCTCTTTGCCAAATTCTGTGGCATTCAATAGTTCCTTTATTCTTGTGTGTTCCATCTTAATTTTTGGAGATTGACTTGTAAAAGATGCTTTGTTAGAAAAGCAATACAAAAATAAGCTATTCTGTTGGTTTATTGGTTATAAATGTTGATTTAATTCACTTGAAGATGGTTCGTTAATGTGCAAAGGAAAAATATTTTTTGAAATAAAGATGGGTGAAAACGCAAAGCAGGGGAAACGACACATAGCTCACTTTGCTATGAAATATCGGATCGGTAGGAAGTGCTTTTTTTTTCGTTGTGGCGTACAGAAATAGCCGATAGAAACAAAAAAGCGCGGATTATAACTAATCCGCGCTTTTTGTTATGATGATTAAAGGAACTAACCTTTTAATACTTTTGTTACCAATTCAGCAGCTTCTTTCAATAAGATTGCGGAATAAACTTGTAAACCGGACTCATCAATTAATTTTTTAGCCTCTTCAGCATTCGTACCTTGAAGGCGAACGATGATTGGAACAGGGATGTTACCGATTTCGCTGTAAGCATCAATTACACCTTGAGCAACACGGTCACAACGAACAATACCACCGAAGATATTAATTAAGATCGCTTTTACGTTAGGGTCCTTTAAGATGATATTGAAACCAGCCTTTACAGTTTCAGCGTTAGCAGTACCACCTACGTCCAAGAAATTTGCAGGTTCACCACCAGCTAATTTGATGATGTCCATTGTAGCCATTGCTAAACCAGCACCATTTACCATACAACCTACGTTACCATCTAATTTAACGTAGTTAAGGTTTGATTCACCAGCTTCAACTTCCGTCGGATCTTCTTCAGTTACGTCACGCATAGCAGCGTAATCTGGGTGACGGTACAAAGCGTTCTCATCAAGATTTACCTTCGCATCAACTGCTAAGATCTTGTCGTCTGAAGTTTTTAATACCGGATTGATCTCAAACATAGAAGAGTCTGTAGAATCGTATGCTTTGTAAAGAGCAGCAACAAATTTTACCATTTCTTTGTGTGCAGCACCAGAAAGACCAAGATTGAAAGCAATTTTACGTGCTTGGAATCCTTGTAAGCCTACTTTTGGATCGATTTCTTCTTTGAAAATCAAGTGTGGTGTTTTTTCTGCAACTTCTTCGATATCCATACCACCTTCTGTAGAGTACATAACGATGTTACGTCCTTTAGCACGGTCTAATAATACAGACATGTAGAATTCTTTTGTTTCGCTCTCGCCTGGATAATAAACGTCTTGAGCTACCAAAACTTTGTTTACTTTTTTACCTTCAGGTCCAGTTTGAGGCGTTACTAATTGCATGCCAATGATGTCAGTTGCTCTTTGTTTGACTTCATCTAAGTTCTTAGCCAACTTGACACCACCACCTTTACCACGGCCACCAGCGTGAATTTGAGCTTTAACAACAACCCAATCAGAATTGTAGTCTTCTTTCATTTTTTTGGCCGCTTCCACAGCTTGCTCTGGAGTATCTGCTACGATACCTTCCTGTACGCGCACACCAAAGCTCTTTAGTATTTGCTTTCCTTGATATTCGTGAATGTTCATTTGCAAAAATATTTGGCGTAAAAATATAATTTTTTGGGGGATAAGACAAGGGATAAGTTGCTCTTTTATCTATTTTTTGACATTTAGACAAAATAAAATGGCTGGAATAGAGAAATAACAGCTTATTTATTCAAACTCGTGGTATCGTAAATTTATTTATCTTTGTCCTATGATGTTACATGCCAAAGGAATTCACAAAGCTTATGGATCATTACCAATTTTGAAAGGTGTTGATATCGCTGTTGAAAAAGGGGAAATCGTCAGTATTGTTGGTGCCTCAGGAGCTGGAAAAAGTACACTGTTGCATATTATTGGTACCTTGGATAAGCCTGATCAGGGGACAGTTTTCATCAATGGTGTTGATGTTCAAAAATTGAATGCTAAAAAGCTCAGTGCTTTCCGTAATGAACATATTGGTTTTGTTTTTCAATTTCACCATTTGCTGCCTGAATTTACGGCCTTGGAAAACGTATGTATTCCAGCTTTTATTCAGGGAAAAGGGAGATCCGAGGCGGAAGCTAAAGCAAGAGAATTGCTGGAATTATTGGGGGTTTCTCATCGTATTGACCACAAGCCCGCTGAAATGTCTGGCGGCGAACAACAACGCGTTTCTGTGGCGCGCGCTTTGATCAATGATCCTTCCATTATTTTGGCCGATGAACCTTCGGGTAATCTTGACTCAGAGAACGCGGCAGCTTTACATCAATTGTTTTTTGATCTTAGACATAAATTTCAACAGACATTTATTATCGTTACTCATAATGAGGAGCTTGCCCGAATTTCGGATCGAACGATTCATATGCGCGATGGGTTAGTCGTGTAACAGTAATCGGGATTATAATTATATTTTAATGAAGAAAATACTCATAACTTTCGGGACCAGACCTTTGGCGATGCGTATCGCTAAAAGACTTGGGACTGATTTCGAAATATTATATGCAAGTTCAGAAGATATTCCCGAATTGCTTTTAGCCTCAGGGAAATATGCTAAAATTCCAAAAGGTCTTCTTCCTACTTTTGCGCATGAGATACTCAAATTAAGTTTAGACCAAGAGGTTGATTATGTATTGCCTCTGGGTGGTTTTGAGCTGGAGCCATTGTCCACTGCCAAGGTATTATTTGAGGAATATCAGATCTCCGTTCTTGTCCCCGATAAACAACAGCTTGAAACTATTCCTGTTATGGAAAATCCACCTGCTGAATTGCCTTATAAACTCCTTTCGAAGGGGAACAATTTATTGGATTCGACGAGATTTGACAGGCCATTGGATGGATTGTTTGTCACTTCGGATTCAGGCGAGGACTTAGCGCTAATTTGTGTGTCCAAATAGAATCTTATTGTTGTGGCCAGTGTCATTAAGGTTTTAACGATGTCGACACAACCCTTAATTTTAAGCTTTTACTTATCATGATGTTTCCAGAAGATAAAAAGGTATATGTTTTTGAATTGGATGATGTTGTTTTTCCTAAAAAGGATTACTTACTTCAAGTATATTATCTTTTTGCTAGTTTTATAGAATTTACAGAGACTGTTCCTGCGCAAGCAGATTTGGTTCAATTTATGAAAAATCACCTTGAGCATCAAGGTGAGTATTTATTGTTCGAACATGCGCAGCAAACTTTTGGATTTGATCCAAAATATAAAGAGAATTTTGAGCGGCTTCATGTCAATGCAATTTTGCCGCTACGGTTACATTTGTTTGATCATATTAATACGCTGTTTAAGCAATTAAAAGCGGCAGATAAACATGTATGTATTTTGACGAAAGGAAATCCGCTAGAACAACTCAATAAAGTTAAATTTGTGGATTGGGGTGAATATGGGGATGATATAAAAGTTTATTTTAAAGATGAACTTGTTTTTAGGGAAATTGATCCATTGGAGTTCCTCGCCAAGGAGTTTACCGTTGAAACGGCTGCAATTCAATTTGTAGACTAAGTTTACAGTCAGTATCTTTGTTGAATCTACCAACAATAATTGCCATTAAAGTCGTTGTCGATATTGTTGAGAAAAAATTATGATTAGGGATATAAAAGCCCTATTTTTATATAAAGCCCTTGGATTTATGAATAAAGTGAACAAGCCTGCCACGATTAAAGAAATTGCCAAGAAGCTCAAAATCAGTCCTTCGACAGTTTCTAGAGCATTGAATGATCACCCAAGTATTGGACTGGTAACAACAATGCGGGTTAAAAAAATGGCCGAAGAATTGAATTATGAACCCAATCAGACGGCTATATTCTTCAAGCAGCGTAAAACTTTTACGATTGCTGTAATCTTACCGAGTTTGTCTGAACCGTTTTTTTCTTTCGCTATTAGTGAAATTGAAAATGTCGCATCAGAACACCGATATACAGTTCTGATGGGGCAATCCTTGGATGATCCTGATCGGGAAGAGCAAATTTTAAAAACATTTAAAAACCATCGTGTTGATGGGATTTTAATGTCTATAGGTAAAAAGACGACCAATTTGGAATTTATTGAGAAATTGGAATCGTCCGGTATCCCGATTGTTTTCTTTGACTGTGTGCCTAGTTTACCCAATATCAATAAAGTACAAAGTGATCTTTCTACGGGTATGAACGAAGCTGTGGACGCCTTCGTAGCCCGTGGACACAAAGTTATCGCGCTTGTAAATGGGCCGAAAACACTGCCCGCTAGTGAAGACAGAAAAGTAGCTTACCTATCGGCAATGAAAAGGAATGGGATGGATATTCTGGAGAAGAATATCATCGAAACGGATTTGAGTACGGAAGGAAACGAGAAAGCGATGGATCATATATTCGCGATGTCTGAGCGGCCTTCAGCCATTATATCTTTTAATGACTTTGTTACACTTGATTTGATGAAAGCAGCCAGACAAAAGGGGCTTGTCTTAAATCAAGATATTTTCTTTATTAGTTATGCCAACTATCCGTTATGGCAATATATGGAAAATCCGCCAATGGGACGCATAGAGCAATTTCCAGGCATGCAAGCGCGTAAAGCCGCTGAAATCTTATTTGAACGCATTGACAATACCGAAATTGTCGATCAACAGATCGTCTTTAAGTCACGATTGGTTATGTAATCGCTATTATCCATTCGGCAATAAAACTAAAAAGGGGAAAATCATTAGATTTTCCCCTTTTTAGTTCTATTTTTTTTAATACTACAAGTGGATCACTTCGCCGTAAGCATCAGCACAAGCTTCCATAATCGCTTCACTCATTGTTGGGTGAGGATGGATCGTTTTAATCATTTCATGACCTGTTGTTTCCAATTTGCGGGCAACAACAACTTCTGCAATCATCTCGGTCACATTGGCTCCGATAAGGTGTGCGCCTAGAAACTCACCATATTTAGCGTCAAAGATAACTTTAACAAAGCCATCTTTCGCACCAGCAGCTGAAGCTTTTCCTGAAGCTGAGAATGGGAATTTACCAACTTTAATTTCATAGCCGGCTTCTTTTGCCGCTTTTTCGGTATAACCTACAGAAGCAATTTCTGGGGAGCAATAGGTACAGCCTGGGATATTATTGTAGTCAATAGGTTCAACATGTAGCCCTTTGATTTTTTCAACACATGTGATCCCTTCTGCTGAGGCAACGTGAGCCAGGGCTTGGCCTTTAACGATGTCACCGATAGCATATACACCTTCGATGTTTGTTTTGTAGAAATCATCTACAACAACACGGCCGCGATCAGTTTTTACACCAACCTCTTCCAAGCCGATATTTTCGATATTTGGAGCGATGCCAACAGCCGATAATACAATCTCTGCTTCGATAACTTCAATACCTTTTTCTGTTTTGATTGAAACTTTGCTCAACTCACCTGTTGTGTCAACGGATTGAACTTCAGATTTCGTTAAGATGGTGATACCTTGTTTCTTTAAGCTTTTCTCTAATTGTTTTGAAATTTCTTCATCTTCAACAGGAACGATTCTATCCATAAACTCTACGATCGTTACCTTTGTTCCGATTGCATTATAGAAATAAGCGAATTCAACACCGATTGCACCGGAGCCAACAACAACTAAAGACTTTGGTTGCTTAGGAAGTGTCATTGCCTGACGGTAACCGATGATTTTTTTACCATCTTGCGGTAAATTAGGCAATTCACGTGAACGTGCACCAGTCGCTAGGATGGTATGTTTTGCCGAATATTCTTTAGTAGAACCGTCTGCTCCTTTTACATCGATTTTACCACCTTTTTTAATTTTTGCAGTTCCATTGATGACGTCGATTTTATTCTTTTTCATCAAGAACTGAATACCTTTACTCATTCCTTCAGCAACCCCGCGACTTCTTTTGACAATAGCGTCAAAATCAGCCTCACCACCTTGAACATTGATGCCGTAATCAGCGGCATGGTTTAAATATTCAAATACCTGAGCACTTTTCAATAATGCTTTTGTAGGGATACAGCCCCAGTTTAGACAGATTCCGCCTAATGATTCGCGTTCAATAATCGCTGTTTTGAACCCTAACTGAGCGGCTCTAATGGCAGCAACATACCCGCCTGGACCACTACCGATTACAATGATGTCGTAATTCATATAAATAAATATTCTGTAGTTGAGTGTTATAGCTTCAAATGACAAAATATGTGAAGCATATATTCATTCAAAAGTACGCATTTTTTCTGATGAATATGAACTATTTATTGTAAAATTGGCGGTTTCTGATAAAACACTGTCGCTGTTTCTAGCTGAATGTCACATCCTGGTCAAAGGGGGAAAAATAATAGTTAAAGCGTTTTTAGTGTCTTATTTTTGAAGTTCACAATACACAGTTTATCATTATGTTAAGAATATTCAGACAGATCGCCTTGTGGGAAGCTATCTCCACCATTTGCTTGTTTTTTATTGCTATGCCCTTGAAGTATTTTGCGGGAATCCCCGAAGCTGTCAAAATAGCCGGTTCCATTCATGGCTTCTTTGTTGTTATTTTTGTGGTTATGCTGATTATGTCAACAGTAGAATACAAGTGGCCTATATTAAAAGCGGTAAAATATTTCTTAGCATCCTTGATCCCTATTTTTGGCTTTTGGGTGGAATTGGACCTTAAAAAAGAAATCGAAGGAAAAAGACAGAAGTCATAGTGTTTGTATAAAAATTCAAATGCATGATTTTTATAAAGGTTCAGGAAGAGGTAAGAGAAGGAATTGGATTGCGAATAGACCAGAGGAATCGCCTGTATTCAATGGACGAATACTTGTGTCCCTCTCCTTTGCGGGAGATATCAATTAATAAGAACAGGAGAGAGATGTTTAATCCTCTCTACCTGTCTTCTCAATACCCATATACGCATAGGTAATGCTATCCCTTCCGTGGGGAGCAGGATTACCTTCTTCATCCAGGTTTACAAAGACCAATTTATCGATTGATAGAATTGTTTTTCTGGATATTTTATTGCGGACCTCGCAGCGCATCGTTAACGATGTTGTTCCAAAATTGATCGCTTCAATACCCAGTTCAAGTATATCGCCTTGTTTGGCTGAGCTTACAAAGTTAATTTCTGAAATAAATTTCGTAACCACTTTGGGGTTTCCTAATTGAACGATAGCATAAATGACCGCTTCTTCATCAATCCATCGCAGGAGTGTTCCGCCAAATAATGTTCCATTGGGATTTAGGTCTTCGGGTTTGACCCACTTTCTTGTATAAAAATTCATCGTGTTTAGGTAGTTAAGAGAAAGGGGAAAAGTTTCCTTTTCCCCTTACGTTTCGATATTTATCGCCTAAGCGTGTATTGCTCTATTTGCTGTAGCTGCTAGCGCCGCCTCTTTGATTGCTTCCGTGTAGGTTGGGTGTGCGTGGCAAATACGTGCGATATCTTCTGCAGATGCACGGTATTCCATAGCTACGGTTGCCTCACCAATCATATCTGCTGCACGAGGACCGATCATATGTACACCTAATACTTCGTCAGTTGTCGCGTCTGCCAGTACTTTTACAAAACCGTCGGTGTCACCCGATGCTTTTGCACGACCAGAAGCTTTGAAAGAGAATGATCCAGCTTTGTATTTTACACCAGCCTCTTTAAGTTGTTCTTCCGTCTTGCCAACAGAAGCAACTTCAGGCCAAGTATAAACAACTCCTGGAATCAAATTATAATCAATATGTGGTTTTTGACCTGCGATATATTCTGCAACATATACACCTTCGTCCTCAGCTTTGTGTGCCAACATTGCTCCAGTGATCACATCACCAATTGCAAATACACCTTGCACTGCTGTTTCCAGATGGGCATTAACGGGGATTTTCTTACCTCTTTCTTCTACTGTGATGCCGATATTTTCTAGTCCTAAACCTTCAGAATACGCGGTACGACCAACGGCTACGATACAGTAGTCGCCTTCTAAAGTTACTTCTTGTCCTTTTGGATCTTCAGCAGTTACTTTTACAACTTTACCTTTCGCGGAAGCTCCAGTCACTTTATGACCTAAATAGAACTCCATGCCCAATGATTTTTTCAAAACACGTTGTAGTTCTTTTCCTAAGCCACCATCCATTGTACCGATGATAGATTTTGCAAATTCAACAACAGATACTTTTGAACCCAAACGCGCATAAACAGAACCGAGTTCCAAACCGATAACACCACCACCAATGACAATAAGGTGTTTTGGTATTTCTTTTAGGTTAAGTGCTTCGGTTGAGGTAATGATTCTTTTTTTATCAACAGGTAAGGAAGGCAATGAAGTCGGTTTCGATCCCGTTGCGATAATTACATTTTTAGCAGTGATCTGCTCTGTAGAACCATCTGCTTTCGTTATTTTGATGGTGTTTTTGTCCACAAATGAACCGACACCCTGAAAACTGTCAATTTTATTCTTCTTAAATAAGAAGGTGATACCGGCAGTATTTTGGGCAATGACATCGTCTTTACGAGCAATCATCTTTGCCATGTCTACTTTCAGATCTTTCAAACTGATGCCAAATGCATCAAAATTGTGCGCAGCATTGTGGTAATGCTCCGAAGAATCTAAAAGCGCTTTTGAAGGAATACATCCAACGTTAAGACAAGTACCACCAAATGTGCTATATTTTTCAATAACAGCTGTTTTTAATCCTAATTGGGCACAACGGATAGCTCCTACATATCCGCCTGGACCACTTCCGATTACAATTACGTCGTATTGCATTGATTACGTTTTATTTTTTTGTAGCACAAATTTAATGATTATTAATGGGATAGGAAATCAAAACTTACGATTTGTGATCAAAGACCCTTACTTTACATTTTTTTGATAAAAGAATGGAAATTATGCACCTTGGGGAGGAACGGGGCGGTGCTTATAAAGGGGATAAATCTAAAAAAGGATATTCAAAATATGAATATCCTTTTTTTACTTATTTGTTATTCTGCAACAATTTTTCCTTGCATGACACCATAGTGACCAGGGAAGCTACAAATAAACGTATAAACTCCTTTTTCAAGTGTAAATGTGATTTTATCAGTTTCTCCAGGTCCCAATAATTTGGTGTGGGAAACAATTGAAGATAAAGCTGATTTTGGAATATATTCGTCTGCAGCAGCTGCAGCAGCCTCAGCACCAAAAGTTGGAAGATCAACACCTGGTTTTAGGATAACGACGTTATGTCCCATGGACTCTTTCGGCATAGTACCTGCATTTTTGAAAGATAATTCTACTGGCTCACCCGCTTTTACACGGAAAAGATCCTTATTATATTTCATTTGATCGTTACCTTCTAAAGATAAGCTGTTGGAAATAGCTACGTTTTCAATACCAGGCACTGTTTCTGTTGCTTGGCTTTCGGTTGAAGTTGTCGCTTCTGTACCAGTTGATTTTTCAGACTTGTCACTGTTTCCACCACAAGATGCAATTGATAAAGCAACTGCAACTGCTGGTATCATAAAAAGTTTTTTCATTTGAATGATTGTTTGTTTATCTTTTATTTATTGTAGGCATTTCCGCAGCCTTTAGCGGTTTAGTGATGAAGTTATGACGAACTTGATTCCTTTCTGGATGTGCGTTCTTGAGAAATAACATCAAAACATATTGTTTATGTTCTAAAATTAATGATTTCATTGATAAATTGAAACTATCATTTCAATTTTGACAATAAAGTATCAATTGTTTTATATAATTTGATAGGATCGAATGGCTTTCCGACAACTTCATTGGCTCCAGCATCGAGCGCTTCCTGTTGTTCGGCTTGAAGCACAGAGGCTGAAATGGAAATAATCGGCATGTTTGCGATTATCGGATTCGTGTTTCGACGTATTTCCTTGATCGCTTCAAAACCACTCATGAGTGGCATATGGGCGTCCATAAACACCAGATCAATTTTTTTCTTATTGATTTCTTCTAATGCAATGAGGCCATTGGTCGCCAAAGTGATCTCGCAATTCCAGCTCTTCAGGATATTTGCCAGCATAAAACTGTTTAATTCATTGTCTTCAGCAATGAGAATCATCGGAAAGTTGAACTTGGGTAATTCCGTATAGAGTACCTGCGTTTCTTTCTCTACCGGTTTGTCTTTGATTTTGTCAAAGGTACATTCAAAAGAAAATATACTTCCTTTACCGTATTCACTTGAAGCAAAAACCCGACCGTTGAGCAGCGCAGCAATACGTTTTACAATTGCAAGACCTAGTCCTGTACCGCCAAACTTTTTGGTGATACTATCCTCTCCCTGTTCAAACGCAATAAATATTTTCTCCAGGGCATCTTCTACAATGCCGATCCCTGTGTCTATCACCTGAAACCCTAAACAAATGCTATGGTTATCTTCTGCTAGGAGTTGAATCTTTAATACAACAGAACCTTCCGAGGTGAATTTAAAACTATTGGAGATAAAGTTGGTCAGTATTTGTTTTAATCGAAGTGGATCGGTTAGAAAATAACTTGTGATCCGATCGTCCACATCAATTGAAAAATCCAGGCCTTTGTAGACCGCTTTATCAATGAAGAGATTGTTTAGATCATCCGTAATATCATGTACAGAGGTAGATTCCATATTAAGTTTCATCATACCCGAGTCAACTTTAGATAGGTCGAGTATGTCGTTGATAATAGTCAACAGATTTTGAGAGGCAGAATCCAATTTATTGATCCAATTTTCTTGCTCTAGCGTGAGCTGCGAGTTTTTTAGCATCTGTGTAATGCCCATAATACCGTTAATCGGGGTACGGATCTCATGGCTCATATTGGCCAAAAAGGTTTCCTTGGATTTTCGAGCAAGATCGGCCTCTTCTTTAGCTTTGAGAATCGCCTGTTTTGATTCTTCTAAGGCTATGTTTTTCTCTTTAATTTCTTGCTGTATCAGTAATTGCTGGACAAAAGATTTTACTTTCGCGATGGTTGCTTCCGGGTTAAGCGGTTTATATAAATAATCCACAGCTCCACTATTTAGTCCCTGAATAAGGTATTTGTCTTCTTTTGAGATTGCTGTTACCATAATAGGGATAATATGGTTTGTTTTCGGATTCTTCTTTAGGAAGGAAACAAATTCAAAACCATTGATCTCGGGCATCTGTACGTCAACAAGTGCTAAATCAATATCCTCTTTCCAACAGATTTTTAAAGCTTCGTTGGGATCTGTGCTCGTCACTATATTTATATTTTCGATATCCTCCAGTAATGCTGTTAGACTGATAATATTTTCAATTTTATCATCGACAATCAATATATTTACCTTCTTCATTTTAGCAAATCTAAATACAATTTTAAGTCAACTGTTTGACGTAGTCCTTTATTTCTTGAATGCTCAAAATGCGTTCCTGCGCATCGAGTTGAATAGCTGCTTCGGGCATGATGGGAACTTCAGCAGTCACAGGGTCTTGTACAAATGTCTTCCCGCCGTATCGTTTTATCATTAATAATCCTTGTGCACCATCCTGATTCGCCCCAGAGAATAAAATAGCTGTACAATTTTCTTTATATATTTCGGCTACGGATTCAAAAGTCACATCAATTGATGGTCTGGAATATTGAACAGGTTCTGAGATATCCAAAGAAAAGCTATAGTCTGGTTCAACTAAAAGATGATAGCCCGCAGGGGCAAAATAGATCGTTCCATTTTCTATCGCTTCCTTATCATCTGCAGTTTTTATTTTTTGAACAAGTGCTTTAGATAGCGTGTCCTCAATACTAGAAGCATACTTAGGGTTTCTGTGTACGATGACAATAACGGGTATGCGAATTGGCCGTTCCAATGACTTTAAAATATTTAGAATCACACTAAACCCACCTGCAGACCCCGCTAATAAAAGAATTTTTCTTTCCATTACCTACTACCCAATTTTTTGGTAAATATTCTGTTTTTTGTTTACGATCTTAAATTTAGCAGCATCTTTATAGTTGATTAAAGATTCTTTTGCTCCCAAACATAAGAAGCCCAGATGGCAAAGTGAATGATAGAATAAATCCAGGACTTTATTTTGCAATTCAGTATCAAAATAGATCAATACATTACGGCAGGTAATCAGTTGAAATTCATTAAAAACGCCATCGGATACCAAACTATGTATGGAGAAAAGGACATTTTTTTTAAGACTATTATTAATGGTAGCGGCGTTGTACATCGCTGTATAATAATCTGACAATGAGTTTTTCGGTTCCGTCTTAATAAAATTTTCCGAGTATTCCTTAACTTTCGTAAGCGAATAAATACCGCGTTTTGCCTTTTCTAACACTTTGCCATTGATATCGGTGCCATAGATAAACGCCCGTTGGTAAAGATTTGCTTCTTCTAATAAGATGGCTAGCGAATAGACTTCTTCGCCAGTCGAACAACCTGCACTCCAGAGTTTGATATGTGGATAAGTTGCGAGATAGGGAAATACATCCGTTTTTACAGCTTTATAAAAATCGGGATCCCTAAACATTTCAGTCACATTGACTGTAATTTCCTGTAGGAAATAGGTGCTGAATCCGGGCTGATTGATCAAATTGGACTTTAGCTCCTGTAGATTGAGCTTGTTAAGTTCCATTATTCTAGTCACACGTCTTTTTAAAGAAGCTCTTGTATAGCCGGACACATCATATCCGTGGAGATTTTTGACTATATCAATAACTTCTTCTAACTCTTCAAAATTGATCATTGCTACTATTTTATCAGTTAACTCAGCCATACGCGCATTAGGGATATTAATTTGTCAACATCAACCGGTTTACTAATATAATCGTTTGCACCAACAGCAATTGTTTTTTCCCGATCACCTTTCATGGCTTTCGCTGTCACAGCAATAATTGGAAGGTTTGCAAATTTCTTGTTTGCCCTTATTTTTTCAATAGCTTCATAACCATCCATCACGGGCATCATGATATCCATTAAGACAAGGTCAATCTGTTCATTTCGTTCAAGAATATCTAATGCCTCCTGACCATTATTGGCAATTTCAATGTTCATATCATAGCTTTCAAACGCCGTGCTAAGAGCAAATATATTTCGCATATCGTCATCTGCTAGTAGTACTGTTTTGGAAGCTAAATTGTTTTCAGCAATGACAGAAGCTCCGGCGTGATTGAACATATTGTATTCGCTCTTATTGCTGCGGATTTTATTTAAGAATAAATTAACTTCATCGATCAGGCGATTATTTGATTTCGCTGACTTAAGGACCATCGCTTGGCTGTGATGCAAAATTTCGGAAGTCTGCTCTGTGGTGAGTTCCATTGCCGTATTGATGATAATAGGTAAATCCCTAAATTGATCGTTCGATTTGATTTCATTCAGGAGTTCAATGCCCGATTTGTCAGGAAGGTTTAGGTCCATAATGATGCAGTCAAACAATTTCTCTTGATCTAATAAATCGAGAGCCTGTCTCGCATTGAAGGCCTGAAATATCTGAATGTGCTGTTCTTCCAAAGATTGTTTGATAAAATCGCTTTGGATTTCCTGATCTTCCACAAGCAGAATTTTTTTCAGTGGATGACTAGTCGATGCTTTTATTTTTAAGAATGTTTCAGCCAAAGATTCTTCTGACACAGGTTTAGCCATAAACCCGATGGCCCCGGCAGAAATAGGTTCGTCATGTAAAAATGTTCCTGCCGACATCATGTGTACAGGAATCTCCTTGGTGCTGTCGATTTTTTTGAGGTTACGAAGAACTTCCCAGCCGTCCATTTTAGGCAACATAATATCTAGGATAATCGCGGCAGGGCGTAAATTCTGTGCTTTTTGTAGCCCATCCTGCCCATCATAGCTGATGTATACATCGTAGCCGTTTTGTTCGGCGTAGTCTTTTAGAATATCTGCAAAAATGAAATCGTCTTCAATAATCAGCAGTTTATTATGTTTTCCATCGTTGTCGATTGACTTTGTTTTTTCGACTATAGGATTTTCCTTCGGAATTTGTGTTGGCGGATTACTTTCTTTTTCGATAGATGGTACTTTCGGAACCTGAATTTCTTGTTCTAGCGGGATACTGAAGGTGAAGATACTACCTTCACCAACCTTACTGGATAAGATTATTTTCCCTTTTAATAAGCTAGCAATTTCGCGGCATATCGATAAGCCTAAACCTGTGCCACCATATTTACGGCTCGTTGAGCCATCTTCCTGTTTAAAAGCATCAAAGATAAGCTCTTGTTTTTCAGGGGCGATCCCGATCCCGTTATCTTTGACCGTAAAAAGAAGATTTTCTGCTTCAGCTATTATTCCTAAAGAAACTTCGCCTTTTTCACTTGTAAACTTGAACGCATTCGATAATAAATTCTTGAGGACTTGTTGTATACGATGTTCATCACCAATGAATTCCTGCGGTGCATTTACATTGACATCGAGTAAGAAGTGAATATCTTTCGACGCTGCGGTATCGCTGAAAAAATCTTTAATATAATTGACAAGGTCGTACGTGTTGATACGTTCTTTTTGGACTTCAACCTTCCCCGATTCAATTTTTGCCAGATCCAACAATTCGTTAATTAAATGTAGGAGATCTGAGCCGGCACTATGAATAACAGAAGCATACTTTATTTGGTCTTCACTGAGGTTTTTCTTTTTGTTATCCTGAAGTAATTTGGCAAGAATGAGAATACTATTGAGTGGTGTCCGCAATTCATGGCTCATATTGGCCATAAATTCAGATTTATATTTGCTCGACAGCTCTACTTCCTCTATTTTTTGAGCTATGGCCTGACGGGCTTTTTCCAGATCTTCATTTTGTGCAAAGAGCAATTTGGCCTTCTCGTCCAGCTCATTATTGGTTTGGATAAGCTCTTCCTGCTGTACTCTAAGCTCTTCCTCAGAAGCCTCCAACAAATGTGTCTTATGGATTAACTCCTCATTGGTTGTTCTCAATTCCTCCTGTTGAGTCTCTAATTCCTCTGTTTGTTGTTGAAGTTCCTCATAAAGATCAGCAAGCTTTCCATGCGTTTGGGCTACTTTTATGATAACGGCAATGTTATCTTTTGCTTTATCCAAGAAGTTAAATCGCAGTTGCTCGTCCTTCGCATTAATAATTGGGCAACAAATTTCCATGATACCGACACACTGGTTTTCATAAGAGAAGGGTACAATATAAATCTCAGTTTCTAAGCGGTCGGATAATGAGGTTTCTAAGATAAGATGCTTGTGGTCGACGTCCTTTATTTTAACGACTTCATGATTGTTTGCGACTTCGCCCAAAATACCATCGTTTTCCTTAAACGTTCGTTTGATAAACTGTGTGGAGGAAATGCCAATTTTGTGGCAAAGCTGATACTCCTGATAGTTATCATCGAAAATATAAATAGTCCCACCTAAAGCTTTTGTCGTGGAAGCAATAGCATGTAGGCTTATTTCGGCAATTTTCTTGTCTGTATAGTCACCGCGTAATTGTTCGTCGATGCCATTAATAGCATTCAAAATCCAGTTATCACTGTTGGTCTGGTCTTGCAATAGTTGGAGGCGGTTGTTGGATTCTTGCTGACTTTTCACTGTAGACCTCAGAAATCTAGAGATCGAGGAAATTTTGGCGAGAATATAGAAAAATCCACTTAAGCCAATGGCGATGAAAAGGTAAGTAATGTACTGGGCGAGTTGTAGTTCATTTCTAGATCTTTCTAAGAGTCTTGCCCTTTGATCCAATAAGTCTCTCGACATGAGATCGATCTGATTTAATATCGAGGCTTTTCGCTCGTGAATATTATGGGATATGGATTGTGTTTCCTTCGTGTTATCAATATCCTGCTCAAAGTCGTAAAATGCAACAATATCCTTTCGGATGTTTTCAGTGCTGTTTGGCTGAACATGATAGAAATCATCTTTTAGACTTAAAGATCGTAACAGTTCATCCATTTTTTTTAATTCCATTTTATAAGGAATAAATAGTGAAGCGTCTTTCTTATTCACGTAATCAAGTTTGATGTCATTTACCTCGTCTACACTTGATTTGATTTCATTAATGATATTGAATCTATTTTCGGCGACACGAACAATACTTCGCTCGTTATTTAAGTTATGATGCAGCGATATGAAAAAATATAGGGCTGAAAGGAAGATAAGCGAAAAAGAAATGATCACTCCAATGGTAATTTGCTTTCTATAATTTTTTCGATCCATGTGAGAATGAGTTTATCGTTTTACTTTTCTGTAGGTATTGTGTTTCGATGGTACCTGGGGAAAAAGATATATGTAAAATAACAAAAAAACTTGCTATTCCTAAAATAATCAAAAGTCAGCATAGAAACAAACCTGTACAGCCGTCAAGGATCCCACCAATCTATTTGCGCACAACATCGACTTTTTGTTGCATAAGCGTAACTTAGACCATTTTTTTGTCTTTTCATTCTTAGTCGCAGCAAATTGGGGGCAAGTAGTGATCAGGTTTGATATTCTAATAGTATTTGTTCAGTCCTCGTTCAGTGATTGTTCAGTGCTTGTTCAGTGCTTGTTCAGTGATTACTCAGTATGAACTGAATATTGAGTGACTGATCACTGTTTAATAATAGATGGAAAACTGTAGTAAGCTTTAAGGTGATATGAAGATCTGTCAGACCGATTGTTATTTCGATTGATAATAAGATATTATGGTAATCATCAAATAGTAGAATCTATGAAATAGAAGAAGAAAAAATACTTATAAAAACAAAACCCTGATGATGGGCACCAGGGTTCGTTACTAACCAATTATAAACCTAAATTATGAAAAGACTCTTTAAGGGCTTCTAAACTAAATTAGTTGCCGTGTTGTGCCGTGAAAACTAAAAATGATTGTTTTTTTAATCTTATGCAAGCTTCAAGTCAATAACTCTTCTGATTGCTTGCTGTTAGTGTTTCATAGCGAGATAACCTTTAATTATCTTCTACAAAGATACGGTAAATATACCGTAGCATCCAAATATTTTTAAGAATAAGTTGCTAATACAACTATGTTGTGACACACAAATGATATTTTGGCTTATCTGAATAATTATCTGACAGTGTTGTCAATTAGATCAGTATAGCTTCGCGAATTATTACTAGAAATGCCTTACTTTTACAAAAAATATATTTATGGTATTGACTGAATTTAAATCGATAAAAGCATTTGTATTGGATGTAGATGGTGTGCTGACTGATGGTACTGTGCAAGTTAATGAAGAAGGGCATCAGTTACGTACATTTCATATAAAAGATGGCTATGCCATGCAGTTGGCGATCAAGAAAGGTTATCCGATTTTTATTATCACAGGTGGAGGTTCGAAGGGCGTCGAGCAGCGGATGAAAGGTTTGGGGATCAAAGAAGTCTATTCAAAAGTTACGGACAAGCTTTCTAAAATGAAAGAACTTGCTTGTGATTACAAGCTTGAATTAAATCAATTGATGTACATCGGCGACGATATCCCTGATCTTAGCTGCATGAAGTCCGTTGGGATAGCTGTTTCTCCGGCAGATGCAGTAGAAGAGATCAAGAAAATTTCACATTATGTGTCTGGTTTTTGTGGCGGAAAGGGAGTTGTACGTGAATTGATCGAAAAGGTAATGAAAGTACAAGGCAACTGGTATGAGGATGAAACGGTAAAAAGCATATAGGGATGTTGAAAAATCTAAAAAATAGAACAATTATATTAGGGTCTCAGTCTCCACGAAGAAAGCAGCTGTTAGCAGGGCTTGGACTGACATTTGAAGTCGACGTACGGGAAACGGCAGAATATGTGGATCCGAATTTGTCTGCAGCTGAGGTCGTTCGTCAAATTGCTATTTGTAAAGCGGAAGCATTTGGGGATAAAAAAGATTGTTTGGTTATCTGTGCCGATACTATTGTGGTATCGGATAAGGGCGAAATCTTAGGTAAGCCCAAAGATGAACAGGAAGCCAGAGAAACGCTAACAAACTTGTCTGGTCAGAAACATGTGGTGCTGACTGCTGTAGCGATCTCACGGGAGGGTAAGATGAGCACTTTTGTCGAGACGACAACTGTTTATTTTTACGAACTAGAGCTGGATGAAATCGATCATTATGTTACTCAATTTTCGCCACTAGATAAAGCAGGTTCTTATGGAATACAGGAATGGATCGGCTTAATCGCCATAAAAAAGATAGAAGGGGAATACAATAATGTGGTCGGATTACCCACGGCAAAGCTTTATCAAGAATTGAAAAAGTTAATGTAAAAAAAGCGGCTTTTGCCGCTTTTTTATTACTCTTTGATTTTTTTTAGCTTACCTGTTATTTGATGAAATAACGAACGCCGGTGTAGAACATGCGTCCTGTTAAAGGACCCCAAAGCATTGACGTATCAAAATAGTTTCCAAAGGGTTGATCCGCGGCAAGGATTGGCATATTTTGGAAATAATTAGACAGATTTTCTCCGCCCACATACACGGTGAAGTTTTTCTCTTTCCCAAAAGTTTTGCTAATCTGCGCATTCATTGTCGCATAAGCCTTTGATGCTGTAGGCATTTGATATTCAACGGGGTTCTCTGCTGTTGATGGAATGCGTTTTTGTCCAACGACATTCAATGTATAATCTACACTCCAGCCAGAATGGTGATTATATGCCAGGTTGACAAAACCACGGTGTTTGGCCAATAGCGGTTTGGTCTTTCTGCCACTTTCAAAATCAGTTTGAACATCAAGTAAGCGATAGGCCAACCTCGTTTCAAAATGTGGTGCTGGCATCAAGCGAAACTCTGTTTGCAAACTATTGGAGAAAGATTTTCCATTCAAATTATAAAAATTGATCTCTCGGGGATTTTCGTAATCGACCACGACCTGATTAGAGAAGCTGTTATGGAAAAATTCAACTGATGCCGAAGCCTCACGTCCGAAGATCCGCATACTTTGGTCTATCGCTATTCCGCTATTCCAGGAGACTTCAGGTTGTAGGCCATAAGCCTTATCGTATATATTAGGCGATTGGATAACCAATTTTCTGCTACTAGCCAATACTGCCGTGTTCTCCGCAAATATATTTGCAGTACGTTGACCTCTTCCTGAGCTAGCTCGAACTGTTGTTCCCGAAAGCGGGGCATAACGTAAATGGATGCGTGGTGTTGTAAACCATCCATACAGGGAGTTGTAGTCTTGGCGAAGACCAATAATGGCATCAAATTTTTCTGATGGACTATAGGTATATTCTGCAAATGCTCCCGAAACCACTTCTTTCCTTTTGAAGTTTTGATCTTTTAAATACCACTCATTGTAATTGTCATAATTAATGGAGGCACCAACGCGATACTTGTGGGCGACTGTCCCGATAATATCTTGAAATAAGAGATTAGCATATCCATTTTGTTGCTCCGAATCGTAGTTATTGAGCCCAAAATAGCTTTTTTGATTGTAGTTTGATCCTGCAAGCTGGAGACCTATGCTGCGGTGCTTATTTTCGGGGAACACATAACCAATTTTAGCAAAACCTTCTACGCGTTCGATATCAAATCCCAAACCATAGCGATTTGTCGTACCCTTATCTGTCTTTTTGTTAAAATCAATCTGTCCGCCTGTACGGTCGTCATTGAGATATTTAACCCCAAATTGTACCATAAGCCCTTTTCCATTTTCATAAAACCAGCGGTTGACACCAGAGAATAGATTGCCAACGGGTATATCTCTAAATCCGTTGTGACTAAAGTTCATGGATTTATTGTACATGAAATTGTCATGCAGGAGCACTGCAGTGGACCAATGCTGACCAATTTTTTGTGAAAGATTTAAGTTGACATCTGTACGTCCCATGTTGTTCGCATAGGCATTAAAAAACAATCTTTCTGAATTTTGAGGTTTCTTCAATTCGACATTGATCTGTCCGGCCATGTTTTCGAAACCGTTGGCTACGGAACCGATACCTTTCGCAATTTGAATTGATTCAATCCATGTCCCTGCAATAGAATTTAAACCTAAAGGAGAAGCGAGCCCACGTGGCCCAGGTAAATTTTCAACGGTTAATTGGGTATAAATACCGCTAAGGCCTAGCATTTGAATCTGTTTACTGCCTGTTACTGCATCAGCACTGACGACATCGACGGAGGCGTTGGTTTCAAAGCTTTCGCTTAAATCACAGCAAGCGGCTTTGAATAACTCTTTTCCGGTAAGAACTTCTAGTCGTGCAGGTGTCATACGGTCAATATAATTTGAGCGTCGTGTTCCTTTAACCTCGACTTCCATCAACACATTACCCTTCGCTGTAATCATAATGACTTCATGAAGATCTTTGATGGTGATGGTGTCAGATTTCATCCCAACATAACTTACAACCAATTTGTTGAACCCTTCTTTGTGGTCCAATTTAAAAACACCATTTTCGTTTGTCCTTGTGTTTTTGGTTGGAAGGTTGGCCCAGTGTAAATTGGCGCCAATGATGGGTTTAAGATCCCCCTTTTCATTTTCTTCAACAACAACACCGGTAACGGTATGTGGATGATCATGGTTATCGGTTGTCACCGCTTTCTTTTCGGGTACTTTGCCATTTTCCAGTCGCGGATACATACAGCATTCATGGAGTTTAGCATAGGATTCATCAGTGGCCACCAGGTTGTCAACATCATGACCAACCTGAGCAATATTTTTCTTGATTGCCTCCAACTGAACTTTTTGGGGGTTATATTTGATTTGCAATAGGTTGTCTCCTGCATTCCAAATGGCCGTTTCTACGCCATGCATTTTTGCGGCCGTTTCAATACGTTTTTTACACATAGCGCAATTTCCAGCCACTGTAAGTGTGCGGGTACTGTCGGTCTGTGCCTGTACAAATGCCAGAAAAAATAAGGATAGGATGGTCGTTGTATATATTTTTTTGAAAATTTGATTCATCATTTTAATTAAGAGTATTCGCTTCAACTAGCATTTAATTTTTATCTTCATGATATCGCGCAACCACATGCAAGGGGTACGGATTTATTTTTTTCAGTTCTACAATTTTTTTTGCTGAATGATTTAAAATCCACTGTTTTTTGTTCCGTGATAAGCTACGAAAAGATGAATGTTGGGAATAACAGTCTGCTATTCTCGCGAGATATAAAAACTGTAGTGGACTTCGATCAATTCAAGAAAATGAACTGCGTTCAGTGAAAAGAGGTGATATTAAATTCTAAAATTTTGATTGAGAATAAAAACAGGAGAGCTCTGTCTATTGTAACTCGCAAAATCGGCATACTTTAGTTTAGAAAAATCGTCTTCCTCCCCAGCGAAATGATAATAATTAAGTATCCAATGAAGCGTAATTATTGCAGGAGAAAAATGGTTGAAATCAAGATTTTGTGTTACTCTGCTGAATTTATCGACCTTTTGTGCTTCGATCTTAACATCTTTACAGCTTCCTGTTTCATGACAGTGTTTCTGCTGTTTTTTTGCAGACTTGGCACACAGAGGGCAGGCCATATTATGGCTTTCCGATAACGATACACTTTGTGTTTCCCCTTGGCAAAAATGAAGATGCACTGAGGCACCACTTGCTGCGAGCAAATAGAAAAATAGGCCGATTAATAGTGCAATTTTCTTCATAGAAGCAAAAATAAAGAAAATATGTAATTTTTTTTTGTAATATTTTGGATAAATGTTATAACTTGTAGTAACAAATGAAAAACTAAAATTTACCAAAGTTATGAATTTATTATTTATCAATCCGGTCAGCTCGTATTTGCTAGCTATCTTTTTGATTGTTGGGGCAATTCTATTGTACAAGGGATTTTACCATCTGGCTCGTCGTATACAGGAATAGTACAGTATGTTCGGTGTTTTTTAGGAGCACTTTACAGGGAAACAGCCTATGTAGTTTAGTCCCTTAAATTTGACTACTCAAGGAAGATTTTATAAGAATGGGAACATTTTCTAGATGCTCCCATTCGTGTTGTTTATCGGCTTAATAAAGGGTCACTTTTTCCGGCATTTCCAATCTCTACACGACCTGCATATCGTTCTTCGAAGTTTAGAAAACCACTGCAAGTAAGGCGGAAGTCGTACCAAAAGTTTTGTTTAGCCAATTCAAAATGTATCGTGATGAATTGTCCACCTTTAAGTTGCAAACTTCTTTTTTCCTTTCCATAGCTGAGATCCTCAAAAATAAGTTGCTCGGTTGTTTTTCCATTGTTTGTACAGGAGAAAGACAAACGGCCAGTAAATGCTGCTTCATTTTTACTTTTTTCATACGTACAGCGGATCTTTACATGTGGATTATCCGCGTCGCCTTTAAATTCCCGATAAAATCCGTTTGGACCATGGATTTCGAGGTGGTACATTCTTTTGTCGAAGGCATCTAGCGGCCAATGGTCTGTTACATGATCTCCTGGAGCAACCGCATAATTTCTGGAGGTTCCAACTTCTCCTTTGTAGCTAGCAGCATGGTAAACTGTAAATGGTGCGCCTGCGGCCTGTTTGCCAAAAATTTTATCTGAAGCCTCAAATGTGACCAGGTAATCCCCTTTGGATTGGTATTCGCCATGCACATAAAGTTCATAAGGAAGGATACATGAATCCCGAAGCCCTTTTTCTTGTTTTGGGAAATAGGGTGAACTGCCGGGGTCTTGCTCTATTTGTTTGATCTCCATTGCGCTAAGCGCTTTGAACCCCATGGGAAGACCTTTGAACTTGGCTTGGTGAATCTCTTGGATAAAAGGTTCCCGCTCCAGCACAATAGGTTTGTTCATGGTTTCGCCATGATAGGGTCTAAATGCCGAAGTTAAGTCTCCACATACAGTACGCCGCCAAGTGCTGATGTTGGTTTCTTTTATATTTTTATTGATTTTGTGATTAATAAACTTCTCCAGGAATTGTAAACTGGAGGTATGGTCAAACACTTGTGAATTGACCCAACCGCCTCTGGTCCACGGAGAAGCAATAATCATCGGTACACGATAGCCAAGACCGATATTGCTTTCTCTTCCGCTTTCAGGATAATATTGCTCATCGCGGCGTACAAATTCCAATGCAGGGTTTATTCCCTCGGATACTTTTCCACTTTCTGTATCATCAGGGTTTGGTGCTGTAAAGGGTGCAAAGTGATCGAAATACCCATCATTCTCATCATAAGTAAGTATAAAAATTGTCTTTTTCCAAACTTCTGGATTTTGGGTGAGAATGTCCATAATTTCGCTGACATACCATGCGCCGAACCAAGGAGAATCGGGGTGGTCAGAAAAAAGCTGGGGCGGAGCTAACCAAGATACGGTTGGAAGTTTACCCTCCTCAACATCTTTTCGGAATTGATACAGGACATCTCCTTTAGGGATCTGTAACTCGCGCTGTTGCCCCCCTTCTTGATAATGCATTGTTTCCAATTCCATATAATCTTGCTGCGCACTGTTGTTAACAAAGGCACGGCGATGAATATCTTTTGTCCGCTCGTCGAGCTTTTCAAAGTTATCGGCTGTATATCGCTGTAATTCTTCTTGAATATGCTTGAGATTTTTCTTTAAATCTTCGAGTGCTTCGGCAGCTGGTGTTTCGCTAATTTTGCGCTCGAGATCTTCTTTTTTTAGAGTCAGGAGCTGACGATAGCGGGGATGATATTTGACTTGATATTGTGGGAAGTACTCCATCGGATTACAACCAAAATTGGCGAGCCAGCTGTTTGCCTCTCCACTATAACCAGCACTGCTTGAAGAAATTTCATTTTGATAGATTTTCCAGTCTACGCCTAATTCCGAAAGGCGTTCGGGAAAAGTGGTCCATGTTGCTTTCCCGCTAAACTCGGAGTCTCCATTCCAAACTAAGGCTTTTCCTGTCAGATTTTCCCGGATATTGGCCGTCCAGAAATAAAGCCGGTTTGGATTCGTGCCGGTGATGCTCGAACAAAAGTGTTGGTCACAGATTGTGAAAGAGTCTGCCAGAGAGTAGTAAAAAGGAATGTCTTCACGGGTATAATGTCCCATAGTCAACGGTAGATCGGCAAATTCTTTAAATCCAGAATGTTTTACATCCAACCATCTGTTCATTTTACCCTTATTCCTTGCGTCGGTTTGATCGGTCCAGTTGTGCGGAAGACAGCCCATCCAGGTAACTTTTGAATCTTTGATATCCAATCGGAAGGGGGCAAATGTTTCTCCGGATTTTTGCGTCTGAAACCATACTTTATTTCGATTGGGTTGACGGATAGCTCTTGGGTCATTGAAGCCTCTTACACCACGTAGTGTTCCAAAGGCATGATCAAATGAACGGTTTTCCTGCATTAATAAAACGACGTGCTCGGCATCATAAAAGGTGCTGCCCAATGCTGGATTAATAGCCATCGCCTTCGCAATAGCGGATGGAATAACATGGGAGAGAGAGGCTCCCCCGGCAAGCATAGCCGCTTTCTTTAAAAAATCTCTTCGTGTATCCATGGTTATATCAGTATAGATTTGACGGGCCGCCTATTGCTTGGTTAATTAAGGCAGCAAAGATATTCTCTTTGAAAAAATACATTTTCAAAAACCGTCTTAAAAATAAGAGTTCGATCCAAGAAAAAAGACTTTAGATCGAACTCTTATTAAAAAAATAATGCTTTGCTAATTTTTAGCCTGTAGGTTAAGCTTTGATAGACGAGATAAATGCTGGGATTTGGTCGAGATAATCCGGTTCCTTTAACCGTTTTACAAATGCAGTACCTATAATGGCACCCGCCGTATGCTTGCTTGCTTTTTGAAAGGTCGGTTTATCGGAGATACCGAAGCCAACGATCAATGGATTTTTTAATTGGAGATCATGTATCCGCTTAAAGTAAGCTGCTGTATGGTCTCCAACATCAAGTGTTTTACCCGTCGTTGCATTGGAAGAAAGTAAATAAATAAAGCTCCTAGAAAGGCTGTCTATTTTTCTGACGCGTTCTTCAGAAGTCTGCGGTGTTACGATGAATATATTGGCGATCCCATTTTTCTCGAACGTCTCTTTGTAAAGTTCTTCGTATTCATCCATTGGTAGGTCGGGTATAATGACACCATTAACGCCTACATTTTTACATGCTTCACAGAATCTTTCCACACCAAATTGAAGTACAGGATTAAAGTAGCCCATCAAAAATACGGGGATACTGACATGCTTACGCAGGTCATTCAACTGATTAAATAACTTTTCTACAGTCATACCATTTGCCAAGGCAATTTCAGAACTGTGCTGAATGACAGGTCCATCTGCCACTGGATCGGAATAAGGGAAACCGATTTCCAGAAAGTCCGCGCCGGCATCTTCCAATTTCTTTGCAATATGGATTGTGCTGTCCAATGTTGGATACCCAGCTGTAAAATATATCGATAAAAGGGGGGTACCTTCTTTTTTCTCAATTGTATTCATGCCTTAAAAATCAAAGTATTTCATATAATTATCTAGATCCTTGTCACCACGTCCAGAAAGACAGACAACGACAGTCTCATCGCCTTTAAAAGGTATTTTTTCCAGATAAGCCAGCGCATGAGAACTCTCAATAGCCGGTATGATACCTTCTAATCGCGTAAGCTCAAGACCTGCACGCATCGCTTCGTCGTCAGTTACGCTGACATAGTTACCTCTACCGGATTTGAATAACCAAGCGTGTTGGGGGCCAATACCGGGATAATCGAGTCCCGCCGATATGGAGTAAGGTTCGATGACCTGGCCATCCGCTGTTTGCATAAGTATAGATCGGCTTCCATGTAAAACTCCCTCTTTTCCTAATGCTGTTGTAGCAGCGGATTCGCCTGAATCAACACCGTGGCCAGCGGCCTCTACGGCATACAATTGAACCGATTCTTCATCGAGGTAATGATAGAACATACCTGCCGCATTGGAGCCTCCACCGACACAGGCCAATACAATATCTGGATTTTCTCTTCCTGTTTTTGTCAAGAGCTGTTTTTTCGTTTCGGCAGAAATAATAGACTGAAAGCGAGCAACCATATCGGGATAAGGATGTGGTCCCACAACAGACCCAATGATATAATGGGTGTCGACAGGATTGTTGATCCAATCTCGCAAAGCTTCATTGGTAGCATCCTTTAGCGTTTTGGACCCTGATGTTGCCGGAATAACTTCGGCACCCATCATTTTCATCCGTGCTACATTTGGAGCCTGACGTTGAATATCAACTTCTCCCATGTACACTGCACATTGTATACCTTTGAGTGCACAGACGGTCGCTGTGGCTACGCCATGCTGTCCTGCGCCTGTCTCCGCAATGATGCGCTTTTTGCCCAGGCGTTCCGCTAATAGAATTTGGCCAATGGTATTGTTGATTTTATGCGCTCCGGTATGGTTAAGATCCTCCCGTTTTAAGTAAATCGTAGTTCCATATTTTTCAGATAGACGCTTGGCATGATATAATGGAGAAGGACGTCCGACATAATCGCTGAGCAGTTGGTTAAATTCCTCCTGAAAGCTCTCTTCTTCGATAATTTTGAGATATTCTTCACGTAGCTCTTTCACATTTGGATAGAGCATCTCAGGGATATAGGCTCCTCCAAAGGGACCATAATATCCTTTTTCATTGACTTGATATATACTCATTTTTTAATTGTATTTATACTGTGGCTTAATAGCGCAATATCTTTTAAGCCGGGTTCTACTTCAAATTTTGAATTTAAATCCAGGGCATATAGTCGTGGATCATTTCTTTCTAGCGCTGTTTTGATATTTTCGGGATCTAAACCACCGCTGAGAAAATAGGGGGTAGTAAGTTTGTATTGGTCCAATAGGGACCAGTCAAATTGTACTCCTGTACCACCATAGGAACTACTTTTGGTATCAAATAAAAAGTAGTCCACAACTTTAGCGTAAGGATCAAGCTGTATCCAGTCAAAGTTTTGATCAACTCCGAAGGCTTTCAAGATGATAACCCCTGATTTTTCTTTCAATTCAAGACAGAATTCGACAGATTCATCGCCATGCAATTGAATTACATTTAGTTGGAATTCAGTTATTTTATCTAGAATTGCTGAGAGGCTAGCATTGACGAAAACGCCGACTTTGCTTAGGCCGTCAAGCTCCTTAATGTATGCGGAGGAGCTTTGACCAACATAACGTTTGGATTGATCATAAAATATAAATCCCATATAATCGATGCCCAAGGAAGCTACAGCGGTTATATTGTCGGGATATTTCATACCACAAACTTTTACTTTGACCGCCATTTTATTTTTTGATTAGTTTTTGGAAACTTCGTAAAGCTTTACCTCCCATCAATGAACCTTCTGCTTCATAAAAACAGTCGCCAAAAGATTTTTCGGGGTTAAAGGTCTTGATCGCAAATGCGGCATTGGTCAAAACAACATTGTTCTGCACATCTGTACCCTGATTGTTCAATATCGATAAGAATGTGTGGGCGGTATCCGCTATCGTTTCACCTCCTGTCAGCTCCTGGGCTGAGACTGGGGTGAAACCAAGCTCTTCCATGTTGTAGTAATTTTCCCCTTGGTTGTTGATTAACTTAAAATCACCGGTCATGGATATCTCGTCATAACCGTCCAAAGCATGAATAATGGAATATTGTTTGTTGGTGTTTTGGTATAAATAACCATACAGTCTTGCCAATTCTAAACTAAATACACCAACAGACTGAAATCTAGGATTGGAAGGATTTGTCAATGGCCCTAGCATGTTAAAGAAAGTCTTAACACCCAATGCACGACGTATCGGGGCAACAGTTTTCATTGCAGGGTGAAACAATGGTGCATGGAGAAAACAGATGTTGGCTTCATCAAGCTGGCGTTGTAGTTCAGCCTTATCGTTGCTGAATTGATAGCCTAAATATTCCATGACATTGGAAGAACCACAGCTCGAAGATACCCCGATATTACCGTGTTTTGCGACATGGTAACCAGCCCCAGCTGTGATAAAAGATGCTATTGTCGAGATATTAAAGGTATTTTTACCATCCCCACCTGTACCGCAAAGGTCAATTAAATCATAACCATCAAAATCCAGTTTGAGACATAAATCATACATCGCATCCCTAAACCCTCCAAGCTCTTCAACGCGAATGCTGCGCATACCATAAGCGGTCATAAATGCCGCAATTTGGTGGCTGTCATATTTGCCCATGGCAATGTTGGTTAGAATCTCGTAGGCCTCTTGCCGAGAAAATGTCTTGTATTCAAATAAATGCGCTAAAATTTCTTTCATGGTAATTTAAATAAAAAAAGGGCTTACCTTATTTAGGCAAGCCCATCATATCTTGACGTATTAATCAAATAATGCAATAGGAATTTGCCACAACGTTATTCGTTGTGCCACCACCAAGCTTTATTTGAGACAGTTGTTATCATTGTTGTTTTTATTAATACAAATATGGTTGATAGAATTATAAAATGCAAGTGTTTTTATTGAAAAATTTTTAAGAAAGCATCATTGGCTTAATATTGCTCACAAATATGCTGTAAAATAAAACCTGATAAGCGCGCATTTATGTAAGCCTGAGCGTGATATTTAAGGGTTATAAGAGCAAGGATCTGATAAAATGGGGGCGATGAAAACAAGATGAAAATTAATAGAATACAAAATGGGCCTTATTGTTACCTTTAGAGACTAATGTAAAAGAAGCTATTTTTCTATCACGAATAACGGCAGCAAATACAAAACGCTTGAGGTATTTGACAAAGTAGACTTGTTGTGGATCAATACCTTCGAGATCGATATCACTTGTTTCTTTTCTTCCCGCTTGAGCAAAGCTAAGATATTCCAGTTGGTTGATATTCTTGCTCTGTACATTTATCCTGATTTCATCGATGCTTGCCAATAAGTATTCTTGCAGGTCTTCGTTTAGTTTTTTTGATGTGATTAGATCTTGACTTAGTATAATATCAGTAGCTAGACTAGGATCATGTAAACGTTGGACAAACCTTTTTAAAACAACAATATATTCATTGGATGTTTGTTGTTCCTGAGCAAATGAGCTTTGGCTGACCATACAGCTAATCAATAGGAACAACAATAGCTTTAATTTTATCTTCATATCTGTAAGACTTAGCTTCATCTAAATGGATTAAAACTAGGGAATAAAAAAACTCGGGAGCTAATCGGTATACACCATACTGAGGTGTCTCCGAAAAGAGGGGGATGTTTTCAATAAAAAACGCCTTTATTAAAAAGGCGTTTTTTATTTTTTAGTATTCATCTTCATTGAAGAAGAAATCGTCTTTTGTTGGATAGTCGGGCCAAATTTCTTCGATATTTTCATATGGCTCACCATCGTCCTCAAGAGATTGTAAGTTTTCAATCACCTCAACAGGTGCACCCGAACGAATAGCGTAATCGATTAATTCATCTTTTGTTGCTGGCCATGGTGCATCTTCTAGATGCGAAGCTAATTCTAATGTCCAATACATATAAAAACAATTTAAGTTCTCTATTTTCGCAAAACTATGATTTAATTTAACTTAAGCAAGTAAATCACGTGTTATTTTTGTGGTTTTAATGTAAGTAGTTGATTTTTAACGTTATAATATTTTTAGATATTCTCAAAATCACTTCCCTTTTCGTTTAACGCATTAAGTCTTGGGGACACGGATTTAATATCAGGATTTGGATAATCATTTTCGATCAAGCCATCTCGCATGCGTACAATACGGTGTGCATGTAATGCGATATCCTCTTCATGAGTCACTAGGATAATGGTATTGCCCTTGGAGTGAATTTCTTCCAGTAGACCCATAATTTCAATAGACGTTTTGGTATCAAGGTTTCCTGTTGGCTCATCGGCAAGTATAATGGATGGATCGTTGATCAACGCTCTTGCAACAGCCACACGTTGTCGTTGTCCTCCTGAGAGCTCGTTCGGCCTATGATCCATACGATGTCCTAAGCCGACACTTTCCAATGCTGCAGTAGCTTTTTCCTCACGTTTAACTTTATTATAGCCCGCATAAATTAGGGGAAGTGCAACATTTTCAAGTGCTGTATTCTTTGGTAATAGGTTAAACGTTTGAAAGACAAAACCAATTTCTTTGTTTCTTACTTCGGCGAGTTCATCGTCAGTCATGTCACTCACATTAATCCCGTTGAGGATATATTCTCCCCGGCTAGGGGTATCCAAGCAACCGAGAATGTTCATTAACGTGGACTTGCCTGATCCTGAAGGCCCCATTAAGGCAACAAATTCTCCTTTATTGATGTTGAGTGTAACGGAGCTTAAGGCATGAATTGTTTCTGCACCAATTTGGTACTCTCTGGCAATATCCTTGATTTCGATTAAGATCTTTCCTGACATATTTTTTGGAGGTTCTCTAGGTTATGAAAATACGATTTATTCTTCATAATCCAATAGGAATGCATTTTGTCATATACAACTTTTTCTAGTTCCGATGCATTATCATCGTTAAAATCTTTAGTCTCTATCGGCTTGAATACATGTATTTTAACTATTCCCGGCCGAGATCCTCTTTTCGAGCCGTCATCGAAAAAGATATCCCAGGCATTTTCAATAATAATTGGTACTGTGGGAACGTCATTCTGAATAGCAATTCGAAAGGCTCCGGATTTAAATGCGTGAATCTGTGGGGGGAAACTATCGTCGATTTTTCCTTCTGGGAAGATAACCACACTTCTTCCGCTTCGGACGAGTTCATTGGCACGATGAAAAGCCTTGAAAGAAGATACTTTACTTCTTCTTGTGACCGGGATATCTATTGTTTTGAAAAAAATGCGTGTAACCGGGTTTTTAAGCAGGGAAGCTTTTCCAATAAATGAAAAAGGAGCTGGGCACAAGTAGGTAAGGGCTGTTATATCCAAGACCGAAGTATGATTGGGACACAATACCATGGAACGGTTCCAATCTATTTTTGATTCATAGCTCACCTTAAAAAATACACCAGCTAAGGCCGAACCACCAACTGATACCCAGCGTCGCATACGGGCAATCCGAGCATAATTTTTTTCGGGACGTCGTGCTAAAAAATAGATGTAAGGGAAAAACAGAAGAAAAACAAGTAGAACGCTGATAAAATACCAATACCGATGGAGTTTTTTGAGCAATAGGATCATACAAGTCAACTAATTTTGACCTAAAGTAAAAAAAGAAAATGGATAATTAATTATCCATTTTCTTTTTTAGTCTACTGTAAAACCATACTTCTTGTAAATACGCTTGGCTGTTGGCGAGTCCATGAATTTTAAAAAGTCATCTGCAGCCTGCGTATGCGGTGCGTTTTTCAATTTTGCAGCAACGTAAGTTGCGGTTGTATTTTGCGCATCAGGAATGGTAATCCCTTCGACAGGATGGCCAATTAGTTTTTGATAAACGACTTCAGAAGCCCAAACTGGAGCCGCATCAGCCTGTCCATACAATACACGCATGGGGCTTTCGCGATGGTGGATCTTAGTCAGATAAGTGCTGCCGTCGTTGACCTTATCTTCCATGATTTTTTTGACGAGTTGTTCGCCCCCGGCTTTTCTATAGGATGCTTTGATCTGCTCCCCAATTCCTTCCCATTGGGGATTAGGCATGCTGATACGAACTTTGTCATTCCCCAGATCATTCAATGTGCTGATATTAGCGGGATTTCCTTTTGGAACCATCAAACAGATATTGTTATAGCAATACACCTGCGTATGGCTAAAATAATCTGCCATTTCGTTGATCGCCCGTTTACTCGCCGTGTAAATATCGGGTTTATGCGTAATGCGTAGATTGCCTATCGTAATTGAACCGACTTTAATCTGCTTGGCTAAAATGCCTGGTGGCAGTGTTTCAACAAAAATACGTTCGTATTGTGGGTATTCTTGTTTGAATGATGCGAGTAGATCATCGACGACCATAAATTGATTGCCAGCGAAAAAAACGGTAAGCTGCGGATTCTCGATATCACCATATAAATCTGGAATATTGTCTATCCCAGGTACCGTAAAATTTAGCGCCGATTCTGGTGGAGTATTCCAGGGCGGATCAAAACGATGTTCTTGTGCCTTAATTTCCTGGACACCCAATAATGCTATTGTTAGACCAAGCAGTAGAAAATTTCTCATTATACTATGGTTTAACGATAACCCAACCTTCATTTGCGCGTAAGATTAATTCACCATTTCCGCTAGGAACATAACCTATAAAATCAAATAGCTCTTCTTTGGCAATATGTTTCTCTTCCAACGTATTCAGGCATTGCGCTACGATAACGCCTTTCTCGACGAGATCTTTCAAGGGTTTCTCGTATTGGCTGTTCTTTTTTAGGTAGGCTTCGGTACCGCCAGAAAATGCAACCAGTTCAATTTGTAAACGTCCTTTTAATCGCGGGTCCTTCAAGACATTGTTAATATTGCGAATTGCTTTTTCAATTGTTTTTGGATCATTGCTGTCCAGTTGATAGATAGCTTTATACGCTTTTTTCTTCGCAACGGCACCGCTGTATTGATGGTTATCGAGCAACAATTTATTGTCCTGTGCTTTCGCTTGAATAGTCATTATCGCTAATAAAATACAAGCGATTGTAAATTGTTTTTTCATATTTATTATTGATTTAAAGGGATATGTATGTTTAAAAATTAAAAGGTCCGAGTTTATGTTGTTCTATACTAATGTTATCGGCATAAGGTGGATAGGGGCTATCTTTGGGCTTTTTGCTTAGATTAGGATAGTCCAATTGCTTATCTGTTTTTTGAGGTCTATCGAAAGAATTGATATACGCCGCCACATCATAGGCTTCGTCGTCTTTCAACTGAGGTGCATCATAAGTTGCGCCTAAAGGCATATTCGCTTTGATAAAACGGGCCGCGGTAAGCAATCGTGCCATCCCCGCGCCATCATTGTAGCTGTCTTTACCCCATAAGGGTGGATATTGATATCCTTTGCCAGCTGTTTGAGGCAGCCCCTGCCCATCTCGTCCATGACAACTGGCACATTTGTTCTCAAAGACCACTTGACCATGTTTCAGGTCCGCCGCACGGTTGGGAATATCCATTTTTATAAATCCTTGGCCTGCCAACCGACCTTTATTAACTGTATTCACGCTGATGTTCTTGATATAGGTGACAATAGCCCTCATTTCCTTGCTGTTTTCGGGAATAGCTCGACCATTCATACTCCGCTCAAAACAACCATTGATGCGCTCTTCAAGTGATTCAATCTTATTTTCTCGTCCAATATAGGTTGGAAAGACATTGGTGAGCCCGACGTAAGGAGCAGCAAAAGCCTTTGTGCCGCCATTAAGATGGCAGCTGCTACAGGCCAGCTTGTTTCCAATCTTGACTTCACCATCATAAAAATAATCGTATGTGTTTTTAATTAGCTTTTCACCATAACTGGCCATTTCACCTTCGGGGCTATCTTTGAAGGAGATTTCCTTAAATTGGGAAACGTGTGTAATAAGGGAGTCGTTGTGTATATCAATAGCATCTGCTCGGTTTTTCCGATTCTCATGTTTGAGTGGAAACACACATAAAGTTGTACAAGTAATGACCAATGCGACGATGATCCAGCTGAGTGCCTTTAAGTAATTTGTAAGTTTTTTATAATCCATTCCGCTAATTCATTTGTACAAATCTATGCGGCTCCAACCTGGAATTAAAACGAAGTTTGTTTATGAGACATAACATTTGGTTATAACTTGAAGTTTTGCCGTAGACAGAATTGCAGAAACTGGTTGGGCGTACCGGCAAGTCCTCCATATAAATGGGTAAAATAGAAGTAACGTTCTATTGTCAATTGTGGAATATCGACAATGGTCAATAAATTATTTAACACTTCTTTTTGCACCGTATGAATTGACAAAAAAGCAAAGCTGTTGCGACGGGCAAGGTAGCCTTTGATACTCTCTGTTGAAGGTAAGATCATTTCTATCTGTACTTCGGATAGATTGATGCGGTTATCTTTTAGTGCGTTCTCAATAATTGTTCGTGTACCCGAGCCCTGCTCGCGTAGTACCAAAGGTAAGCGTGTGATATCGGATAATACTGGATTTTTTAATTGATCTAATAGTGGGTTTTGGCTATTTGTGACAAGAACCAGTTCATCCTTCATAAAAGGAATGTATTTCAGGGCCCGGTTGTCGGTAGACCCCTCCGTGATACCTAAATCCAATGTTTTATCAATAAGCTGTTCCTCAATACTGCGGCTATTGGATTGAAAAGACTGAATACGGTTGTTGGGGTATTGGGATAGAAAATCAGCAAGTAGAGCGGGTAAAACATATTGGGAGATGGTTGTGCTGGCTCCCAACACCAGATTTCCTTTTCGTCCTTCTTGCAATTCCTGTATTTCTTGGCCCGCCTGATTGTATAGATTGATAATCTGTTGGGCATATTTATAAAGAATTTGACCTGAATCGGTTAAATTAAGATTGTTACCCTTTCTTTCGAAGAGTGGTACGCCAAGTTTCTTTTCTAGTTCTTGGATGTTTTTGCTTACTGCTGGTTGCGAGATAAAAAGGGCAGCGGCCGTTTTGGTGAAGTTAAGGTGCTGAGCAGAAGTGTAAAATACAATTAAGCGGAAGTCAAAATCCATAAAACGATAAAGGGTTATTTCTAAAATTTAAAAATAACCCTTTATCTAATGAAAAACTAAATTATTTGCTTAGTTCCGCGTAATATTTATGAAATAAAGGTATTGTTGAAATTCCCATTAGGTAATTCTCAATACCATATTTTTCATTTGGCGAGTGCAGGTTGTCACTATCCAAACCGAAGCCTAGAAGTACTGTTTTTAAACCCAATACTTCCTCAAAAAGAGCAACGATTGGAATAGATCCGCCACCCCGAGTTGGGATCGGTTGAACACCAAATGTTTCATGTAGCGCTCTCTCTGCAGCTTTGTAAGCAATGCTGTCGGTCGGTGTCACGACAGGCTCACCACCATGATGGGGCTTTACTTCAACTTTCACATAATCTGGTGCAATAGATTCAAAATGTTTTTTGAAAAGCTCCGTAATACGGTGAGAGTTTTGGTTTGGTACAAGACGCATGGAGATTTTCGCATTCGCTTTTGATGGAAGTACTGTTTTGGCGCCTTCACCGATATAACCACCCCAGATACCATTTACCTCCAAGGTTGGTCGAATACCGGTGCGTTCTAATGTTGTGAAACCTTTTTCTCCCCAGATATCTTGGATACCCAGGTCTGTTTTGTATTCTTCAATGTCAAAAGGTGCTTCATTTAATGCTTTGCGTTCTTCGGCAGTCAATTCGACAACATCATCATAAAATCCAGGGATAGCGATATGATTGTTTTCGTCATGTAATGATGCAATCAGTTTTGCTAATATCGTCGCCGGATTGGCTACTGCTCCACCATATACGCCGGAGTGTAAATCTCTATTAGGCCCCGTAACTTCAACTTCAACATAAGAAAGGCCGCGTAAGCCAGTTTCTAAAGAAGGTTGCTCCATGCTGATCATCGAGGTATCAGAAATAACGATAACATCTGCTTTCAGTCTCTCTGTATTTTCTTTAACAAACGTGCCCAAATTGACTGAGCCTACTTCCTCTTCACCCTCAATCATAAATTTGATGTTACATGCTAAAGCATCATTTTTAATCATGTATTCGAAGGCTTTTACATGCATATAAAACTGACCTTTATCATCGGCAGAACCACGTGCATAAATTTTGCCATCACGGACCGTCGGTTCGAAAGGAGGGGTATCCCACAGCTCGTAAGGATCAGCAGGTTGTACATCGTAGTGACCATATGTCAACACTGTAGGAAGTGCCGGATCGATAATTTTTTCTCCATAAACGATTGGATTACCAGCGGTAGGACAGACTTCTACATTGTCGGCTCCGGCTTCACGCAATTTCTGAGCAACAAAGTCAGCAGTCTTTTCCACATCTCCTTTAAATTTAGGATCGGCACTTACTGATGGTAAACGCAATAAATCAAACAACTCATCTAAAAAACGTTGCTTGTTTGCTTCTACATATTCTTTAATGTTTTGCATATTGTTTGTGTTTGAAACAAATTTACACAAATCGAGACATTTAACTCAATTTGTTGTAACCTTTTCGGGAATAGCCGTGACTAATGTAAAAACTAATTCAAATAATTATGGAAAAGCAATCAGTAGCAGCCGTTTTGGGCGTCGGATTATTTACGTGTATTACCTTGTGTGTTTATTTTATTATGCGTTATCGAAGTGCCACAGTACACCTACCTAGCGAAAGTAGGAAAAAGGAGTCTTTGGATTGGCAAAAACCCGGAATTTTGGTCCTTGGTATCGGAGTAGGCCTGTTCATTGTCGGGATTTTGGATAACTATATCAATACAGACTTGCCAGATTCACTTGCCGTAGCAATTTTGATTATTTCTGCAGGAGTTGCGATGATAATTGCTAACCGATTGGATAAAAAACGCGATATTTAACCCGCCAATGGATGAAATCTATATTCGAAAAGTTCTGTCAGGTGATGTGGAGTCTTATCGTTATTTTATAAAAACGTATAAGGATATGGCATTTTCTGTCGCTCTTTCTATTGTGAAGGAAGAGCATTTGGCAGAAGATGCCGTTCAGGATGCATTTATAAAATGCTATCAATCGCTGTCTTCCTTTAAAGGGAAATCTAAATTTAGTACCTGGTTTTACCGGATTGTGGTGCATGTGGCTTTTAATGCCGTTCGACATAAGAAACTGGACCTGGTCAATTTTGATCTTTCCCACCATGACACATCGCATGAGGATTCTGTATTGGATGAAATAATCGCGCATGAAAGAAAAGAAATGATCAACGATGCACTCACTATCCTGCCCGCCCGGGAGTCTGTTGCATTACGTTTATTTTATTTAGAAGAACAGTCTATGGATGAAATTCAGGAAATTATGGGCTGGACATTGGCAAATACAAAAGTGATCTTACACCGGGCCCGTAAAAATATGCAGATCATCTTGAGTCAGTTAATTAAAAAAGCAGAGTATTATGGATAAGCAGCAGGAAAAATTCAGAAGGGTTATGCAAATGAGCAAAATAGAAATGCCATTCGACGATTTTGAACAACGGATCATGGGCAGCATCTTAGCGCTTGAGAAAGATAAAGAAAAAGCCCTGTCAAATAAAAAGTATGCGATTACATTTTTTCTCCTTGGGACTGTTTGCGGAATCCTGTTAAATAATTATCTGATGGCCAAAATTGAAGTTGCAGATATAACCCCGGATCTTAAAAATTATAGTGCGATAGCTTGTCAAATATCTTTTGCCCTATTGATATGCTTCTTTTGTCTGCAGTTGTGGCGGTTGATCAATATGCAACAGAAAAAACATTATCAAGTCTAGCAAAAAATCTTTTTTTGAGTAAAGGTATAGGACCTGAGTTTTTGTACAAAGGACTTCCTATTTCGTTCAAATAGTGGGGGCGTGGGCCAAAATTAGTTTTTTTAGAAATAAAATTAAATTTACTGTAACAAAACATTGGTTTTATCTACTAATGTTATATTGATATTAATTTACTATCCAACAATTTTATGAAAAGAGTTTTACAAATGCTCTTATTTTTCATTTTTGCTATTCCTGGTCTGGCTTTGGGTCAATCCAAGATTGCTGGAAAAATAAGTGATGTAAAGGACCAACTAAAGTTATCAGACGCAACAGTTATGCTATTGACTGCTAAAGATTCTATATTAACAGGCTTTACCCGGTCTGATGAAAATGGTCTATTTTCCTTAGCCAAGCCCGATACAGGATCTTATGTGCTTATTGTGAGTTACCCCAAGTATGGTGATTTTTATACGGAGATCCAATCCGGTGTGGATTATTCCAAATTGGCTATTGGTCTAACAAACACAGCTACATTATTACAAGAAGTCATCGTTACGGGCCGTATCCCAATCACCATTAAAGGTGATACCACTGAATATGACGCCGGCAGTTTTAAAGTTGAGAAGAATGCCAAAGTTGAAGACCTGTTGAAAGCTTTGCCCGGCATCACGGTTGATGCATCTGGAAAGATTACTGCACAAGGTAAAACAGTCAAAAAAGTATTGGTAGACGGCGAGGAATTTTTTGGCGATGATCCGACGCTGGTAACGCGCAACATCCGATCGGATATGGTGGATAAAGTTCAGGTTTACGAGAAAAAATCCGAGCAGGCAGAGCGAACAGGAGTGGATGATGGTCAGCGTGAGCAAACTATCAATGTAAAGCTAAAAGAAGGCTCTAAAAATGGCATGTTCGGAAAAGCGCTTCTTGGTGGTGGAACCGACGACTACTATATGGGGCAATTGATGTTGAACAAGTTTAAGGGTTCGCAAAAAATATCAGTTTATGGGCTTTTCGGTAATAATGGTACCACGAGCATGAACTGGCAGGATGCCCAAAAGTATGGTGGTGATTCAGGTGTATCCTATGGTGATGACGGATCGATGAGCTGGTCTAATTTTACGGATCCTTTTTCTGGACAAGGAGTTATTGGTGTACCTAAAGCCATAAATTCGGGCGTTAACTTCTCGGATAAATTTGATAAAGATAAACATACAGTCAACATTAACTATAAATACGGAAGATTGAGGAGTGATGGAAATGATGAGACGATTACAACAGGTTTGATCAATAACAAATCGGTGAAGAATATAGATTCCGAAAATGACCAGCATCGTGCGAATCTGAAATATGACCTGAAATTAGATTCGTTAAATCTCCTAACCATACGAGGTGGAGCATCAAGAAAGAATCTTTGGTCAGATAACAAACGTGAAGCTTATCAGTTTGGCCAAAACGCAGACACAACCATTGCCGAGAATACAAGGGAATTGGTGAAAAATAATATCAACGAGTTCAACTTGAGTACCTATTTTACCCATAAATTCAAGAAAAAGGGACGTTCTTTTACATTTGATGGTCAATGGAAAAGAAATGAAATGAAAGGTACTGGGCATTTAAATTCTGACCTGAGAAATTATAGCTTAAAAACAGATTCAACTACAGATCAAAGTAAGGTACGTAACAATACAAGTGATGTGCTAAGCGCTTCAATTTCCTATACCGAACCTTTGTCCAAAATTTGGAACCTTGTTGTGGGAACTGGAATTGAGCAAAGTAATAGTAGTTCCATCGTGGAGTCTTTCAATAAGGATGGAGAGGGAAATTACACGCAATTGGATCGTCGTTTCAGTAATAACTATGATTTTGATAGAAGCAGCAATAGGTACAAATTGGCTATAGTCCATACAACTGAAAAATTTAAGTTCACGGTGGCTAATAATTTCAATAATGACAAATTGAAACAGTTCAATAACTATACAAGCGAGGGGATTACAAGAAGTTACTTTACTTACAATCCAAATGTAAGTGCAGGCTATTCCTTTACAAAAACTAAGGGGTTATGGATGAATTATACCGGTAAAAATCAATTGCCTTCTTTGAGCCAGATCCAACCGATATTAGACAACTCAGACCAGATTAATCGCTATTTGGGAAATGAAAACCTAAAACCTTCTTTTAGAAATTCATTGAATCTGAATTATAATTCGTTCCGTGTGTTGACCGGGAATTACGTGTATGTCGGCGGTAATATTTCTACCGAAAAGAATCCGATTACGCAGAATATCGATACACTAAAAGGAATCAATACATATACTTGGAATAATGTTGATGGTAAGACAAATACTTCGCTGAACGTATGGTCTGGAGTTTATTTCAAGTTGAGCAAAAAACTTGGCTTGTCCAACTCGCCACAGTTTTATGTGAATATGAGTGACAACTATAACATGTTCAATCACCAATTGAATAAAGTAAATACGACGAACTTTAATTTTACGTATAATTTTAAAAGAGATACCAAGACAGGTTTAAATTTTGACCTGAACTTTAGTCCACAATATCGTTTGATGAAATCAAGTTTGGAACGCAATACCAATAGCAATGGTTTCGTATTCGCTTCCAACGGAAGTGTGGAGTATTTCTTCAACAAAACATTTAAGGTTTACACGAATTATACCTACTCCTATGAGGCAGCGACCAAAGCTTTTGATGAGAAGTTTGAGCAGTTTTTGTTGCATCCGGGTGTAAGCAAGAAATTCTTGAAAAATGAATCGTTGGTGTTGGATTTTATGATCAATGATGTTCTTAACCAAAACAAGGGCTTTAGTCGTTCGGCATCGACTTCTGTCTTTACGCAACGTCGATATGATACGATACGCAGATATTATATGCTTAAACTATCATGGGATTTTACAAAAATGTTTTTATAAAATATTAAGCGAAATACAATGTTAAAATATATCTTTTTTCTCTTCTTCTGTTGTTCAGCCTTTGGTCTTAAAGCACAGTATACGTTGTTTGGTCGATCGGGAACTATTTCCTACGATAAGACGATGTATATGAAGAATATCGTAAGTAAAAAATTCATCGCTAAAGCCGATGATAACTCAAAACAATTTTTTGAGCGTATAATACCGAGATTACCAGAAAGTGCCGTGTTAAAGAAGTCTATGAAATTTAATACCACGGAGACTTTGTTTGAGTCGGTAAAAGACGAGAGCCTGGATGCGGAGATTAAGCAGTATATTATGATGCTTGCGCTAGACTTTGATGCATCCACACTTTCAAATATGTCCAACCGATCTTTTTTGAGATACAATGATATTGTAGGTGAAAAAATTATTGTTCAGGATTCCATGAAGCGTATCAAATGGAAAATCACCGATGAATACCGTGAGATCGCTGGGTACAATTGCAGGAGAGCCAATGGTATTACACCGGATTCCATTTATGTCATTGGATATTACTGCAATGAAATTCCGATCAGTGGTGGCCCAGAGTCCATCAATGGTCTCCCCGGAATGATTTTAGGCTTGGTTGTACCTAGTCAGCACGTTTCCTATTTTGCAACAAAAGTTGAACTCAGCAACACCGTAGTGATGGACAAAAAGAAATTCGAGAATACCAAAGTCAAACGAATGACAAGAAAGGCCATGACAGATCAGATTACAAGTGTGCTGTCTCAACACATGAATAAAGAAACTGTTCAATTTATTATGGAACTTGGCAATTTATAAAGATCACAGCATGCTGTTTATACAATATGTTGCATATTTCTAACTGTTTAGATAAAAAAGCTCTTCAAAAGAAGAGCTTTTTTTATGGTTTTTAGTTTGTATTGCATTGTTAGTCAATTGTTTGTTTTATTTTTTAATACCTTTTTATTGCTTGTATTTTTTTTGGGATAAACTGAAATTAACTGAAACAAAATATTAGTTTTGTGCACGAATTTTATTATTTATATAATTATATACTATCCAAAACCATATTATGAAAAGAGTGGGGCAACTACTTTTACTTCTTTTATTCTGTTTCTGCGGAATAGTTCATGCTCAATCGCGAATTGAAGGAAAAATCAGTGATGTAAAGGATCAGCTTAAGCTGCATAATGCAACAATTATGTTGTTAACTGCCAAAGATTCTATTTTGACCAATTTTACCCGTTCAGATGAACAAGGTAAGTTCTCTCTTGAGCGACCAGATACGGGACAATATTTTATCATTGTAACCTATCCGAAGTATGGTGAATATTACGCGGAGATCTTGCCAGGGCAGCATTACAATAACCTATCTATTGGAATGACCAGCAGCGCAACCTTGCTGGAGGAAGTCATTGTAATGGGACGGGTGCCCATTAGTATCAAGGGGGACACAACGGAATATGATGCTGGAAGTTTTAAAGTGGAAAAGAACGCCAAAGTTGAAGATTTGTTGAAAGTCTTACCTGGGATTACCGTCGATGCCTCTGGAAAAATTACTGCCCAAGGAAAAACAGTGAAGAAAATGCTTGTTGACGGGGAAGAGTTCTTTGGTGACGATCCCATTTTAGTAAGCCGGAATATTCGTTCTGATATGGTTGATAAAATTCAGGTTTATGAAAAGAAGTCTGATAAGGCTGAGAAAACAGGAATTGATGACGGTGAACGTACACAGACAATCAACGTGAAACTAAAAGAGGAAGCTAGACGCGGAATATTCGGAAAAGTTGATGTCGGTGGAGGTAGCGATAAATTCTACGCTGGACAGGGCTTTTTGAACTATTTTAATCAATCGTTTAAAGCTTCGGCTTATTTGATTGCAAGCAATACCGGGAAGACCGGTCTCAGCTATGATGAAGTGAATAGTATGGGGGGAGATTACGATGGCGGTGATAATTTTAATGGCGAAGGTATTCCCAAATCCTTGAATACAGGATTTTTATATTCGGATAAAACCGCTAACAAAAAACATGCTTGGCGGATCGACTATAAGCATATCCGATCTGATGTTGATCTGGATCGCAGTGTGTTTACGCGCAATGCGGCACGCGACACGATATTGACTAGCAATAGCAGCACATTGGCGTCAAATGAGAACAGAAAGCATAATATTGGTTTGAAATATGAATTTAAGGTCGATTCCATGTCGGATTTAACGGTCTGGGCAGGTGCAAACAAAAGACATGATAATAGTTCTTCAGAGACACAATCAACTACTGTAAATCAATTTGATCAAAAGATCAACAATAACATGCGGAAGTTTACGAACGATTCTAAGTCAGAACAGTATAATGCCTCAGCACTCTATGTAAGACGTTTTAAAAAGAAAGGCCGTTCGTTATCATTCAACTATTTTACATCAGGTAATAAACAGGATGGTGAGCAAGATTTGTTTTCTAAACTCAAATTTTACAAAGAAGGGAATGCTGAAAGAGATTCGACTCTCGACCAGAAGAAATTTGTGAAAAACAGCTCTTTTTCCACGGGCGGTGAATTCGCTTATTCCGAACCGATTTCAAAAAAGATGATCCTTTCTTTTGAATATGGATTGAATCTCAACAGAAATAACAACGCAGTTAGATCTTTCGATAAAAATCAGCATACCGGTACTTTTGATAGGCTAGATAGTTTGTATAGCAATGATTTCTTATATAAAACGATAAAAAACACCTATAATTTCGCAATTAATTATAAACCCCTGGAAAAGCTAGTGATCAATGTCTCGAATAAGTTCGAAAACAGTAATCTGTCACAGTTAAACCGGATGGAAAATTCGAGACTCTCACGATCTTTTTTTGTCTATAATCCGGTGGCTAATGTTAATTATGAAATACAAAAAAATAAATCGATCAATCTGGAATATCAGGGTACCAATGGTTTGCCTTCTTTGAATCAGATCCAGCCACTCCGGTCGAATTTGGACCCTTTGAATGAATATCTAGGTAATGAAAATTTGAAACCCTCCTACACCAATAATTTGAATCTAAGCTTTAGAACGTATTCCGTGTTGGAAGATAAGTTTATAGGTATATTTTTGAGTGCATCACGTACCAACAATGCTTTGGTGCAAAATACAACGATTGATTCATTGGGCAAGACGACATTTGTCTGGGGAAATTTGAATCATAACAGCAATAATCAAATTAGCATCAGGCCAATGTATTACGGCAAATTATGGAAAAAAATTCAATTGAGACATGGTGGCGGTCCATCGGTATCTTTCAGCAACAATTATAACTATGTCAATACTGTTTTGGCGAATGCCAAAGTGCAGCGTTATGCGATCAATTATAGTCTACAGCGATCGACCACCAAAGGCTTGGACTTTGGTATTGAATTGTCTCCAGGATATCTTATACAAGACAATTCCATCGGTGCAATGGAAGATAGTAAGGGATTTACGTTTTCATCTGAAGGAAACCTAAAGTATTTTCTTCCGGCTAAATTTATTGTGCGGGCAGATTTTAGCTATACGTATCAGGCACCCACGGCGGTGTACAGTAAAAAATTTGAACGATTTGTGCTGAGCCCTGCATTGTCAAAAAAATTCCGAAAAGATGAAAAGCTCGAATTGACCTTTATGGTTAATGACCTCTTCAAACAGAATGTGGGTTTTGACAGAAGTCAAAATGGAACACTACTGACCGAACGCCGATACAATACAATCAGTAGATATTATATGGTTAAGCTCACTTGGGAAATAAATAAAATGCTCGTAAAATCGAAATAAAATGAAAGATATCAAAAATTTACTCGTCCTATTGCTGTTCTTTTTCTGGGGAGCTACAGCTGTTGGACAATATGCTTATTTTCCTACACAAGGAACAATTACGTATGACAAGACTGTGTTTCTTAAAAACCTCCTCAAACGCTATGCAACTTATGCAAAAGACGAGGATACACGAAACTCCATCAAAGAAATGATGGGGCAGATTCCCGAAAATCAGGTGTTGAAAAAGAAACTGACCTTCTCCAATGATGAGGTGCTCTATGAGCATATTGCTGAAGAGTATTTGGACGTTGTTAGTGGCTTGATGCGCTCTGGAATTTTTGAGTCGGGGATAAGTGGCTATCAGAATCTGAAAAGTAAAGCCTTTAATTCTGTCTTTGAGTTAGGTGGGGAAAGGGTTGTCGTGGCGGATTCGACATTGAAGATCAAGTGGAAAATTACGAATGAGTACCGTGAAATTGCAGGTTATCCCTGCCGCAGGGCCAATGGACTTGTATTGGATTCCATCTATGCCGTTGCTTTTTATACGGATCAAATCCCTGTTTCAGGAGGTCCTTCGGCCTTTAATGGATTACCGGGGATGATCCTTGGTTTGGCCGTTCCAGAACTACATTACAATATGTTTGCGACAAAGGTGGAATTGGGCGCTGTAAATCCTTCATCGGCAACATTGTTGAAAAAGAAAGATAAACCCTTGACCAGGCAGCAGGTTTATGATAAACTGAAGTCCTCTTTCGGTGATTACCTGGGTATTAAGATTTATAATTTGGTGATGGCCTGTACATTTCTGTAAAAGCCAACAAAAAAGGCCTTTCATTTGAAAGGCCCTTTTTATGTCTAACTTCGAAAAAAAACTATTTTCCGTCGTTTTTCTTAGCAGTAACTTCGTTACGAAGTTCTTGTGCTAAGGTTTTGATTTCTTGTAATCCTTTACGTACACGTGTACCAGCTGCAGAATTACCATTGTTGAAGAACTTGTCTGCATCAGCTTCGATAGAAGCTACTAACTCTTTTAATTTTACGTAGTTTTCCATTTTTTTATAATTATAATTTTAGTTTTTATGGTTTTTCCTAAACACTCCTTAAATATACAAAAACGAATCAAATAGAAAATAAATTTCGTTTTTTTTTATCGAAAAAGCTTAAAAAAAACTATTCAACAATCTTAAGTTCGTCAATAATGTTAGTTGCACCTGCAAATTTATCGATGATAAATAATACATAACGGATATCAACTGAAATTGTACGTTGTAGCTTATGGTCGAAGATCACATCGCCAGCCATTGCTTCAATGTTACCATCAAAAGCTAGGCCAATTAATTCACCGTTGCCATTTATCACTGGTGAACCTGAGTTTCCGCCTGTTATGTCATTGTCACTTAGGAAGTTTACTGGTAAATGTCCTTTTTTGTCTGCATAGCGGCCATAGTCCTTATTATTGTACAGATCCATCAAACGCTGTGGCAAATCAAACTCCTCGTCGCCCTTTTTGTATTTTGCAATAGTACCTTTTAACGTCGTGTAAAAGTTCTTGTCAGCATCGTTACGCGGGTCTTGTGGTAAGCCTTTGATCGAGCCGTAAGTTAAACGTAAAGTACTGTTCGCATCCGGATAGAATTTACCTTTTGGATTAGAAGCCAATACACCAGCAACATATTTGCGATAAGCACCATCAAATTTGTCGTCTTGTGCTTTCCAGCTAGGATCTACTTGACGGTATCTGTTAAGTAGGGCCGAAGAAAGTTTATACAATGGATCATTGGCTAAGATTTCAGCGTTAGGGGTAGCCAGATAATTGTTCAAACGTTCCGCTGAAGCGAAGATGCTGTTCTTCACAGATTCTTTGACATACCCCGTAAAATCGCCATTGTTTTTAGCCGCCAATTCTGCAATATATGGTGCAATATTTCCTGCTTTTTTAGCGTAAAGATTCAATTCGTCAATCAATACCTGCTCTTCAAGCGGCATATACATTTTTTCATAACCTGCATCGATGGCCGACTTTAAACGAGGAAGAATAGCATTTCTTCTTGCTTCATCTCCAGCAGCATAAACTTCTAAACCGGATCCGATTGTATACGGTAACGCTGCCATTGCGCTAGAACGCAGCATGCCCATTAAATAATTGTCATGTCTAGCTTTCTCGTTTGTCGAAGCATAAAATTCGTTGATTGTTTTGATGACATCACCGTACTCTGCTTTGTTAGCAGCTTTATTTGCCCATTTGTCAAATTTAGCTTCGTCTTTTGCTTTCGCTTCCGCCGTTTTATGTAATGTCAAAGCGTCAATCATTCCTTGACGGTTTTTCCAGTAATTCGCTACTTGAGAGTATTTCGAAGCGTAGTTCAATTTGACTGCCTGGTCTTGGTCCATGAATTTTTTCATGGCATCCATACCTGTTTTAGAAGCTTCTACCCAAGCTGGATAAGCGAATTTAACATTTTGGTTGATGCCACCAGAAGGCATCCAACGATTGGTGCGACCTGGATATCCTAAGATCATTGCAAAATCTCCTTCTTGAACACCTTTTAAGCTGACAGGTAGGAAATGTTTCGGTTTCAAAGGAACATTATCTTGTGTATACTCTGCGGGATTACCATTTTTATCAGCATATACGCGGAAAATCGAGAAATCTCCGGTATGACGGGGCCATTCCCAGTTATCGGTATCACCACCAAATTTACCGATGCTATTTGGAGGCGTGCCCACCAACCGAACGTCATTGTAATCTTGGTATACAAAATAATAGTACTCATTGCCTTGGTAGAACGATTTTACTTCAACCACATACTTGCCATTTTCGCTATTTTCCTTTTGGATTTTAGCAGTCTCAGCAGCGATGATCTTTTTACGTTCATCTTCAGACATGTTGTTGTTGACCAAACCTAAGATTCGTTTTGAAACATCATCCATACGCACAAAAAAGCGAACCGATAGAGACTTAGGTTTTAACTCTTCATTTTTGGATTTGGCCCAGAAACCATTTGTTAAATGATCATTTTCGGGTGTAGAAAGTTCCGCAATAGCACCATATCCACAGTGATGGTTGGTGAATACCAATCCTTGATCAGAAACGATCTCAGCGGTGCAGCCACCATTGAATTGTACGATTGCATCCTTTAAGCTAGAGTGGTTAATGCTGTAGATTTCTTCGGCACTTAAGCGAAGTCCTTTTTTCTGCATATCTGACTCATTCAGACGCTTTAGATACATTAAAAACCACATTCCCTCATCGGCAAATGCAGCAAAGCTTGTTGTGATGAACAACAAACACATCCATAATTTTTTCATATCAACCTGATAAAAAGTTTGTTTATACAGTACAAAAATGCTTTAATTCTCTTAAAAACCAAAATATTAGACTTTATAATATGCTTTTTGCCAATTTTTATGTCAATTGAAAGTAAATGTGTACCGTATTGGTTGTCAAGGAAAGTCAAATGGACTCTTTTCCTTATCTTTGCAAGATGCAGCAATCATTTGAAAATTTTAAATTCAATAAACAGATCTTAAATGCGATAGCGGAGGCGGGGTATCAACAACCGACAGAGATCCAGGAAAAGGCAATTACGCCAATATTGGCCGGTCAGGATGTGATGGGTATCGCTCAGACTGGAACTGGAAAAACGGCGGCGTTCGTTTTGCCCATGCTGATGAAGCTTAAGTATGCTCAGGGAAATGATGCGCGTGCGTTGATTTTGACACCAACGAGGGAATTGGCCATGCAAATCGAAGAAAATATTAAACTGTTTTCTACTTATCTTGATTTGCGTTCAGTGGTACTTTATGGTGGATTAGGGCCAAAAACTCAAATAGAAGCACTCGAAAAAGGAGTGGATATTATCGTTGCAACTCCGGGTCGATTTTTGGACCTGTACCTGGAAGGACATATTGGCGTTAAGTCACTTAAATTTTTGGTCTTAGATGAGGCCGATAAGATGATGGATATGGGCTTTATCAGTAAGATCCATCGCGTGCTTGAAATTGTGCCACGCAAACGGCAGAACTTACTGTTCTCAGCAACAATGAGTGAGCTTGTCCGCAAAATTGCAGGCGATTTCTTAGCATTTCCGACGGTTATTGAAGTGTCCGAACAAGCTACACCAGCGAAGACGGTAAGCCAGGCGCTCTATATCGTTCCCAACCAAAAGACAAAATTGAATTTACTTCAACATCTCCTAAAAGATGATGAAGCGTTTAGCCGATTGATTGTTTTCTGTAAAACAAAGCAGGTAGCAGATAATGTTTTCCACTTTTTGGAACGCAAATATGGTAAAGATGAGGTTCGTGTTATTCATGCCAATAAAGGCCAGAACACGCGCATCAATTCTATTAATGCATTTAAGGAAGGAAATATCCGGATTTTGGTCGCAACGGATGTGGCGGCGCGAGGACTTGATGTTTCTAATGTAAGCCATGTGATCAACTTTGAAGTACCTATTGTTATTGAAGATTACGTACATCGTATTGGACGTACCGGGCGAGCGTTCAATGAGGGGGACGCCATCACGTTCTGTAATGAGGCCGAGAAATATTATGTTCGCAAAATCGAAAAATTGATCAAGCAAAGTATCCCTGTGCACGCACTCCCAGAGGATGTCTTTATCGAGAAAACACCTTTTCATGAAAAACAGGATATTGCGCGCGAGATTGATAATCAAAAGCGAAAAGATGATCCTGATTTCCAAGGTGCTTTTCACGAGAAAAAATACGTTATCAAACAGAAAGAAGTGCGCGAGGCACAACGAGCTTCGGGATTTAAACCAAGAGCAAAAAGTAAAAGTAAATCTGCAGGTGGAAAATCGGGGGGAGCAAATCGTAATTTTAAAAAACGTTAATTTATTGTGCGCTTTACACCACTAAATATCGCTAGTGCATGCCTTGTTGCCTGGTTTGTTATGGAAAACCCCAATGATGAAAAGGCCTTATTTACATGGGGTGCATTTATCCTATTGTTGTTGATATTGACCGTCATTGATATTGTATTTAGGGTCTTTGTAAAGCCAAATAAAAAAATGTGGTTATTACAATTGGCATTTTTGATAGTCGTTTGTGTCACCAGTTTAATTGTTAAAGTTACCTTTGGGTAAAAGGTAAAATTTAAAAATAAAGACGAGTTAGGTTGTAAATCGATGACAAATATAGTCTCTGTTTCAAAAAACATAGCTCAATAAAAATAGCTCAATAATATTAAAATGAAAAAAGCTGAAATAAAATTACAGGTAGCGTTAGATGAAAACAACGTGCCTGAAAATATCATGTGGTCGTCTACAGATGGAAATAATGCGGAGGAATTACCTGCAAAAGCCATGTTTTTAGCCCTATGGGATTCACATTATAAAAATTCAATGCGTATCGATCTTTGGACTAAAGATATGCCTTACGATGAGATGAAACGTTTTTTCTACGAAACACTTCAAACATTGGGCGACTCCTTTATCCGTTCTTCAGGCGGTGATCCAATGGCAGAAAAGGTTATTGGCGACTTGCGTGATTACTGTGCGCATTTTGCAGATAAAATGGAAGTTTTAATGCCACAACAATAGTTTTAAACGCTTAACAGAAATTTGACCATGCAATACTTCTTAGTAAAATCTGAACCATTTAAATATAGCTGGGAACAATTTAATAAAGATGGCCGTACATTTTGGGATGGTGTTCGTAATTACCAAGCTAGGAATAATATCAAAGCTATGAAAGAAGGTGATTTGGTCCTGTTCTACCATAGCAATGAAGGAAAAGAAGTTGTCGGCGTGGCCAAAGTCGTCAAGGAATTTTATCAGGATCCGACAACAGATGACGAGCGTTGGGTCGTTGTGGATCTGGCACCTGTAGAGACGCTGAAGAAATCCGTTACGTTGGAAACCATTAAGGCTGATGCGCAGTTGCAGGATATCGCTTTGGTCAGACAGGGGCGTCTGTCTGTGATGCCTTTGAAGCCGGAGGAGTTTGATCGGATTTTAGCGCTCGGCAACGAGTAAACTACCGCAAATAAATAAACCCAGTGTATGGGGATATAACAAAAAAGGGAAAACAAGCTGTTTTCCCTTTTTTATTATTTGCACGGTATGTAAGCCATAAAAATTAGGTATTAATTCTTTTGGCTAAAAAGACTGACCAGCGCTTTTAATTTTTTTGCATTTTCAGGCTTTAATTTCCCCGCGAGAATAAGACGCAGCTCTCTTCGTTGTAATGCATCTTCGTAAGCTTTGTGTTCTATGTCTGTTTCAGGAATTAGTACCGGCACAGCTTTGGGGTTGTTATCCGCATCAACAGCAACAAAGGTATAATAAGCTTCGTTGGTTTTTACACGGGTGCCTTCCGGTAAATTAGATGCGAAAATTTCCATGCGTACTTCCAAAGAACTATTAAACGCACGTGTTACTTGAGCTTGTATCGTGACGACCTCACCCAGTTTAATGGAGCGCTTAAAAGATACATTATCAACAGATACTGTGACGACGACATTGCTACAGTGTTTTTGAGCAGCAATAGCCGAACAGATATCCATCCAATACAATAAACGGCCACCCATCAAATTTCCAAATGTATTGGTATCGTTGGGTAATACCAATTCGTTCATCTCTGTGTATGACTCTCGCGCAAATTTCTCTATCATATCATTATTTGTCATTATCGTCCAAACGTTTTGAATTGATGATCTATGATTGCCAAAGCATCCGTAAATGACGTCGGCACATAACCCAATTCAGCGTTAGATCTAGTCAGGTCAAAGCCTGTCTGCCGTGGCCTGTTTTCTGCCTGTCCAATGCTGGCAGCGCTGATCTCCGAAATCAATCCTTTGTCTAGTTGCCAGAAGTCTGCAATTTTGTAGACAGCCTCATTGATCGACATAAGCTCTGCTCCTGAAATATGAAATATTCCCTGTGCTTCTCGGTCAATAGCGAGTTGGCAAGCATAAGCTAAATCATCCACAAAGGTAGGCATTCTCCATTGGTCATTGACTACTTTTATAGGTTCATTTTGTGACAACTTACTTTTGGCCCATAATACGAGATTCGAACGATTGGGGTCAGCATTGATCCCATAGACTAATATTGTGCGAAGGATAGCATAATGACAGCCCGATTGTGCAAGCACTTGTTCGGAAGCATATTTACTTTTCCCATATTCACTTTGTGGATTGGGAAGATCTGTTTCATTATAAGGGGCATTTTTTTTGCCATCAAATACAAAGTCCGTAGATAAGTGGACCAATTGGGTCTGATGTGTAGTACAATAGGAGGCAATATAGGCCACAAGATCGACGTTAAGCGATTGACATGCGGCTTGATCTGCTTCACAAGCTTCCACACTTGTCATGGCTGCTGTATGTACAATTGCATCAAAAGTTTGTGCAGCTAAAAAATCTGTCAGTTTTTCCCGATCCGATAGGTCTACTTGATAGAAAGTATAATTCACTTGATTCGGGTTGCGATTTGGACCCTTCGAAATGGCAACAACATCATATTGGTCATTTTTTGCAAGTAAATCAACGACTTTTTGGCCGAGGAATCCATTGGATCCTGTCACTAGTATTTTTTTCATCAACAATAATTAAATGATATCCAAGCACCCGTTTATAAAGACTCGTTTGCAGGGACTTAAGTGCGCTGTTTAGTTTATTCGTGTATGTCTACAAACTCGTTGACTAATCTCTGTTATAGCATCTGAGCATATAAAAAGCTAGATTATCACTTGCTGTTAAAGACAAATCCGCTTTTTTTGTTTTAGTTGGTCCATATAAAGTCCATTTTACTGGATTGTTTCATGATATTTTCAACCACTGTTTTTTCTAGATCTAAAATGGATTTTAAAGCATTGTAATCAATTTTATCGGCATCATCGGTCGGCATATGGTAGTCTGGGTGTCCACCAGTATGGAAAAACAACACCGGTATATTCTTTTTGTAGAATGAAGTTTGGTCAGATCCGCCATTACCATCCTTACTAAGATTAAATTTTATAGGGGCCTGAACATCTTTGAATATAGCCGGCCATTGACTACTTGTTCCATAGCCGATTACAGCAAGGCCATTGCTGGGATTATAACGGCCAATCATATCCATATTCAGCATGGCTGTGATTTTCTCCAATGGGAGCGTAGGGTGTTCCGTAAAATATTTGGAACCTATTAATCCCAATTCTTCTGCCCCGAAAGCGATAAATAATAGGTTGTAAGGTTCTTTTTCCTTGTTGCTGCTAAAGTAACGTGCGAGCTCCAATAAACCAGCGGTACCAGAGGCATTATCGTCGGCTCCGTTATGGATTTTGCCTACTCCTAAAGAATCCTTTGAGCTTCCTTGACGACCTGTTCCCAGGTGATCGTAATGTGCGCCTATAACAACTGTTAAGTCGGCACCATTGTCAAGAAATCCAATGATATTATCTGCATTGCGAATGCTGTCTGCAACTTTTACTTTCCAGACTTTGGCTTTGAAGGATTGGCGGTAGCCTTTTTCACCTTTAGGCTCAAGTTTGTATTTTTTGAATTCCTTTTCAATATAATCTGCAGCTTTAAAGACTTCCTTACTGCCCGTTCCTCGTCCTTGCATTTTGTCGTCAGCGAGGTAATAAATATGTTTCTTTAAGTTGGAAACTTCGATCTGCTGCGCCTGTGCTATTTGGATTCCTAGTAGGCAGCAAAGTGTCAGAAGTAGACTAATGTTTTTCATGCGAATAGTAGAGTTTAGAAGTTGTATTGGGTTATATGTAAAAAAAATAAAAGCCTTGCGATTAACAAGGCTTTTAAGGAATATTTCGTTAATCTTCAACGATTTCGCTGTGTATGCTGGATTTTTCTTCTTTTTCGGTTTTGAAATACCGTTTTTGAAATAACAGGATTAAAACCACCCCAACAGAAATCGCCGAGTCTGCAATGTTGAATACAGGTCGGAAAAAGAGAAACTCTTCACCACCCCAAAAGGGCACCCAAGAAGGGAAGTTACCTTGAATCAATGGGAAATAAAGCATATCGACTACTTTCCCGTGTAGGAAGGAAGAATAACCACCACCTGCTGGAAACAAACTCGCTTTATCATACCAGGTGCTTTCACTAAAGATGACACCGTAAAAAGCAGAATCGATGATATTTCCAAGTGCACCGGCAAGAATTAAGGCAACATTTAAGATGAAACCCCGGTTGTACTTATTTTTGATCATGTAATGCAGGCCGTATCCAATACCCGCTACGGCTAAAATACGAAATACCGTCAAAAATAATTTTCCATAATCACCGCCAAATTCCATCCCATAGGCCATTCCATTGTTTTCAATAAAATGAATCTGGAAAAATTTGCCCAATACATGGTGGCTTTGTCCGATTGTCATGGATAACTTAACCCAGATCTTCGACAATTGGTCTATTAAAAGTATCGCGACAATAAGCGCGATCGGTTTCGTATAACCCTTCATTGTGTTATAAAAATGGTCTTTGCCTAAACAAAGACCATATATTTAATGCCTAAAATTAATATTGTTTGTTTTTCGCTTCGATGCTCAACGTTGTATGTGGAACAGCTTTCAAACGTTCTTTTTGAATCAGTTTCCCTGTTTCTCTACAGATACCATACGTTTTGTTCTCGATGCGCACTAACGCCGCTTCTAGGTTGTCGATAAATTTCTTTTGACGAGCAGCCAATTGATTTGTTTGCTCTTTTTCCAAAGTAGCTGAACCGTCTTCCAATGTCTTGTACGTTCCAGCAGTATCGTCGGTACCATTTGCATTACTGTTATTTAGCGTTGCGGTCAACGAGGAAAGCTCTTCTTTTGCTATTCTAAGCTTGTCCAAGATAATATCTTTGAATTCTTGTAATTCTGAATCGCTATAGCGTGTTTTCTCGTTGTTGTTTGCCATAATTTAATTTTTTTGGATTAATGCCTTAAGTTCTTTGCCATCGATCTCGATGGTCTCTCCTTCAGTTAGTGAATCTTCAAATACCAATGAATCGGCCAGAATTTCGGTGCAAATATACGATAAATTTTCGTTGGCAGCATTGACCACTTCTGAAGCAGCTGTTAACTTTACGTTAATTCTATCAGTTACTTCTAATCCTTTATCCTTCCTTAGATTTTGTAGGCGGTTGATCAATTCTCTTGACAAACCTTCTTTTTTCAATTCTTCGGTGATATGTACATCTAATGCTACGGTCAATTTACCTAGGTTCGCTACCTGCCATCCCTCGACGTCTTCTGCTATAATTTCTACATCGCTCAATAGAATCGTATATGGCGTGCCTGCTAGGGCCAATTCGCCTGTTGATTCCAATGAACTTATTTGATCTATAGTCAACGATTGGATAGACGAAGAAACTAACTTCATATCCTTACCAACTTTCGCGCCAAGAGCTTTAAAATTTGGTTTTATTTTTTTCTTAATGATACCGGTGGTGTCCGTAATAAACTCGATATCTTTGATATTCGTCTCCGAAAGTATCAGATCTTTTACTTTTTCTACCTTTTCCTGGAAGGCACTATCAAGTACCGGAACCAAAATTTTGTTTAATGGTTGACGTACGTTGATGGAGGTTTTCTTACGCAAGGAAAGTGTCAAAGACGAGATGTCCTGCGCTAACGCCATACGTTCTTCCAGATCTTTGTCGACTAGACTTTCATTGTAAACCGGGAAATTCGCCAAGTGAACAGATTCAACTTGTTCCTTATTCGTTGCTGCATTCAAATCCAGGAATAACCTGTCCGAGAAGAAAGGTGATATTGGCGACATCAATTTCGCAATCGTATCAAGACATGTATAAAGTGTCTGATAGGCCGAAATTTTGTCTTCTGTATAATCTCCTTTCCAGAAGCGACGACGGCAAAGACGGACATACCAGTTGCTGAGATGTTCATCAACAAAGTTTTGAATAGCACGCGCTGCTTTTGTAGGCTCGTAATCCGCCAAGTATTCGTCTACTTCCTTGGTCAACGAATTTAACAAGGAGATAATCCAACGATCAATTTCAGGACGTTTCTCCAACGCAATATCGGATTCTGCATAGGAGAACTTATCGATATTGGCATACAATGCAAAAAAAGCGTAGGTATTATATAAAGTACCAAAGAATTTACGACGGACTTCATCCAACCCTTCCATATTGAATTTAAGGTTGTCCCATGGAGCGGCATTGCTGATCATGTACCAGCGTGTTGCATCGGCACTGTATTGATCGATCGTCGAGAATGGATCCACACCGTTGCCCAGGCGTTTGGACATCTTATTTCCATTTTTATCCAATACCAGGCCATTGGAAACGACGTTTTTGAAGGAAACCGATTTGTACATCATCGTAGAAATCGCATGTAAGGTGAAAAACCAGCCCCGTGTTTGATCAACCCCTTCAGCAATAAAGTCTGCCGGGTATGCATGATCGAATCCAGCTTTAAAAGGAAATTGTTCCCCTTTGGCTAATTTTTCGTGATCCAGTCCCCATTGTGCATAGGGCATGGCACCCGAATCAAACCAAACGTCGATCAAGTCAGGTTCGCGGAATAACTTTTGTCCGGCATCGGAAACCAAGACGATATCGTCTACATAGGGACGGTGAAGGTCCAATTGTTCGGTATCGAATTTATCCAAGTAAGCTTTATTTTTCGCTTTTTCATCCTCAGACAGAATGTCGGAGGTCAAAGAAGCTTCCAATAAAGACTTTAATTCAGGTAAGGAACCGATACAAACCTCTTCATTTTCGTCTTCTGAGCGCCAGATAGGAAGTGGAGTTCCCCAATAACGTGAACGCGAAAGGTTCCAGTCTACCAGGTTTTCCAACCAGTTTCCAAAGCGTCCAGTACCGGTTGCTTCAGGTTTCCAGTTGATGGTTTTATTTAAGGCAACCAAATCTTCTTTCACTGCTGTGGTGCGGATAAACCAGCTGTCTAGCGGATAGTAAAGAACAGGTTTGTCTGTACGCCAACAATGTGGATAGGTGTGCTCATATTTTTTGACATCAAAAGCTTTGTTGTCCTCTTTTAGTTTGATAGAGATCAACACGTCTGTGGGTTTGAAATCTTCTTTTGAACGTTCCTCTGCACTGTAATATTCCTCTTTGACAAATCTTCTGGCAAAATCGGTGATTTCACTTACAAAACGTCCCGTACGGTCCACAGTAGGAACCTCTTTTCCGTTTTCATCTTTTACCAAGATGCCCGGTACGCCATGTTCTTTTGCGACACGAAAGTCATCCGCACCATACGTAGGGGCTGCATGGACGATACCCGTACCATCCTCGGTCGTAACAAAGTCGCCTGGAATAACGCGGAAAGCATTTTCTTGTAAATCCTCGCTGGTGATATAAGGCAACAATTGCTCATAACGCAAGCCAACAAGCTCTTCGCCCACAAATTCTGCTGCAAGCTCCCAAGGAATTACTTTGTCGCCCAATTTATAGTCTTGGAAGGATACATTTTCGCCTTCTGCTTTAAAATGTTTGCTGATCAGATCTTTCGCTAATACGACGGATACAGGCGCACCGGTATATTTATTGAACGTTCGGATCTTCACATAATTTATTTTCTTGCCTACAACCAGAGCTGTGTTGGATGGTAAAGTCCATGGTGTGGTGGTCCAGGCAATGAATGCAACATCCTCCGCATCGTCGTCAACTAATTTTTCTATAGCTGGATGAAGCTGACTTTTGATCAGTCTAAATTCTGCAACGATAGTGGTATCTTTCACATCTTTATAGGTGCCGGGCTGGTTAAGTTCATGTGAACTCAATCCCGTACCTGCTGCCGGAGAGTAAGGCTGTATCGTATAACCCTTGTACAAAAGACCTTTTTTGTAAAGTTCTTTCAATAAATACCATAAGGTTTCGATGTATTCATTCTTGTAAGTAATATAAGGATGTTCAAGGTCAACCCAATACCCCATTTTGGTGGTTAGGTCATTCCATACATCGGTATATTTCATTACCTCCTTGCGACAAGCGTCATTATATTGTTCTACGGTAATCTTTTTGCCGATATCCTCTTTTGTGATTCCAAGAGCTTTTTCGACAGCAAGTTCAATGGGCAGGCCATGGGTATCCCAGCCGCCTTTTCTTTTCACTTGGTAACCTTTCAAAGTCTTGTAACGACAGAAAATATCCTTAATCGTACGTGCCATCACGTGGTGAATCCCCGGCATGCCATTTGCAGAAGGCGGACCTTCAAAAAATGTATAGGTCTTGCTTTCAGGACGATTATTGATACTTTTTTCGAATATTTTTTCCTGTTCCCAACGGGTCAAAATCTCTTTACCTATCTCGGGTAAATTTAACTGCTTATATTCTTTGTACATCAGACTGTTGTATGCTTCTTTTATAAAGGTCGCTAATTTAGTGATTTATGATGGAAAATGAAAGAGGGCTTTGTTGTACTAATCTCATTAAATCGAGGTCGAACTTTTTGAAATCTCTCCTCGATCAACCGACAAAAAATGAGTGTGGTGTCTACTACGACAAAGGGACTACCTATGGCAGTCCCTTTCTTATTTCATTCGTACTGAAATTCAGTTATGCTGAAAAACTGCTTCCACATCCGCAGGTACTTGTTGCATTAGGGTTATTAAATGTGAAGCCCCTTGCATCGAGTCCTGATTTGAAGTCGATTTCCATTCCGGCAAGATATAGGCCATGTGCTTTGTTCATAAAGATGCGGATTCCTTGAATTTCGTATTCGTTATCGCCGTCCTTTTTCTGGTCAAAGCCCAAGATATAACTCATACCGGAGCAACCGCCGCCTTCAACACCGACACGTAAACCAAAATCATCAGAGATTTCTTGTTGATCCTTTAATTTATTTAGTTCCTTGATTGCCCCTTCTGTTAAAGAAACAGGAGCAACTGCTGTATGTTCTGTACTCATTGTAATAGTGTTTTAGCCAATCCAATACAAAAATACATTTTTTTAACGGCAAATTGCTTGACCTGGATTTTTTGACATTTTCGAAACATTCAATTCTTTGTCCGCTTATTTTGTCCGATAGTACCATAAAATGATCCCGACCTAATTAGGTAATTCGCATTAATAAGGCTGTTTTTCTAAGAACATTTAATAAAATATGGCTTTTTGTCGATATTCTTTATGGAATATGCTATCTTTGAGGCATTAAAATAAACTACAAAATTTACTTTACAACATTTAAAAACAATGGAAAGAGATCAAGCCATTTTTAATTTAATAGCTGATGAGCTTAAACGCCAAGAAGAAGGTATTGAATTAATTGCTTCAGAGAACTTTGTTTCAAAACAAGTGATGGAAGCTGCTGGTTCAGTGTTGACAAATAAATATGCAGAAGGCCTCCCAGGAAAACGTTACTATGGAGGTTGTGAAGTTGTGGATGAGATCGAAACCATCGCAATTGACCGTGCAAAACAATTATTTGGCGCAGAATGGGTAAATGTTCAGCCTCACTCTGGTGCTCAAGCAAATGCGGCTGTTTTTTTGGCGACAATCAAACCTGGCGACAAAATTTTAGGTCTTGATTTATCTCACGGTGGTCACTTGACACACGGTTCGCCAGCGAACTTATCGGGTAAGATCTATCAACCATTATTTTATGGTGTAAAAGAAGACACTGGTTTAATTGACTATGAGCAATTGGAAGAAACAGCGCTTCGTGAAAAACCAAAGATGATTATCTGTGGTGCTTCTGCTTATTCTCGTGATTGGGATTACGCACGCATCCGTAAAGTTGCAGACGAAATTGGTGCTATCGTGATGGCAGATATTTCTCACCCTGCAGGTTTAATCGCGCGTGGTTTATTGAATGATCCACTTCCACATTGCCATATTGTTACAACAACGACGCACAAAACGCTTCGTGGCCCTCGTGGTGGTATGATCATGGTCGGTAAAGATTTTGAAAATCCATGGGGTATCAAAACACCTAAAGGTGAAATCCGTACAATCACACAATTATTGGATTTAGCTGTATTCCCAGGTACACAAGGTGGTCCTTTAGAACATACAATCGCTGCTAAAGCAATCGCTTATGGTGAGGCTTTATCCGATGAGTATATGGAATATATCGTTCAGGTAAAGAAAAATGCAGCTGCATTGGCGCAATTCTTTGTAGAAAGAGATTATAAGATCATCTCTGGTGGTACAGACAATCACTTGATGTTGGTGGATCTACGCAATAAAGATATTTCTGGTAAAGAAGCCGAAGCTGTATTGGGTAAAGCGGGTATCACAACAAACAAAAATATGGTTCCTTTCGATACACGTTCTCCTTTTGTGACTTCAGGTGTACGTTTTGGTACTGCTGCAATCACTACACGTGGTATTAAAGAGAATGAAATTATTCAAATCGGTGAATTGATCGATGAGGCATTGAAAAATGCGTCTAATGATGCGCAACTGGATTTGATCCATGGTAAAGTAAAAGCAATGATGGCTGAGTTCCCATTGTATAAATAAGACTTTTTCCATAGGAATAGAAAAAGCGGAATTACCGATGCGGTGGTTCCGCTTTTTTTATTCCTCCTCTTTTTTCTACTGCCATTTTAGAAAGAATAGTTCCGTTATAGTCTCGTATCAACTTAACTTTTTAGACGATATTAACAACAATCTTATACGGACTTTAAACGGATTTTATAGGTATTCATCCGAATGAGGTCCCTATAAGGTCCCTATTAGCTCCCTATAAAGTCCGTATGAAGTAATAACTTTAAAACTTGTTATTTTGGAGCTGTTCGAGGTTGTTATTCCATCTTGTCTGAAGGGGTGTACTGTGGTCGAAGAACCTTTATTTTGGAATTATGAGGTAGATAACTTATTTTTAAATGTTAAAAAATCTTAAAATAAATTGTAATAATTTGATTACTCATTTATTTTACGGTAATTTGGTTTTAGATTAATTGATTGTTTTACAATAAGAAAGGATAGTTTATACGGCAAACATTTACATTTTAACACAGAACTGATAATTTATTTGCGAACTGCTAAAAAAGTAAGTGACGTATGAGACTTTTAAAAAGTAAAAGCGATCAAGAGTTGATCCAAATGTATGTCGGTGGCCAAGAGTCCGGTCTAGAGGCATTGTTGAATCGATATAAATCGAAAATATATACTTCCATATATATGAAAGTAAAAGATGAATATCTTGCTGAAGATATTTTCCAGGAGACTTTCATAAAAATCATCAACACCTTAAAATCCGGTAAATATAATGAAGAAGGTAAATTTTTACCTTGGGCTATACGTATAGCGCACAATATGATCGTTGACTTTTTTAGAAAAGCAAAACGTGCTCCGAATATTGTGAATGCCGACGGGTTTGATATTTTTGAGGTGCTCGAATTTAGTGATGAAAGCGCAGAGTCAAAAATGCTCAAACAGCAGGTTGATGTTGACCTTAAAAAAATGATCCAAAAGCTTCCGGACGATCAAAAAGAAGTGCTTATTATGCGTCACTTTTGTGATATGAGTTTTAAAGATATTGCGGAGATAACCGAAGTAAGTATCAATACTGCTTTAGGGAGGATGCGCTACGCATTGAGCAATTTACGTAAAATGATTGAAGGTACTGATCTTACCCTGCAAATGGGCTATTTATAATAAAGGGGGCATTTTTTAATGCCCCTTTTTATTTGCATTCCTAATTGGAGCCATAGGAAGTCTCGACGCTTTTGTAGTTTCTCGTCTTTTGTCTTAGTTTCTCATCTTTGTCTTAATAGTATAGCAAGGCTACAATCCGTTGAGCATCGTGTTTTCAAAAGCCATTTGCTTCAATAATAAGCTCCCTGATCGAACTTGAAATAAAACGCATCTCCAATACTCACCGATGAGACTACATCTTGGATTCTTGTTAAATAGCGCAGGTGTTTCACTGTACGAAGCTGAAAATGGAGTTATCTGCCCAAATGATCTGGCAATTATGTCATGTGGAGATCAGAAGAACCTGTTCTTTTTGTCAGGTCAAAGACTTTTTTTATCTTAGAAATTCATGCATATGCCTTTTTTCGACGATTGGAATAAGGTTTGATAGTCATATAATAAAATAAAACGATTGAATAGCTATGTACTTGATTTTATTTATTGGAATAATGGTGGTAAGCCTGATTGTCCAAACAAGATTCAAAAACAAATTTAAGAAATACGCCGAAATGCCTTTGAGCAATGGGATGTCTGGAGCTGAGATTGCGCAAAAAATGTTAAATGATAACGGTATATATGATGTAAAGGTAGTGTCTATTCCAGATCGCTTGGGAGATCACTATAATCCGTCAGATAAAACCGTAAATTTAAGTCCTGAAGTTTACAGTGGCCGCAGTGTTGCAGCTGCAGCAGTAGCGGCGCACGAATGTGGTCATGCTGTACAGCACGCCAAAGCCTATAAATGGTTGGGATTCCGTTCGGCAATGGTTCCGATGGTAAATGTGGCCTCTAAAATGACATCATGGGTATTGATGCTGGGTGTTATGCTATTTGCTTTTTCCAAAGGGGGTAACCCCTGGCTTTTAGCTGTTGGAGTGGGGGCTTTGGCTATTACGACCCTGTTTTCTTTTATCACCTTGCCCGTAGAGTTTGATGCGTCGAACCGCGCACTGGAATGGTTAAACCATGCTGGTGTAACCTATAATGGCGAAGAACATGACGGTGCGAAAGATGCTTTGAAATGGGCAGCGATGACTTATGTCGTAGCGGCGTTAAGTGCGTTGGTAACACTTTTGTATTATGCGTCTATTTTATTCGGTGGCCGTAGAAGTGATTAAATACGGATATTGTAACTTTATCCTACAAAAATGCGATTATTTTTCATAGTCGCATTTTTTATGGGGTGTTAATGAGGTTACTATAGACAATTTTTTTAACTTTGCTGTTTATATAGAATAAGATTCAGATTTTATGTTTTCAAATCTTCAAGATAAGTTAGATAGGGCCTTTAAAGTATTAAAAGGACAGGGTAGTATTACCGAGATCAACGTTGCAGAAACGATGAAAGAAATTCGCAAAGCGTTGTTGGATGCCGATGTGAATTATAAAACTGCCAAAACTTTTACCGACGATGTTAAACAAAAAGCTTTAGGCGAAAATGTACTGACAAGTATTTCCCCAGGCCAATTGTTGACGAAGATCATGAACGATGAGTTGACAGCTTTGATGGGCGGATCTGTTACGGAGCTTGAGACTGGAAAAAATCCAACAGTCATTCTAATTGCGGGTTTGAATGGTGCTGGTAAAACAACTTTCTCCGGTAAGTTGGCCTTGTACCTTAAAGATAAAAAGAATAAAAAACCATTGTTGGTGGCTGGTGACGTTTACCGCCCTGCAGCGATCGATCAATTGGAAGTGCTTGCCGAACAAGTGGGCGTACCAGTGTATGTGAATCGTGAATCTAACGATCCTATTGCGATTGCCAAAGCCGGTGTGGAAGAAGCAAAACGCAATGGAAATAATGTCGTAATCATCGATACAGCCGGTCGTTTGGCCATCGATGAGCCTTTAATGGTGGAGATTACAGCAGTTAAAGAGGCGACAAAGCCAGACGAAATCCTATTTGTTGTGGATTCAATGACTGGTCAGGATGCCGTGAATACAGCTAAGACGTTCAACGACCGTCTGGACTTTACAGGTGTAGTATTGACTAAGTTGGATGGTGATACACGCGGTGGTGCAGCTTTATCGATTAAATCTGTCGTTAATAAGCCTATCAAGTTTATTGGTACAGGTGAAAAGATGGATGCATTGGATGTATTCCACCCTGATCGTATGGCCTCTCGTATTTTGGGTATGGGTGACGTGGTATCCTTAGTGGAACGTGCACAGCAACAGTTTGACGAGAAGCAAGCCGCAGAGCTCCAAAAGAAAATCCGTAAGAATAAATTCGATTTCAACGATTTTAAATCCCAGATTCAACAAATCAAGAAAATGGGTAATATGAAAGACCTCATGGGAATGATCCCTGGCGTTGGGAAAGCAATGAAAGATATTGAAGTCGATGACAATGCTTTCAAACCCATTGAAGCGATTATCGATTCCATGACACCTTTTGAACGCGAAAACCCAGATGTCATTGATCAAAAACGTCGTTTACGTATTGCGAAGGGATCAGGTACTGATATTAATGAAGTGAATAAGTTATTGAAACAATTTGGTGATATGCGTAAAGTCATGAAGCAGATGTCTAATCCGGCGATGGCGGCTAAATTGATGCGTAATATGCCCAAAATGCCAGGAAAAATGTAATTTTTGGAGAATAGTTACATCATAAGAAGGGCATCGTTTTATACGATGCCCTCTTTTTTTTCTGAAAATGTCTGATCTTATTGGCCAGAAAGAACCTTCAGTCCGCTTTCATTGCTGTTGGTGTCTGCAAAGTCATGAAGGTTTTGAACATGGCATTGCTCTTTCGATTAAGTTTCGGTTGCTGCTAAGTGCTGCACCAGATGAATTGGGGACTGCTTGCAGACCGGATACGGGGCATTAGTGCCTTAAAATTCGAACTGTTTTTAAAGAAATAATTCGTAATTTCAAGTTCCTCACCCGAGTAAACGAAATATTTGTTAAATTTGTAATTATTATGGATGACCCCGCGCAATTATCGGAATACGGCAAAATCCTTATCATTCTGCTGATAGGGGCGCTGTTAGTCTGTGCGACCATTTTTCTAGCACGTTTAATCTCTCCGAAAAAGAATAATCCCATCAAATCTGGTACTTACGAATGTGGAGAGGATCCCATTGGTTCTTCTTGGGTTCAGTTTAATCCACGGTTCTATGTTATTGCCCTTGTATTTTTACTTTTTGATGTAGAGCTTATTTTTATTTTTCCATGGGCTACTGTATTTGGACAGTCCGAATATATTGCGGCAGATGGAAGATGGGGGTGGTTTACCATGATTGAAATGGCTATGTTCATTGGCATTTTAATTTTAGGATTGGTTTTTGTCTGGAAAAAGGGCGATTTGGAATGGGTTAAACCGAATGTGTCCTTACCTAAAGTTCCTGTGGCTATCCCGGATAGTGCCTATGCAAGCCTGAATAGTAGGACGTATCAGGTGCGTGATTATACACAGATCGTAGAGGATGCTGTCGCGCACAAAACGACGACAAATGAACAGGTGTCGACGCCGAAACCAGCCTTTAAACCTCGATTTAAAAAACCTGAGTAAGCATGAGTTTAGATAGTCAATTGCAGAATAATGGTGTTATTGTTGCCAAATTAGATGATTTGCTGAATTGGGCAAGGTTATCTTCGATGTGGCCCATGAGCTTTGGTATTGCTTGCTGTGCCATTGAAATGATGGGGGCAATGGCTTCAACGTATGATTTAGACCGGATGGGCGTATTCCCAAGGCCTTCTCCACGGCAATCCGACGTGATCATTATTGCTGGAACGGTTACTTTTAAGATGGCCGATCGTATCAAGAAACTATATGAACAGATGCCCGATCCTAAATATGTTATCTCGATGGGCTCTTGCTCCAACTGTGGCGGTCCATATTGGCAGCATGGTTATCATGTGGTCAAAGGGGTAGATCGAGTGATCCCTGTGGATGTTTATGTCCAGGGCTGTCCGCCACGTCCCGAGGCATTAATTGGTGCTTTTATTGAGTTGCAAAAAAAGATAGACAAAGAAAGCTTGTTGGGTGAGCAATTGTTCAGCGGAAAAGCTTAAAAGATAAATTTTATAAGATTTTAAATCAATTATGGCAAAAGATTTTTATGGTGAATTGCAATTGGGTATTCTTGGCGGTGGTCAACTGGGAAGAATGCTCATCCAGGAAGCCATTAATTACAATGTAAATGTTCATGTATTGGACCCGGATAAGAATGCTCCTTGTCGCAAGTTGTGCAATAAATTTGAATGTGGTTCATTGGGCGATTTTGAAACGGTCTATAATTTCGGTAAGGATTTGGACATGATCACGATCGAGATTGAGAAGGTGAATGTAGATGCTTTAGAGAAGCTGGAAGGAGAGGGCGTTATCGTGTACCCACAATCACGTATCATTCGTCTGATTCAAGATAAAGGTCTACAAAAGCAATTTTTTAAACAAAACGATATCCCCACTTCGGCCTTTCAATTGATATCCAATAAAGATAATTTAGTGAATGCCTCGCTAAATTTACCCTATATCCAAAAATTACGTAAGGACGGATATGATGGAAAAGGGGTAAAGAAGATTGTTAGCCAGCAGGATCTGCAAGATGCCTTCGAAGAACCCAGCTTAATTGAAGAATGGGTAGATTTTGAAAAAGAAATTGCGGTCATTGTTGCCCGGAATGATAAAGGTGAGGTGTCTACATTTCCAATGGTAGAGATGGAATTTAATCCTCAGGCTAACTTGGTGGAATTTTTGATTGCGCCGTCTTTGTATGGTGTAGAGATCCAACAACGCGCAGAGGCTATCGCAAAAAAGATTGCCGACGATTTGCAGATTGTGGGTATATTGGCTGTAGAGATGTTCCTAACGAAAAATGGCGATATTCTGGTCAACGAATTGGCTCCGCGCCCGCATAATAGTGGTCACCAGACCATAGAGGGTAATTATGTGTCGCAATTTGGACAGCATTTAAGGGCTATATTCAACCTACCGTTAGGGGATACCAGATGTAGAACGAATGCCGTTATGATTAACCTGTTAGGTGAACCTGGCTATGAAGGATTGGCCAAATACGAGGGGGTGGAAGAAGTGCTGGCAATGGAAGGTGTATATATTCATTTGTATGGAAAGAAATATACGAAGCCATTCCGCAAGATGGGCCATGTTTGTATTATCAATGATGACCGGGAGAAAGCGATCTCCAATGCAAGAAAAGTACAAGAAATATTAAAAGTTAAAGCTTAAACAATACTATGTCAGTCAATAATAAGGCCCAGGTAGGCATTATCATGGGAAGCAAATCGGACCTTCCTGTTATGCAGGATGCGATAGATGTGCTCAAAACCCTTGGGGTGGAATTTGAGGTAACGATCGTCTCAGCACATCGTACACCACAACGTATGTTTGATTATGCCAAAAATGCAGCATTTCGTGGTTTGAAAGTTATTATTGCTGGAGCGGGTGGTGCGGCGCATTTGCCTGGAATGGTCGCTTCTATTACACATTTACCTGTAATAGGCGTACCTGTAAAATCATCAAATTCCATTGATGGATGGGACTCAGTACTTTCTATCCTGCAGATGCCCAATGGTATTCCTGTAGCAACTGTCGCTTTAAATGCGGCGAAGAATGCAGGTATATTGGCTGCTCAGATTCTGGGTACATATGATGAAACAATCAGCAAGAATATCATCGAATTTAAAGAAGAGTTGGCGAGAAAAGTAATCGAGACTGCAGTAGAGGTGGAAGATACCGAATTCTAAGTTGACAATCTTACAAAATAAAAAAGGNNCCTTTTTTATTTTGTAAGATTTGCCTGAACATAATCGTAGCTTTTTTTGAGACTTTCCATCTTATTTGGCATATAGATGTTGTCTTGCTCAACAAAAGCATATTTAAGTCCGGCTTTGTTCTTTTCTTTGACGATTTCAGGAAAGTTGATGCTTCCGGTCCCCACTTCAGTATACTTGATGTCATTGAAGATTTGCTCAATCGGCAATTTTCCATCTTTGGGCCATTCAATGGGATTGGATTTTGTTTTATCCATATCTTTGACATGCCATAGTTTAAAACGGTTGGGGAATTTTTCAAACAAGGCTATCGGGTTTTTACCCGCTTTTTCTGCCCAGAAAAGGTCTAATTCAAAATCGACCAAATCAGGTTCAGTGAATGCTAACATCACCTCTTCACCGGTCGTATTATTGCCCAGATCCCTAAATTCCCAGAAATGGTTGTGGTAGGCAACTTTTAGACCCAATTTTTTAGCCTGTTCACCAGCTTTATTCAATTGCTCGGCCGCATAGAGATAATCATCTTTTTTCAATGCATTCAGATCAAACATCGGTGTTACAGGAGCAATTACATATTCTTGGCCAAGTTCTTTTGCCGCATCAAAATAAGCCGCAAGATCTTCTTTGTCGGTATGCGCTTTACTGAGGTATTTGGACATATCGTAATGGCCTGAATGTGTTTTTAGACCGTTATCATCCAATATTTTCTTCAACTCTTTGTAAGGCAATTTCCAGAACTGCTTGGCTGTGGCGTCTATCCCATAGAGCTCAACATGTTTATACCCAATTTTGGCAATTTGTTCCAAAGATCCTTTCGGATCTTTATCCATTAAATCGCGAATGGAATACAGCTGTACACCTATATTCTGTAATGGATTGTTGCTGATTGCACCGGCTTTATTTTGACAAGATATAAAGTTGGGCACCAGATAAGCTGCCGAAAGACCTATTCCAGCTTGCTTTAAAAATTGACGACGAGAATTGTTCATCATATAATTGATTACTTGTTAGTGTACAATGTACAATTATTTGTTCAGAAATCAATGGTACAACAGGGAATATTTTTGAAGTGTATGCTGAATCTTAACCCATAAAATTTTTGGATGGTCAATGTCTTGTAGGTTGGGAAGAGTTCTTTTTAGGGGAGGAGTGCGGAGTTCTTCATACCAATAAAAAAGGTCTGAATATTTTTCAGACCTTTTTTATATTCAAGTAGGAAACTTAAACAGTCATGATATCTTTTTCTTTCAGTTCAGCCAATTTATCAACTTTTACAATGAATGCATCCGTTAACTTTTGAACTTCTCCTTCAGCAGTTTTGATTTCATCTTCTGAAGCGCCATCATTTTTTAATTTTTTAATGGACTCGTTTATATCTTTACGGATATTACGAATACCAATACGGCCTCTTTCAGTTTCCTCTTTTACTTTCTTCACCAAATCACGTCTTCTTTCTTCTGTCAAAGGAGGAATATTCAGACGAATAACGATACCGTCATTCTGTGGGTTGATTCCTAGGTTAGCGTCAGTGATAGCTTTTTCAATTGCGTTGATGAGCGATTTTTCCCAAGGTTGGATAACAATAGTCCGTGCATCAGTTGTATTGATGTTGGCCACTTGTGAAAGTGGAGTGGCGCTACCATAATAGTCTACTGAAATTCCATCTAACATCGATGGAGAAGCTTTACCCGCACGAATTTTAGTTAATTCGGATTCGGTGTGAGCAACTGCTTTGGACATCTTGTCTTTACAATCGTCCAATTCAATTGAAATTAGTTCGTTCATATAAGATTACGTTTTTTACAGATTTAAATTATTTAACCACAGTTCCGACATGTTCACCATTAGCAAGTTTCAATAAGTTGCCTGGTTTGTTCATATCAAATACGATGATCGGTAATTTGTTTTCTTGACAAAGGGTAAAGGCTGTCATATCCATAACATTTAATCCTTTCTCATAAACCTCTGTGAATGATATTTCTTCAAATTTTGTTGCAGTAGGATCTTTTTCAGGATCTGCGGTGTAAATACCATCCACACGGGTTCCTTTCAATACGGCATCCGCATTGATTTCGATTGCACGCAAAGATGCAGCGGTATCCGTTGTGAAATAAGGGTTTCCTGTACCAGCTCCGAAAATAACAATACGGCCTTTTTCCAAATGGCGTACAGCTCTTCTGCGAATAAATGGTTCGCAGATTTGCTCCATTTTGATCGCAGTAAGCAAACGTGTCTTTTTCCCAACTTTCTCAAGCGCATCTTGAAGTGCCATGCTGTTGATGACTGTGGCAAGCATGCCCATATAGTCTGCTTGAACACGGTCCATGCCTGATTTTTCGGCGCTTAGACCACGATATATATTACCGCCACCGATAACAATTGCAATTTCTAAACCTTGATCGTGAAGTTCTTTGATATCATTAGCGTATTGTGATACACGGTTAATATCGATACCGTAGCTTTGGTCACCCATTAAGGATTCACCGCTAAGTTTTAATAAGATACGTTTGTATTTCATAATTGTTTTTTTGGAAATTTTCCAAAGGTCAAAGATAAAATATTTTTTTTATCCCTTAAGCCTAAAATAATATTTATTGTGCTTTTATTGTTTGATTAATGACTTCTCCGTAATACTGTTCATATAAAGGCATAATATTGGACAATTGGAATTTTTTCGCATGATTTAATGCCGCTTCCTTAAATTTTTCTAAGCGCTCTCCATCTTCCAAGATATAAATCGCATTCTTTGCCATATCTTCAACATCACCAACAGCACTGAGAAATCCAGTGACGCCGTTTTCATTCAGCTCAGGTAACCCTCCAGTATTGGAAGAGATAACTGGAACTTGACAAGCCATGGCTTCTAAGGCCGCAAGACCGAAACTTTCCGAACTTGAAGGCATCAGAAATAGATCTGATACAGACAATATTTCTTCCACTGCATCCTGTTTCCCCAAGAAACGGACGTCCTTGCATACATCAAGTTCTCTGGATAGCTCTTCTGCATTTCGACGCTCAGGGCCGTCACCTACCATCAATAATTTGGAAGGGATAACATCATGTACTTTCTTAAAAATACGGATGACATCTTCTGTATTTTTGACTTTTCTAAAGTTGGACGTATGGACCAATATACGCTCATTGCCGGGGGCAATGGCTTTTTTGAAATGTGACCGATCTTTATTGCTAAATCTGTCGAGGTCAATAAAGTTGGGAATCACTTTGATATCGCGCGTAATATCAAAATATTGAAGCGTCTGATCTTTCAGATTCTGTGATACAGCGGTTACGCCATCGGACTGATTGATGGAGAATGTTACGACCGGACTAAAACTCTTGTCTTTGCCAACCAATGTAATATCCGTCCCGTGTAAAGTCGTCACGACAGGAATATTAATGCCGTAGGTAGTGAGTAAGATCTGTTTGGCCATAAATGCCGCTGATGCATGTGGAATGGCATAGTGGACGTGGATCAAATCCAACTTTTCGAAGCGAACAACATCAACCAGTTTGCTGGCTAACGCAGATTCATAGGGTAGAAAATCAAAAAGAGGATACTGCGAAACAGCTACCTCATGATAGTATAGGTTTTCAGAAAAGAAATCCAGACGTGCAGGTTGTCGATAGGTTATAAAATGAATCTCATGTCCATTTGCGGCCAAGGCCTTTCCTAGTTCGGTTGCAACTACACCACTTCCACCAAAGGTGGGATAACAAACAATTCCTATTTTCATCTGCGTAATTATGTCTGAGCGCATATTTTAACGGCATCCCCGTTATAAACGCTGTTTATTTTTTGTTAAAAGGTTCCCGGGAACCTCGTGTTAGTACTTTGATTGTCGTTGTTCAAGACTCGCAATGTCCATTACATACAAACGCTATTCATTCATGTGGCACCGACGAAGTTCTTTAGCTTGACAATTGCCCTCTTATTTTACTTTATGATAACAAGGTAAATTGAAGATGCTTATTCCTGAATTTTGTGTTGCAAATTTCGTCTATTTATGCGTAAAATAACAAAAACCAATTGCCATAGTTTTGTGAATTTTTTGATTGGTTAAAAAGCACTATCTTTAAATAGATATTAAATCGGTATATGGATAACTTTATAAGTGATATTTCAGGACAGCAATTTCCTTCGGAACAACGTATTTTGGGGGCTTCAATCCGACAACCCATTTTTAAGCTGATAAAAAAGGAATATCCAGGTTTTAGTAAGGACAAGTATATCGCCGCAAGTGAGTTGACACGATTTAAAGAAACTTATATCGCCGAATTTCTGAAAGATGAGTCTGGACAGTTAAGTCAATTGGATCAGCAGGTCATCAACAGTTTTAAGGAAAATAAAGTGATCAGCGCAAGTTTGGATGGAGATAATATGGAGCCAGTCAGCGTAGGAGACCGGGTTGCCGATAAAGTGGCTGAGTTTGGCGGAAGCTGGACCTTTATTATTTCCTTTGTCTTATTTTTGATTGTCTGGATTGCGGCCAATATCTTTTGGTTAAATAATAAAGGCTTTGATCCTTATCCCTTTATTTTACTGAACCTGATTTTGTCCTGCGTAGCTGCTTTGCAAGCTCCAGTTATTATGATGAGTCAAAACAGACAGGAAGATAAGGATCGTGAACGTGCAAGAAATGACTATATGGTCAACTTAAAGGCTGAACTCGAAATCAGGGAATTGCATGAGAAAATAGATCATCTCATTATCCGCAAAGAACAAGAACTTGTCGAAGTACAACGGGATCAAGTGGAAAAATTGAGCTTTCTATTAAAAAAGATGGAAAAAATAGAAGAAGCATTTAAAAATAAATGAATTTAGAAGGAGTAATAGGAGAACTTACGTTTAAGTTTTCCAGATCGGGTGGAGCAGGTGGACAACATGTAAACAAGGTGTCATCGAAAGTATTGTTGCAGTGGGATGTTGCGCTATCCACAGCTGCTTCTGTTGAAGAAAAAGCAATGATTTTCAACGCGTTGGCAAACCGTATCAATAAAGAAGGAATACTGCAATTGGAGTGCGATATCGATCGGTCGCAGATCCGTAATAAAGAAATCGCAATCGATCGCTTTAAGCGTATAGTGGAAGGCGCACTTGTGCCAGCAAAACCCCGTAAAAAAACCAAAACTCCGTATTCGAGTGTGCTGAAAAGACTGGATCGAAAGAAACAACAGTCTCAATTGAAAGCTTCAAGGAAAAAGAATTTCGACGAATAAAGATGATAATATCACGTGTTGTTTTAAATTAATTGTTTAATTATCAGTATTTTGTATTTTAAACTAATTTATTAGTTGTAAAACTATGATTTTAGTTATAACTTGTGTATTGATTTATTATTCTGGTATTTATTTTATTCCTGAGGAGTTATGGAGGATTTTAAAGAGTTAACGAAAGCCGAGGAGCAGATTATGCAAGAGCTCTGGGAGATGGGCCGTGGCTTTGTCAAAGAAATTATTGATCGACTTCCGGAGCCGAAACCGGCCTATAACACGGTCTCGACCATCGTTCGTATTCTCGAAACAAAGGGCTTTGTAAGGCATGAATCTTTTGGTAAAAGTCATCAATATTTACCAAAGATTTCAAAAGAGGAATATAAGAAAGGTATCACAGGAAAGTTATTAACGAATTATTTTGACAATTCGCCCAAGCGTATGCTCTCTTATTTTTTGGAAGAGAATAGGCTGGACATCAAAGAACTTGATGACATCTTATCGATCATCGAACGTAATAAATAACAACCAATACCCTTTTATAAACTTTTTGATTATGATTTACTTATTGATTGTCAATATTTCATTGATTATCAGTTTTGTGCTCTACAAACTGATTTTTAGAAAACTTACTTTTTTTCAATGGAACCGGATCTATCTGATTGGAATGGTTGTATTTTCCTTATTAGCTCCTGTGGGTATTTTTATTGAATTACCCAAGACGGAAATGATTTCCAATCATATTCCACAGGTCGACTTAGGAACATATATGGATGTCGAAATCGGGAGCCCGATCGAAAAAAAACCTCTTTTTTTGTTGGATATTCTTGCCAAGATCTATTGGATAGGAGCGGGAATCGCCTTTTTTTTCTTGGCGATACGGATCAAGCAACTTGTTCGGGTATTGCGTTCTTCTCCTGAGTACCTGAGTTTTTCTTTTTTTAATCGGGTTGTGATTGGAAAATCGATTAAAAACAAGAAGAATATTGCATGGCATGAGCAGGTTCATGCTGAGCAGGGACATTCCTATGATTTACTGTTGATTGAGCTACTTAAAATTTTCAATTGGTTCAATCCTGTTGTGTATTTCTTTCAAAAGGAAATAAGGTTTCAACACGAATATATTGTAGATGAAATTTGCTCGACCGATAAAGTGGCTTATGCAGAAATGCTGGTTGCTCATGCATTACGTACAGATCAATTGGCTTTTTCACATGAGTTTTCCAATCATTCTTTTTTAAAGCAGCGCATCACGATGTTATTTAAAGATAAATCTGTACAAAGACAACGCTTGTTATATGTGATTGTGCTGCCCATGTTATTGGTGGTAGCGGGGTCTACGTTGGTCTTTAATACGAGTAGGGCCAAGGCTATGGTAGCGGATGTAGAAGAAAGCGTTAATGGCTTAACTGTGACTGATGAGCAGACATTGCCGAGCCAGTCTGAGGAGCTAAAAAATGGACAGGTAAATGAAGACAGTAAGGTCTACAAAGATCCTGAGATCATGGCTATTCCAGTTGGAGGAATGAAAAAGTATGTCATGGGATTGGGCAGTAGAATCCACGTGAGTGATGAAGCAATCAAAAATAATGTGATCGGGGTAATTGTCATCTCAGCCATCGTGGAGAAAAATGGTGAGTTGAGCCATATAAAGGCTAAGAATGATTTGGGCTATGGCCTGGCATCCGCTGTGGAAAATGCTGTAAAAGCAAGTGGGAAATGGAAACCTGCAATCGTCAATGGGAAAGTCGTTCGATCGCTGCTTTCCTTACCCGTTACCGTTGGCGGAAAAACGACGTACTATTGGGAGGAAACTGACACATTGGGCAGAAAGGTCCGGATGTCATCTCATTCATTCCCGGGCGCTGAATCTGGTGAAGAGACGGAAAAACAACTCAAGGAAGTAAAATCGATAAGGACGGAAGATGAGAGCGACCGCTGGAATCTTTCATTGGATTTTCAGTCCGATTTAGTAACTTTTGATAAAGTTGAGGTGCAACCAACACCTATTGGGGGAATGCGATCTTTTATGATCTGGGTAGGCGATAATTTTGTTTTTCCGGAAGCAGCAATTAAACGGGAGGTTAATGGCATTGTTGAAGTGGCTTTTATTGTCGAAAAGGATGGCAGTTTATCCCATGTTGATGTAAAAAAAGATCTTGGTTATGGAACCAAAGAGGCGGCATTGGAGCTCCTAAAAGGTGCGAAAAAATGGAAACCGGGATTAGTTAACGGTAAACCGGTACGCGTGGCTTACACATTGCCTATTCGTTTAAATTTAAAGAAGTAAAGATTAGATCATAAATATGCAGAGCAGATTCATTCAAATTTTCTATTTTATTGTGGTTTTGGCCATGCTTTCTTCCTGTAAGTCCTATAAAGTGGTTCCCAACGGTTTTGCTGTACAAGGTGATGAGTATTTTGTTAATATTAACAAAGAGCTTACCGTATTCCTCGGGGATGATATTATGGAGGATAAAAATTGGCAAGGTAAGACTAATCCGATTAATGCAAAGCAGGTTGACAATCGATTTCGTCGTGTATTACGCCATTTACGCTATTCAGATACCGCGTATCAGGTTTTGTTTTCTGGACATCTGGAAGGAAAATATCAGTATGACATGCTTGCTGTAGTCAACAACTCGCCAAATGTAAAAGGGAAAAAAAATCACCTACTTGATTTAAGTTCTTTTCAACGGGAGCAAAATAAGGAAGGACGATATTTTTATACGACTACAACTTTTAAGGGGCAAAAGCTGCTTCATTTTGTAATTCCGTTTAATGGGCGCCTTTGGCAAGAGAAAATGGTGTCGCTGATCTTTCTTTTCCCGGAGGATTTTACCGATATCGCGTGGGCGAAGGATGTAGTGATGTCTAATGTTGCTATGTATCGCGATCGTTATAAATTTACCCCGAGCCGCACAGAGATTTTATGTCCTGATGATGGTAGTAGCCGTTCGCATTTAGATTATAAAATTCCGGAAGAAAAGGTGAATAAAACAGGTTACATGTTAATGAAAGCTTATGGTGAAGTTGGCGGAGAACGAAAACTGGTTGTTTACCGCGTGATGAAGCCTGGTGATTTTTATGGTTCCTTTGTGACTTGTAAAGGGGATTATGAAATTCTATATACCACATTGCAGGACAAGATTGTTTGGCAGACCAAGGTGAATACAGAGCGGGATGTCGAATTCTAACGAAATAAATTGAAAGCCTTGGATCAATAATCCAGGGCTTTCAATTTATTCTTTAAATGTGAAATTTCATTTTGGAGCTGTTCAACTTTCTCCAATAGGTGACTGGCAACCTGAATTCCGGCAGGATTTACTTCAAGATCATAGTAGAGATTTGAAAAGCGTTCCAATTTTTGGAGCTCTTCTTCATCAATATATTGTTCTTCTTGTTGAATGACAATATGTATGAGTCCGTATTCCTCCATGGTTTGCAGGAATGTTGTTTCAACCTTTCTGGACTGGCAGAAGTCGATGACTTTAATGAGTGTCGTTTCCATAAGATTAGTGTTTTAAATCCTTCAACTGTTGGAACAAGGCCTTTTCTTCGGCAGATAGATTATTGGGCATTTGAATATTCAATGTGACATACAGATCGCCAAATTCACCTTCTTTGCGATACAAGGGGAATCCTTTTCCTTTAAGTCGCATTTTTGCACCATTTTGACTTTCGGCTTTAATCTTCAGTTTAACTTTGCCGCCGAATGTATCTAAGGTTGCTTCACCGCCTAAAATAGCTGTATAGAGGTCTATATCAAGTGTTGTGTATAAGTCATTCCCCTGACGTTTAAAACGGGCATCAGGTGTGATGTTGATGGTGATATAGAGATCTCCTTTTGGACCACCGTTGATGCCCTCTCCGCCATAACCTTTCAGTTTGATCTTCTGACCATCCTCCACGCCAGCATGAATCGTGATGCGGATACTTTTTCCATTGATATTGAAGGTCTGTTGATGTGTCGTGTAAGCTTCTGGTAAGGTTAAGCTGAGCTCCGCATTAAAGTCCTGGCCACGGAATGTACTTTGGCGGCCTCCTCCGCGTCTGCTACCAAACATCTGTTCGAAGAAATCAGAGAATTGCCCATCATCAAAGTTTCCAGTGTACTCATGGGAACCGCCACCACCAAATGGATTTCCTCCAGCGCCGAATGGATTTCCTCCGTTAGATTGTGACTGGCGGTATTGTTGTTGCGCTTTTTCATACTCCTCTCCATGTTGCCAATGTTCACCGTATTGGTCATATTTTTTGCGCTTTTCGGGATCGGATAATACTTCATTTGCCTCATTAATCTCCTGAAATCGTTGTTTGGCCTCATTGTCATTGGGGTTGACATCAGGGTGGTATTTACGGGCTAGTTTTCGATATGCTTTTTTGATGTCATCAGCAGAAGCTGTTTTATCAATGCCAAGCACTTTATAGTAATCTACAAAAGCCATAAATTATACTTGTTTTGTATTAAAGATAACAATAATTGTGAATAAAAGGTTTATGCTAAAGGTCATTTTAGTACATAAAAAAAGCAAGTAAACAATCATTTACTTGCTTTTTATATTGTACAAAATAATCATTGATAAAGCCGATAATTTGACCTTACTCTTTATTATTGTCAACCACCAGGCGATTTTCCCGATTGGCTATTTGCCATGCCGTGTAAAATGCGAGCTTTTCGCGTTTTACCATTAATGGAAAGTCGATCTTGTCATAGGTATCTGCAGGCGTGTGGTAGTCCGGATGCAGGCCCGAAAAATAAAAGACAGAAGGAATACCTTTCTTGGCAAAGTTATAATGATCGGATCTATAGTACAAACGCATAGGATCCTTTGGATTGTCATACATATAGTCAATCTCCAGTTTCGTATGTTTTTCATTCTCATTTTTATTGATCTCATATAACTCGGAGCTCAATTTATCTGAACCGATAGCGTGGATATAATCATGATTGCCTTTGAGATGCTTGTCGTCGACACGGCCGATCATATCGATATTGATGCAAGCAACGGTGTTTTTCAATGGAAATATCGGATTTTCTGTATAGAATTTGGAACCTAGTAAACCTTTTTCTTCTGCAGCATAGGTGATGAACAAAATGCTGCGACGTGGGCCATTTCCTGTTGATTTAGCTTTCGAAAAAGCGCGTGCCAACTCAAGGACGGCTGTTGTGCCCGAGGCATTGTCATCGGCCCCAAAGAAGATATTGCCTTTGGAATCCATTCCATCGTGGTCGTAGTGGCCTCCGATCACAACGATTTCGTCTTTTTTATCTGTTCCTTCCAGATAGCCAAGAATGTTTGGATCAGCTAAAGCAGCCGCATTGGTGCCAAACTCAGCTTTAAAATTTGTTGAAATAACAAAGGAATTAGGTTTTCCCGTACGATTAATCTTTGCAACAACAGTAGCAAGGTTAGTTCTCGCCAGGTTTAGTATATAATTTGCGGCATGGTCTGTAATGTTGACTACAGGGATCATTGGCGACTTTTCCGGCGCTGGTTGGTCCACCGCCAAATTGTAACGACCCTCAATAGCACGGTCTCCCGCATCCTCCAAAAGTTGGGACAGCTGACTATTGATCGCTAACACCATTTTGGGATTGTGTTTAAGGATCTCTTTGACTTTTTTATTTCGGGTTGTTGCCCAGTCCGAAGCAGTCTTCTTGCTGCTAATCCATGAATTTCCTTTCTCATCTGTTGGCTCATTCTCGTTGATCAACATAACGATCTTATTGTGGAGATCCAAGCCCGAGATATCCGAATACTTGGGATCATCTATGCCATAACCAATAAACACGATTTCATTGCTTTCGAAGAATTTGTTCTCGTTGTTGCCAATGACGAAAATGTCCTTACCATGCTGGAAGGGCCTGTCGTTAATACTAAATTGCTTTACTTTAAAGCTGTTGCGAATTAGTTGCAGGGGTTGGAAATAGGATCCATTGACAGGTGCACTAAGTCCATATTTTTTAAATTCATTGGCAATATATTCTGCTGCCAGACGTCCGCCTTTTTGGCCGGTTCCTCGGCCTTCAAAATCGACAGAAGCTAAAGTGCGCAGATGCTTCTGGGTAGATTCTACCGTGATTTCATCGGCATATTTACTGTTTATGTCCTGTGCATTTGCACAGCTCATCAGAGCGCATGCTATCCAAAGCAGGTTGTATATTTTCTTCATTGTTTATTTTTTACTAGTGTGACTTTCAGTACCTTATTTTGTAATTTAATTAACCAGATCAGCTGCGTATCATCTCCTTGATTGATATAACAGGTGTCGTTATCTGCACAATATATAAAAAAAAGCGGATGAAAAGTGTAATTTGCTTTTCATCCGCTTCTTAAAATATGTTAATTTACCTAACAGCTACAAGCTATTTTGTTTACGCGGTTAGCGTGACGCCCACCTTCGAATTCCGTGTTTATAAATGTGTTGACGATCTTTTTAGCGAGGTCAAGGTCGATAAAACGTGCAGGTATACATACGACGTTCGCATCATTATGCTGACGGGCTAAAGCCGAAATTTCCTCTAACCAACAGATAGCAGCACGGATATTTTGGTGTTTATTGGCTGTGATAGCAACACCATTTGCACTTCCACAAATTAAGACTCCGGCATCAGCTTCTTTGTTTTCTACCGCTGATGCAACTGGGTGTGCGAAATCCGGATAATCCACTGAATCTGGGGAATTTGTTCCAAAATCTGTTACCTCATAACCCAGTTCATTTAGAAAACTTACCAAAGCTGTTTTGTATTCAAAGCCGGCATGGTCACTTCCAATCGCAATTTTCTTTACGCTGCTCATTTTATTGTTATTTTATTTTTCTTGTGCTAATTTTTTTCTTTTGACATCGGCCGAAACCATGATACTTATCTCATATAATAAGAACATTGGTGCTGCAACGGTCAACATGGTGATGATATCTGCAGACGGTGTAATGATAGCTGCTATCACTAAAATAATTACAGTTGCATAACGACGGCTGGCCCGCATAAATTCAGGGGTCATAATGCCTATTTTCGAGAGAATAAATACCAGTATCGGGAGTAGGAAAACAATTCCACAGCCCAATGTTAACGTTGCTATCGTAGAAAGGTAGTTATCAATGGTAATCTGGTTCACGATCTCATCACTTAGGGATACGTTGGCTAGAAAGTTGATGGATAAGGGTACAACGATGTAGTATCCGAAGAGTGCTCCTAAAATAAACAATAAAGAAGAGTAAAAAACAAACCCGCGTGCAGACCGTCTTTCCACATCGGTCAGTGCTGGTTTTACAAATAACCAAATTTCAAAAAGGAGGTAGGGGAATCCCATCATCAAAGCCATCAATAAACAGGAGTTTATCTGAAGCATAAATTGACCTGCTAGTTCGGTATTGATGATATTAAAAGGAATTTTCTTGACACAGAAGTCTGCTAAATTGAAAGCATCTGCTGCCTTACACATCATGCGATAGGTCCAAAAATTTAAATTCTTTGGCCCCATGATGATATCGTTGAATACGAAATCGTAGAATGTAAAGGCAATACCTGCAAAGATACAGATCGCAATTGCTGAACGGACCAAATGCCATCTTAAAACCTCAAGGTGGTCAAAAAAAGACATTTCCGCTTCTATATTCTTCCCTTTATCTTTAATAGCTTGTATTAGATCTTTCGAATTAGGTGTACTCATAAAAATTGTTTGGAAACAAAAATACCATTCTTATTGTAAAGAATGGTATTTTTTATGTATGTAAAGATAATTTTATTTAATCTTCCGCAGGATATTCCGTTAGGTCGAAAGTTTCCATAAACTTTGTCGTGAAATTGCCGGCTCTAAAGTTAGGGTCGCGCATCAATCTCAAATGCAAAGGAATGGTTGTTTTGATCCCTTCAATGACGAATTCACTCAATGCACGTTCCATAGTACAAATTGCTTCCTCACGTGTTTGCGCAACGGTGATCAATTTAGCAATCATAGAATCATAGTTTGGCGGAATTGAGTAACCAGAATAAACGTGTGTATCTACACGTACACCATGTCCACCTGGTGAGTGGAAGTTGGTGATTTTACCTGGTGAAGGACGGAAATTGTTAAAAGGATCCTCCGCATTGATACGACATTCGATCGCATGCATTCCTGGTTCGTAGTTTTTTCCGGAGATCGGAATTCCTGCGGCCACCTTAATTTGTTCTTTGATCAGATCAAAGTTGATGACTTCTTCCGTTACCGGGTGTTCTACTTGGATACGTGTGTTCATTTCCATAAAGTAGAAGTTGCGGTGTTTGTCAACCAAGAATTCGATTGTACCAGCACCTTCATAGTTTACAGCTTTAGCACCTTTAACAGCAGCCTCTCCCATTTCAGCTCTCAATTCGGGAGTCATAAAAGGTGATGGCGATTCTTCAATCAATTTTTGATGACGACGTTGGATCGAACAGTCACGTTCAGATAGATGACATACTGTACCGAATTGGTCACCCACAATTTGGAATTCGATATGACGCGGTTCCTCTACATATTTTTCAAGGTAGATACCGTCGTTACCGAACGCAGCCGCAGATTCGACACGCGCAGAATCCCAAGCTGGTTCAAACTCTTCGTCTTTCCAAATGATGCGCATACCACGGCCACCACCACCGGCTGTAGCCTTGATGATAACTGGGTAGCCGATTTCATTGGCTAAGGTAATACCTTCTTTTACGTTTGAGATCAAACCATCGGATCCTGGAACAGTAGGAACACCAGCTTTTTTCATGGTATCTTTTGCACGGGATTTATCACCCATTTTCTCGATCTGCTCTGCAGTTGCACCAATAAATTTGATACCGTACTCTGCACAGATAGCTGAGAAACGAGCATTTTCCGACAAGAAACCATATCCTGGGTGAATCGCATCTGCATTTGTTAATTCAGCTGCAGAAATAATATTCGGAATGTTTAAGTAAGAGTCTCTACTCGGTGGAGGACCAATACAAACTGCTTCATCCGCAAATCTTACGTGTAAACTATCGCGATCGGCAGTCGAATATACTGCAACACTTTTAATACCCATTTCACGACAGGTACGGATAATGCGCAGGGCAATCTCGCCTCTATTTGCAATTAATATTTTTTTGAACATTGTCTTGAATTATGAAGTTTGCAAAAAATGTAGCCCTTTGGAGGCTACATGTATTCATTTACGTAATTGTAAATTACTTAGGCTCAACTAAGAATAATGGTTGGTCGAACTCAACAGGTTGAGCATCTTCTACCAAAATCTTAACGATTTTACCTGAAACTTCAGATTCAATTTCGTTGAATAATTTCATTGCTTCAATGATGCATAGTACAGAACCGGTATTGATATCATCACCAACATTGACGAAAGATGGTTTACCAGGTCCAGCCGAACGGTAAAATGTACCGATCATTGGTGATTTGATTGTGATCAAGTTTGCTTCAGCGCTTGCGGCTGGTGCTGCAGGGCTAGCTATTGGAGCTGGTGCCGCTGCTTGTGCAACTTGAGGAGCAGCAATTGGAGCAACAGCAGGAACAGTAGCTGTTACGTACGTAGGCTCTTGATTTGTTTTTATTGTAATTTTAAAATCTTGCTCTTCAATTGAGACTTCATTCACACCTGATTTTGAAACGAATTTAATCAAGTCCTGAATTTGTTTGATATCCATACCCATAGTATTCTAGGTTTTGTTTGTTTCTAAAAAATTCTAACTGTCAAAAGTAATAAATTATACCATAAAATGGACAACTAATACGCCCATTTTAAATAGATGGATCCCCAAGTGAAACCTCCACCGAAAGCAGCAAGGATAAGATTATCTCCTTTCTTCAATTGAGATTCCCATTCCCACAAGCATAAAGGAATAGTACCACTGGTGGTATTTCCATATTTTTGAATGTTCACCATCACTTTTTCTTCCGGAAGCCCCACACGTTCTGCCGTTGCATCAATAATACGTTTGTTGGCCTGATGAGGCACCAACCAAGCAATATCTTCTGACTTTAAGTTATTTTTGACCATAACCTCATGTGCTACATCAGCCATATTGGTTACTGCAAATTTAAACACCGTACGACCTTCTTGGTAAGCGTAATGTAATCCTGCATCTACAGTTGCATGCGACGCCGGATTCAGCGAACCCCCACCTTTGATATTCAAAAACTGTCCTCCGGAACCATCGGTTTTTAAAATAGCATCTTGTATACCCATGCCTTCTTCATTTGGCTCCAATAATACACAGCCACAACCATCACCAAATAGGATACAGGTATTGCGGTCTTGGTAATTGATGACCGAAGACATTTTATCGGCACCGATAACAAGGACTTTTTTATGAGTGCCAGCAGTGATAAATTGTGTTCCTGTATTCAGACCGAACAAGAAACCTGAACAAGCCGCCTGAAGATCAAATCCCCATGCATTTGTAGCTCCGATTTTATCGGCCAGAATATTTGCAGTCGCAGGGAACAGCATATCTGGTGTGCTTGTACAAAAGATAATAAGGTCAATATCTGTAGCAGCTATACCTCTTTTTTTCAATAAACCTTGCACTGCAGGTACAGCAAGATCTGAAGTAGCAAGACCTTCACCTTTTAAGATGCGACGCTCTTTGATTCCCGTTCTGGAAACAATCCATTCGTCGTTGGTGTCGACCATTGTTTCCAATTCTTTGTTAGTAAGGATATAATCCGGAACGTAACCATTTACAGCCGTGATTGCGGCGTGAATCTTTGACATAAATACTCTAATTGAAAATAGATCTGATGCTGTCAATGAACTTAGACTCGATCATATCTCTTGAAAATAAAACCATATTTTTAATGGCCTCAGGTGTCGAAATACCATGGCCAATAATGACAGGAGCATTAACTCCCAAGATCGGGCTACCGCCGTACTGCTCGTAGTTGAATCGGTCGAAGAAATCATCTTTAAAACCTTTTTTCAACGTCACTACATAAAATGATTCTGCGAGTTTCAAGACGACGTTGCCTGTAAATCCATCACAGACGTAAACGTCGGCATGGTCACTGAACAGGTCACGGCCTTCTGCATTTCCGATAAAGTTAATCTTGTCGTTGGCTTTAAGTAGGGGGTAGGTAGAGGTTGTTAGGATGTTTCCTTTTTCTTCTTCTTCTCCGATATTCAATAATCCCACTTTGGGGTTGGATACATTAAACACATGTTCGGCAAAGACACTTCCCAAGATTGCAAATTGGTTCAACATCTCTGGTTTACAGTCTGCATTAGCGCCGACGTCCAATAAGATTCCGAAGCCTGATTTTAATTTGGGAACAATGGATGCTATTGCAGGGCGTAATACGCCTGGGATAGCTTTAACGCTAAACATTGAGCCCACAAGCATGGCGCCAGTATTACCAGCAGAAGCGAATGAGTCAATTTCTTTGTTTTTTAAATATTCAAATCCCTTCGCAATACTTGAGTTGGGTTTTTGAGTTATTGCTTTGGTTGGATGTTCACCCATTGCAATGACTTCTGGAGCCTCCACATATTCAAAGTCAGATGAATTTCCTCCGGCTTGATTGATTAATTGTTTAGTCTCTTCAGTTTTACCAAAAAGGACTATTTTTTGGTCTCCAGTAAGCTGTTTTTGTGCTTCAATAGCACCTGTTATCGTTGCTTTAGGAGCATAATCTCCTCCTAAAATATCTAAACCAATCTTCATCCGTTATTATTTAGTAAATCAATAATACGCAAAAAACATCCCAAAGTAAAGCAAATTTCTAAAATAGTGCTTGTCTGGGATGTTTTGGTGTTATGAAAGGTTTACCTTAGACAACAGCTGTATTTTCAATGATCAATTTACCGTTGTAGTACAAGTTTCCGTCTACAGTATATGCACGGTGAGGTAAATGAACTGCGCCAGTTTCTTTACATACTGTCAAGCTTGGAGCTTCAGCTTTATAATGTGTTCTTCTTTTGTCTCTTCTTGATTTAGAAGTTTTACGTTTTGGATGTGCCATCTCGTATTCTTGTTTTAGTTATTTTTAATATTTCTCAATGCTTCCCAACGTGGGTCGATAATTTCTTCTTCTTTTTGTTCCTCTGAATCAGGCTCGCTTGTAAATAACGCGAGCATCTCAGGATCACATTGTATACCTTGTCCCTGCTCTTCACATTTTACGATATAGGGAACAGCTAAATTAATGTATTCGTATAATAACTCAGCTATATCCAACTCATGGTCGCTTTTGGATAAGATCAACACCTCTTCGGTATTATCTGTCCAATCTTCATCCGTGAATTTGACTAATATTCGTTCTTGAATTGAAATCGGTGACATAAACTCTTTTAAGCAGGTATCACAAGTCAATTGAATTTCGCCTTGGATATCAAAATGCAAAATCAAAAGATTTTCTTGTTTTTGCAATTCAACTTCTGCTTTCAGATTGCCATCTTTTACAATCGAATGTTCGTAGCAGTCAAAGAACTTTTTATTAATGTCAAACTCAAAATTGTGCTTTCCAGCGTTGAGCCCCGAAAAGGGAATTCTGTATTGTTTTAGATGTTTCACAATCTTGCATTTGAGCCTGCAAAGGTATGTATAAAATCATTAGGATAGAAATATTTTTTCAAATATTCCGAAGCAAAGCTTCATATACACCAGTAACAGGACTTATTCATAATAATTTTTGCCTAACTCTATCTTTTCGCGCCCATTTGCCATACGCCATTTGTTGGTATCGCGTAGCGAATAAGCACAGCCGCAATATTCCTGCATATAGAATTTCTCCTTTTTGGAGACTTCAAGCATACGGGCAGAACCACCTTTCTTACGCCAGTTGAAAGTCCAATACTCCATCCCTTCATGGCGGGAGGCAGCACGTAAACCACAATCATTGATCTGCTCCATGTTTTTCCAACGGGAGATACCCAGCGAACTTGAAATCACATCAAAGCCATTGGCAGCCGCATACTCAGCCGTTTTTTCAAAACGCATATCAAAACACATCGTGCAACGGATGCCTCTTTCAGGCTCTTGCTCCATCCCTTTGGCCAAATCAAACCAATGATCAACATCGTAGTCCGCATCAATAAAAGGGATATTATGTTTTTCCGCAAATCGGATGTTCTCGTCTTTGCGTAAATCATATTCTTTGCGGGGATGAATATTGGGATTGTAAAAATAGATTGTAAAATCGATATCCGAAGCAATGAGTGCTTCCATCACTTCTCCAGAACACGGAGCACAGCAGGAGTGTAAAAGTAATTTTTTGCCCTCTCCCGGTAATGTCAACGTCTCCCTTACAAATTCCTTATTTTCCATAATCGTATGTGCTAACAAAAACAAAGGCAATTTTAATCAAAAAGTAGCGGATTGACAAATATTTCCGTTTTACTTATACGGGTTTGCCCCTAAAAGAATCATATAAATTCATTGATATTCTGCATATATTAGTAGATTTGTATGTTTAACGCAATACGCTATTTTTAATAAAAAATATATGAAATTTTCGTTTCAATCCTGTATTATCCTATTCGTTGCCAGTGTAATAGGTTTTACTTCTTGCAAGAAACTGGATGATGAGCCTGTACGAACGGGGGCTACTTTGATCTCTAGATTATATGTTTCTTTCTCGGATTACGACCAGAACAATTCTGCGCTTAAAAACATGATGATTATCGATCCGGCTGATACGACCAATTTAGATAATATCTATCAATATCTTTCTCCGGCAAAAGGGGGCGGACCAATTCTTTTTGATGCTGCTGCCCGGGCTATCTTTCAGGCGAGTGTTACGGCACAGGATACCTTTCTTCAGGTGATTCCATTTGCCAATGAGATCTATGGAATTCCCGGTAATGCAGGTGCTATTGGATACCGCGGTTTTACGAATGTTAGGGGATTGGCCTATTATACGTATGCCCAACAAAATGGTACATCTGGATCTGTAACAACACCATTTCTTTTGGCGGTTACAAATCGCGGAGTAGGTAATTCCATGTTATATGCGATAAGTACACCAAGTGGAAAAGTGGGATCAAAAGGTGGAGCACCAATCATTGACAAACAGATTAACCTTGGGAACCTGGTTCCGAGTTCACTGACTTTATTGAATAGCAATACAAGTGATAGTAATGAGAAATTGGTGCTGATTGGTTTTAATAATGAAGGAACAGAAAATAGAAGTGGTTTTGCTGTATATTCTCAACTCAAACAAGAACTCATCGACCGTCCTCGCGATACCATTGTAGCTTCCACTAGATTTACGCCAGTGATGAAAGTATATATCAATGGTAAAACGGGATTAGGCTCGGTGTCCTATGCACCCAAAAAGGGTTTGTTGGCGGTAACTTCCGGTAGTGAAGTGCTATTTTTCAAAGATCCAAAAACCTTATTTAGTGGAGGCACGGACAAAACTGTGGCGCCTGATTACGTCATCGGTGGGGCTAATACAGGTTTAGTAAAACCTTGGGGGATAGCCATTGATGATCGTACAGAACAAGGGAAATTCTTTTATGTTTCTGATCTAACGAATCGTACAATTTCGCGTTTTCCATTGCTAGGTGAAGGCAATATAAAACCCGATATTGCAGCGAAAACCTATGGCTCTTTGACGCCGAATTATATCTTTTTAGATGCTCGTGAAGCTAATATTTTCTAACGTGCAGTTTAAGCAAGCAACTGGAAAAGCGCTTTGATTTCCTGTTGCTTGTTTGAACTTTCATGTTCCTCGTAGGCAGACATCAAGTTTCGCAAAGCTCGTTTAAGGATGGTCACATTATCGCAGGGATAGGTGAATTCTCTATCCGGATTGAGGTTCAGTTGCTTCAAAAATGAATTTACATCGCTTTTTTGCATAACCTGCCCACGATTAAAGGCATTGATGTAAAACAGCACATTTTCATTCCCTTCTTCATCCGAATCCATATACGCCAATACAAAATGCTTTGGTAAATTAATACCGTAGATCGGAATGTCCAATTTTTGTGCAATGATACTGTAAATGCAGGATAGGGTTAAGGGATTCCCCTGTTTGGTATCGAGTACTTGACCAATATAGGAATTCTGTGGATGATGATAATCCTTTGTATTTCCTGTTAGGCCGAAGGAGCCAAAAAGAACATGATTCATCAGGTTCACTTTTTCCAGCGGGCTCATGTCGTAATGCAAACCGCGCCATACCTCAGTTTTGAGGTCTTCTATCGCTAAAACAATCTTATGATCCTCATAAGAAGGATATTGATAATTATTGAGGATAATTAATCCTTCCAGTAGATTGAATGAGTTACTCAGGTTCCAAATCTGTAATTCGTTTTTGGTCTGATCAAATTGAATTTCATGGATAATATTCTCTAATCGACCCTGTATGTGAGGATCGAAGCTGGACTCCCAAAATTTTTCCAAATAGGGTACAATCTCAGGACCTTGGCTTTTTAACTGGTGCTCCACTTCCTGAATAATCTGTTGGTCGGTGTCGTCCAACAGGGATATTAGCGATTTCAACTCTCTCTCATTCATCATAACGAAGTTAAAGAATTGATTCGAGATATGAGCTAAAAAAATCCCTACCGTCATTGATGTACTGCGTAGGGATTATCCAGGTTAAATTGGCATACAATTATTTGAGCTGACCATCCAGCATATTGACAACTCTTTTACCGTATTCGGCATTTTTTTCAGAATGGGTTACTTGTATGATTGTAACGCCATCATCGTTGAGCTGTTTGAATAAATCCATGATTTCTTCGCCTTGTTTGGAATTTAAGTTACCCGTAGGCTCATCGGCCAGTAATAACTTCGGTGATCCCGCCAATGCACGCGCTATACCGACAATCTGTTGCTGACCACCGGATAACTGGGCCGGGAAGAGATCCTTCTTCCCGACAATGCCAAAGCGATCAAGCATATCGGCAACAATAGCTTTTCTTTCTTTGCTTGAAATGTCTTTATAGATCAAGGGTGTTTCGATATTTTCATACACGGTCAATTCATCCAGGAGATGATAAGCTTGAAATACATAGCCTATGTGAGATTGGTATAGTTGGTTTCTTTTCTTTGCTTTCATATCCAATACATTCTCGCCCATAAAGATATATTCACCCTCATCAGGTTCATCAAGCATACCGATAATATTTAATAAAGTTGATTTTCCAGACCCTGATGGTCCCATGATGGAGATAAAATCACCTTCAGCAATATCGAGACTTACATCTTTAAGGACGAATGAGCGTGTACCACCTACGTTATACCACTTGAATAAATTTTTTAATTGTATCATTTTTTAGTATTGAGATCTTAGATATTCTTGTTTTATATTTTTATTAGTCATCATAATTACTGTTCGACTGGGGAATAGGGCCCTTTACCGCTCAAATTATCTTTTATTCATCGCGCAGGCTATCTATTGGATTTGTTTTTGCGACTTTTATAGATTGGAAGCTGATGGAAACCAATATGAGGATAAATATGCAAAATATTGGGATCAAAAACGACCACCAGGACAGCTGAATATGATAGGCGAAATTGGTAAGCCATTTATTCATGAGTAGATAGGCTATTGGAAGGGCTATGCCGATCCCGACTAAAAAGAGCTTGAAAAATGGTTTGTTCAATTGAATAAAGAGCAATTGTACCGAGGCCCCCAGTACTTTACGGATGCTCATTTCCTTTTTTCGTAATGCCGCCTGATACGCCGCCATACTAAATAGCCCTAAGGCCGCGATGATAACCGAAAGGCTGGTGAAACTATTAAAAGCAGTCTGCAATTCTTGCTGTTTTTTGTGCTGCAAAGCATATTGCTCATCCATAAAGGAATAATCAAGAGGCAGATCTTTTGCGGATGGATTTTTCTCCCATTCTGCTTTGACTGTATTGATGGCCTGATCAACCATTCCCGGTTTTGTTTTGACCATGAGTGTTGTCTGAAAACGCATAGTACCACATTCGTTTTTAAATGAATATAGGCTCGGCTGAACTACATTTTCAAAACCATAAGCTTTACTGTCTTTGACTAGGCCAACAATTTCAAAGGTGACATCACAGCCTTTGATTTTAGCACCTATCGGGTTTTCGAGTCCTAAATTTTTGGCTGCAGATTCGTTGATGACCGCATAGTTGGCCAAGGAATCGTGAAGCAGTTGATCTATTGAAACAGTGGTGTTTCCTTGTATACTGGAGATATTTAGCGTCTTGAAATATCCAGGATCAATACCGACATGTGCAAATGAAACGTTTTTTTGAGCATAGGAAAAATCCATTTTGGGAGGTTGTTCGCCTTCCCCTGGAATATTTGTCGCTGATGCAACTGAGGCAATACTTGGATCATTCTCTAACCGACGTTTTAGTTGTTGATAGGAACCATCGATTTTATTGTCGTAATACATACCGACACCTTTGAAATTAACAACCTGTGCAGGTTCAAATCCTTTATCCGCCTGCTGCATATAATTTAGCTGTGCCCTAATAACCAGCATGCCCGATATAAATAAAATGGCCATACTGATCTGAAAAGTTAGTAGTGCGTTTCGAAATGTGCCCTTTTTGAGAATGGAAGTCAGTCCACCTTTAAGGAGATTAACGGATTTGAAGCCAGAGAGTACGATAGCTGGGTATATTGCCGATAGAACTGTTGTCAATAGTACGGCAATAGCAAGTTGGACGATTGTTTCTGAACGCAGAATATAGCCCTTAAGATCATCATTGAACCATTTTTGGAGGATATTTCCTGTGAGGGCCAAAGCAACGAAACTTAGAATTGCAGCACTGAAAGTCAGAATAAATACTTCTAGTACCAATTGCCTGACGATAGCCCAACGTGAGCTTCCCAATATTTTTTTGAGCGCGAGTTCCTTAATGCGTTGATCCGCTTGTGCCATAATCATATTGGCAAAATTGGCAGAGGCGAGTAAGAGGATCAAAACGGAGAGAATACCAATAATCCACGTGATGATATAAGCCGTGTTACTTCCTGTTTTTGGCCGAAGGTGAAGGTTGGACAGTGGGTCTAGGTAGATCCTCCCTTTGGCATAACTGGAGGAGCTGATTTTATCTTTCGGTGCAATCTCTTTCTGGTAAAGCGCGTTGATGCGATTGGTCAACTTCGTGATATCCGTACCGGGACGTACTTGAATATAAGTTTGATACAAAAAAGGATTATTATTGGCGAAAAGGTCCTGCGGTTCACGGATAAACAGGAGATCGTAATCAATCATGGATAGACCTTGCTCTTTGATTGTACCGTAGATTGTTTCCTGCACACCTAGAGCAAGGCTTATAGCTGGAATCGACTGGGGGCTGTCAAAATTTAAGTCTTCTTTTTTGAATAGTTGTTCGGCAATATGGCTTTTGACCATGGTCGCATCCTTTTGATCCTTGTTTTTGTAGAGCGGTCCGGTCGCATTTTCGATTTGAAAGATTCGTGCGGCTGAGGAGTCAATCAGTGCAGCATTTTTAATAAGTACCGTCTTCTCTCCGAAAAGCGGATAACTTCCATAATTGTAAACTATTTTTCGACCTGCATAGACGATATCAGGTAAATTCTGTTTTAGCAATGGAGCCAGAGAAGGTGAAGTTTCGTCCGTAAATGCACCTTCTGCTTCAAGGCCAATTTGGTAGATATCCTTGTAATGTGGATTCCATTTATCGTAACTGGTCTCTCGATTGATGTATTGATAGGAAAGGATAAAACCGGTAAAACCCAAGGTCAATCCAATGATGTTTAGAAGAGTAAATCCTTTGTTTTTTAAGAGTTTACGCCAAGCTAGTTTGAAATCATTTTTTGTCATCTTACGCTGGATAGGTATGCTTAAACCAAGTAGAACTATTTCACTCAATTAAAATTACAATCCCCTTGCCAGTGTCGTAATAGTTTTATTATAAATAACTTATCGTGTTTTTGTTTTGTTTTTGAATGTTCGATTTCGAACAGTTTACGTCCAGAATCGAACATTCATTCCCCTAAGCTATTGGTTCAATGACCACCACGCAACAGGCAGGCAATTACCAAGGCAACAAACACCAATTTTTAAGATCTTCTGACTTTATTCATCCCTTAAACTATCGACCGGATTGGCACGGACGACTTTCCAAGTTTGATAACTAATCGTCCCAAAAGCAACTAAGATTGCACTTATTCCTGCCAGAACAAAGTAGAACCAATTGATTTCTATGCGATAATTGAAATCCGCCAGCCATTGATTCATTGCCCACCATGCAACAGGTGTAGCAATGACTAAGGCTACAAAGACCAATTTTATGAAATCTCCGGAGAGTAATTTGAGTAATCGGATGGAACTGGCACCGAGAACCTTACGGACACCAATTTCTTTTGTACGTTGCTGGGTCACATATGTTGCTAGTCCAAAAAGTCCCAGGGCGGCAACAAAAATGGCTACAAAGGCAAAGCAGCTGAAGATATTTTTAGTCCGTTGGACATCCTGATAGAGGTCAGCGAAGCCGGCATCAAGGAAATTATAGTCGATTTTTTGATTCGGCGAAAACTTATTCCAAACGGTATTAATGTCGGCTAATGTTTTGGACATGTCCGTCGATTTGGTCTTGATAGAAAGCATGGAAGGACTATTGGCAAGGGTCATGCAAACGGGGTAGTAGCCCTCATCTTTCATTGATTCAAAGATAAAATTATCGACGACACCGATAATGGTCCATGTCCTGCCGTTAGTAATTTGTGTACCAATGGGATTTCCTTTGATGCCTAAATCAGCAAGCATTCTTTTGTTAACAATAGCACCTGTACTATCCGATGCGATATGTGGATCGAAGTTTCGGCCGGCTATTAGCTTCAGACCAAAAGTGGAAAGGTAGCTTTCGTCGATATTCCAGAATTGCCCGCCTTCACCTAATTCAAGATCTTCCTTGCCTTTGGCCCAAAAAAGATTTCCATTTCTTTTTGCACCATCCAATTGAACCGGTAAATAGTCGCCAATAGAGACATCACGAACTGTTGGAATGGCTTTTAATTCATTTTTTAATTCTTTCGCCTGGGAGGCAATTCCCGTTACACCACGAAGTACAATGACCTGATCCTTATCAAAGCCAATGTCTTTATTAAGCATAAAACTGATTTGCTGATTTGCAATGAGTGCGCTGATGATCAATATAATAGATGTTGCAAACTGGAAAATAACCAGTCCATTGCGCAATAATGAAGATTTAGGATTCGTAACCGATTTGCTTTTTAATGCGTTGATCGGCTGAAATCCTGATAAATAGAACGCTGGGTATAAGCCAGCGAGGATACCGATGAACAACATGCTCAAAATCAGCGAAGGCACAAAATACCACACTGTCCACGGTATAAACAGCGCTTTGTTGGCTAGATTGTTAAATAGTGGTAATAACAGGAAGGCTAATAATAACCCTATAAGAAGTGAAATAAGACTGTAACATATCGCTTCGGTCATAAATTGGATAATCAGTGTCTTTCGATTGGATCCAATGGTTTTGCGAATTCCGATTTCTTTTGCCCGCGTTGCTGCATTCGCTGTGGATAGGTTGATGAAGTTAATACAAGCGATCAATAAAATAAAAAATGCGATGCCAGCAAATATCCAGACCATCTTAATATCACCTTGATATTGCGTAGCCATGCCATATTCCGACACATTCTTAGAACGCAGGTGCATATCGAGGGCGTTTTGAAGTAAGACGGTTGACTGCATCATTTCGGGCGATATTTTCATTCCATTTTTTTTATTAATCAGAATATAATGGTCCTGAATATAGTTTTTTGAAATGCTACCCTGTGCGTTGGCAATATCTGCATTCTCCTTCAGTTTTACATAGGTAATGTAATTTGTTGCGCCCCAATTGTTTTGTTCACCCGGGTAAAATGGTTCGCCTGCAAGGGATATAAAATAATCATAACCATAGAGGCTGGAATTGTTCGGAACATCATCGATGACAGCCGTTATGTTATATAAAATACTTTTATTATTGTTGAGATAGATCGTCTGCCCTACAGCATTTCCTTTGAAATATTTCTCAGCCCTACTTTTGGTAATGACTATCGCATTGGGTTTGTCCAGCGCATGTGATAGCTGTCCTTGTACGACCGGAAGTGGAAATATTTCCAAAATGGACTGATCGACATAAACAAATCCTTTATCAAGGTAATTCTCTGCGCGGCCATTTACCGTAAATAGATTGCTTCCGGCACCAAATAAGGTATTGGGTAAAATGCGGCCGGCTAATTCTACACTTGGGATTTCCTCTTGCAAGGTTTTAGCTGCTGGGGCAGGAAAGGCAAAGGTTTGCCTCACTTTATCACCATCGGGTGCCGAAACGATAAGACGGAAAACACGGTCCATGTCGGGATACATTTTGTCATAACTGGTTTCATGGCGAATGTACAGTATAATAAGAATGCAAATGGCAATACTAAAAGCGAACCCGCCGATCTTGATGATCGAGTAAAGTTTGTTGTTGGCCATATTTCGCCAAGCGATCTTTAAATTATTTCCTATCATAATAAAGTTCTTTTACAGTTTTTGTATTTATTCATCACGCAGGCTATCCACCGGATTGGCGCGAATGGCTTTCCAAGTCTGATAGCTGATTGTGCCTAAAGCAATTAAAATGGCACTCATACCTGCAAGAATGAAGTATAGCCAATTTATTTCGATTCGATAGTTAAAATCAGTAAGCCATTGGTTCATTGCCCACCACGCAACAGGTGTGGCAATGACCAAGGCTACAAACACCAATTTTATAAAATCTCCAGACAATAATCGGAGTAATCTGATCGCACTGGCTCCAAGTACCTTACGTACGCCAATTTCTTTGGTTCGTTGTTGTGTCACATAAGTTGCAAGGCCGAAAAGCCCGAGTGCAGCGACAAAAATGGCAACAAGAGCGAAACAAGTAAATATATTCTTGGTCCGTTCCACATCTTGATAAAGGGCCTCGAAACCTTCGTCCAAAAAGCTGTAGTTAATTTGTTGATTTGGTGCAAATTTGTCCCATACTGCTGTGATATCAGCGATTGTCTCTTTGAGATTTTGCGATTTTACCTTAATAGAGAGTAGGGAAGGATTGCCTTGTAATGTCATACAAAGTCCTGCATACCCCTTCTCCTTCAACGACTCAAAAATAAAATCATCTACTACGCCAATGATCGTCCAGGTATTGCCATTGGTGATTTTTGCACCAATGGGATTCTTTAATTGAAGTTCGTCGGCCAACTTTTGATTGATAATAGCCGAACTGCTATCGGTGGCTCTCGTGGGATCAAAATTTCGTCCTTTATTTAAATGAAGACCGAATGTGCTCAGATAATCCTGATCGATTTCCCAAAATTGGCCCTGTGTAGCCATATCGAGATCTCTTCTACCATCAATCCAGAACGGATTGCCATTTCGTTTGGCACCATCGATGGGTACAGGGAGAAAATCACTCAGGGAAACTGAAGCAACATCTGGGAGGCTTTTTAGCTCATTTTTTAAACTTGGAAGCTGTTTCGATAATGTTCCAATTCCGCGAAGCACAACAACTTGGTCCTTGTCAAATCCCAGATCTTTGTCTAATATGTAGTTTATCTGTTTATTGGTCACCAATGCGCCAACGATAAGGATTATTGAGGTTGCGAATTGAAAGACAACCAAACTATTCCTAAAAAGCGAAGATTTGGCACCAATGACGTTGTTTTTCAGTGCAGTGATTGGTTTAAATTTGGATAGGTACAATGCTGGGTAGATTCCGGCAAGGACGCCGATCACCAATATAGCCGCCAAAAGAGAAGGAAAGAAGTATGCCGCTATCCAGGGAATGGTCAAGGATTTGTTGGCTAGTTGGTTGAATACGGGTAGTAGTAGCCAGCTTAGAAAGAGCCCGATAATCAGTGACAGTACACTATAACAGATTGCTTCAACAAGAAATTGTCCAATAAGCAGCTTCCTGGAGGAGCCAATAGTCTTACGGATACCAATTTCTTTTGCTCTTGTTGCTGCATTTGCTGTCGATAAGTTGATGAAGTTAATACAGGCAATGAACAAAATAAATAAGGCTATAGTTGCGAAGGTCCAAACCATGCGAATATCCCCTCTGTTCAATGTACTCACTTTATCGTCGCTTACATCCGCAGATTTTAGATGCATATCGAGGGCATTCTGTAGGGTTATTTTTGCCTGCTTGAAAAGCGGATTAAGTTTACGTCCAGATTTTAGATATTCAGGGAGATAATGTATTTCTAAGTAATTCTTTGAAATTTCTTTTTCTGCCCGTGCAACATTTACGTTGGGTTTTAATTTGACATAGACGGTATAATTGTTATTGAGCCAAGCAGTCTGTTCACCTTGATAAAAAGGCTCTCCAGCGAGCGACATAAAAAAACTATAACCGGCAAGGGTCGAATTGTTGGGCATATCTTCAATTACCCCAGTGATGGTATAGGCTTTCGACTTATTGTTGTTGAGATAGATCGTTTGTCCAATTGGATTATTTTTAAAATATTTTTCGGCTTTGCTTCTGGTGATTACCAATGTGTTGGGCTTGTCAAGTGCGTGGGACAGCTGGCCTGAAACCATGGGCATAGGAAACATGTCGAGAATGGACTGATCGACATAGACAAATCCATCATCATAATGGCTATCAGGGCTGTTATTTAATGACAATTGGTTACTGCCCGCACCGAATAAAGGGTTTGGTAGAATGCGTCCCGTTTGCTCAACGGACGGGATTTCTGCTTTCAGGGTCGGCGCCACAGGGGCAGAAAGTGAAACCCAGCGCTCGATTTTATGCTCAATAGGTAACTGAATGACCAAACGGTAAACTCTATCCATCGCCGGATAAAACTTATTATAGCTCGTCTCATGTTTTATATATAAAACAATAAGAATACAGATGGCAATACTAAAGGCAAAGCCGCCAATCTTGATGAATGAATATCGCTTGTTTTTTGCCATATTCCGCCAAGCTATTTTGAGATTATTTCCTATCATAGCAGAATTTTTTAACGCCTGAATGATTGGTATTTATAATCAAAACAGGCGTTTAAGCTGAAATCAATTGCGTTGCCATTTTGCTAATGTGTTGATAATTAGTTTCTTGTTTTAAAATTGAAAAGTTCGTCTGTACGATATCGAACAGTTTGGCGTTCAGTATCGCACAGACGAGCTAAGCACTGGCGAAAAATGGAGAATTGCTTACTCTTCAATCTCTTTCAACTGGAGATGATCACATAATTCGAACATCATTTTAGCTGGATCTGTATCAATAGCCAATGCAATCAGGTACATTTCATCCAAACGTAATTTGGCCGTTTCGGTTATCGTTAACTCATTGATTCTTGCCTTACTTAAACCCGTTTTTCGCGCAATTCGCGATTTATTAACGGATTTCTTCTCTAAAAATTCACCTAGTTTTGTCATAGTTATGATTTAGTATTCTCTTTTTTTTGTATAGATAAATATACAAAATGTTATTTTTATTTATACAAATGTTTTAAATTTTTAAATTATTTCTATTTCTTTGTATGGAATAACTATATGAGCTATAATGAGAAATAATTTTAAAGTGTTCAAACGGGTGTATAAGCATCGTTGTCAACCGTTGGAAATGCAGTTCTTTTATCGGATGATATTACAGCGTATTTCAAATGGTCTCTCACCCGAAGAAGTATCTTTTTTAATGGGAAAAGCACTGGATTTTATAAGCAAAGTTGAGTCTTTCAAAATTAAAACGATTCTTGCTATTGATTACTATATTTTTTGTCGTGTGTTAGAAGTGGGGAGTATACATGCCATGTTGCCTTTAGGGATGAATTTATCCAAGCAAAAGTATGCTTATGAGTTGCACGTTAATACATTGGCTGAGGAGGTTATTTACCATTTATATAGATTATCCATTGAAGAAGGGGTACAGGAGATCGAATTTAAGATAATGGACATCCGCCATAATTTTGATCCAAATGAACCTTCTACGTTGAATGAGCTTCGGAAGGTCAAGAGAATCATCGAAGCGCAGGTTGGCACGGGATATTTTAATAAAAATAGGAGTCCTTATGAGATACATAAATTGGTTTGTATGATACTCGATACATATGTAAAACCTAAAAACTTGATGAAGATACTTGAAGATTTGCTCAATCGGTCTGATGAGCTTAAACTTATTCGGAAAGAATCAAAATATGGATTTGTTTATCTATCGAAAAGCTATGAAGGTTAAAGGAATAAGGAGTTACCCATCCAGTAGCTGTTCGCAACGAACACCAACTGGATGGGTACAACGCTCATTTTTCTATTCATCTCTTAATTTTTCAACGGGATTAAACCGAGTTGATCGAAATACAATAATGCCAACCAATAAACTCAGCAATCCAATCAATGTACCCAATGGTAACAAGTAAGTAAATGCATTGATTTCTACGCGGATGATGTAATTTTGTAGCCAGTATTGCATCAATAGATAACTCAGTGGAACTGTCGTAAACGCAGCAAATAGGAAGATTCCGTAGTACTCTTTTGAAAAGAGCAACATCAAATGTGCTAGTGAAGCCCCTAGTACTTTACGAATGCCGACTTCTTTATTGCGCAGATGGATGGAAAGCGATATTAATCCGGTAAGTCCCAATACAACAATCAGCAGCGAAACAAACGTAGCAATCTGGGAAGCGCGATGCAGCTGCAGCTCATTTTCATATAGATTTTTGATGCGTTCATCCATAAATTTATATTCGAATGGTGCATCAGGTAGCAACGTTTTCCATTTTTTTTCGAGCTGTTGTACTGCATTGGAAAGAGGTCCCTGCTTCAATCGAATGCTAAGGTATCGATATTGAAGACTCTCATGTACATCCATCCAGATAATAGGCGGAGATGCCTGATGCAGTGAGTTGGCTACAAAATCTTCAGCAACGCCCACAATAGTGATTTTGTAATTAGGATCATTTATTGCTATTTGCTGACCAATTGCTTGCTCGGCATTTTTAAAGCCAAAATCATCCATAGCCTTCTTGTTGATGACAACTGGTCTATTATCCGCATTCGTTGCATAATGTTTAGGAAGAAAAGTTCCTGCAATTAGCGGTATCTCGTAGGTTTCCAAAAAGTGACTATCACTTGTAATCCGTTGTACCTGGATTTCTCTGTCGTCTGTCGTCCCGAATGCAGGCTGCATATTGGACCCCAGCAATCCAGGAGTTTCATAAGATAAGCTTACTGATTTTACTTCTGGCTGTTGGCTGAGTTCCTGTTGTAAAGTCTCCATTTTGCGAACACCATTTTCGGACCAATCCCTAGGTACCTGAACGGTTAATAAGTAATCTTTGTTGTACCCTAGATTGCTATGGAGAAATAGATCCACCTGTTTGGAAATAATCAATGTGCAGACAAGCAGGAGCAAGGCTACTCCAAATTGAAAAAACAAAAGAATTTTTCGCACCAGTTGTTTGCCCCCCAGCGTCGAAAACTGGCTTTTGACTGCCGGAAGTATCGCGACATTGGAAAGTTTAATGGCTGGATAGAGCCCCGCTAGTAGACCAATGAACAACGTCATTATAATCAGTAAACCAAAAAAGTAAATAGGCAATTCCACCAACGAGGGTAGCTTACGCATCAAGACATGTTCGAAGATTGGACTCGTGATGATGTAAATTGGAAGACTGATCAATGCTGCTATGGCCACAATCAGGATATATTCGGTCATCAGTTGTCTAATAAGTTGCATGCGAGATGATCCCATCATCTTGCGAACACCGATTTCCTTTAATCGCGTAATGTGCTGAGCGATACTAAAATTGATGAAATTGATGATGGCCATGATCAAGATGAAAATGGCAGTCCAAACCAACGTCTGTATCATTTTGCGGACGGCCCCTTGGTTGTCATCCAAATAATAGGTTTTCAATGGTTTTAAATTAGGGCTGTATTGATTGGAAAACTCTTTATCGGTATTCTTTCTTACCAGCGTTTCGATGGCGGCATCTACGCGCTCCACACTTACACCTGGTTTCAATTCGATATAACCGGCAATATAAGGGTTATCCCAATTGTCTATCGATCGGCCAAAGAATTGCTCGTTGATGATCGGTAAAAATATGTCTGCATGCATATTCTTTGTGAGATCCATAATGGCGTTTTGGACATCAGATTTAATGATTGCTGTAATTTCAAAATCATGTTTTTCACCCTTGAAATTTTTTATTTGTAGCGATTTGCCAAGTACATCCTCATTTCCGAAATATTTTATGGCTGCTTTGTCACTGATGACTACTGAAAAGGGATTATTCAAAGCGGTATTGGCATTGCCTGCTAAAATCTGGAATCCGAACATCGTCAATAGACTGGGATCTCCAAGAGACATGCCTTCTTCATGGATTGTTGCTCCGTTCGCTACGATACCGGTCAACCCATCAATCCGATAATAATTGGAGACCAGGTTGGGATACTCCTCATGTAAAGCTTTGGGGAGTGCCCCTAATGTAGTTAAGTCAATACCAAATCCTTCTTTCTTATACTTGCTTTGCAACAAAAATTGCCGATCAATATTTTTGATATTGCTATTCACTTGATGTACATCCCATACATAAGCACCTACAAGTAATAGAAAAGTAATACCGCAGGTCAATCCAATTAGATTGATCAGATTTTGTACTTTTTTCTTTCCGATATTTCGCCAAGCAATCTTGAAGTTTGTAAAGTTCATTGTCTTAAAATATGAATTTATTTTGGTCGTGGAGCTGCTGATAGCTTGTGCTCTACTTAAAAAATTAAAAATACAAATGTTTGGCCAAGTAATTATCCTGTTGATCATTAACGGATTGCATTCCTGATTCTTTTACTCGCTGTTCGATATCGGACAGTGCTTTGTCCATAGCTGAACAGACGAGTCTATTTTATTCATCACGTAGACTGTCGACAGGTTTTGTTAGGGCTGCGCGTATCGCTTGTGAACTTACTGTAATTAAAGCAATAAAAACGGCTAGCGCGCCTGCTAGTACAAACATCCACCATTGCATCTCAATACGGTATGCAAAATTTTCTAACCATTTGTGCATCATCCACCAAGCTAGGGGAGAAGAAATGACAATGGCAATGAGAACGAGTTTGACGAATTCAGTGGAAAGCATGCGTGTGATGTCGGGAACTGTAGCTCCAACAACTTTCCGGATCCCTATTTCCTTTTTGCGTTGATTGGCGGTAAAAATAGCCAAGCCAAATAAACCGAGGCAAGCCACAAAAATAGTCAGCCCCGCAAAGATACTCAGTAACTTACCCGTTTTCACTTCTGCTTGATAGGTTTGTGCGTATCGCTCATCCAGAAAGGAATAGCTGAATGGAATGTCTGCCGGAAAGGAACGATAGAGAGACGCTAATTTTTGAATGAGCTTCTCCATATCGGTTGTTTGTGTTTTAAGAATCAAACTCCCGGCTTGATCGCTAAGAACCATCACAAGCGGAGAGATCTGCTCATGCAAAGAACGAAAGTGGAAATCCTTAACGACACCAATAACACGATAGCTTTTGTTGTCTTTATTGGTTAATATTTTACCAAGGCTATGATTGTTCCAACCCAGATCTTTTGCTGCGGTTTCATTGATGATAACAGAAAGGCTATCATTACCAAATGTTTTTGCGAAATTCCGTCCTTCTTTAAGTTGCATACCCATAACAGGAATATATTCTTCATCAACATCGTAACGAATTGTTTTGACCCATTGATCAGTATTGCCATCTGGATAAATGAAAAAATTGTTGTTGTTGCTTTCTCCAGCAGGAAGATAGGACGAATGAGAGACATGCTTGATCCTGCTGTCTTGCATCAATAAATTATAATATGTCTTTTCGTTTTTTCCCAAAGGCCAGCTCGGTATAATAAGGACATTATCCTTGTTATATCCAAGTTTAATATGACGCATATAATCCAGCTGCTGAACAACAACCACGGTTCCAAAGATAAGCCCGACAGAAATGATGAATTGAAATACAACAAGTCCGCTACGTAAATTAAAGCCTTTAGTCGAGCGGCTTATTTTCCCTTTTAATACCCGTAGCGGATTAAATGAGGATAGATATAACGCGGGATAGCTACTGGAAAATAGACCGACAATTAGACCAAAACCTAGTAAGATGGGGATGATTTTAGATATTTCAAGTTTTTGAATTTCAATCTCTTTTCCGGAAATCTGATTAAATAGGGGGAGGGCAAGTAAAACAATTCCCAGAGCTATTCCTAAGGAAATATAAGTCAGGAGGACACCCTCTAGCATAAATTGTCGCATCAGGTTTTGCTTGTCAGCACCCAGTACTTTTCGTACGCCAACTTCCTTACATCGCTTAAAACCACTGGCTGTAGATAAATTCATAAAATTAATGGTGGCTATCAATAGCATAAAAAGTGCAATAGCGCTGAAGATGTAAACGTACCGTATATCCCCAGGGACACTGAGGTCATAGTTGAAATTCGAATGTAGATGGATATCTGTGAGCGGTTGTAGGTAAAGACCGATCTTATTTCCCGTTTTTTTGAATTCTTGGTAACTCATGCCAAAACCGGCCATAAATTGTGTGGCAACATGTTTGTCGAATAGGGTGGCTAAGTTTTTTTCGAGCTTTTCACGTGATGCATTTTTTGAAAGAAGCGCATACGTATAGTATTCGGAGGTCATCCATGAATCTGAACGTGAATCTTCCAGTGCATCCAAAGAGGTAAATACATCAAAATGAAAATGGGAGTTTTGAGGAACATCTTTAATTACGCCAGTGATTTTGAGAATATTTGTATTGTCTTTGATGATGAGGTCTCGACCGACAACATCGTTTGTGCCGAAGTATTTTAAGGCGGTGGATTCGGATATCACTGCAGAATTAGGGGAAGAAATAGCTGTAGACAAATTCCCTTTAATAAAAGGGAGTGTGAAAATTTTGAAGAAAGAAGCATCCACGAAAGCCATTTTTTCTTCGTGGAAAACTTTATTATTGACGACAAATAGAGGCGATCCACCTATTCTTAGTCGTGCAGTTTCTTCAACTTCGGGCAGCTCTGACTTCATCGTCGAAGCTACAGGTGGCATTACATGTGCCTCATTGATCGTTCCGCCCTTAACCGTTCCTCTGAAAACAACACGTACAATACGGTCTGCATGCTCGTTGTAACGATCAAAACTAAATTCATCGGTCACATATAAGCTGATCAGAAGGCAGGTTGCAATGCCCATGGCCAACCCAACGATGTTGATAAACGAGGTAGAGAAATTGCGGGTTAAATTTCTCCATGCTATTTTTAAATTATTCTTGATCATATTGAGGCCCCCTCTATTACTATAAATGAATATTTACTCGTTTCGTAAGCTATCTACTGGAGTGTTTAGTGCGGCACGTATTGTTTGGAAATTGACAGTAATGATGCTGATCAAAAAGATGGCAAGCGCGGCAAGGATAAAGAACCACCATTGCACGCCCACATTGTACGCATAATCTTCAAGCCATTTTTTTGAAAAATACCCCGCTATTGGACTGGCAATAAAAATAGCCAAGGTGGATAAGATGAGATAATCTTTTGAAAAGAGACGTGATATGTCAAGCACTGTAGCGCCTAGTACTTTGCGTATGCCAATTTCTTTAGTACGCTGTTCGAGATTTTGCATAATCAATCCTGTAATTCCTAAGGCGGAGATCAACAATGTCAATGCACTGAATAGGATAAATAATTGCACTTGCTTGTTCTCTTTTTCATATTGTTTTGCAATCAACTCATCTATCCAATGGAAGGAAACGTGTTTATCAGGATAGGTATTTTGTATAATTTGAGATACCGATCGAAAGATTTGTTGTTCTTGTCCTTTCCCTACTTTTATCAGAATATTGCCGCTTCCGTTAAAATCTTTTGCCAAAATTACTGTTGGTACTATTTTGCTACGAAAAGACTCACTATGGAAATCTTTAATGATTCCGACGGGGATAATTTGAAGGTCTTTATACAGGATACCGAGTTTGTTTATCCCAAGCTTTTTTGCCGTACTTTCGGTCACAAGGGCATTATTGATACCTTCATCTTCTCCCAGATCCATTTCAACATGCGTATAATCTTCAGGAGTTAATAATCGACCTTTAACCAGCTGGATTCCCAAAGTCTTGGGCAAATCGACATCGCCACCGATGAAACTGACTTGGATATTTTTCCCTGGATCGTCCTTGTCAACGATTGTCTTGGCAAGGTAGCCTGACCCGATTGTCGGCGTCCAGGCAGCGACGCTGACCGATTCAACCCCAGTAAGTTGACCAATTCGATCTTTTATATTTGTATTTTGTGTACCCTTATTGAAATAGTCGATGTTTAGCACATTTTTGACTTCCATTCCCAAGGGTGCTGCTTGCATATAACTGAGTTGGGACTTGATTGTTATAAGGCCAATGATGACGATAATGGCAATGCTAAACTGTGTAGTGATAAGCATTTTTTTGATAAAGACTTCCGCATGGGGAATTTTTGATAGCTTATTTTTTAAGGCATCTGAACTCTTAATACCAGAGATCAGCCATGCAGGATAAAAACCAATTAGCAGGCCGAGGGCGATTGATGTCGTCATATAGGCCAATAGCAACGGGAGCTGTATGGATTTAATATAAGCGAGATCATAGCCTATAAAGTGTTCCAGTTGGGACAATCCAAGTCTAAAAAGTACCAAACTACATAACGCAGAAATAAAAAACAGTAGGATTGTTTCTAACAGCATTCGTCTGATCATCTGGGCTCGGCTGGCCCCCAATACTTTATGTATATGAAGTGCTCTTAATTTTTTAACTGTTCTTACAGCGTAAATATTAATAAAATTGATACAGGAAATAATAAAGACCAAAACGGCAACACCCACAAATATGTTTGTTGTTTTTTGGTTGCCGCTGATATCTGCACTGCCTAATGGCTCCATATATATATCCTGAATAGGCTGCAGGCGAAATGAAGTCACATGTTTTGTGTTAGGACTGAGGTATCCTTTATACCAATGATTTAGTTTCTGCTCGAGATCTATTCTTGGTGTCCCGGGTTTTAGTTGTACAAATTGTTCGGTGTAGTAGCCTGAGCCATCTTTGCTTAATTCCATCGATATTTTGGGGACTAAAGCAATGGCGGAAGCTCTGAGCGTTGAATTATAAGGAAGAATATCCATAACACCCGTGATGATATAATCGGATGGCTTATCGGTATAGGGGTCGGCACTTTGGATGACTTTGCCGATGACATTTTCGTTCTTAAAGTACTTTTCTTTGAATTCTTTGCCGATGAGCAAGTTTGTTGTTCCTTGGACCAGCTGTTTGGGATTGCCTTCGAGAACCTTGATGGTCAACATATCCAAGATATTTATTTCCGACTCCAAAACCTGTATGCCTATGGGCTGTGCTGAGCTTGCATGCGGTTTTAAATAATATTTTCTGGATTCTATCCGAGCCTCATTTTGAATCTCCGGAAATACTTGTTTGAGTTCCGTACTTAAATTAACGAATGTCCTGGACATTTGGCGTTCAAGGCCAGCCGTTGAATCTATCGTGACAATCCGAAAGAGATGATCCGCATTTTTCCAGCTTTTGTCGTACGAATTTTCCTCAATGACAAGAGCGAATACAAGAAGACACAAGGAGAACCCAATACTTAGACCCAAGATATTGATCCAGGTATATTGTCGGTTGACAATGATGCTGCGAAGAGCAAGTTTGAATGAATTCATAGTCTTCTATCTGGTTTTAAGCTATCGAAAAAAATGTTGTTTGACTTTAAGCTACTCATCACGTAAGCTATCGACAGGATTACCCAGTGCAGCCTTAATTGCTTGATAGCTTATCGTGGCCATACTGATCAGAATAGCCAATAGTCCAGCAATGACAAAGTAATACCACTGTATCTCAATTCGATAGCTGTAATCTTGTAACCATTTATCCATGGCCCACCAAGCGATAGGTGTGGCGATAAAAATTGCGACCACAACAAGCTTAATAAAATCGATTGAAAGTAAAGAAGTTACTTGGGTGACACTTGCTCCAAGAACTTTGCGGACAGCAATTTCTTTCATGCGCGTTTCGGCCATATAGGCGATTAATGCCAATAAACCAAGACAGGATATAAAGATCGTCAATCCTGCAAAGATCATGGCTAGCGTACCTATAGCTTTTGTCTCTTTAAATTTTTCTTCGTAGGTCTTGTCAATGAATTGATATTCAAAAGGATAGTCTGGGTTGAACTTTTTAAAGATGGACTCAATCGTTTTTAAGTTGTCTCCGATGTCATTGTTTGGATTTAAACGATAATGGATCGTTGTAAACCAGGCTTGCGGTCCTAATATCACCATGGGTTTATTGTCTCCAAATGGCGATCCCATAATGAAATCTTTGACCACCCCAACTACGGTCCATTTTGTTCCATCACCATCCACAATGCTATTGACCGGGTTTTTGAGGTGCAAACTTTTTACCGCGGATTCATTTAAAATCAAAGCAGTACTGTCTGTCGCAAACTTGTAAATATCGATATCCCGCCCCTGTATAAGAGTTAGGCCTAGATTTTTTACGGCATCTGCATCGGTACTAAAACGGTTATAGGAAATGCGTTTGTCCTGTTCCGTTGGTGTCCCAGACGTAAATCCCCAGCCATTGCTATAGAAATCGGTTACTGGCGACATATTTTTTGATACAGAAACAACTGCGTTGCTGGCTAGTAATTCGTCGCGTAAAATTTTATAATTCTTTTCTAAGTCACCTTTGATACTGCTATAAAGCAACCCATTTTCATTATAACCACGGTCGCGCTGTTTAGTGTACTGGATTTGTTTGGCGACAATGACCGTTGCGATAATCAATATAATCGCGAGACTGAATTGAATGACCACTAAGATGGAGCGAATACTAAGACCCCTCGTTTTAGAAACGAATTTCCCCTTCAACGTTTTGATAGGTTGAAAGGAAGAAAGGAAAAAGGCGGGATAGGTGCCGGCTAATATACCTGTAAATAAAGCAAAGCCAATTAAAAATAGCCAGGTCGGTAAGTTTAATAACGATAGGCTAAGCTGTTTTCCGACAAGCTCGTTAAAGAATGGCAGGACAATAAAAACAAGTATCGTCGCGAGTACCATGCCGATTAGGCTGATCAATATGCTTTCAACGAGGAACTGCGCCATTAGGCTTGTCTTATTTGCGCCAATTACTTTGCGGACACCGACTTCTTTCGCACGGCGTTCGGAACGTGCCGTACTCAAATTCATAAAATTGATGCTTGCCACCAATAAAATAAATACACCAATCCAAGCAAATAGCTTGACGATATCGATACGTCCGGACGTATAATTTCCTCCTTTTCCGCTATTGTAAAGAAACGAATCGGGATAGGGAAAAGCAAAGATCTCACCCGTATTTCTAGCCGATTGGTAACCGGCAGCCTTATTACTTGCATTGATATGATCTCTCAGATAGGTTCTGATTTTGCTGTTAAACGCGGTAAGTGAGACACCTTTTTTTAGGAGCACATAGGTGGTTAATGAATTATTGCTCCAGTTATCATCCACGTAACCAATTATTTTTGCATATTCAAATGGTAGGAGAATATCAAATTTGAAACTTGAATTACTCGGAAGGTCTTTAAGTACCGCCTGTACGGAAACCTGATTAACAGAGTCTATCCGAACTGATTTTCCAATAGGATCTTCGCTGCCAAATAAAGCCTTGGCATAGCTTTCTGTGAGAACAAGGCCTTTAGGGTTATCAAATCTAATATTCTGTTCTCCTTTCACAAAAGGCAAAGAAAACATCTTGAAAAAACCAGGATCGATGAAAACAGTATTTGCGATCAGTTTTTTATCCTTGAATGTCGTTAGAAATTGGCCGCTCTCATTATATCTGGTAAAAGTTTCTATATCTGGAAAATCGGCGGACAAGGAGGGACCTAATATTTTAGGAGTGAAGGCCCAAGCTGATTTATCGCCCTGAAATTCGTCTCGATTACTCAATACATGCAGGCGATCACCCTTTTCATGAAAGCGGTCCATGGTTAACATGTTTTGCAACCAAAGTGCTATAAGTAATGCTCCGGCCATGCCGATCGCCAATCCGATGATGTTAATCAAAGAGAAGGATTTGTTTTTCATCAGGTTGCGCCATGCTATTTTGATATAATTTTTAAGCATATTTGTCGTATTGGTTATTGCTAAATAGAAAAAACTTGAATTTTAAAGGTCCAGCTTGTTATTTATCAGGTGTCTTTATTTTTAATAGCTACTAAAACAATTACTCATCTCTTAAACTATCAACCGGGTTTAGAATCGCAGCTTTTATGGTTTGAAAACTAATGGTGATAAATGATACCAATAATGCGCTTATCGCCGCCACAATAAATACCCACCAGTCTAGCGTGATGTGGTAAGCAAAATTCTCTACCCAGCGGTGCATGGCATACCAGCCTAAGGGTACACTGATCAATACAGCACACAGGACGAGGGCCATAAAGTCAACACTCAATATGTTGACAATCTTGATCGTTGAAGCACCTAATACTTTACGGATACCGATCTCTTTAAAGCGTTGTTGTACAGCATAAGCTGATAGGGCAAAAAGGCCCATACAAGCGATAGCAATTGTAATGATGGAAAATAACTGCATTACCCGTGTTGTTTGCTGATCTTTGAGACATAATTTGTTATAGTCGTCATTGAGAAAATGATATTCAAAGCTGTTTTTTGAATCAATATCTTTGATGACAGCTCTTATCTGCGCAAGAGCATCTTTTATCGGCGACGTCGGATTGAGTCGAATGAAAATATTACCGAAATAATCATATTCAGGAAAAAGCACAATTGGTTTGACTTCGTTATGTAATGACGCAAAGTTAAAACTCGCAACGACTTGTTTGATGCTGCCCTTACGCCCATTCAAGTTGATTTTCTTTCCAATAGCCTGTTCAGGAGTAAAACCCATGGCGGATGCAGCAAGTGTATTCACTATAAAACCATATTCTGGTGAAATAGTGTCTTTTGCGCGCAAAATGTCCGCGTCTGACAACGGTGCACCGGCAACAGATGGAATATGGAAAACGGATACGAAATCTTTTTCAATCGGAATTGCAGTGACATTCATATCAAAATCATTGGGTTGGCCTTCTACTTCACTGATGCTGTAGCCACCTTGGATATTGACGGGGTTGTCATACGAAGCGGTAACCCCCTGGACACTGTTGAGCTGCATTAACTTTTCTTTTAATAGCTGCCTTTCTTTATCTTGCCATCCTCGGCCATCGATGACAAGCATATCAGAGCGATCTAACCCGGTATTCTTAGACTGGATAAAATCCATCTGTCTACTCGCAAATAAGGTACAGATAATAAAAAATATAGAGATACTGAATTGAAAAGTAACGAGCACCTTGCTTAAAGATAGGCCACGTAGTTTTTCAGTTAATTTTCGCTTGAAAATAGAAATAGGCTTTGAACTGGCAATTGAATAGGCTGGCCAGCCACCTGACAAAAGCGTCAGCAAGGCTATGAAAACAAGTAAAATTGTATAAAACCGAGGGTCTGTCCATATGGTTAATTTCATTTCGGCCCCCATAAATGAACTGAACACGGGCAACAAGAGTACCGTAGTCAGAAGGCTAAATACAACAGCTAGAAAAACCATCAGGCTACATTCAAAAAAGAACTGGAAGAATATCGTTTTCTTTGCTGCACCCAAAACTTTCTTGACACCGATTTCTTTCTTGCGTTCAAGCGCATGTGCTAAGACCAAATTTGTAAAATTGATGCAGGTTAAAATAATAAGTGCAGCACCTAATGCCAATAAAATATAGATATAAGTGATGTTTCCCGTACCTGCTGCTTTGGAGTGAAGATGGATATCGGTCAGCTTTTCCAGGACGAATCGAAATTGATAGCCTTGTTTTGTTGCTTCGGCGAATTTTGATTTTGTCATTTGGTCCAATTTCTGTTGGATCGAACCGACCTGATCTTTGTTTTTTAGGAGCGCTATGGTTATATCATTTGCAGATGACCAAGCCATTTCTTTGTAGCGTTCTAATCCTTTGTTGGAAAGGAGCGCAGAGAAGTTCAACTGTGTATTTGTGGGCAAGTCTGCGATGATACCTGTGATTTTCCAGTTGACTTTGTCAATGGATAGTGTCTGACCGATGGCCGACTGATTGGGGAAATATTTCGCTGCGAGTTTTTTTGTTAAGACAATCTGATTTGGTTCTACTAAGGCTGATCGTGAATCACCTTCGAGAAAGGTATAGCCTAAAGTTTTAAAAACATTCTGGTCAGCATACAGTAGGCCTTTTTCAGTTATTAGTGCCTCTTTGGATTCTATTTTGCCGCCTTTGGAATAGCCGTATAATCTGGTTGCCTGTTCTACATCCGGAAATTCAGCCTGCAACGTAGGAGCTAAGCCTGTCGGTGTTACGGCAGAATTTACTTCTTCCGTGCTATTGGGTGCTTTATAGGTGAGGCTAATATAAGTCAGGCGGTCCGCATTGGGAAGGAAACGCTCATAACTGGATTCATGATAGATGTACGCTGCCAACAATAGGAAACATGTTATTCCGATGCTGAGGCCAAACATATTTAAAAGAGAAAATCCTTTGTTTTTTCTGATATTCCGCCAAGCAATTTTAAAATAGTTCTTTAACATGGTTATGAGCATTTATACTGTTAATTAGGCTATATTCTTGTCACTTAGCTCGCTTTAGTAGAAGGCTCCGTTATTCGAAAAATAGCAAAGCCAAGTAGTTCAATTCGTTTGCCATAAATATAATGTATTGATTTTTAGGTTTTTGTTGTGTTTTTATAGCGGTTTTAAATGTTCGGAAACGGACAGTATAGTGTCCGTCCCCGAACAAATTGGTATTATTCGCTTCTTAAGGTTTTTACAGGATTTGCTAATGTTGCTTTAATCGCTTGGTAACTAACGGTTAATAAGGTGATGATTAGGGCGGTTAAGCCTGTGATAGCAAAGACCGTCCATGTAATTGATATGCGGTAGACATAATCTTCGAGCCATGATTCCATTAGCAGATAGGCTAAAGGGGCTGCGAGTAAAAAGCCAATTCCTGTGAGCCAAATGTATTCTGTGGAAAGTAGTCGCCACAAGCCAAGTTCTGATGCGCCCAATACTTTACGAATGCCAATTTCTTTTTCTCGTTGCTCCGTAAGAAAGGAAACCAGCGCGTAGAGACCAAGACATGAAATGAGTATGGCCAACCCTGTAAATAAACTGGTTAAGCTCTTGATCATTTCCATCTGTTGAAACTCTTTGGCATATTCCTGATCCGTAAAGGTATAATCAAAAATAAGATCAGGATCTATGCGGTTGAATGCTGTGGCAATAGCTTTTAGGTTTTGTTTGACATCTTGATTTTCATCCAGTTGAAGCGTGATTTTATTCTTTGGTAAAAATTTTAGAAAATAAGCCGTCGGTGTAATGGATTTGAACGGCGATTCGGACAGCGTGTTCTGGATAATACCCACGATATGGTAATTAATACCGGCACGTGAAAGTTGTTTGCTGTTTAGGTCGGTAACTCCCATAAATTTGGCCGCAGCTTCGTTCAGAATAACAGCTGTTGAATCTGTTTTGAAATCTTTTGAAAAATTGCGTCCTTTTATAAAGTTCCATTGTACAGTATTAGCAAAGTTTTCATCCACGGTGAAGATCCCCATGATCGCACCGTCCCTGGTATCATTGCCCTGCCAATTAAAGCCACCACCCGTTAAGGATAGGTGGTTGACAAAGTTGGAAGAAAGGGAAGCATCTTTAACTAAACGCTGACCGATCAACTCTTTTCTAAGGACATCAAAGTTTTTGACGATAGTTGAATTGGATGAAGTAATGTTTATCAAATTTGAACCTTTATAACCTATTGGGCGGTCCTTGGTATAATGCAGTTGTTGAATCACCAGATAAGTGGATATCATCAGGAAAATAGAAATCGCAAATTGCACGATGACCATTGCCTTTCTACTTCTTGATCCGCCTTTTCGGTTGATGATCTTACCTTTAAGTGCAAGAATAGGATTAAAGGCCGATAGAAATAATGCCGGATACATACCCGCTAAAAGCCCTATAACGCCTATTCCTAATAAAGAATAGCCATAAAAACGAATATCCGCAAAAGGTATATGCAATGAAGTGTGTGTAATCGTTTTGACCCAAGGCAACAGCAATGTAGCGAATAGAACAGCGATCAAAAATGCGCAGGCTACCGCTAGGATTGACTCAACAAGAAAGCCTGCAATAAGCTGCCGGCGGTTGACACCAACCGATTTTAAAACCCCGATTTCTTTTCCTCTTTTCAGGCTTCTCGCCGTACTCAAGTTAATAAAATTAATACTGGCCAATAAAATAATGAATACGCTTATCCAAACAAACATCCATACATATTGAATCTGCCCGCCGACGTTCTTTCCATTTTTAAATGAATCGTATAAATGCCATTTGGACATCGGATGTAACAGGATTTCAGGTTTTATATCCGTCAGTTTTTTGTTGATGATATTTGTTAGTTTATTTTCCAAAGCGGGAACAAAGGCAGCATTTTCGATCTTAGCGAAAGTGCTGAAATAACAGCTGGACCAGCTTTCTTCAATACCTTGGTCTTTAGCAAGATAATCGACAAACGGCAATACATAATCTAAGCCATAAAAAGTGTTGTTTTCAGGAATATCTTTATAAACGCCCTGAACAGTATATTGTTCTTTACCATTCAATTGGAGCGTTTTCCCGATAACACTTGTCTGATTGAACAGTCGTTTTGCTAAGGATTCGGAAATTATGATGGTCGATGGATTGCCCGGTGTGGTACTATTTCCTTCTAAAGATTCGAGGGAAAATAATTCGGCGAATTTTCCCATGGCATAGAATCCCGGTGCATTAAGCTTTTTATCACCTACTTTAAGATTGTTGCTTTCCATATTGGTGACCAAAGTGGCATCTGCCATCTCATTTTTGAAATCAGACGCGATTGTTTTGACCAAGGGAATAGGGGTGGAGCGATCAGTAGATTTCTCATCATTGAAGGTTCCAGTCATCATGACCTGATAAATATGTTGATAATTGCTGTAATGCTTATCAAAAGAAAATTGTTTCAGTACCCATAATGTACTTATCAGGGCAACAGTAAACCCCAGTGCTAACCCCAAAATATTTATTGTTGTGTTTAAGGGACTGCGCTTCAAATTTCTCAGCGCTGTTTTTAGGAATAATCGAATCATTTTATGCTGTTGTTTTTGGTTCTCAAATATAAACTATTCATCGTGCAAACTTTTCACAGGATTGGCGTATGCCGCTTTAATGGATTGGAAACTCACCGTAAATAATGCAATAGCAATGGTTATCCCCGCCGCATATAGAAATATGGCGAATGGGAGCGTCGTTCTAAAGGCAAAACCATCGAGCCAATTTATACTGAAATATACAGCAATTGGTATTGCGATGACATTGGCCAAAATGACTAAGAGTAGAAATTCCTTGTTTAATAATTGTATAATGCTAAATACCGTTGCGCCAAGGACCTTTCTGATACCAATTTCTTTGGTCCTAACTTGTGCAGTATAGGTACATAGTCCTAAGAGTCCTAAGCAGGAGATGACGATGGCGATCAGGGCAAAAAAATTGAATAAAGAGCCTTGTTTCTGCTCATTCGTATATTGCTTTTGATAGCTTTCGTCCAGGAAGCTGTAGTTCATAGGCATATCATCATAATAACTTTTCCAGATGTGTTGCAAGGAGTTTAATGCGGATTTTGTACCAGAAGTTGTTGTTTTGATGTATAGCTGCCAGCAATCTTTTGGGCTATATTGAAAGACCATCGGCTCGATCTTTTGTCTAGCGCTCGCATAATTAAAATCTTTTACAACCCCAATAATAGTTCCCGGAACTGTTCGAATGCGTAAACGTGTGCCAATAGGATCTTTTAACCCCATTTCCCGTACTGCCGTTTCATTAAGAATGAAATGTGTTGAATCTGCTATGGAGCCTGTGAAATTACGACCTTGTGTTAGTTTTATCTTAAAAAAGTTGAGTGCAGATTGATCAGAATAGGTCATATTGAACCAGAGATTGGATTTGCTGGGCTTTCCTTCCCAATCGTTGTCTCCAGTTGAAGCTCCACCATAAACCATATCCCGGCCAAGACGGATAACATCATCAATATCCTTATTTTTTAGAAGTTCGGTTTTGACAGCATCAAAATGTTTGGACATTTTTGGTGCCATAGCAACGGAAATAATATGATCCTTTTCGTAGCCTAAATTTTGATGTTTTATAAAATCCAATTGGCGACCGATAACAATTGTTAAAGTGATAAGGATGATGGAAACAGTGAACTGCAGGACAACCAGTATTTTTCGTGCACTGGAATTTTTTATGGTAAACCGGCCTTTAAGTACTTTAATCGGATCAAATCTCGATAAAAGCAGGGCAGGATATACACTTGTAAGTACAAGTGTTCCTAAAAGCATGAGCAGTACGCTTATCCATAACGTAGGATTAAAGAGCTGTAGGGAAATCTGCTTTCCCGAGAAATTATTAAACAAAGGGAGGCCAATAAATACTAGCGCAAGTGCCAATGTTGATGCAATGACAAATAGTATGGTTGTTTCCAATATAAATTGGAAAAAAAGTTCCTTTTTACCAGCGCCGATAACTTTACGTATCCCCACTTCTTTTGCGCGCGACAACGACCGTGCAGTAGAAAGATTGATATAGTTAATACTTGCGATAACAAGAATCATAATCGCTACGCCTATAAAAACTCGAACATTGTCAATTCCTGCATCACTACCATCCATTTGGTAGAGATGCACCTTTGCGAGTGCTTGTGTAACGTAGGGGACAGGGGCATCCTCAGGTTTATTCCTTTCGTGTATCGCCTGTAGCTTTTTTGAAACTGTGGCAAGATTTGCATCAGGCCTCAGTTGGAGATAAGTTTCGAATGAAAAATTGGACCAATCTTCATCCATGGAAGATAAAAAGGTCTTATTATCATAGGTCGTTTCGTTTTTAATGTAAGCCTGTTCGTTAAATCTCGAAATGGGGAGCAGAACCTGAAATTGAAAAGTAGAGTTTTCTGGATAATCAGCAATGACACCTGATACAACACAAAGGTCCTCGATACCCAATGTCACAGTTTTTCCAATTGGATTTTCATCACCGAAGTACCGACGTGCCGTACGTTGCGTAAGTACAATGGAATTGTTGTCGGGGAAGGGTTGTTTTGAATTGCCCTGTAGTAGTGGAAAATCGAAAACCGTAAAATAACTGGGGTCTACAAATGCAAAGTTCTTTTCATTAAATCTCTTCTCTTTATATTTAAGTGCAGCATCTCCAATTTTGAAAATACGGACTGCATCCTGGACTTCAGGAATTTCCTTTTTTGCGAAACTTCCTACGGGAGCAATGATGGATCCAAAGATTCGTTTTGATATCCCAGTTCCTCCTTCTATTCCAATTTTGTAGATGGAATGCTGATTTTTATGGAACCGGTCAAAGGACAACTCGTCTTGTATCCACAGCAATAAGAATATCCCCACAACCATTCCTGCTGTTAATCCTAAAATATTAATGGCGCTGTAGAATTTATTAGAAAAAATACTTCGCCACGCGGTTTTGATGAAGTTCTTTATCATTGTTATGGGGTTTTAAGTTCTTAATATATGTTATGCACAGGAGTACGCTTATTGCTTTTACCCGCTGATTTATTCATCCCTTAGACTATTGATCGGATTTGCTTTTGCTGCAAAGACACTTTTGGTTGATAATACAAGACTTGCAAATGCAATCAAGCCCAGTGCAGACAGTCCAAAAATCCAGGGACTTATCGTGGTTCGATAAACAAATTCATTGAGCCAGCTCTGCATAAAATAATAAGCAATTGGAAAGGCTACTAGACAGGCTATTGCAACCAATGATAGCAAATTCCGAAGCAGTAGAAAGGTTATCTGGAAAACAGATGCCCCCAATACTTTACGGATTCCAATTTCCTTTGTGCGTTGATTTGCCGTAAATATGGCTAATCCAAATAAACCTAGGCCAGCAATCAGGATTGAAAGCCCTACTGCCCATGATAGAAGCTTAGAAAGCTGTTTTTCTTGGGTGTAGAAATTTTGGACGACATCATCCAAAAATTTCAGATCCAGTTCGTCGTCTGGAAAGACCGATTTATAATTAGCCGTTATTTTATCAATGGTATTTTTCCAGTTTTCGGGATGCGATTGGTCCAATGCAATATGGAGTACGTATCCTTCCTTACTGCCTGTATACAAGACTGGTTTAACCGCCTGTCGGGCAGAGGCTAGATCAAAATCCTCCATTACACCAACGATGATATTCTGCCCATTTTCGAAAGTTTTACCAATGGCATCCTGGGGATCTTTGATATGCAGTAGCTCAAGTCCTTTTCTATTGATCAGCATTTCACTGGTTGAATCCAGTAAACGTATATTCCTTCCTGCCAGAAGTGGAATTTGATAGACTTCCAAATAATTTTCATCACCTGAGCGGCTATCGAATGTTAGCGATTCCTTTGTTGGCGACTGATCATAAGTGATTCCTGTGGTCATCCAGCCGTTCATCGCGGGTGCAATGTTCCCAAAACTAATCGCTTTGATATCCGGCAATTTTTTGAGCTCATTTTTAAGCACGAGACCTTTCGTAGAATTTTGGAAAGCTCCAGGAATATTGATGTTGACGATCGCGTCTTTCTGAAAACCCATGTCTCGATGGGAGACGTAATTGATCTGCCGCACGACAACGAGTACACAAATCAGAAAAGCCTGAGCTAAGACAAATTGGAAAATAGTCAGTGCTTTGCGGACCCATACGCTTCGGGAAAGATTGGTGTTTTTTCCAAGCTGGTTTTTGAGTGCCAATACAGGAGCGTATCCTGTCAATACCCAAGCTGGATAAAACCCCGCAAGAATGGTGACCACGATAAGCTGTCCGAATAAGAATAAAAGAATAACGGTTTTGTCTAAACGGTCTAAACTTAAGTTTTTGGGAATAAATCCTTCAAAAACATGTAAGAACAAAGGAAGCAATAAAACCGCGAGTATTGTCGCCGATAAGGTAATCAGAAATGTCTCTAGTAAGAATTGTTTAATTAATGTTGCCTTAGAGCTACCCAATGTCTTGCGAATACCCACTTCTTTAGCTCTTTCGATGGATTGTGCTGTGGATAAATTGATAAAATTTACCGCCCCTAGGGCTAACAGGAAGAATGCCAGTAAAATGAGGTTGCGAAGTGCTTCTGGATGAGTCGCTTCATAATTAAATCGCGTGTCGAAATGAACATCAGATAAGGCTTGTAATTCAAGTTTATCGTTGATTTTTTCACCTTCTTTGTATTTGTATTTTTTAAGGAGATTAGCAATATTCCGTTCCAGAAGACGCGGATTGCTGTGTGCTTTTGTCTTGATGAGTACCTGATGTGAATCAGAGATGCTGTTCCAAGCTTCCCAACTATACATCTTCTTTAGGTTGTTGTCTTGGACGATGGTCGCATCAGCGATGAAACTATCAAAATTAAAATCCGAATTATGTTGTGGATTTTCGATTACACCAGCGACCTGAAGTGGGATACTATCTGCATAGATGATGGTTTTGCCAATTACATTTGCAGGCAGTTCTTTTCCATAAAACTTTTCTAGTGTTTTCTGTGTAAGGATAATATTTCCGGATGAATTCAAAGCCTTAGGACTTCCAGCCAACCATTTCGAAGGGAAAATATCGAAGTATTGACTGTTGGTAAAAGCCATCTTTTGCTCTTTTGGAAAAGTTTGGAATTTATCCGTCGCGGTTGAAACTTTTAGTTTGGGAATATGGCTTCGATAAATGGGGGCTACTGCTTCTAAGTTCGGTAATTCCGATTCCATGGTACGAACCAATGGTACGTAAACACCGGCATTTTTAAATTCACCATTATTGACAACACGATAGACCTGTTCTTGATTTGGAACGTGTTTATCAAAACTGTAGTCGTATTGGATCATTAAGAAAATAACCAGCGTCGCCGTAATGCCAATCGCGAGACTGGTGATATTGATAAACGTGATCAACTTATGTTTTTTTAAAAAACGATAGGCTGTTTTAAGTGAATTTCCAATCATTGTTATTTCGTTTTTTGTTAACCCCAATTTGATATTCTAGTGTTGCTATTCGTCCCGTAAGCTATTTACGGGATTTTGGATAGCTGCCTTGATCGATTGAAAACTAATGGTCAGTACCGCCGCAGATAGTGCTAGCCCAGCGCCTAATAGAAAAGGTGTTGCCGTAAGATCGATGCGGTAGTAAAAATCTTCCAGCCACTTGCTACAGGTCCACCAGGTCAAGGGTGCGGCAATAAGAATGCTGATTAAAATAAGCTGTACAAAGTTTTTAGCCAATAAATGAAAGATACTTGGAATACTTGCACCCAAAACTTTACGGATACCGATCTCTTTGCTGCGTTGGAAAGCCGCAAGGGTAATCAGCCCAAAGAGGCCCAAACAACCGATCAAAACAGCAACAATTGTACTCACGTTAATTAATTTGGCCAGATTTTGCTCTTTTTGATAGAGTGACGCAATCGTTTCATCGTAGAACTTTATTTCTATGGGGAGTTCCGGAAAAAACTGCGTATATACTTTGTTGATCGCTTCAATACTGGTTTTCCATTCTTTGCTGTTTCCCGATAGTTTTATATTGAAGGTATAGGCACCACGGCTAAAACTGCGCAAAGCCAAAGGTGTGATCTCTTTATAGAATTCCTGGGCATGAAAATCTTTAATAACGCCAACGATCGGGAAGGTACTGTCTTCTTGACCAATTGACTTCCCAATAGCATCTTGAGGCGAATTGAAACCGAACGCCTTGACAGCAGATTCATTAATAATATAAGCATTGACAGTATCGGATTGTGGTAGATTGGTGCCCGCAATTAACTTCATGTCATAGACAGCGATATAATTCGCATCCGCATTTTTAAAGAAAATATCGGATGAAATTTTCTCTTTTAACGTAGGGTCTTGTCGATGAAACCAAGATGATGAATAATTATTTGATAAGGGCTTGCTGCCGATTGACGCTGCCGAAACACCTTTTATTTTTTGGATCTCATGTAGGAGTGTTTGTTTCTTACTTTGATCCAGTTTTTCCTCATAAAATTTGTTGATGAGCTTGGAAGGTAGATCGAAGGTAACAACAGCATCTTTGTCGAATCCCATATCTTTGTTGAGGGTATAGGAGAGTTGTTGGCCGATAATGAGTGCTGAAACCGTAAAAAATTGAGCAATAAAGAATTGGAATACAATCAATGTTTTCCGAAGGTTGATTTGTGTTTTTCCGATTTGAAACTGCTTGCCGGCACGAAATAAGTTGACAGGCTGTACCTTTTTAATTAACCAAGAAGGATATGCCGAGGAAATTAAAGTCGTTACGGTCAGTAAAATTGCGATAAACAGCATGGATGTCGTCGAACTTGTAAAATCCTTTACTTTCTCCGGAATCATTTCCTGAAAATAGAAAAAGGCCAGTTTCGTCAGAAAGACCGAACAAACAAGTGCAATAGCAATGGTTAAAAGCGATTCAAAAATAATTTGGCTAACCAATTTTCCCTGACTACTTCCCAATGTTTTACGGACACCAATATCTTTACTCCGCGCTGGTATTTGTGCCGTACTAAGATTGATATAGTTGATACAGGCCAAAAGCATCAGAAAAGCAGCTACGGCAATTAACCCATAAATAACGGTTTTGCTTGTTCTTTCGGCGTACCATTCTTTTATGTGTACTGCAAAATGGGAATCTTTTAGTGGCATGACTACGACCTTACGGTTGTAGTCAAACTTCGGTTTTTTTTCCTGGCTGAATTCCTGCCATTTTTTTTGTCCGATCTTATTGATAGCTGCCTGGATTGGAAGGTCTTTTACACCATCTTTTAATCGGATATAAAGTCTGTCAGTACCATTGGTATTCGTCCAGACATTCAGTGGGTAGACTTCTTCTTTAAGCAAGACGAATTCTGTGCCATTGAACTCCGTGTTGAAGCCAAGGTCATCAACAATGCCAGTTACTGTTTTGGGTATACTGTCGTTATAAAAGATGGTTTTGCCGATTAAGCCCTGGACAGCCTGGTTTGGGAAATAAATGGCTGCCCTTTTTTTTGTCAATACGATGTCGTTGGCAGTTGAAAATGCTTTCTCTGGTGAACCTGCTAACCATTTGTAGCCAACGAGCTTGAAGTAGTCGCTGGTAGTCTCCGTCACATTGCCTTCAGCCTCATCAAAGTCCTCGACAAGTTTTTGATTTTTTTGTCCCTTGTTGATTGTGACAGATTCCATTTGATAATTTCTGAATGCTGGAGCGACCAGTTCCACGCCCGGAATTTCTTTTCGGATGGCCTGATAAAACGGCTTGGCCAATCCCCCATTGTAATTATCCTTGCCATCATTTTTAAACTGAGAAATGATCCTATAGGTTCGTTCAAGCTGAGGAACTCCAGCTTCAAAACTATACTCATAATTGACAATCTTAAATATGACCCAACATGACGTAATACCGATGGCTAGTCCAATAATATTTAATAGGGAGAATAGTTTATTCTTCCAAAGTTGTCGAATTGCCGATTTTAATAGGAGGTTGTTCATAGCTGGAATATCGTGATGGGATTAAATTATATTGTTATTCGTCTCTTAAACTATCTACAGGATTTGCCTTGGCAGCCTTGAGTGTTTGAAAACTCACCGTTACTAATGCGATAGTGATTGTAGCAAAACCAGCAAAGACAAACATCCACCATTGTGGTTCAATATGGTATGCAAAGTTGTCAAGCCATTTTTTCATCGCCATCCAAGATAGCGGTGTCGCGATGAGGAGCGCTACAGCCAATAACTTGATGAAGTCGGAAGAGAGCAGGAGGATTAAATTATAGATGGATGCACCGAGAACTTTCCGTACACCGATTTCTTTGGTACGCTGTTGGGCTGTATACGTAACAAGTCCCAATAAACCTAAACAGGCAATAAAAAGTGCCAGTCCGGAGAAGGCTGTAAAAAGTCTTCTAAAATTAAAATCCGCTTCATATTGTCGATTGAAATTGTCGTCGAGAAAGCTATATAAAAATGGACGGTTTGGTACAAGTTCATTCCACAGCTTGCCGATTCTGGCAACGGTCTCAGGCTGGTTTACATGTTGGATATTCAAGGTTAAATACCGGCTGCTGCTTGGTTCAAGTCGCAAAGCTAAAGGCTCAATCTTACGGTGTAAAGAAAGGTAATTGAAATCTTTCACTACACCGATAACCGTTCCTTCTCTTCCCCATTGACGAAATTGTTTGCCAATAATATCTTGTGGATTTGAATAGCCCCATTGTTTTGCAGCAGATTCATTGATAACAAGTGAATGGGCCGTATCCGCTGGGAAATCTCTGGAATAGGCACGTCCTGCGGCCATTTGCAGACCAATATTAGGAATAAAGTCAACATCGACTTCATATAAGAAAGGAGCGAATTGACTCATCGTTCCGTTTGCTGACATGATTTCTGTTCCTGCATTTGGAAAAAATGTTCCCGGTACCGTACGTGATGCAGTGACAGACAAAACATCTTTATCTTTTGCTAGTGTAGATTTTATCGCTTCCAGGTTATTGTTTACCTTATCATCGAAATTATAATCTATCACAAGCCGTTGATCTTTTTGAAATCCAAGATCTCGGTGCTGTAATTGATCTAGTTGAGAAAAGACGACGACTGTACCTGCAATGAGCGCAATAGAAAGGCAAAATTGGAAAACAACTAATACGCGACGTAATAATGTACCACCTTTGCTGTTGCTATAACTTCCTTTAAGTACTGCAATCGGTTTGAAATTTGCTAGAATCAACGCGGGATAGCTGGCGGCAAGAAGTCCCGTAAAAATGGTAGTGAATAGGAATATTGCCCAGGTCGTCCCATTTTTCAGGGATGAATAATTGAGGTGTTTGCCCGAGAATGCTTCCAAAAAGGGGAGAAAGGCCATAACGAGCAGTATAGCCAAAATACTACTGACGAATACAAGAACCAATGATTCAGACATAAACTGAAAGATCAGATTGCTTTTGCTTGCTCCTATGGTTTTTCGTACGCCTACTTCCTTTGCTCTTTCCATTGACCTTGATGTAGCCAGATTCATAAAGTTCACACAGGCGATCAGTAAGATGAATCCGCCAATAATGCTGAATATGTATAAATTCTGATAGCTTCCATTGGTACCGGGTTGACGATCTGCAGACGAGTGCATGTAAGCTTGCAGAAGTGGCTCGATATGGAAATTGTATTTTGCATTTGGGTTTTCATTTGTTGGGAGATGCCGCTTGAGAAACTCCGGTATTTTCTGGTCGAACTTTACAGGATCAAAGTCTTTTGAAGCGAGAAAGTATGTGTAGAAGTCTACATAATCCCAGCCTTCTTTATTAAATACGTCTGGCCGTGCTTTTCGGAATGTACTCATCGAGAGCAATGCATCGAACGTAAAGTGTGAATTAGCAGGTACATCGGCCATTACTGCCGTTACAGTATATAGACCTGCGTCAGCACGGCCCGCAGCTAAACCTCCCTCCAGCGTCTTGCCAATGGGATTTTGATCTCCGAAATATTTCTTTGCGGTACTTTCTGTTAATACAACAGAATAGGCGTTTTTTAAAGCTGTATGAGGATCGCCGGCCAAAACCTTCCAACTGAAGACATCAAATGCAGTGGAGTCCATGAAAAATACATTTTCCTCCTGGAATCTTTTATCGCCCTGTTTGAGCAGGATAGATGTTTGACCCGAGAATTGAACAACTTTCTCGATTTCTGGAAAGTCTGCTTTGATAGCTTCACCAATAGGTCCATTGCCCCAGATTTGCTGCTGCTCTGTGCTGCTAACATCTTTATAGTCGTGTACGATGCGGTAAATCCGCTCTTTGTTTACGTGATATTTATCGTAGGAAAGTTCGTTCTGAACATAAATTGCGATCAATAGGCAACAGGCCAAACCTATTGCAAGGCCAATGATATTGATGGTCGAGTATCCTCTGTTTTTCTGGATATTGCGCCAGGCTATTTTTATATAATTCTTGATCATAGCTTTATTTCTTAAGTGCCAGTGTATACATGCCAATCATCCACTTTCTTATATTCGTTTTTATTCGTCCCTTAAACTATCTACGGGATTGGATAAAGCTGCCCGAACAGCCTGGTAGCTGACGGTAACAATGGCGATCAGCAAGGCCAAAATACCACCGAAGACAAATGTTTGCAGCTCTAGATCTGTTTTATATGCAAAATTGCTTAACCATTGTTTCATCAGGTAAACCGCTATGGGACAGGCTATCAGAATGGAAATGGAAACGAGTAGCACGAAATTTTTTCCCAATAGCCGGACGACACCAAAGGTGCTAGCTCCAAGAACTTTACGGATGCCGATTTCTTTTATACGCATTTGCGCTTCGTGAGTTGCCAATGCAAACAGACCTAAAGCAGATATAAAAATGGCAATACCTGCAAAAACATTGAACAACAAACCTGTACGCTGTTCGGATTTGTATAGACTATCAAATTGTTGATCAATGAAAGTATATTTGAAAGGAGCGTCTGATGGATAGCGGTTATAAACCTTCTCTAAGGCTTTGATAGCCTCAGCGGCTTTTGTGGTACTTGTTTTTACATAAAGCGTGCCCGATCCCCAGCGCGTCCAGAAGACCATTGGACCTATTTTATCTTTGATGGATTTGAAGTGAAAATCTTTCACCACACCGATAATTTGTCCAGGGAAATCGTGGAAACTCATATTGGATCCCACATATGGCGGCTTTAACCCCATTTGTTTTGCTAAGGTCTCGTTGATAATATATCCGGAAGAATCCGCTGGCAGGCCTGTGAAATTTTTCCCCTCAACGAACTGTATATTCATTAACGGAATAAAATCCTTGTCAATTTTGGCTTGCGCTACGATTAGCTTGTTGTCTTTGGATTTGCCAGGCCAATCTATATCGCCCGTGGCATTTCCGAAATCCGTCATGTTGTAAACACTTGAAAGAGAGACTCCTTGTATTGCGTCGTTATTTTTGAGTTCGGTCTGTATGGCGTCCATATGTTTGTAGGCCTCCTCAGGAAGACCAAGTGTAATGACATGATCTCGGTCGTATCCGAGGTTGATCTTTTGGATAAAATCCAGTTGATTGCGGATAACCAAGGTGCATACAATCAGTGTTACAGAAAGTGTAAATTGAAAAACCACCAATATTTTACGCATGGTCGTTGAGGAAACTCCTTTAACTGATTTTCCTTTTAACGAATGAATGGGATTGAATGAGGAAAGTTGTATCGCAGGATATATACTGGATAAGCCTAGTGTGCCGATAATCGCAACACCTATATATAACCATATTGTACTGTTTTGGAAGGAGTAGCTGATTGATTTTTGTGCAATTTGATTGTATCCAGTATGAAGTACAAGGATAAGAATGAAAGCTATTACGAGCGAGCAAAAGAATACAACAACCGTTTCGGTGATAAACTGTAAGAATAGATGGAGACGATTAGCACCGATTATCTTTCGGATGCCAACATCTTTGGCCCGGTCCAATGCCCGTGCAGTACTCAAATTGACATAATTTACTGCACCAATAACCAATAATAAGATTGCAATGATCCCAAAAATTTGCACCATGCGAAGTGTCGATTTATTGCCGTCCGGGGCGATTAAGTGCATGGTTTTTAAAGGATCTAAAACAAAGATGGTTGAATTTTCACCATCGCGGGCTTTGGTATAATTCTCCGAGATAAATTTTCCAATGAGGGTAGGAGAAGCCGTTGGTTTTACTTTGACGTAGGTAGCGAAGCTGTAATTGCCTAAGTCTTCATCGATTGTTTTCCATTTTCCATTACCGCCCCAATTTGTAAACCGTTGTGCATGATAACCTAATGGAATGATCACATTGAATTGCATCGAGGAATTTTGTGGAACATCTTTTAAGATACCGGCTACGGTGAACAGATCTGCACCATAACGGAAGGTCTTTCCAATGGCCTGCTGGCTGCTAAAGAGTTTTTCTGCTGTTGATGCTGTGACCAGTGCCTGTTTATAATTTTCCTGAAAACCTACAAGCGAGCCCTCTTGTAAGGGAAAATGAAACATATTAAAAAAACTGCCATCAACATAATAGATACTCATATCCGTTACAGGGCGTTTCAGCTTATCGTTGACCAAGGTAACATTATAATCCTGTGAAACGCGCGTTGCAAATTCTACGTCGGGTGCATTTTTGGCATAGTTGCCTATAGGGCCGGGAGTTATGCCCCAAATTGCGCCGTTATGTTCTGGATCCAAATGGGAATTTACGGTATATATTGCCTCATAGTTTGGGTGAAATTTATCAAAGCTCTGTTCATCCTGTACCCAAAAAATAATTAATATCGCTGCAGTAAGACTGACCGACAGACCTAATATATTGATAGCGGTATAGAATTTTCTTTTCCTTAATTCTCTAATTGCGGTTATTAAATAATTCTTTATCATAGGGACAGGTGTTAGTTGTATTGTTCATTAATGAGCTTCTTTATCATCTTATTCATCTCTTAAACTATGTACTGGATTTGCACGTGCCGCTTTTATGGATTGGTAGCTCATCGTAAAAAATGCAATAAGTAAGGTTGCGGCAGCCGGAATAATAAACATCCACCAGGATAGCTCTATTTTATACGCAAAATCATCCAACCATTTGTGCATCGCCCACCAAGCAATTGGGGTAGCAATCAAAATAGAAATGAGTATAAGTTTGATATAATCTTTTGATAATAATCCAATAATCCCCAATACCGTGCTTCCCAATACTTTTCGAATACCAATTTCTTTGGTACGTTGTACCGTGGTGATGGTAACCAGACCGATCAATCCCAGGCAGCTGATGAGAATTGTCGTCGATGTAAATAGATTGATAATCTTCGAGAATTTTAGATCACTGCTATAGAGTTCTTTGATTTGCTGATCATAGAAATCATATTTGAATGGGGCTTTTGGATAATATTTTTTCCATTCTTTCTCAATCTGTTTTAAAGTTTCCGTCCAGGTAGTTGAATTACTATTGAGTTTGACGCTTAGTCTGTTTAATTCCCATTTTTTAATAGAGCTCAGCATGACAACAGGTTGAATGGCTGCATGGAGATTTTTTGTGTGAAAATTGTCGGTTACACCCACAATCTGCCGCTGTTTGTCTGTGTACGTGACAAAGCTACCTACAGCATTTTCAGCAGATTTAAAGCCTAACTTTTGAACGGTGGCTAAGTTTAACACGATGCCAGTGCTCGTATCGGCCAACTGCAGCGGGCGGCCAGCAAGCATTTTAAAATTATAGAGCTTAAAGTTATCTTGGTCGACAAATTTCATTTGTACATCAGCTTGTACCTGTCCCGTATCACTTTTCGCAAACAAGGCATTTCCCCAATGATCGTTACTCATGGGCAGATGCCCCAAGGAAGCCTGCTCTACACCTGTGATGTGCTTAATCGCTTGCTTAAAAACAAAAGGATCAACATTACTGTCCTGGTAGCTTTTACTCGGGAAACGTAGGGTAATAATCGCATCCTTATCGAAGCCGGAGTTATTCTGTAGCGCATGTTTCAACTGTAGACCAATGATGCAAGTTGAAATAACAAATAGCTGAGCAATCAAAAATTGAAATATAATGAGCATTTTCCGAAAAGAAAGATTGCCAAATTTGAGACTTTGCGCATTTGAGATTTTAATGACTTCAACAATCTTGACTTTGTTTGTTAGTAAAATCGGGTAACCCGAGGAAATTAAGGTAATCGTGATTGTAAGTGTTGCTAAAAATAGCGATACTCCCCACGGATCGGGATACAACTTGAGCTGATCGGGGATATAGGAGGCTAAAACTGTTTGAATGAGAATAAGTAAAGGCCATGATAAAAGTACCGAAAAAGCCGTAATGCAAAATGTTTCCAACAAAAAGGACTTTGTAATTCTTTTCTGGCTTTCTCCTAATGTCTTTCTGATACCAATCTCTTTAGCGCGTTGTGGGATTTGGGCGGTAGCGAGATTGATGTAATTGACACAGGCGAGTAGAAGCAAAAATATACCTATGCCGATTAGGCCATACATTATTTTCTTATTAACATTATTTTGCGCGTAAGAAGTAAAATGTAAGTCTTTTAAAGGTACTGTGTTTACATGCATTTTAAACCCAAACTTGTCAAATTCGGCATGCGTCATCTCATAGGCCTTTTTATCGGCTGTCTTTATGAGGTTAGGAAGGGAAGCCGATGATTTTACCTTAATAAAGAGCTGCCAATTTGAATTTGAATTGTTCCAGTTTGTGCTATTCCATTCCTTTTCTGGAATCTGGATAAATTCTTTACCCAAAAAGCTGCTTGGATGGGCTAGATCTTTTACAATGCCGGTGACATTGTATAATGTACTATCATAGGACAAAGTCTGTCCTATGATTTGGTCTATTGACCTGTTTGGGAAATACAATTTAGCCCGCGATTCTGTCAGGATGACTTCATGGCTATTTTTTAGTATATTCCTTTGGTCGCCAGCTAACCAAACATAAGGTGTCATTTTGAAATAGTCTCCCGTGGTACCGATGATATCGGGTTGATCTTCAAACTCTATTTTCTGCGTGTCGCCAATATTACTGACACGTTCGAAGTATTGTTTAAAGATGGGTACAGTCAGTTCAACACTAACAAAGTTTTCCTTAATATATGCCGGTAATGGTGCGGGAACACCATCGAAATGATCTAATTTATCCTTTTCTTCATAGGAGGTATGGACCTTGTAAATCTGCTCACTTTTCGGATGATGCTGATCAAAACTAAATTCATAATTGACGATACGGAAAATAAGCCAACAGGCACTTATTCCGATGGCAAGCCCAAATACATTTAAAAATGTGAAAAGACGGTTACGCCATAGTTGTCTGAAAATTAATTTAATCGTGCTCATCATTTACAGGTTATTAGGATAAATATCTTGGTTATATATGTGTGTCTTTATACCGAAGTTGTTTCCATAATCACTTGCCCGTCTAGCATGCGGATTACACGGTCAGAAAACTTTGCATCGTGTTCACTATGTGTTACCATGACGATGGTTGTGCCGGCTTCGTTCAATTCAGTCAGGAGTTGCATGACTTCGTTACCATTATTGGAATCGAGGTTACCTGTAGGCTCATCGGCAAGAATCAATTTTGGATTATTCACGACAGCGCGAGCAACGGCCACACGTTGTTGCTGACCTCCGGAGAGCTGTTGTGGAAAGTGATTTCGGCGGTGCATGATCTGGACTTTTTCCAAAACTTCTTCTACACGCTTTTTGCGTTCTGCAGCTGGAACATTGGTATAAACCAGTGGAAGTTCCACGTTTTCAAATACTGTTAGTTCATCGATTAGATTGAAGCTCTGGAATACAAAACCAATGTTATGTTTGCGGAGATCTGAGCGACCACGTTCTTTGAATTTGGCAACTTCAATCTCGTTGAACAGATAGCTTCCTTCATCCAAATCATCCAGCAATCCGATAATATTGAGTAAAGTCGATTTTCCACAGCCCGAAGGACCCATTACAGCAACAAACTCGCCCTCTTTGACATGAATGTTTAGGTTGTTTAATGCGACGGTTTCAACTTCTTCAGTGCGGTAATACTTTTGAAGGTTTGTGATCTTGATCATATTTTTTGTGCTCATGGTTTTTATGTTTTGGATCCTTGGCGATATTGCCTTGGACAGTTATTATTTCTGTTATTAAATTCTGTTTATTTAATTGTTTATTGATCTCTTAAAGTCTTCGTCGGATTGGCTATCGCTGCTTTAAATGCCTGTGAACTGATCGTCAGTAGGGCAATTACAATTGCTGCTACAGCACTGATGACAAAGATGGTCCAGGAAATCTCTACATGATGTGCATAGTTGGTTAACCATTTGCTCATAATCATCCATGCAATAGGAAAGGCAATGATACAGGAGATCGCTATAAGCGTAACAAATTCACGGTTGAGCATTTGGATAAGTCCCGAAACAGAGGCCCCCAGGACTTTACGAATACTGATTTCTTTTGCGCGTTGCTCTGTTGCAAAGGCGGCTAAACCAAACAGGCCTAGGCAGGATATAATGATAGACATCAGTGCAAATACACTGGATAGTTGCTGTACAAAAAGCTCAGCTTTAAACTTATTATTGAAACTATCATCTAAAAATTTATAGTCAAAGGGGAAGCCCGGGTTATTTTTGACGATGACCTTCTCGATTTGTTGAATGGCATCTGGTAAATCTACTCCAGCCTTTGTCTTGATGGTCATGATGCCATTATCTCTATTCATCGGTAGAAATAGCATCGGCTCAGGATCGGCATACACATTGTTATAAACGAAGTTCTTGACGACACCGGCGATGGTGAACTTTTCCTCACCGTAACTGATGATACTACCGGCCACAAGGCCATCTTTTTTGATCAGTTTTGCAAATGCTTCGTTGATGATAACCGAGGTGCTATCACCTACAAAATTTTGATGGAAGTTTCTACCGTCAGAAAGCTTTAGATCCAAAGCTGGAATAAGACCTTCATCAGAACGTAACATGCCAATCAAAATACTAGCATTTGGATCTTTTCCATCCCAGCTAAAACCGGACGTATTGGAGTTGATATTGAGTATACTCATATCACTGACACCGACCTCTTGCACAACTCCTGTTGCCAATAATTGATTTTTAATCAGTGGGAGATGTTTGGCCATATCGCCTTGTAGCGCTGTTGTCAACACCTGACTCTTATCAAATCCGAGATCCCTGTTCTTGTTGTGCTGAATCTGTTGGTAGATAATAATGGTACAGATAATCAAAACGACGGATGCCGTATATTGTAAAATCACCAATCCTTTGCGTACAAGACTTCCGCTTCCAGCTTTTTGCTTCGCACCTTTAATTGTCGTTAGTGGTTTGAATGCGGATAGGAAAAATGCGGGATAGCTACCTGCAAATAGGCCACAGGCAAGGGTAATTACCAACAGAAAAAGGAGGTGTAAAGGTGCCGATAAATTAACCTTCAGCTCTTGGCCTATCATTGCATTGAAAGGACCGATTAAGATGTAAATCAGCAACAAGGCTACCAAGGAAGAGATGGTTGCCAATACGAGCGATTCCCCTAGGAATTGCGTCACTAAAGATTTGCGGCTTGCGCCAACAACTTTACGCATACCCACTTCTTTTGCTCTTTTTTCTGACCTTGCTGTTGCGAGATTCATAAAATTGATGCAGGCAATTAATAGAACAACCCAAGCAATAAAGGTAAATAGACGTATATTTTTAATACCGCCTTCTATTTCATTTCCGCTATTGTCAAATTGGTTGTACGTAATCCAACGTTCCATTGGATAGAGGTAATTTTGTGAGAACGTGACCTCACCATTGGTTTTGCGTTTGACAAAATCCATCATCTGTTTGTTGATCTGGTCAACATTGGCATTATCTTCGACCTGAACCAATGTTTGTACGCCATTGTTTCCCCAGTTTTCCAACCAATCCTGACCAGCTTCAAACTTTTTGAAAGGAATCAGCCATTGAAAATCATAGCTGCTATTTTTGGGTAGGTCCTTGATTACCCCTGCAACAATAAATGGCTCAGTATTGTTTGTTTTGACGGTTTTTCCCAATGCCGGGCGGTTACCAAATAATTTATGGGCAGCTGTTTCTGATAACACGATATTGTTGACCTGATCGAAGGCGGTATTTCGATCACCCTCCAAGAAATCCAAGGAAAGCACATCTGCAATGGAGCCATCGGCATATACCCCTGTCTGAAATATATTATTGTCTCCTACAGAAAATAACATGGGCGAATTCCAGCTCATGCGAACGGCATGCTTAATACCGGGTATTTCTTTTGCTACGCTTTGGGCAAATGGTCCAGGTGTCGATTCGAATACATAAGTAGCGCCATCGTAAGTCTGTTTTGATTTGACAACATAGATATTCTTTTTGTTGGCGAAATTATCGTTGTAGCCCAACTGGCTTTCAACCCATAAAAAAATCAACGATGCCGCAGCGATACCGACCGCCAATCCAAAAATATTAAGAAAGCTGTACCCCTTGGTTTTCCAAAGGTTGCGAAGTGCGGTTTTAATAAAGTTTTTAATCATAATTAAGTCGTATGATAAAAGCGGTTATCGAGAGATATGATGTGCTCGATAACCGCTAGGATGTTACTTTTTAATATTTAGCTCTTGCACCTTATCGTAGGTCTCATAGCTCGATACGATAACCTTATCGCCCGGTTGTAGACCTTTGATAACCTCATAATATTCCGGATTTTGTCTTCCTAATTGGATATCGACACGATATGCTGTACTTCCATTTTTATCCAATTTGAAGATCCAGTTACCACCGGTCTGTTGATAAAAACCGCCTTTTGCCAGCAATAACGCTTTGGTTTCATCGCTTAATGCCAAACGTATTTGTAAAGTCTGTCCACGGCGGATCCCTTTGGGAACATCATTGATAAACTCCATGTCAACCTGGAATCGGCCATTGGTGACTTGTGTATAGACTTTCTTGATACGGAGTTTGTAGGTTTTTTCACCGATAGAAAACTCCCCTTGTAGATCTGGGAAAATACGGTTGATATAATGTTCATCGATGTCAGCACGCACTTTGAATCCTGTTAAGACGTCGATTTGTCCCAATCGTTCCCCGGCGTTTTTATTTTGCCCGATCTCTGCATCGAAGGCGGTCAATTGCCCGTCAACAGGTGCCCTAACAATCAAGTCGCCAATTTTCCTTTTCATCAGTTCCAATGCACTCTGCGTGCGTTGGTAAGTTTGTTTGTCCTGATTGGTTTTTTGTGCATTGGAGATTTCGTCCTGTTTCAGGATCTGTTTGGTCAAGTTGACCCGTTCTTTTTGATAGTTGTATTCGTTCTTTGATTTTTCGAACTCTTGTGTACCAATGGCTTTTTCGTTAAGTAATTTTCTGTTTAGATTATAGATCCGCTCCGCTTCCCGATAGGCCTGTTCTACATCAGCCATTTGGTTGCGGTTGTTAATTGATGCTTGTTGTGCATTGGTCTGCGCAATTTGTGACTGTGTCAATAGATTGAGCACTTGCGTTTCTTGTTGTACCAGGGTAAGCTCCTGATCGGTATTGGAAAGACGCATGATTGCATCCCCTTTTTTTAAGATAGCTCCGTCTTCTACAAATTTTTCTTCGACGCGTCCGCCAACAGAAGCATCGAGGTATATACTACTAATAGGAAGCACGGTGCCATTTATCGGGATAAATTCTTGAAAGTTTCCATTTTTTATTTCGACAATAGAGATGCGGTCAGCTTCAACATTCAGTTTGCTTTTGCCGGAGGTAAAATAGAAACTGGCACTGATTAAGCCAACTAAGCCAGCAACCCCCACAATAGTCATGATACGTTTGCTATTCCACTTCTTCTTTTCTAAAGGTCTGTCCATAATTTAATATCAATTTTGTATGTAACTATGAAAGCTGTGCCAATAATTTAATTTACTGATTTATAGTTGTTTATTTTGTTTTGTTTGGCGCTCGGTGTTCGATAGCGGACACTTCTTGTACGAAGACGTACAACTGGAAGTTTTTCGCTGTTTATTGTGGCAACTGAAGTGCTTTGAGCAAATATAACCACAGGTTGTGGTAAGGTACGTTAGTTCTATTGGAGTACACATTGATTTATGTATAGTTTATTAAGTTGCAACGGAGAAGAATCTTCAATTTAAATATATCAATTCTCTTAATTTACACGGAACTAATACGGACTTTATAGGGACTTTATTCGGACCTCATTCGGATGAAAGCGAATAAAAACCGAATAAACTCCGATGTATATCCATTGAATAAACGAATAAATACTGAACTTGATTTCCATCATGTTCCTACTTATACTCTTGTGGATTTTTATTGTCCAACTACGCACACCGACTGTTCATTAATGAACATTTTTGAAAATATGTTTTTTGTATCTGTTTGATAGTTAGTGTTTTTGTTGTTTGGCATGGCGATGGTCAGCAAGAAAATAAAAACTGGATATGAAGAGAGTTTATATATATAGTACATTATGCTTTTTATTGAGTTATGCTAAGGCAGGGGCGCAACAGACGGAGCAGCAACTAACGGAAAGAGTGTCGGGGACAGCAACAATTGCAGCGGTCGACGATAAACAAATTGCCAAGCGAAGCTTAGCTGAGTGTATCCAGTTGGCCATAAAGGCCAATCCAACCTTATTGCAGAATGAACTCGATGTGAAGCGTGCCGAGGTGAATTTGGCACAGGCTAAAGCGAATAGACTTCCCGATGTCGATGCGAGCCTACAACATAGCCTGACCTCAGGTAGATCGCAGGATAACTCGACCCTTCAATATATTTCATCCAACAACTCAACAGGGAATTTTTCTTTGGGAGCCAGCCTGCCGTTATTTAGAGGGTTTCGTCTATTTAACGAAATTCGGATGCGTGCTGATGCAAAGACAGCTGGTAAATTGACTTTTGATACGCAGATTAATAACCTAAAACTAGATGTTATTACCGCTTATATTCAAAGTTTGACTGCCCAGGATATATTGCGGCAATCCGAAATGCAGACTGAAGTAACCCGAGAGCAGGTCAGACGTGCGGAGAGCATGCATAAGGAAGGCGCAATTAACCCTGGGGATTATTTTGATTTGAAAGGACAACTGGCAAATGATGTCAACACGATTGAAAATAATCGTCAGTTACTATACAGTAGCCGGGTGAAACTGGCGGCCTTATTGAATATGGCGGAAAATCAATTAGGGGAATTGGACAATATCGGAATAAATGAGACAGGACAGCGTTTGGATGAGAAGCAGTTATATGATATGGCTGTCGACCAATTGCCTGATATTAAAGCTTTGGATTATCGGATAAAAGTGGCGGAGCGGGATATTAAGATTGCGAAATCATACTATTACCCGTCTTTGAGTCTGAGCGCTGGCTTAGGATCAAATTATTCAAAATTGGGGATTCAAGGAACGTATTGGTCCCAAATGCGTAATAACGTGGGAAAATCTATTTCTCTAAATCTCTCAATTCCCATTTTTAATCATTTGCAAGTATATAACAACGTCCGCCTGGCAAAATTAGATCTACAAGCTGCTAAATTTCAGAAAGAGATCCAACAAAATGTTTTACGGTCGGCGACGTCCAATGCGGTTTTTAATTTGCAGAACGCAAGTAACATGATTACACAATTACGTAGTCAAAATGAAAACTACGCGGAGTCTTTTCGCATAGCCAAAGTCGTTTTCGAATTGGGAAACAGTAATTCAGTGATTTTTTTGACCGCAAAAACGAAATTCGACAACAGTCAGATTCAATTGGTCGTCAAGCAGTATGAATGGCTGCTGCAAAAATATATCAATGATTATTACGCAGGCTCATTGAATTTATAATTATCTTAGTATCTTCAATGAAGTCAGTAAGTATGAAAAAAGCATCTATTTTAGTCGTTGATGATGACCAGGATTTATTAACTGCGGCAAGAATCTTGCTTAAACCTAAAGTTAGTCATATTCAAGTTGAACCCAATCCGGAGAACTTAATCGCACATCTGGAGAAGACACCTTATGATCTGGTACTTTTAGATATGAATTTTAAAAGTACAATTAATACTGGTAATGAGGGATTATATTGGTTGTCCCGGGTTAAAGAAAAGTTTCCACAGGTACATGTCATTATGATTACCGCTTATGGAGCTGTAGATCTCGCTGTAAAATCGCTGAAACAGGGGGCGTCAGATTTTGTCGTGAAACCCTGGGAAAATGAGCATTTATTGGCGACGATCGAAAGCACGCTTGCTGAATCAAAAAACAAAGAAAAGAAAAGTAAAAGTTCCCTGCTCAGTAGTGCGAACAGTCCTGATTTGATTGGTAACTCTGTTGTTATGGACGAACTGCAATATAAATTGGAGAAAATAGCGCCGACAGATGCCAATATTTTAATATTAGGTGAAAATGGGACAGGGAAAGACCTCATTGCTCAAGCCATTCAGCGAAGATCCTTGCGTTCAGATCGGACTTATGTCAAGGTCGATGTCGGGGCGCTGACAGAAACATTGTTTGAAAGTGAGCTTTTCGGTTATAAAAAGGGGGCATTTACGGATGCACGTGAAGACCGTCAAGGGCGATTTGAAGCGGCAAATGGAGGGACATTGTTCCTCGACGAAATTGGAAATATCTCTTTGCAGCAACAAGCTAAATTGTTGACCGTACTCCAGAATAGACAGGTGACACCGTTGGGTTCCTATCAACCGATCCCGGTGGATATTCGCTTAATCTCAGCAACCAATGTGCCGTTGAAACAGCTTGCAGATGAAAGCCGTTTTCGAAAAGACTTAATTTATCGGATCAATACCGTGGAAATTCAGGTACCACCATTGCGTGAACGGGGAGAGGATATCAAGCTATTGGCTGATCATTTTCTCGATATCTATTCGAAAAAATACAATAAACGGATTGAAGGCTTTGAACCGGATGCGGTTAAAAAAATGTGCGCATATCATTTTCCGGGCAACGTCCGGGAACTTCAATACAGCATCGAGCGTGCTGTTATTATGGCAGATCAGCTTAGTATCGCCGGAAATGACCTTTTCTTCTCACCGATCGAACAGCAAGTAGATAACCACGTTGTTGAAACTAGCGCTAGCAGTCAAAATTTGGAAGAATTGGAACGTAAAGCAATCAAATCTGCGATTGAGCGTTACAACGGAAATATCAGTAAGGCAGCAAAGGAATTGGGACTGACAAGAGCTGCGCTTTATAGACGTTTGGAGAAATATGATATTTAGTCGATGAGGCACGGAAAAATCTTAAATGCGATCAAGATTATATTACTGTTGATAGCTGCTCTTGTGAGTGCTTATTTTCTACTAAAACGTGAATACGTACAGGCGGCTTTGATCTTCTGTGTGATGCTTTACCTGGGTTTTAACCTATATGCACAATATAATTTTTTGGCCAAGCAGTTGATTGAATTTTCCGAAGCGGTCAAATACCGTGATTTTACCAGACGTTTTTTGGTGAAAAACACAAAATCAGTAGAAGGAAAGCTTTTCCTTGCCTTTAATCAGATCAACGAAACATATAAGGAGATCAGTATTAAGCAGGAAATTCAGCATCAATACCTGGACCGTGTGATCAATATGCTGAATTCGGCGATTATCTTTTATGAGATGGATAGCGGTAAGGTCATGTGGGTGAATGATGCTTTCAAGCAGCTATTTCATTTGCCACATCTTGGAAACATCACGGGACTGAAGAAAAAAAACAATGATCTTTATGAAAAAACCATGTTACTTGAAAACGGACAGCAGCAGATGGAGTCCGTTCAGTCAAGTAAAGGGAAGATTAAATTATTGATTCAAAGCTCAAGCTTTGAGACACAGGATGCTTTGTTTCGCATTGTTGTATACCAAAATATCAATGAAGCAATTGATGAAACTGAGACAAAGGCATGGCACAAATTATTGCGCGTACTGACGCATGAAATTATGAATTCCATTGCTCCGATCAGCTCACTGGCTGAAACCTTAAACGGTCGTTTGGACCATTTCAAAGGAACTGAAGATATTGATGATCTAAAAACAGGCATTTCCACCATCAAACGTCGTAGCGAAGGACTTTTGCATTTTGCGAAGAGTTATCGCATGATCAATAAAGTCGATCAGCCTCAGCTAGCACCGATTCAAATTTCACAGCTGTTTGAACATATCTATCAACTGCTTGAACCAACCTTGATCCAGAAAAATATTGATGTCGATATTATCCTAAAAAATACAAGGCTTATTTTATCTGCCGACGTCAATTTGATCGAACAGGTTATTATTAACTTAATGTTGAATGCGATAGATGCGGTTAAAAATAGGGAAGAAGCCTATATTAGTTTATCTGCTCTTGAAGTGGACGGCAAGGTGCAGATTAGGATTGAAGATAACGGGGCAGGAATTCCTGCCGATCTTCAGGAGCAGATCTTTACACCATTTTTTACAACAAAGAAGACGGGTACAGGAGTCGGCTTGACCCTAAGTAAACAGATCATGCTTTTGCACAAGGGTACTATTTTCCTCAATAGTACGGAAGGAAAAGGGAGTGTTTTTGTTCTCCAGTTTTAAAGATATTATGTAGCCTAGCTAATTTAACCGTATGTATTCAGTGGAATTAAACCTGATGTTCCATGTGAAAAATCATAAAATTTAGCGATGTTTGCAGCGAAATGAACTACATGCTTAAGTATTGGCGGCATTATTTTGTATCCCATAGTCGCCATGGGACCCATTCTCCTTTTGTTTATAAATTGGTAGACGAAGTGATCTATCAAAAGACATCCAAGGAGAGCGTTTCGGAATTACCGCAAACTATTCAAAACGGAAGCAAGGTAGAGCAGAAAAAGTATGCATTAATCGATCGGTTATTAAACACATTCGCTTACGACAATTTTAGTTATTGGGCCGATCGTCCGATCGAAAGTTATCAGAGTCTTCTGCAGGACCAATGCGGAAGCTATGCGTACCGACATATTTATTATATCGACCTGGACGATCTTGACCTGAATTTTTTGGGAAATGTTGGCGATCGAGATCTATTGATTATAAACGAACCCCATGTGTCAGCGAAAAGGGAAGCCTACTGGAACAAGCTGAAACAGGATAATCGTGTTGTGGTTACCATAGATCTATACCGAATTGGGTTGGTTTACTTTAGAAAAGAACAACGAAAAGAGCATTTTCTGATACGATTTTAGGCTACTGTTTCGACCATTTTTTGGCTGTCGATAGGCAGTCATGGGCCACGTTCCCTAAGGCATTAAATATTTTATCTGAAGTTTAAGGATACAGGAGAGGAGAGCGAAGAGGAACAGGTAGCTGTCATTCGGCAAGAATAAACAAGAGCATCCATATATTTATGGATGCTTTTGTTTATTAAAAAGCTTCACTTAGGGACAGATAGAAACCCGATTGTCGTTTTTCTCCAGGTCTTTGTTCGCCAAAGGAATAATCAAAGCGTATGCTGCTATTGTGTTCGAGACTAAAGAAATATCTTAAGCCACCGCCATAACTTGCGACATATCGGCTGCTATTTTCCTTGGAAAAGGTTGATCCTAGCCCTGAAAAACCAACAATACCAAAGCGTGGATGAAAGCGATAACGCAGTTCAGCTTGGGAGGCAAGGTAATTCTTGTCCCGGTAACGTCCGAGGTAATATCCGCGCATCATCATGTCTCCACCGAGCTCACGGTAGTTGTAAAATGGGACGGTTTTTCCAAATGTGGAACGAAAGATTCCTTGCAGGGCCAGTGTGACTTGGTTGTGCAGGGGAATAAAGCCACGCAGATCCACGTCGAGGTTTGCCCCCGTAAAATCAGTACTTGTCCATAACTTTGGAGCATAGGCCAGTCGCAATTTAGCATAATACCCCCTTGTTGTATAAGAAACGTTATCCCTATTGTCAAACAATTGCGAAATACCTACAAGTAGCTGTTGCCCGCCATGCTTTCCAATAAGATCGGAATGATTGAAAATACGATCGGCACTATCGCTACGAATGGTGAAGTTGTCGTATTGAATGTTGATGCCCGAATAGAGGTTGTTGCTGATTTTTTTCTCAGCTTCGAGTTTGACGCGAAATAATTTTTGATCAATGCGTTCTTCATCTGCCTTCCAGGTGTCCATACCGACGCCATAATAGTTAAAGGGCCAATTACGGTAACGCATTTCACTAATCAGATGGTAGTCGTTGTTTTTAGTCCAAAGATCTGTCTGCAGTTTGAAATTGGACTGACTATTGGATGTAAAGGTTCCCATGACCATGACCGTGGAGGTGCGGATTTTGGGATCAGATTTGTCCAGATAAAAATTATAAGCGCTCGCCAGGCCGTATTCAACGCCCGTTTCCTGCGCATAACCAACGGCCGGTAAAACCATAAAACTACCGGAACGTGTAGAATCTCTTTCAGCGGAAAGAAATTTTTTACTCAATTTTTGAATAATATTTTGAGCTTTCAATTCGGCCGATCCCATTAAAAGTACCGTAAATAGTACGGAGTATCGGGTAAGTTTTGAAAGTGATTGCGGTAAAATTTGCATGCCCAAAGATAGTATATTAGCCAAATAACCAAAACAGGTAAATATGCAATCAAAAATTATTGTGCTGCATATCAGTATAATTGCCAAAAACTGTCTTTTTTTTTTGACAAATATTTTTGTAAAGTGAGTTTTGTGTCTATCTTTGCATCAGCAAACAAGGGAACAACGGTTCAAAACAACGAAAGTTTGCTTAGTTCTTTAAATGAAAAAAAATAAAAAATAAACTTGCAGAAATCAAAAGTAAATTCGATATTTGCACTCGCTGAAAAGGTAGAAATACTTGGTCAGACGTTGATAGAATGTAAGTTTAAATAAAGATATTAGAAGCCTCTTTAGCTCAGCTGGTAGAGCAACTGACTTGTAATCAGTAGGTCATTGGTTCGATTCCGATAAGAGGCTCTAAATGTAACGAAAGTTACAGGTCTGGAGGGGTTCCAGAGCGGTCAAATGGGACGGACTGTAAATCCGTTGCTTCGGCTTCGAAGGTTCGAATCCTTCTCCCTCCACACTTTATTTTAATTAGGGTGTTAGATTTACTCTAGTTTCTAATTATTAAGCGGAAGTAGCTCAGTTGGTAGAGCGATAGCCTTCCAAGCTATAGGTCGCGAGTTCGAACCTCGTCTTCCGCTCAAATTTTTCAAGTATTAAATTTAGTCTCTATCTTCTTTGATAATAATGTATCTAAAGGTGGGGGCATTAATACGTAAATAAGGTTTTTTAGTAAGCCGAAGTAGCTCAGGGGTAGAGCACTTCCTTGGTAAGGAAGAGGTCGTGGGTTCAAATCCCATCTTTGGCTCGTACTTGTGTAAAAGTTAAGCAAGAGTATATAACAAATAGAAATAATTTATAATTACTAATTCGCATAAACATGGCAAAAGAGAAATTTGACCGTAGTAAACCACACTTAAACATTGGTACTATCGGTCACGTTGACCACGGTAAAACTACAACTACAGCTGCTATCACTAAAGTATTGGCTGATAAAGGTTTGTCAGAAGCTCGTTCATTTGATTCAATTGACTCTGCTCCTGAAGAAAAAGAGCGTGGTATCACAATCAATACTGCACACGTAGAATATTCTACAGCTAACCGTCACTATGCACACGTTGACTGTCCAGGTCACGCTGACTACGTTAAGAACATGGTAACTGGTGCTGCTCAAATGGACGGTGCTATCATCGTAGTTGCTGCGACTGATGGTCCTATGCCTCAAACTCGTGAGCACATCTTGTTGGCTCGCCAAGTAGGTGTTCCTGCGTTAGTAGTATTCATGAACAAAACTGACTTAGTTGATGACCCTGAGTTGTTAGACTTAGTTGAAATGGAAGTTCGTGAGTTATTATCATTCTACGAATTCCCTGGTGATGATATCCCTGTAATCAAAGGTTCTGCTTTAGGTGCATTGAACGGTGAGCCTGAGTGGGTTGAGAAAATCATGGAATTAATGGATGCTGTAGATAACTACATTCCAATTCCTCCACGTTTGACTGATTTACCTTTCTTGATGCCAGTAGAAGACGTATTCTCGATCACAGGTCGTGGTACAGTTGCTACAGGTCGTATCGAAAGAGGTGTAATCAACTCTGGTGATCCAGTTGAGATCTTAGGTATGGGTGCTGAGAACTTGAAATCTACAGTAACAGGTGTTGAGATGTTCCGTAAAATCTTAGATTACGGTGAGGCTGGTGATAACGTAGGTTTATTGTTACGTGGTATTGAGAAAACTGATATCAAACGTGGTATGGTTATCTGTAAACCAGGTTCAGTAACTCCTCACGATCATTTCAAAGCTGAGGTTTACGTATTGTCAAAAGCTGAAGGTGGTCGTCACACTCCATTCTTCAACAAATACCGTCCTCAATTCTATTTCCGTACAACTGACGTAACTGGAGAGATCTCTTTACCAGAAGGTACTGAAATGGTTATGCCAGGTGATAACGTTACAATCAGCGTGAAATTAATTTCTGCTATTGCAATGGAAAAAGGTCTACGTTTCGCTATCCGTGAGGGTGGTCGTACAGTAGGTGCTGGTCAGGTAACTGAAATTATCTAGTCTTTAATAAAGATTTAGAATCACATAGAATAAGCTAATCGACTGAGGTTGATTAGCTTATTTTTTCGATAAGCGATTTATCGGATTAAAATAAAAAAAAGTAAAAAAAGATTTGCAGAAAGTGGTTTAAAACACTATATTTGCATCACAAAATAAGAAATACACGGGCATAGTTTAAAGGTAGAACGAAGGTCTCCAAAACCTTTGGTCTGGGTTCGAGTCCTGGTGCCCGTGCTTATAAAAACAGATAAACTAAAATGGCAAAAGTACTTGATTTTTTTAAAGACTCTTATGTAGAGATCACTGAGAAAGTGACTTGGCCTACATGGTCTCAGTTACAAAGTTCAGCTGTTATTGTGCTTGTTGCGTCTCTTCTTATTGCATTGGTTGTCTTTGTAATGGATAAAGCTTCAAGTGTAGGGTTAGAATTCTTGTACGGTATTGCTTCTTAATTTTTCAATCGTATTTATTTATGGCAGATCAAGGTTTAAAGTGGTACGTAGTTCGTGCTGTAAGTGGTAAAGAAAAGAAAGTAAAGCAATATATTGATGCCGAAGTTAGCCGTTTAGGTATTGAGCACTTGATTCCTCAGGTGTTGATTCCAATGGAAAAATACTACTTGATGCGCGATGGAAAGAAAGTTGCTAAAGAACGTAACTACTACCCTGGTTATGTTTTATTGGAAGCAGCTCTTGACGGTGAGTTGGAGCACATCATCAAAAATATCAATAGCGTCATTGGTTTCTTGGGAGATAAAGCTGGTAATGCTGTCCCTTTACGCCAAGCAGAAGTGAATCGTATCTTAGGTAAAGTGGATGAAATGGCAGAACAAGGTGAAACCATTAACGTTCCTTACTATGTGGGTGAAACAGTGAAAGTAAACGATGGTCCTTTCAACGGATTTACTGGAGAGATCGAAGAAGTCCACGAAGATAAAAAGAAATTAATCGTCATGGTGAAAGTCTTCGGTCGTAAGACTCCACTTGAACTGAACTACATGCAAGTAGAAAAAGAGTAAGATTAGTAATTAACGATAGAGAAAAGCTTTTCATGAAAATTGGAAGGCTTTTTTTTGTATCTTACCATAAATGAAAAGGCTAGGTATTTATCTATTCGCATTGTTTTATGTGCTGACATTGCTGAGCTGTGCAAATGTCGAGAAGTATAATCGATTTATCGAGACTCCCCTGGCAGTGGAAGCTATGCAGCAAGATATCAACTATGTTGAGCGTAACTTATGGAAAATGCATCCGGACCTTTTTTTGTATATAGGGGAAGATCAATTAAAGACTAAGTTTGATAGCCTCCGTTCTACGATCCGCCAACCCTTACTGCCCAACCAGTTTCAGCTGGCATTAGCAGCTGTTCTGTCTCAAGTTCGGCAGGGACATATGACCTTAAGCCCACTTATTTCCAAATTTGACCTGAAAGGTAAGGATAAAGTACGTTACCAAAAAAGTAAGGGCCCCTTCTCACAATTGGGATTTCATTGGCAAGAAAATACATTGTATCTTTCAAAAAATGGAACGGCAGATTCAACGCTGATTGTCGGTTCAAAAATTCTAGCTATTGAAGGGATACAGCCACAAAATTTGTACACAAAATATCGCCCAAGCTTTACCTCGGATGGGTATAATACAACATTTATAGATCAGGCTTTTGAACGTTTATTACCGCGGTATTACCAATTGGAATTGGGGTATCGAGATTCTATTGCTGTGGTGTTTTCTTGTGCTGATAGTACGTATGAGCGGTTTGTTGTCAGAAGATTTGAAGCACCTGAACAGAAGGGAAAGGTCGGGACAAACCATGCGGCTACGGAAAAACCGAATAAAAAGCCTTCGGAAAAGAAGGATAAGCAAATCGAAAAGAAGTCCGATACGAAAAAGCAGCGCAAGATATTCGGCTATAATACCAATCTAAAAAGAATGAGCAAACAGCTCTCTTTCCCTGTCAAAGGCGATAGCAGTATTGCTTTATTGAAGGTGGTCGATTTTTCCTATGGGCGTCCAAAAGAAGCCTATAGAAGGATTTTTGATCGACTGGAGCTTAATTCGGTTCAATACCTGATCTTGGATCTTCGTGGCAATCTGGGCGGACGTTTGTCCGATGTTCGTGAACTATATAGCTATCTGGTAGAAGCGGATAAATTCCAGTTTGTTCAGCCGGCAGTGATCACCTCAAAGTTCAACTTGCCGTTTTATCAGGTAAAAGGATTGCCAGGCTGGTCTTATCCCGTTTTATCACCATTTATTATACCAAGTGCTGTAGTATCTTGGGCAAAGACGTTTTCCAAAGATGGGATAAATTATACCCATCTTACGGGAAGCAAAATTGAAAAATCAAAGGCGAATCGCTATCGCGGTGATTTATTTGTATTGATCGATGGCGGGACTTTTTCTGCAGCGAGTTTGATTGCTACAAATCTGAAAGTTGGGAAACGTGCTGTTTTCTTTGGTGAAGAGACTGGCGGGGCTGCTAGTGGTACTGTTGCGGGAGTTCTTCCTGTACTGAAACTGCCAAACTCCCATTTAAGGTGGCGCTTTGGCTTAATGGACGTGAAGCCTTATTATCATGTAAGCGAAGCTGGACGGGGTGTTATGCCGGATGTTTCCATTGTACGAAATGTTGATGATGTATTCAAAGGGAAAGATCCGGTATTGGATAAGGTGTTGAAGATTATTAAAAGGCAGTAGAGCTGATGTGACTTCGTTAAAACCGATTTTTTTAGCCTTAATTTTTAGAAAAGTGCTAAGATTATTTTTTGTAATAGGATGTCGGATCTAGGTAGGGATAAAAAAAACATAAATTCCTGAAAAATTAAAAGTTAGATACTTGCAGGATTCAAATCTTCTTATTAACTTTGCACCTCGGTTGGGGTGTTACGTCCTGGCCGATGAATGTTACGTTATTTGCTTCCAACTTACTAACAGACATTTAACAAAATTAAATTCAAAACAAAATGGCAAAAGAAGTCAGTGCGTTAGTAAAATTACAAGTTAAGGGCGGAGCTGCGAATCCTTCACCTCCAGTAGGACCTGCATTAGGTGCTAAAGGTGTGAATATCATGGATTTCTGTAAGCAGTTTAACGCTCGTACGCAAGACAAACCAGGTCAAGTATTACCTGTTGTCATTACAGTTTACGCTGATAAATCATTCGATTTTATCATCAAGACTCCACCGGTAGCAGTTCAGTTGAAAGACGCTGCTAAATTAAAAAGTGGATCTGGCGAGCCTAACCGTAAAAAAGTTGCGGCTATCACTTGGGAACAAGTTGAGACAATCGCTAAAGATAAAATGCCTGATTTAAATGCATTTACTGTAGAGGCTGCTATGAGAATGGTGGCTGGTACAGCACGTAGTATGGGTATTACTGTATCAGGTAATGCTCCTTGGAACAATTAATTAAGAAATCAATTTAAGAAAAGTGGCTAGATTAACAAAAAATCAAAAAGCGGCACTATCCAAAATTGAAGCTGGTAAAGCATACTCTTTGAAAGAAGCTTCGGCTTTAGTTAAAGAAATCTCATTGACCAAATTTGATGCTTCTGTGGATATCGACGTTCGTTTGGGCGTAGATCCTCGTAAAGCAAATCAAATGGTTCGTGGTATTGCAACATTACCTCACGGTACTGGTAAAACTGTTCGTGTATTAGTTTTATGTACTCCTGATAAGGAAGAAGAAGCTAAAGCGGCAGGTGCAGACTACGTAGGTTTAGATGATTACATCAGCAAAATTGAAGGTGGTTGGACTGACGTTGATATCATTATTACTATGCCTAGTGTTATGGCTAAAGTTGGTAAATTGGGTCGTATTTTAGGTCCAAGAAACTTGATGCCTAACCCTAAAACTGGTACAGTTACAACAGAAGTTGGTAAAGCTGTAACAGATGTAAAAGGTGGTAAGATCGATTTCAAAGTTGACAAAACCGGTATCATCCATACTTCTATTGGTAAAGCGTCGTTCGATGCAGATAAGATATATGATAACGCACTAGAGGTATTACAAACTCTAGCTCGTTTGAAACCATCTGCAGCTAAAGGAACTTACTTTAAAAGTATTCACATTTCCTCAACTATGAGTCCTGGTATTCATATTGAGACTAAATCAGTAGCAGGTATTTAATCATGAGAAAAGAAGAAAAACAAGAAATTGTTCTAGCTTTGGCCGAACAGATTAAATCTTACGGTAACTTCTACATTACCGATACTGCTGAGTTGTCAGTTGAAAAAGTGAATAACATTCGTCGTAAATGTTTTGAACAAGGCATCGAAATTAAAGCTGTAAAAAACACTTTAATCAAGAAAGCATTAATCGAAGCTGGTGTTGATGAAGAAGAAATCTTTGGAACGCTTAAAGGAGCGTCTACAATGATGTTTTCAGAAGTCGCTAACGCACCTGCGAAATTAATCAAAGAATTGCGTAAATCAGGTGAAAAACCGTTGTTAAAAGCGGCTTTCATTGAAGCAACTGCATTCGTTGGAGATAATCAATTAACTGCATTAGTTAATCTTAAATCTAAAAACGAGCTTATTGCGGATGTTATCGCAGCCTTGGAATCTCCTGCGAAAAATGTTATTTCAGCTCTTCAATCAGGAGGAAATACTGTTGCAGGTTTAGTAAAAGCTTTAGAAGAAAGAGGTTAACGAATCCTCTAGAACAGAAACATTCGTTACAATTTAATTAACAATTTTTATAAAGTACATTCAAAAATTCAAAATAAAATGGCAGATTTAAAACAACTTGCTGAACAGTTAGTTAACTTAACAGTAAAAGAAGTTAAAGAATTAGCTGATATCTTAAAAGACGAGTATGGCATCGAGCCTGCTGCTGCTGCTGTTGCTGTAGCTGCTGCTCCAGCTGAAGGTGGTGCTGCTGCTGCAGAAGAGAAAACTTCATTTGACGTTATCTTGAAAGAAGCTGGTGGTCAAAAATTAGCTGTAGTTAAATTGGTTAAAGATTTAGCTGGATTAGGCTTGAAAGAAGCTAAAGATTTAGTTGACGGAGCACCTAAAGAATTAAAAGCTGGTGTATCTAAAGACGAAGCAGAAGCTTTGAAAAAACAATTAGAAGAAGCTGGTGCTGTTGTTGAGATTAAATAATCTCAACTAATTAGCCCGAAAAGGTTTAGACTCTGACGATTTTTCGTCAGAGTCTATTCCTATTTATATCAATACGCCACTATGCTGTGTATATGCTGGGCACAGTGGACACGTGGTTTACAGCATAAATGTAAGCGCAGTTTTTTTAAAACTAAAATTCATATTCCCTTGGCAAACAATAATATTCAACAAGAAAGAATAAACTTTGCAACAAGTAAGAAAGTATTGGAATATCCAGATTTCTTAGATGTGCAATTGGAATCTTTCAAGGAGTTTTTTCAATTAGAAACTACTTCTGACAACCGCCATCAGGAAGGGCTGTTCAAGGTATTCTCGGAAAACTTCCCTATTTCTGATTCAAGAAACATTTTTGTGCTAGAGTTTTTGGATTATTTCATTGATCCACCACGTTATGATATCCAAGAGTGTATCGAGCGCGGCTTGACTTATAGCGTTCCTTTAAAGGCTAAGTTAAAGTTATCTTGTAATGATGAAGAACACGAAGATTTCGAAACTATTGTTCAGGATGTATATTTAGGGACTATCCCTTATATGACTCCTAAAGGTACTTTCGTGGTAAATGGTGCAGAGCGTGTCATCGTATCGCAATTACACCGTTCACCAGGCGTTTTCTTTGGTCAAAGTAGACACACAAATGGTACTAAACTTTATTCTGCAAGGGTAATTCCTTTCAAAGGATCTTGGATCGAGTTTGCAACTGACGTAAACAACGTCATGTATGCGTATATCGACCGTAAAAAGAAATTCCCAGTGACTACCTTATTGCGTGCTATCGGTTACGATTCGGATAAAGATATCTTGGAATTGTTCGATTTAGCGGATGAAGTAAAAGTTAGTAAATCTGGTCTTAAAAAATATGTTGGTCGTCGTCTTGCGGCTAGGGTATTGAAAAAATGGGTAGAAGATTTCGTGGATGAGGATACAGGTGAAGTAGTATCTATCGACCGTAACGAAATTATCCTTGAGCGTGAAACTGTTCTAGAAGAAGATCACATTGATTTGATCATCGAAGCTGGCGTTAAGTCGATTATCTTAGCGAAAGATGATGAGTCAAACAATGCAGACTATTCTATTATATATAACACTTTACAAAAAGATACGTCCAACTCAGAAAAAGAAGCGGTAGAGCATATCTATCGTCAATTGCGTAACGCTGAACCACCAGATGAGGAAACTGCTCGTGGTATCATCGATCGTTTATTCTTCTCTGACAAACGTTATGATTTGGGTGATGTAGGTCGTTACCGTATCAATCGTAAATTGAAGTTGGGAACTCCGGATGATACGAAAGTATTAACCCGTGAGGATATCATCGCAATTGTGAAGTATTTGATCAATTTGATCAACTCTAAAGCCGAAGTAGATGATATTGACCACTTGTCAAACCGTCGTGTACGTACTGTAGGTGAACAATTATATGCTCAATTTGGTGTAGGTCTATCGCGTATGGCCCGTACAATCCGTGAGCGTATGAATATCCGTGATAATGAGGTGTTTACGCCAACTGATTTGATTAATGCACGTACACTTTCGTCTGTAATCAATTCGTTCTTCGGTACGAACCAGTTGTCGCAGTTCATGGACCAAACTAACCCTCTTGCTGAAATTACACACAAGCGTCGTTTGTCAGCTTTAGGTCCAGGTGGTCTTTCTCGTGAGCGTGCAGGTTTCGAAGTTCGTGACGTTCACTACACACACTACGGTCGTCTTTGTACAATTGAAACTCCTGAGGGTCCAAACATCGGTTTGATCTCCTCATTGGCTGTACATGCGAAAATTAACCACTTAGGATTTATCGAGACTCCTTACCGTAAGGTAAAAGATGGGGTTGTTGTGGTTGATGAGCCGGTCGTATATTTATCTGCCGAGGATGAAGATGGTAAAACAATCGCACAAGCGAATGCTTTGTATGATGACAAAGGTAATTTCGAAGATGCGAAAGTGAAAGCCAGATATGAGGGTGACTTCCCAATTATCGAGCCTAATATGCTTGATTATATGGACGTTGCTCCAAACCAAATTACATCTATTGCGGCTTCATTGATTCCTTTCTTGGAGCACGATGATGCCAACCGTGCATTGATGGGATCGAACATGCAACGTCAGGCCGTGCCTGTATTGCGTCCGCAAGCTCCTATCGTAGGTACTGGTCTTGAAGGTCGTGTTGCGAAAGATTCACGTACATTGATCAATGCGGAAGGTCATGGTGTAGTAGAGTATGTAGATGCTGATGAAATCAAGATCCGTTACGACAGAAACGACGATGATCGTCTTGTATCATTTGATGATGATGTCAAAACGTATAAATTGATCAAATTCAAGAAAACCAACCAAAATACATGTATGAACTTGAAGCCTATCGTTAAGAAAGGTCAACGAGTTGAACCAGGACAGGTGTTATGTGAAGGTTATGCGACTGAAAATGGTGAATTGGCATTAGGTCGTAACTTGAAAGTAGCGTTCATGCCTTGGCAAGGATATAACTTTGAGGATGCGATCGTAATTTCTGAGCGTGTAGCGAAAGAAGACTGGTTTACTTCTCTTCACATTGAAGAATTCGAACTTGAAGTTCGTGATACGAAACGTGGTGAAGAAGAGTTAACAGCTGATATTCCTAACGTATCTGAAGAAGCGACAAAAGATTTGGACGAAAACGGTATTATCCGTATCGGAGCTGAAGTTGGTGGCGGTGATATCTTAATTGGTAAAATCACACCTAAAGGTGAATCTGATCCTTCTCCAGAAGAGAAATTGTTACGTGCAATCTTCGGTGACAAAGCTGGTGACGTGAAAGATGCTTCATTGAAAACTCCGCCTTCATTAAAAGGTGTTGTTATCGATACGAAGTTATTCTCGCGTGCGAAGAAAATGTCTAAAGAGGTTGAACGTAAAACTTTAGAGAAACTAGAGGTTGCTCACGATAGAGCAGTTAAATCATTGAAAGACCGCTTGGTTGAAAAATTATTCACTGTAGTGAATGGTAAAACTAGCCAAGGGGTATACAATGTCTATAAAGAGTTGTTGGTTGCTAAGGGAGCTAAGTTTACACAAAAAATTCTAGCTGAATTAGATTACAACAACATCAACCCAATGGGATGGACAACTGACGAAGATAAAAACGAGTTGATCAAAATGGCCCTTCATAATTACAACATTAAAATTAATGAAGAGTTAGGTTCGTTCAAACGTGATAAATTCGCAGTATCTGTCGGTGATGAACTTCCATCAGGAATTGTGCAGATGGCTAAGGTTTACGTTGCTAAAAAACGTAAGTTGAAAGTAGGGGATAAGATGGCCGGTCGTCACGGTAACAAAGGTATCGTTGCACGTATTGTACGTGATGAGGATATGCCATTCTTAGAAGATGGTACACCAGTTGATATCGTGTTGAACCCACTCGGGGTACCTTCACGGATGAACTTGGGACAGATCTACGAAACCGTATTGGGCTGGGCTGGTCAAAAATTAGGTGTGAAATTTGCTACACCTATCTTTGATGGTGCTGAAATGGATCAGGTACAGGATTGGGTTGCGAAAGCTGGTTTACCGAAATCAGGACGTACATATTTGTACAACGGATTGACGGGTGACCGTTTCGATCAACCAACGACAGTGGGTGTAATCTACATGTTGAAATTAGGTCACATGGTTGATGATAAAATGCACGCACGTTCAATCGGTCCGTACTCATTGATCACACAACAACCTCTAGGTGGTAAAGCGCAATTCGGTGGTCAACGTTTCGGTGAGATGGAGGTTTGGGCATTGGAAGCATTCGGTGCATCTAACATCCTTCAAGAAATCTTGACTGTGAAATCGGATGACGTGGTTGGTCGTGCCAAAACTTACGAGGCTATCGTAAAAGGTAACAACCTTCCGACACCATCGGTACCAGAATCGTTCAACGTATTGGTACACGAGCTACGTGGATTGGGTCTAGATATCACATTGGATTAATTAAGCAATTAGGGCTTTGAAGGGCTCAGTCCTTCAAAGCTTCTTTATAAAGCTTTAACTTTTGAATAAGTATGTCTTACAAAAAAGATAATAAAATTAAAAGCAACTTCACTTCGATTACGATCAGCTTGGCTTCTCCAGAAACTATTTTGGAACGCTCAAGTGGTGAAGTTACAAAACCGGAAACGATTAACTATCGTACCTACAAACCGGAACGTGACGGTTTATTCTGTGAGCGTATTTTTGGTCCTGTAAAGGATTACGAATGTCACTGTGGTAAATACAAACGTATCCGTTATAAAGGTATTGTGTGTGACCGTTGTGGTGTTGAAGTAACAGAGAAAAAGGTACGTCGTGAGCGTATGGGACATATCAACTTGGTAGTTCCTGTTGCGCACATTTGGTATTTCCGTTCTCTTCCTAATAAAATTGGTTATTTATTGGGACTTCCTACCAAGAAATTGGATATGATCATTTACTACGAACGTTATGTGGTTATCCAAGCTGGTATTAAGGAAGAAGATGGTATCAACTTTATGGACTTCTTGACTGAAGAAGAATATTTAGATATTTTAGATACCCTACCAAAAGAAAATCAATATTTAGACGATAACGATCCTCAAAAATTCGTTGCTAAGATGGGTGCTGAGGCATTGGAAGATTTGTTGAAACGTATTGATTTGGATCAATTGTCATACGATTTACGTCACCAAGCTGCTAACGAAACTTCGCAACAACGTAAAAATGAAGCGTTAAAACGCCTTCATGTGGTTGAAGCTTTCCGTAGTTCACGTGAAAATATCGAGAATCGTCCAGAATGGATGATTGTGAAAATCGTTCCAATCATTCCACCTGAATTGCGTCCTTTAGTGCCTTTGGATGGTGGTCGTTTTGCGACTTCGGATTTGAATGACTTATACCGTCGTGTGATTATCCGTAACAACCGTCTAAAACGTTTGATCGAAATCAAAGCTCCTGAAGTAATCTTACGTAACGAAAAACGTATGCTTCAAGAAGCGGTAGACTCTTTGTTTGACAACTCACGTAAAGTGAACGCTGTTAAGACAGAAGGTAACCGTGCATTGAAGTCTTTATCTGATATTTTGAAAGGTAAACAAGGTCGTTTCCGTCAAAACTTGTTAGGTAAGCGTGTGGATTATTCGGCTCGTTCGGTAATTGTTGTAGGTCCTCACTTGAAATTACACGAGTGTGGTCTTCCTAAAGATATGGCTGCTGAACTTTACAAACCGTTTATCATCCGTAAGATGATCGAGCGTGGTATTGTAAAAACAGTAAAATCAGCTAAGAAAATTGTGGATCGTAAAGATCCTGTGGTATGGGATATCCTTGAAAATGTATTGAAAGGTCACCCTGTATTACTAAACCGTGCACCTACGCTTCACCGTTTGGGTATTCAGGCTTTCCAACCTACATTGGTAGAGGGTAAAGCTATTCAATTACACCCATTAGTGTGTACAGCGTTCAACGCGGATTTTGACGGTGACCAGATGGCAGTCCACTTACCTCTTGGTAATGCTGCAGTTTTGGAAGCCCAAATCTTGATGTTAGGCGCGCACAATATCTTAAACCCTGCGAATGGTTCTCCAATCACAGTACCATCTCAAGACATGGTATTGGGTCTTTACTATATTACTAAAGGCCGTAGAACTGCTGGCGATCACACCGTAAGAGGTCAAGATATGACTTTCTATTCGGCTGAAGAGGTTATCATCGCTTTAAATGAGAAGCAAATTGACCTTCATGCCTGGATTAAAGTAAAAACAAAAGTTAGACAAAAAGATGGTAGCATCGTTGATACCTTGTTAGAAACAACAGTAGGTCGCGTGATCTTCAACCAAGTTGTTCCTGATGAAATGGGTTTTGTCAATGAATTGCTTACTAAAAAATCGTTGCGTAATATCATCGGTGAAATTGTGAAGACTACGGGTATGGCCCGTGCAGCACAGTTCTTGGATGATATGAAAGAATTGGGATATCAAACAGCCTTCAAAGGTGGTCTTTCTTTCAACTTGGAAGATTTGAACATTCCTGCTGCGAAAGCTGAATTGATTCAACAAGCAACTAACGAGGTTGAAGAAGTAATGAACAACTATAACATGGGTTTCATTACAAACAACGAACGTTACAACCAAATCATCGATATCTGGACGCGTATCAACAACAGATTGACGGCGCACGTTATGGATATTCTTTCGAATGATAATCAAGGTTTCAACTCAGTTTACATGATGTTGGATTCTGGAGCCCGTGGTTCGAAAGAGCAGATCCGTCAGTTATGTGGTATGCGTGGTTTGATGGCGAAACCCCAAAAATCAGGTACTTCTGGTGGTGAGATTATCGAAAACCCGATCTTGTCAAACTTTAAAGAAGGTTTGTCCGTATTGGAATACTTTATCTCTACCCACGGTGCGCGTAAAGGTCTTGCCGATACAGCATTGAAAACAGCGGATGCGGGGTACTTGACCCGTCGTTTACATGACGTAGCGCAAGATATGATCGTTGTGGAACAAGATTGTGGTGGTTTACGTGGTATTTATACAACAGCATTGAAAGATAATGACGATGTTGTTGAGCCATTGTTCGATCGTATTTTGGGTCGTACACCATTGCATGATGTTCTTCATCCGGATACTGACGAATTGATCGTTTCCGCAAATGAAGATATCACTGAGGAAATTGCTGAAACTATCGAAAAAGCAGGTATCGAAGGAATTGAGATTCGTACGGTATTAACTTGTGAGTCTAAGCGTGGTGTTTGTGCTTGTTGTTACGGACGCAACTTGGCGTCAGGTAAGCGTGTTCAGTTAGGTGAAGCTGTGGGTGTTATCGCCGCTCAATCAATTGGTGAACCAGGTACACAGTTAACACTTCGTACATTCCACGTGGGTGGTACGGCATCGAACATTGCTGCTGATTCAAGTATCATTTCTAAATACGATGGTAAAATCGAATTTGAAAACGTACGTACTGTTTCGCAAACAAATGATAATGGTACACATCAGGTAGTCTTAGGACGTTCTGGTGAGGTTAAGATTATTGATGCACATAATAAAATTGTATTCCAACAAAATATCCCTTATGGTTCACAGTTGTTCGTTGAAGATGGCGGTACAGTAGCTAAAGGGGATAAATTGGTGGAATGGGATCCATATAATGCAGTAATTATTTCTGAATTTGCCGGTAAAGTTGAATTTGATGCAATCATCGAAGGGGTTACCTTCCGTGAGGAGTCAGATGAGCAAACTGGTCACAAAGAGAAGGTAATTATTGAAACACGTGATAAAACGAAAAACCCATCCATCAAGATTCTTGATAAATCGGGCGAGGTTATTCGTACCTACAATATCCCAGTAGGCGCTCACGTTGCAGTTGCTAATGGTGTAACAGTAAAAGAAGGTGGTATCCTTGTTAAAATCCCTCGTTCTACGGGTAAAACGCGAGATATCACAGGTGGTCTACCGCGTGTAACGGAGTTATTCGAAGCACGTAACCCTTCTAACCCTGCTGTTGTAACAGAAATCGACGGTGTGGTAACATTGGGTGGTGTGAAACGTGGTAACCGTGAGATGTCTATCGAGTCTCGTGATGGTCAAATCAAGAAATACTTGGTACCTCTTTCTAAGCATATCCTTGTTCAGGATAATGACTTTGTGAAAGCTGGTATGCCATTATCAGATGGTTCGATCTCTCCTGCGGATATCTTGTCGATCAAAGGTCCATCAGCAGTGCAACATTACATTGTGAATGGTATCCAAGAGGTATACCGTCTGCAAGGTGTGAAGATCAACGATAAACACTTCGAGACGATCGTTCACCAAATGATGCAAAAAGTTAACATCGAAGATCCAGGAGATACGCGTTTCTTAGAAAAAGAAGCGGTTAACAAATGGGATTTCATGGAAGAAAATGATTCCTTGTTTGACAAGAAAGTTGTCGTTGATGCAGGAGACTCCAATAACTTACGTCCGGGACAAATTGTTTCTTTACGTAAGTTGAGAGAAGAGAATTCTAGTCTGAAACGTCGTGACTTAAAACTTGTTGAAGTTCGTGAAGCAATTCCGGCAACTTCAAGTCCATTGTTGCAAGGTATTACCAGAGCTTCATTGGGTACGAAATCGTTCATTTCTGCTGCCTCTTTCCAAGAGACCACAAAAGTGTTGAACGAAGCTGCTATCGCAGGTAAACGTGATAACTTATTAGGTTTGAAAGAAAACGTAATCGTTGGTCACTTGATCCCTTCTGGTACAGGTATCCGTCAATACAGCAATTTAATTGTGGGCTCTCGCGAGGAGTACGATCAATTGTTGGCTTCGAAAGAAGAAGATTAATCGTTACTCGATTATTTTATATAGGAAGGTCCAGACATTCGTCTGGACCTTTTTTGTTTCTATAGCGACCTTATTTGATATTGAAGAAGGTCGTAAAAATATATTTAGCTTGCTCTTTTAGCGGTGAAATTGCTTGTTAAGGAAAGGGGCGAACTGAAATTTATAGCAAGCAGCTTGGCCGTTTAATTGGTTGATTTTACCTGATAGGACGGCTTAACGCATAGCTATCATAAATTAATCGTTCAATGTTACAGTTAGTTAACCTAAATATTAAAAAATAATAAACAAAAGGCTTGGAAGTTTGTTAGTAAACTCCCTATCTTTGCACCACTCCGCAAGGGAGGGACGGTTACTTCGCAGGAAGAAACCATGAAAAAAAAGAAGGGTTTAAGTAAGACGGGCAGGATTTAAAATCCCGCTGATTTTATTTTAAACGCGGAAATCGGAAAAAGAGAAAAGAAAAAAACTTCAGAAAGTTTTTGGAAGTTCA
>NZ_DLIX01000011.1:0-286 GCF_002483935.1 Sphingobacterium sp. UBA7631
GTGTTTTCTTAAAGAACTTTGTCGCTTCAACTTCCGTATCCGCTATATTCCGAGGGCATTGCGCCGTCTTTATCTTTTTTGTTTTCCCCTTCGTTTCCGTTGGGACTGCAAAGGTAGAAATCTTTTTTGAACTTCCAAAAACTTTCTGAAGTTTTTTTTTCTTCTCTCTTTTTCCGATTTCCGCGTTTAAAATAAACCCAGCGGGATTTTAAATCCTGCCCGACCTACTCAAACCCTTCTTTTTTCATGGTCCCCTGCTCTCGCGGTAACCGTCCCTCCCTTGCGG
>NZ_DLIX01000011.1:308-109658 GCF_002483935.1 Sphingobacterium sp. UBA7631
TTTCCCCTTAACTGCCTGTAAGGGTGCGAGATTCTTTTTCATTTTAGGACGCAGCTATCCGAAGGAAGAGACGAAAAGAGTTTCCAGAGGGATTTCAGCACTGCCTGCAGCGGCAAACATAAGCAGCCAATACCGGGAACGAGATGCCGCGCGCAACTGATGGACGGAAGAATATCGGTAGGGCCGGAAAATTGTCCCGTCGGAAAGATCGCAGCGGAAAGACACCGCAATGCAGGATATAACAGGGGATAGGCGGATATCGGTAGGTCGGAAAGATGGCAGAACACAGGGCTCCGGAATACCTTCTTTTGCAGTCATACTTTCCTGCTTGTTTATTTAGTTTAGGGTTTAGTTTAGGTATAGTATAGGTTATAGCTAAGCAAACCCTAACTTATTACTAAGCTAAATATAAACAAAAGCTAACCTAAGGAATAAGAAGCTCTCAACTTTTCTTTATTTACTGGGGAAGCATGGCTCATTTAGGGCAAACTAGGGTTCCGCCTCGTGGACAGGGCTCCGGCTGCTGCGCAGGGCTTGCGGGAACCTTCGGCTCCCATCTCCACCTGCTTTGTACCATGCTCGGGGCAGATTTGCCCTGCAACCGTGTTGAGTCCGTGTTGAGTCCGAGTCTAAGCCCGCACTCACCCAGCTGCCAACACGGGCAAATGACGCTCCGAACGCGACCATATCCCCTGAATGCCCCGAAAAGGGGCCAATGGCGGAATGAACCGCAGCCGAAAAACTCCGCAGCGACGCTGCAACACGAAAACAACTCGGAAAAACACGCTATAAAGGCACAAAAGAATGCTAGGGCTCAGCAACGCATAAATACACACTTAGAACTCGCCTCTCCCCTAAAAGTTTATGTCCTATCATAAGGTAGGTATCAAGGTATAATTGAATCACAGCTAAAAACATCTTATTCAATTTAAAAGAGGATAGAAAGAATTTCTCACAGGAAGTTCATTCAGTTTTTAAAACGTCAAGACAATCACGAGATCCACAAGCTATACTCACTAAACACAGAAGCTCCGAATCATTCACTGCGATTCGGAGCTTCATTTGCGCCAGTTTACCTATCCTAGTCTCTTAATGCTGTAAGATCAGCCTTAGGCTTGGGTAGGTTCATGTTTTTAATTGCCAGACGACAGGCGTCAACCATTTCCTGCGTCATGGTATAGGTATACTTTCCATAATCGTCGTATTCCAAGGTACCAACGAAAAAGAATCCGTATTTATCAAAGAAATCCGTCAAATCCAATTTGGCCACTTCGCAGGCTGTTTTAACAAAATTCAGCTGATGGACGGCAGGATTACGCTCACCCATCATGCGATCTGAACTCCAATCTGAACGCTGTCTTCTTGGTTTACTCATATTCTGCTGACGGAAAGCCTCAAATAGATCAGCATAAAAATCGGGGCGTTTTCCCTCACCCTCAAAATAGAGCTGTAACTGCCAAAAAGGAATCAAACGATCGAATACATCCGGATCGGACAAATAAGAAATTCGTTTTTCAATAATATTGGTCTTCGCTTTCTCAAAATTGTTCTGTTCTGAAACCCGAGTTTTATTACCAAATGAACGTGTTACATATAAGGAGAACAGGTTGTTGCTCACCTCACCCAAACCACCCCAATTAAACATTGGACGTGTCTGGTGTACGTGGCCCACCTCATGACTGAAACCCCAGCAAGGATCTCCTTTAATCACCGATTCCGGCGTTACCACCATCTTCATCGCGTAACCAACTTTATCGCCCATATAGGCAACCCCATCACCATCACGAAACATGTAATAATTATAGTTCACCCGCGCGAGAATACGATTCTTCGGTACTTTATTATACTTCTCCAATCCCATTAAGCGATGTTGTCTATACACCAGTGAATCGTAATTACGAATTAGCTCGACGCCTTTTCCATAAGCATACTGCTTCAATGCCTCTATTGGATAAGCCGTCTGAATATGCTCACCTTTTGCGTCCATAATTGGAAATACAGCATGATCGATCAGACTATCCCACTCCTTATTTCCCTGTTTTTTAAGATCAAAGTAACCATTTACCTGCCCTGTCGGAAAATGAACTGTAATCGGGTTTTCCTTTTCAGGTTCCTCTGAGAAATAATCGATATAGGCTAAACTTCCGTAGTCCTCGAGCTGGATAATATTGACACCATTCTGCAATCTGAATTCCTGTTTTTCCAGTCCCCACCCTTTCGGGTCTTTTGTAGGTTCCTGCGGATTGGGAGCTTTTCGCAACCAATTGGGCACAACAAGGTTTACCTCTTTACCAGCTGCAATGCCGTCCACGATAACAATATGTTTCCCTTTGGGAAGATACACACCGGTCATATTTTCATATTTACTATAACCGTCCCCAATACTTAATTGATGCCCTAAAGTTGTCGGATTCAACAAGGCATAATAGGTTGCATATTTATACTCCTTATTATAGTTGCCATCAAGTATGGACTGCGCGACCCGGCGTAGTGTTGTATCAGCAATCTGATTGAGCTGTTTTTTCTTAATCCCCTTTTTTAGTTTTAACGCCAAAGGATCTTCGAATACAGCAAGATCAGCATAGGTTTGTTTAAAATCCTGAGCGGTTTGAGCTTTTAGATTGGCGCATAGCATAAGACCGAGTCCAACAGCAAGAAATTTTCTTTTCATCATTAATTAAGGTATTATATAAAAAATCAGTAAAACAGCTTAAAAATTAAGACAAAATTTACATCGCTAGCGTTGATGCAAAGAATAACTCAGGTGTAAAAACAAGTTTGTCATTACATTGAATTGCGGATTTAAGTTCATATTCGGTTGTAGGCTTTAATCCGACAATTCGTACAAGAGTAAGTTGTCCGATTCCAGGAAAATAAGCTCCTATTGAATTTATTGGATCCGTTTGGCGCCACTCTTGATTAGATCCTCTTTCTCTATATAATACTACTATGTTCACATTAATTCTATTATCAGTTGGATATAAAACAAATAATTCGCCATCTTCCATAAACAAATAGCTCCCATTCCTATCAATGACCGAAGGAAAACTGGGATAAGCCAATGTTGGAGGATAAGTGCATGATGCGCTACCTCCGGGCTGAGAAATATTCAGTATCGATGTTTTTGTAATTGGAGACATTGCGGATCCAGTCTTGGATAAATAGGAAACAGTAGCGACAACCGTATAGCTAAATCCCTTAATTCCATAAAATATCACATTTCCTCCTCCTGTCCCCAAAACACTATTCATAACAGTTCCATCTGTGCCGTTACAACTAACACTCACCTCAGTAACTACATAGTTTGGGTCAAAGTTGCTTAAGCTCACATTTGCAGTAATAGCTGTTCCTGTACTTGATGCCTGCAAAGTAACTGTCGGCTGTGTGAGCTGATTAGCCTTTAAAACTCGATTTGGAGAATCTACATTTTTTACAACATCGTTAACATCAGGCTTTGAACAACCTGAATTGATACCGATCAAAACACACAATAGGATAAGGAAATTAAAATTTTTCATAAAAATTTAAGTTTAATTAAAAAATATAAAAGGGTTATAATTTTCTGTTAGCAAAAAAGGGAGAGTATTAATTCACACTCTCCCTCTCAATATAGTCAGCTATAATCTAAACGCAATGCTTCCTACTTCGCCGTTGGATTTTTCGTCGCTTTCAGATGAAGCTCATAAATATACTTTCCGGCCTTATAAATCTTCGTATTAAACCTTATGTTAAGTTTTACAGGTTTATCATAAGTCAAATACTTCATATCTGTCGGCGGGTTCCAGTTTTTAGTATCCGCATAGTCTATTGATTGAATCCATTTCGATTGGATTCTGTAATAGCAGTTAATCCCATTTGACTGACTATCCCAATATACATCCGGAAATCTCACTTGCGCATAATCATAGACTACAGCTGTGTCTGTAACTGTTGTTTTATAAGCGAAAGTCGCTAAAGTTTTAAGGAAATCATTGCCAGATGGCCTTCTGTCCAAAGCACTACCCGGAAATAATGCTCCATTTTTGTCGTAAACCTTCAATACAATTTGATTTGGACCGTCTGCTACACGTTTAATATTTAAGGTCAAACTAGTGCTCTGCCCTTTGGTCTGATCAATCCATTGATCATCATAAGGGAAACGGATACCTGTTTCGCTATTTGCCTCAACCGCGATAAAGTAAGGAACATTTTCATAGGTATATTCTTTTACAGCAGACAACTTGATCGTTGTTATATTCTTATAATCTTTTGTACCTTTTGGATTTTGAACACGTAAATCAACCTCATACTCTCCAGTTGGGACATTATCAGTCGCTTGAGTGAACATAAATTGACCACTTTTTTCTAGAACAGTAAATGGCAATTTCTTCTCTATACCTCGTTTACTATTAATCAGTTCAAGTGTTGTATCTGTTTTCGGATCGTATTTCTCTTTCCAAACAGTAACATCATATTCCTTAAAAAAAGTTTCCTCCCTTTTTCCTGTCGCCTTATTACGGACATCCAATAGAGTGACAGTAAACGGTGGCGTTGAAGCATCTGGGATAATTCCAGTTGCTATATAAAAGGTTCCCTGATCTACAGCAATCGGATTTGATCCATAACGGATATTATCGCTCAAATAGCCAACCTCAATTTTCTTACAACCTACATACATTAAGGATGCCAATACGCCGATGTATGCAAATATCTTATATCTATTTTTCATATTAATACCAATTAATTTATCTTCTAAATGCCCAAATATGCTGGTTATTCAACACGTGTACTATGCCTGTCGTTGAAATAATACCTGATGTCTGACAGAGCAATTTGGTGTCATTCAGATTTGCTTTTCCTGAAGGATCAGATAATGAGCCATTTTTCATGACATCACGCTCACCGTAGATCTTGGTTAAATAGAGCAATTTAGGCCCTTGAGAAATGATACCATCCTCCAAATAATCTCCACTAGTTGATTTTTCCAATGTCACCAAGAGTTTTGTAGTTGGTTCTTGTGTCTGGAATATAGTTCCCGATTCAGTTAAATTATCCCGAACGATGCGATCAGAGAAAAGATAGACACTCATCGAATCCTGGAGCATTTTTTGTGGATAATATTTAAACAATGAATCCAGATTAAAGTTAAGTCGTTCATCTTTTTTACGCCATTCATTCTGTTTCGCTAACAGGAAATTACGAATGGAATAATTTGTAGGGACAAAAAAGGTTCCCGCGCTGTTGACTTTATCTTTTAATCCAGCTTTATCGATAATCATCAAGGTAGTATCGAATAAGTGCTGTGGATGTGATTTCAAGAAATCATAGGTTGTCATATTGACATGTGGATCACTGACGCCACCATCTATTACCGCTTCTTTTTTACAACTAAAAATTGTTACCAAAGCAATAATACTTAAATATATAAATGTATTTTTCATGTTGATTCACTTAATATTTGCCCATCCAATAAGGATTCTGAGAGATTAATCGGTTCGAGTTCAAAATGCTATTCTCGATTGGGAATAGATAACCTTTTTGTTCCATACGTGTAGCATCCATACTCCAGGAAGCCAACTGCACGAAAAGATTATTATTTTTCGTTTTCCAGGCATTTCGAACAATATCAAAATAACAATGACCTTCGCCAATCAATTCACGTTGTCTTTCTTTCAGTATATCTCGCTTAAGATTTGCTCCGCTACTGCTAATCATGGTTTTGGCTCCTGCTCTGCTTCTAATCGAATTTACCGCTATCAACGCTTCATTATCCTTTCCCAGCGCATTTAAAGCCTCCGCTTTTAACAAAACCATATCGGCCAATCTAAAAATCACCAAATTGCTTTCGATCCTAGGATCTGAATTGGTCGCCGCATTTTTGTAGACAATATCAGAATACTTCATCAGCGAATTAGTTTCCGAATTGGTAATATTTCTGAAGAAGTCCGTTCTTCTGGTGTCACCATCTTCCTCCTTACCATACATTTCCTCTAACTTTGTATTCGTCACATAATAGACTGGGACTGCCATTGGCATATTTACGTAAATACTATTACTTACCGTAATAAAGCCTACAGCCTGAGTAAAAACATCCAAACCTTGGTAGGAAGCGGATTCATTTTCTGCATCTTTATTTGTAAAGACGAATATGTTTTCTTTTGCACTCGCTTCTTTAAAAACATTACGTACATTTTCTTTTGCTTGCAATGTAAAAAGATCTGGACGATTGATGATGGAATCCGCATATGTTACAGTTTTCGCGTAGTCATTTTGCCAGGCAGTCGCATGTGTTAACAAGGCCAAAGCAGCAGCTTTATTTGCCCGACGACGACCTAGTCCGTCAACCCCTTCCCAAGTCAATAAACTTGAAGCTTTCTGCGCATCACTAACAATAAATTTGAGAATATCATCGGTTGAAGTCCGGCCAATCAATACCGCCTGATCAGCTGTTTCTGTCGGCTCAGTTTGTAAAGGAAGATCTCCCCAAACCCGTGTCATATAGAAATAGGAAAGTGCACGCATAAAGTAAGCTTCACCAAGAAGGTAGTTTTTGGTTCCAGGGGAAAATTTATCTTCCGAAATGTCCGGAATCCTCTTGATAATCAAATTAGCTTCATTTATCACACGGTACCAGTTTGTCCAGTTAAGTCCTCCCCCTTCCCGATAGGGCAATTTAAAGCTACCACTCGTATAGATATCCGAATGCAATGTACCCTCGCTGGTTGTCAAAATTCCAACAGGCGTATCTCCCCAAGCGAAAAAAGCTTGGTTTGTAACCATGGCCTTTCGGAATAAACTGTACATTCCCAGGGTTGCACCCGTAAAATCTTTTTCATTCTTCCAAAAAGTATCCGCATAGGTATCATTAATTAAATTGTTCTCCAATTGCTTGTTACATGATCCTAGAATCATAGCGGAGAAAAGAGTCGCGACTACTCCTATCTTTTTATATGTTATTTTTAAAATCTTCATATTGCTAGCTATTAAAATTCGAATTGAACACCTAAAGTATACTTCGATGGCAATGGATAACCGTCACCATAATCAAAGCCTCTCGCATCAACCATTTCGGCATCAACACCTGAGAATTTTTGGAACATGTGAACATTATCCACTGTACCATATAATCTGAGTGAATTAATTCCTAAACGATTCATCCAAGGATTTTGACCTTTATTGAAACGATATGCTAAGTTGATATTTTTGATGCGCACGTACCATCCTGGCTCCATAAACATCGATTGACCGGCTCTCCAAGCATACAATCCCATATATGGATTTGCCGCAGGGTATCTAGCCATATCGCCTTCTTGTTGCCAAAAATCATACTTGTCTAAATCTCCGATCGATGCTTTAGATAGATCCTTAGGGTTTCCATAGAAGAATCCATTAGACATACGGCGCGCAAAAGTACTGTTGATAATATCTCTACCGAAGGTAAACGTTGTCAAGACTTGTAAAGAAAAGCCCTTGTAAGTAAAGTTATTAGTAAAACCGCCAGTCACTTTAGGGTTGGGATCGCCGAAAAAGGTCATATCATTTTCACCAATGGCATCTGAAATTTTGTAATCACCATTCACATCTACCCAATTTGGGTAACCTGGTTTCAATGTCCCCCACTTTGTAGCACCTACCGCTCCAGTATATGGGTTTACAATAATGTCGTTGGATGAGCTGATGGCACCGTTCACAAGATAGCCATAAAACATATTCAAAGGTTTACCAACAACATACACCCCTTGACTATAATACAAATCTCGGTTACCGTTAGGCAATGCTGTAACGACATTTTTGTTAAATGATAAATTCAATTGTGGAATCCACTGAAACTCTTTACTTTTTTCAAATACTTTTCCCTGGATATTGATCTCTACCCCTGAGTTTCTAACCCCGGCAGCATTCGTAAACGTTTGCAAGTAGCCTGAATACTCTGGTATCCAGATTTGCAACATCTGTCCTGTTGTTGTTCTTACATAGGTATCAAAATTTACCGTAAGTCTGCCTTTTAATAGATATGCATCAAATCCAGCATTCCAAGTATCAGATTTCTGCCAGGTGATGTTATCATTGGTTATACCCGAATAGTTTGGAATAACTGCTGTGCTGCCGCCATAAGTATTTCCAGAGTTACCAGGATAAGATCCATCTCCAGCAACAAATGCATTATAGCGGTCATTATCACCGATGCTACTTTCATCGCCAGTACGTCCCCAGCTAGCACGCAATTTCAATTCATCTACCCATTCTTTGGATTCCATAAAGGGTTCTTCCGAGACAATCCATCCAGCACCTACAGATGGGAAGTATCCCCATTTGTTATTCTTACCGAATCTTGAAGAAGCATCCGCTCTCCATACGGCATCCAATAAATATCTACTTTTATAATCGTAATGAAACGCTCCGAGGAATGACAACTTTGCATAGGTCGATTGATCAGAATATCCATTCAGATTTTGAGAACTTACGCCTTTAATTACTTGAATATTGTCATTTGGGATATCCTTTCCTAGCAAATACAAGCCCTCATTTTTACGTGTCTCATATTCTTGAACTGCCGTCGCCGTAAAGTTATGTACATCATTTAAGGACTTTGTCCATAATAAAGAGTTGGTCAACAAATATTTTCTGTACTGGGTATAAGTGGATTTTGCGTAGGCTAAACCATCAGAGTTCAAAATAGATGGTGAAGCAAAATCATTTTTTGCCGTAGAATAGTTAATAATACTACGCGTGCTCAAACGGAAATCTTTTAAGAACGTATATCTTAATTCACCGACTCCACTTAGATCCACATTGATATTGTCGTTGCGCTGATAGTCATAGGGATTCACAATACTATTGATATCGTCCTGACTCATACCCAGTAATGATGTTGGCATATCCACTGGATTAATAGCAAAAACACTGCGGTATCTGTTGGTCTTCAAGAACTCCGTACTCCCTTTACCGTCCATCCGTCTGTTGGTCGAAGCCTTGAAGTTAGTCAGAAATTCCAATTGTTTGGTGATATTAAAAATCAAGTTACTTGTAAAAGAATAGCGCTTTAGACCAGTACTTTTTACAATTCCTTTTTCATTATACATCCCGCCACTGACCCTATAGTTTAAATTCTCGGTAGCCCCAGAAACAGAAAGGTCATAGTTCTGTACGTATCCAGATTGATAAAATAAGTCCTGATAATCATTGTTATTATTAAATGCCGGATTCAAACTATCTGTCAATAGCTGAGGTATCGTTTGAAGTTGAGCATCATTCGCAAACTTATAAATCAATTCCAGTTTCTTTCTTCTTTCTGCCGCACCGATCAGTGTAGCAACTGTTGCCGGTTTAGTCACATATCCTTGATAGGTATTTAGGCTAAATTTTGGACGTCCCAGCTGACCACGCTTAGTCTTGATCAAAATAACACCGTTGTTTGCTCTCGCTCCATATAGCGCTGCTGCGGATGCATCCTTCAAAACGTCAACAGACTCGATATCATTGGGGTTTAGACTTGCAAGAAAGTTGGTTCCAGTAACATTAAAACTTTTGATTTCATCTTCTGATGTAGGAATTCCATCAATGACATACAGTGGGTTACTCGTCAAATTGTCGGCGTCAAAATCATTATTGGAGCGGGGAATATTGGTATTTCCGCGGATAACCAAAGAGGTCTTCATTCCAGGTTGTCCGGTGAAGTTCTGAACGTTTACTCCCGGTAACTTTCCTTGCAGCAAGACGTCAATACTTGCAGCAGGAAGATTTTCAATATCTTTGCTAGTCACACTCGCAATCGAACCTGTACTTTTTTTACGATTGATTGTTGTATATCCTGTCACAATCGCCTCTCCAAGTTCGTTGCTTGATTCAACTAGATTCACCGAGACATTTTGTCTCCCCCCCAAAGCGATCTCCTGCGTCTCAAATCCAACGCTTTTGACAACCAGAATATCATCTGATTTGGCTTGAATTTCAAATGTTCCCGTACCATTGGTCGAGGTGACAGATTTTGCGTTATTTTTAATAAAAACCGTTGCCCCAGGCAGAGGTCGATTATTGTTTAGTACTTTTCCCGTTATTTTCGTTTGTGCAAAAGCGAATAACTGGAACAGCATTAGGCTAAATAGAAGCGGGATTATTCTCGTCCACTTCCTTTTGGTGTAGATGTCCATTTCCATAAATTGGGTTTGGTTTATAGTGTTCTTTTCGACACTAAAATCTCCCAATTTATCAATATATCAAAACCTCGATTTTGCTAAAAATGGAGCTTTTGAAAACACAATCGATTGCGTTTTATTACGCAATCGATTTCGCTATTTTCAAAATGTTAAAAAATCTTAATTTTTTTGTAACGTCAAAACTTTTTTCACGAAAAGTTTTGTATTTCGTCCACCTATGCGGTAATTTCTTAAATCAATTGCTCATCAAGGAAACTCCACCACATACGTCCGGTTATCCCGAAAAGTATTGTACGTACTTTTTCCAACTTGATTGATAACATAGCCGTAGCCACGATTGGGACCATTGGATAAGCTGTTGTTGCAGATATGTTTGAGCCTTACACCGGGTTTTACCGGAACTTCCACCGAACTTTCGATGCGTATCGGATTGACCAGCACATCATATATTCCAAATGCATAAGCCTCATGCTGCACCACTTCATCGGCAACTTTATAAGCTGCAAAGCCGTCGCGTGTCCCCGCCTCACTTCGATAGGCCGCCTGATTCGGCGCATCATAGGGGCTTTCACATTGAAAGAAATAAGCACGGCCATAATTACCGGTCCAATAGGTTTGATATTCCTGAAAATGTTCATTGAACAAGGCATACATGGTCATATAGTCTCCATTGACCACCAAACCATTGCGTGTCGTATTGATATCCCAGCCAACACTGCCCTTCACCCCATGATCGGCACGCCATATCCAAAAGTGATCACCGATCACATCATTACTATTGATAATAACCGATTGATCGACATGAACTTTGTCGGCTCGAAATCCGCCAATACGCAGAAATAGATCAGCCAGCAAGGTTGGGTTACTGTCATGTCTTATCCCGCTCTTTTTCTGACCCACCTGGATCAAACTATGGGAGCTATAATGTGCATCAAACATCAATGAAGCAACAGTAACACCCGCGACATCATCAACATCAATTGCCGTATGCTGATTTGCTGAACCAGGTATCAAGGTAGCCAACCCAAGTCCAAGTATGATGGTATTGGCCTTGCTGACATGAAGAGGTTCGGATAACTCATACATCCCCGGCGTAATCAGCAAATGCTTGCCGCGCCGCAATTGTCGGTTCATTTCCGCTGCTGAATCGCCGGGCTTAACAACATAAAAATCCTTCTCCACATCAATAATATCTCCCGCCCCCATATTGTTCCGCGTATAGGATACACCTTTATGATTATGTTGTAATGCCGGGCGAAAAACCTTATAACGCCCATCCTCATCAAAAAATAAAAAAGGCTTCTCGCGAATTATAGGTGTTGTTGAAATCACTGTCACATTCCCGCCTGCTGCCCAATTATTTTGATAGCTATTTTTATCGACAGAAGGCCCAAAATCGACTCCCTGAAAGCAATAGTTGTATTTAATTTCCTCAAACTTCCCTCTTCCTTTGTTTAGAAATGAGTTTCGTGTATACCACTGCTGCTGATTTTTGGAACCTGCTGCCGCTTCAAAATAGCAGTCCGCAGTATAACCTCCACTAACCCATCCATTTGCCCATTGATTGCGCACCACTCGTGTGGAATAAATACGACGTAGTGGGGCAGCTTGGGAAACCGCCCATTTAAATGTTTGCTCTTCCTCGTAGCTCTCGGGACCAATAACAGAAAGATTTTCGGCAGCACGCCAGAATGTACATGTCCCATTCCCATCGGCAAGATGAGGCGGCGTATGTATATTTGAAACCGCAACATCATAAGGCACTTTGCCCAATCCAGCAATCTGCACATAAAAAGGAATCTTAAATAGTCCTGCCGACTTGTAGTCCCCCGACTTGAAAAGTATGGCATAACGATTGGGACTGAATTCCTGTCCGAACATCTGCTCATGGAGCTGATTGACTTCTCTGCCGACAAGCTCCTGATGATCTGTTGGACTATAAATCAACGTATTTTCACCAAAAAGCTGGAGTTCCAAACTCAATCGTGCAACAAACTCTCCTTTTACCGTCTGGATTTCATAATAGTAGTCGTATGGACTACCTTCAAGCACTTGATCCATAAATTTGGTCTGCGTGACTTTGGCAATAGTTTGATAATCGCCCAGCCTGCCCAGGCTCCGCCGGATCAGAAAGGGCCCTTTCATCTTTTTATCGATCAGCCGTTTACTGAAGTTAAGGCCTATTCGTCCTTTTTGGATGAAGACTTCTGGACTGCCTGCTTGGGATTTATCTTTCACAGCAGCGGCTTGCGACCTGCCTTTCGCCGCAGCTATTTCACCTAGGCTATGTGGACTTTCCGCGAGTTCACGTGGATCAGGCTCATGTGCCACGACGGCAGTTGCTGTAGTTCTATGCTCCCCGGCATAGGTTGCTTTACTTAGATTAGCGCTTGTTTTTGCAAGAGCAGGCTGTATCATCAACACCGCTACAACAGGCTTAATATAGTTTCTAAATGGCTGCATAAGTTTCATTTTTTATGGGTTGACTGACTGGTTTATCTTTTTTAATCGGATCGCATTTAGCATCGGCTCACCTTTCTTACGAATAAAAGAAATCGCCAAGTTGCCTTCGCCGTTCACTTTCAGTGGAAATTTTCGACGAAGTACCCTAAATACCCCGACTTCACGCCGGACATTGACATCGGTAGCAAGAGCACGGTCGCCAATACGGATGTCAAAAACGCGATCTATCCCCTTTTGATCCTGTTTCTTCTCCCGTTGCTCGAGATCATACAAGAGATTCTCCTTATCATTCGGACCGTCCAATTCGGCAAAGAACAATTCGATCTCGTAATCGCCATTAGGCAGATCAAATCGGTAAGATTCCAGTCCCTGCAATTGTGTTTGGAAGAGCGGATCATCTCCTGTACCTCTAATATTTACATCGGTCCCCAGGTTTTCCCGCCCTGTATTTTTCAGACGATACTTTTCGCCTTTAACATACCCCCAGCTTCCTCTTTCATAAGGCTGATCCGGGAACCACCGGTTTCCTAACGAGTCAGTGTATTCCCGATTGTCACCAACATTGATGCGGAGTTCCTGCCATTCTTTATCCCTCTTCAGATCATAGGGTAATACCTCACAATCCAACATGGATTCATCCATACCGCTTAATTTTCCGTTATGGAAAGCCCGTGCTTTCACGGTATGTGATCCACGGCTTAGACTTACAGGCCATATGACCATCCGATCCACAGGCTTTCTTGCGCCCAACGACACAGCATCCAGCAGGAGCTCCACGGAATCAGCATTACTGAATATGGGTAGCTGCAGCCATCCGGAGCCTAGCAAGGCAGAGTCAGCATCAGTCCGCACGCCCCATTTTTTCCCGTGCGTGACACCTATCTTAATAAAAGGTTCGGGTCTTAGATAAGCCTGATAAAGGAAATAGGTGTTTTTTTCTTTCCTATCCCAAGTCAACAGACCTTTGGTATTGATATGCGGCATACTTTCTTCGCGGGTTTCGGAATTAAAATCGGATAGATTCCAGGCCACTCCACCAGCGACAAAGGGTTTCTTGATTAATTCGTTGAGATAGCCCTGGTGATACCGGACTGCATACTCCACACTTTTGTCAAAACGTATCGGTTTATCGGCATGTATGCGATAATCCGCATCCGCGCCATATTCGGTAACCAGGAGCGGCTTGTCGGGCAACTGCTGATGAATATGTTCTAGCTGTCTCCCAAAATCAGCAATTTTACCTCCGTACCAGCCCGGATACAGGTTCCAGCCCACAAGCATCGGGATTTTGGTCAGTCCTGTCCGATGATAGAGCTCAAAATTGCCATGGTTGGCAATCATGGTATAGCGGGTTGAATCTTCGTTACGGGTGAGTGTTTCCAATTGCTGCGCCAATGATACCACCGATTTAAAATATTTTTCCTGACGGTCTTTATCTTTCGGAAAATGAGGCCGAAGAAAGATTTCATTCATATAGCCCCAGATAATGATGCTTGGATGGTTAAAATATTGCCTGATCATCTCTTTCTGCATCTGAAAGCTGTGATCGGCAAAAGCAGGACTTTCTGAAATCTCATTCACAAGTGGAATTTCTACCGATGCCAACAGTCCCAAACTGTCACAGGCTTTCAGCACGGCAGGATCCTGCGGATAATGTGCTACTCGCAAGAAGTTTCCGCCCATTGCTTTTAACTTCACAAGATCCTGTACTTGCAGGCTATCGGGAACAGCATTGCCCATCCCTTTAAAATCCTGATGCCGACTTGCACCGATTAGTTTCAGTGGTTTCCCGTTTAAAAAAAAGCCTTTTTCGGGATCGAATGAAAACCAGCGGAAGCCCACGGAATTATCCAGACGGTCCAGCTGCCGGCCCTTGGAATCATAAATCCGCGTTATCAAACGATACAAGTACGGCAGCTCTGGCGACCACAATCTTGGCTGCTCAATTTGAACCATGTTCAGTTGGAAATTGCTGTGTGAATGGGGTTTCAGCGTTTCTTTCTGCCGTACTTTTTTTATCGTCACCCCATCGGCATCAACAAGCGTAGTTTCAATCAAAACCGCTTGCTGAGATGCTGAAGCATTCTGAATAGCTGCATCAAGATTAATCGTTGCATTTTCTCGTGAGTCAATCTTTGCATTTACGCGCAAACCACTACTTCCGTACTCCGGATCAGCAAAATGGATCTGACCCAACAGGAGCAAAGACACCTTTCGGTAAATACCACCAAAAAATGTAAAATCGCCACTTAATGGCGCAATATCTTGGTTGAAGCGGTTGTTGACTTGAATGGCGATGGTATTCCGTGCATTTTCCTTTCGGTACAAATAATCTGTAATATCTGCATTGAAAGCCGTATAGCCCCCACGATGGGCTTTTACTTCCTTTCCATTGACCAATATAAGTGCTTCCTGATTGGCTGCCCCCACATGAAGTACAATTCGTTTATTTTGCCAGCTCGTTTTCCAACGTAAGGTATTTTGGTATTGCGTGGCACCGCGATAGTAGCCTGGTGTATCGTCCATGACATCAGCAATATTCCAGCTGTGTGGAAGGTTCACGGTTTGTTGCTTTTGCTTCGCTATCCGGCCCACGGAATCAGCGTATTTCCTGAATTTCCAGTTTGACGAGAAATCAACTGAAACTCTTCCCTCCAATACGGTTTGCGCATGTACGTTCCACGATAAAAATAGACAGCCTATAGCGCATAGGTTGATAAGTTGTTTAAATAAAATATTCATGTATAGCATTTATGTTGGTCGATCCAGTGCCTGCAGCACCAATCTCGTCCAACCTGATTTTTCATTTTTTTTATGTCTTTTACCACTTGTTGTCAAGATATCTTTTACCTTGCTGGCATAATTCCAGCAGGTACTCTGCCGAATACCCAATTTCTGCGAAAGCTTATAGGAAGAGATGTCACCCTGATGGAAATGGACGAGATAAACCAGATAAAAAGCTTTATTAATTGGAATACGGACGTTTTCAAAAATCGTATTGTTCAACACAGATTCTTCATAGGTACACTTGGTGCATCTTCGGCTATAGGGTGTTTTCCCGGCACAATAGTTATCGTACCCACACTTTATACAACGATATTCTTTTTTCCATTTCAAATCGGACAAAACCTTATAACAGGTCTCCTTATCCGGATATTTTGCCCCAAATTCTTCAAAATTCATTTCCTTGGAAAGCACCCGGTCATCGGTAATCCGCTCAATATTGGTCTGCAAGTTTTTATTATCCTTGGTCAACAACTGGTTCATGCGGCCAATTTCTTCCGACTGAGCCCATAATAGGCTATTCATCTCTTTCAGTTCGCGATTCTGATCATTAATAATTTCGGATTTCTCAAGCAGTTCTTTTGATTTCTGCATCACCTCCAGCGTGCGCTCCTGCACTTTCCGTTCGAGGTCCCTGTTGTGCTTCTCCTGGAGTTTCTCGTTGATCTGCATCTGTTCAATAACTCTCTTTTGTGCCCGTTCTTTCTTGCTTTTCAGGAGCCGAACTTTATCATGAATCGCGAATGAGAGAAAAGTCATCTCCAACACAAAACCAAATGTGATGCTATAATGCCCGATCGAACTGGGTATAAAACGCGCATAGCCCAATACATAGACTACTTTCAACACAAAGCCCAGGAAAAGAAACGTATAAGCGAGCACGAAATACCGGGCTGGACGATAGTTTTTCTTCCAAAGCCATATCCCAGAAAAAAAGGCAACTGACAAGGGAACGACCTCAACAAATTTGTAGATAAACCAGTTCTGATTAAAACCTAAACAGTAGAGAAAGAATGCTATTCTCAACATAATGACCAGATCCAACAAACGATTTAATTTGGGTTCTTTTTGCTTTACATGAAGCAGGGATTTCGTAAATAACAAGGCAAACACACTGACACAGCAGACAAAAACTGCTGTTGCGTAATGATTGAACCAAGGATTTTCGGGCCATAGGTACTGAAAAGCGATACCGTCCGAAGACATCTCATATAACCCTACGCATAATATATAGAGGACATAATATAGATATTGGCGTCCTCTAACAGCAAAATACATGAGTAAATTATTGAAACTAAACAGAATGATCATCCCATAGAACAGGCCGAACGTAAAATATTCAGTCAGCGTATATTGAACAAAACGATCTAGTGTACGATAGACCAAAATTACGTTGACCATCTGTCGCGATCGCACCTTAAAATAAGCCTCGTAAGTACCTTTTGGCAATGCAGGAATTAGAAATTCAAAATTCTTGTGCATAAATTGCCTATTCTCGAAATCGATCGAAGCGCCGGCCTGATAATGGACAAAACCGCCAGTTCCATTAGGAATAAATGCCTCCACGATATCGGCAGTTTGATCGAATAATTCAATAACCCGGTCGCGGGTTATATGTTGATCAAAAGACATTCGCACCCTAAACCAATAGGTTGAGGATCGATTGAAATTTTTGGGATAGTATCGCTCATTAGGTTTAAATTGTTGCGCCTGTTCCGGTGATCGTATTGCTGCAAACGACAGGGCGTTGCTGCTATCTTCAAGGTAGTATACTTCTGCGGTTTTAAAAATATGTTCGGCTGTACCGGGCAACAGCGTAATAGGGTTTTGGCCAAATAGCAATGCCATTTGAAAAAACAATATCAATAGCGCAAATCCCCGTATTTTCATTCTTCTTACAGTATACATAGCTCGTCTCGCCTCTTTCTTTGGTTATTTATAACCGGATAGGCATTCGTATTCGGAAACGCATCCTATCCGGTTTTAGAAGATCAAAATAACAAAATTATCAGAAAGCATCTAGTGCTCATTTACAAGCCGACCATCACTCTTAATCAACAATCTTATCGAGCGGCGGCACATTGTTCTCTGCTCCCGCATAGCCTTGGTTTTGATTGATCATCCCGTTGGTATTAAACCGTTGCGCGGATGCGGGCACAGGCCATAGCACATGGTATGGCGCAATTTCATAATGTACACCCTGCACCGTGGGAACCTTGTTGCGATAAAAGGAATTTTTTTCAATAATACGGTCGTAAAAGAAATTTTTTTGCGAGAAATTGGCCATGCTATATGTTTTGCCATTATAAGCTGGAATACCGGCCTGCGCAAAAATATAGGCGATACGTGTCAGCTCGGTTTTACGCGCTTCCTCCCAAAATAACTCTCTTGCCCGTTCATCCAGTACGGTACCAATATTCACTTTTGCTGCATTTTGTAAGAGTTCAGCATTTGCGCGCCCACGAACGGCATTGATATCTGCCATAGCCTGCGCCTGTTGACCTTTCCAGATGTAAGCTTCTGCGCGTAATAAATACGTTTCTGCCAACCTGAATACATACCAGTCCGTGTTTGTTCCGCGCGGTGGATTCCAATTTGGATCTTCGGCATATGGATTGGTCGAATTGATAAAGACCTTGTAATGCGGCCAGCCAAACCAGTGCCGAATGGTATCCAACGAACCGTTGGTAAATACCTTATCGATATTTTGGCTCGTAAACTGTTGGATGGGTTTCCCATAAAGGCTACTAATTGCAGGATCTTTCGAGGCCTTGATGGCTGGATTGTTATACACCAGATCGGTCATATCCATCCACATCCCCTTTGCATGCCGGTAATCTGTATTATCTGTCCATATTTCTTTGGTGCTGTAGTACGTACCCCGGTAGCGGCCAATACCACGGCCGTACATTCGTGTCAGTGGGATCTCTGCATTCACGGCGTCGACAATCGCCTGGAGACCTCCCTGTGGGATTTTCAAATTTGCAAAATGCCAAGCCGGAACAGTATTCCGCATCAACTGAGACCCCAGGTCCGTACGCCCCTGCAATGTCTGACGGTCGATTACCAAAAATAGCGCTTCTTTATTGGCTGGTATCGCTTTATTATCCATGCGATGCAGATCCCAAACGACATTTTTTGTCAGGTCTGCAGCGGTACTGCCGAAACGGCTCTTCATTAAAGCATATTTACCCCCATCAATCACTCTACTGCTCGCAACTATAGCACCATCGAAGTCACCTAATGCCAGATCTATTTTTGCTAACAGATGGTTTACTGCACCATTGGTCACATCCCCCTTATTGCCGCCATCTTTCACCCATAGTTGCGCAAATTCCAAATCCTCTTTCATCTTTTTCAGAATGACCTCTCTTTTGGTCGAATAGAAATCGTATTTCGGTGCCGAAAGATCTTTCAGCTGCAGGGGCACATCGCCAAATTCGTGCACTAATCTGTAATAAAAATAAGCGCGATAAAAATAGGCTGCTCCCAGGATTTCATTTTTTTGAGCGTCCGAGCTGTAGGTTGGGCGGTCGATGTTGCTAATAATGGTATTTGCCGAACGGACCGCAGCGAAAAAGTTTGTCCAATACCAACCTATTTTATTAAAGTCATCACTATTGAGATTGGCATCGGGAGTAATCAAAGAGACCAAATTCTGCGCCGGTGTAGCCTTATCAGTCGTTCCTTCCACAGCGACATCTGAAAATATAGATTCAGACAACATGGGAGCAGCGTCACCAAAGAATTCGCCCCGCGCTGCTTTTCCCAAAGCATTCAAGACTCCTTTAAGGGCATCGACGTTGTTTAGGTTATCTGGAGAATATTGTGATAGCTGATCGGAGTCGAGAAAACTCTTTTTACATCCATTTGTCGCCAACAATGATATTGATGCGACAACGGCCGCTACTTTTATAGTTATTTTCTTCATGTTCTTGATTTGATTAAAGGGATACATTCAAGCCTAGTGTATAATAGCGTGGTGTAGGTCCATCATTCTGCGGATCCCAATAGTTCCAAACTGGCGCATATACCGCCGCATTGTTTACATTGACATATACTTTAAGATTTCTTACTTTCATGCGTTCGGAAAGCGCTTTTGGCAAAGAGTAAGCGAGGGACACATTATTCAACCGAATAAAACTGTTTTTCCAATAAACATTAAAGCTGGTTCCGTTGGCACCGCTACCCAAACGTGCATAGTCATTTGTCGGATTTTCCGGTGTCCAATAGGGTTGAATGTAAGATGTGGAACGCATAAAACCAACACTTCCGGGGTTGTTCTTTGCCTGGTTGAATTGTTTTTTCTGCCCCCAATTGGAAATCAGCTGAAAGGAGAAGTCTATATTTTTGAAGATATTGAACTCATTGCGAAGCGACCATGTAAAGCGGGGCGAGCGATAACCGATAAATTGTTTATCATCGTCATTGTACACATAATCACCGTTGACATCCTCGAGCTTGAAATCTCCCGGGCGAATGCTCGCCTTCGTATACTTTTTCGCCTCCTCAACCTCATTTTCCTGCCATACCCCTAAGACTTTGTAATCCCATATCACATCAATATCTTGCCCAATAAACCAGCCATTCCCCGGATCATCATTGGCTGTTGCCAGGCGAGAAATCTTATTGCGATTTAAGGAAAGAATAAAATTAGAATTCCATTTGACGTTCCCATCGACAATATTTCGACTGGTCAAACTGAGTTCGAGTCCTTTATTTTTCACTTCGGCCAAGTTGGAATAAACAAATTGGTAGCCAGACACACTGGAAAGCGTCTGTTTGACCAAAAGATCATTTGTCTTTTTGCTATATACATCGACCGATCCACTGATCCGATCTTTTAAGATCGAGAAATCCAAGCCTGCATTGAGTGAAGTTGTTTGTTCCCATTTGAGGTTTTCATTGCCCATTCGTGAACCGATCACTACGGTATTGACCTCGGCAGGAGTACCGTTGGCATCCACTGTCTGATATTTATTGACCGTCAGTTGCGATAATGCAGCATAGGGATCTACAGTTCCATTATCTGGATTACGTAGATCTCTATTCCCGTTGATACCATAGGAGAGACGCAATTTACCGTAGTTGAGCCATGAAATATTTTTCATGAAGGACTCCTCCGTGAAGGTCCATGCTCCAGCCACCGCTGGGAAGGTCGCTCTTTTACTGTTCACCCCAAATACCGAGTATCCGTCGCGACGCACCGATAATGTTAAATTATAGCGATCCATAAGGCTATAATTAACGCGGGCCATCAGTGCATCGCCGGTATATACCTTGTCTTCACTATTGACAGTCGGCAGATTTCCACTGGCAAGATTATGGTAGCCAAGGTAGTCTCCAGGCACAAATCCCTGATTAGCCGCCTGCGTCCACCAGGTCTGGTATTTCTCGGAATTGGCCAAAAGTGTCACGTCTACGTTATGGACTTCAGCAAACTTTCGGTTCCATTTCAACAGGTTATCGATCTGCCAGTTGTAGCGTGTTTCCTGATCGCGGCTTGCCGAACCACCCACAATGGTCACATTGGGATTGGCGGAGGAGTTATGGTTAAACGTACGATACATATCGACTCCAGGGCTAAAATTAAACTGATAGCTAATGCCAAAAGGCAGATTAACCTTAGCAAAAAGACTTGCAAAAAGGGTATTCTGCTTGTTCATCCGTTCATTGTACGTCATATTCAAGAAGGGGTTACGCGCATTCAATCCACTATCGTCTGTCGGTATTCTTCTCAATGTACCATCGGCGTTATATTTATCACCATAGGGGGATAAATTTGTCAACTGGGCCCAATCGGCTTCAATTGCCCCCTCATCGCGGTCAGCATATTGTACATTAGCACCCATGCGTAAGAAGTTCGTCACTTTTCCCTCGAGATTCAAGCGGGCGCGAAATGTACTGAACTCACCTCCTTCAATCAGATTTTGATTTTTATTATAGCCGACTGACATGTAGTAATTGACATCTTCTTTTCTTCCGCTCATACTGACGGTATGATCCTGACGGATCCCGGTTCTGAAGATCTCATCGTACCAATCAATCGTCTTACCGGCCATGTAATTGGCTTTTTCATTCGCGACAAGACCAAGTCTATCTAACCAGATATCGACAGGGTCTAAATCTTTATTCCCCCCCGAAAGCCATTGCTCAAAAGTTACATCAGCGGGGAGGTTTCGTGGATCGTCATAAAAATAGGCAGGTTTGGTTCCTCCAGCGCGGCCTACATCCGCCCGCCATTGTAGGAAATCAGGTCCCTTATACACGCGCTGGTTCTGTGCAAGTGTTGCTAATCCCCAATTGGTATTAGCTGTTAGCAGAGGTTTATCGCTCGTTCCTTTCTTGGTCGTAATGGCAACAACACCCGTAGCAGCTTTCGCTCCGTAGACGGCCAATGAACTGGCATCCTTCAACACGTCTATGGTCTGTATATCGTTGGGATTAATATCAGCAAGCTGTCCATTGTAGATGATTCCGTCCAACACGATCAAAGGTGAGGTTGATGCACTTAATGTCGTCTTACCCCGTACCAACAGATCTCCGCCTCCTTTCGCAGAAGTATTTTGTGAAACACTCAAACCAGCAATGTTGCCTTTCAGTAGATCCGAAACACTCTGTGGATTCTCGTTTTCCAATTGCTCGGCCTTTACACTTGCGATAGATCCAGTGACATCCTTTCGGGAGGCTGTTCCATAGCCGATCACCACCACTTCGGTCAACTCGGTATTGCCGGGCTCAAGCGTTATATTTAAGGATGTCTGTCCGTCAACATCCTGTTCTTTGTTTAGAAAACCTACGCTTGAAAGCACAATGACTGATTTGGGATAAACGGGTAGAGAAAACCGCCCCTGATCATCTGTTGTAGTTCCCCCGGAACGATTTTTTAGTTTAATGGATACCTGTGGAATTGGCTTCCCCTGCCTATCTACCACTGTACCGCTGACTGTCCGATTTTGTGCATTTGCCATATAAGTGCATGCAATTACACTTGAAATCAAGAGCGTTAATTTTTTGGCCATAATTTATGGGAATTTAGCGTTCAAATAATTGTTAATTGGGTTATTTATGGGAGCTAAATTAATTCGATTGAATCAAAAAAACAATTAAAATAAACCATAACAATCTATAAATTAGATAGTTACAAAAATATGTAATACACTTAAATCTCAAGTACTTCAACAAGTAACTGATTGAATGACAAAGTCTATCTGCCGTAATGACTGGAGGTTTTAATACGGTTAATCAGCAAGATTTTTTTTGCAGATTTTTTCTGCTGTACAGCGATCCACACGGAGCAATGGGGCTAATGAAAAAGAAAAAAGGGGAAATGNNCATTTCCCCTTTTTTCTTTTTAGGCTGCTGTTACCCTAATGGATACCTTTAAAAATTCTATTCCAACGTATTTTGGAAAGTCCATTACCATCTGCATTCCAGCTCATCCAGGTAAATAATGCTTTTCCGACAATATGATCTTCCGGAACAAACCCCCAATCCCGCGCATCGAGCGAATTGTGCCTATTGTCGCCCATCATCCAATAATAATCCATTTTAAAGGTGTAGGAATCTGTTCGGTTTCCATTGATATAAAACCCATCCGATTTCTTTTCCAATTGGTTCTTTTCATACACACGGATAGCTCGTTCGTATAGTGGAAAGGCCTGTGCGTTTAATGGAATAGTCATTCCTTTCTTAGGAATGACAAAGGGGCCAAAATTATCGTAGTTCCATTTGTATTGCGGATCGTTTGGAAAGGTGTTTGCTTGGGCAACTCCCGGTTTTTCCAAGTTCATTTGCATGGATTTGACATTGGACCAGGATTTCACCATTGCCGCCTGTTCTTGGGTTAAAAAGATGAGATAAGCGCCGGGCTGAATGAGAGAGACTTCTATTCCCATATCTTTCAAGCGCTGTTCGTCCAGACCAGTCTCATCGGTGATCACGGTATAATCCATCTGACTTTCCGGGGCGACAAAACCTGGTTTGTCGTTTACAAACAGTACCCCTTCTTTCATACCGATTTTATCTCCCGGCATTCCCACACATCGCTTAATCAAATGTTCACGTTTGTCTACTGGGCGGGTCTGAATCGTAAATTGTTGGTGTACGGCTTCACGTCCCATACTACGCACCAAATCATAATAGGGCGAGTCCTGATTTTCCACAGCAACCGTATCACCGGCAGGTGCATTAAAAACGATTACATCATTCCGCTTGATCTCTTGAAATCCGGGCAATCGTTTGTAAGGAATTTTAATGAGTTCAGAAAAGGCTTTCCCTCCTATTAATGGCATCGTATGATGTGCAAAAGGAAAGGCTATTGGTGTATTGGGGATGCGGGGACCGTAATTTAGTTTACTCACAAAAAGATAATCGCCAATGAGTAGAGACTGCTGCATAGAACCCGATGGAATCATAAATGCTTCCAATAGAAATCCACGAATTAGCGTTGCAGCGACAGTTGCAAACACAATCGCGTCGGCCCATTCACGCACCATTGATTTTTTATAGGGATATTTCTTCTTATAATCCATATAAGATTGATGTGCGATCTCCAACTCAGCTTCCTTTGTCGCCCCGCGACCTTCGGCATGCGCTGCTTTCAGATTTTTGGTGTATAGCCCATTTAGAAATTGCACATTTTTATCTTTGCCCCAAAGTGGCAGAACGATGAAAGGGACCAGTACTGCGGCGCAGTTTTCCCAAAATCTTCTTTTACCAAAACAATGAATAAAATCGAGGTAGAGATTATAAAATACAAAAATATTAACGATCGGAACCAGTAAAAGGATCAGCTGCCAGGTCTTCTTGCCTAGGATACGTGATTGGATCCACTGACTATAGACGGGCACAACTCCCTCCCAGCCTTTGCGTCCTGCTTTTTCAAATAGCAACCAAAAGCCGTAAGCGGCAACTATAGTCAGTACAATAAAGATTGTAAGTATCATAAATTCGTTTAATTGCAGAATCAGTAATTAAAAAAATATCAATAAATAATAAGTTTCTTTCTCTCCTCGGATGAGGTTTTTGAAAGTTGAAGCTCATTGTAGCGCATAACGTACTTTATAAAAAGATCATAATCGTATTTCTTTTCATTTTCAAACTCAGCAAATAGCTCCGGTTCGTCATTGATCAAACGCCCCAAAGCAATTGTCCGCTTCTTTTTGCTGTTGCTAAAAAGTCCATTCGTATTGCTATTTATTTCAATCACCTCACCGGTTGACTTTTTTAATGCATAGGCATATTTAGACTTACTGACTCCAATGGATAACATCGTACCACCACCGCCTGTACCAAACATCATTCCGCCGCCACCACCGAGATTCAAATTAGACACATAATAAACCATTATTTCTCCATCAACCAGCACTTCAGCAAAAGTTGGCTCCTCTGTATAATATCGACCTATTTGAAATACTTGTGGAGAAGTTCCCTGAACAGGTTCCAAGCCATTTTCGACATAAGAGGGTGCATAGACTTTTCTTTTTGATTCCCAGTAAGCACGAAATACCTGATCTGGGGTAAAAGTTAGTTTCTCTTTCTGTTGATTTTCAAATTTGAGCTTGTGATCCTTGATGGAGGAGATTTTTCCATAAAGGGTATCAGCGTTCATAAGCACTACGTAATCCAATTTTTTTGTGGCTTCCTGGGCGCTGGCTGTCATTAGTATACTGGCGCAGGAAGACAAAATCACAGCAGTTAAAATTGATATGGCTTTCATTGAAATCTGTTTTTGTCAATAGCTTTTGATCGCATAAACTCTTTTGACTGTATTCACTTATACTTGGCACTCTCCGCCAAGCTTCACGTAAAACTACATAAAAATATGAAATTCAAGTTCAGCCTTAGGGGTTTTAACGTTTGTTAGCATTTTGTTTTGCTAGGTGCTGTCCTACAATACTGCGCCAAAGATTTTAGGACCCCGTGTTTCACAAGCGACAATAGCTGCACGGCAAAAAACAAAGCCACATCATTTTTGCTGATGTGGCTTACCGAACTGCGCATGCAATGATTTTAACTTTTATATTTACTTTCAAATGCTGTAGATGCTTTATTGACACCATTGCTCATATTTTCAAACGCTTTATTGATATTGTCAAGCAATGCAGACTCTTTGGTAGCATCTGGTGTTTTATTTTTTCGGAGCTCAATCAATTTGGGATAATCCTCTGTAACGATTTTCTTATACCCATTTAAGCCATCAAGCACTGCTTTTTGGAATGTCGCATCGCCTTTGAAATCTCCCAGATCTTCTACTTTCTTGATATCATCATTCAGAGATTTCTCCCAATCAGCACGTACCTGTTCGGCTTTCGTATAATCGGAACCATTCATTGCGGCATTCATCTCCGTCACATGTGTTTCACTACTGTTGATAACAGTAATGATCGAATTGTTGTATGCTGCAGGATCTTTTTCTCCCGTACTACAACTTGACATAGTCAATACCGCTACGGTCACCATGCCTGTAATAATTTGTTTAATCATTGTTGATCTATTTTTTCTTTATATTTCAGCATTAAATGCTCATTTACACAAAGATAGTCTTCAAATCATCGGGATTTCATCACGGAAATCAGGGATTTCCGGGGCCATTCAAGCTAAAGGGACATTAACTGATTGCGAAAGTTGTGATTGCCATTGCGTTGATCAAAACGGTCTGCAAGTTGATCCGCTAGTTTCCCATAATGGGTCGCCAGTTCACTTGCGGTGTAGGTATTTTTCCCTTGAAAAAGATTATGCTGATTGCCGAGCTCAAGTATAAAAGGTTCGTCGGGACCGAAGTTCTTCATGGCTTCGGCGATGTAGCAGGCCAATTGGAACATGGATCTATTTTCGGGACCATCGGCCCAAGGTAAAAAACGTTCGATCCATTCCTTGGCTTTACCACTATCGGTATAGGAAAAATAGGTTGCTAGTTTAATTGTCGAGATCAAAATTGCGGAATCCTTTTCTTTCTTAAAAACCTCCTTTTCTGCCAGCAGCGCCATTTTATCCGCTTGTTCGGTATCACCTTGCTTAAGACCTTCATAAGCCAGGTTCACGGCCGTACGCAAAGGGACATGTGAACAGGTAAACTGCCCTTCAATTAAGGGCAAGGCTTTCTCGGCTGCAGGAGCATATCCATACTGTAATAGTGTTGCTGATACTTCGGCATCCATTTCACAGGCTTCACAGTCGCTCATGTCATCTCTCTGCACAGCATTTACGTTCTTCAATGCGCGCTCGACAGCGGCTATATCCTTTTGCGCAAGGGCATCACTTAGCTCTTCATTGTGTATGGCACGCTTTCCATAACCGTTACGAATCAAGCGTTTTTCAAAGTCGCCCAAAGCTGCTTCAATCTGCTCACGGCTGACAGCAGGATTATCGTATAATTCGGACATCATCCATTTGTATTGCCATAAGAAATCTTCTTCATTAAAGAGTTCCGGATTTTCATCGTAAGCTTGTAATATCCACGCAAATGCGGGTAACGACTCGGTTGAAAAAGCGAGGTCTATCTCTTCACTGATTAAATCTAAACGAAGGTCATATCCCCATTCAATATCTTGGTTTTCATCTGCAATCCGTATAGCCTGTGTCAATAGATTAACCTTCTCCAAGGTATTGTCTACGCGTGCAACCTGATTGCGCAGTTTCTGAATTTTAAGTGTATACATCTTCTTATTCTCTTCTTTTAATGAAATATTTCCTTTTTAAATAAGCTCTCTAAAAGGTAAAGGGAAATTCTGACCTAGTGTAGAAATCCCTCCACCGCGTTAAAGATTCACAAAATTATCCAGCCCCATTACAATGAGGCTCTTTAGGGCTTCGTTCATGACCTTCATTTCCCGTTCCTGGACCGGGTACTTGCCCAAAATGAGTGCCTGCACGTAAAGTACTTCAATGACTGAACGCAGCATGTAGGCATCTTTAATATCCATTAGGGTGCTGATCAGCTGATTATCCGCATTTAAACATAAGGTATTCTGGATCTTATTCGGCCTGGATGTCTTGAGGACCTGCGCAAAAGGATTTGCATTTTCCTTTAATTGGCTAATCGTACTCTCTACACTATTTTGGTCCATTTTTGTAAAAATAGCTGGTGTATCAATCGGTTTAAACCGCCTAATTTCCAGGATACAGCTGTAATCGTCCAAAATGCGCTGCGCTTCTTTCTGAAAAGAAACATATTGATTTTGCTCATCCTCATGAATCGGCTGAAATGTTTCCAGGAGCTGATTTGGCGACATCTCTGTTATCTTATAGTCGGGGTATCGTTGTTTGATCTTGCGGAGCAACTCCGTATCAAAGGTATAAGAAGCATTCACAAGAATCATTCCCTGTGTATCGGCCATACGGTCAATCTGTTTGAAATCCTCAAAATCAGCACAGTAATAGAGCTGCTGTTGTTGATCGATGATATTTTGGAAACTCCGCTGTCCGCGATTGGTTTCAAACGGGATATCAGCTAAAAAAATAGCCAGGAAGTCGGGATCATCGAGCGCAAAAGCTTTTAAATGGAGATAATGTGTCTGGATAATACGTATATAAATATCGAAGTCTATCTTCTTCACTTGTTGCAGGTACGTTTTGAGCACAGCTGCAATTTCTTTTCGCGCCTGCCGCAATAGATCATTTTTCATCAGAGACTCCCGTGAGGCAGTAGCACTAAGTTCCTCTGTATTGACAAGCATCCGGACAAAAAAGGCCCAATTTGGCAAAATAGACTGATCTTCTTCGGCAAGAAACATGCGCTTCAAGTAAATTCGGTGACGCTGCTTACTGCTAAACTGCGTACGGAAAGGTAAAATATACAACACACCCTTTGCCTTACCCGCCGTCGTTTCAAATGGAATTGCATCCAAAAAGTTGACATGAAAGAGTTCTTTGCCTATAGCAAGCAGTTCCGCCTTCGAAACCGATGGAGCCAGCCATTTAGGTGCTTCTTTATGGATGATCTTTTCGGCACCTCCCACCACAATAGAAATGGTTTCTCGCAGCGCATCTCCATAAAACTTAATTTTTTTCTCAAAATAATCCCCTTCAAAAATATAGGAGAATTGCTTTTTAGGGCTTAGGATAACCCGTGTCCCGACAGGAATATCTTCTGTCAGACGCTCGATTTTATAGTCCCCTTCAGCTCTGGCCGTCCAACGTAGAGGCAGTTGTTCAAGAGCGGACTTTGTTTCAACAATAATCTCATCGCTGACCACAAAACAAGAAAGCAGTCCAATACCAAACTTACCGATAAAGTCCTGAGCATCCTTGATGTCCTTACTCTTTGAGCTCTCCCCGATAACCGACAAAAATTGATGAATATCGGCCTCCTTTAGGCCTATTCCATTATCGCTGAACAGAAACTTCGGTTGTTCAGTGCCTGGCAGCTCAATCGTTATTTTTCCTTGATGTTGTTCATCCAAGTGTTTCAATGCTGTAATTGCATCCACGCCGTTTTGAAGCAGTTCCCGAATAAATGTATTGGGATCGCTATACAGGTGTTCTGAGAGCAGTGCGATCATTCCTTTCAGATTGACCTGAAAGGAATAGGATTTTTCTTCTTGCATGTTTTTCTTACTTTCTCGTTTTCTTTGTCAATCGAATAGCATCATCATGTCCATTGTCTGCCGCCCGTTCAAACCACTCCAGGGCAAGATCTTCATTTTCTTCTACCCCATCCCCCATGAGATAACAGTTGGCCAGTTTATATTGTGCGTCAGCATGATCGGCTTCGGCGGCCTTCATAAGCCATTCGACTCCGTCTTGAAGGTCCATCGGTACGCCATCTCCTTCCAGCAGTTGCACCGCAACAAAGTAAGTGGCATACACATTCCCTTGCTGCGCTACTTCCATAAAATACCCATAGGCGGCTGCTTTATCGATCTCGGTACCTATTCCAAAATAATAACAACGGGCCAATCGGTAGCTCGCTTGCTGATTTCCTCGCTCCGCAGCTTGTGTATAATATCCAAATGCTTTTGCTGGCTGTGCTTCCACGCCGATACCAAACTCATAGCACATGCCAATTCCCTCCGTCAGATAGCCAAGTTTTTCGGCACGCGTGTAGTAATCAAAGCCTTTGTCGTATTCTTCCCGCTGATCATAGTCGAAGAAAAAGTAGTCGCCAAGCAGCACGAGTGCCTCAGCTACATTTTTTTGTGCGGCCTCTTCCAAAAGCTGAAGACCATGTGCTACATTCTGTTGCACCAAACCGGTCAAATAATATCGTCCCAATACGTAAATTGCATAAGGGAACCCCAGATCGGCAGCTTTCTTAATATTTTCCTGTGCTTTAAATGTATCTTGGTTCAATCCATAACCATACTCATAACAGAGACCCAGATCTGTCAAAGCCTGTACATGATTTCGTTCAGCAGCCTGTTGGTATAAAGCAATCATCCGGTCCAGATTTATCTCCGTACCTATGCCCCCCCGGTAACATCGCGCCAGTTCATATATACTATTTAGCTCCTGCATCCCGGCTCCGGTTTCAAAGGTGGTAAAAGCTGCTTTCGGTTGGGGAGCTCCGGACTGGTGATAATCATTTTCCAAATAAATACCTTTTAAATAATAGGCATAGGGATAGCCAAGATCTGCCGCACGCGAGAAATAATCAAAGGCCAATTTATAATCCGGTTCGGATTTTAATTCAGCAGCTAAACCCATCTCAGTCAGCGCAGTAGCGTTATTATATACTGCCGCTTCCTCGAAGTAAGGCAATGCAGCTGCCAGATCAGGCGCATCATTATGGATTCCATACTTTAAGAATCTGCCGACTTGATATAAAGCTTGTGGCAGTTTATCTTTTGCGGCATCCTGATAATAATCAAAGGCGGCTTTGTAATCCGGAGCCAAACCCTCGTAACCAGATTCGAGCATGTTGCCTAGGCGCAACTTCGCATAAGCAATATTTTTTTCCGCCATTGCGCTGAAGCGCTGGAATGCTGATGTTTCATTCTTTGGGAGGAACTGACCTTCGAGGAGGATTTCAGCAAGTTCAACCTGCGCTTCCACATAATTATCTTTCTCGTCGAGCAGATGCAATAAAGATAATCCCTTTTCGATGTCCTGCAGCGCGTTCTGATAGAGATAGAGACAAGCAAGACGATAGCCTGCATAATTGTTATTATAATCATATGCTTTCTGGAGATACCACAGCGGTTCTTCGAAATCCTGTTTTTCCCTATTTTCATTGCCTAATACCTGAAGTTTGATAAGTGCTATTTGCACCGCAGCATCCATCATTCCGTATTCAAACAGCTCTTGATATTCCGGTATAAGAAGCTCCTGTTCAATTAAGGAAGTCGCCTCCGCACGTTTTATTTCATTCAGCACAAATCTGCAGTAACGAGATTCAGCCATCGCAATACCCTCTTCCAGGGTTTCCAGGCGTTTGCCCCTATCCTCTTTACGCGCATAGTAAAATTGTAGCGCCTCATAATAATGACGCAGTAGTTTCCGCTCCGGAGACTGCTTGAGCACCTGTATACGGTCAAAGACTTCTTCGTATTTATCGGTCCAGACATCGATATGGGCAGCATAAGCTATTCCCCAGCGATCTCCGCCCAACGCGAGCTCATCCAGTTCGACCTTGGCGCTATCGCGGTCGATAGCAGCCAGCATGCCTAAATAATTGTAGTATAAATAAAGAGGTCTTGCCCATTCAACACCAGCATCGATGCCCCTCTTCAAATAAAGGGAAGCTTTTTCTTTATCCACCACATGTCGGCGGCATAAAATATGCTGTAAGCCAAGCTCCACCCATGCGTGAGGATTGATTGCAGCATAGCGCTCCAATATTGTCCTTATTTTATCAATAAAAAAGGAATAATCCTCTTCGTTCAGATATAAGTTTGCTGCAAAATCAGTTCCTTTTTCAAATAATGCATCATAAAGTGCAGCCGCACTGGGTTGCTGCAAGTTGTGCTCAAAATAAATCAGGACATCAAGCCATATATCGGGCGTAATGCGTTTCGAAAGGTCAACTGTCAATTGATGTTCAGCCGATTGCAATGCGGCAACTTTAATAGAATATTCTTCACTTAACTTCATATATCATCGTATGTACTACTTGTAAAACATGCTTTTTATACTCTTCAGGCGCCAAAAAGCAACAAAAACTTTGCCACTGTATCGTACAGTCAATTCCGCTTATTATAATGCAACTATATTGCTTTTAAAATCTTTTCCCTATATTTGTTGCAACTTAATTGCAATACATACAAGTTGGATATATATGGATTGCACGACTTACGCTTTACGAATCGAATCCACATAGATGAATAGGTATATTATTTTTTCAATTATCGCAGCACAACAACTATTTTTTCCTTGCTATGGACAGGAGAAGAGCATCGAGCTTGAAGAAGTTAAAGTTGGCGGGCGACGTTATCACCGCGCAGCAGAGGGTGCGTTATCGATTCAGCTGTTGACTGCCGACTCTATACAAAAATACCAAGGCGGGAGTTTAATGCAGACATTAAGCCGACTTCCCGGTGTCAGCGCCATCGGCATAGGTGCCAATCAATCTAAACCGCAGATTAGAGGGCTCGGATTTAATCGTGTGGCCACGGTAGAAAATGGCATTAAACATGAAGGCCAGCAGTGGGGATTGGATCATGGACTGGAAATCGATCAATTCAGTGTGGGAAGTGCCGAGGTACTTAAGGGGGCCAGCTCATTTCTCTATGGCTCAGATGCTATTGGGGGTGTGGTCCGGTTAGCACCGCCAGCGGAACTACAGAAGACAGGTTTTAAAGGGCAGTTTAACCTATTGACAAAGTCAAACAACGCGACGTTTGGCGGATCGCTACAAGCACAGGGTAGAAAGGGGAATTGGGTATTTGGAGGCGGATTCACGCACTTGGAATATGGCGATTACCGAGTGCCCACAGATACCGTCTATGTCTACAATTATGCGGTACGCCTGAAAGATCGGCATGTTCGCAACACAGCAGGACGAGAAACACATTTTCAACTACGTGGTGGATATCTATCGGATCGTTTTTCTTCAATTTTCTACCTGAGTAATTATCATACAAAGCTTGGCTTCTTTGCCAATGCGCATGGCTTGGAACCGCGGGGCGTAGATACAGCTCTTTATGACAAATCCAGTCGTGACATTGGTTTCCCTAGCCAGACGGTCAATCACCTGAAGATTATTAACCGCAACTTTATCGATCTGGATAAGCATAAGCTTTGGATAGACCTGGGTTATCAGAAAAACTACCGCCAAGAGTACAACAATTACACCGCGCATGGTTATATGCCTCCCGTTTATCCAAACGATATGACTGTCCCGATCAATTTGGAAAGGTTGTATGACAAACGGGTCTATAGTATCACTGTAAAAGACCAATTTGAGTTGGCCAGACATCGACTTAGCCTAGGTGCAAATGGAGAGTATCAGGACAATCGGATCGATGGCTGGGGCTTCCTCATCCCCTCATTTAACCAAAAAGCAATGGGCCTATTCGTATACGATCAATACAAGCTCGCGGACCAAACGATGCTGTACGGGGCGTTGCGTTACGATTACAGCCATATTCAGACGTCACCTTATCGGGATTGGTTCGAATCACAGCTGGAAGACAATCAGTCGGGAAGAATAGTTCGGGCTTCAGCGCTCAGTCGCCGTTTCAATAGCCTGGTTTGGTCTTTAGGAGCGGCACATCAATTCGGAGATCTGGAAACAAAAATCAATGTAGGAAAGAGTTTCAGGGCTCCTATTGCACAGGAGCTCGGTGCTAATGGTGTCAACTATCACTACTTCAGTTATGAAAAAGGCAATCAATCCTTGTCCCCCGAACAATCCTACCAGCTGGATTTATCATTGACCTGGAGTCCCAGAAAAGTCTTTGTCGCCTTTACGCCGTTCTTTAATTACTTTTCCAATTATATCTACCTCAACCCCACGTCGCGCTACGATCAATATTATGGTGCCGGCAATCAAATCTTTGAATATATGGAAAGCCGTGTTCGCCGCTATGGAGCTGAATTGAAGCTCAGCTATCAGCTTTTGAAACAATGGAAAGTAGAATTATTGGGCGAATATGTCCGATCAGAACAACTATCGGGTGCAAAGAAAGGCTATACACTTCCATTCTCTCCGGCACCCTCAGCGTTGATGGACATCAGCTGGACAGCAAAAAACAGCAAATATTTTAAAGAGACCTACCTTTCCGTCGATTGTAAATGGACAGCTGCGCAGCATCATATTGTTCCGCCAGAAGAGTCCACAGCAGCTTATCAGGTCTTCAACTTTCGAGCAGGAACACAGCTTCGGTTTTCGGGATCTGCCCTTCAATTACGCTTGCAGGTTCAAAATCTTTTTGACAAGAAGTATATGGACCATACCAGCTTTTATCGGCTGATCTCATTGCCTGAACAGGGGAGGAATTTTATTCTATCCGTTGGAGTTCCCTTTGGAAAACAGTCCAGATCATAACATGAATCACCGTGAATGAAGAATAAAAATAACATCTACCGAAAGACAACCGCTTTAAATAAGCCTTTGATCGCAATGAATTACGTGAATCGAAGCGTACAGTGAACTCTTATACAATTTGTAACGAAGACACCTGAATAACCGAACATCACACAGGCATGCTAACAATAAAAGATATACGAATGAATAAAAATTTAAAAATGAAAGGATCTCCTATGAAAACAGTCCAAAAATATACACTTATCGCGGTGTTACTTACGATGGCCGTTGCCTGCAAGAAAGATAAGGAAAGCATCGACACCGAAAAACCGGTCATCGCCATCGATTCCGAAACGGCTTTTCCAAAACAATGCAGCACCATCAAACGCGGTACAAGCTTTACTTTCCACAGTAAGCTATCCGACAATGTAGCGCTCGGCAGCTATAGTATTGATGTACACCACAATTTTGACCATCATTCGCATAGCACAGAAATCGGAGAGTGTACTATAGAACCTATCAAAACGCCTATCAAACCCTTTACTTTAGTCAAGACGGTCAATATTCCGGGTCAGCCACAGCAATACGATGCCGAATTAAAGATTGATGTACCAGCCGATATCGATCCCGGCAATTATCATTTTATGATCCAGGTGACTGACTTGGCGGGATGGAGCAGCCAAAAAGGAATCAGCATCCGTATACTCGAATAATACCATACATATTTATCAACTCAATTTAATTAAATCCATTTTACATGAAAACTAGAAACATTCGCTTCTTCTTCCTGTTAAGTACACTTCTTTTCGGTTTTTTATCATCCTGTAAGAAAGATAACGAGGAAATTCCAGCACTTGCAAAGCCCCAGATCAGCGCACTCGAAATCGGCAGTGGCAATAACAAAACGGTTCAGGCGGGATCAGACCTACATCTTGAAGGCGATATTCTCGCCGAAGCACTCATTGCTAAGATCGAAATAGAGGTTCATCAAGAAGGTGGTGGTCAGTATAAGTTTACAAAAGCCTATACGGATGGGAAATACATTGGTGTAAAAAATGCAACATTTCATGAACACATCGATGTTCCGGCAGATGCACCCGCTGGAGCCTATCATTTTCATTTTACAGTAACCGACAAAGCCGGCAATACAACTACAGTAGAATCGCCATTGACCATACAAGGTACAGATGCCAAAGTTGCTTATAAGCTTATATTTACGGAAGTAGCCGGCGAAGCCCATGGCGACCATTTCCATGATCTTGCCGACAAAGAAAAGGTAGAACCAATTGTTATCAGCTTTGATGACAAGGGAACAGCATTGGCAGGAGGACATGCTCACCTCCATCCCGCAGGTATCTATAAAATTGAATTAAAACAATTTGATGCTTCTTCAAAAGAAATCCAGGGGCAATACATTGTCAATAAAGCAACAGCAGACTACTATAAGGCTTTCCTTACAGGTGGTTCTTTTGTTTTAAATCCGAATAGCAGTACAGGAAGCGGAGCAATCTTTCAAACGAAAGAAACTACCTACGGTGATGGCTCTGCAGTCAATGGAGCAACGGAGACAACAGGAATCATCACGTACTTTACAGCAGGAAAAGATAATGAAGGCGAAAAAAATGTAGTCTTTGTACTTCGCAAGTTTAACGATGCGACCACAAAAGCAAAAGTTACCCGTGCTGATTGGAACTCTTCGGATTATGCCACTAAGTTTGCTGGCCAAGATCAAATTAAGCTATCTTTTGAACTCCACGCAGAGGGAGGAGAAGATTAGTCCCAAAACAAAAAACCGCCTTGCTATTCACAATTTGTTGGCAAGGTGGTTTTACACAGGTCATTTTCCCGACGTCCGCAGTTGGTAAAATCATCAAAGCGTTATTTTTTACAGCAATATTGGCTTAGTCCCTTACCTTCGTCAGCACATTTCCCTGTGGATCGAGTACCAGCTTCCACTCCTCTTTGCCATTTTTCACTTCAAACGCATAACTCACTTTCTGCTCAGCGGTAATCTTTTTTGCGTCTTCAATGCGATAGCCCAGAAAATCTCTCTTCACCCGGTCCAGCACACTCTTCGGCAATTCTTTTTTGTTGATTTCAGTTTTATACCGCAAAACTTTTCCGTTAGGTTGAAACCAAGCTTCCTGATCTGTACCAAATAAGCCCGTTTCAAATTCCACTTCATACACATTACCTTTCACCTCCCACTCCACTTTTTTGGCTTTTGGAAATTTCTGTTGGAAACTGTTCACCACTACAGCGGGCACTTGACTTTGTGGTATATCTTGCGCAATAGCTCCTGTTGTTGTCAGTGCAAGCACGAATGCACTCCAGATTAATTTACAATTCATGATTCTATTTTTTAGTATACTACAAAGTAAAAAAGCGAATCTGTAAAGATTTAGGAACACATGCCTGCTCCTGGAATATTTTCTAAGGGAACATATTTACCTGAAAGCTATGCTGGTTGTTTTCATACTGGTAGACGATCGCAAAACCATAGAGGTGACAGATAGCCTGCACAATGGCCAGCCCCAAGCCAGTACCTTTGGATGTTGCATCTGACTTATAAAAACGGGAAAATACCAGTTTAGCATCCAAGGCGGCATGCGTACTCGTATTGGACACGGTCAGTCCTTTGTTCGTTATACGGATATTCACCTCACCCCCCAATTTATTGTGGAACAACGCATTACGCAGGAGATTTGACACAACGATGTTGGCCAAAGCACTATCCATTTGTACACTCAGCTGATCTTCTTGAACAACAGTTATGCTTACCTTTTTAAACGCAGCAATAGCCTCCAACTCCGCCACAATATTCAGTACCAAGGCATTGAACGGAAGATCCGCGTTGTACAAAAATTGTTTATTCTCAATTTTACTCAGCAGCAACAAGGATTTATTGAGGCGAACAAGCCGCTCGGCAGTTGCTAATACCGCTGCCACAATCTCCGCCTGTTCCTGGTTTAGCCCCTCCGTCTCCGCCATTATTTCCAATTTGTTGATCATAATGGCCAACGGTGTCTGTAATTCATGCGAAGCATTGCCAATGAACTGTTTTTGCTGTTCATAGCTTTCTTCGTTATGGCGAATTAAGGTAGCGACAGCTCGCTCGAGATCTTTAAATTCCTGGATCTGCGTATCCATAGCAGGCTTCTCCTTGGTTTTGCCCAAACGGAATCGTGTCAACTGATCCAAGAAAGTATACAATGGGCCCCATAAACGTTGTATTACGACTTTATTGATGGATACGATACTGATGACCAACAGAATAAATAAGATAACAACGGAGTAAAAGAGATTCTTGATCAGATCACTTTCTTCGATCATCGAGTTGATGATCGAAAGTTCATAATAATGTCCTTGATGTTCAAATGCTGTCGTCAACATTCGGACGGGTTCCAGTTCCGGTTCGGGATCATCATCGTCCTGCATATACAGCATGGTGTCCTTATAAACATTTTGCATCTTAAGAGCTTGTTCTTCGGAGATTTGGCGCACCTTATAGTTATTTACCCCAAACTCCAAATCTGGAGCTACAGTGGGATTGTTGGAAAGTTCCTGAATAATGAGCCGTTTTTGGTTTTCGAGTTCCTCGTCGATATTATCGTGGATCACCTCCAGCATAAATAAATAGAACAGGGTCGACCAAAGCGCGATGACCACCAGCACAGAGATCGAAAGATACTTTAGCGTTTGGTTGGCTAATTTCATTTTTCGACAAGTTTATAACCAATTCCGTACACTGCTTCAAAATCCACATCAGCATGATTAGCCAAGAATTTTTTGCGTAAGTTTTTTATTTGTGAATAGATGAAATCAAGATTATCCGCCTGGTCCGTATTATCGCCCCATACATGTTCTGCCAGTGCACTTTTGCTGACCAGCCTATTTTTGTTCAATAAGAAGTAGTTGAGCATATCAAATTCCTTCCTATTTAACGGTACAGGCTCCTGCCCAATAAATAAGCAGCGTTCATTGAGGTCCAACACGATGTTGCCCATTTCCAACGTATGCTTACCTTCCCGTTGTTTCCTTCGCAGCACGGCTTTAATCCGTGCGTTCAGCTCCGCAATATGAAAGGGTTTTGTCAAATAGTCATCGGCTCCAAGCTCGAGTCCCTTTAGCTTATCGTCCAAAGAATCCTTTGCCGAGATAATGATCACATTATCGGACTTGCCTTCATTTTTGAGCTGATCGAGGATCTGCAGACCATTTCCTCCAGGCAACATGATGTCGAGCAATATACAATCGTAGTCATATACCGCAACCTTTTCAAGTGCTGCCCGGTAATCTCCGGCGGTTTCTACCGTATATTCTTCTTTGATTAATGACGCTTTGACTATTTCCCTTAACTCTTCTTCATCTTCAATTAGGAGTACTTTCATCTTACCTTCTTTAACGCAATGAGAACCTTTGTAAACAGCATCGATATGCCAACTATAAATGACAATTCACACACACAATTGTTTCTGACAAAGATACCTTGAATTTGGGAAAGATTTAGGAATACACTGCTGGCCTCCTATTTTAAACTGACATCCAGGTAAACCGAATGACGTCCGTAGGTATCATAAAACGGTTTATAAAGTACATCATCAATGTAAAATTCCAATGTTTCGGGATTCCCTTTAATCGACTTAGCAATATCGTTGGCATCTAACGTTACTTTACGCCAGTCTTTTCTTGCTGCAGGTTCCTGGGCTGCCAATAAGATTGGCCCATAAAATAGGCTGGCAATATTGGGTTGATCCATAACCGGGTCCAGATGAAACTGAAATGGCATTTTAAGGCTGATCACATCCCCGTCTTTCCAGTTACGGTTTAAGGTCAGGTAAGTTCCAGGCTTAGCCTTGATTTTTTGATCAACACCATTGATTGTAACAAAAAATCCCTTTGTTGCCCAGCTTGGCACCCGCACATGAAGTTCAAATTTGCCATTCCCCTTTATCTTAAGCGATGTTTGATCCGATTTCGGGAAACTTGTTTGTTGCTCGACGCTGATTCCGCGTTCCGTCCAATGTAAGGTAGAAGGAATATAGAGATTGACATACAGCGCCTGATCATCCTTGCTCCTAAAATAGATCGTATTCTGCAATTTGGTACTGCTTTCAATAGCCGTACCATTACAGCAGGTAAAGCCTTTCATATCAGCATTTCCAAACTGCTTGATAGATCCCGCGCGTAGAGGCACATGATACGTATTTGCTGGACTATTTTCTGCAACAGACGCTAAGATATGATTGTATAATCCACGTTCATAATAATCCATCAACTCTGCGCGCTGATCGAACATAAACAGGTCACTTGTCAATTTCAACATGTTATAGGTTGCGCAGGTTTCGTTCTGCCCGCCTGCAGAAAATCCATTTTCATATAATGTCGCCGGCTCGCTAATAAAACATTCGGCATTAGCCGGATTTCTTGCCCCAGCCACACCACCGATACTATACATATAATCGTTGGTGGCCCTATACCAAAAGTTGTCCGCTATTTTATAATATTGAGGCTCATTGGACACCCGATATAGTTCCATACTGCCCACAATTTGAGGAATATGCTGATTGGCATGTAGCCCTCTAAAAGTATCTACATTTTTGGCCAGTCCATGTGCATGCGCTGCGTTGCCGTAGAACATATCAATATTGTCAAATAAACGGGCGGTTTTTAAATAGTTCTCTTCACCCGTTATACGGTATAACCTTGCCATCACTTCATTCATCCCGCCAAATTCGCCGGCGATATAGGTATTCCACATTTTGATCAGTGTGTCGGTCGGGACTTGATTTAAACGCGTATACACCCAATTGCCCATTCCCTGCGCGATCTGCAATGCTTTTTTATTTCCACTTACCTCATAAACATCCAACAGGCCGGCCAAGATCTTATGCAGGGTATAATAAGGAGCCCAAATTTGGTTCTTCTGCCCGCCATATTTTGCGCCATGCTCGAGCATAATAAACTGATCCGGGGGATATGCACTGATAAAACCTAGCCCCCAGTTCCAATAATCTGTACGGATTCCATCGTCACTCAGGTCAGAATCATAAGCCGATTTACCGGGACCATAAGGTACCGAGGCAGGATCTGCGACATAGGCTTGCCCCGCTCCTTTCCCTTGCCTCGGCGCGCCCGACAACTTTGACAAGGCATAAAGCGCGTTGACCATGGTATCCATCTTCGCCAAAAATTTTGACTGGAGCGCTTTATCATATCCTGTGCTAGCATAAGCCTGTGCAATTGCCGTCAGGTAATGTCCTGTAGCATGACCACGCAGTTTGATATCCTGACTGTCCCACACTTCCAAAGGCTGCGCACCTGCCGGTTGCTTCTGCCCAAACGCGTGACGAAACATATAAAGGAATGAATTGGGATCCGATTTTGCCAATGTATCAATGAATTTATCCCGATTTTCAATAAACTTCGTTTGATGATGCTTTACATCCGTATTAAGGGAAACCTGATCCAAATGAAATGCTTCCAATTTTAAGTTAGGCAAGTTGGACTTTACCTTCCCTTTAACTGTAATGATGGCTTTCGGTTTCAGATCAGTCCCGGGAACACGCCCCGTGACTGTGTAAGCTGTTTGCTGCGAGACGGCACTATTGTCGGTTGGTGCAGGCCACAACACACGCACTTTCGGTCCTACCATACCGTCTTTATAGGTTCCGGCGACATAACTCGGCAATCGGGGCAGCTCACCAACCTCCGTTTCCACGGTCACGTCTGTTACCCCCGTTAAAAAGGCATTATAAAGCTCTGCTTTGTTCATTGGAAATCGCGGTAAGTCATCCTCAGCCTTACCCTTAGAAGTAATATCTTCACGAACACCCTTCAATGCATTTCTGTATACCATGCCGATCTGGTTTCGATTCAGTGGCACACGATAAATGCGAAAATCATGCAATAGTGCATTTAAACTTACATGGCCACCCAACAGGGATTTTCCGATGTATAAAGTCCTCTTACTACCCGTCTGTCCAAAAACTTCAGCCAACTCCTGTGGGATATCTTTAACCTCTCCAGCAGGCATACCATCTAAATACGTTTGCATAGCTCCTGAAGCTATGTCAACCACAATGGCCAGATGCACCCATTTGTTTAATGGCACAGCCGAAGACACGGCATTTTTTACGTCGGTCTTCTTTGGGGCGATTATCCCCATGTAGCCATTTTGCTGCGCTGTCCCTGTTGGTGTTCCAGCAAAATGCCGGGCGATGTCTTGTCCAAAATCGAATAAATACTGGCCAGACTGCGCGGCACGTAAGTACATCCAGCCTGTTATACTGATCGACTCGAGATCATTGAGCACTTGCGGTGGAAGTACGACAAAATCATCCTTTCCTCCTGCGAGCGACAGTACCTTTGTAAATTGCTTATCTGAAATAAATGAAGCTTTTGTGCCCTGGAATTTACCGTGTAGTCCATTGCGCGACCAATCTTTAAAATCACCATCAAAGACATAACGGGCCACCATGCCTGTCTCACCAATACCGTCCAAGATCTGATCCCCACTCTGCGCCACAGCTATAGCTGTCGTTTTGATAAAAATCGTAAGAATTGTTGCAAAATATATCGTATATCTTTTCATATCGCTATTTATTATTCGCTAAATGATTTAATGTTTAATGATCACCTTCTAGCTGAATGAGCGCTGTCACCGTATCTTTTCCTTTTATTGTCGTCAAAAGATGACAAACAAGATAAAAAGCAGCCTATTAAGCCTCCAAAGTCGAAGAAGATGTTTTGTATTGCTGTCTATTTGACATTTATAAAATTAATGAGTATACATCATTAAACATAGGTTTATTTTAGCCGATATTCTCCAGATTTTAACTACCGTCCGTCGCGTCTACTGTCGTCCACGGGCCCACAAATCCTCCTGTGCCCTAGCGGAGGTAACGCCACCACTATACTATGCCCATACTAAGCGCAGGTAGCAACGCCACTATAACTATGCCCATAAAAACCTATGCAAACTCAGCGCGCTATGATCGATTACTCCGTGGTATTTTGTATTTTAGATTCGATATGATCTACTATGGATAAACGAAATTCAAAAATTTGGGCACCAGTAATCGGTCTGGATGGCTTCCGCAAGGAACAGACTGCAGGGCGCGACGAACTCCTATTTAATGAACTACATGGCGAACGGCTCATAGACAAACCGCATAAGCATGACTTTTTTATCATAAATCTGTTCGATAAAGCATCGGGGGTTCATACCATCGATTCGATTGACCATGTCATCAAAGATCATCAGGTTCATGTGCTCTTTCCGGGGCAAATGCACAAATGGCATGTCTATGCGGGTACCATAGGTTATCAACTTATGATTGAACGATCTTTTTTTGAACACTTTGCTCCATTTTTCCGCTTTTCATTTACCAATTACCAAAACCATCCCGTCATTGACCTCACTGCAGATGCTTTTGCACAATTGCATTATGAATTTGAATCTGTGAAGCAGGAGTTAAAAAGAGAAAATTCACTTATTCCATTGATAACCGCCCGAGCGGGAGTCATTGCTGCGATTGTAAGCCGCGAGGCGGAGTCTGCCTTCACCGAATTCAAAGTCTATCAATCTGTTCCACGACTGGCGAAGTTCAATATGCTCATTGATGAATTCTTTAGGGAGCAAAAGCTCGTGGCTTTTTATGCCGAAAAGCTTCATATTTCGCCCAATTACCTCAATATACTGTGCAAAAAAAATCTGAAAATATCAGCCACACAACTTATTCACCAACGGATCAGCATTGAAGCCAAACGTCTTTTGCAAAGCACCGAGCGGTCCATCAAAGAAATTGCCTTTGAATTGGGTTTTGCAGATCAAGCTTATTTTTCGAACTTTTTTAAACAGCAAACCGGAGCAAGTCCGAGCGACTTTAGAGAAAATATTCATGTGGAGGGAGCACCTAAGTTCCTTGAAAGCAAAATCAAAAAAAGATAAATCACACAAAGAATGGCAGAAATATCCCAGCAAAAATGGGATACCGGCTATGTAACTTTGTAAAAGACTGGTAGACTTTTTATTCCGGTCACAAAATAACATAATAGGAAATCAAATGAAATCAACGGCCCTTTCTCGCAAGGAATTTATCAGAAACTCTGCTCTAGCACTTGCGGGTGCTACATTCATCCCGGGAATGCTATTTGCAGAAAATCGACATAATATGGCTCATCAAGGACTTTTGAGTGGCTACCAAGGTAAAAAAAGCTATACGTTGAAAAACGTGCTATTGGAAACCGGATTTGAGTACGATGGTGATGGTAATGTAACCGCAACAAAGACCGGTCTTTTTTCCATTCAGATCGCAAACGGGAAAATCAAAAATATCAGTGCCAACAGCAACAGTGCTGATGCGATCGATGCAAAAGGGCTTTTGATGCTACCTTCTTTTAAAGATATGCATATCCATTTGGACAAGACCTATTATGGCGACAAATGGCAGGCCGTAAGACGTGGCCCGGGGGGGGTAAAGGGTATGATTGCTCTTGAACAGAAAATGTTGCCCGAACTGCTTAAAAACTCTACCCATAAAGCAGAAAAACTAATCGAACTGCTACAATCCAAGGGCACTGCCTTTGCACGTAGCCATGTTAATATTGAACCCACGTCCAAACTAGATTCTTTACATCATCTGCAACTTGCGCTTGAAAATAAGAAAAATGGATTTGGCGCTGAATTGGTTGCTTTTCCACAACATGGTGTCTTCTATACCGATTCGGTGCCTTATCTGAAGGAAGCAGCGAAAACCAATATTGATTTTATCGGTGGGGTCGATCCCTTTTCTATTGATGGCGCTATTGAAAAAACAATGGATTTTACGGTTCAACTGGCATTAGATAACAACAAAGGAATTGACATTCACTTACATGAATCCGGAGAATCAGGTTTGAAAACTGTAGAATACTTAATTAATAAAGTAAACGAGAATCCTGTTCTCAAAGGCAAGACCTACCTCAGCCATTGTTTTGTGCTTGGTCGACTGGAAAAAGCCAAACAACAGGAAATGGCCGAGAAACTTGGTGCTGCACAAATCGGTATCGTGTCTACGATCCCATTCGGTGGCTTAATTATGCCTATTCCAACGCTTATGGAAAACAACGTTAAGGTCATGACGGGCAATGACAGCATTGTAGACCATTGGAATACTTTCGGGACAGGCAGTGTACTACAAAAAGCTAATCTTGCAGCTCAGGTATACGGCCAGGCTACCGAATTTGCGCTATCCCGTATGCTGAAACTTGCTACCGCGGGCCCTACTCCATTGGATGACAAAGGCAATATGCAATGGCCAAAGGTCGGCGACAGTGCAGATATTGCCTTCCTTGATGCGAGTTGTTCGGCAGAAGCTATTTCAAGAATATCGCCCGTAAAATCACTTATCTATCAAGGAAATCTAGTTTTCTAGCCCTAAGACAAAGCCGTAAACGATTCATGACTTCAGCTTGGTTCCCAAAACAACCCAGCTAAAAAACTATATCTCCTATGAAAACCAGAAAGGTTCGGGGTAATCATTACCTTCGGGCCTTTTATTTATGCTTTAAAACGCTTTATAATCCATGGTTCAATCCGATCGCTCAGTAGATAAGCAACAACAAGCATAAAACCAATAACAGCCGAAAGCAACAGGTATTTGTTTAAATAGGGGTGCAAATGGTTAAAAATGATAAAGCCGATGTGTTGATGGATTAAATACAGCGGATAGGTTAACATGCCAATTTTAACGAATTTCGGCGAATTGATCACCTGGAGCTTTTTACAGGAAACCAGCAACATAAGCAGGTAAAACACAACGATGGTCGCTCCAATAATATAAGAAGAAAAGTCACTGTGGAAAGTCCGTTCCAGCCAATGAATGCGCCCCACGGCACCATCGATGGAAATGTACAAGCACCAAGGTAAGGCCACAAAATGCTGGACTTTGGGCCCATGTAAAAAGAGCTGACAAAATATAATTCCAGCAATAAAGTAGGCGCTCCAATCGAGCAAAAAGAACTCGTGGAGTGCGTCATAAATTTCCGAAGGCCCAACAAAAAAGCGCACGCTGGACAATAGCAGCCAAAAATACACCAGGTAATCTAAACTTATTTTTTTAAATTGATTCAGAATAAGGAATAAGGCGATGATCAGGTAAAATTTCAACTCTACATAGAGCGACCAATAAGCGCCATCGACATCCCCCTGTCCCCATAGTTTTTGGACCATGGTTAGATTGGCCAATAGCTGTGTAAATGTGACATGATAACGTGGTGCGCCCCAAAAATAAGAAACGGTAAAAGTCAACAGCAAACAAATCCAATACATCGGATACAAACGCTTGAAACGGGAATAGCAGAACTTACGCAACGAAAGATGCTTGATGGAAAAAGCGATCACAAAACCACTGATGATAAAAAATAAGTCCACGCCCAGGTAGCCATATTTAAAATATTCTCCGACGCCATCGAAACCCAATAGCGACATATTTCCGGCAGCATACCCCCGATATAAATAATGATATAATACGACGGCAGATGCTGCGATAAAACGAAACAGATCGATTTGGTAAATTCTTTTGGACTCAGACATTTGGCTGCAAATATACGCTGTTTCCAGTAATTTTTCAGACAGGCCACGCTCCACCTGCTGCGATGCCCTCAACGGGGTTTTCCAGCAAAAAGAAACAGCCATCTCACTCAACTTTATAACATCATTATGTGACTTATCGACATTGCATTTCGAACAGTTGCTGAGTAACTTTACGAGAGTTTAATCCCAAAAATAGAGGAAATTATGAAAAAGAACCTATTTATACCCCTCATTGCATTTGCAGCCATATGTTTTGGAAATCAAGCCAAAGCACAAGTGACAGCGACCTCAACTCCGGTCACCGTCAACATCAATTTGACGGATGCCATTTCGATCACCTTGGGGGCCGCTCCTACTGTCAATTTTAATTATACGACAGCAGCCGATTATGCGGGCGCTAAGACAGTAGAGAAGGAGGCACACTTCACCGTGGTCAGCAACAAGCCTTACGATTTGACTGTTGCTGCAACAGCAGCGTTTGCGCCGGCAGGCGGACCAGCATTGAATGTTGTCACCGTAACTGTTCCACCAGCGACAGCGAATGGCGGAACTCCGGTTACCAACGTACCGCTCAGCACAACAGCAGCACCGTTGGTCAATAATTCAACAGCCACGACAGGCGCAACTTACACCGTAGATTATACGATTTCGAATCCAGCTTCTTTGCTTAATCTCGCTGCATCAGCCTATTCGACAACTGTTACTTACACTGCTACACAACGCTAATTAGAACGATAATTTTCTTTTGTGAGATATTATTTAACACTATTCGTCCTTTACATCTGTAATACCCTGATCTATGGACAGGGTATTTCAATTTCTCCCTCCCGCATTTTTTTCACTGGCGAGCCGGGACAGACGGTTTCTCAGGTGATTACATTTAGCAACACCTCGAACGCTGAGCTCTATTTTGTCGCCAACCTCAAAGATTGGGACCGCGATTCCATTGGGGTAAAAAAATATTATTCTCCGGGCCAAAAACAGCAATCAAATGCGGCATGGCTTACGCTCTCAGAAAACACGGTACGCCTGGCTCCGGGAGAGACCAAATCGGTGAATCTTTCTATGACGATCCCCAAAGACCCAGCTCCACAGCAGCTAAGCAACACCATGCTTTTTTTCACACAAGTGAAAGAACAAAAAGCAGCTGTTCAACATGGCCTTAATATGAACGTGCTTATTGAGGTAGGCATTCAGGTTTACCATACTCCTTCCGGATTAAATCCTGGAGATCTGGAATTCCTTGCTGTTGAGGATAGGCATATTATTCCAAGTCAGACGGGGCAATCTGTGCGCCGGATGGATATACATGTTAAAAATACAGGACAGATTAACAAGGATGCTTATGTGCGTTTTGAGCTAACCAATACAGAGACAGGAGAGGAAATCCCTATTAAGGCCGTCGCTATCGCGATGCTCCCGAGCTCGGATCAATGGGTGCAAATCGATCTTCCAGAGAAACTTGCCGCAGGACGTTATCTTGCCGTCGCCATATTAGATGCGGGCAGCCAATATGATTTAAAAATTGCAGAAAAAGAAATTACATATTAAGCGCAATGTTGCGGTTTGTTTCCTGGGCTTTTTTAGCTTCTCTGGGCAGCATATTCATGCACAAACGACGTCCATCACCTTACCGCAAGCCAATATACAGGCGAGAACCGACTATAATACGGCTATTAACGCGGGCAACTATACAAGTGTAATCACCTTACTTCCTTCTTTTTCCGTAAAATCCACTGCAGCAAATTTTACCAGCACGACAAGTGGAAGTTTTCCGGCCAGTTTAGTGCATATGAAACTTTCGAGTATTGGCAGTCTTGTATTACTTGGGTTGGGCACAAATAATGAAGTCGCCCTATCAACTAGTGGCGGTGTACTCTATGCGGCTGTGGCTAGTGTCGCTTCGGGCGCGGTAAACGCCAATGCACGCATTGCTACAGCGAGCCAGACCTGGACTGCAGGGGTATTTACAAATGATGTCAGCTTTTACACGCAAGGAGTATTGGCGGGGTCAATCTCTCCAGCAAGCTTCACGCTATCCATCACCATCCCCGGATTTATCATTCCCCCAAGCAGTATAGGAACAACGAATATAGCTGTAAACGATCTTAGTTTTTACCGTTCTGCCAATGGAATCAGCGCCAATCAGATTATACCAGTATCAAGCACCGTACCTTACGTCCCAAGTATCCGAACAAGCAGCGCTCAGTTTAGTTTTAGTACTGGCCTTCCCTACAATACATTGCCTGTTTCACCTGTCTCCACAGTGAGCGCCACACTAAGCGGAGTCGGCACAGCAACCGTGGCCAATCTGTCAACCAGTTATCAGGCACTGACAAGCGCTGCCGGAATAGCTGTTGCGACCAACAACAATAGCTCGATTACACATACCTATACAATCGGATCGGCCTTACTTAAAAGCAATTTTATACAGGCCGGCACCTATACTGTCCCTCTTACTTATTCCTGGAACAAGTCGTCATCGGCCACCTATCCAACAACACCGGTACAGGCGCAGGCCAGTGGGAATTTAACTATTGTGGTCAGCGACCTCGGAGAAATTGTCGCAAATCAGCAAACCGTTAACCTTCCTTTTACGACGACCAGTAATTATGTTAACGGAGTCAGTACAAATGTGCCCAGCCATTTAAAACTGAGTAAGACGACGCCCTACAACTTATATGTTCGTGCCACTACTTCCAGTTTTACCTCTGGGGTCAACAGTATTCCACTAAGTGTTTTGCGTATTGGTCCAATGACTGGCCAAACTGGAGTAAACACAGTTACCCTGTCCACAACGGCCCAACAGCTCATCCAAAATGCCGATCCCGTCATCGATCGCACACTCAATATGCAGTACAGCATCCCCGCTTCGCAGACCAGCAATCTGCTGGGTAAACCGGCAGGTACTTATACCGCGAATATCATCTATAGCTTTGTAGCTCCTTAAAATCTTTTAATGCCAACTTTGCGTCGTTGATCCCGATAACGCAAGGATGGAAGCTCATTCAGTCCCTCGGCTTTCACTTCTGCTTCGCAATTCGAATTTTCAATAACAAAAGGCATCCCTTCCGAATCAACCGTCAACTTATAAAAGCCTACAGGCAAATAGAAAATATATGCGCCGTCCTCGTTGGTCAATGTATTGTATTTCTTTCCCCGACGGTCAATGGCGGTGATGCGGATACCACTCAGATCAGGCTTAGACTCCAGGTATTTAGTGGCAATTAACTGTATTTTGCCCCTGGCAGATTTAGTTTTGATAAGGGGTATATCCACAGACTTGTTCTTGGTTAGCACAACGGTCGACGGTCCCTGTGAAATCCAGCCTTGATTGTTCTCCGCTTGAATTGAAAAAGAACCCGCTTCCATTTCAACAAATTTAACGCGTCCCTTCGCGTCTGTCATGGCTGCTTCCTTTCCAATTCGAATCAACACAGATTCCACAAATGGCTCATCATCATCCCGGATTCCATTGTTGTTCTTATCGTCAAAACAAGTCAACGCTAAGCTATAGCCTTTATAACTACCTGTCCGTCCAAAACTCTTTTCTATCCCCACTCTGATCTGCCTGTTGTTAAAGGAATAGCGATCTAGTGGCTGCGGTTGTGGCGGATTTATTGGATCTGTCATAAACAGTGATTTCCCTCTGATAAACGTATAAAAAATATCTGCAGTGAGACTCCAGTTGTCTTTCATTCGCCAACGCGCATTTCCATTGATGGACAAATTGTTACTCCGCGAAAAACCATAATAACTGTACATGGTGGCCAGCTGTACCTGTAGATTATGACCGAATGCCTCAAAATGTGTATTAGGTCCTAGCGAATACATGCTATAGTTCGAATTGGTATAGGTAGCCAAAAGATCACTCAAATAATAAGGATTGATCTGAACAAATGCATTAAAGCCAACGAGTGCATGGTCATAGTTACCCGATACCCGCAGGGAGTGAAAAGGAGCTATCGGCTTTTCAGCGGTATTTCTGTAGGTATAACCATAGTCGGTCTGAAGTGAGAAACGATGGGATTTCGTAAAAAAATTAAGGTCCGCAACGGTTCTTACTGAATTCGACTTCCAGTTTACGGCATTACTTCCCAGTCCTAACCAGCTGTGATAATCAGCACCTTGCTTCATCCAATAAGGCCGCAGATCAATCTTCAGTCGCCCAAACGCCGTACGATACCCAAGTTCATAAATTTCAATCCGATTACTATTGTTAAAAAAGTAATTCCGATCGCCAATTTGATACTTGGGCCGATTATCCATAAAGCTTATTCTGGCCGAGAGACTTTTGATGTCATCCAATGGAATAACAATACGTGAATCCGACTGCAGCAACCCTCGCCTAAGCCCTACATAATAAGGTGAGCTATAATAATTGGAACTTGAAATCTGGAACTGCTCAAAAATCCCATTATAATTTATGCCAGCAGCGAACGCCGCCTTTTGACCACCAATATCTACCCTTTCGATGCTTGTACCAGCTTCCCAGGTAAGATTTTGATTCTCCGACCAGTCTTTGTATCCTTTTCCACTGAGCAGGTGACTCCGGACATTTCGATAATTATCGCTACTATGCAAATATGCTAGGCTTCTTTCTTGATTTTTTTCAGATGTCGAGGCATACTTAAGTCCCAGGACCCCGCCTCCGGGCGAAAAAGTATTCAGCTGATTCCATAGGAAATAATTATTTTGCACAGCATATACACTAATGGATCGGGACTTATCAAACTTATAACTTGCCCGCATACCTCTGCCGTTTACATATTGATCCAGGTTTTCGTAAATATTACCAGCCTTCAGCCCCCATCTTTCAGTCTGATAATCGAGGTAACTATCGTACATCGTAAAAGCATGCTGGTCTTGAAAATAATCCATATTCATGCGATAGCTCAACGAAGTTCCCTTATTCAATTCAAGATTTCCATAGCCCTGAAGTTGATAAACATGGATATCCTGCCCCATACTCAGATAACGTAAGGCAGCCATATTGCTGTAGGGCTGATTCTGTAAGTTCATATCGGATCCAAAACGTTTCACGCTCCCGACGGTCATAATGTGGACCCGATTGGCGGCCAGTTGCTTGCCACCAGCCCCGATCGCCACCATCGACAGGTCGACATCTGTGGCCACTTTCTTGGCTCGCATATGGGCTGTAAATCGCAAAACAGATTGTCCCCCTGCCGCCAAGGTGGTTGGTAAAGTTTCCCCGATGATTTCAAGTTCAGAAGGAACATTTGCAAACTGAAGCTGAAATGTCAGTGGTACCAATCCCGTATTGACAGTACGCACCAGAAACTGTGCCTGCCCTGTAGATTGATCTATAAAATACTCCGGTTGTTCAGATTGAATCGATAGCGCTGCCTGAACATCCATTTTTGTATAGAAAATTTGCGGGGGCTGTATATTGACAGCAGCCTCTTTCGAACGCAGCCCGATACTAAATTTTTGTATTGCATCCGAGATCGTCCGCCGGTCGGTCATGTATTTCAAGGGAAAGCTTTTCGTTTCATGTGCCTTCAGCTGTATTAATGGTGGCAATTTGATCAATCCCTGCAATGCCTTCGTATCGTTGGACTCAGGGCTTAGTTCAATTGCTCGATCCGTGTAGTTAACAATAATTAATTTGTTTGAAAATGTTTGGGATGGCGTGATCCGAAGGGAATCGTATTCGAAATGATAGGCAATATCGTATCGTTGCTGACTTTTCGCTATGGATAAGAAAAGCGCAGTATAGCAGAAAAGAAACACAAAAATTAAAAGGCTTCTTATTGGCATCGCATATCATTCAAGTATCCATAAAAATCAGGCTAAATTTAAAGAGATCGAAATTTAGGCAGTCACATATTCATGTAACGAATTATTAAGCGGTCAATTGAGCGATCAGTTCACCTTTGCTATTAATCTGAAATTTTCTATAAATTCGCTTGATATAAATACGGACGGTATCCAAGGAAATCGCATATTTTTGGGCAATCATTTTATAACTAAGCCCCTCAATAATGCCATTGGCGATCTGCAACTCGCGCGCGGTCAACAGATTTTCAGATTGCTTGGCGCTGAACGCCTGCTCAATCAAAGCACGATTGACAGAAGGACTAATAAAAGAACCATTTCCCAAGGTCATTGTTATCGCGTTTTTTAACGATTGCAGACATGTCTTCTTCAGCATATAGCCCACAGCGCCTTGTCTAAAGCAACTACGCACCACCTTTACATCGCAATTATTGGTCAGTACTACTATTTCGGCACGTGGAAACAGGCTTTTAACCCGTTCAACAATCAAGCTATCTTGATGATCAATATCAATAATCATCACATCAGGGATTTGGTTGCGACGGGAAGAAGCAAGTGTATCCTGATCAAACAGTACATGTATCGGTATTGTTGATTCAGATTTATTGTTTCTGGATATATATTCCTTTGTTTGTATCCGCTGTTTCTCATCTATGTCAATTATCCCAACTGTAATCATGATATTTCACATTTTATTAAATTGAAAACTATAAGCTTAACTAATTCTCACGCTATATTCATCCCAGTCTGATCAACCTATTGTAGTAAAGACAAACCTGTCCTTAAAATTGTTTCTAAAGAAAAAAATAGCCAAAATAAAATTCAGACCCAATTAAAATTAACAACGTTAAAAATGAATTTCACAATAATTTACTTAAGACCAACAAATAGATTGAAAACAATTTATATAAATATAATTTTTATTATTTAGAAATTCAAGTTTCCTTGTTGGAAAATTCAAGATAATAACATTATCTGCGATTGACAACGCTACCAAAAGCGATCTAAACTTTACTAAAAACTTAATTATATTTGAAAAAAAATTCCGATGAGCCGCCTCTCTATCTTATTTACTTTTATTTCAACAATGTTGTTCAGCTCTTTTGCCTACGGCCAAAATAGTGGCTGGGACAAGTTAGACAAGCAACTCGCGGAAGCAAGCAACGATTCGACCCGAGTATTGGCTTATTATAAAACCGCCTCAGAAATTTACCGCAACAATCCCCAAGAAGCACAGGAAATTGTTTCAAAAGGCATTAATATGGCTTCAGAAAAGAAGTTTTCAGCGTTGGAAATTGACTTGCTTAATCTCCAAGGTGTTATATATCTGAAGCTAAATAAGTTCGATGAAAGTGTAAAAACCCATTTTAACGTACTCAAAAAGCGGGAAGAACGTAACGATAAGAAAGGGGTGATGCTTTCTTACCTTAACATAGGAAATGTCTTTAATAAGAGTTATGATCCCGATCAGGCTTTAAAATACTACCAACGAGCACTAGACCTTTCAAAGGAAATTCATGATACCAGGAATCGAGCCAATATATCAACCAATATTGGGAATATATATGCGCAAAATGCATTGAATGGAGAAAACAAGAAGGATGTAGACCATGCTATTAACTACTTAGTAAAAACGGTTGAATTCTGTAAAGCCAATGCGCCGGAAGTTGATCTATTTAACACCTACATTTTACTAAGCTATCTCTATCTCAAGGCGGATAAACTCGAGTGGAGTACGTACTATACCGACCTTGCAATTGATATCACCACGACAAAAAAAGACCCTGTTGGTGAAAGTTATGCCCGTATTAATCGAGCCAATATTTACGTCAAAGAAAAGCGTTTTGATCTGGCAGCAAAAGAAGTAGCTCTTATCAAAAGTGTGATCGCAAAAAGCGGTTTTACAAATTTGACGGAAGATCTTCAAGGGGATTTTGACAAAATAGCAAAAGCAATCAAAGCGCAGGATGCACATTTAATACTGAGCGATCAAGATAGTTCGGATCGGAAGTTTCACGAAGATGCCGAAGTCCTCCGCGTACGTATCCGGGAAGAACTCCGCGAAAAGTATGAAAGCGACAAGAAAGAGCTTGAAAATAAAAACTTATTACTGAAAAACGCGAATGTAGAACGAGAAGCCCATTGGATAAAATTGATTTGGCTAGCCACCTTCTTTGTCCTTTTAATTATCTCAGTTATGGTACTGTTACTGATCAAAAAGAACAGACTATTACGTGAAGAAAAACAGAAAGTCGTTCAGCAAGCCGCCGAGATCAGGCATCAACATGAAGATCTTGTCCAGGCAGATCGATTTCGATCGAGCATCTTTTCCGTTGTCTCCCATGACCTCCGAAGTCCTTTGTCAACTTTCCAAGCGCTGCTTGCTGTATCCAAAATTGTCGACCTTCCAGCAGACGAAATTAAAAGTATGCTAATCAATATAGGCAATCAAGTTACAACAGCTTCCAAAATGCTCGACAGCCTACTCGTATGGTCTTCGCAACAAATGGCAAATGAAAAGCTTGAAATACAGGAAATTTCACCTTATCAAATTGTTAGGGAATGTGAGGCATTATTTATCGATCGGATTAATCTAAAAAATTTATCAATAGACGTCCGTATTTCCCCTCAATTGACCATCCAAAGTGATGTTAAACGATTTGAATTTATTATTCGCAATATCTTTAACAACGCTATTAAGTTTTCCTTTAGTGGTAAGACTATTATTTTCGACCAGCGGGAAACAGACAGCGAAGTACTTATTTCAATTACAGATCAGGGAATTGGAATGGACGAGCGAAAAATTGCTGCACTTAAAAATATGGGGAAACAGCAACACAGTCTAGAAGGCACTTTTGAAGAAAAGGGAGCAGGTATCGGCCTAATGCTTTGCCATGAATTTGCAAACCGTATGGGTTATTCGATTACGGTTGAAAGTAGCGAAGGTTTTGGAAGTACATTTATCGTTCATATACCAAAATAGCATTCTGTCCCAGAAAACAGAATGCTAATAAATGATTAAAAGCTTTTTACAATTCGCTTTAAGTACTCTCCGTACCCTGACTTACAGAGAGGTACAGAAAGTTTTAGCAACTGCTGGACATCAATGTAACCCATTCTGTAAGCGACTTCTTCAATTGCTCCTATTTTCATTCCTTGCCGCTCCTCGATTACTTGCACAAATTGACCTGCTTGCATAAGCGACTGTATAGTCCCGGTATCCAACCATGCTGTGCCACGATCAAAAATACCGACCTTTAATTTGCCCCGGCGAAGATACTCTTTATTGATATCCGTGATCTCGAGCTCACCACGAGGAGAAGGCTCTATATTCTTAGCAATCCTAACCACCTCGTTGTCATAAAAATAAACGCCAGGAACAGCATAATTCGACTTTGGAAATTGTGGCTTTTCTTCAATAGAAATAACGTTATTTCTTTCATCAAATTCAACGACACCATACCGTTCCGGATCCTGCACCGGATAGGCAAAGACTACCCCACCATCAGGATCTGCCGATGATTGCAATAGTTTTGAAAGCCCTGAGCCATAAAAGATATTATCGCCTAAAATTAAGGCTACTTTATCCTCACCAATAAATTCTTCTCCAAGCAAAAATGCTTGCGCCAGTCCATCTGGACTAGGCTGCTCTTTATATTCGAAGCGACAGCCTAATTGCGAACCATCCCCCAATAACTTTTCAAAATTTGGCAAGTCTTGCGGTGTCGATATAATCAAAATCTCGCGTATACCAGCCAGCATCAATGTCGACAAGGGGTAGTATATCATAGGTTTATCATATACAGGCATTAATTGCTTGCTTACGGCCAATGTAAGTGGGTGTAAGCGAGTCCCTGAGCCCCCAGCTAATATAATTCCTTTCATTTTACTGTTATTTAACGAAAAAGACTTTACAACGATATTGACAAAGTCTCCTTATTCTTTCTAATTATCTTTAAATCCTTCAGCGAGCATATCGCCCAGACTTATTTTCCAATCCGGCACTTCCACGCCAAATATTCTCTTAATTTTTGATTTATCAAGTAGCGAATACTTTGGCCTGCGAGCAGGTGTGGGGTACGCACTTGTGGGAATCGGTTTTACCTGACAATCGAACGATCGGAAATCACGTATTGCTACAGCAAAATCGTACCAAGAAATTTCACCTTCGTTGCTATAATGATAAATACCACCCTCCCATTCGTAGGAATCTACAATTTTTACTATTACCGAGGCTAGATCCTTCGCATAGGTCGGGCTTCCAATTTGATCCTTAATGACACCTACTTCATCACGCTCATCCATTAAACGACACATGGTTTTAACAAAATTTTTGCCGTAGGTGGAATATACCCAAGAGGTACGTATGATGATTGCTTCAGGACACCATTTTTGGATTGCCTGTTCCCCGGCCAGTTTCGTTCGTCCATATACATTGATAGGGGCTGTATGGGCAGTTTCTGCTAAAGCAGAAGCAGAAGACCCGTCAAAAACATAATCTGTCGAAATAGCGATTAGGCGTGTACCATGTAGATGGCAGTATTGTGCGATCTCTTCGCAAGCTACGTGATTGACCAAATCAGCCGTTACCTGATCCTCTTCCGCTTTATCCACAGCCGTATAAGCTCCCGCATGAATAATAAGGTCCGGCTCATACATTGCCAAAATTTGCTGTATGATCTGAATTTGATCCAATGGTAATTGTTTCCGGTCTAGAAAATAACACTCCTTTTGGGTATTATCCAACAAAAGATCTTTTAGTTCTGAGCCAAGTTGTCCTGAAGCTCCGGTTATAACAATCCGCATATCCTATGATATTAATTTCAAACGTAACTCTTCAAAGGATTGTGCCTTCTGATCTTTTTGAGAGAGAATCATTCGTTCGCTAGGAATTTGCCAGTCTATCGCTAATTCTGAATCCAATGGATTTACACCATCTTCCGACTCTTTATGGTAGCCGTTGTCACATTTATAGAAAAAGACCGCATGTTCAGACAATACAGAAAAGCCATGCAAAAAGCCTCTAGGAACAAATAATTGCTTTTTATTTTCAGTCGAAAGTTCAACCGAAATATGCTGCCCAAAAGTAGGTGATCCTGGACGCACATCGACAGCGACATCCAATACTTTACCTTCCACAACACGGACCAATTTCGCCTGCGCATTTTCACCGGCCTGTAAATGTAGACCTCGCACCACACCAAACTGTGATTTGGATTGGTTATCCTGTACAAAGTGCGGTGTGTAACCGAGTATGGCGGTTAGTTTGTTTTCATTAAAAGATTCAAAAAAATAACCTCTCTCATCTTCAAATACAGTCGGTTCAAGTATAAAACAGCCTTTTAATTTTGTTTCCGTATACGTCATGCTATGCGTCTTTGTATTGGTTGTCGTAATATTTTTGATAATCACCAGAAGTCACGTGACCCAACCACTCGTGATTAGCTAAGAACCAGTCTATCGTCCGGGATAAACCTTCTTCAAAAGTTACTGATGGTTTCCAGCCCAATTCCTGATTAATCTTCGTGGCATCAATGGCGTAGCGCAAATCATGACCAGGTCTGTCTTTCACAAAGGTAATCAACTGTGCTGAGGAGCCTTTTTCACGCCCCAATTTCTCATCCATTTGTTTGCACAGCTCCTTGATCAGGTCTATATTTTGCCATTCATTGAATCCACCCACGTTATAGGAATCGCCATTTTTCCCTTCATGAAAAACGAGGTCGATGGCTTTTGCATGGTCTATTACGTATAACCAATCGCGAGTATATTTCCCATCACCGTAAACAGGTAGCGGTTTATGATTTAAAATATTATGAATGCACAGCGGAATCAATTTCTCCGGGAAATGATTCGGTCCATAATTATTGGAGCAGTTCGTTAAAACAATAGGCAAGCCATAAGTATCATGATAAGCGCGCACAAAATGATCGGAGCTTGCTTTGGAGGCCGAATACGGTGAGTGGGGATCATAGCTTGTTTCTTCCGTAAAAAATCCAGTGTCACCGAGCGCGCCAAACACCTCATCCGTTGATACATGGTGAAATCTCCTTCCTTCAAAATTATCCTTCCAAATTGTCTTCGCCGCATTCAATAAATTGACCGTTCCAATCACGTTAGTCATAACGAAAGCCATGGGATCGACAATTGAACGATCGACATGCGACTCTGCAGCCAAATGGATAATACCATCGGGCTGATATTCTTGAAAAATAGCCGAGACAGCTTGCTGATCCGTAATATCCGCCTTAACAAAGGTATAATTTGGCAAATGCTCTATATCCTTTAAATTCTCTAGATTACCAGCATAGGTCAAAGCATCCAAATTTATAATTTGATATTCAGGGTATTTCAGAACAAACTCACGGACAACGTGTGAACCTATAAAGCCTGCTCCTCCAGTAATTAAAATTGTTTTATTCATATAATGATTCTCGAATGTTTAGACCATTGGTCTGCGAATGATGAGTTCACCAAATAGTTCGCTAAAATTAGGATGATTTTTGTTAATTGACAAGTTTTAATCCATGAGTAAATGGAATAAACAAAAAAAGCCTTCTATTCAGAGGGCTTTTCACTTCTTTATCGTGCTATTATCTAAAACTTACCTGTTTTATAATAGCATTACAATACATTCTTTACCAACGAATATACCGGCACCTCCGCTGCGGATTCATGAATCAATTCGATCTCCTTTTCCTCCGCCACTGTATCCAGCACTTCATATTCCGAATTTTGGGATTTAAACTCCGGAACAATTTGCTTCATTCCGGCAACAAGCTCCATAAAATCTGGCAATTTAGTATCAGCATCCAAAATCCGCTGACAGATCGCATTAATACGTTCTGCTTTAAGCGACAATTCATCGTGATTTACTTTTGCGATCATGATTTTTGGATGGTGTGTCTTTACCGTATTCTCATTATTTGCCAACAATTCCTCATAAATTTTCTCGCCAGGACGGAGCCCAACAATTTTAATATCAATATCTTCCGGGTAACGATAACCTTTCAATTTGATCATGCGTTTTGCCAGATCGATGATTTTAACAGACTTGCCCATATCGAACACAAAGATCTCACCTCCTTTACCCATCACGCCAGCCTCTTGTACCAATTGACATGCTTCGGGTATGGTCATAAAGAAACGCGTGATTTCAGGATGGGTCAGGGTAAGTGGGCCACCTTCTGCCATTTGCTTCTCAAAGAGCGGGATAACCGAACCATTTGAACCAAGTACATTTCCAAAACGTGTAATGATAAAACTCGTATTGGATTTACCACTGCAACTGCTCACATAAATCTCAGCCATGCGTTTAGTCGCCCCCATCACATTGGTTGGGTTAACAGCCTTATCCGTAGATACCATGACCATCTTTTTAGTGCCATATTGCATACAGAGATCAGCCACATTTTTGCTTCCCAATACATTGGTCTGAATCGACTCGTAGGGGTTCGCTTCCATTAATGGCACGTGCTTATAAGCCGCGGCATGAAAAACCAAATCGGGTTTGTATTGCGCAAAAATTTTCTGCATAAAGGCATAATTACGCACATCACCAACCACGCAATGCATCTGCTCAGGCTGTGTAGCCCTGATCGACTGCTGGATATCATATAGCGCAGACTCGGCTTGATCCAATAGAATCAACGTCTTATAGTGACGTCTGGCGATCTGACGGGCCAATTCCGAACCGATGGATCCGGCGGCGCCGGTCACCAAAATCACCTTCCCTTGCATCTCTTGTTCAATTTCAGGATGATCCAATTTGATCGGCTTACGTCCCAATAAATCTTCAATCTTTAGTGGCCTGATTTCACGTTTGGCTCCTGAATTAAGTAAAATTCGTGCCGGCGGCATGATTTTGAGTTCAAGTCCAATATTTTGGAACCAGTCTGATACATATTCCAAACGCTCGGGGTCATTATTTTCAACTGCGATGATGACCTGAGTAATTTGGCATTTTTCGACATAGTCTTTTGTAATCTCGGTAATATCTTTAATTTTAATTCCTGCTAATCGCTTTCCTATCCGTGATATCTTATCTTCCACAAAAGCAACTACTTGATATTTCGTTCTCGGATCCTCCTTCAATAAGGAGAATGATACTAGGCCTGGTCTCGAAGCTCCAAATATCAACACATTTTCACCTTTCCGGCTAGGCAAGAAGAGATATTCGTAAATTGTCCGATAGATTACACGTGCGCCTACCATAATAACCAGCAATATTGTGGCTTGCATAGTCAACACACCGTAAGACAATCTAAGATAATCTCCCGCCAAAGTTCCTTTCTCAAAAATAGCTTTAATAATGAAGGTGAACAGCATTAAAATCACATAGGCAGAACCAACTGTTTTAAAGATTTTAATGGTATCCCGAATACCCGTCTGCCGAACGATACCCCTAAAAGTATCATAGCATAAAAACATTAAAAGGTATATCAGCAATATCACGACAACTTTCTTCAACATCAATCCGATATCAAATACCCCCTTAAAGTTATTGACCACAAAATTAGAAAAGACGTAGCTTGCAAATACAAACCACATATCGATCATTAAAATGACCCATCTTGGATTGTCCTTTCTCAGGCGCCTTCTTAAATCTCCTAGAGAACCCATCATAGCTTTTTCTCTTATTTAATTAAAATTTTACTGACCGTGTCTGCGACAAACGAACACGATCTGATATGGCTTTATTACAATATTTTACAAAGGAGACGCAAGATAGTCAAATTTTCACACGTCAAACACCTCTTTGATAAAATATCATTAAAAAAGAACCCTAATCATTCGATCAATTTATCAACGTGGATTAAGCAACTATTATACCGAAACTGTTACATTGACAAAATATTATGAAATATCATTATAATTTAAAATGCAGGCTCATAAAAGACCAATATTTACCGGCATCCTTCGATACAATCCGGCATTCTATGCAACACCTTAGTTACTAACATGATTATTGGCATATTGTTTGTGTTAATTTATTGATAGTCATGGAAAGGAATTAAATTTTTACTTCTCCGCTTAATATAAACTGAAACGCCGCTCCTTAACTAAACTATTTTTCACAACATAATTAATGTACATCATGGGATTTTTTAGCAACCTGTTTGGGAAAAAGACTTCATCTATTCGCTCTTTTGCGCAATTGGAATTTCTAGAAGTAGATATGCATAATCATCTGTTGCCAGGTATTGACGATGGGAGCGATTCTGTACAACAGTCCTTACATTATATACAGGAGCTTCAACGCTTAGGCCTTAAAAAGTTTATCTGTACGCCACATATCATGGCTGGTGTTCATCAAAACACCAAATTCAGTATTGAACATGCGAAAGATTCGCTTGTCGAGGGACTAAAAAACTCGGCCAATAATGTGGATATATTTGGCGCTGCCGAGCATATGATTGACGAAAATCTTCCTTTACTAATTCGTGAAAATGAATTGTGCGTCATGCCCGGTGGTTATGTGCTGATCGAGATGTCGTACCTTTCAGAATCGAAAGCTTTATTCCACACGATTAGAGATATTCAAAAATTAGGGTATAAACCCATTCTTGCGCATCCCGAACGCTATAATTATTACCATAGCAATTTTAATATTTATAAGCAAATTAAAGATGCAGGTTGTCTGCTACAGTTAAATCTCCTTTCATTAAGCCGATATTATGGTGTCGATGTGAAAGCCATTGCTATGACTCTATTGAAATCAGGCATGTATGATTTTGTGGGAACTGACCTGCACCATCAGCGCCATCTGGACGCTTTAAAAAATATTGTTGAGAAATACCCCATTCGTGAGATGTTGAAAACCTCACCAATTTTAAATGAAACGCTTCTTGATCATATCACGCAGCATAAAGCGCAAGTTATCGCTGGATAAAGCAATAATATAACAGATTGGCGTTAATACTTTATAAACATGTTTTAAAATACGCTATTGTCTTGGACAGTCCTTCTTCCAGTTGAACTGTAGGATTCCAACCCAAGCTTTTCTTCGCAAGTTCAATGTCTGGTTTTCTTTGTTGTGGGTCGTCCTGTGGTAATGGTAAAAACTTAATCTTTGATTTTGATCCAGTTTGTAGAATCACCTGTTCCGCCAATTGTAGTATAGTGAATTCATTGGGATTACCAATGTTTACCGGCCCAATAAAAGACTTTTCAGTAGCCATCATGCGGATCATTCCTTCTACCAGATCATCTACATATTGAAAACTACGAGTCTGATTGCCTTCACCATAAATGGTAATGTCTTTATTTTGAAGAGCTTGCATAATAAAATTAGAAACTACACGTCCATCCTGAGGGTGCATGCGTGGACCATAAGTATTAAATATCCGTACGATCTTTATCGCAATATGATGCTGTCGGTGATAATCCATAAAGAGCGTTTCTGCACATCGCTTTCCCTCATCATAACAAGATCGAATACCGACAGGATTTACATTTCCCCAATAGCTTTCTTGCTGCGGATGAACCTTCGGATCGCCATATACTTCACTGGTAGAAGCTTGTAAAACGCGTGCGTTGACCCGTTTTGCAAGCCCAAGCATATTGATCGCTCCCATCACCGAAGTTTTAATGGTTTTAATTGGATTGTACTGATAATGAACAGGGCTTGCTGGACAGGCCAGATTATATATTTCATCAACCTCAGCCAAAAAAGGCTCCGTCACGTCGTGCCGCACAAGCTCAAAATAGGGATTCTGTAGCAAATGAACAATATTCGATTTATCCCCAGTAAAAAAATTGTCCATACAGACCACTTCATTACCATCGTTCAATAAACGTTCACAAAGATGAGACCCTATAAATCCAGCTCCACCCGAAACCAGAATTCTTTTTTTTAGGTTATACATAAATTATCAATTTATAATTTCGAGTTTTTACCGATTAGATGCTGTGTCCATTAGCGGAATACGAAAACCGAAACGGGAGCCGACATTTTCTTCCGACTCAAAAAAGAATGCTCCACCATTTTGATGGATAAAATGGTAAACTACCCATAGACCTAAACCTTTACCTTTCTCCCGCATAGGGGTTATCTTTCCCTCTTCCATTATCTGCTCTTGCAGTTGGCGTTGTGCTTCCACACTCATTCCTACCCCCGTATCGACAAATTCAACAAGAACATCATCTCCATCTCGGTATAAATTCAGCTTAATCAGGGAATCTTCATGGCTAAACTTCACAGCATTAATCAAAAGATTCCTTAAGATACTTTTCATGATATCCGCATCAAAAAAGATTTGTAATCCGGATTGTAATGTTAATTGAATTTCGATATTTTTTAATTTAGCTGTAGGCTGAAGAGTCTCCACCACACCTTTGATCATTTCATCGAGCTCAATTTCTTGTGGCATATAGCTCAATACACCCAGGCTGTTTTTGGTCCACTTAAGCAGATTGTCCAAAACACTGAAAAGTTGTTCCGCAATATCATTGCCTGTATTGATCATATCTCCATACCCAGTATCACTTCCCTCAGGACTCATAGTCAAAATATTTAAGATCATTTTGAGCGAAGAAATCGGACTTCGGAGATCGTGTGCCAGAATAGCATACATTCTATCGCGGTTTAATATTGCTTCCTGAAGCTGTGCTGTCTGCTTTGCAATTGTATGGCTCGATTCAATAAGCTTGATTTGATGTTTGATGCGCTGAAGTAATTCCTTTTTATTGAAAGGTTTCGGAATATAATCTACACCGCCACTATCAAATCCACGTACAACATCATCCGGCGATTTTAAGTTCGTAATAAATAACACTGGAATATGCTTATAGAGCTCCATGGATTTCAGTTCCTTGGTTAGATCAAATCCGTTGGTATTCCCCATCATGACGTCCATTAAAATAAGATCTATCTTTTGCTGTTGCAAATTTTCAAATGCCCCTTTAGCACCGGAAGCGGAGAATACGTTGAAGTGCTCACGTTCTAAAATCTCTTTTAGCACAAAAAGATTGAGCTCAGAATCCTCTAAGATCAGAATATTATACATTGAAAAATCGATTTCCATAGATCATTATTAGCTTGTTTAGACACTGTCTAGAAGGATGCTATCCTTTTTATAAAATTCATAAATCAATAATACACTAATAATTGCACCCATAATTTGTGTAGCAAAAATGTTATATATCAGTTTACTTTAAAATCAACCAATACAGGAAGATGATCGCTATAGTCTACATCGCCTGTTCTGTAATTTACAGCCTGAAAAGTAGCTCCAGAAAAGAATACAAAGTCAATGCGAAAGAGCTTCATTAAATTACTGTAAGTATATCCATAGCCATTCCCTGCTTCGCGAAAAGCATCCTTTAAGTTTCCTTTAATTTTATGATAACTATAGGAATTAGGACTATTATTAAAGTCACCGCAAATAACCGTAGGAAAAGAAGATTGATCGATTAAATTTCTTAAATAATCAGCCTGCCCACCTCTCAGCCTAAAATTTTCAGACATTGTTTTAATTGCATTCCACCATTTAAAGGTCGTATTCTCAGCAGGCAGTAAATCCCCTTTTACCTGGTTCCAATTTGTTGTTTGCAAGTGGCAGTTTCCGATCCTGATCTTTTCTCCTCTGAGGGAAAGGTCGGCAAAAAGTGCACAATTGGGCCGCTCTTTAAACGAAACAGCCTGTACTGAGTCCAGCGGAAATTTACTTAAGATAGCAAGTTGATTCTGCCCGGATTTACTCCCTGTCATTATGAAATATTGAAACTGGCCAAACGACTGCTTGAGTTCCGACACGGAACAGTCGGAAGGGACTTCCTGTAAACATAAGGTATTTACTCGCTGCGAATCAATATAGGAAGCAATCTGTTGCATCGAAGATAGATTAAAAATCATTTTGAATTCACGAACGTTGTAAGATGCGAAACGTATGTCTGTCGTTTCTGTTTGCGCTATCCCGTTTATCTGAATTACTTTTATGAAATAATGAAAGTTGGCCAATAGTGCTATTAAAGGGCAAATACTGTACCAACTACGCTTATATACCCCGATAATAAAAAAAAGAAAATTACTACATATAAGCCCTGGTAACAACACACCAATCCATTGGAAAATAACAGTAGTCTGTGGGGAAATAAACAAAGCCAAAAACGATAAGGAGGAAAGCATAGCCACCATTAGGATGACAATCCGGATCAGTAACCCGGAGATGCTCAATGGCCTAAATTCAATATCTTTACTCATTGTATGCTATTTTAATTTTGTTCGCTTAAGGGCAATCTTATGCTAAAAGTAGCTCCTTGTCCAAGCTCCGATTCGACACCCAGCTGTCCATTCATCTGCTCAACAATACCTTTACAAATTGCCAGCCCCAATCCCGTACCCTTATCCATTGAATTAATCTTATAAAATCTATTGAAGATCAACTGTTGATTTTCCTTGGCTATGCCAATACCATTATCTATAACATAGAATTCTACATGATCATTACTTAATCTGTAACCAACGTGTATAGTACCCTCAGGTGGTGTAAATTTTAAGCTGTTGTTAATTAAATTGACAAGTACCTGAATCACTCTTCCACGATCCAAACGTGTCACCAATTCCTTTTCAGGAATGTCAAAAATTATAGCTGGCTGTTCCTCATCTGACAAGAAACTCATCGATAGCTCGTTTAATATTCCTTTAAGGGACACGTCCGAATTCTTTAACCTTACTTTACCTGCATCCATCTGTGACATTTCCAATACATCCGTTATCAGCCGTAGCAGCTGGCTGCTATTTGCATTGAGGAGCTCACCATATTCCTTTCGCAGCTCAGGATCTGGCGTATCGGCAATAATACTTCCAAAGCCCATAATGGCGCTAAGCGGCGTCCGGATTTCATGATTCATATTGGAGATAAATGCAGATTTTAACCGCTCAGATTCCTCAGCAGCTTCTTTTGAACGCAATAGCTGCTCCTCGTAACGAAGCTGATCCGAAATATCCCGCTTGATGGTCCAGATGATATCTTCACCGTTACCATTTTTGATCATCAACGAACTGCATTCTGAGCCAATTATATCCAGGTCTGGATACACTGTATCACAACGATATTGATAATAACCCGAGGCAGAAATGATTTTTTGCACAGATAAGGCCCAGGCTTCTTCTGTTGTAAACTCCCGCAGGCATTCAAAAACTTTTAAGTCAGCAATGATCTCTTCTTCTTTCAGGCCATTTTGCTGTCGGCATGCCTTATTCGCAAAAGCCATCTTCCCATTTTTATGGCATGCGAAAATACTGTATGGTGCATTATCAACAACAGCAAGCACCATTTCAAGTTCATTTCGATTCTTAATAAAATCGCTTACATTCTGTGAAAAGCCATCTATGATACGAATATTGTTTTCAAGGCGTTTCGCATATTTTGTCGCCCGTACATACGTGATGGGTGTATCGGGCTGTTTTATCCGGTACTCAAATGTGCTATACTCAATAGCGTCATTATGCAGAAAAGCCTCCATCTTCTTTCTATCATCCGGGTGAACCTGTGCGAGCAGATCCTGCAAAGCGATTTTCTCAGGCTCTTCAAGATTTTTCTTTCGAAGGTTCGAATAGCCATTATGCGTAAACTCCTGCTGCTGCAGATCATAAGTCCAATGCCCAATCATAGCGACCTTCCCCACCTCAAGTTGGGCGGTCAATGCAGATTTAAGGCGGTACTTCATGTTACTACGCTGCGTGATATCCCGATATTGGCAAATCAGATGTTCCTCGTCAAATTTGTGAATGACGAACTTAAAATAATACATCTGCTCTTCAGTAGGCAGGTCGTAATTTAGATTGGAAGTCTCTCCTGTTTTGCGGCAAAAGTTAAATTCATGTTCGATAAGCGCCGAAGTTGGCTGAGGTAAAATAGACAACAAATTTTTCCCAACTATATCAATATCGGAATTTAAAACCGGATTGTTTGTCTTCATTATCGCATCTACACATATATTATCTTTATTCACCAGCAACAATGTATCACAAGTCATATTCAAGACCTTCTCCAAGAACTTTAAATCATGTAATATTTTTTTATCCATAACATTCATTAGATTATTTTCTTTGAGATTTCTCCCAGCCACCAATAAAGCTTCTACTAAACAAATAATAAATCCCGCGTATTACATTGATGTTCATAAACAGAAAGTAATATGGAATATAAAACAACTTTGTACTATTGGGATTATTTCGCATCAAATACCCTAAAACCGCACAAAGATAAAAGACACACTGAAGCACAAAAATGACAGAAAACACATTGAGAGGTGACAAACACCGATATCCAAGAATTGCCGCCAAGGGGAAGAGTGTAAAAAGCGCAAAAGGTGTAACAGACCAACGCAATACACGATGTGAAATATATTGAAAGCTCAACTTTCCAAATTTAAAGCCATTTAGTAACGGCAGTAATCTTCCTATAGACTGCCATCCCCCAGCAGCAATACGTCGTTTCCTTTTTCCTTCCTCTTCCATATTCAGCGAGCCATATTCAACAGCATAGGCATCCGCTGTGTATGCAATACGGTAGCCTTTTAATGCGATGCGCATGGATAGCATAAAATCATCTAACAAGGTATCTTCCTCCATCGCAGCGAATAATTCTGTCCGTATAGCAAACAATTCTCCAGCGGCACCTACAGCAGAATAAAATTCGTAATCCAATTTTTTTAATAGCGACTCATATTTCCAATAGGCTCCCTCACCTTTTGAAGAAACAGTATCGTCATTATCAAAAGCCACTCTTTTTTCACCCGAGACACAGCCAATTGTCGGATCTTCAAATTGGCGAGCAATAATTTTCAACGCCCCGGCATTCAGTAAACAATTTGCATCGCTAAAGACGACAATTGGAGTTTTCACATATTCCATACCGTGATTAACGGCAGCTGTTTTACCTTTCCTATGGGCTGAACCGATAATCTTTACCATCGGATACTTTGCTAACCGCTCACGACTATCATCAGTACTTCCATCTATAACCCAAAGAATGTTTAATTTATCTTTAGGATAATCAAGCTCAAGGCAGTTCAGCATCTTATCTGCAATTATTTCGGACTCATTGTAGGCTGTAATAAATAGGGTCAATGGCGGAAGCTCATTCCCGTCGCTATTTTGAAACATCCCCTTTATGGCAATAGGGTATGGAAATAATCTTGCCAATATATAAATTATGATAGCATAACCGATATAGGTATATAGCACTAAGGATATACAAGTCCAGAAGACAAATTGAAGCATAGGCGGATAGAATTTAGACAAAAATAGACAATTATTTTTACTGAATCCTATTCGATTCCTCATCCTGGTAATGCTTTTTTCCCGAAAATAGCCCACCCATGGATGTTATCGCTTTGCGCAACCTGACAAAAAAGCTATTCGCAAGAGATCCGTCGGCAGAGATTGTATTCTGTCCCGTCATCGCCCGCGCCTTTGAACTTCTAATAAAATGAATCTTTCCATAGGCCTTAAGTCCCAAAGCCATTGACCCGTCTTCGCCACGTTTTATATCTGTCCTAAAATTAACCTTGCGCCCCAGCTCGGTCTTAAAGGAAAAAACCATCCCCCGCACGCATAATTCAGGCCTTTTTATAAATTGCAGGTTCAGGTAAATATCCCGAAGTCCTTCATAAAACCAAAGGAAAGTTCTCGACTGCCCAGCTCGGGGCAAGAAACTCCACAAACTGCATGTGGCGGATATACCTGGTCTATCTAATGCTTTTATATGCGTTTCAGCATAGCCTGGGGGATACATAGTGTCTCCATCTACGCAAAGCATTAATTTGCCCCGTGCTTGATCAAGACCACATTGCCTAGCAAAGCCCGGGCCCTGCTTTAGTTCATTGTGATAAGTCGCACCAAGTCGCTTTAAAAGTGATTCCGTTTGATCCGTCGAATTATTGTTAACGACAATTAATTCCATGGGCAAATGACACCGCTGTTCTGCTAAAGACCAGAGACATGCCAAAAGCTTCTTTTCTTCATTATAAGCGATGACCACAATACTAATAATCGGGTCAGAACTTGAAGAAAGCTGAATCTGTGCCCGAACCTTTTCGATAACATCGTTATCTACAGAACCCACTTCCTGGTCATAGACCTTCACATATTGTGTATACCATTTAGCCATCCTAGCGTCAATTATTTTATTAAACATTAAATTGCTTGCAGCACTTTATTCATCTGTTCGGCCCATGATAAGTCCAAAATACTATTTCGAATACAGGATGGGTCAAATTTCTCCTTCTTTAAAAATTCCAGTATTTTAGTGATATCAATAGCGGATTCATCAGGACTCGCTTTAATTACATAAGGTTTACTGTCAAAATCAGCGTCAGATTCCGAATAGATAAAGGGAATTCCGCGCGCTGCATATTCTCTATTTTTTAAGGTTTTTATGACCTGTATACCACTGCGATGACGGCCTAAACTACCGATTGCAAAGTCGGCCAGATTAAATATGGCATCCAATTCTTCTCCCCAAAGCGGACCGTGTAAGACGACGTGTTGCTGAAGATTGAATTGTGCTATCGGTTCCAAAATAGATGAGCGTTCACGTTCGCTGCTGAATTGTCCCACCAAGTGAAAAATGATTTGGCAATCAGGGTGACTTTGTTTATAAATACCAAGCCCGCGAACCAGCCGGTCAAATCCATGCCAATAATGGATTTCCGCAACGCCTAACAAATGGATCGTTCGTTTTTCTGCTCCTTCCTGCGGTTTACGAACTGGAATGGCACTGAAGTCTATCCCATTGGAGATAGGGATCGCTCGCCGCCCAAAAATTGTTCGGACATCAGAAAAAGTCACAAACGCATTCAATTGCTTTGCAAGCTTTTTACGATAAAGACGGTCTATTGCCAATTCGAGGCGCATGCGCAAGGTGACATACTCCTGATCATAGGGATAAGTCGGAATCTCCAATAACACCTTTGCGCCCGAAAGCCGCATCTTCTTCACCATGTTTAATGTGAAAGGATTGGCATTATGGTCGGACCGGATATAAATCAGTTGGAACTTATTTTTCCGTACGTATTCTGAAATCGCCCGATAGTCTATACGTTTACGTATTTTGGCTATTGGACCTCTACCGAAATCCCTAAGAATCTCGTCTCCGATCTTCCATACACGTGATCCATTCCTCTCTACAGTGTAATAACAAAGCTGCACATCGACGCCATTGGATTTCAAACCATTAATTTGACCCCATATTTTTTTACTTATACCATTATGTTCACTAAAACCATGGAATACTAAAAAAAGTACCTTATACGATTTATCTTTCACTGGAACCTTCACGTTCGATTGTTGTTAAATACTTTTGCTGCTGGACTGGAAAATACGAAAAGAATATCAATACAAGAAAAAATGATCAAAATGCTTTAATGAAAAAGTTTGATAGATAATATCATCTTACTGAATTGATGACTTACGTAAAAATGCCAACAGCAGATTGCGATACCCTCCGAACCAAATCATTAAGATCATAGAAAAAACATAGATACCAGTTTTGAGTGCTAAGCGAAACCCCAAATTATCGGGCAAATAGTACCCTACTACCAAATGAAAAATAAGCCCAAGTAGGAGTGCAAAAAAGATGGGGCGCCATAGGCTATTGAAAAAGCCAACCATACTCCGTTTGAATACCACGCGATACATTAGCCAGTACGCCTGTACAAAATTGACACTAAATGTAACCAATAAACACATAGCCACTGCGTCAATACTTTTAGCGTAAAATACACCAAATAGTATTCCCGCAACATTTAATACGGCCGAAAACAAGCCGCATATAAACAGGTTTTTGGTATCACCAGCTGTTTGGAAAATGGAGCCCGATGAGGATAGTATCAATTGGATCCCGACCGTTAGACTCAATATTTTAAAGGAAGGAATAGCTAATCCCCACTGCGGTCCAAAAAATAATAAAATGAGTTCTTCAGCCGAAAAAAAAAGGAAAACAGAAAGCGGAAATCCGATCAGCGACAATAAACTGGTTAATTTTAGATTTGCCTCATAAAGATATTCATTATCCTTTCCCTTCTGACTTAATATCGGATGGATCACTGGTGTAATCACCTGCGTTATGTTTTGGAGTGGCAATGACATTAATCGATAAGATTTGTCATAGAATCCCAGCGGTACCATGCCTAGATATTTACCGATTAATAGCGTATCCGAATTTCTGCTGAAATAGTTGATAATATTAAATAAAAACTGAAAAATAGAATAAGAAAATAAAGGCCGAAGAGGTTGAAATGAAAAACGTAGGCTAAATTTTAACGGATACTTAAGATATGAAATAATAAAAATCAATAGTGATGAGAATATCGGATTTAAAATAAGCGCGTACACCCCCATTCCTTTAAAGGCAGCAATTATAGATAGACCGCCGCCCACAATTTGAACAATCAAACTTCGTAAAGCGATCGACTTAAATAACCTATCGCGAAAAAATAAGGCATTAGGAACTACGGTAATTCCCGAAAAAAATAGGCTTAGCGCCAGCAATTGGCAGATTGGTTTCAATTGGGGCTGTCCATACCATTTCTCAATAATTTCAGCAGACAAAAAGAATAGTACTGACAAAGTGATAGCAATATATACAGAAAGGGAAAATAAATAGCCTAATGCCTTTCGATCCAGCTCTTTGTGCTGTATAACTGCAGGAGACAGTCCGAAATCAGCTATTAAATTTAGAAAAGCAATCGCCACCGTAGCTATGGCCACTACGCCAAACTGATCTGGTGCGAGCAATCGTGCTAAAACCGCGGTAACGACCAGCGAAATCACCAAATTCGCATATTTGGCCAATGCCGTGAAAAATACCCCAGAAACGATTTCCTTTTTTATGTTATCCATGCAAAAAGCCTTTCTTAAACAGTAGAACTCCGATCGTTTTAAATGAAACATATCTTCGCCAATGCGTTAAAACCAACAGAAATACTTTCCAGCGGTCAGCGGTCGATAGCACATGTGCTTTCCATACCACTGCGTCCAACATACGATGCAGATACAACTCAATAATTTGTCTGCTATCCGAATACTTTCGTCCGTACTCCCTCAAACGCCGGGCAACTGTGAAGTAACATGTTATATTAAAAAGTTTTAATCGGCTTGTCATAATGGAATCTGGCCTGACACGCCTCTGAAAAAATTGCTCTGGGATATAAGCAACTCGAGCTGCCGCTAGATACAATAAGACTGTAAACAACTCATCCTCATGCACAATACCGGGTTCAAATCCAAATCCATTACGATCAAGTATGTCTTTACGAATTAAATACATACAAGCTGAAGAGAAAAAGTCGTCTGTGTTCAGTTGCTGTTGCAATGCGTCCGACCCACTAAAAACAGTATAAGCCGGCATTTTTTGTCGGGAATAATTAAAATCCTTTAGTATGGAGCTATCCGAATTATCCGCAAAAACCGAAGCATCAAAATAAACAAAATCGAGGTCTTTCTTTTCACAATAATCCAAACACATGGATAGTGCATCTGCACGCAGCAGGTCATCACTATCCATAAAATAAATATACTGGCCGTTCGCAAGAGAAAGGCCTCTATTTCTGGCAGCAGATAGGCCTTGATTTTCCTGGGAAAATAATTTGACACGGTTATCGCATGAACTCCATTTTTCCAGTATCGAGAGACTTTGATCGGTCGAACCGTCGTTGATCAGTATAAGTTCAACATCAGCATATTCCTGATGAATAATGCTCTGTATAGCCTGATCAACATACATAGCTGTATTATAAACAGGCATTATAATGCTAATCAACGGTCTTTCATTCATGGTTTGATCCAGGCATTAAGATTAAAATCGTACTTTTTCACAATTTTGGCCGGGTTTCCAACGACAACACTATATGGCGGAACATCTTTTGTAACCACAGAGCCCGCGCCTATTACAGCATGCTCACCTATGCTAATACCTGCTAAAATAACGACATTCCCGCCGATCCAGACATCGTCAGCAATCGTCACTGGAGCGGTGCTGACTCCTTGGTCTGCAATAGCTTTGGTCACATCTTCATATGCGTGGTTTAATCCTGAAATAAGAACATTTTGACCGATATTCACTTTATTACCAATCGTCACTGGCCCAATGATCGTATTCGAAATTCCTATTCGGCTATTGTTGCCGATAAATAAATCGCCGACAGCGTTATTCAATACAGCAAATGACTCGACCACGGATCGAGACCCTATAATACATGTACGAAAAGGAACCAGATCACGACGCACACTACCATAAATCACCGAACCCGTCCCCCGTTTAACATAAAAAAACTGCAGCATACGAACATACCATCGCGGCCGTGTACGCACAGGATTCATGATAAACCAGTGCAGTAAGCGCTTGAACTTAGGATGATTATGAATGTACGCTTTCATATATTGCTAATGTATGTTTCCCTGTATGTTGCCAACTGAAAGCTTCGCTTCGCGCCAAACCTTTACTAACAAGCGAGCCATATAACTGTGGTTCATCTTCTAATTTCAACATGCCTGCTGCAATGGATTTGATATCCATCGGGTCTGTATATACCACATTATCCCCGGCTACCTCAGGAATAGCCGATGTATTTGAAGTAACCACAGGTGTGCCACAAGCCATAGCTTCAAGCAAGGGAAGTCCAAAGCTTTCCCGGATAGAAGGATACAAAAAAGCAAAAGCACCATTGTAAACTTCAACCAATTTGTCATGAGCTATATATTCTTCGACTACAATAAAATCTTTTATTGTCAACAGATCAAGTTCTTTTAATAATTTTTCCAAATATGTATGATCTAAATCGGCCAGGAGCAACCTTTTCTTGTAATTGCTTCTCTTCAAATAAAAAGCATAAGCCATCAAAGTATTCCTTAGGTTTTTTTTGGGATCCGTATTACCTAAAAGAAGCCAAAAAGCCCCCTTCTCAAGCTTTAAAAACGTACTTTCCGAAGGTATATCCATCGATTTAAATCGTGAACTTACACCATTATAGACTGTGATAAGTTTTTTCTGTAGATGCGGAAAGGCCGCTTCGATATTTCTTTTTTCAAAGTTAGAGACAGTGATGACGGTATGAACCCTTTTCAATACACGTGGCACGACCCAACGCCTATAGATACGGCCCAAGTTTTGATACATGGACGAATTGCTACCAATCTTTTTCTCCATAAAGATGATATCGTGCAACGTAAGTACCAAGGGAATAGATAACCCCAATGGGGCAGTGTTGGAGGTACAGTGCAGGATATCCGCATTGCTGGTTTTAATAAGTTTAGGTAAGAGAAGTTGCTCCCAAATAAAATAATTAGAGCTTTCCAAAACTTTAATCTCAAAATTTGCTGAACCTTCCAAACAGCGGTCCTCTCCCGGTCCAACAGCAATAATATACCGGTTAAAGGTATCCAACTTTTGAAGCGCACGGATTACTTCCAATGCCACAAAATCCATCCCGTGTTTATTAAGGCGAAAGATTCGTTGTGCCTCAATTACTATTGTCTTCTTTTTTTTCGCCATGCGGTGTATGCACAAAAGTATTACGTCCCGATTTGATTCCCATAAAGCTACGTAAGATTGCCATAAAAATAAATGGTAATTTTAAAAAGCAGAGCAGAGTCCTGCGCGTATAAAATCTATTAGGTATAGCCAGAGCAAGTGACACGATAAACAAGCCATAGAGTATAAGCCATTTATAGGCCAATGCTGGAGCTACCAAATAGACGATACAGCCCAAAATAGGAACCATCCCGAGCAAAATAATGCGGGGCGGAATCGACCATTGGATCAGTTTGTCGAGCATAGGCCAGTTGCGGGTACGAATTATTGTACGAAATCGCTTCAAAGTATTCAAAAAAGTGTCAATTTGAGCAGCAATCCATCTTTTTCGCTGATTGGATAGATCGCGACGGTTCTGTACTTTCTCGTCTAGTACATACACATCTTCCAAATAAACCGTAAATATCTTATCTACGAGCAAATAATACTCCAGCTCTTTATCCTCTCCCATGGAGCTTATTTTAGCCATCGTATTTTTAAACCACTTAATTTCAAACAACATGCCCGAACCCGTCAATGCGGCGGGTAACCCCAGGTTCACATGCCCCTGCCTAAAAATTGAATTATTTATTTCCTCACTGATCCCATCGAGATATGCGGTATCGGTATTGCTATTTTTTGCTATGCGATGTGTTTGGACGGCAACCGCGCCAGATGCAAAGCAATCGTTGACGAGTGCTAGATAATTTGGAGAAACTAAATTATCAGCATCCAATATAACAACGCCATCAAAATCTTCTTCTTTGATAACGTTCATTGTCAGATTTAGAGCAGCTGCTTTGGATCTTTTTTCATACGTAGGAATAAGTATTCGAACGCCTAACTCTTCAAGTTCCTGGTTTGTCTCTCTCGTCATACTATCAGAAACAACGATAATTTCGAAAAGCTCTTTTGGATAGTCTTGTTTTAAGAAAGAGCGTATACTATCAACAATTACTGCATCCTCCTTATATGCTGGAAATATGATAAGGAATCGATGTTGAATATTCGATCGTTCAAAGAATAATTTCTTAGGAATGCGAAAGCCGACTGCAAAAACAAAGAAATACATGATCCAGACAAGGAAAGGAATAAAAATCAATGTTTCAATAACAAACAAAACCGTTTCCATCAGCTTAGATTCTTTTTAGAAAATAATTTAATCCCAGACCATGTCCCTGAACATACTGCGCCAATATGCCTCCACATACCCGAAAAAACAAATTTAATCAATCTTGTACTATTCGCTATCCCAATAAGATAAAAAAAAGCCAAAATCCGGCTCATCCCCGACCTATTTCGATAAGCAAATAACAAGCGATTACGTGTCAGATAAAATGTTTTTAATGGGGAGTCCTGGCCCGTGGAAGCGCTTTCTTTATGATAGATATGGGCAGCTGCAAAATACACTAATTTATACTTTTTATTGATCCGACAGCTCCAGTCCAACTCCTCATAGTAAAGAAAGAAAAGCTCCGACATCATACCAATTTCTCTGATCGTTCTTTTGGGTACCACCATAGCTGCACCATGCAAATAGGGGATCTCCATGCTTGTATCATATTGACCTTTATCCATTTCCCGATAACCGATCTGTTTATTACGTAGGGTAATTGATGTCAGCGGTGTACACCCAGCAAATTGGATCATTCCCTTGGGTTGATAATACATTATCTTAGGTGAAATTCCACCTACTTGTGAATCTAGCGCAAATACTTCTAACATGCCCAAAATTTCGCTATCGGCGTTTTCTGGAAGCAGTGTATCATTATTTAAGAAATAAATAAATTCACCAGTAGCGATTTCCAGCCCCAAGTTATTTCCTCCTGCAAATCCCAGGTTCATTCGGTTATAATAGCCTTTGATATTAGGAAATTGATGTTTGATCAGACTATATTCATCTTTTAACGAACCATTATCGATGACAATAACCTCATATGCAAAAGATAGTCTTGCATTTAGAATACTTTCCAATAGGGAAATTGTATCGGCCAATCCATTGTAATTGACCGTTATGAAAGATATTTTATACGGTTCTGATGTCATCGCTCAATTTTTTGTCCAAATAAGGCGAAAGCATAATAACCCCCATTAGAATGTATACGGTCTGCCCAGTAGGCATTTGATGGAGCACTTCATTCGCATACCCCGCGACCATAATTCCTGCAAGTCCGGCTGCAGAAGCCATTGCAATAGACTTGATCCGCCTATCTTTCAGTCGAAATAGCACGTAATATGTGCCATATCCCAATATCGTGAGACATAAAATAATATAGCAAATAAGACCGAAGATCCCCGTTTCTACCCATATAAAAACGAAGGAAGAATCTGTTGCGATACCATGTATTGCATCTCCTTCATTCGCATGTTTAGACCCGCCCAATCCTATACCAAACGGATGGTCGCCCATAAAGGTTCGCATTTTTTTCTGGTTTTCCAAGCGAACATTAAAGGAAGCATCCTTTGAAAAAGAGAAAGCCGTCCGCATACGACGGATATCGGAACTGCTATTGCCAATGGTCGTTAAATTAAAGAAAGCAAAAGCCATTATTAATAAAGAAAGACCAAAGATTATCCACTTCCACTCCTTTACAAGGACAATGAAGAAAGCAAAGCCTGCAAAAGGAACAGCAATAGCGGCCCTTGTCCCGGATATCATTAGCCCGTAAGCCGCAAAAGCGACAACAAAAATATAAAGAAAACGTCTTTTTGCCTGCTTCTCATAAATAGCTAAGATCGTAAAAACTACCACAGCCAAGCCCATATGGCAGCCAAAGTTTGCTGCATCACTAAAGAACGAAAAGTAGCGGATCCCACTATAAATAACATGCGTATGAGCGCCGAATGTATATAGCCAAGCAGACTCGAATCGGTCTAAACCAATATATTTTTGGCCTATTGCCTTTAAAGCTCCCAACAGAACAAGTATACCCCAAACTTTAAAAAATAAGCGCAATTTGGCAATATTATCCAGACTAATAAAAACCAATAATTGAAATAAGACAATATGCATTCCAATGCTACGGACTGTCGTTATCCAGTTCGCAAAACTGGACATTGGATTTACAATCTCCAGCATGCAATAGAGCATCCAAAGGATGGAGATCAGGAGAAAAGAATTAAAGTAAACCTTGCCTAAAGGATTTCCCCGAATAAAATGTAAAGCTAGCGAGAGAAAATTAAATAAGATCAAAAGATCGAGTATGACGCCTACCGGGAGCGGAAATGTGATATAGCGACCAAAACCCATCACCAGGTAGGATACAATATATAATAGAAAGAAACAACTTATTGGCGAAGACAGCAGGACAATAATAACCAATAGAAATACAGGCAACATATAGAACACCATAGCCGATGACACACCTGCAAAAGTAAAAATGCAAGTCCCTGCCAATCCCCCGAGTATAAGGAAAAGCAGGAGCAAATGCCGACTGGTTATCATCGATTTTGTATGATCATACTGCATCATAGCCCACTATTTTCCCAGCGATGTCAGACCAAAATTACCCAATTGATATTCCAGGCGTCTCAAAAAGGTAAACGGAGGCAACATTCCTGTAAACTCTTCCACAACATATTTTTCAGCGTTCATCAGGCAAATTACGATTGGTTTACCGGCAGAACGTTGCAATAGATCTGCAAACATCAACTCATCTTCTGTTTTCCATACCGAGTCAGCCCTTAATACCAATAACGTAGCCATCCCGCGCTCTAAAAATAGAGAAGGAATAGGGCGTAATGCCATAGAGCCATGCTTGACTAATGAAATATCATAATTACCGAGTTTTTCAGCCCAGGCACCATCCACTAAATATTCCCTCGATTCTGCACTAAAATCAGTTCCTTCTTTATAGGCCAGTACATTAATACCCAATCCCTGCCAGTAGGCTGTTAAAATGTCTGTCAGTGAGCCCAAATCTAGTGTTGAAGAGAACTTGACGATATTGATAAAATTTATAGGATTTGAGTTGTTGTAAAAACCATATAATCTATTGGCCAAAACATGGATCGCTCTTTCTTCAATTTTAGTCTGTTTGACACCACTTTTCCCAAGCTTAGGTAGCGCTGCAATCACTTTTCCTTTTGTAATCCGTTCGGTTCGTGTTTTATCTCTTAACGTACGGTCAAAAAGTTCAATAATAAGTAATATTCCAAGTATAAATGCCACAGTCCCAAAAAAGACAGCAAATACAATCAATTTTCTGCTATGCGGAAGTGCATTTAACGGAAAGCTTGCCGGATTGATCACTTTTAGCGTAGCCGAATTCATTTCCAAACTCTTTAATCTCAACCGCGCGGCATTTAAACTGGATAAGATTGACAAATAAGACTGCTCGGTAAAGGATATACCACGTTCCTTACGTTTTAAGACAGAGCCAATAGGTGAATATTGGGTGTATTTATGATCCAGCTCCTGCTTAAAATCACGGGCGACATTAAGTTCCGCCTCCGAGCGTTTGAAACGTAGAAGTTCTTCTACCCATTGCTTTACATAATTTGCATTTGGATAGCCGTTTTTAGTATATTTTTCCGCTGTATATTGATCCATAAACGAACGGAAGCCCTTCTCCTTTTGATCCAGTTCATGCGACAGTACATCTAGATCAGCTCCGCCCTGTTTTTGCTTAAGAGAATCTACACTCAACGTCCGTATCTTTGAAATATTATAGTTGATGTCTGCAATCTGATTCATGCGTGCCAAAAACTCCGTATTATTTTTGATCGCACGCATATTGGCATCCATTCCCGACTCCAATTGTTTTATAGCTGCTTGTGCACTGTTATAAACAAATAAGACATCCTGATGTCGTAGTTCATACTCTTTATCCAATAAAGCAATTGCTTCCGTCTGTTTATCGTAATTGATCACCCGGTTTTCAACGTTATACATTGTCAAAGAATCTTCCTGTCCGCGAAGTTCCCGGCCTATACGTTCAAGCTCAGCCTCGAAATACCGGATGACATTGTTGGTACTGCCGAATTGCAAATTGGTATATTCGATCGCAAAAACTTTACTCAAAATATCCAATGTCTGAAAAGCAACCCCTGGATCGTTTGCCTGATAGTTGATCTGTAAAATATCGCTATTGTCTACCCTGTTGATCTTAATATTTTCGCGGAGAGCATTATAGCTGAAATAAGGATGGTTCCAGTTGAAAAGACCGTAGACAAAATTATTACGGTCTGCTTTCTCATATTTTTCCAGATTCTTTACCGTATTCTCTTCCGAGCTCTTATCAATCAACTTCTGTACGTCTTTGGGGGTAATTGCGACAAGCTCCTTGTAATGTTTTGCGGTAATATAGACATTATCTTTAGTAGGATCGCCGTGAATCATAAGCCGTGCATAAAGCTGCATGGAAAGCCTTTTGATCGTTTCCTTCGAATTAATGGTATTGATAATATTCTGGATCGAATTATTTAATACGTTCCAGTCTTGCGAAGCATTGGATTCTCCCGGATCACTTCCATAACTTGAAATAACACCTGTATAAATTGTAATATCAGTCTTATACTGCCGATCCATTTGACGAGTCAGGTAGATCGCCAGCAAGGCAAAACCTAGCGGCAAAATCAACAGCCACCACTTAATTCTGAAAATGGCCCGAAAGATATAATGGAAAATATTCATGATGCTATTGGCTTATAATTTTTGTCTTACTCAGGATTTCTAAGGTAAGGATTTCATTGGTAATAATAGATTCGTTGGTTTTCAGAATTTCATAAGCCTCTGTCTCCAACTTCTTTGCTGTATTAAGATCGCTTATATTTGCATTGCCTGACTTAAATTCATTCTCAGTCATTTTGTAATTCGCTAAGGCGATATTGTAATCTTCAATTTTTTTCTTTAGTGTAGAAAGAGCTGTTTTTACTTTCGTATAGGAGTTGACGATACGGATACGTTGCTCATCAAGCCATTTGTCCAATTCCAGCTGCGTAAATCGCTGTTCCATCTTCTGACGTTTGATTTTATTGCCTCGATCGAAGAGATCATCCAAAGGAATATTCACTCCGGCAGTTCCGTAATAGGAGCTTTGGGTTACGCCAGAAGACTGATAAAAAAGAGGAGTATATTCATTCGTAAACGCTGAATTAATCGCGATATTGCCATACTGCCAAGATCCACCAACCCTGAAATATTTTAACCAGCTTCTCTTTTCGGTTATCAGCTGATTAGCCTGAGCCTCCATTTTTGCCTCATACATTTCCACGCCGGGACTTTGTTTGGCATTTTGATAGAGGGTCTCCAAGGGCGGCAATTTCAGCTTTGTAAAATCAACCATATCCGTAGGATCCATTACAGATTGTGCTTTTAGCAATAGGCCGAATGCTACTAAACACAACAGCAAAAAAGCTCTTTTAAGCAATAAGTTCATCGAAATAAATATTTATGTTATTAAACATCCGCCTTTTGGATGAATGCGGAAAACGTCTTATATAATATTTTTAAATCCATCCAGACCGAATAATGCTGTGCATAATCAATATCCAGTTTTATTCGTTCCTGATCAGACATACTTCCATTATCACCACGTTTTTCTACCTGCCACAGACCGGTTATACCTGCCGGAGCCATAAATCGCTCGACACTATCGTCTGTCGTCAGCATCTCGGCTTCATAGAGCGGCAAGGGTCTATTTCCCACAATAGACATATCGCCTTTAAGTACATTAAACAACTGGGGCAGTTCATCAATGCTATATTTACGGAGAATGCGACCTACCTTGGTTACACGCGGATCTTTCTCAAGTTTAAAAAAAGCCGCCTTTTTTTGTCTTCCAGCACTATCAGAACTTTTTACAACCGTATCATCATCAATAAGTACGTCACGTAGCTCATCCGTCGTAAAAAGATGCGCATCACCATCGCTTATCATAGTGGTCACAGTGCTACGATTAACACTTAGCGATGCATCTGCATATTGATTAAGTGCCATATACTCTTTTAAACGCTTGTCAGCGTCGGGATACATGGATCTGAATTTATAAAAATCAAACATATAATAGCCGGATCCTATCCGTTTCGACTTATAAACTGCCGAACCTTTACTTTCCAATTTGATGGCAATATAAGCGATTGCCAGTATCGGGGAAAGCAAGAGGATCAAAATCGAAGAAACTGCAATATCAAACAATCTTTTTCCTAAAGGGATGCCTATTTGAGGAAAAGACGTGTTAGTGGTATTAAATTTCTCAGTTTGTGCTGTCGCTTCAAAATATAGCTTAATATATTTTCTAACCGTTTCAAAAACATCTGCATGCGCCCGTGGACTAATGGTATTTGTAATACCAGCCTCAAAATAAGATTGTTTCTCAAAACGCGAAAGATCATTTCCTATCAAGATCAGCAATGTATCTTTTCCATGTTGGACAAGCTTTTTCAAACGTGATAAATCTTTACTTAGGCTTTTGCTTTTCTCGTAGAATACCACAGAAAAAAACTGCCCTTCTTGCTCTTGAAAATACATATCCATGGCTTCGAAAGAATCAAAAAACTTCAAGTCAACACCCAAGATATCTTGGACTTGTTGATGAAAATAATCAAAAGTTTCGAGATTATCACCAAAGTATATATAATCGCTATATTGAGGCATTATTTTAATGCTTTTTTAATCCGTAGTTTTAATTCAAGGGGATTGAACGGTTTTAATATAAAATCATCAGCGCCGGCTTCGAGTAAGCTTATTCGCGTATTGGAACTATCCTCACCAGACAAAAAGATAACTGGAATACCCTTCAGAAATTCATTCTGCTTAATCATAAGCAACAAATCATATCCGTTCATCTCCGGCATGGTATAATCCGATAAAATTAAATCCACGACATTTCCTTCCTTAAGCCAATTATAGGCGTCCATCGCATTGCTAAAGAAACGAAAGTCATAATCTGCACTTAAATAAAGTGTAATCAACTGACCAATTGCTGGTTTGTCATCAATTATTAGAATCTTTTTTTTCATCAGTCTTTAGAATATAATGGTTTAGGCGTATGGATTGCGTTATTTAAGCGATCTCCATATACCAAAGTACTCCTTTCTAGTAGACTACTTTGGTACATGAAGATGTTGCAAATTTTATTATTTCCTATGTAGATACCAATCTGTATTTTGGCTACCTCCGCTCGTCGCCCAAGATTCAAAAAGCGGATACGCAGTGGTAATCGCCTGTCCTTCGGACGGATATACAAAAGATACCGGAACTAACAAACCAAATGGTTCATTCGCTTTTGTCTTAAATGGATCGGTAGCCGACAACAGGTTGCCTGTTTCCTTCAATACCAAACTTTTATTGATTTTATCGGTCGCTTTATAACCAACGAGGTGTACCTCATTTCGGCCAGCAAGGTTTTGGTTGAAGTTTACAATAAAGGCATTTAATGTACCATACGTAAAGTTGTCTATTGGTGTATTGAATTCCACTGTCACAATCACTTCCACTGGTGCATATTGACCAGTTTGAGTCGATATAAAACGCGTATCAGAAACACCGAAAGCCTTGTGTGCATCATCCCATAGCGGAAGAACAGCATACGTCTGTCCAGTCTCTGTCCCATTTGCACCGAGAGGGAGAGCAGAACCTACTAAATCCTTGCGTGAATACGTCACATTTTTGACATTTCCCGTTGCGATACCATCAAGCTGCACAGCGGTCGAAAAACGGATCGAAGCACCAATTGATCTTAATTTTGCTTTCAAGGCCACTTTAGTCACTTTATTCGCTGTATTTTGAAATTTAGTGATGTTCATATCCAACACACAGTCATTCATGTCGTAGTCACCTTTAGCGGGCCACTTATCTTCGAAGATGTAAGAATATGTACCCAAATTAACTTCAGTCACCGTTTGATCTGTTGGATTGCCACCAGAGGCATTATTACCGCCAGCATTACAGGAAGTCCCTGCAATCACCACGGTCGATTTATCGTAAGGAACCAATTTTGCTGGACTATTGATCACATAATAGGTGCTCCATTGTGCATTCGCTGTATGATCTGAGCAAGCTACCTCTAGGTTACCACCATAGGTAATAGCCATCCACTGGTTACTTACATCAACCTTTTTGAGACGAGCCAATGCCTGACCTGAACTTGGTCCAGTCATGGTGCTCGACTGGCTGTTAAATTTGGCTAGGGTTTTCACTTCCAAAATAGATGCTGTTGCCAAATTAATTTTTGTGCCACCCGCATCTAATTTATCCAAACTCAATAAAGCTCCTTGAGAAACCGAAATAGTTGCTCCATTGGTTGTTAATGAATTGATCACCGTATGACAAACAGCTTCCAAAGTCGCATTGGTCAAAGTCGCATTTTGCACAGTAAGAGTCCCCTCATTGCGCACGACTGTACCGTTTGTTGTACTGCTCAGATTTTGGATTGTCGCCACCCCATAGTTGGTAAAGTTACCATTGGTGATATCCGCTTTATCAGCTGTAAGTGTACCATAGTTTACATACAAGGTATTGTTTTTTGTTTCCATTTTGGAAAGCGAAGCCGAGCCATAATTGACAAAGCCACCCACTGTATTCTGCGTTACATTCACTAGGTCAATCGAACCCGCCTGTGTGATGTATAGTCCATTATTGCTTCCAAGGTTTAGTTCAAAGCTTGTATTTTTCCAAGATCCCTGTACGTAAATCTTCACATTACTCGTCCCGTTGTTAGCATCGATCTTACCTGTAAAAGTAACACCAGCTTTGACGACATAAGATTTATTGGACTCGACCGAAATTGTCGAGTTGCCCGATAGCGCGATCGCGTCCGAAGGGACCACTACTGATGTAGCTTCAACCGCTGCCGCCTTTAAGCTACTACTAGCCAACGCACTCGTCGTGGTCGCAGCACGCAAAACACTCGCTTTGCTGCTTGATCCGGCTTTTACACCGTCGACAGTGATTGTATTTTGTTGTCCAACTTCAATCATGCTGATAGCAGCAATACCCAGAGGACTAGTTTCTCTCAAATAGACATATTTCGCAATTGTCGGAATCATCAGCTTGCCAACAAAGTCCTGACCTGATTTAGCCTGACCGGCAGCCAGCAAATTTGCTCCGCTAGACAAAGTCGGATCATTATCAAAAATCTCAACCCGATAAAAATATTTACCGCTAAATTGATCGTCTACAGCAACGCGCACATCTACAGAGCGTGTTGAATTCCACATAAAATCGGCTGAAATATTGCCGCCCCCAGGTAAAAGAGTGGATGAATCAGATCCTTTTTCGGTTTCGTTGTACAAATCTTTTACTTTTGAACAACTTGCCCCGAAGAGCACAATCCCTGCAAGACCCACCAAGAAGAGATTTAAGCTTTTTCTGTTATACATAATTAAATAATAATAGATCAATACCAAACAGCCCCATCATAAATGTCACAAGACTTTAATACTTGGCTTTGCGAATAATATTAAGGTCGAACTGTTTAAAGCAAAGATATAACTAATTCAGCTGAGAATAAGGCAAAATACACAACTACAGTATAAATCACAAATCTTGTAGCGCTTCAACTACAACAGCGCAACGTAAACTACAAAAAGAGTTTATAACTAACAAAAAGATATTTAACTATAAGGGTTATTTCTGCCACCTTTTTCGGTATTCAGTGGGCGTCAAGGTGGTTTCTTTCAAGAAAAAAGTACTGAAGTTATTCACATCAGCATAACCAAGCTCCCAAGCGATCTGTTTGATGCTCATCGACGATTCAACGATAAGCTTTTTACTAACACGTAGCAATTCTTTGACAATAAGTTCTTTTGGAGTTGCTCCCAAAATTTCTTTAGTTAAGTTGGTTAATTTTTTATTTCCGACCTTGAGTTGTTCGGCATAGAAGGCGACCTGTTTTTCCTGTTTTACATGTTTTTTGACCAGTTCCTGGAAAAGTGTTATCAGCTTTGTATCAGCACCTTGGTCCACTAATCCATTTGACGGCCTATCCTCTGCAGAAATTGCCGCAAGGAGCACAATCTGTTTAACGATATTATGCGCTAAATCGCGATAAATTGCCAGATTATAATTCTGCTTAGAAAGCTTAAGCTGCATGCTTACAAATTCGTAATAACTCGCGTATTCCGCAGGAACACGCAGTACACGGTAAGTATATTCGTTTTTATTGAATGATTTAAAGTTATGCAGAAAAGCGGTATCTATCTCCGTACGTGCAAAAAAACTTTCCGAAAAATAAATAATAAGAAACGACCGCTGTTCATCTGGGTTAGCTTCAATTTTTATACCTCTTGGAATTAACACCAAACAAAATTCTTCAATTTCTGTAATCTGATTATTGACCTCCACGCTACAGCCACCCTTTGACACAAAAAGAACAACATAATTTTCTTTTGCTGTTGCATCCTTAATTTCAGAAGGCTCCTGCGCTACACCAATGACCCGATGAACTCCAAATTCCATATTTTTATCTAATGCATATAAAGCCCGACAACCAATTCATATTACTGAAATAGGGGCAATTTAGGAAATAAAAGCCAAACACAAAAAATTCATTTCCTAAAGAAACCATGGGTTTGCAATATGTTTTTTAGAGCGCATCAGAAAAACTCAAATGTTCGTTATAGAGGTCGCTCTCCAACTAAAATCTACCAACCATTCTATAAGAGACACTAACATGAAATAGCATACAATTAGGTTGGCGAAACAAATATTAGATAATTATCCCCACACAGCCCTCAAAAAATCTTTTATTTTACAACAAAAAAATCATTTAGTTAAACCAACAGGCATTTCCATAAATCTTCACTTTAAGATTAATAAGCCTGTTTTTTAACACTTCTTAACACAACAACTTAAGGCGATAACAGTTTAGTTGCAACTGCAATTTTCCTAAGATGAAACAAAAGAAACAAATAAAATGAATTTAAAATTTAAAACACAAACAACATCGTGTATCATTAAAATATAACACGACTATAAAAATATTGAATTTCGACAAATTAAACATCTACAAAGAAGAATATAAAGATATTTAATTACTAAAAAGAAATAAAAATAAAATACCACACATATCACAACAGGAAATATATTTCCAATTAAAGCCCGTAATATTGAATAATCGGCTTGTAAAAACAAACTGTTTAAACATATTAATTATAAAACAATAATTAGACAAAAAAAATATTTTATAAAAAATGTTAAACAAAATAAACGATGACTTGTTAATGAAAAAGATGGCAGGAAGAGGGCCAGCTTTTATCGCGCTTAAATTCAGATTTGAAAGCGATAAAAGAGAATAACCGAAACATTTTATAGAATAATAACAATGAAGAAAGTTGTTTTATTACAAAATCAATAATAGTTGAAAAAAAAGTTTACAATTTTTTTTTGCACAAGTTGATATTAAGTCGTAATATTACAATTCAATTCGGGAAAAGTATTACTAGCCGATAGCGAAAAAAGTATTAACAATTAAATTAGGAATCAACAAACAGACAAAAAATTTAGGAGCACCTAAGTGATAACAGCAATATATTGCCTATACGCAAAGGCAAGCCGTTATATGCTTAAGTATTTCTACCAAATAAACGAGGGTTAAATTGTCCATTAAATTTAAACCCCATGTTGGTAACAGCATGGATTATCCAAATAATATTATCATGAATAAGAACGCAAAAAAAATGTACGTAGCTCCGTCCATCAAGGAGCACGTTGTAGAACTTGAGCAAGGTATTGCTGCAGGTTCTCAGGCACAACCCGGTGTAACACCACAAACCGACGGTTGGGGAGCAGGTCCAGACGGTACCACTACCGGAGAAGGCGCTTAACGCATTATCATCAAAATTTCTAACAACACGAAAAAGCACTAAAATGAGATTTAATCTGACTAAAAGAGCGAACTGGGTTGTTGCGATGGCAATGCTAGCAATCCCCGGGACATTAATCACAAGTTGTTCCAAGGACAACAAGACTGAAAATGTCGAAAACAAAAGCAATGTACTTACTTTCGCCGTAGGCGGAATTAAGACAAACGGTACTGGTGACGCAGTGAAGGTCGGCTCGACAAAATCGAACGCCACGACCAGCAAAGTACATTCATTTTCGGACGTCGACATGGTTGTTTCTACGGACAACAATTTACCAACCATAACTAGCGATGCGATCGGCGTAAAACGCTCCGGCGGTCCAGCGGCTGATGTTGCCCCCGGTGTCACAGAAGATATGGTATCCGGCACAAAGTATGTTGTTTATATCTATTCTGGAACAACGTTAGTTACATCAAAGGAATTTACGGCAGGAACAGCAGGTACTATTGAAGGGCTTAATCCCGCGACTACGTATACATGGGTCGCGTTATCTTACAATACATCGGATGCTAATCAACCTGCACTTACACCAACAAATGGATCAATTGCTCTTGCGCAAAATAAAGATGTCCTTTATGCTAGTGGAACTGTCAACCTTGCAACCAATTCAAACATCAGTATCCAATTCAGTCATAAGTTTTCACGCATAGGAATTGAATTGAATACCAAAGGCGTTTTTGGTAATATCACAGGCAATCCTACAGTGAACGTAACGGGTTTAAATTTAGCAACAGGTAGTATCGCATTGCTGGGTGGAACTGTTACTGCAGGAGCAAGTTTTACCCCAACTTTAACATATGCCAACTTTACAAATATTGACCCTGCCTTCAATGATGCAAAAATTGCCTATGTTTATACCGCATCTACAGCAGCACAAAGTGCAGTTAATGTTCAAGTCCAAAACCTAAACATTAGCCACGTCGACGGCAGTTTAGCACGCACCTATTTTTCGACAGCGTCCAACTTCGGATTTTCTGTTACACCACAATTGGGCAATAGCCATCGCTTGTTGTTAAACGTGGTGGAATCTCCATTAGTGACAAGTTATGCTGGCCGTACGGTGAGATGGGCACGCTCCAACTTGTTCTATAGAGGAAATAATGGAAACGGCCGCAATTATGCATTCTACGCGAATAATCAGCTGACCGCTAGAGCAAATGGCTATTTTGCTTTCGGAAGTATTGTTCCTGGACAATTTGCGACCACAACGACAAATAATGGAGATCCTTGTGCTTTGGTTTATCCAGCGGGACTTTGGAAACAACCAGCAAAGGCAGATTTTGCCAATATGGTTCGTGGGGACATCGAGTTGAATTCTCTTACAGGAGCGCTGGGAGGTTTGGGTCAAGTTGTTGATGCCACAGGGTTAACCGGTGTTTTAAACATCATTACCAATCTTTTAGGAAACACTGTATCTGTACTAGTCAATACGGCGGCTCCTAATTCATCACTGGCACCATCAAGTCCATATAATTATGGTCAATACACACTTGCGTCCGGAGCTAATGGGGCTCCCACCTCAGGCTCCAATGCTTTTGGCGATATCAATAGCGCATCCAACAGACTACGCTTCTATTACAATGGGCAAATTTCAAATATAAACATATTGCCTCTCCTTGGAAATGGTGGTTTAGCCAATGTTGGCTTGAATGATCTTAGCGTTGATATTTCAAACTTCCAGGTTGTAAGCTTGGGTCTTCCTCTTCTTGACAGCTACGGTAGAGCAACTACATTGTGGACAAATGAACAAGGCGCAAATATTGTTGGCTTAGTCGGCGCAGGTACATGGGGTTATTATGGTAATGCTGGCCGAGGAATCGCTCTACTACCTGTTCCATCGTTAGGGACAAGATTCCATATGGCAAACAATACAGGAGAACTTTTAAATGGTGTAAGCGCATTAGGTGCAAATGTACTAAGTACATCATTCAAAAACGTTCGCTGCGTACGTGCAAACTAAAAATAGTAATAATTAAAGCTTCGGCAACCAAACGAAGACGGCTAGAAATTCTAGCCGTCTTTTTTTTATGAATGATGTAGCCCTTCAACTACCCCGTAGATTTTTACACGATAATGGTAAATTTTTACTAGAGAATTTCAATAATATTTTTTTACATTTGGGCCATCAAGTCATTTTTTTTGCGTTCGACTTGATAATATTAATGGATATAATGGGGCGAAGGCGTTCGCCCCATTTATTTTTACACCCTTACAAACTTCGTTAAAACACCTATTTCCGGGTTTGATTTGAACTCAAACTCCAAGCTTAATTCATTATATACTAAGATGATTACTGACTCGATTCAGCTAATCTGCTTAATCAGCATGATGTATACGATAACTTGCACCAAAAAACAAAACAACCAAATGGTAAGAAACAGCAAATAACCAGATCGGGCTCTTCTGCGGCTCGAACAGCATTCAGACCAGGATTCTATACATCTAAAAAGGATGACAAAAGTCGTTATCACGAGCGTGGGAATTCCTACAATAATACAAGCATAAAATAATTTCTGCGGCCACAACACGATCAATTCATTATCTGAGATACTCAAAGCAGCTATTAACATAGCCGAAAACGTGAGCGCAAGTAAACAAAAAAATGCTATCCGCTCCCAAATTAGTCCTGCGCTATTAACGACAGTAGCCTTTCGATAGCCCCAGCAAATCAAATTATAGCTAAAAAAAGCCCCAAGCATAGCACAGGGTAAATACAGCAAAAAAGACAAAAAACCATTTCCTAATGACATAATGATTTTCTTAGGTCAGATAATCGGTTCAATAAATTTAGGAAAAATTCCCTTTAAGATTACCCAAATATTTCTAAATCCTCCGTCTCTATTTTCTCACGTGAATTTCATCTATAGCAAAAAGCGGGTTACGATGCTTCGACCCTTCAAACCAATGCGGAAATTCCTGCGAAAAAGAAATTTTCACTTTTAAAAAACGTGCTTTTTGTTGTTTTAGGCCAAATGAAACTGGAAAACATATCGGGCCTTCAGGAATAAGACCAATATCGATCTTATACGTCCCGATGTTCATGTACGAAATATTATCTTCTGAGGATTCTACCGCTATTCCATCCGGAAGAAATAGATAATGCGCCGGATCCAATAGAAAATTAAGCTGAATTTGCGAAGCCATTGTTTCATTCGGAAAAGGAAAAGTAATCTCGACATCCTTACTATCAAATAATAGCCAATTGTAACTGTAATCTGTCGTTCCCGATAAGCCATCATTCAGTGTTGTTTTTCCATTGGCGGGAAAATCTTCCAAGAAAGAAGGTTTAAACTGAGGATTTATTCCTTGGAGCAATGAAGGTAAATAGGGTTTATTTAATAGTGTTATCCATTGCTGCCGGTATTGCTCAAGACTACCACCAGTTTCAGCCAATTCGATAGCTCCGCCTCGAAGTGCATGGTCCAAAAACTCATCAATGCGCTTCATCCAATTAGAATTGACCACCCACTGACCATCAGCTTTCCTGTTTAAAAAGCCGAATGGATGATCACCATAAGCCTTTGACTGCTCCAAAGCTGCATACTCCAGACCTAAAGCAATCAATTTCACGCGACTTATAAATTTCGAATCCCCAGCTACAGCTTTTTGCGCGTTATTCACAAGTTCCTTAAAAAGTCTCATCTTTTCTAAACTTAGATATCCATGTCGCGAAAGGATGGGATTACCATATATATCAAGCGTCGAGCGGCTTGTTTTGCGAGCATCAATAAGTTGTTTTAGATACTTTTTAATATCCTTTGATGCGGCACCATAATAACCGTCCAAAAAATTCTCTTCCACCTCAGCTTGATCTAGCTCAGGATTCCATAGGATTTTGGCCTGCAAATAACTGGCATAGGCGGACATATCAGCCAGCGTATGGCCAGGTCCATGTTCAAAGATACCTTTTACACCATTTTGATACATATAGGCGATATTGCTCTGGTAATGATCATACATCGGAAAAGGATTTATATAAGCTGTAAATTGCGTGGTATAATCCCACACGAAAATATGCGATGAGATCTTCGACCAGTCATTGAGCTGGCGTCGAAAAGTAGCAGCTGTTGGATTAACCGCCAGGCCCTGCTCCCGCGTTGCATCTATCGTACTTAGCAACACATATACATTGTCCAATGGCCGAGTTATTTTGGGAGCTTCTGCGGTGTAACCATAGGCTAAGGTCGTAAAATTCTGTTCTGGAAATTGAGCCGCAATACGATTCACAAATCGGATTAGCGTACCCTGAGGCCCTCCCTCCTCCTGATCAACCTTTGTACAGCGATCACAGGTACAGTAACCTTTTCCATCCATTGGCGCTATAGACCAATAGACCGCATCAGGATTATCGGCAATGGCCCGTCGAAAATAATTGATTGCAATTTTCTGGACGTCAGGATTTGTCAGACAGAGTTGTGTTGCACTGCGCTTTCCGTTTGTTAAAGCGAAATATTCAGGATGCTGCTGAAAATAGTCTTCCGGTGGTATAATTTTAAAAAATGAATGCCCCCATAAGCCCCACAGGTCCTCAAATCGATGCAAATGATGCCAATCCAGGTATTCAGCATCTGCAGAAGCGGGGTAGTAAGACTCCCGATAACGTAAAGGGGGCTCAAAACGCAAATTGAAATCCTGAGGAAGCGTCAGACTCGAACGCCTGGGAACCCATGCAGGCCCTTGATCATATTTCCGAGCGCCAAATTGCTTCTCGATAAGTTCATATACTCCATACAGTAGTCCTTTTCCTGAACCTCCAGTTAGATATACTTGCCCGTCCCGAACACTAATTTCAAAACCTTCGTTTCCAAGCCCAACCTTCTTTCCAATCCGCTGTTGATAAAAATTATTCCCGATATATACTACGTGTCTTTTCGTCCCAGAAGGGCTCGACAATATCGCTAATGGTACACCAGTAATACGTTTAATATACTCCTGTAATACCAGAGCCGCCTTTCGTTCCAAATTTGATGGACGCGAGGAAATAACGATTTCAGTTTCGGCTTTCTTATCGCGAACGATGTCCACTTGCTGTGCCATACAGCTGCTAATGAACAGTAATCCAACAAGAACGAACAGGTTCAGTTTATAATTTGCATTCGTCATCATCCCGCATTAAACTATACCGTCAACTCCACTTCTTGCTTATCAATGATGGCACAATCCACAAAAGAAGCTATCGTATCAAGTACCATGCGCAAGCGGCCCATATTTTCATAATAAGGTATACCAAAACGCAGTACATGTCCAACCTTCGCTTCTACTCTACAGTGCTTAATGCATTTAATATGGATTTCTTTCTTTCTCAAAAACTCGTACAGCGGATAAGGATCATAATCTGACACCAGTAGACTTACGACCGGAGATACATCATCTCCCATAAAACAGTGGGTAATGCCCGCATGGCCCAAGATCCCATTAAGCTCTCTTTTCAAATAAGCTGCCAGATAGGTACTGCGCTCCAGGATCGCTTTCGGCCCAATTTCTCGATAGCGCTTTAAGCTTTGCCTCAACCTTTCATACAATAAGAAATCCTGCCCTCCTGGAATGCTGAACCCATGGGTTTGCGGATCTTCAAAAAGATGCTGCTTATTCCAATATAAGGCCCCGATCCAACTTGCAAAATCTTCTTTGAACCAAGCTAAACCACCACCCAACGGTCCATGCAACCATTTATGCGTACTCCCGATCAATACATCGGCATCCCCAAAAGGAAGTTGCTGAATCCCTAATGACTGGGCTACGTCAAGAATCAGAATTGCATTCGGAACAGCCTTTTTTATATTGCTCAGGCGCCACTTGTCTTGCATCAGTTTTCCTGTGGGATAATAGACATGGGATAAGAAGACGATGTCTGGTTGCATTTCGCGCAAGCATCTGTTAAATTCCTCCGCGTCATTGAGGACAACATCAGGGAGATAAGTGAGCTTATATTCTGGCAAATGTTCAAAGGGGCCAATACCGCCCGGATGTTCATGCTCACTTGTCAGGACCTGAAAACACCTCTTCCCATCCTCCTCCAACCTACGTAAAAGCGCCAATGCCAATAAATTCATGGCTTGAGATGTGCTGGTAGTCACATTACAGCGATAACCGATAGCCGGCCACAATTTAGCACATTCCTCTTGTATGGCATTGAAAGCTTCCCTCCCTAAAGCATATAAAGAAAGTGGATTGCCGTTTACCTGATTTTTGATGGTTTCGAGCCGATCCTGTGGCAACGTAGCCAGGCAGCCCGGATTCAGATTTACCCGGGTCGAAGGAAATGTATTGATCCTGATCTGATCCCAATACGCTTCATTTTCTATTTTTCGGACGGCATCTACTCTTTTAGGATCAAGATTTATCCCATCAGAACATTCGTTCCAGGCGCTATGGGGTGAAAAATGATGCGATAGAAGTCTACTATATTGTTTCTGTAAAAGACTAATGGATTCTCTTATCACGGTATGGAAATCGGTATGATACAAATGACTTCCCTGCAAACTTGTCTCAATGCTGTATATAGGTTTCTTGGCAGCACTTTCCCCTCTAAGATCGGAGGTAAAAGAAATCTTGGGATCCAATCCAACACCCCTGGCGATGTCAGCAATATCCGCCGCTAATTCATTGATGGAATAGTGTGTTTCTGTCACATGGTTCACCACACGATGTTCACCCATCGGTGGTATATCTACAGCAAATCGGGCCAGCGAATTGACCGCATCGTTCAACGCCATGAGTCCAGTACGCTGATTTCCGCTACCATATACTGTCATCGGAGAACCAGAAACTACCTGCGCTATAAAACGGTTGGCTACCGTTCCAAATATCGGATCGTAATCAAAACGGGTAAAAAGATCAGGCGAGGCATCCATTTCGGATGTTAGCAGACCAAAGACCGTTGCTTGCATCACTTCCGTAATGCGAAGCCCCCAGGTACGCGCCGCCATCGCTACGTAATTCGAGTCATTTATTTTGGAAACATGATAAATATCGTTTGCCGCCCTAGGGTAAGGTAAAGGCGTCGACGCCAACTGTCCTTGATAACCAGGCTTAAAATAGCCTTCTGCGATCGGCAATCCGCCCTTGGCATATTCACCAAAAGATCCAAGCTTAATAATATGGGCTTGCGGAACATACTCGCGTACTGCCCAGAGCAGACGCATATTTCCTTCTTCATTGTTACGGATCGTGTAAAGAGCCTGTTGTAATCCCAACATCGAATAACTCGCCGAACACTGCTGTGCGAGATGATAAATCGTATGCGGCCGTTCCCGGCGAATCAGTTCTGCCAATTCGTCCGAACAAACCTCAGCGTGCACAGCGCACATATTAGCTAAACCATATTTTTGGCAAAATACTTCGATACGACTTGAGAGATGCGGGATCTGTAACCAAGGGCCAAATCCGAGATTGGCAACCGTGCTTTTGCGCCAGCCATTATCCAGCAATATAATTTTTTGGTCTGGATGGTGCAGCGCTAACTTCATGGCTAGCGGCCAGCCCAAATACCCTTCGGCGCCTAAAATTAAAATTGTACCATTCATTGTTCAGTTATTGGCTAGAGTTAAAATTTCACCTGTAAAGCAAGCAGTAGATCGTATTGATTACGAAATGTTGCCATACCAATTTTTTGACTCGTGTACGTACCATTTATACCTATCGATGTACGATAATTTATTGTACGTCTGTATCCCGCGCCCACACTTCGACTCATAACACCACCCAATTCAGGCAATAGAATAAGCCTGCTTCTGTCGTCTGGTGAAGTTCCAAGTCCAAAATTTGCCTGCAATAAATCGGCTTCAGTAAGCTCATATTTTGCGCCTGCCTGAAAAGCAAAGTAGAAATCCTTTTCCTCCTTGATGGCAAAGATTCGTGCATTCAGCAGAAAAGGGTCAAAACTTTTGCTCGCACCAGCAACCACTGATACCGCTTTGATCGCGACAACTTCCAGAAAACGCGCCCCAATCTCCCCTTCGAAACCTTTTCCGAGCTGTCGATAAAGCGAATAGGCCAATCTATATTTGGGGAGCAGCACATTATTGGATATACCTATCGAAGCATTCCAGTAAAGCAATTTATTCGCCGTATACGTCAGGTCGCCTTCTCCCATAATGCCCGTACCAGATTGCCTTCCTGTGAATAACAGCTGTGCACCATAGCTTATTTTTGGCGACAATCGACGGGTGTAATATAGTGTCGCAATACGGTATGCAGGTGGCGCTGGATTATCATCAACACCTGAAAAGGAGCTATTCAGCAAAGAAATTCCAAAAGCGTTCTGCATGGTTTTACTTCGCAAAAGAGCTGCATATTCCCTGTGCTTCCGTAGATCGAAGCGCTTGGAGAGTGTATCGGCATAATGTGCCGCTTCAACAAACCGCCCCAAACTGTCAAGTACGATTACTTTCTTTAGGAGAAAAGGTTCTGCATACTCAAAATGCTGCAATGCCGTATCCACACTCTGCAAGGCATATACAAAGTCTCCTTTTGCCATCAGAAGGTTTATTTTATTACTATAGGCTAGCGAATCTGTTCGATTGTCCTTGAGCACGCGATCAAAACAAAAGATTGCGCTATCGGCTAATCCTTTTTTTTGAAAAGCCAATCCCGCCGACATCCATGCATCCTGTACCATTGTACGGTACTTTTGATTGTACGGATATTCTGTCCGCAGCATAGTGGCGACCTGAGCAGCTGCCATATACTGCGTACTATTATGAAGGATTGAAGCTTTCTTCTGAAGAAATTCGCGGTCACCCGGATAACTTTGCAGGGCCTGCTGAACAACGAGCAAAGCTTCCGGATAGCGTCTTCTGAGGTCAAGAATATTAGAAAGGTAGTGTAGGGCTTCTTTATTATCGTTGTCTTCAATGAGTAATTGACGAAAATGCGTTTCCGCTTCTCCGTACTCTTCCACCAGTATGCAGGCATTGGCTGCGGCCAGCTTTTGCTCCAAATAAAGCGATTTAATTTTCGGATTTCCCGGATAATTGGCGTAAAGTTTTTCGCTTAAGGCTACAGCCTGCTGTATTTTGCCCGATTGTGCCAGGAAACCCGCCTTTTTTAACTGTAAATCGACATCATTTGGATAATAACTGATCGCCTGCTCCAGCTCCCGAAGGGCCGAGGAGAAATTGTTTTGCAGGATAAGAGCGGAAATACGCCCTTGCAGAGCTGGCATATTGCTCGGATCTAAGTGAAGCGTACGATCGTAGTAAACGATGGCGCTGTCGACTTGTTGCTGTTGCAAATAATAACTCCCACAGGCATTGATCATTTGCAATGCTTCTGATCGGAAAGCTTTATCACCGTTGCTCCCATAGAGCTTAACAGCAATATCTGCCGCTGTCTGATAGCGATGCAGCTGATATTCAAAATCCATTTTTCTGCGCAGTAGTACACGATCGGCTGCATTTCGCTGTAAGGCACGGTCTACCCAATACAGTGCCTGTGTCGTCTCCCCCCGAGAAGCGGCGATGCCCACCACCTTTTCCAAGGCTTCCCGGTCGCCTGGATTCTGATCCAAAATCGACTGATAAAGAGCATAAGTATCTGTGTTCTGATAATATCCGGCGGCTTCTTTCCGTAAACTATTGTTTAGGTCAAGGGCTTTTTTATCTTTCGGATAATAGCGTAAGATCAGGCGTAACACTTCTAGTGCCTCTGCATAACGATGTGATTCCTGTAGCAGACTGAGCTTTTGGAATAACGCTTTGTAAGATTTACTATCGCTGTTCAATATCGCATTTGCCTTGGCAATTCGGGCATCATAATCACCGCCTTGGGACACAATATTGTTCATTTTTTCGATGAGATCTGTATTTTTCGGCGCGAGTTCGAGCGCCTTTTCATAATATGAATTGGCGAGATTATCCATTTTATTTCCTTTATACCAATCCGCTTTTGCCTCATAATGACCGGCCATAGCAAGTCTTACGCTCCCATCGGTCGGAAAACGCCGTATAAGAACCTGCGCCCAGGAATCTCCATCCTGATAGCGTTTGAGCATATCCAATATATTAAGCTTTTTGATCCCGAAATCTTTATTGGTAGCAAAACGCGCCAATCCCATTTCGACGTACCGCAAAGCTTCAGCAGGTCGATTTTTTGATAAATAAGAACCTATAATATAATAATAAACATCTTCATATTGGGGCGAAGCACGCAGTACCAGTTGTGCAGTACGGATCGACTGATCATATTGTTTCTGCGCCATATAGATTCGGGCAAGTTGCACCTGCGCATCGATATGGGCTGGATTCAGCTTTATGGTCTCCTCCAATAACTTTAAAGCTTTCTGCTGTTGAGCAGATTTAATGTCTACCAAAGCCTGCTGGTACAATTTTTCGGCACGCACGGAATTCCAGGTCTGCGCTTGCAGGACAGGTGTAGACAACAGGAAGAGAATAAAAATAGTATAACGGAAATTCATAATAGCTTAAGCTTGATTTTTGTCGGAAGATTTTTGGCTTGCAAAACCTTTACGCTGCATATTTCCCCACACCAGCTTTTGCCTGAACATGGACTGTATGTAGCCTTTAATACTAAAAAAAACAATGAGCGGATGATAAATAAACGGCTCAGCAAAGGCCGTCAGGCAAAGGCCTATCACCTCACTCGTTTTGCGGTAATGCCTTTCAATCAATTGATCCCACAGTACGGCAATGGAGCTTACCAAGACGGAAAACATATAAAGAAAAGCGAGTAATGTAAATGTATTTTCCCAATTGATGGCGCCTATTACAATAAGATAGATGTAAAACAACAGCCCCAATACCTCGAAAATAGGCGCCAAAAACTCAAATAGAAAGTTATAAGGAAAGACTATCAGCCCGAGCCTTTTAAACTTAACATTAAATAAAACATGACGGTGCAGCAGCATGATCTGGATCAACCCCCTAGCCCAGCGTACACGTTGTCTACTGAATACCGGCAAGGTTTGTGGTCCTTCCGTCCAGCACAATGAAACAGGAATATACCGAATCGCATATTTGTGATTATTCTGGATCATGTAAACACTCATGCGTGTCACCATATCAATATCTTCGGCAAATGAGCGTGGATCATAGCCCCCAACCTTAACGGCAATATGCTTGTCAAAAAGACCAAGTCCTCCAGACACATTTGGAACACAATTAATTGAGCTCCACGCCATTTTTGAAAGCAGGTATGCACGAATATACTCCAGTTCCTGAAAACGTGGGAGTACTTTATGTGGCGGTTTAAAGCGTGTTATTACTCCATTATCCACTTCAGACGAATTGATCATCCGCAGGGGCGCCCCCACCGCTATGACCCGTCGTTGATTGTTCTCCACGTGGATGTATCCGGTATCGGGTATCACCTGGATGTCTTTTAGGCGGCTCCGGCTCTTTTCGTCTAAAATGGGACGCATTAGTCTGGAAAGTGTGTCTTCATGCAGGATGCAATCTACATCTGTACAGAGAAAATAATCAAATTTTGAGGCATTGATGCCGGCATTCGAAGCGTCTGCTTTACCTTTTCCGTTCTCTTTATCAATGACTAGCAACTTTTCGTAGGCACGATTAGTAGATCGAAAAAAGCGCTTCACAGTCTTCGTTTTGATCTTTTCATTGTAAGGGAGATCTACTTCCTTAAGTTCGAAATGCTGCACCAATTTTTCCAATGTATCATCCGTACTACCGTCATTGACAATAATAACTTCATACAATGGATAATTCAGATGCATTAATGCATATACATTATCAATGATTGTCAGGCCCTCGTTGTAAGCCGGGGCAATGACCGAGATGCCCGGTGAAAGTGGGCTCGAAATTACATTTTGGGTATAGTGCTCTCTATTTTTCCGTCTATATAACATAATTCCCTTATACGATAGCACCGCCATGATGACATAGATCACCATGGTCAGGCTACTGTAGGAAAATATAAAAAGTTGGAAAACGTCAATTATATCTTGGATCATATTGTGTGCGTTATTGTTCGTGCAGATAATAGTTTAGAATGCGCTCTTTTCGTGAAGGCAGATGTAAAGGATTCCAGGCCAATTGTTTGTTGCGTACTAAACGGGCGAGTATCGCGGCAACATGATTTTCAATTTCAAAATCAAAGGCCGATTGAAATTGTTCCGTCAGAAATTCCATGGCTCTCGGCGTTCGAAACATGCCGAGCGAAAACAGGATTTCGCACTGGCAGTCTACCGGCTGGTTCGGATACATTTTAATCAGCGTTTCCTGTGTATGTACAGCCCTCAAATGCCCCAGCGCATTGATGGCATGCGAACGCAGGCTATGGTCGTTCACATTGAGCAATCCTTCAATACTGTCGATAGCCTCCAGGCTCTGCTCGTGCGCAGCAAGCTTCATGCAGCAAATAACAACTGTTTTGTTGCGCGAATAACGGATCCAGTTGGCAAAATTGGATTTTACGGTATCGCGGGATTGTTCGAGAATCCGAAAAAAACCGATCAATTCCCAAATACTCAAGGGATCGCGCACTTCATCAAAAAAGCGGAAAGGCTCATTCTTGCTGAAACGCATGAAAGCGCTTCGCGCGGCAGAGCGCAGTTCAGATTCTTCACTGAGATTGAATCGGAGAATATCAATATCGGAGATCGCGTAGTCCATTAGCGTCAGCTCGTGCAATCCCTGAACATTGCGATACCATTTGCGCGATTTCATCTTTTGCAATGAATCCAGATTTAGCCCAAGAAGCACATAGATACGATGAAGAATCAGCGCATTTGTTCCGGCCACATGCCATCGGAGACGGATCAAAGTATCAATTAGAGTCTGGCGGTTTCTTTTGTCCATCAGCGCCAACTCATCCAGCACCGCCTGATCAATGGATACATGCGCGCTTTCATTACCCATTTCCTGAATAAACTGCGGCAGTATACGATCTTCTATCAGTTGGTCAAGCTTATTTTGCCGACGCTGTGCTTTTGCCGTTCGGAAACGGAGTACCATGATCACAGCATAAGCGACAAAAGTTCCAATAAAGGATGTTGCCACAATCCCTTGAATCACCGCAATAAAAGTTTGATCTACCGTCATACCTTAATTTTCAGCAAGGGCAACACGCGTTTGTATATTCCCAATATCGATCCCGACCGGCAATTTGGACTGATCCTGAATGTAACGCATGGAATTGAGTAAATACCCTTTTACAGCGAGGGATTCAGGCTGGTCGACAATTTTAACACCGGCAATATCCCCAAACTCTTCGAGAATACAGTCGATGAGATCGCCATAATGCGCACCACCACCACATAGAAAGATTCGATTTGATTTAGCTAGATTTCTATCATTGACCACATCACCCAAAGCTGGTGACACAATTTCGGCATAATAGGTCTGTATCGCCTTTTTGCGCAGTCCCTGAAGGTCAATTTTTTTACGGTTAATATAGAGGTAGCCGTTTCGAAAAGCCTCATCGAGCTGCTGAATGCTCTGAAAAGAGAGGTCATACGTCTGCTGCAGCTGTTCGCGGAGGATATTGACAGCATAATGCATACCCGGAGCACTCCCCATCGCATTTTCTACTACGCCTTCATCGGTACTTAGCCCAGTTTCCAATGTACCAAACCCAAAACTAAAAACGAAGAAAGCCCCCCTTTCACAACTTTCTCCTCTGCGCAACGCCACCATACAACTCACCACCTCCGGCAAAACGTCAATATGCGCGACCTCAATTGGTAATATACCGGATCCGTCCTCACCATAAACAGCGGGATCCGACTGGATAATATGTTTACCACGAAGCGTTTGTTCGGCTGTTTCTCGATACAAGCGATAGGTGCTATTGGGCAAGCCGATGGTTACCATAAGCGGAGTGTCGGCGTTGACACCACTGCTTAAAATTGCTGCCTTAAACAACAGTTGGCATTCCAATGATTCCGGAGATGCATTCAGCGGTCTTCTAGGGCTATTCCCTTCATTTAGTGCCAATTTACCACAGATATACCACTGCTGCCCCATTTGTATTTTCAAGCCGGTCAATAGTGAATTGGCGGTGTTTACCAAGGGGGAATTTGTCGCCTGCATTAGGCTTGAGAATGACTGTATTGTATACATAAAATTTTTCGTGTGTACTAATTATTTACCACCATCGTTTACCTGACATGACTGGCAACTTCTGTGTAGCCGCTAGTAAAACAGGTTGTTCAGGTACGATATCTATTGCCAAGATTTCTTCCCTTGCCACATATTCAGCGACAAAAAGCTCATTCATCGCATCTTCTTGCGCACGTACCACCGCCTGCATATCTATCTGTTCCTGTACCTCTTCTATCTCATGCACATCTACCAGCTCCTCCACAGCTATTAGATCCTGTACAGCAACTATTCCCTGCGGTTGTTCGGAATGAGCTATTTTAGCATTTTGCAGGAAAGAATCTAACTGCATTTGATGCGGCTCGGCTTCGTTGTTCTGGCTCTCGGAGATATTTACGACCTTCGACCCAACTTCTGGATGTAATTGTCCTGCAACGTCCGTATCACCTTCCATGATTAGCTTCACTCTTTCCAATAGTTTTCCCACGACCAGCGGTTTTTTAAAACAATCTTCACGCACAATTTCCAGTCCCTCACGGATATGGAGATAACTCATGTTGGATGTGATAAGCGTCCTGGTGCGCGGCGATTCCTTCATCACCTTATTGATAATTTCATATCCATTTGCATATTGCATATGCATTTCGGTAATGACGATATCATACTGATAGTCCTTCGCTTCCAGAAGGGCAAAGGCTTCTTTTCCATTGGCCGCGGAATCCAGCTGAAATGCTTCATTGGAGAAAACATTTGAAATTATTTTTCGCATGAGCAGATCGCTGTCTGCATGCAATACCGAAAACACCCTACATTGCTTAGGTGGGAGATCATAACTTTGCATACTTTTAATTAAATAGATTAAGTTGCTTTAAAATGGCATCACAAATTTAAAAATACAAGCAAAGTGATTACCTACCCATAAGGGTGGTTTTCACAAAAAAATTTAACTTAAAATAGGTATTTATCGGTAAGATAGAATTTTCTTAAGATGCTCTTAAGAAGATCTCAAAAACAGATAGTGTACACACCGCATAGTTAATCCATCGATTGAAACGAGCAGCATATTTTCTTTAGGTATTGTTTTTCACGAAAAGAAGTTCTGTCAAATCGGTTTATTATATTTCAGCATAAGCTCCGAACGGCTGTTAACCTGTAATTTTCCATAGATATTCCTAATATGGAATTTCACGGTATCTACACTAATAAATGCAGTTTCAGCAACTTTTTTATAGGTATACCCCTGTTGCAAAAGGGAAACAATTTCGATCTCGCGAGGGGTAAGCTGTTCGCGATGCCGGTAATCGACTTTATGCTCGAGTGCTGGGTTAAAGTGAGATATGACCATACGAGCCACCTGCGGACTCATCACCGAACCTCCCTTCATGACTTCCACGAGCAACTGCTCCATCTCCGGTAACGGCGTACTTTTAAGCAGGTAGCCGGCGGCACCCGCACAAAGTGCCTGAAATATATGTTCTTTATCATCAAAAACCGTAAACATAACGACCTGTATATGCGGAAATTTGCGCTTTATATACCAAGTTATTTCAATGCCATTTTTATTCGGTAGTCCAATATCGCAGAGCAGCAAATCTAAACATTCAGGACTCCAGTTCGCTTCCAGCAGCTCATCAAGTTCACGTGCAGCAACCACTAGATCAAACTGAGTGTTATCCTCGAAGTAAGATTTTAATGATTCGAGAACAGGCATACGGTCTTCTATGATTGCAAGTCTAAATTTTGTGTTTGGCATAAAAAATAAAGATAAGTGTGTTTTATTTTATGTAGTATAATTTTGATTTTTTATTTCCATCCAGCATAAACCACAGGCTAAACAAAAGAAAGCAAAAACTTACCCAGACCAGCTTATCCAGACTTTTAAGAATATAGGCCTCCTGACTGCTGTTAAGGATAATGGCTAACACGATACTACATTGCAGCAGAAGATAAATGCTGTAAACGCTGTTAAAAATCAGCACTTCTCTTTTTGTGGCTTTCGCATCTACATCTGCATTATAATATAACCGCCATTGTCCAATAATATAAGCAATAGCGAGTCCAAATCGCAGCATATAATGTAGTTGTTGATCCACAAAACCATAATGGTGCTTAAATCCTAGGGGGATGTCTTCCACCAGCATCCTAAGCAGTTTTTTCTGTTCTTCTAGCGGGGCTATTGCATACGGAATGACATCAATCAATCCAAAGCAAAAGGGCAATAAATGTAGTAGCCAATATTTAGGCAGTGTGGCATTGGGATTAAATTTGAGCCAAACATAAAAATAAAAGCAGGGGCCCACCAGATAATAAAAGGGTATCCCTTTGTTATAAATACGCGGATAATATTGAATTTCCCCCGTATAGATCATGCAATAGATCATGACATGCCAAATTAAGGCCATCACCCCCACACTGATCAGTAGCTGTCCTATATCTCTGTATTTAAAACAACGATAAAAGCGGAATAAAAGACCTGATATGCAAAAAGCTCCCCCCAATATAGCGAAGCTTAAACTTATCCAAAATTGAGGGTTATGCTGCATCATATCAATTAAAAAAGTCAAGAAAAAGTTTATTCACTTTAAACTTCGCTACTAATTGAATGCAATAACGGTCTTCGGACCTTGCTGCTTCGAATTTAGCCCCTATAGCCTCTGCCCTGCGTTTCATATTAATCGTACCTTGACCGCGACGTCTTGCATACGCTGGATATGAAGTCGTTCCTTCGATTTTCTTTAAGGAATTTGACAGCTTTAAAATAAGCTGATGATGATCTATTTTTAAAAATATATCAACTTTCGCATTTGGGCTGTGTTTACAGATATTATGCAATGCTTCTTTAAAGATAAGGTATACATTCTGACGTACATATTGAGGCAGCTGGCCGGCGCTCTGCAGATTTATATCAAATTTGACATCGACATCCTGCATCGGCAGGATCTGCGAAACCAAAAACCTCATCCGGTCTTCTAAACTTCCTTGGCTATTATTGCGCGAGTCTATTGCCCAGATGACATCATCCATCGTTTGTACCGCCTCCCGGCTATAGGCTGCAATTTTTTCTAGCGACTGATGCCGCCCCGCGGGCTGCTGACCTATAGCCATAAGATCAGTCTGCATCGCAATTCCCGTAAGCAGGCCGCCAACTTCGTCATGCAGATCGCGCGCGAGTTCCAGCCGGAGCTTTTTATCCCGCTTGTGCTGTGAAGATCGCATAATTGCGATGATATAAAGAACAATGCCTAGCCCCAGCGTAACCAGCACATAAAAAAGCTGTGTCTCATAAAATTTCGGCTTTTTATAAAACAGCCACCGCTTGGTTTTCACACTTAGACCATTGTCGCTTACCGTCTTCAATTCAAGTTCGTACTCGCCTGTTTTCAGATCGGAAAGGTTAATTTCTCCCGACGCAGGCACTTCCTGAAATGATTTTATGTGAGGCCGGAGGCGAAAGTAAATTTTATAATTTTGCTTATAGGCATCTATTTTTGCTATTCTAAGATTTGCAAATTCAATTTTTTTGTCGAAAATCAGCGTATCTTGGCCATCTTTTGGTGTGAAGGAAGTTATGATATTCCCGGAGCCGGTACCCATAGAAATTGTTGCCAATACCGGCGGAGGCACTGTTTTCTGCTTCAGATTATACAAAAACTGCTGCGGCTGGATAGCAATACAGCCGAGCACACCGCCGATAAGCAATTGCCCTTGAAGCTTATCTTCGAGTATAGAAGCCTGATTAAATTCTTCAAATGGCAGCCCATGCATCGCATAAGCATTATAAAAATTTTTACCGTCCCAAATCGACAGCCCCCGGAATGTCCCCAAAAACAACAGGTTATCCACCCATGCCATATTAAAAACCACATTATGTGCTAGCCCGCCATTCGTGTTATAGGTATCAACATGTCCTGTGCTTGCGTCAATGGCTATCAGCCCCTTTCCTTTTGTTGCCAGGAAAACCTTATTATGCCGAAATGAATGGCTGTACACCTGGAGTTTCTCGCTTTGTTGCGGATAAATTTTCCTCAGCCGGCCCGCCAAGTATTCAAAATAACCGTTTTCGGTGGTATAGGAGATGACCTGTTGTCGTACTTGAATGGAATTGACACGCTCGCCCATTCCAACAAGTTTTCCCATTCTATCCCTTAACGGACTAACTAATCCCGTATCGCGATTGTAGAGCCATAGTCCACAGGACGTGCCAACCAGATAGGTGTTTTTTCGATAGTGACAGAGGCTGTACACCATGGTGGACAAATCCTCGAGGGTGCCCTTAGCCTTTTTATATGATAAAGATCTAAATTTTCCATTGACCAATAAACCCAAAAAATTACCCTCCAAACCGACAAGGGCAGTGTCTTTGTCAATTGGCAGAAAAGCATAATAATTATTGAGCGGGGCTGATTCTTTTATGGCAAGGTTATTTGGCGTAAAATATTTTAACGGAGCATAGCCCCCCACATAGTACTTATCCTGCTGTTTTACGATTGCCCTGGCCGTACCCGTGTTCCAGTAATTCAGCTCAAAGGCTCTTCTGGCAAGACTATACAAGCCATCCTCTGTTGCACAGAGACCTTCGTGCCCATTAAAATCAAGCTGGTTGAGCCTTGATTTGAACAGATTTCTGCGGATATCGTGTTTGTCCTGACGTAAGAGCGTCATTGCGAGGTTATTTCTAAATTCAAAATAGCGGCCATCACCGAAAAGGAATATGATCTTTTCCGTTTCCGCAAAGGACCAATGCGCCCAATCACGCATATCACCTGCATTGAGCCCCTGAAGATGTAATTGGTGAAATTCCCTTCCGTCAAAGGTCATATAACCCAAGCCATAATTTCGCAGCAGCAGACCATTTTCCAATAAAAATAGATCATCTAGCCCCTGATAGACCCTTTTTGGCATCTGAACATGCTGCGTTTTCCCCGTTTTTAAATCTACAAAAAAGAGTAAGCTGTTGTAAGCAAACCAAAGCCTGCTTTCATCCGCAAGGAGACTTTTACCCACCGGCCGTCGCATTTCGGATAAAGCGGGCTGAAACTCCATCAGCTTTTTTTTTCGAGAACCGCTGATCTGCCAGAGAATACCCGATCGGGTTGCAACAAAAAGATTTTTCCCTTGATTAAATAGTGCAATGACATCCTCGCCCACGAGCCCTTTTGAAAACATATCTTTTTGAATAAATCGCCATAGCTGTGTATCAAAGATGAACAGCCCATTTCTTGTCTCCAGCCATAACCGCCCCAAATCATCGGTGGTCAGTTTATTCACTTCCGTGAAACCCAAAGGTTCTGTATAAAGTTCATTAAATGCTTTTATTGCAATGCCATCATACCGGTAAAGAAGGCTTCCTGCAATAAACCAGATAAACCCTTGTTTATCCCGGGCCACAGATTCTATATTACGGTGAAAGGGATCAATTCCCGAAAGAATTTCGATTTCATAATAGCCTGAAGCCATTAACCTGTTAAAAACAGGCATAGCAAAAAAAGTGCTTAATAGCAATAGAATTTTTAGCGCTTTTTCAAACACAATCGACTAAGTTCAATAATATGGACAGATCAAATATAGTTATTTGAAAATAATTATATATTAATAATCGATATAAAATTTTCCTCCGAAGAGATTTTAAAACCTGGAGAAATAACTGCTTTAAGTTAAATAGGTGACAGCTGGCAACATTTTGCTATCAGAAAAACCAGCTCCGCTAAAGCTGATAAATAATGCGCAAAAAGGAACTTAGCCTATTTTCCGCTCCCCCTATCGGTAAGCCGACTGCCATACCGATGGCCAACTTATTGCTGAGGCCGAGTTTGATCTGGGGATGCAAAACTGTATGTATGCCTTCGGACGAAATTTCCTGGTTGATCTCAACACCGACAAAATGATCGGTATTCGGTACAGTATAATGAAATGACGTATTGACCTGCCAATTCAAAGCCGTTTTGGATGTGGCGTATTGATAAGCAATCTCCGGTCCGGTGTAAATTAACGTATGCCAATGACGCTGCCAATTTTTGGCGGCTATAAAAAAAGGATTAAAGGCGGTACCACCGTTGACAAAGTTAAAGATCTGTGTATACCCGACAGCCAAGGTTGTCGCATTCTTTTTTGATACATAGAATGAATATTGGGACGACAATCGCAATCTTTCCAATTGATTTGTTGAAGGTACATTGGCAATACGGCTTTTAGCATAGGCAAAATCCGTTTCCACCTCGAGTCCTAAGCGATCAATTGGTGCAAATTCATACTCCATGAGATATCCAAAGTCATCCTTTAGACTTGTTCGTTTGATATCCGCTCCCAGATTAAATTCTTTTTCCCCTTTTCTTGCGCCAAGGTCGCGTACAAGGTCATTATAAAGGGGCTCAGCATGGTGCACCTTGTCCGGTAAATTTTTATTCTCCTGAGCAAGTAGAGCACAGGAAAAGAACAGACTGTAGGACAAAAATATAGATTTCCACAGCTTGGTATTTTGAAAATTTCTTGTCATAACACAAACCTCTCGCTGAACTTTGGAAAGAAATGGGAATTTGCACACGATAATCCCTGTTTCTTACACGTTATTTATTACTTTATTAACCTAGCTTTGAAGATCAGTTTCTTAAAACAAGCAACGGTAGACCCTCATGTACCTAGTGGAACTTATGGATTAAACAGTGTTGCAATACGCTCGCATGATAAAACTGTAGACAAGAAAAGATGAATTATGGGAAAAATATCAGATCAGCAAATAGCAGAATTAATTTCAAAAAGAATACTGGAAATCATCGATTTAACAGGATTAACCTTAGAGAGCCTGGCCAGTTTTGTAGGGGTATCCACATCCACTATTCGGAGTGCTTACCGTAAAACCGGTTCATTGTCTGTGGATAGCCTTTCAAAAATCTGTCGGCCATTTGCCATTCAACTAGCAGATTTCTTTGATGCGGCCTTAGCTTTAAAGATAGACGAAGAACACCTACCAGATTTAAAGGAATTTAAGAAGAGCTACTTTGCGGATCAAGAATTAACGAGTCCGGCATCTTCATTTGATGAAAGCAACAGCCAAAGCGAGCACCATCGCCAACAACGCGAGCTCATCGCCTATATAATCTATCGATCCGACTATTTCGACAGTCCAAAAACACTCGAAGCGATGGTCGCCGACTTTAGGAAAGATTACCAGGCGGCTTTCACCTCGGAAAGATTATATGCCTTGCTGTTAAAATACTTAGGCAGTGGAATCCTCGACAAAAAAGCCTTGCCGAGAACTGCCCGCCGGATGCCGGCCAATAAGCGTCCATATTTATACTTCAAAAAAGAATCTAAAAAAGCATAAACGAGTTCCCAAAGTTAAATTTGACGATAGGCAAGCGGATTACTACCTGTCTGTCTTTTAAAAAAATTGCGAAAATTAGATTCATCCGAGAAGCCCATCTCATAGGAAATCTGAGATATCGAAAGATCAGTATGCTTTATATAGCGCAAAGCCTGTTGGGCCACAACAGTAGATATCACACATTTAGCCGATTTTCCGGCGACAGCAGAACACAACTCGGTCAACTTTCGTGGAGAGAGGTGCAGACGGTCCGCATAATACTGCACACTGGTATGTTCGCGGTAGTGCTTATGCAATAAGACCGAAAATCTGTTAAACAGCTGAACGGAAGCGATCTCTGCAGATCCACACGTTGTTTCTAGCGATAACATAGTTTGATATCCTTCGAGCAACAAGGACTCAAAGCAGTGGTGGGCAACCATCATATCAATGGTACGGTACTCAGCGCAGCCTTTCAAACGCTCTACAAATAAATTCTTGAACACCAGCTCTGTTCTATAGTCCCGCATAGAAAGAAAGGAATGACTTCCAAAAAACAATTCGGAATTGAGTATTTCGGTATCGAGTTTAGATCTTTGATAAAAATCTGCAGTAAACCAAAGTAAATATCCTTCGCCAGTGATAGCTTGGGGAATTTCCACTTCATCATGCGGCCCAATAAAGATGAGTTCACTATTCGGAAAATCATAAATAGTCGGGCCAATTTTTATGCTGACAGGAGAGCATGTTCGAATGATGGAAAAAACCGAGTTGCTGTATAGCCTTTTACCTAGCTTGCTACCATATTCAGCCAGTTTTAGTGCACCAAATTGCATCCCGTCATTTGCTACAGCTGATTTACAAAATTCCATTTCCTTAATAAATTCTTTTCAAAATCAATAATGTCCAGATTTTCACAAAGCCTCGTATAATGATAAATAGATTTCAACATCTTTCGGGGAGATTGTTTTGAGAAAACGATTTTCACACCGCTATCAAGAAACCTCTTTTTTTCATCTGCACTTTCGCTGGCCGAATAACCAAACAATTGAATCATGGGATAGCGGCTTCTTAGTACGCGAGCGGCCTCCATGCCATCCATTTCCGGCATATGCAAATCCAGAATGCACACATCCGGTTGTTCCATATTTGTCTCAAGCAGATGCAAAAGCTCTTTTCCATTATGGCAGGCGTATAGCATCTCATAGTTTCCCATTTCTCTGGCCAGATGCTCAATTACTTTCAGGTGCAATACATTATCATCGGCAAATGCAATTTTTAATTTCTTGTCCATTAAGGTAATTGTTAAATTATAAACCTGACACCTTGCATTCTTTAGGCTGGATGTATTTATCTTTATTGCACGAGTGCATGTCGATGAAATTGTCAAAGCTATTCTCCAATACAATTAAAAGCATTTCAATTTTCGGCGCGACATATCTCTGTTTACTGTTCATATTTCGGTCTATTATATTTTTTCAACAAGCTTGTACTAGCTATTTTAATTGTAAATTATTAGTCTAATTCAGACTA
>NZ_DLIX01000011.1:109728-450219 GCF_002483935.1 Sphingobacterium sp. UBA7631
TAGTCTGAATTAGACTAATCTGTATAATCTAGTATCTTTATGCTCAGACAATAGCAAAAAGTTTACCTCATGATTTTTAATTTTACCTTATTGAATCCTACTTCAATATCATTCATCTACCTTGCATTTGTTGACGATCAACAACAGCAACTTCTTATTAAAACTCCTTTAAAAATTATTCCGGCTCAATGGGACGAGGAGAAACAGCGCCCTACTAATATTTATCTAAAAAACTTTAAAAAGCTAAATACAAAGCTGGATGCACTGAAGATTGCAATAGCTACTTATCTTTCTGACTTAAAGTCGAGTAAAAAGGATTTTTCGATTAGGGCAGTGAATCGCTTAGTCAAAAAATGCTGCTCAGAGGCGACGTCTTCTCTTCCAGTAGGTGGACTGCTACAAAGTGTAGACAATTTTATCAAAAGCCGTCTGCACCTTATTACTTCGACCACACACAAACGCTACCTCGTATTCTTCCGTTTATTAAAACGCTTTGAGGGATACCAGCGAAAATATCTGATGTTAGATCAGGTGAATAGCCTTTTTGTACAGCAATTTATTGCCTATGGTGAAGCCGAAAACTACAGTATAAGCACCATTCACCGCACCATACATTTTGTGCGCACAGTACTTAATTTTTTAGAAAAAAGAGGCGTACGAACTTTTGTTTATGAATTAGAACTGCCCAAGGTCAAAAAAATAAACCATGCAGTCAGCCTCAGTGAAGATGAAATTAGCACAATAAAAAATATAGAGGTGCCAGTCCATCTGAAGGCTGCAAAAGATTGGCTAGTGATCAGTTGTTACACAGGCCAGCGTGTGTCCGATTTTATGAATTTCAATCTGGATATGATGGAGATTCTGGACGGCAAGCCCTGTTTATCCTTCACCCAACAGAAAACGCAGAAAAGCATTTTACTTCCACTTCATCCTACGGCATTAATTATTATGTCGAATAACGGGCATCGCTTCCCACATAAAATGACTGCTCAAAAATATAATGAGCAAATCAAGGAAGTGACACGCCTTGCAGGTATTACCACGCTGGTAAAAGTCAGGAAGCGAAAGGGGTTTCGATCTTCAGACCAGCTTATTCCAAAATGTGAGGCCATTACCAGCCATATCGGCCGTAGGAGTTTTGCCACAAATTTTTACGGTAAAATTCCTACAGCATTGTTGATGGATGCCACTGGACACAGTACAGAACAGATGTTTCAACGGTATATCAGCAATGTGGATACCGAACGTACCCGATCCCTAGGGACTTACCTGGAAAACATGTATCAAAATCGAAGCAGGACAAAAGAAGATCAGTCAATCAGTTAGGTTATACACCTAACTGGGAAAATCGAGTACTTGCCGAGTCAATTGGTATTTACAATTTCAGTGGATCGCCAGCTTATTCTTTAAGCCAGAAGGAAGAGCATCTTTGTGAAGCATCAAGGCTGTGCTTTTATAGCGTATATATTCTTTCGTGAGGTAGACAAAGCCCTGGAAGGCATTGCCCCTGCCCCAAGAATTCTTGGCTACATAGTATTCTTTTCCACTTTGATCTCTTACTTGGCCTATAATATGTAACGCATGATCATCTGTTGTTTGCCATGCATCAAATGCGCTTTGGCGCGCCATAGCATCAACTTTACGTTCAGGTTGTGGCCTGACGAATTGCGTCTTCTTTTCTTCCGCTGTCATCTCTGATGCCGACTTTTGGGAAACATACGCAATGCCATAAGGCCAGGAAAAACCAGGTTCCGAAATGTCAACTGTACACGCTACCGTAAAGCCCTTTTTTAAAGCCTGATCAATAACAGCTGTTAGGTCTTCCATTGGTAAGTTATAAAACTGACTGAAAGACCAATTGTCGGGAATCAAAAAAACAAATGATTTGTAATAGGGAGCAGTGGCAACAGAAGCGATGTGCATATATTGATCCGGATCGATGCCTATCACATGATCAGCAAAACTACGTGCTGTATAGGATTTACCCTGATAGTCAAAATTCACGGGAACTTTGCCCAGATAGTCATCCATTAGCAGCTCCACATCTCGCTCCCAGCTCCTTTTCAGCTCCCTGCTTTTTACCATACTGGATAGTCTACTGTTGAGTACAGCGCGCAGCCCCTTAAAGTTGCTCGAGCTTTTACCCGCTTTAATTCCCGTGTAGGCAGCTCTAGGCATCGCCCCATAAAGACGCAGTATCTGCATGACATCGTGAAGCTGTCCACCCTCATTTAATTTTAGGCCACCGTGCAGGCGCAGGTAGTTTCTCGCTCGTTCAAGATAAGCCTTCCTGACGGTATATAGTGGCGAAATCGCTACAGGATCTCTACCCATTCGGATCATTTCTGATTCGAGAAAAGAGTTCCCGGTATAAGACCAACAGGTATTGGAAGCGCCCTGGTTCTTCACTGTTGTACTTTTCAATCGGATCAACTCCGTAAAAACAAACTCTGACTTGAGCAACTTTATATTTTTCGGATAATAAAATCTATAAAGTACGGCTACGGCTGCCAATATAGCAACGATGATTGCTAAAATGATCCAATTCTTTTTTTTCATGATAATCTACCCCCGCAGATAACTGCCGTAAAGCTGGGCAACAGTTTCTTCATAGCCCAATAAAACAATAGTCCCAACAGTATAACAATAGCTGGGCAGAGAAAATACAAAAACAGCAGTGTAGCATCCGTTTGCGGTCTGATCTGGTTAAATAAGAATTTGATAATAAAAACCAATGGCAAACGGTGGTAAGCAAATATAAAAAAGCTGGCGCTGGCCAAAAAGTAATTAGGCCGCCAGAGTCCCTTTTCGATAAAGCAGGCGGTTACTGCAACCACGCTTATTAAGCCTACCAATACACTAGCACAGTAGCTATAGCTCCACCAGTCTTCGCCCAAACTATAAAATGACGATACGAGCAGCAGGATATAACATGGAATTGGCCAGGGCAAGAAAGACTTCATGAGGAGCACAAAATTCATCTTATGCAAACTAAAGTAAGCCCCAGCCGAAAAGAAAAAGAAAGAAACCGTACTCCATCCAGGCAGATAAAAATAGGGATTGCAGACCCAGATAGCCCCTATTACCAGCACTGCGAATAGGTGTAAGTTTTTAATTAAAATATAAACGATGGGCGACAGGACCACAAGCACCATGAGATCACGGATAAACCAAAAAGGCGAATTGATGGGTAAGTTTTTTGTCGCCTGGACATGGATATGCGAAGTATCCCAAAAAGACCAAAGCCAATCTGATATACTGTACTGAACAATTGGCTTATTGGCGCCCGATAAAAGTCCACCGAAAAAAGTCTGTGCCAGAAAGAAAAAAAGCAGTACCGCCAAGTTCCAAAAAATATAAGGAATAAACAGACTATGCAGCCTGCTCTTTAATTTTTTGAAATAGACCTCAAACGTGAAGGACTCCGTACTATAAAAAAAAAGAAAGCCTGATATAAAAAAGAAAAGCGGCACACAGACTTCGAAGACGAGCTTCGAAAATAAGAAAAAGACCTGTGCGAAAACAGGAAAATGGAGCGTATTAACCTGTTTTGAACCTTGAATGACGATATTCGAAAAATCAGTATGAATAAATACGACCCCTACGATCAGGGGGAAGCGGAGAAAATCTATAGTTTTCGACAAGAGCATTGCCGAAGTTAACGAAGAAGAATGATCTCTTTCCATGGATTGGATTTGGCTATCTTGCTTAGTGTCGTTAAATTAAGCATTTTAAACAAATTTTCTTCCTTTTTTCATTAAAAAGAAAGCCAATCCGGAATTTAACTTCCCTATTTCCCTTCTGGAATTCGATTGTCACTTTCTTCCTCTTTACCATCAGCAATCATTTCATTGACTTCGGCCATGTCACCTTCCTCCAAATGCTCAATATCTTCCGCCTGCTCTTCGGAGTAGCGGTCGATAAAAAAGGTACAGCCCATGGGAAAATGATCGGATCCAACAGAAGGATAGATAAACAACTTGTCGATAAATACGGTCGGACTATGAAACAGCAGATCCAAAGGAACTCTGAAAAACCAATAATTGGCATGAAAGGTGGAAAGAATACCCCGACCAATACGTGCATCAATCAATTTGCTGGTTTTTTTAAACAAGAGCGAAGATTTGGCCCAGGCTACATTGTTAAAATCCCCAGTAACGACCACTGGCATTTTATAATCGCGTACCCGTTTGGCGACACTGAGCAGATCGCCATCCCTTTCTTTGGAAGTTTCTTCTTCGGTCGGACTCGGTGGAGGTGGATGAACAGCAAAAAAGATAAAACGATGTCCATCGGCGGTTTCCAGTTCAGCTTCAATACTTGGAATATCATCCGCCACAAAATAATGCACCTGACATTTGTTGATGTTCAGATTGGTATAAAAATGCATGCCGTAGGTATTGTCGAGCGTTACCTTCTCAAAATTTGGATAATCACTTTCCAGCACACGTAAGGCTTCTTCCCATGCCGCATCGCTTTCCATGGTCAAAAAAATATGCGGTTTTTCTTTCTGAATCAGGTCAATAAAGCGATCATAAGCCGTATTAAATTGCAGTACATTACAGGAGATCACTTTGATACTATCAGAAGCATCCTTGCCCTTTTCATATTTTTCACGACGCCAAAATTTGGTATAGCGGATCAATATATAGGCATGGTATACAATCAGCGCCAACTGTACTACCTGCAAGCACCATATCCAGGAATCATCCCCCACGAGATAAAAACCCATCGCCAATGCGGGCACCTGAAATACCAGCAGCTGCAGCTTCACAAATTCAGCTACCCGAAAAATCCAATGCTGGCTTTGGGCAAAGGGCAATACACTCAGTAAAATTAATAATCCTGAGAAAACAGTATAGAAAATCAGCATATCATTCGCGCAAACATTTTAAACAAACTTAAACAAATTACGTTTATTTTCAACAGACCATCATTTATCAAGCGCTCGTCAGCTATTACATACCCTTTTGTTCGCCCTCCATATAATCCACCCGTGTTCTGGCCAATGCATTCGGGAAGTTCGTGTGGATATACGCAATCATTTGTTCCCGAATATAACAGCGTAGGTCAAAAGCCTGACCCGAATTGCGGCAGCTCATCAGGCAGCGGATCTCCATGGTGCGCTCTTTAAAATCAGTCACCTGAAGCACGTTTACTTGACCATCCCAAAGCGGATGTCCGGTGAGTAATGCCGTCAGTTTCTCACGCAGTAGCTGGACAGGTACGGTAAAATCTGTATAGATAAATACAGTACCTAATATTTCAGAAGTCGTGCGTGTCCAATTTTGGAAGGGTTTTTCAATAAAATACGTGATGGGCAATACCAAACGGCGTTTGTCCCAGATATTGACCACGACATAAGTTAGATTAATTTCCTCCACACGCCCCCATTCCCCTTCAACAACCAATACGTCATCCATACGAATGGGTTGTGTAAAAGCAATCTGAAAGCCAGCGAGGAGATTTCCCAAGGACTTCTGTGCAGCAAAACCGATGATAATACCGCCAACCCCCACTCCCGTGAGCAAACCGGCGCCGATCTTTTGCATACTATCAAAGCTTAAAAGGATAATTGCCAATGAAATCACAATAATCAGCGTGACCACCACTTTTCGGATAAAGACAATTTGCGTCCTAATCTTTCGTTCGCGCAGGTTATTCTCCTTATTGATATCAAAACGATGGTAGAGATAATCTTCAAAAACCTTAATCCCCTGTATCAGCACAACTGCAAAGAAACTGACCAATAAAAGTTCATTGATTTTGCTCACCACGCGGAGGGTCCTTTCGTTAAATTGTGTAAAGGGCAATAGACTATTGAAAACAATTAATGGGATAAACACACTCAGCACACGATTAAAGCGGCGGATAAAGGAACGGAAAAGGGAGTAGGATTCCTGTTGGATGGCCTGACGCCGTAGTAGAGGAATAAATATGAGTTTAATCAGGATACCGATCAAAAATGAAAATAGGATTAATGCAATATTCCAGAGCCAGGCGGGCCACTTCTGTGAAAGTTGAATTAATGTTTCGTTCAACATAGTGTTATTTCTTTTTGTTTACGACTTATATCTCATTAAAGTATAACTGCCATGAAGGTCTAACGTTTGTTTTATTTTGAAAAAAATCGGTTGAAAGGATAGCTAAGAACAATTTTACGCATATAGCTAAACTTAGACGAGCATTTACCGATCCAAAAAAATGGGATTTAAAACAAAATTTTACACCTTCCATACGATTAAAACCACACAAACACACCCTTATTCAATAAAGAAGAAGTAAAAAATCAAACAAAACACCTATTTGCCACAAATAGACAGGAAATTGAATAAAAAAAACATGATATTAATAATAAAATGCAAAATAACAGACACTCTGAACTAAAATATCAATAAAAACAACCATAAATTTAAAAAATTAGATAAAAAAACGGATTAAAATTGCAAACAGAACAAAAAAAACCATATATTTACATCACCTTGATAGGTTTATAATTGGTTATTTGAAGGTTTTCATTCTCCCCGAGTGAAAACCTTTTTTTTATTTTATATTTAAACATCAAAAAAGGTGCTTTTTAAACATCCTTTACAATAAAATCCAATCAATCTCTAGCAGATTACCAGAAATATTCCCAAGACCCTCAATTCCCAACTTAAATTCTCAGTATCTAAACATTTTGGTAGTGATGAATAGCCTTTTGGTATGTTTTTTGAGCCTAAAGAGCCAATTACAAACAGATGGTAGCTTTACATGGCGTGCTTCACATAAACATACTATAAAAAAGATATTGACCGTTTATAATAAAGTTCAAAGCGTGGGAATTTCAAGCTTTCCAAGAAAAATTAAACCAAAACATAGAGATAACAATGAGCAAGAAAAAAGACAATTCTAGATGGCTGAATGTGGCCATATCCTGGGGAGCGAGTATCGTCATCATCGGGGTACTATTTAAGATTCTACATATCGGCGGCACCACAGCCAATTATATGATCGGAATCGGTTTAGGTGTAGAAGCCTTCCTTTTCTTTTTAATGGGTTTCAATCCGCCTGCACCGGAACCAGACTGGACCCGGGTTTATCCTGAATTGGACGACAATTTTAATGGTGAGCTACCACAAAGAGGAAAAGCTGTTGTTGCCCAACCCGCAAGTCCATCGGCCACAGCCGCTTTGGATAAGATGTTTGCCGATGCCAATATTGAGCCCGCAAGCATTGAAAATCTCGGTCGTGGCCTGCGTGATTTTAGTGAAAAAGTATCCGCCATCAATAAACTGTCTGATGTTTCATTAGCAACCGAAGAGTTCACGAATAAACTCCGCACAGCAACTTCTAAGTTTGACAACTTAAGCCTAGCGTTTGAAAAAGCTTCGCAAAACCTAGTCGCCATGTCGAATACCTCGGGTGACACATCCAACTACCACGAGCAGGTAAAAAGTCTGACGACCAATCTAAGTCAATTAAATGCGATGTATGAGCGTGAGTTACGCGATTCGGCATCACATTTACAATCCATGAACAAGTTTTATGAGAACCTAAGCTTTACCATGCAGAACTTCAACGAATCGCTGGATGATTCCAAAGCGTTTAAAGATGAAGTGGGCAAGCTAGCGAAAAACCTCAATGCCTTGAATGCCATCTATGGCAACATGTTGAGCGCGATGAATCAACCGCGTGTGTAATTAATTCTTGTATCACTTAAATCAAAAACAATGGCATTAGGAAGAGAAACTCCAAGACAAAGGATGATTGGCATCCTCTATCTGGTCTTGCTCGCCTTATTGGCGCTCAATGTACCGGATTCCATCTTGGATGCATTCAAAAATATTAACAACAGTCTCGAAACATCCAAGTCGAATGTCAGCACGGCCGTTCAGCAGCTGTTCACCGCATTCGAAAACACCAAATTAAAGGAAGAGCCCGCACGTGCCAAGCCCATTTATGACAAGGCTAAAAAAGCACAGGCTATTATTGGGGAACTCAATCAATATATCGCTTCCTTAAAAGAAGAGTTCGTCAAACAAGGCGGTGGCTACGATGAAGAAAAGGGCGATCTTGCTCAACGTGAAAACGAAGACATCTCCCCAAATCTGATGATCAACGAGAAAAAGGGTACGCTCTTAAAAGACAAAATCAATACCACGCGTACCAAACTATTGGCCCTACTGACACCTGAAGAACAAAAAATGGTTTCATTCTCTTTGGAGGCGAAAGATCCAGAAAAGGCTGTAAACGGCAAAAAATCCTGGGAGGAAATTAATTTTGGCAGTGGTACCCCTTTGACCGCAGCCATGACCATCTTGACCAAAATACAGACCGACGCACAAAACGCAGAGTCTGATGTGGTTAAGCTTATTTTAGGTAAAATGGATCAGGCCGTCGTGAACCTCGATAAATTTGCAGCGGTTGCTGTAGCTCCTACATCTTATTTGGTGCAAGGACAGCCCTATAAAGCCGAGGTATTTCTAACGGCGTCCGATTCCAAATCTGAACCGGCCATTTCTGTTAATGGATCATCACTTCAGGTGGTGGATGGAAAAGGTGTTTATTCGGTCAATACCAGTCGTGAAGGTATTTATACCTGGACCGGTGTGATCAAAGTAAAACAGACAGACGGATCTTATAAAGAATATCGTACCCCTGTACAGACTTATCAGGTTGCGCGTCCTTCGGCGGTCGTATCACCAGACAAAATGAATGTACTTTATATCGGAGTGAACAACCCGATATCGGTATCAGCTCCGGGTACATCTACCGATAAAATCCGCGTCAGCATGAGTGGCGGTAGTATTTCCAGCGCGGGGGGTGGTAAATATAATGTGAAAGTAAGTTCTCCGGGTACAGCACATATCTCGGTTTCGGCTGAGGTGGCGCCAGGAAAAACACAAACCTTGAGTTCGACAGAATTCCGTGTGAAACGTATTCCGGACCCTATTGCCAAGTTTGCGGGCAAAACAGGAGGATCAATGGCTACCGTTGCACTTAAGGCACAAAATGCATTGTTTGCAAAACTGGATAACTTTGACTTTGATGCAACTTTTAGGGTCACCAAATTTACGATGATCATTGCCAAGCCCCGTGCGGATGCAATCGTACTGTCCACTTCTGGAGGCCAGTTAAGCTCAAGCATGTCATCAGCCCTCAATGGCATTGTACCAGGCACACGCGTTATCTTCGACAATATCGTTGCTGTAGGACCTGATGGAACCTCCAGACAGCTCAATGCAGTTGCTTTGACGGCAAATTAATATAACCGACCTACATCTACTACGTAATAAGCCCTGCTCCCAAAAAGAAGCAGGGCTTTTTTGAACCTACTTTCTCCGCCGCCACCAGATCCAATAGCTTAAACCAGCTAACAAAACGGTTCCTATCGCAAAAATATCGGTTGACAACACTTTATTTTCCCGTTTCACACGCGAATCCGAAACGCTTGCCGCCTCGCTGTTTGCCTGCCGCAACTGCCAATTCTCTTCGGCACGTTTTATGTTCGATTGGTGGGAAAAAATTCTTCCGCGCTTAGCCCATATTCCACTATCCGGGTGAAACCAGAATGCACTATCCGTACTAAAATACCAATAGGAAGACAAACTATCCTGCTGCTTCTGATGAAATTGAAAATTCTGCTGCTCATATTGATTATGGATCTTCGTGGATTTCTCTTCCAGCTGTTTTTTTCCCTTGAAAACGCTACAGCTGATGACTACCGCAGTACTGATAATAAAGAGGAAAAACAGGAGGTTTCCAACGACCGAAATTAGATATTTATTCATGACCGTGCCCTCCTCAATCGATCCAATTTGCAATCGCATAAATGGTTTTTAAGGGTCTCCGCCGCGATTCTACCCGGTCATGGCTATTGCCTTCTACCGAAATCAACATATGACCCTGTATAACTTTAACTAGGCCTACATGATGGATCCGTTTCAATTGGCTGCTATAGATCGCAAATAGATCTGACGGCTTGGTATATCCCTTATCGATTTGGTTTTGTGGACGACGACGTGCTTTCGGAAATAGCGCAGGACTCCATGCGCTGCGCGGTATTGAAAGACCAGCCTGCCCATAACACCAGCTGGCAAATGCGGCACACCATTCATAACCATCACCTAGGCCTACATAGGCCAGGTACTCCGAAATCTCTGGCCCCTTATTATCGCCTCCGGCCTCCCTTACCCCTATTTCATTCGCTGCAATTTCATAGATCTGCTGCCTAAGCAGATCGGTGTTACGTCCTGTCGTATAAGCATTGCTATACGTTTTCTCTAAAACAGCATTTCCAGTAGGAGCAGAAATGCAAAGAGCAATAGAAAGAAAACCGAGAAATAAAGAATGGATTGTTGCCATGAGTTCAATTGATTAAAATGGTAATAAATATCCTGTCTATAATATTTGAAGGGTCTCCATAGGTATTCCAGCAACCAGATGCAGCAACATATAAAGACCAGTCCGGCCATTAGCCCAAAATAAAGCAGGGACAGTACCCCCAGATCAAGCGCAGCTGATGCCGGGTCGAAAAATTGTAATATACTCCCAACAAATAGGAAAATAATTACCAGTAATATACTTGCCATACCGAGCAGATACTTGGGCTCAATCGGTAGTTTTTGTGTTAGACCATACCATGGTCCTTTCATTTCTACACTGTTCATAGTGATATAATTTAATGATATAAAATAGTTATACCTTACCTACATATTGACTGCGCGAATAGCGGTTCCGATTCCGGTCGCGCACCAAGATAAAGACATCGAGGCCGACATTTTGCATGTAATCCGGTAGTTCGAGCACTAATCCTGAGTCCGAGCGCGTTACCAGCGTCTCATTACGGATAGCAACTCCGGCTATCGGATCATAAACCACTAGTAGCAGCTCGTCATCGTGGTTTAAGGATGTAATCTCACCACCGTCAAAACTCAGCCGCAAGGCATTATTTTCCAGTCTAATATTTTCGACGCTTACATCCTGCACGGGGCCATCGGATAGCAGGATAAGAGCCGGATCAACATACAACTGGGGGTACTCACCCCTGATAGCATATTTTACAGCATGCGCCATCGCCAGATTGCGTGCAGACAGATGCTTTGCTTTTTCCCGCTGTACACGCTGCGCAAACCCGTCCTTAATAATCGATGCCAATGGAAGCAGATATTGGCTCGCCAGGTAAAACTTCTGCTGCGTCAGCAGCATGCCTATTGTCTTATTTTGTTTTCTTTTTTTCATCTGAAACTGTACTAATGATAACGTTCAAATTTCCTTTCTAAAATCTGCCAGGGGCAAATGATCCCCTGGCAATTGATCCAGCTTATGCGAGCATTATTTCACCGAGATAACTGCTTCTACTGATTTTGGTCTTTGTCCGATCGGACATAAAATACCAGATATGCACAGCATCACCCAGCAGATGCTCAGGTACCCCAAATGTGACCTCTCCATCTTGCCTTTTCGCCACGGTCGGCGAAGTCATAAATTCATCTTTCACCGGATGATAACAGATTAAATAAAATAGATCGTCACCCTTTGTTTCGTAGACATCGTTATTAGCCGTCGACCAGACCACTGTTAGGGCATCTGAATCGAATCCCGCTTCTACTGTTCCACCACCACCGTAGATTCCATCGGCAATTCTGATCTTGCTATAATCCAAATTAAGTGAAGGGTAAACACCCTGAATAGCCAGTTCCTGATTCAGCTGAAAAGCATAGTTAAGTGGCGTGATACGGTCTGCCTTCTTTTGGCCAAAACCGATTTTTAGAAAATTATTGATTGGCAGCAGAAAGCGCATCAGTGTCTTAAATCTTGCCTGCACAATGAGCTGCGCTTCCGTATAAGGTTTGTTGCTCTTTTTAGCGAGTCCTCTGATGTAGTTGATGCTCTTCCAGCTGGCACCGATCACTGAGCCGGCCTTACCACTAAAGCCCCCGTTTGCTCCGTTTACTATTGTTCCCATTTTTAAAAATTTTAAGGATTAAAAAATAAATCGCCAAGATTTTTATACCGGTATTTTTGCTTGACAGAACAAACATAAGGCATTCATAAACAGAAAAATACAGGACAGAACCGATTGTCCGACGCTTGTCCGAAGGTTGCCTACGAATTGTCTGACGACCGCCAATAGCCAACGCCAACGCCGCTGCACAGACCATTGACAGGGCCGCTTATGACCTGCGTCTGAGGTTAACCTATCAGCTACCGACGAAGCCCCTAGTTCCGACCTAGTTTAGTAGGTAAACACTAGGTCTAAACTAGGTGCAGACTAGGGATATCATCGAACAAAGCCTATGGAAGGAGTGAATAAAGGCATAAGCAGGCGCGAGGCGCTAGCCATTTAAGTAACGTTTGAGCCGGAGCACGTCATCAAGCTTAAAATACTTTTTGCCCCCTTTATCGCGCTGGTACACCTGAATAAGGCCTAAGTTTTGATACCGCAGCAACGTACGGTCTGATACGCCTACGGTGTCTTTGACAAATGCTGTATCACGAAGTTCGACAGTAGAATCCGCTGTCTGAAAGCTATCCTGTATTGCTCTTTTTAAAACTTGTATTTCTGTAAAGAGTATATGTAAAGCCTGCAAGAGATGCGCATCTGTCTTACGGCCGATATTGTTAAACGAATCTTTTCTCATATTTTTAATTGTTTATAATGACAAATACGCTTAGCCACCAAGGATATTGGAGTTAATGAAGCTAAAGAAGTCTGCATACAGTTTCTTATCACCTACAGGAAGTGTTTTTTTCGTCCCTTCAGTCATCAAGACACCGCCGACTCCATAGCTGTAAAAAAAATTGATATTAATTACAATACTCTGATGGCATTGCTTAAACCACTTAACCGGCAGTCCCGCCAGTACTTCCCGCATGGTACTACTGCAGCTCAGTGTTTTACCCCCGATCATGTGAAATTTAACCTGTCCATTGGTACTTTCCACATAAACAAGTTCTTTCATACGTACCTCCGTACGCTGATAACGCACCGGCCCTTTGATCATAAAATAATACGTATAATTTTCCAGTGAATCGTGATCAGCGAGTGGGATCAATTTAGCGAGCGCTTCATCCACCCGGCGCAGTGCGGCATAGAAACGGCTCTTAGACACCTCTTTAAGCAACACATCAACGACACCGAGATCATATCCCGGATCTTCGTATTGGCGGTGTGCCGTATAAAGTATCGTTTTTAGATTTGAGCTGGGTAAGGTTCTTAAAAAATCGAAAGCGTTAATCCTTCCAAGCTCCACGTCGAGGATCATAAAGTCCACTTTGTTGGCACGCAGAAAAATCCGGGCTTCCTGCGGATCACTAAACGTTTTGGCAATCTGCACATAGCCAATCTCTTCGACCATCTTAAGCAGATGGTCTATATGCGACTTTTGGTCATCAATGATGATTCCTATCCATATTCTATTCATATTTTCCGTCATTTTTTGTTCCTTTAATTAGTTGTAGCGTTGCACGCATAACGTGAGTTCATAATGCTCATCGTCCTGCTTTTCTTCCATCGAAAAGTCCGTTCCAAAGAGGTAATCCATGCGTGTTCTTACATTCCGAAGTCCCACATCGTGACTTGGTAGGATTTGAGGACCGCTTCGTTTTCTATTTTGAACCGTTATCCGATAACCGGCATGGCCGACAAGGATGTCGATTCGGGCCGGGTGATCCTTATCCCACAAGTCCGCATGCTTAAATAAGTTACCAGCGAGCGTCTGCAATACTGTTGGTGCAATACTAAATCGCATCAGGTTGCCCGAGCAGGAAAGTTTTATGTAAAAAGGATTTGGTTCGACTTTCTCCTGTATGGACAGATACTGCTTCAGTGCTGTCACTTCATCCGCCAATAAAATATGGGTTGCCCCCTCCACGTGATGAGCCTCCATATAGAATTTCATTAAGCGATAAATTTCCGAAAGCTGCATACCCAATTCAACATCATATGGGTCTACCTTATTTTTTAAATGGCTAAAGATATTCGCCATCATATGCGGATGCACCTGCGCAGATAAGGTTGTATACTGAAAGGATTTCATGCTAGATTCTGCGGCGAGACGTGCGTTTACAGCTTCAAGCTTATCACTTGATTCACGAAGCTTGCTCTTATAGTAATAATAGCCCACCGCCATGACCGTATAATTACTGTGCATGACGAGAAAGGTCTGGATATACTTCGCCCAACTAAAAGCGTGTTTAGTGATGACATACCTATTATTTATTATCTCCAGACCAAATCTTCCATACAATTCGTAGTACACGAATATTCCGGAGAGTAAATAGAAGCCTATCATCAACACTAGAGTTCCCAGTATATGACCCCGATCGTAAACATACTTCAAGATCAGATAAACCGCATAGAAGATGATCGCACAATAAAATACGGTGATGAAGGAAGCTCCCAGATTCAGTCTGGAATTGCCCAGTGCATTTACCACGAAAAAATAAAAACTATATCCTATCCAGAAGTAGCAGCGCAACAACCACTTTCCTTTAAAGAACCTATTCATATTATTGGTTTATATTGATAACCTAAAGATAATTATAACATCATGTTTAAACAAGTATCTAGATCAATTTTTCAAAAAATAGTTCCAGGCAAGCGATAACTCAGGTAAGTAAATTTATCAAGCAGCAACTGTTTCTCCTTCATGCTAAATGAAATTATGCGATTAGTTGCCGGCCAGGATGCTACATCCGAGCTCGGTGACATGATTTTGTGTAGGTAAAACCAGGCCTCCCAGGCCTCCGGATATTCTAATAAGGCTTCCTCAAAATCCTCATAAATAATGCGGCTAAAATAGTCCGTAAACTGCCTGCCGCTCGGAAACCAGTTTTTATACCAATGACTCAATTCACAAATAACAATGGGCTCATTTTCTGCCACTATTCTGGCAATCAAAACGGTTATATTTTTTTGAAGCAAAAAAGCCATATGTAGAATCCCATGCTTTATCTTAATGCTGCCATTTAGAAAAGGAATTTCCCTTAATTTTTGCGCCTGGAAATCTTTTGCGGCACTTACCCCGCCATCGAGGTAGCAGAATATGTGAAAGCCAAGATCCATCTGCTGCCTTAACTTAAAGAAAAGATAAGGATCCTCGGCTTCCAGAAATACAACTTGTTTTTGCCAACGATCACCGAGCAAAGCTGCGTAATGCTGTGACTGCTGCAATATAACCTCTTTAGCCACAGGTATACAAAGTTTATAGCCGCGCTGAACCAGAAAAGCTGGGACGGCCCTATAGTAGCCAAAGTGAAAACTTAAGATAAATTGAGCGCGTTCTGGAGCAATCCAATAGGTTTCGTCCTTAAACTGAAATTTAATAGCGTCCGTTTCTGCCTGCCGCCTTGAGAAATTGATCGCCGCACGGTGTAGATTTTGCTGAATATCGAGCTGATGGATACCCAAAAGATGCTGCACATTGGCCGAGAAAAAAACAAAGTCCCGCCAGTCCTTTTCGGTGTAAACCTGCATAGCGGCTCTCCAAGTAAATTGCATATAAAAATATTTTAGGGTTAATATTGGGAATATGCTATGCCCAAGGATAAGGCATAGCATACTCAGTTATCACCACGTTCTTAAGGGAAAACGATATTGCATTTCCCTCCATCGTCCTCTTCATCACTACCTAACATCAGGTCAGTGATGGTCAGAGGAGGTGGATTGTATAGTCCAAATTGGGCTAATAATGTTGTTATTTCCACGTTGTTTCTCGTAAAAGATAAAACCATAGGCTGTTCTCGCAACAGCATTACGGCTTCAGGCACTGAAGACTGTGGATCGATCGGGAGTAAAATTTCAACTAATAATTGGAGAGCCAAAGGACATCGCCTTCATCTACCATTTGGTTCCTAAACTTTCCTTTTTGTAGATAACTTCGGGGGCAAAAGAGGTTTTTCTAGAGGCAAAAGATCTTATAGGGGTAGTTTCGTCATTGATCTTCAATCATCGTAGTTTTGTTAGTTCAATAGATATTACTGTCAGTAAACTCGATAAACCAACAAAACACTTTATTATGTCAATTAAGCATAACCCCAAGGCGGGATTCAAACTATTATTTGATTTTTTGGGGAAATATCACACGATAGATCAATTTCACTATCAGTGGGCAAAGGACAACCTCAAAGTCAAGATTGTCAAACGAGGCGAGCAACTCAGTTCAGCTGACCGTCATTCGGAGATGACCTATTTTGTCGCGAAAGGCCTCCTGGCACGGGTCGAAGAAAACAACGAAACAGGCAAGCGCAGGATCATGAGTCTGGCTATTCCTAATATGGCTTTGATGACGACCAATCACCTCTATACACATCATCTACACAGCGGGCATATTGTAGCACTCCGTTCAGGAATTATTATTGCGATCCCACATTCGGTACTACGGCAGTTTCAGGAACAGGAAAAATCCATCGATACATTGATTGACGTATTGGGTAATAAAAAGAAGAGGCAACTGGTTTTGCTTAGGCAGGCTACCTTGGGCTACTCGCCTTTTGAGCGCTACCTCAACTTTGCCCGGCTGTTGCCCGAAATTAAAGCTGCGACCACTCAAATTGAGCAGGCAGATCTGCTCGGCATCTCGCGCCACACGGTTCAGCAGGCGCAGTATTTTCTGCTGACGGGCAAATATGCTCAAAAATAGCTCCTATGGTACAGGCCTATATCAGACTTGTTTTGCATGCAACTTTGTATTAGAGGCAGCGAAATTGCTGGCTTTGATAAACATTTTATAAACTAAACATTAAGCTTATGCTTACAAAAAGAAACAGCTGGCTACGCGCCGGCACATTAACCGTATTAGGATTGGGCCTCGCTTATGGAGCCCAAAGTTTCACCGAAAAGGAAGAGGTGAAAATGGAGAAAACAGTATCAAGATCACTTGATGATCAGACTTGGTACAATAATGAGCTGGTCAATTCAGATCCAACCAATCCAGCGAATTATGCGTTGACACCTAAATTTGAGTGTGGTGACGATGACCAGGAGATCTGTTCCATCAAAGCACCAGACAACGGTTCGGGTCAGCCCGATATGTCGCATCAAGTATCACCCGGCGTGACAGTTGAGGATCAGATTGAAGATGCAGTATCCAGTTCCAACACCAACACTACTGTACAAGCATTTCGCTCCAACCAGTAAACAAGAAAGCAGGCTTCCCTCATCGGAAGCCTGCTTCCGTTTCTTACCTCGGATTTTGTTCAATATTACTTTGATTAATCACTTCGTCCGGAATGGGATATAGATAACGAGCATCGTTAGCCGGTAGCTCATATCGTTTTGTCTCTCCATTAGTTATGACCTCCCGTACTAAATTTACGGCATGGCTGGGTTCCAGGTTCAATCGTTTCAAATCTGACCACCTTACACCCCGAAATAACATTTCCTTACGGCGTTCATTGAGAATAAAAAGCAATAAATCTTTCGGATCTGACAATTTTAATTCCGTAAATGAACCCTTTCGGATCCGATGTTCCAACAGTTTATTGATATCGGCCAATGCAGCCTCCGTAGCTCCTAAACGGGCATTGCATTCTGCACGGATCAGAAAAAGCTCATCGTTGGCAAAACCCGCAAAATAAGTAGCCGAACGTCCAGAATAATAACCTTTGAAAGCATATTCTGTTGCATTCACGGATCTAAAATAAATGAGTTTGCGGAGATCATTAGCATCAAATAGGTTATATACTGCCATAGGTATTCTGGCCCGGCTACTGTTCAGTGCAGCACTCCCCGAAATAGTCGAGCCATAGTAGATCATCTCTACGTTTTTAGGCGTGATGGGGTAATTGAGCTTAGCATCGATGACATTAAAATCCATCAAATCTGCATTTAATCTCAGGCATTCATTGGCATAATACCTTGCTTGCTCATAGTCTCCAATACTCAGATATATTCTTGCCAATGCTGCATACGCTGCTCGTTTGCCCGGTCTATTGATCTCAGCGGCCTGATCCCTCAAATACGGGATTGCCCCCTTAATATCATCAATAATCTGTTTGTAGGTGTCATGTACCGTAGCACGTGTAACAGGAACATTAAAATCAGAAGTCAGCCGTATCGGCAGCCCAAAAGGGCTATCCACGGCCTCATTATAAAGCGGGCAATATAACTGAGCCGCATAGAAATGTGCCAGTCCACGAACAAATAGGGCTTCGCCTTCAATATCTTTATTTTTGATTGGCTTCAGACGATCCACGCCTTCCAGCACAATATTGGCGATCATAATGGTATTATAACAGGCTCTCCAGTAGGCGACATCCGTTGAGATCATTTCTTTATCCCATCGATAAGCCTCCTGAAAACTGGCCAACATATTATTGTAGGTATCATGGTTCAGATAATAGTCATCTGTCCCCAATTCAATCAATCCCGGATAATAGAGATTGATCTGAGACTCAAAGTCCAAGAGCGCCCTTAGGTCCTCTTCCTTGTCGGGCGTCGCCGCAGATAACTGCGGCTTTTCGTCCAAAAATTTAGTACAAGACTGGCAGCAAAGGCTCCATAGGAAGATGCCTATCCATATCATATTTTTCATAATCTCTTCCTTTCTATTAAAAATGAATTGATAACCCCAAGCTGTAATTTCGAGCGGGAGGCATATTGTTAAAATCGGGGTCTATGCCCCATTTGTTGGCTTTCCATAACAGCGCTACATTGTTGGCCGAAGCATAAGCCTGTACGGGAAACTTACGCATGAGCAGCCATTGATATTGCAAACGAATATCCTGCAAGCGTATAATATCCCCCTTACCAATATTGGCTTCCGAGTAAGCATAGAAATCATCACGGTTTGAATTGGCCGGATAAGTCATCGATGGAACGGTTGTTTGAGATTCATCTCCCGGATTCTGCCAACGTTTGGCATAATCCCCATGCGTACGCCAACCATTGAAAAGATCGAGGTACCGAATTGTTTCCTTTTGGAAGAAGTGGCCAAACTTGTAGGCGATATTGACACTCAAGAGCCAGGATTTCCAGCTAAAAGTCTGGTTGAGCGAACCGTAATATGGCGGGATTCCCGAACCGTGGTACACCAGATTTTGGATAGAGTCTGCCAGGATTTTAGTATAATCCTTAGAAATAGCGCCTTGCAGCGATCCCTGCGGATCGCCATTTTCAGGATCAAGTCCCATAAAGCGGTAAGAGAATACTGGATAAAGCGCCTTACCTTCGACTGGAGAAACATTTCGCCCAGAATAAGCTGTAAAGGTCAAAGCACGCCAGGTACCGCCGTAATACTTGTCCACTTTATCCTTATTGATTGTAAATAGCACCTTCGCGTTCCATTTAAAGTTTCCATCCAATATTTTTGCATTGAGATCAATATCGATACCCCTTCCCGAAGCAATAGCCACATTCCTTCGCACAGTACTAAAACCATAAGTCGGGTCGATGGGATCCGAAGCAAAAAGGTCCGTCGACTTTTTAAAATAGGCATCCGCGGAAAGCATAATACGATTATTGAACAAGGAAGCGTCCAACGCTACATTGAACATGCGGACATCTTCCCAACGGAGCGATGGATTGGGCAGCAACGAGACGATGGCACGTGGAAAAGTACTGACATCTGTATTTAGTCCCGACATATAACTGATAATAGGCAAACTAGTTGTCATACCACCCGAATTACCACTATGCCCTAATGTAGACCGCAGCTTCAAGCTATTAACCATTCTATTCTTCGGGAAGAAAGCTTCGTCCGACAGCTTCCATGCCAGTCCAGCCGACCACAAAGGATTCCATTTGTTGTTGGCATTTACTCCGAACAGGTTAGAGGCATCTTTCCGGCCGCTTACCGAAAAGATATAACGCCCCCTGTAGGTATAGGAAGCATTCCCAAATAGCGATACATATCGACGCATTCGTTTATCAAACCCATTTGTATAGGGAATACGGCTCAATCCACTCAGACCATCATAGATCGGATAAGCGTTTATCGGATCTATCAGTTGGCTATTGTACAGATTTTCATCAAAACCGTAGGTTGTAAACAGGCCGCTTTCTTCCGTCCGTGCCGACACTTCAGCCCCGCCAAAGAAACTCAGTTCATGTAGGTCACTCCATTTGTGTGCAAAATTGAGCTGTACTCTTCCTTTATGGCTGGTGAAATCATTGTTACCATTGGTCAGTATCCCTCCCAGCGGCACAATCCGTTTTACCGTCCCATTATCGATCTGCGTAAAACGGTTGATCAGATCACGCGTGAAGAAAGATTCCTGTCCGCGTAAGGTTCGATTCGCACCCAGTTGACCTTCAAAGCCGTATTGGCCCGTAATATCCAGGCTATTCCACAGTTGGACCGACAGCTTAAGCCCTGCATTCCAATAATTGGTATTATTATTGGCTCTGGATGTACCAAATTCGTCCAAAGGTCGGTAAAACCAGTCCAGCAGGCCCTCATTGCGCGTCGCTACAGACTCCATATACCTAAAATTATATTGTGATGGAATCGCCAGCGGATTTCCGGCATCGTCCATCAACTGTGCGTAAGGATATAGATTTGTCCTACCTCCGCCGACACCTATTGGATAATCAATGAGGTCCGGATTATAGCTGTTTTTCATATTGGAATAAAGCAAGTTGCTCTCCAGCTTAAAGTGTTTCCAGAAATTCAGCTGATAACTTCCATTGATCACCAGCCGTTGATTGCTGCTCTCCCTTTTGCTGAGCATATTTCTATCGTAGCCGATCCCTACCCGGTAACCACTCTGCTCACCACGGCCTGACAAGGCGATGCTATTTTGGCTTAAGACACTATTGCGATAGACGTAGCGGAGCAGGTCTTTTCGATAATCCTGCGTCTTATATTGTTCGATACGTGCATCCATCTCCTCTTGTGTGACTAATCCTTTGGATAGATCATACAGGCCGTCTACAACTGGAGAAACAATACCCCTATTCGAATTAGTACCGTTCAATATGGTATTATAAAATCCTTTATCAAAAAGCATTTTTTCGACATCGATAAACTCTGCCGAAGACATTTTAGGTAAATACATCAGGTCAGGTTTTGCGGTAATGGTCAGGTTAGACGAAAAGTCCACCGCTGTTCCCTCCTGTTTATTGCGATTTTTTAGTTTGATCACGATAACACCATTTCCAGCCCGTGCCCCCCAGACCGATGTCGCTGCGGCATCCTTAAGTAGCGTAACACTCTCCACATCATTCGGATTAATCGCATTTATATCACCCTCAAAAGGGAGATCATTGACAACAATTAGTGGCCCCATGAGCGCACTGGAAAGCGTATTGATACCACGAATATTGATCTGATTGGTACCATCGCGCCGATCCATCTGCAGCGCTGAAAAATTCCCTTCCAGGCGGTCCATAATGTTGGCCGATGATAGTCTCTGGGTTATGATCTTATCATCTACCTGTGCAAAAGCCCCTGTAGCACGGTCCTTTGGAATGCGCTGATAGCCTGTTTCGACCATCACCTCATCAAGCTGATTTGTTTTCTTGGTAAGAACGATCCAAAAGTTCTTATTTTTGGATTCAGCGAGCGCCAGTACACGCGTTTCATACCCCATGTAGCTGACAGATAGCCGTTCACTAAGATCAGTCGCCGATACTTGAAACTTACCTTCGCGATCTGTCCTAGTTTGTGTTTTCGTTTTTAACAGCGTAATGCTTGCGCCGGCAACTGGGTGGGTTGACTCATCTACTACTGTTCCAGTATAGTTGTGCTGCGCTTTCAATTCCATCTGCATGAAGCATAATGTAATGAACAGCGCGTAAATTAACCATCTAGTCATAATTACCTTGCCCCCTCAACAAGTCAATTACATTATCAATCTGTTCTTTATTTACGTATGTATGACCTGTAATTGCCAGCACGGTACCGCGTGGCGAGATCCACACATATCTCGGAATTGAAGCATGCGGGAACAAGCGTATCAAGTATTCATCATCATACACAGTAGGGAGCAAATTTCCTCCTATCCGAGATAAGGTTTCGTTATAGGTCTTTTTAATTTTTTGGAGATCATCCCGGCGATGTCTGGTATTGACAAGGACTATAGCTAGCGTATCTGCATACCGTTGACTCAGCTTCTCTCCTTTGGGCATCTGGGTTAGACACATTCCGCACCATGAGGCCCAGAAGTCCAAGATGACCAACTTACCTTTCAGGTGTTTTAGATCTGTAGTGACAGCCTTACCATTCGTGTAAACTTTATACTGTCGGGTATAAACATCTTCGGGAACCCGATCGCCTACATTGATTGCTGCAACTGCAGGAAGCCCATCCGCCCCGCTGTCCTTGCGGGGCGTCTGAGCAGATAAACTAAACATAGAAACCAAACACAGCAGTATCGCTCGTGCTCGTTTGCTCTTAAAAGCCTTGTATAAATTATAATTATATAGTATTGATTTCATCATCTTAAGGGTTTGGTTGGTTAATGGATTGAAAAAAAACGTTGATTTTTTTGGTTAGTCTGATTTCTTCCATATTCAGGTCCAGTGTCGACAGTTTTACTTGGGTTGTATCTAAATGGCGGCTATGCGTCAGGAAATAGGCTATTAGCGCGCGCAAAATATCCGACAAAAACAGCGTTTGCTGTAGAGCCTCTAATTTGCATTCAGTAGCTGCACCGAGGGTTTTGCATTTGAGGTCTAATGCGTAGAGGTTTTCGCGTATTGAGACTAGCGGATAATTATCCCAAAAGCTTTCGATACATTTCAATGGATCGTAACTGTCTTCATGGATCTCGTAGAATGGCCTGTCAAGATGCAGGAGATCTTCATAAATGGCTTTCATGTGTTTAGTTTTTAGCTGTGACCATAGCACATAGCATTCCCTATCCGACCGAAATCAGCTGTTTTTGGGAATGCCTAAACTTGCTTAGGTCAGGTAAACAATAATTTAATTGAGGAGCTAGATCGCATTTGAATGGTTAATCACAAAGGTTATATATTGGCGTGATGCAATCCATAGCAGTGTAGGGTCAAATCATATTTGACTTAGCTACCCGAGCTACTCGGGAGCAGTAATAAGATTTTTTGTTGTCTGTTTTTTCATCACTTTTCAGTTTATCTCGCTAAAAAGCTTTGAGTGGAATATATAGTAGGCTCCCCCCGTACGCTCGACACCCCCTAGGAAGGGCAGAGATCGAAACCTCTAAGCATGTGCACGGGGAGAGCCTACATTTGTAGTCAAATATACAAAATGTAGGCATTTTCTCACCGCTGCTTTACATGCTTAAGATTTCCTAGGTCTGTCGAGCAAAGCTATTTCAGATCAAAAATGTACACCTCTATAATGAGGTTATAAGCAAATATAGTAATAAATAAACAATAGGACAAATATGTCTCAATTTAAATTATAACATTTCAAGATATTTCTTAATATGGCTGGAAAACAATATCGTGATCAAAAATATCTAATTGAATTGGGTAACCGTATTAGACTTATAAGAGAAGACAAAAAATGGTCACAAGAATATTTTTCTAATATCTGTGACATTGAAATACGTCAACTTGGACGCATAGAAAGAGCTGAAACAAATTCAACAATTTCAATTATTAAAAAGATTGCAGATAGCCTCGATATTACCTTATCTGAATTATTAAATTTTTGACTTTGGATAATCAGTGATAGCCATTTAAATTATAATTTGGCCAATATTGAGATTTAAGGCTGTCTTGAATCGTAAAAAATGAATACTTCAACTAAATCTAACAATACTGATCCTGGTTTTCTTGCGATAAAATCCTTATTTGCATCGGGCATCATCAAATCCATAAAGTTATTAGAAAAACAAGGGCCTACGAAGATGGCCAAGGCTTTAGGCCTTCAATATAATTCCTGCCTTGATAAACTAGGCAACCCTCAAAAATTTACTTTTGCCCATATATTTAAGATGGCAGATCGATGTGATCTAGATCCTGATTTAATTTACAAAGTGATAAAGAATCAAATTGACATATTAAATTAAGAAATTATTCCAGAATTTATTTTAATTATTTTGTTAATAATACTAATATTATTATCTTTGTACTAACGGTACTCGTACTGCTTCCCATTAGAACAGCATGCGAGTCTTTTTATTTTATAGCCAATTATATTTTAATGCCTGGAAAAATTCCATTGACAATACAAGATCAGTTAAGTCTGCTCCAACAGCGTAACATGGCGTTTCGAGACATCACCGTGGCGCCTCATTTTCTAGCGAATATCAGTTATTATAGATTGAAAGGGTATTGGTGGGAAATGCAAATTGATTTTGTGAATCATAATTTCAAACAGGGTTCTGTATTCGAGGATGTTATTGATTTATATAATTTTGATCGGCATTTTCGATTGATTATTTTCAATGCCATAGAAAGGATTGAGATTGCACTAAGAACTAAATTGATATATCACCTTTCCTTGGCATATGGAGCTGAATGGTATCTAATGCAATCTATCTTTAAAGACAAAAAGGAACATATAAAATTCTTATCTAAGCTTCTAAATGATATGTGTCAGAGTAGTGAGGAATTTATGGTCAAACATTACCAGAACCATCCCGATGACTATCCCGAGGCTTGGAAAGGGCTAGAAGTAGTCACTTTAGGCACACTTTCTAAAATTTTCGATAACTTAAATCCCCAGCTTCCTGAAAAATCTAAAATCGCAAATGAGTTTGGGTTAAGTAGTGCTAAAGATTTTTCCAGTTGGCTCAGGACGATCACGCTAATAAGAAACATTATAGCACATCATAGTAGATTATGGAATAGAGTTTTGATAACCAAGTACTCTTGGCCATCAAATTTGACGAATGTCATTCTCAGCTATGTACCTGATGAACAAAAAAAGAAAAAGGTTTTTCCGATTATGTGTGCAATGATATATATGAATGACAAAATTTCCTCTGGTCACTCCTTAAGGAAAGAGCTTCATGAGTTAATACAGTCATTTCCAAATACAGCAATTTACAAAATGGGGTTTCCTCAATATTGGTTTAATGAGCCTATTTTCTTATAAAATTCATGTGCACCGTCGCTTCTAATCTTGTAATCAGTATTAACTCGATCCAATACATTTGATAGAAGCCAAAAGCTACAAGAAATATCATAATAAATCGCTATATCTGAAATGCATAAATAAAAACATTAAAAATGAACTACAAAATATCATTCTTAGAGATGGACCTGTTGGCAGTTCAAGCAAATTCAAACAAGTCCAGTATTTCCTTACAAAAAATTCAACGCCAAGCCAAGGAATTGAAAGACAAGAGTATTACAAAGGTGAAGAAGATTAGCAAGCGTCCCCTAGCCAACTTTTTCGACTACATTTACTGCACAGTAAGCGCCCAATAATGTATACTCAGCTAAGACAGCCCCAAAAACGAGGAAAAACAAACAGCAAAAAATTATTTTTAACTTTTCAATTTCAAAAAATTATTCTATATTAAATCAGCCGGTTGAGATTTACCAACATCTAGCGAAGAGCTTCAATCTGTTAGGGCTCTTCATTATTAATAATAAGATTTTTCATAATTTAGATTTATAAAGTTTCTCCTCTTTTATCAGCGACGAAAGGGGAGTTTTTTTGAGCATATAGCATCTTTAAAATGAAAAAGCCACTCCCTTCCGGAAATGGCTCAAAATAAATATCTATAAACTTTAAAAGTATTTGATTACAGTTTTTCGATTTCTTCGATAGAAAGACCGGTTCCTTTAGCAATATCAGCAATAGGTAATCCCATTTTCTTAAACTCCAATGCAATGGCAATAGCTTCTTCCCGCTTTCCTTTTTCAATGCCAGTCTTAAGACCTTTTTCCCGTTCCTGTTTTTTTATTGTTTCAATTACTCCCATTTCAATTGTGCCTCCTGTCACTTGATAAATGTATTGGTCAAACTTAGATAAATTGCAAATAAAAAGCAATTTATCGCTCTCTCCTCAGCCACAGAATAACAATTTATAGAGGAAATTTACTATTTATTTCTTTATCTCGTATAAATAGAAAACTCTTTAAAAAAACTAAAAAGCTCATTATACGATCTTTACTGTATCGATTCGTCTGAATCAGTGTACGTGCAATTGTACTCCAATGCTCCGCCAGCTCTTCTTCAGGAACTTTATCTTCCTGTAAGGATTTCTGACAAGCTAATACAATATACGCAAAAATATTGTCCATAACAAGAAGCTCATCCTCACTATGATCGAAGATCTGATAATTAAGATAACGGAATTCCAACGATGTCTGGAATACCGTATAAGTGTAGATAGCAGGCCGCCGTTGCCTACGATCGCCCGTAAAAATAGCTATCGTCTCTACTGGAACTCGATATCGGTCCAATAAACGATAATGGTACTGAAATATCCGATGTGAAAATCCCGGATCATTGCCTCCCTCTATTTCCGTATGCACCAAGATCCATTTCTCCGTACCATCTCGCAAAAATACCTTCACCAATAGATCCGCCATACGCTTGCCTTTTTTACGCTCACGGTTGGGGATGATCTCCAATAACTCTTTGTCCATAAACGTCAATCCCCGGTCCAAATCAAAGATCGCCTCGGCTTTGGGATACATAAACCGCAGAAAGTCGGGAAAGTTATCTTCAAAGATAGCCTTCAGAAGTTCATCGCTCTTCTTTGGAGGCTTAAAACCTTGCTGCACGCCCATAATTTGAGTCTTAATTATTTATTAATTGGTTAACAGTACAAAGATAGGAAACAACAACATAAAATACTAATATAATTAGCATTTTATGTTGTTGCACACCGAATTAATTGATTCCTTGCATCTGTTGATACGTAAAAAGCTGTGGGTAATTTTTTGGAAGTTCAGTTGTCAGATTATGCATTTGGAAATTATCAGTTCTAATTCTACCATCAGGATCCATCAGTACATACCTCGGAATTCCGTTAAATTTAAATAATTCGCGCAATGCTCTATATTCATCGGCAGAAACCCGATAGGATTCAAACATGCTATTTTTAACGATATAATCTTTATAAAACTCCATATCTGGAGTCCCCTCAATATCTGTTACAAAAACAAACGCCAAATTCGGATTATCTTTCAGTTTTAAGCGTTTCCCTTGCGATGATTCAATACCGGAGCGGCAGGGACCGCACCACTGCGCCCAAAAATCCACAACAACGACTTTACCACGGTATTTATCTGTCATGTTCTTAAAGATAGCTGCAGCATCAGTATGAGGCAGCAAATAGCCGTTTCTGGACTTCCTTACACGGTTTGATAGTTGGAGAGCTTCATCCCTTAAATCTCTATTTTTTAACACGGCCAATAATTGTTCTGTAGTTTTTGTTATCCCAACTGTATCAGCCGCACCACTTAATGCAAACTTCAAGGTACGCAATTTGGCAATTTCTGAAACCAAAGTATTTGCGATCGTAGGATTAGACTTTAGATTTGCCGAATCTAATACCAAATATAGATTCCCTTTACGTTGACTATTTAGGGCATCATAATATGCATCAGTACGAAATAACGTCGAATACTCAAATCGGTTGATAAATGTTGAAAAATCATTTTGTACCAAAATAACCGGATCATTTAGGTCTAAACGAGTTATAAAACTAAAATAATCATTGGGTAGCGGTTCTTTTAGAAAGGCATTTGTAGGATTATTTCTTAGGTAATGCTCTCGATACATCTGCAGATCCATTAATTGTACTGTATAATTGAGTGCAACTTCCGTTTGGATCAGATTTTTTATTTTAGGCGAAAAATTTGATTTCTTTAACTGTCCATTTACTTCATTTTGCACCGAATCCCAGGCTCCCATGATTTCCTTTTTGATTGCTGAAATTGGTTGCGCTTTCAAACGGCTTTCCATGTCCTGATAAAAGGTCCGTAAATTATTTTCCCAATCAAAGCTTCTGAAATGTTGATTCTCGGCAGCAAGGGGACCATCAAAACCTATTAACGCTAAATTTTGATCTTCAGTAACTCTTAATCGCAACGCCAGCGTTTGTCCCGGCTCGATATAAAATTTAAAACGGTTATTTTTAAACGTAATATAACTAATTTTCGGGCTTGTGGCCAAGTAGCTCGCCTCAAAACGGCCGTCAGGATAAACCTGTACGGTAGTAGGATAATCTTCGCGAGTCAGCTCATTGCTGCTATAAATAATACCACTTGTGAATTCTAGTCCAGGAGTATAATCTTCGATAAATCCAACTAAACGTACCGTATCAAATTGAAAAAAATTGTTTTTATACGACACTAGATTGTTTTTCACTTTAGCGTTAGCCAGCTGTTGCATTATCCACTCATTTGCATTGATTTTAAGCGGTTTTTCAGCGGATGATTGCGCTGTAGCAAATGATAACAAGAAGAAATAAAAAAAAGAAAGTAATGACAACTTCATAACTAGGCTATTGGTTTCCATAAAGTTAATCATTTCATTTAGACAACAACGAATAAAATGGTTTATAATTGAATTCCCTTCCCATAGGAATAAACAAATTTTTGAATAAATACAATAGATTGATTATTCATCCAATTAGATAAATGTCCGATAGGAAGACTTATTAGCAGCCTCATATAATATACGAACTGCTAGAGAAATAAAATTTGAACCATACAATAACTTTCAGTTATCATAACTATCTTTAAAATTATATAAAGCTCAAAAATCACACAGCTTGTTTACTCAAATCGCAAAAAACATGCAATTTAAAATGACTCTACGACCACTGCTTTTTGTCTGCGCCCTAAGCCTGTTGTTCAGCTCTTGCCAAAAGGACGACCCTTCTAATCCAAAGGGTCGTATCGATATTGAAACGAAAGATGCTACTTGGACGAAATTGAGTATCCCAGGACAGCTCAGAGGCACATCGGCTATTTACGGCAATATCGACGACACCCTGGTTGTGGCTACCATGTACAAGATTTATATGACTACGGATAAAGGAGTTTCGTGGCAAATGGTCAACGATGCTGGATTTGGCATACCTAGCTTCAGTATGTATCAGGGAGAACTGATGGCTTTAAGTAATTTCCAAGACCATTCGACAAGTCCGACTTTATTCTCGTTGGACCAGGGTAAAAATTGGAGCAGAAAGGGCAAATATGGGTATGAAGTCTATGATAAAATACAGGTCAATCGAAAAGAAACAAAGATCAGTGAAAACGAATCTTACAAAATCATCCCGCAGCCGAAAGAAATCATCGACAAAGAATATGGACGTCCGTTAATGCAGCCCGACAAATTAGTAAGGGTTACTGATAAAGGTGAACAGCTACTTGATTTTCCTTTCCGCCGACAACTGAACTATATTTACCACGATAAGAAAAACCGACTTTATATTGGCGCTGAAGGAACACGCTTTGAGTGGACTGTTAAAGGCAATGAGCGTACTTATCCGACGTCCACAGATACAGCGATCATTTACATCAGCAAACTGCCTTTTAACGGACAATAACGAGACAGCACCTAATTATTCGGAAAGAACAAGCGAATGATCGTCCCCTTGCCCAGCTTACTGGAGAGATTAACGTTACCGTCCAGACGTTCCATCAACTCCTTAACTAAGGAGAGTCCTATCCCTGAGCCCTGTGCTGCAAGCGCATTTTTTGCGCGCTCATGGGCTTTAAATACAACATCTAGGTCTTCATCTGGAATACCGATCCCATTATCTTCCAAATAGTATACAATCCCTTTGCTTGTCTTTTCACTATAGATCGCAAGATAATCCTGCTCGGTATCTTTAGCATATTTCACCGCATTGGAAATCAGATTAAAAAAAATCTGATAAGCAACCCCACAGTCTGCATCCAGCTTGTAGAGATTTCCCAATCTAAACTCCAACTGTGATGCTGGATAAAGAAGCTTTACCTCATCTATCCATTCCGCGATCTTTTTATCCATATCTAAACATTCCCTGACCGGATTGACAGCTCTAATTTTATTTAGCTGCAGGGTTTGGTTGATAATAGACTGAATATTTTCTATGGCAGCTTGCATATTGTCGAACCATTTTTGCTGAACATCTTTAGGTAGACTTATATTTTTACGCAGCATATCATTTCCCATCTTTAGAATGGATAATGGGTTTTTTAAATCATGTGAAAGGGTATTTGATAATAGATCCAGCTTTCTATTAAAAGATATTTGCTCTTTTTGGCTTTCAGCTTTATCATAGGCAAGTTTTCTTTCCGTCACATCCCATGAGGAATGTAAAATAGCATAAGTATTTCCCCTTTCGTCCAATAATGCTTTGTACTCGAAATCAAAGTACCGTTTCATAATATTTCTCCCGGATACAATATCTGCCGGAGTATCCTTGGCACGATAGGTAATCCCTGTCTTCCACACATTTTTCAAAATAGATGAAAATCCTTCTTTTTCAAAGCTGGGAAAACAGGCACACAAAGTATGTCCTAAAATTGAGCTGCTTGCACGCCATGTATCCAGCATCGCCTGGTTGGCAAAGGCAATATTGAGTTCCGGACTGTCATAAATAGCCGTGGCTAAAGGAGACCGTTCCAGAACCGACAGCAAAAAGTGCTCATCAAAAGGCATACAGAAAGAAATTTAGCAATCGTGAATGTATAGATATAGGGAACTCTAAAAAATTAATGCAACAGAAATGATGCCATTCTTTGTAACCTTTTTTGTATCTTAACCTTTAAGAAAGTTTTATATGAATAAAGTAGGAAAAAAAATCAGGTTACTTCGGCACCAAAAAGGTTGGAGCCAACAGGATGTAGCAAAAAAACTGGGGATTTCCATTCCCGCATTTTCAAAAATGGAAACAGGCATTACCGATCTTAATCTCTCCAGATTAATCCAAATCGCCAAGTTATTTAATTTTACAGCGGTGCAGCTTTTATCTTTTTCTGAGACAGATGACGTAAATGATAATGTTGACAGAATAACTTCAATTCAACAAAAGCTGAAAGAACGGGAAGAGGAAATAATACAACTTCAGAAAAAAGTCATCGATCTCTATGGTCAACTGTATTAGGATTGAAACTTCCTCCTTAATCCCAAACTTCCTTCGTGCTTGATCGGAAGCTTGGGTTAAGAGGCATATAACGAATTTTTAATAAGAAATAGTAATTGGAATCGACTTAAAAGTACTCATATTAAATGTGGTATTTTTATATAATATCACGAGATTATACTGACCAGATTGCCATTGTCGGTCACCTGCAATCTGACTGTCTAAACCATCTTTCTCTACTCCGATTAAAATATCATCGCCACTTATCACGCCATTAACCAACTTGTAAGTATTGACTTTTGATGCCGGTCCCAGATCTTTATGCTCCACTTTAGAGATAATGATAGCCTTCGTCAAGTCAAGTTTATCAACCGTTTCAGGAAAATGATTCAGCGTTCGCTTTATCAATGCTGTATATAGAATACCATCCCCTTGGATTTGCTTGATCTGCGCACGTGCCGTAAACTTATCCCCTTTTTTGAAAACCAATGGATTCTCTACATAGGTATTCATATAGTATACCATATCATCGTTTCGGGAGAAGATATCACGGTCTACCATCGGGTCAACAGGCATATTAGCCGCATCGAAGATCTGAAAATCTTCCTTTAACTCAAGTTTTGATCCATTAACATCGTTTACGATAAAGAAAAAATCAAATTTGCCCTCAGGCGCTTCCACTGGAACGGTAAAATGCTTATGCACATTGGCATTTTTTAATCCCTTAAACTCTTCCCAAGCAATTTCCATTTTCCATGGCGATGAATTATTCAGCCCAGCCTTCGGTAAAATTTTAACTTGAACAGACTCGATTTTATCTCCAGCCAGAATATCTGCATTAAAATGAAAATCCCGCCCTCGGATTGCTTGCTTATTATTGGCATAGCCAATTTCTACATTTTCTGCTTTTGGTGAAACCACTTCCGCTGTCTCCCCTTCTTTTTTACAGGATACAAAAAGCCCAGATATGAGCATAAATGCCAGGATAATTTTTATTGGTTTGATCATATGGTATAGTACTTATTATTGCAATATTGTTGCAAATATAATAAAACCAACGCAAAAGCAATACAGTTGCATTAAAACGATTGTTTAAATTTTAATCTTAAAACGCTAACTGCATATTAATATCCGTATGAAAGCTATTGCCCTTAATATTAAGTTGAAATTTGTAAATTTGAACGCCGATTAGGTGTTTAAACAGCATACTATCTGCCCTTTTGAAACTCTACAATGGATGCTACTGCAGAAAATAAGCTATTGATTTCGCTCTCCAATGGAAACGAACAGTCTTTTTTTGCTTTATATGACCAGTATAGCCACGCCTTATTTTCCACTATCTTTCGAATGGTTAGAGATAAGCAGGTCAGTGAAGAGATCGTGCAAGATGTATTCCTGAAAGTTTGGGAAAAAAGAGCCAGCATCGATCCAAACCGAAGCTTTAAATCGTGGATTTTTACCATAGCTAAAAATGATGTTATTTCTTGGTATAGAAAATTAGCAAAAGAAACCGCGATGCAGGAAAACTTATACCAACATTTCGAGCAGCTCTACCTCATGGAAACAGAAAGCGATATCCATGAAAAGCAAGCCGAATTATTAGAAAGAGCACTCAATACCTTAAGCGAGCGTAGAAAAGAAATATTTGTCTTATGTAAATTAGAGCAGAAAAGCTACGAAGAAGTTGCCCAAAAATTGAATATTTCTGTATCCACGGTAAGCAACGCGATGGTCAAATCCAATCAACATATTCGCCAATTTGTACAGGACCATTATGATGAGATTTTGGTAATTCTTGTTACATTCTATTTTTTTTAAAAAAATCAAGATTACGATAGTGTTTTTGCTAATAAGTTGCGTATTAACTTATAGATATGGCAAAAAAAATAGAAAATATTTACAAGAGCTATTTAAACGGAAGTATCCATCGCGTTGATCTCGATAGGTTGCTTCACTATTTCGATCAAGCAAGCGACGAGGAGCTCGAAACCCTTACTTCTTTGGCATCGATCGACTTTGAGGAAGATCAAATCGAACAACCCTTTGCTTCGCATATCGAAATAATTAAAGAACGGTTGGAAGGTAAATTAAACGAATCGAAGAAAAAATCTATTCGTTTAAGACGACAACAACAATGGTGGGCCGCCGCTTCCATCCTACTTGTCGCTGGATTGGCGACTTGGTTTTATTTAGGGCAAGGCCCAAAACCTGCCGATGTCACTGCGCCTTCAGCACCCACGTTATATGTTAAAGATAAGTCCGGGAAAGAAATTGCCATTTTGCCAAAGATAGATTCTGTATGGCAAATAGGAGACATTGCATTTTCCCGTATCGACAGTCAAACTGTAAAAGTAATGGCGATAGGCAAAAATCCAAGCTTGCAAACGATCTATACCCCCAATTCGGACTTTAGGCTTGTTTTGGAAGATGGGACCAAGATTACCATGAATGCCGCATCTACCCTACGGTTTCAGCTTCCTTTTGATATAGCCAGAAGAGAGGTTTCCTTAGAAGGAGAAGGATACTTTGAGGTTGCTCATGATGCGCAGAGGCCTTTTACTGTAACTGCTGGTACCACAAAAGTTGAAGTGCTGGGAACGGTCTTTAACGTGCGAAATTACGCAGGCGACGGACTTGTTACAACATCCCTGCTGTCCGGACGGATCGCTTTAAGCAAATCGGGCACAGCTGAAAGGATGATACTTCGTCCAGGGGAAACAGCTGTAACCGATCAAAAAGGAATACATATTGAACATTTAGCTCCAAAGCAAGCTGTGGCCTGGACGGCCGGCTACTTTGACTATCGGGATCAGTCACTTCGCGTAATCCTGTCTGACCTGTCTAGATGGTATGGCGTCGATGTCGATACCATCGCGCTGCCTACGGACCAATCGATCTATATGAAGGTCCGAAAAAATATCCCATTACAGGAAATGCTGCATCTCTTAAATGAAGCAAGCGGCCTGGATTTTCAATTGAACAATAAAAAAATCATATTAAAAACTACATATAAAAAATAACAACTAAATAGTACATTAACCTTCATCTACCATGTCCTACCTAACCCAAAAGCGACCGGTATTTTTGCGGAAATACTTGAGTTTGGTCGCTGGAATTGCCTTGATGAGCATGATTGACCCCTACGAACTACATGCCCAGCAGGTACAGTTAAATTTTAAAAATGCCGATGTCAAAGAGGTGATTACGAGCATATCGGATCACTATGGCTATGAGTTTGTGTTCGACGGCAATCTATTAAAAGCGGCCCGCCCCATCAGCGTTAACCTCAAACTAGCAAGCGTTGAAGATGCCTTATCCATTTTATTTAAGGATCAGCCCTTCAGTTATCGTTTAGAAAATAAACGGATTATTCTGTATCGTAAAACCCTATCGAACAATAGCCAGCTTGTCCGGGGAAAAGTAATCGACAGCCTAGGCAATACAATTCCCGGTGTCTCGATTCATAATATACAGGACAATAGCCAAACGATGAGTTCTGCAGAAGGCGATTTCGAACTCAACGTGACCAGCCCGGAGATCCAATTGTCTTTTAGACATGTCTCTTTTAATGAAAAAGTCATGCGTTTCAGTCCTGAGCAAGTAACAAGACCGGTCCGTGTGATGTTGAGTGCAAAGGAATCTATGCTCAACGAAATTATGATAACAGGTTACCAACGAATCAGCAAAGAACGTAGTCCTGGAGCCTATTCCATGATCAACAATGATCAATTGAACAAACAGATTAATGTCGATTTAACTTCTGCGCTCGAAGGCCAAGTAGCTGGGTTGACCTATATCAAAAACCCCGCGCGCGTTGCCGCAGACAATCCCGTACTTCGCGGAATCGGTACCTATTCCAGTGACGTGACCACCAATCCGCTCATCGTCATTGACGACTTACCCACCGAGCTCACCTTAAACGATATCAACCCCTATGACGTAGAGTCCGTGACCGTCCTGAAAGACGCAACAGCTGCATCGATTTACGGAGCCAGGGCAGCCAATGGAGTTATTGTCGTAACCACAAAAAAAGGAAAAGGGCAAGGCGTTTCCGTCAACTTTAATGTCGATCAATTCGTTACGCAGAAACCGGATATCGCCAAAATGCATTATGCCAGTACGTCCGATCTGATAGACTACGAAATTGATGTTTACAACAAAGAGCGTTCGCGCTATGCGAATACCGAATCTTTGTTCAATTACTATGGAAAGTTGGGTAGTGGAAGCTTAAAATACTATTCACCGCTGTACGATCTATTTCGTAAAGAGTCCATCGGGACAATTAATCAGCAAGAACGGGATGAAACAATAAATACCTGGCGGAAAAACGATTACATCAAGGAATTTACTGATAATGTCTGGCAAAATGAAACACGCCAAAGGTATAATGCAAGTATTTCCCAGAATTCGTCCAAAAGCAACACCTTTGTATCGTTCAACTACGACAAAGGAAAAGGACAGGTTGTCCACGAAAAAAACGAGAAATTTAACCTGTATCTAAAATCGGCCTTTAATATAACCAAATGGTTGAATGCAACAGTCGGATTGAACGGCACATATTCCGTAAATAAAGAAACGGATGGCATTTACAATGATCTGTTCTTACAGCCTCGTTATACACGCATTAAAGATGAAAATGGCAACCTAATCTATGCGCCTTACGTTGATCTTTCAAGTTCTATCGGGCCCGGATCGGCCATAAACGGCGAGACAGCCGAACAGATCGCTGCAAACGGAAATTTAAAAAGTACATCCTTTAATGTCCTTGAAGCCTTAGGCGAAGGTATCGAGAGCAACAAGAGTTTAAATCTTCGCGCATTTACATCGTTGCGGGCCACTATTTACAAAGGCCTCTCTTTTCAAACGCAGTTTTCCTATGAATTGGGGCAAGCATCCCGTGAAAGTTTCTACGACGAAGATAGCTACATGATGCGTGTTGCCTCAAACGCGATGGTGAGCTATAATGCTGCCACAGGAGTATACACGAAAAACCTACCAGCAGGAGGCCGCTACTATCAATTTGAATCCAAACGGTACAACTATACGTTTCGGAATCAATTTAATTATGATAATACCTTTGGCCAATATGGCCAACATCAGCTAACCGCCCTGGCCGGCTTCGAGATGCGTCAGTCGCATGTACCGCGCCCTATCCAACAATTACTTGTGGGCTACAATCCCGTGACATTGACCTCCACAACCATCGACTGGGCCACATTGAGTAAATCTGGTATCACCAGCTATATCTATGGGGGGAATGTCCGCCTGGGGGACCTGAATGGCGTCGCACAAAAGGAAACCTTACACCGCTTCACCTCGCTTTACGCCAATGCCGGATATACTTTTAGCAACAAATACAACCTTACGGGAAGCATACGGGTGGATCAGGCGGATCTCTTTGGGGTAGATCCGAAGTTTAAGTACCGTCCGTTATGGTCTGTAGGAGCAGGCTGGAATGTCAGCAACGAAGAATTTATGAAAAATAAAGACTGGTTGAATTCCCTCAAACTACGGGCAACATACGGTATTACCGGTAATGTGGACCAAGAAAGCTCAAGCTACGGTACGGCTACCTGGAAATCCGATAAACTTTTCCCCTACCTGCAATATCTGGAACAAAAATCATTACCAAACCCCATGCTGCGCTGGGAAAAAACAACAACGACAAACCTCGGTATAGATTTTTCGATTTTCGACAACCGCCTGTCTGCTAGTATTGATGCCTATAGTCGCTACAGCTCCGATTTGTTGATCGGTGCTGTTCTCGACCCAACCGTAGGTGCCAATTCGCGTGTTATCAACAATGGTGCATTACGCAACAAAGGGATTGAGTTTAATATCAATACTGTGTGGCTTAAAAAGAAAGATTTAACAGCAAGCACCCAACTGGTTTTTTCCTTTAATAAAAACAAGGTCGAGAAAGTCAACGGCTTAACTGCGACCGCACAGTCCTATGTTGGTTCACCAACGAATTACTTTTTCCAAGGAAGAAGCTACAACGCTGTCCTGGCTTACCGCTATGGCGGCATGGTGAATGGCTACCCTTACTTTTTGGATCAAAACGGCGAATCCAATGTTATTTTTGATGAAAACGGTACCCCTACAAAAATTAATGCGATCAATTCGCCCGATGCGTTGGTCGACATGGGCACGCTATTCCCAAAATACACAGGGTCTATCAATCAGCGCTTACGCTATAAAGCATTCGATCTTTCGGCCATGTTTGTCTTCTCTGGCGGACATAAATTACGTAAAGATGCCATCGATCTGGCAAGCGATGAACTCACAAACGCTGGCTTGGTGAACCGATGGGCAGAAGGAGCCAATAACGATTATCCCCGTTTACTGGTCGATTATCCAGACAACCTACGTTCTTCCGCAGGAACCTTATCCACTTTATGGCGCTATAGTGATCAGCAGATTCTGTCGGCTGATTATATCAAGCTTCGGAACATAGCCGTAGGTTATCAATTGCCCAAGCAATTGGCCCATAAAGCTGGGATGCAAAACGTCAAACTAACCCTGCAGATGAACAATTTATGGACCTGGAGCGCCGCCGGCAATGACATCGATCCAGAATCCTATTCGCTCAATAGCGGAACGCGCTATCTGCCCTTGGCCAAATCATTCCTGATGGGACTTTCACTCACTTTTTAACCCGAATCTACGATGACTATAAAAACCTTAATGGCAGCATGTGCGACTATAGTGGTCTTTACTGCCTGCGATAAATACCTTGATATAACGCCCAAAGGCTCACAATTGGTGCGTACAACTCAAGATTATTACGATTTGGTCGCCTATCCAAATAGAGGCTATCCGATCAACAACTTTCAGTATCTGGTCGATGACCAATACCTCAAAGAATCCAATGTCATTGGTTTGACGCCCAATATCAATACCATCAACTTTCTGTTTCAGGAACAGGAAGATCGGGTAAGCCAACTTTCCGCATCAAGCTTTTACAATCAGTGCTATAAATACATTGCACAGTGGAATATGATTATTTCCTTGGTTGGTGAAAGTACAGGGGACAATGAATTAAAGACGCTCGCCAAGGCGGAAGCCAAGATGTTTCGGGCCTTTGATTATTTCCATCTGATCAATGTCTATGCAAAAGCTTATGATGCCAGTACAGCAGCCCAGGACGGCGGTGTCTGTATCATGGATAAATATGATCTGGAAGCGAAGCCAGTAAAATCAACCGTGCAGCAGGTATACGATTTTATCCAAAAAGATATAGACGACGCTATACCTCATCTGCAGGAAAAACCCACCAACCCCTATCATCCCTCCTTGGCTTTTGCATATGCCCTGAAGGCAAAGGTACATCTCTTCAAAAGAGAAATTACAGAAGCACAAGCCGCTGCAGAAAAAGCCATGCAGCTGAATGGGCAGTTAATTGACCTTGTCCAGTATGAAAAGTTGGGCGGCCCCAGCAAAACGCCTATCATCGCGGAAAATAATCCAGAAGTATTAAGCTACATGTATGTCAACGGTTATACAGAAATGAACTTTGGTTACAGCTATATCTTAAGTCCAGAATTGACGAGCATGTTTGATCAGGAGGATAAGCGCTTTAGTTTATTTTATACCAAGTCCAATGCTAGTTTTCTGGATATTGGCGCCGGAGCAAGTTACTACAACGTGAAATATACGGCTTTTTTCTTCCCCACAGTAGGACTGAAAACACCGGAGATTTATCTGATGTTGGCAGAATGCTATGCCCGTCAGGATCAATTTGCGAAGGCTATTAATATGTTGAATGCCTTGCGTAAAACCCGGATCGAAGGGAGTAAAGCCTTATTGGCAGTCCCTGCTACCCGAAAGGAAACCATGGATCTGGTCGTTAACGAACGCCGACGGGAGCTGCCTATCGGATTCCATCGTTTCTTTGATCTGAAACGTTTGAATCTTGAAAAAGAATATGCGAAAACACTTGTCCGTGTATTCCCGATTGTCAATAAGACTGTCGAACAAAAGACCTACACACTGGCACCAAACTCCAGAATGTACATTATTCCATTTCCATTGGATGTCATGAAGTTAAACCCAAACTTGCGGTTAAATACAGACGAAGCTGTACCGTTTTAATAGATGCTATAACAAACACATGAAAAACAAAATTATCTTTAGTACCCTCGCCTTTCTTTTGTCTGGAGCTATGGTTCAAGCACAGCAGACCCCGAATAAGACAGCGGCTAAAACAGATACGCTAAAATCAAAAAATGACCTCCATGAAGCTTATAACAAGATTGTAAATAAGCAAAAAATTCCTCGCTCAGGCGTTTTCAATGTTATCGAGTCGGAAAAGAAGTGGTATCTGGAGATCCCTGACAGTCTGTTGAACCGGTATTTCCTCACCGTAACCCGCTTGGTTTCAGCTCCACAGGGATTTCCGATGTACGGAGGAGAAAAGCTGAATGAGCAGACACTCTACTTTGAAAAAGGTCTTGGTGACCGGATACAGCTGCGGGCAGCAATTTATAAACAGGACGCTCCAGAAAACGATGCCATTCGTACAGCGTTAATGCAGTCGCAGGAAGACCCGATTGTCGCTATTTTGGATATCAAAGGACTACAGGCAGGAGGCAACAGTTATTTGATCGAGGTAACTGATCTTTTTCGGAAAGACAACGCCGCACTTTCCTTTGACAGCAAGATAAAAAGCGAAAATAAGCTTTCATCGTTGGCGGACGACCGGTCTTTCATTACGGATATGAAGGTATTTCCGATCAACCTGGAAGTAAAAACGACAAAAACATATTCCTCAACATCGGGTACTCCTGCAGCTATGTTGACAGGATCCTTAACTTTTACAACCAACACCTCCATGGTGCTGTTGCCAAAAGAGCCGATGAAAAAACGGATATACGATGACCGAGTGGGCTACTTTGCCAACAAGTATATCCTCTTCACCGATAAAGGTCAACGGTCCCAAACGCTTAATTTTATACAGCGCTACCGCCTTGAACCCAAAGCGAAAGATGTAAAACGCTATTTAAAAGGTGAGCTGGTAGAGCCTCAAAAGCAGATTGTCTATTATATCGATCCAGCAACACCAAAAAAATGGCGTCCCTATTTGATTGCTGGAATCAATGACTGGAATAAGGCATTTGAACAAGCAGGATTTAAAAATGCCATTGTGGGCAAAGAATGGCCCGAGCAGGATACCACGATGAGCCTTGAGGATGCCCGGTTCTCCGTGATCCGTTATTTTGCGTCTGAAAAAGCGAATGCCTATGGTCCCCGTATTTCAGACCCCAGAAGTGGCGAGATTATCGAAGCACATGTAGGCTGGTATCATAATGTGATGAAACTCGTTCAGCAATGGTTTATGGTGCAAGTGGGACCGCTAAACAAGGCTGCTCAAAAAATGCAGTTGGATGACGAGGTGATGGGCCAGTTAATTCGCTTTGTCTCGTCGCACGAGGTGGGGCATAGCTTAGGTCTCCGCCACAATATGGGAGCAAGCAGCCAAACGCCCGTAGAGAAATTGCGTGACAAGCAATGGGTCGAAAAAAATGGCCATACGGTATCCATTATGGACTATGCACGTTTCAATTATGTAGCGCAGCCCGAAGACCAAGTGGGGCTAGCGGGAATATATCCGCGCATCGGCAGCTACGACAAATGGGCCATTCAATGGGGCTATCAGTACCTTCCACAATTTTCAAATGACGAAGACGAACGAGTTTATCTATCGAAACAATTGACGGACAGCCTAACGGCGAACCCCAAGTTGTGGTTTGGCGGTGAAGGAAACGAAGAGGATCCACGCAGTCAGAAGGAAGATCTCGGTGATGACTCGATGTTGGCCAGTAGCTATGGTATCAAAAATCTGAAAAGAGTCGTTTCCAATTTGATAGCATGGACTGCCGAAACTGGAGATGATTACAGTAATCTAAAAGATATGCATAAAGCGGTGCGCGCACAGTTTGACCGTTATCTTTACCATGTATTGAAAAATATCGGCAGTCAGGAGATTACAAAAAAGGTACGGGGCCAACAAGGCACTGTCTATGCGGCAATTCCACGAGAAAAGGTAAAAGCTGCCATGCAGTATGTGAGCGACAACGTATTAACCCCACCCCTGTGGCTGTATCCCAAAGATATACAGGAGCTGATCGGAAAAGATGCAAATAAGGAAATCACCGATCAACAGGAACAGATGCTGAATATGTTGATGAGCCCGGGAATGCTCTATAATGTCTATATGAAATCCCTGACGAATGAAAATCCCTACAGACTTGATGAATATCTAAACGATATCGGGGGAACGATTTGGACCCTGCCAGGTGGTGACCCTCGCGTAAATGTTTTCAAACGTGGACAGCAACGCTTTTTTCTGGAAAAGGTAAATCAGATCATCAATCCCAAAATTGCACAAGGATCAGATATCATTTCACAGGCACAACGTAGCGACATACAGCTCTTTGTCAGAAATTACCTGACTGCTTTAGTTCCAGCGATCAATCAACTGTCCACAAAACAGGTAGACGCCCTAAATAAACAGCATTTAGATCTCATGCTCCTCGAAATTAAACGTATTCAAAATCAAATCAACAAAGACTAAAAAGATGAAATCGAGATTGCTCGATCGCTCATCAGCCATTAAAAAGAAAATATTAGGATGAAAAATAACTTAAAAGGAATTTACACAATATGCTTGATCTGTATCATGATGATTTCCTGTCAATCAAGCCATGGGCAGGATGTTCCCCAACAACAACGCGACCAGTTGTTTAAAGCCTATATGGAAGTAAAAAAAGACATCATGGACGAAAACTTTGTCGGCAGTAAGGAACATGTGGTTCAGTTCGAAAAGGAAGTTCAGAATTTCCGGTTGAAGGGTCTACAGCTCGATGACATGATGCGCCTAAAAAAGGTGAGCCGGACCATGAAGACCGATGCTGCCAGCTTAAAATCTGCACAGGATATGAAAGCGATGAAGCTATCCTTTTCTGCTGTCACACAATCCCTATTTACCATTATGGAAACGATGAAATGTACAGATGAAGCCGTTTATCTACAGTACTGTCCGATGGAGAAAGGGTATTGGTTAAGTTACGACAAGGCGATTGAAAATCCTTACGCAGCGTCGATGCGCCATTGTGGCCAATTGGTCAAAGGAATGGCTAAAGCTGATTACCCCGAGCCCGTGGCCTGCCATTAAAGCGTGTACGCAATATAGAAATTCGAAAAAAGAGCTGATAAAATTTTATCAGCTCTTTTTTGTTTTAGAAATTTCGACTCACAATGAATAAGTCTAAGCTTAAAATCCGAGTATATATCTGTTCCCAAATACCGACATTATTTCAAGTGAAAGCTGACCTTACAAATTGTCTCAAAATATCCTCATATTGTCTCAAGCAGCAGTACCTATACTGCTAATGCTGTAAATTTAGTGTTCATATCACACCAATTATATGCAGTATCTTGAATTTGAACATATCCATTTTATCTGGAGCCGACAGCTGACATCGACCATTCCACAAAAATCCTGTCAAGCTCATTTTTCGTAAACAACCAATATCCTTTAATAAACATTAGCACATGAATTTTAAAATCAACAGTTTTAAAGTGGCTACTAAATTATTGCTATTCAGCAGCAGTTTTTTTGCTGGAGCCGCTTATGCCCTACCCCATGCACCTTATGTGCAGGAAGCCCAAACAACGGTCAAGGGGAGTGTTAAGGACCAACAGGGCAATCCCTTAGCCGGAGCCACGGTGTCTGTAAAGGGAAGCAATAGCAGCACCTCCACCGACGCCAATGGTACATTCACACTGACCAACGTGGAGCGAAATGCTGTCCTCGTCATTCGAATGATCGGCTTTAGCCCCAGGGAAATCACGTATACGGGTGGCTCCAGTGTAAACGTACAACTGGTATCTGACACGCAGCAGCTCGAGGAGGCTGTCGTCGTCGGTTATGGCTCCCTTGACAAGAAAGAATTGACCAGTGCCGTTTCGAGCATCAAACAGAAAGACATGGTAGCGGGTGCTGTCTCTCCCCTTTTGGCGATCCAAGGAAAAGTACCTGGTCTCAGTGTCATATCCACCAATGGAACCGACCCTAATGCCGGTATCTCCTTGCAATTGCGCGGTGTCAATTCAGTAAACGCCTCACAGGGACCGCTCGTGGTTATTGACGGCGTTCCCGGCGGTGATATCAACTCCGTGGCGAAGGAAGATATTGAATCCATTAACGTGCTGCGCGACGCCTCTGCTGCCGCGATCTACGGAACGCGTGCCTCCGGTGGTGTGATCTTGATCACCACAAAACGACCACAGGTCGGAAAAGCACAGGTGAATTTTACCTCCGAATACTTTGTCGAATCCATCCGCAAACGTCCCAAGGTCCTATCGGCAGAGAAATTTGTGGAATATGGCCGCGGTGAAGATCTGGGACATCGCACCGACTGGTATGATGAGGTTACCAACAATAATCCATTCAGCCATCGGCAAGTCGCCAATATCAGCGGCGGTTCCGAAAATGCCAATGTCTATACCACCTTTACCAAACGCGATGCCAAAGGAATGGCGATCACGTCTAAACGGGATGAAATCGGTGGACGGATCAATAGTGCATTCAAATTTTTCGACGGTTTTGCGGAGTTAAATACCAATGTAAGTTACAATCAGGTGAAAGCATTTGGTTCCAATGGCGACATCTTTAACAACAATGACATTTTTAACATGGCCCTGGTGATGAATCCTACGGAAACACCGTATGATGCCAATGATGTCAGTGGATATAATGTACTGGAAGGGGGTTATGATACCTGGAATCCTGTGGCCGAAGCACGTCTTCGCAGCGACGAAAAACAATTTAAATACCTTTTGGCGAATGCGACCTTAAAACTAAACCTCACAGAACATCTGACCACGAGCGCAACCATCGGAATTAAGAACAACAGCGAACATGGCAATTATTACCGATCGGCACAACATCGCATTTCGCGGGAGAATAATGTGGACGGATTCGCCAAACAATATTATAGCCGGTTCAATGACCGCGTCTTCGAATGGACCGCCAACTATACAAACCGATGGGACTCTCATTCCCTGAATGCTGTGGCAGGCTATAGTTACCAGGATTTTAATGGACAAGGATTTTCGGCCGAAAACTCCAATTTCCCTGTTGATGGTATTGGCGAAAACGATATGGGCACAGGAACCTATTTGCCTGATGGACGTGCAGGCATTGGCTCCTGGAAAAACCCCTGGGTCAAGCTTGCTGCTTTTTTCGGACGTGTCAACTACTCGTATCTGGACCGCTATATCCTGACCGCAACGGCACGTTATGAAGGCTCCAGCAAATTTGCGCCTAAAAACAGATGGGGATTCTTTCCGGGACTGTCCGCAGGCTGGCGTGTTTCCCAGGAACCGTTCCTACGGGATGTCAAATTTATCAATGACTTAAAATTACGCGCAGGCTACGGAGAAACGGGCAATGAAGGCTTTGATGCAAAAGTTGCCACACGGATGTATAGCGCCGATACCTGGTTTTTGCAGGATGGCAAATGGTTCAGAACCTATGGCGTGATGCACAACCAAAATCCAAATATCAAATGGGAGGTCAAAAAAGAATACAACCTCGGTTTAGATTTCACCGTACTGAACAACCGTTTAAGCGGTCGCTTTGATATTTACAAACGCAAGATCGACGATCTGATTTACGACATCAGCGTCTCACAACCACCGGCGATCCACGATAAAACCACCATGAATGTGGGTAGCATGCAAAATACGGGATATGAATTTGAACTAAACTTTAAAGCCGTAGATAATGAGCATTTCAGTTATACCACCAGCATTGTCGCCTCGCATAACAAAAGTAGGCTTAACACCTTATGGGGCAGTCAGACCTTTACCGACCGGAAAGACTTCCCGGCACCAGGTTCACCAGGCTCGGCGGTCAGGTTGTACCCAGGGCAGGATATTGGCCAGTTTTTCCTCTGGAAATTTGCCGGATTTACAGATGACGGCTATTGGAAACTCTATGACAAGGATGGAAATGCCTTTGATGTGCGCGACCGCAACAAGACCGTTGGCGACAAGTCTTTTGTAGGCAATGCGATCCCGACCTTACAACTATCCTGGAACAACCAATTTACCTATAAAAACTGGGATGCAAGTATCTATATGCGTAGCTGGATCGGCCACGATGTATTCAATATGATCAATATGTACTATAGCCTCCCCAATGTAAAAGGACAGAATGTATTGGAAGAGGCCTATGACAAACATAAAAATATCAAGGGAGAGAAAGAGTTGAGCGATTACTGGCTGGAAAAAGGCACTTTTCTGAAGGTTGACGCGCTGAACATCGGTTATCGTTTTAACCAAAATTGGATCAAACCACTGAAATCAATGCGTGTCTATGCCACTGCACGCGACCTTTTTGTGTTTACAAATTACAGTGGCCTGGATCCCGAAGTCAATATCAATGGCCTCGAACCGGGCTTTGAGGAGCGCAATGTCTATCCAAAGACAAGGACTTTTATGATGGGATTACAAGTAAATTTTTAAACTGAACAAACATGAAAAAATACATTTCCATAGCAACATTATCCGTAGCATTATTGCTATCAGGATGCACCAAATTGGATCAGGAATTTTATAGTTCGGTCACGCCGGACACCTTTTTCAAAAGTGAGAAAGACATCAAGGCGGCCTTGTTTAGACCATTTACCCATGCCAAATGGTATATGGGCGAAGACCGCTGGCGACTACAGGAATATACGGCAGACAATTTTGCCATTACCACCAAGGGACGCCACTGGTATAATGGTGGCGAGAATGAGCGCTATCATTACCACCGTTGGACGGCTGATGACAATTGGATCTGGGGAAGCTGGCGCGGAACCCTGATGGGGGTCGCCCTCGCACTGGATACAAAGAGCGATCTGAGCAAATTGGACTATGGCAAATTTGCCCTGAGTGACGAGCGGAAAGCAGCAGACCTCGCACAATTGGATGCCTTGATCGCCTACTTTTATCTACGTGGATTGGATTATTTTGGGGGGATGCCTATTTTCGAATCCCTAGACCAAGAGTCCCTACCGCGCAATAGCGATCAGGAACTTTTTGCCCATATCGAAAAGTTGCTCAAAGCTGCTATTGAAAATCTTCCGGCAAAGAAGGCCGGGGACAAGGAAGAAGGCGCGATCCGAAAAGCTGCCGCTGCAGCCATGCTAGCACAGCTCTACTTCAATGCAGAGGCCTATATCGGCAAAGCAATGTATGCTGAAAGCCAAAAATTGGCACAGGACATTGTCAATAAGGTTTATGGTAATTATGCCCTAGATACAAAATGGAACGGAGTACATGGGTTTAAAAACAATGAATCGCCCGAGATTATTTGGTCTATGCCATCAGAATTCAAGATGCTGGAGTACAACTGGTTTTATGCCGACTTCTATCATTACAACACGAAACAGTTCTTTGCACAGGACATGGGCGGCAACAATGGAGCCCACCTGACGCCGTCGAAGAAACCCAATGGCTCACTTTATACCGCAGACTTTAAGCTAGGTTCACCTTTTGAAACCTTCGACCAAGGCGATTTGCGCAAAGCACCCTACGTTTACCGTGGCTCGGACCAATATGAGGGCATGTTTATCGTTGGTCCCCATAAAACACCGAGCGGCGAGGCTATTCTTGGCGGTGAGGAATATAAGGACAAGCCCCTGAACTTTGTCGACCAGGTGGGTCGCTTTTCAGAAGTTGGTCCAGGGAAAAAATACAGTTCCATCGACCAGCTACCTTCTAAAATGTCCGAAGGCGAGGAAAACACAGGTGTACGTCTTGTGAAGGTACCCATCCCGAATCTCGCCAATAATACTTTACGCTGGGGAGCTGATATGCCGATTATCCGATTGGCAGAAATTTACTATATGCTTGCCGAATGTGATTATAGATTAGGAAATAAGGAAAAGGCTGTGGAACTGTTCAATACCGTCCGGAAACGGAACTTTACCAATGCTGCAGATCCTAATCCCGTAACTGCTGCCAATATGGACAAGTATCGTATTTTGGATGAATGGAGTATTGAGTTTTTAGGAGAAGGTCGACGACGTACCGATCTGATCCGATGGAAAGCTTTCACGACAGAAAAGTGGTGGGATCATAATCCAAGTACTTCCACGCATCTGAATCGTTTTCCGGTACCCAACCAGGCTATTGCCGGTAACAGCAGCCTGGCACAGAATCCGGGATATTAAAATTTATAATAAAAAAGCCAGCCTGCGATTGCTTATGCAGGTTGGCTTTTTCTGTATTAGAATTACTTGTCCAATGCTATAAAGACAGAATTCTGAGAGCGGAATTCAGGTACGATATCTTTCACCAGTTGCACTAGTTTCATTTTATCATCATTCGGATCCGCAGTCTTGGCGAGTGCACAAAGTTGCTCAATTCGCGATTTTTGCAATGCTAAGTCTGGGGTGTTAACCTTTGCAATCATAATCTTCTCATGATACGTCTTTTCGGTATTCTCCCCATTCGCCAGGAGCTCTTCAAAAATCTTTTCACCTGGACGGAGGCCTACGACTTTAATATCAATATCTTCGGGGTAATTGTAGCCTTTTAAGCGGATCATCTGTTTGGCGAGATCCATAATCTTAACGGGTTCGCCCATATCGAAGACAAATATTTCACCGCCTTTACCCATTACTGCGGCTTCCTGTACCAATTGGCAGGCTTCGGGTATGGTCATAAAATAACGGGTGATATTCGGATCGGTAATTGTCAGCGGTCCACCTTTGAGCATTTGTTTTTCAAACAATGGAATGACAGAACCATTGGAACCTAATACATTACCAAAACGCGTAACGATAAAGTTGGTTTTGGAGTTTATATTCACCGTCGATATAGCAATCTCCGCGACACGTTTGGTAGCCCCCATGACATTGGTAGGATTCACAGCCTTATCCGTGGAGACCATAACAAATTTAGCTACATTATATTTATCGGCCAGCAAAGCAACATTATACGAACCCCATACATTTGTTAAAATAGATTCGTATGGATTGGCTTCCATCAAAGGCACATGTTTATAAGCTGCTGCATGAAAGACGTATGTCGGTCTGTAGAACTGAAATAGTGTATCCATAAATATGGCATCCCGGACATTGCCTACCATAAATACGCAACGCCCAAAATTTGCGGAGGAGCTCAGCTCCTGTTGAATATCATACAAAGAAGATTCCGCTTGATCCACCACAATAAGCTGTTTTAAATCCGTATGCGCGAGCTGGCGCACCAGTTCTCCACCGATAGAACCAGCTCCCCCTGTCACCAATACGATCTGTCCCTTCATCTCTGCAGCAATAGCAGGATTGTCCAGGTCGATTGCTTTACGTCCCAGCAGGTCCTCTATGCGCAAACTGCGTATTTGTCGGGTCGCCACCTCCCCGGCCATCAGGCGAGCCGTATCTGGGATAATCTTAACGATTAATGGAATCGGTTCGGCCAACTTAAAGACCTTGCTTAAACGCTCAGGAGACCTATTATCGACTGCTACTATTAGCTCTGCAGCATTTCCGTGCCTGTCGACAAACTCTTTATTCAATTTATTAATATCATGGATTCTAAAGCCTTGAATTCGATTACCAATACGATGCGGATTATCATCCATAATCGCTACAATACGGTATTTGTTGCGCGAAGTCGTATGGATAAAGTGGAAGGTTGTATTGCCCATATTTCCCGCTCCGAAAAGAATCACAGGAATTCGATTGTCTTTCCCGCCCCACATAAGCTCATGATACAATGCTCTGTAAAGTACGCGGCTAAAAGTCATCCCAAAACCCACAATCAATGCATGAAAAAGAAGCTGTGTATCGGAGAAAGGAAATGCGGCATGCAAGAATGAAGGTTGTGTCCACTCTAATATTTTACATACAATGACCGACAAAAAATAAGCCATTACGACCGCTAATGCCATACGTTGCAATTCACGGATTCCAGTTTTATGAATAACACCCTTAAATGTTCCCAGCGAAATAAAACAGATCAAATATATTGTAGATACCAATATAAGCTGTATACCCAAGGCATCAAGCTCAACTCCACCCCGATGCTTAAAAATGAGTGTATAACTGACCAAAAAGGCCATAGCTACTATCATCATATCTAATATCAGAATGACCCACCGAGGCTTGTTGATGGACAAGCCCTCCCTCCATAAATTACTCATTTAAAATATATTAAAATTCCCTTTCAAAGTTTAAGTCAGTGCAAATGTACCAAAATAAAAAGTATAAATGCGATAAAAGTTCGCCCGCAATACAGGAGAACTTTTACCGTATCGATTAAAAATATTACGTTTTAAAAATCTAAATAGATACTTTCATCGACTACCTTTTTCTCTGGCCATAATCGTTGCGGATAATGACCTTCCTTTATTAATCGGTGAATATTGTGCTGCACCTCTTCCTTATCCTCTTTATAGGTTACACCGAACCATTTCGCATTGGTTGGTAGCACCGAAAATTTGGCAACACCTTGCTTGACCATATAATCCGGTAAATCAGGAATAAAGAATTCGGATTTGGGATTCTCATGGTTTTTCTCCACAAAATCAGGAAACAAGCTTCGGGCAATCTCAAATATTTTGGGTGTAAATCCCCAGAAATTCATGGACACCCGAGTTTCTCCAGACAGCACAGTTTCTTTTTCACCCTGCGCGTAGACAATATCCTGGTCTTTTCGGTAAATGTTGGTTCGTTCGGTCACACTCTGCAAATGATTTGTTCCATTCACTTCACATACTCCGCGCGAGACATAGCCAAAGTCGGAAAGGGTATTACCTACTTCAAAACCGACCAGTGCCATCTCTTGATCATCCGCTCTTTGGGTTAGAAAATCAGCCATCTTTTGAAAAGCATCATAGCCATAGAAATCGTCCGCATTGATCACACAAAACGGTCTATCTACTTCATGCTCGGCACTCATTACGGCATGACCGGTACCCCAAGGTTTTTGGCGTTCCACAACTCTATCAATACCATACTTTTTTAGGTCAAAATCCTGGTAGGCATACGCAACCTCGACAGATTCAGGAAGTTTGGAACCAACATTTGATTTCATAATTTCTAAAAATTCTTCCCGAATGACAAATACGATCTTTCCGAATCCAGCGCGAATGGCATCGTAAATGGAATAATCTATTATTTTTTCACCAAATGGGCCGAAACTTTCCACCTGCTTAGCCGATCCATAACGACTCGCCATACCAGCGGCCAAAATAACTAGAATAGGCTTTTGTGTATTTTCAATACTGTTCTTCATTTATATTTAAATGTATTTTTTTATCGTGCGTGTGCAACGAATAGCAATATTGGTACCAGTTTCATAATTTTCCATATTAATAAATAATGAATTATTAAACAAAAGCGAGCTTTTCTATAAATTGAAAAGCTCGCTTTTGAACAGGACAGATTGTATTGTGTTACAATTTCTGTTCCGTTTCTTTCTGCTGACTTTGGCTTTGTGAAGCTTTGTCATCATTAGACTGGTTTCCTTCCAGTTCTTCAGCCTTTACTCCTTTTGGATTACTCCATAATTTCTTCTTATAAGCATCTAGTTTCTCTTCCACTTTTTTTCCGTCTAACTGCTGTCCCCCATTTTCCGTTTCTTTTAGATTTTGCAACATACCTGGTGAAGATTCACGCACGATGGTGCTAGCAAATTTGTTTTGCACAAAAAAATCATCCATGGTCATGTCATAAAGCCCCTTATCCGGATCAGAAATATCCACTTGGATAAGACTATAGCGTAACTGTGGGAAATACAACCAGAATGCAGGAGTTGCACCCACCGATTCCGCAAGCTCCGCGGAAGTTGTAATATTCATTAAGGGAGCTACACCGATAATCCGTGTTTCTAATCTGCTCCGCTGCTTATCGAAGAAGATATCTTCTTTAATTCTAAATTTGGTCACACGCGCCGGGTCAAATTCATTCAGCGCCATTTTGGAATCAATCTGATTACCTTCACCATCAAAAATTGGCACAAGTACGCTATCCGCAAATCTGGCCATCCCCTCTTGGGCACTCAGTCGGCCTTTAAAAGAATCATCATCCGGACTATAGAGCGAAAGTTTGCCTTTCTCAATGGCTTTCATGACCACCTCAATCAAAGAATTTCCAGGAATAGCAAGGATATTATTTTTTTCGTCTTTGAGATCGATATCACGCCATACACGTTTGTAAAAACGAATATTCTTCTTATTTACCTCAGGATATGCAAAGGGGACAGCATCCTCCATGCTATTGGCCTGATAAAATCCATCTGTTAGCGGAATTGTATCTTGAATCACTTCCCCTGATGTAACAGGGCTGGATGAATTGACATTATTTAAAATGTTCTGATTTTTGGGTACAGTATCTATCGTTGTCTCTTGCTGAGCAAACAATGACCCAACTCCAAAAGTCATCGCAGCTATCAATACTATTTTTGTTTTCATTGTTATCGATTTTGAGGTTTTAAAACAGCGGGTTAGTACTTACGTGTTTTGCTCTGTACTGTAGGCATTTCAAAAGCCGACATGACACAGCGGAAACCGATATAAGAATGCGGTTCATAGTCTACCGAATAATTACGCGTCTCGCTATTTAACTGTTCACCATTATCTTTCCAGGATCCGCCACGTACAACCTTCCGTTTCAGGGCATCACCATCTTTGGCATCCGCATCATACAACAACGCTGGATTCAAGTCGTTGACAAATACGACGGCTGAAGGGCTATAGGCATCCAATGTCCATTCAGACACATTACCCGCCATATTATAAACACCAAAAGCATTTGGCATATATGATTTTACGGGGAGTGTGAATGTGGCACCGTCACGTGAATAGGTTCCTTCCCCTTGTTTAAAGTTGACAGCTAATTTTTTCTTACCTTCTATTCCATCAATTGTCATCCGTGATCCTGCGATCGTATCCTGTGGATCCAATTTGCCCGAAGCAGCATATTGCCATTGCGCTTCTGTCGGCAAGCTTAGACTCAACTGGTAACCGTTTAAATAAGAATTCTTCAGTACGGTGGCGGCCATCTCGTTTGCACGCCAGTCTGTGAAGGCACGTGCCTGTCTCCAGGTAACACCGACGACAGGGTAATAATCAAAAGAAGGGTGCGTAAAATAATTAGCATCTAAAGATGCAAGCTGGGCATTCGGGAAATCTTTTGTCCAAATATCTTCGACCGGCATGACAGCCACTGTATCAGTAACATATTTCTTCTTTACATTACCTTTGGACTGTAAATAAGAGAAGCGGTATCTAATCACCTCTGGATTGAGTGCACGTCTATTTCCATGCATTTCAAGCATAGGAGCTATTCTTTCCTGAATAGTTGGGTCATTGCTTTTCCATATTGGCGATATCTTTTTCACCTTGGCCCAATTGATGCGCTTTTGACCTACCTGTTCGCCGGCAATCTCCAGGAAGTATTGATCATCATTGAGATAATCCGTTACAGCAACCGAATCAGCAACCCAGTTTACAAATTCGCGATATTGTTTATTAGTGACTTCGGCTTCATCAATAAAGAAGGCGCTTACACTTACATTTTTCCCTACATTGCCACTATCCAAAGATCCTTTGAACAGAATGGTTCCTGAAGGAATATAAACCATTCCTGGGGGCGGCGGTAGTTTTCCCCCCTTAAATGCATTAACTTTGGGCGCCTTGTACATCGCTGTATTCGATTTACAAGCGGCGAAACCAATTAATATAGCTAAGGATAAAAGTCCCAAAAGGCGATTGCTATTGTACTTCTTAAATATATTCATCATTTTTAATATTTAGATTTTAAACTGGCCTACTTACGGTTAAATAGAGCGTATTTTACACCAACAGATATCAGACCGTATTGATCATTATTCTTATTAATAATGCCATCAAGATTATCGTTAAACGTTAAAGTATGCTGATAATTAACATTAATTGCCCATTGTGGCCCATACAGGGTACGACCAAATGGAATATCAACGCCCACATTTAAAGGGACTACAAAATGAATTTCACCTACATCATTACTTATCTCTCCTCCCACCGATTCCAAATAGTTTGCATAGTATTGCGAAATATTTCTAGTAATGCGATTTTTAACCAATCCTGCTCCAGCTCCTACATACACATTAGAAAGGATACGAGATAGCATATTTGCTTGTAGTGTATAATAGCTATAATTTTTAGCTTCACCCAAAAATTGACCTACACGGATTTTTCCATTTATATTTCCAGCAAAATATCTATTCTTAAAATCACTGTCATATCCATTTCCAGCCAACGTCCCTTTTTCTCCATGCAATCCAACGGAAATGAAAGGTGTGAATAGATAATCCAATTCTCCATAAAATGCAAATTTGGATTCTACATTCCCTAAATCTGTTAAATTGATGGTACTACCTGCACCTGCTCCAACACTTAATGGTTTTGAGAACTGAGCTGAGGCGGATAAACCCGTTAAAAATAAAATTCCAATAAAACTAAAAATGAGAAGTTTTTTCATTTGGTTGAGTGTATAAAATTAACAATAGAACGGTTAAGGCATCATTATAATATAATAAAAACCCCAAGTCGAATCTTCGACTTGGGGTTCAACAACAATAAGGCCAAAATTAGAATTTATGAACCTTTATTTTATATTAAATCGATCTTTCAAATTTTGCCACACCTTTGGAAGTCCGGTCTTCTTGACTCCTTTGTCACCATATCCGTAGCCATAACCGTATCCGTAACCATAACCACGTGCAAAGTCAACATCATTCACCACGGAGGCTAAATTTTTTAATTTGCCATCCACATAGAGTTCACGCGGCACTTGAAGTAAACGTTTGTCTAGATAGTTTACACGAGAAACGTATAGCGTAAGATCTGCATTATGTGCAATTAACAATGTGTCTGTTACCAAACTCACAGGTGCTGTATCAACCAGAATGTAATCATAATGTTCTCGCGCATATTTAATTACATCATCGAAGTGTCCATTCATTAATAATTCAGCAGGGTTAGGTGCTATATATCCTGAATAAACCACGTCAAAATCATAGTTACCGGGTTTCTTAATAATGATATTATCCACATCCATATCAGGGTTTATCAAGAACTGTGTAATTCCGACGTTAGTATGTTGTAAGTGCGATAAACCCAAATAATCCAGTACTTTGGGACTTCTAATATCTGCGCCAATTAACAATACCTTTTTTCCCGACATTGATAAAATCTGAGCAAGATTAGTTGTTACAAATGATTTTCCCTCTCCAGAGATCGTAGACGTTACAAAAACCACTTTGGAAGTATCTTTGTTATCAGCGCCAAACATAAAATTCATGTTGGTCCGCAGAATACGGAAGGCTTCAGCCAGCGATGAACGATCATTTAAATGTACAATTGTGTCCTCTGCAGTTGGAATTTCTCCAAGGACAGGAATTTTAACAAGATCTTCGATATCTTTACGCGAATGAATTTTGTTATCCAATAGAAACTTTAAATAAATTATTGCAAAAGGAATTAATATTCCTATTACAAATGCTCCTAGTAAAATTATAGCTTTTCGAGGGGAGACTGGCATTCCATTTCCATATGCAGAATCTATAATTTTCAAATTGTCTGGAGTGGCAGCGGCTTTGACTTCACTTTCCTCTCTTTTTTGCAACAATAATAGATAAAGTGATTCCACAATTTGTTGTTGTCTCGATATCTTTTTGAAACCTTGCTCTTGAGTTGGTATAGAACTTATACGACCTCTAATTTCATTGGACTTTCGCTCTATATTATTTAAGGCCAACTCAGTAACCTTTTGATAATTATTTAAAGATTGACGAATATTCTTATCACTCTCGGCTATGTTTTCATTCAAAATAATTACTCCAGGATTCTTTTCAGAAGCAGATTTAAGCAAATCATCACGCTCAAGTACCAATTGATTATATGCAGTTATAGCACCGGCAATTGAAGCGTCTTGAAGTCCTATATTTGAAGGTAATAACTTACCGACTTCTTGATTTTTCAAAAAGTCATTCATATGCTTAACTAACTGTAATTGTGTACGGTATTCTAAAACTTTTCTTTCGTTGTCAGAGGCTGTATTTAGAAAAACACCTGCCTCAGTCGCCATATCAACCATCGAATTAGAAGATTTAAAATCAGCAGCTTCTTGATCAGCGCCTGACAAATCTTTGGAGATTAACATCAATCTTTTATTAATAAAATCCGAAGTCGCTTTCGTCATTCTCGATTTATCATTCGTTAAATCCTCATTATACACTTCAATTAACGTATTTAAGATTATTTCAGCCTTTTTATCTAACGTAGAAATCATTGCAAAATTGACAATAAAAGACTGCATCTCCTTACTTGGTAGTATGCTAATTGATGCTAAATTTGCATCCACAGCCCAATCTTTTGGCATTACCTGGACCTCAAAACTGGAACTTAAATCTACTTTTCTTGAATCTTGCCGTTTGAATACACCACTTACCCTACCAATTTTAATAAGTTTATCATATGTCGAAACATATTTCTTACCCGATTTTACATCTGTTATATTTAAGTGATTATCATCTCTAAAAGTTACTTTGAAATTCGACATCAGACTATCCTGTTCAGGCTGTGGCTGGAAAATAAAAGGCATATCAGCTTCTAAAATTTCAGAAGACCTTATATTACCTTTCACTGTATAGATCACATTTAAGTGATATTTTTCCACCACTTTACGCATTAATCTACGGGAAGATAATACTTCAATTTGGTCTGTTACAAAAGCTGCGCGAGTACCACCGAATCCCATACTGCTTGTAAGCTCAGCGATTCCAGCAAGTTCACCAGCCGAAGCACTCTTCTCATCCTTTAATAAAATTTTTGCAGTCGTCCTATAAGTTTTTTGTGCGTAACGAAGATATGTTATCGCTACTCCTAATGACAAAACTATGGCTAATACAAACCACTTCCAATAATAAACATATTGTTCAAAAAGTTGTCTTAAATTGACTTCATCGTCGCGCCTATCTATAAGCTGTTTTGATTGCTGTTCCATGAATTATATTAACGTGTCAACACGGAGATTACGGTAATTAATAAACTGGCAATAGAAATTATAATATTTGTATTTGCACCAAGTTTTGAATTATTAATTTGGGCCTTATTTGGCTCGACATAAACCACATCGTTTTGTACCAAATAATAGTAAGGAGAATTTAATGTATTTTGTTGCGTTAGATCTATTCGATGGATAGTTTTCTGTCCATCTACTTCACGTACTAACATAATATTCTCACGCACCCCTCTTATTGTTAAATCTCCCGCCAATCCTAAAGCTTCTAAAATGGTTACTCTCTCAGTTGGCAAAATAAAAGAACCTGGTCGATTAACCTCCCCCAATACAGATATTCTAAAATTATTAAAATTTATATTTACACCGGGATCCTTAATATAATCACCCAACTCCTTACGGATTTTGTCAATTGCCTGTACTCTTGTAAGCCCTGCTACATGAACTTTGCCAAGCATGGGTAAAATTATATCGCCACTATTATCTACAGTGTAGGTTGGACGAAGAGCTAAATCTGTTTGCTGTGTCAGGTTGCCATTAGCCATCATACTAACAGGATTAAAAGGAATTGTAGCTTTTGGATCAGCTGCAGTTACAACGACAGTCAAGATATCACTTGGTTGTATTTTTGGAACATATTGTTCATATAGCGTATTCATCTGCGTAGAATCAGGCTGCAAATAAACCATATTCTTCCGCGATCCGCAAGAACTAAACATCACTAAGACTGCTATTAACAGTCCGAATGTTAAACTATACTTTGAAACTAATCGCATGTGCTATTTTAAATTATAAATTGATTTGTTGAACTCTTGACAAAAGTATATTTTTTTATTCATACTCCACAAAAAACAGTGATATAATCATCTTAATTTAACGCCTGCCTCCTGCTAGCAATATTTATGCCCAAAATAATCAAAAAATAAAACCTCAGTAAAAACAGATAAGTTTTCGCATTTACCAAACTATCCTTTTTATTTCTTTCCTTAATGATTGATTCTATTTTCATCTAGACTATACTACGTTATATTTATTATATTTGACTTAACATATTTAAAATGAAAAATCAAATTAGAGATATTTTTTTACAGTTGTTACGTGTTGGATTATGGGGAGAAGGCATTTTAGATTTTCCGAAATCCTTGAATGAAAAAGACTGGAGCCAAATTCATCGGTATGCTGTGAACCACACTGTAGAAGGTATAATTTATGATAGTTTTTCCTTTTTGACAGAAGAACAACTTCCTCCATATTCACTCCGTCTTAAATGGACCGTTCGCGTTGACAAAATAGAACGCTATAATCAGCAAATGAACGAAGTATTAGTATCTCAGTACAACTATTTTACTAAATATGGATTAAAGCCTATACTCCAAAAAGGACAAGGTGTAGCGGCATGTTATAGGAATCCTCTTCATCGAATGAGCGGCGACATAGACTGGTATTTTGAAAACAATGGCTACGCAATCGCTAGGAAATTAGTGAAAGAAAAGAAAATAGCAGTCCAAGATCTTGCCGGCTTTAGTTTGGACTATGATTGGGAGAACGTGCACATTGAACACCATAAAAAATTGTTCGATATCCAAAACCCCTTTAAAGCTCACTATCTTAGTAAACTCCAAAAGAAATATAGAGATAATCAGCAAATTTTACTAATTAACAATACTCCAATTAAATTATTAGCGGCAGAACTGCAGATTTTCCAAATAAATATCCATATACTCAAACATCAGTTAGCTTTTGGAATCGGTTTAAGACAGCTTTGTGATTCTGCTCGTGTATATTACAAAACAGTCAATCAACTTGATTCAAAAGCATTGAAAGGAATCTATGAGCGCATGGGAGTTATCAAATGGGTCCATGTTCTTCATGCGATATTAGTAAACTATTTAGGACTACCCATTTCCTCATTGCCTTTCGCATATCATACGGATCTAAAATTCGATTGGATGATGGATGAAATATGGTATTCGGGTAATTTTGGATTTCATGATGAGAGATTTGAAGATGGGAAGATCACAGCGCTTTCAGCACAACCAGATGGTGCATATCGACTTTGGGCAAATTTCAAACAATATGTGAAATTTGCCCCTCAAGAAGCATTCTTTTTCCCAATCGTTCAAACCTATTCTAGATTTCTAGGAAAGGATAAAGATTAAGATGCCTTTACTACATATTTGTTGATGATGTGTGTTTTGATTATTAAATAAATGATGCTTAATAGTAGTATAACTCCGAAAGAAAATAAGAGTTGAGTTGTCATATCTTTATCGGCAAATTGGATGACTAATAAGCCAATTATGAATTGTAGCAAACCATATAGAAAGGATACCAGCAATTTATTTATACCAGCTTCATTACCCAGAAATTGATATAAATGTGAACGATGTGCTTCGAAGATATTCTCTTTAAGATACAAGCGACGAATAATTGTCCAAACCGCATCTATTCCATAAACTGCTAGAAAAAGAATATAAATGAGATTCCCCGTAGATAAAATTAAAGCGCCCAATGCAAATAACAAAATATAAGCGATTGCGACAGAACCGACATCGCCAGCAAAACATTTTGCTTTCGTTCTGAAATTAAAAAAACCAAATACAAGGACAGCAAGAACCGTAAACACCAATAAATTCTGTCCAATAAAGTTTTTACTCTGATTGACTATTATTAATAATATTGCTACTGCGAGGCTATAACATGCGGTTATTCCGTTAATCCCGTCCATGAAATTGTAAGCATTAATCACCCCAACAACAAATACAAAACCCAATAGTAGATAATACCAAGGCATATCAAACAAATCTAGTTGGTAGGTCATTAATAGAACCGATGAGAAATGTACCAGAAGCCTTATTTTGTTGGACAAGGTAAAAATATCATCCAAAAAAGAGATTAAAGTCATCAATGTTAATCCCAAGAAAAACCAAGGGTACTGAAATCCTGAGGTCGCGAAGTAGATCAGCGCTCCAAAATAGAAAATTATTCCGCCCCCCCTTAATGTAATGGAAGAATGCGACGATCGTTCATTAGGCTTGTCAATTATATTGAAACGGTCTGCAACCTTAAAATATAAAAGCTCCAGTACAAATAAAACAACGAGGATGATTAAATATATCATATTTATAAAAAATATATAAGTATTTATTTTATATGCGATCTATTTTGAAACGAACGAATGGTTATTGCTAACCCTTCTCGTGTTGTTAACGGTAATTGTTCGATTCCCAAAGCCTTCTTAATCTTATCATTAGATACTGCATAAGATTCTGTAAGCTTCTTTAAACGTTCAGAATTCAAAGGCAATGGCAGAATATCGCCTATTTTTACGCAGGCCCGGATCAATCCAGCAGGAATATGCCACAACCTCGTCTTTTTGCCAAATGTCTGGGACATTGTCTCCACCAATTCATTTGTTGATAATGTTTGATCATCAGAAAAATTGTATATTCCTGATGGAAGCTCCCGCTTTAAAAGCATTTGAGTTATGAGATAACTTAGATTATCTATACTTAAAAAAGAGCGTTGATTATCGAACTCAGCTAAAGGCCAAGGAATGCCTTTTCGGACAACATTATACAACAAGTTCAAATTGCCCTTATTTCCTGGCCCATGTATCATACACGGACGAATAATAAACAATCGCTTTTGATTCGGCAGCGTTTGGCTTAGAAGGTACTGCTCTGCTTTTAATTTTGATTTACCATATGCAGTAGCAGGCTTGCCTTCAACAATCTCATCCAAACAACCATTTACCGTATCTGCGACCGCTTTTACAGAAGAAAAATAAAAGAAATCTTTTATATCGGATTTTAAAAACTCATCAAATAAGACTAGCGTTAGACCGTAATTAATTTTAAAGTACTCCTCGTCATCTGAAGTATTTGTTGTATCATGTGCTTTTCCTGCCAAGTGAATTAATGCATCACCTCGCTTCGGGAAACTATTCCTCCAAGTCGAGTCCCTTAAAGACAATGCTTGTGTAGACATGTTATGACTATTCAAATAGCTTGTCAGGTTCTGACCAACAAAACCAGTTGCTCCAGTAATTATTATTGACATCAGTTTAGTATTTTATCAATCAATCCAACATAATCTGCGGTAACTACTTCCTTCGAATATTTCTTCTTAATTTCTTCATAGCCTGCGTTTCCTAAAGTTTGCAAACTTTCTTTAGAACTATTTTTAAGAAAAAGAACAATTTCATTCACCTTCTCCGAAAAATCCCTTGTGGTTATCAATTTTGCACAGTGTTGGTCTCTTAAGAAATTTATAATCGGCGTTTTTTCACCAGAACAGACTATTAAAGGTTTTGCACACGCCATAATCGTGTACACTTTAGAAGGAAAGCCATGGCCCTCCATTTCCTTGGACATAAATATAAATTGCAGATCCGCAAAAGCTAATAGATGAGGCATGCTTTCTCTAGGTTGATAAGGAAGAATATGAACTCTATTAAGGCCGTTAGCTCTTTTCTGTTCAATGACATGATCTTTCATAACCCCCTCACCAATAATATAAAATTCTATGGGCTCATCTTTCAATAAAATTGCCGCACTCAATAGAGGCTCCCAATCTTGTGCATGACCAATATTACCCGCATACATCACCTTTAACGTATTACTGACCTCAAAAAGAGCGCTATCAAGTAAAATTTCCTCTTTCGAGAGCGGTCTATATAAGGAAGTATCAACAAAATTAGGTATAATATGTAGTTTTTCCCGATCATTAAACCTATCTACAATTGTATCATAGAAGATTTGATCAATTGTAGTCACTGCGTCAGACTTATTATATACAAATCTTTCTAACCACTTTAAAATGGAAATAATTGTTCCTGACTTAAGCCCCCCTTGTTCAATTAAAAAGTCCGGATAGATTTCTTGTACATTATAAACAACCTTAGCCCCTTTCACCTTGCCAATCACTAAATTTATAAATCCAATCGTCAATGGTGGCGAAGGAGATAAAATAGCTGAAATATTTTTTTGAGCCAAGCCCAATAGAAGCGATAGGATATGCCAGTAAACGAACCCCAAAATACGTAATGCAGTAGATCCAAACTTTTTCTGAGGAATATGGATAACTTTAATGCCTTTAAATGAACTGGTGTAATATAGTCCACCAAGCTTTTTCGTCATTGGCTGCTTTGCCAGTTCTTCCTCAAGAACATTATAGTGCGGAGTGGTCGTCAAAACGACCACTTCATAACCTTTTTGTTTGAAAGCCAAAGCAATATCATTGTACAGATAGGCAGTAGAGACACCATCTGGACTAAAGACTATGCTATGGATCAATATTTTAGGAGATCTCCTCATCATTTTAAATTAAATCTGCTCAGACCAAACCACCCTTCTAACGTAATCAGTATACGAAAGTATAATACGGACCATCTTTTCGGATACATTTGGCATTGAATAGTCCGCTACTTGACGGAAATTACGTCGCTCTCCAACTTCTTGTCTCAAAACTTGAGTTAGTCCTTGTAGTACACGCTCTGGAGACAATCCGACCATCATAACCGATGCTTCTTCCATTGCTTCTGGTCTCTCATGGGCTTGACGGATATTCAATGCGCGGAAATTCAAAATTGAAGATTCTTCTGAAATTGTACCTGAATCTGATAATACAGCATAAGAGCGCATCTGCAAGGCATTATAATCATGAAATCCCAGCGGTTTCAAGAATTGTATCTCAGGACGCATTTCAATTTGCATCTTATCAAGCATATTGCGGGTACGCGGATGAGTTGAAACAATCACAGGATAACCATATTGTTTGGCAATTGTATTTAAAGATTCCATTAAACCTCTAAAATTGCGTTCGTTATTAATATTTTCTTCTCTGTGTGAGGACACAACAAAAAATTTGCGCTCTTCCAAACCTAATTTGTTCAATACATCTGATGCTTCTATTTCCGGCAAATAGTGGTTTAACACTTCGTACATTGGTGACCCCGTTTTGATGATACGATCTGCAGGTAAACCTTCCCGTAATAAATATTCCCTCGCTATATCTGAATAGGTTAAATTAACATCTGCCGTATGATCAACAATTTTCCGATTAGTTTCTTCTGGTACCCTTTGATCAAAACAACGATTACCCGCTTCCATATGGAAAATAGGAATATGACGTTTTTTAGCAGGAATTGCACATAAACAAGAATTTGTATCCCCCAATACCAAAAAAGCATCTGGTTGTATTTCTTCCAACAAAGGATCTATTTTGATCAAGATATTACCAACTGTTTCTGTTGCTGTTTTTCCAGCCGCTTCCAAAAAATAATCTGGTTTACGAAGCCCCAAGTCCTCAAAAAAGATTTGATTCAATTCGTAATCATAATTTTGCCCTGTATGGACAATGGTATGCTCTACGGCATCTGAAGCATCTAATGCTGACAGTACTCTTGATAATCGAATAATCTCTGGTCGTGTACCAACAACCGTCATTACTTTTAATTTTTTCATATATAAATTAGCTCAAAAGCTTTTATTTAATTATATTTCTAAAAAATAGGTATCTGGATCTGCTGGATCATAAGGTTCATTAATCCAGAACATCGTTATTAATTCTTCCTCACCAACATTCGTTATATTGTGCGTATACCAAATTGGCATATCGACATAGGAAGGTTCAGTTCCATCCAAATAAAAATCCATTACTTCATCACTGTCCATTTTACGTAACTGAATGCGTGCCTTTCCTTGTATTACAGCAAACCGCTCAATTTTACGTGTATGGAAATGGTTACCTCGTGTAATCCCGGGTACTGTTGTGGAGTAGGAAGATTGGCCGCCTATACCCATGCGAATAACCTCTACAAATGTCCCTCTTGGATCTGTATGTAACTGAAATTTGCGCGGGTATATCGCACAATGATCCATAAATGATCTATAGGTATTGAATAAATTGAGTTCGAAGCTATCATTCAAGAGCGGAATTTCTCCTTTTACTAGATATAAATCCCTATAATTCTCCAGAAGTTCTAATACTTCAGAAACCTTTTTTGTAGACGTTGGCTCGATGATACATAAAGGATTATGTGCTCCTTCACGAACCTGTTCAATAATAAAATCGACCAGCTCTTGAACATAGATCAAACCAACCTGACCATCCGTAGCGATAGTAGGCGTTTCTCCATGTGTCAATTGATAACAGAATGTTGATATAAATGAGTTATAAAATGGTTTACCGAAAGAGCCAAATACATTTGGAATCAATAATCCTGTCAATTTACCACCATTTCCTTCTGACCAAGACATCAGTGCCTCACGTCCCTCTCTTTTAGAACGTCCATAAAGATTATCGCGTTCCTCTTGAGTAGAAGATGAAATCAATACATGCGCCTTAGATCCTGTTCTTTCCAATGCCCCTACCAATTTGTTTACCAAACCCACATTGGTTTCATAGATTACCTGTTCGCTTTCGTGTCTATTCATCGCTGCTAAATGAACAATCACATCACACTGCATTACAAATTTGTCTAGCTCAGCATCGCTTTCAAAGAATTTTTTATCAAATTCTATTCGCACAAATTCTGTGTCAAGTAGTCCAACTGTATTATATAGATGGCGGCCTACAAATCCATTTTGGCCAGTTATCCCGATTTTCATATTTAAAACAAGTTATTTTCTATTTATAAAATAATCTAGCGGATATGTGTAGTCGTCATTTTTAGCATTTTCAATGCCATAATCAGCAAATACCAATAACTCCGATTCTGGTTCCAAAGCTTGAAAAGCAGTTCCGTAACCTGCCGACAAATGCAATACTCTATTCTCTGTATTATCAAGTATAACCTTTTCTACCAGAAGATTGGACGAAGCTTTACTCCAGTCATCTATTTGAACAACATCGACTGAAAACTTACCTGACAACACATAAAACCAGCGTTGCTCCATACGGTGGGCTCGCCATCCACGGATGAGATCAAGGTCGGTATTTTTAATAATATAGAAACGCTTTACCTGAGACATGTCAAATTCATTGACAAATCGAATCTGACCACGGTGATCCTTAGCTATTCCTCCCTGAATAAAATCTATCATAATCTTAATACGGATATTGCATGACGTCTTCACCAAATACTTCTTTCCGGATCAAAGGTAGCTTTGACACAAGATTCTTCAAACCTTCAACCCCTTGCTGCTCGGTATTATGAGAGTGGTAATCCTCGATTTTGGAGACATCTTCCTCCCCCTCGGAGAAGTACTTTGCATAGTTAAGATCACGATTATCCGCCGGAACGCGGTAGAAATCACCCATATCTTCGGCTTTCAACATCTCTTCACGTGTACAAAGTGTTTCGTAAAGCTTTTCGCCATGGCGTGTACCAATAATTTTAATTGGTACTTCTTTGCCCGTTAACTCAATTAATGCCTTTGCCAAATCGCCAATAGATCCAGCGGGCGCTTTATTTACAAATAAATCCCCTGGATTAGCATGCTCAAAAGCGAACAATACAAGATCGACTGCATCTTCAAGAGACATAAAGAAACGAGACATATTTGGGTCTGTAATGGTAATGGGCTCGCCCTTTTGAATCTGATTTAAGAATAAAGGTATTACTGAACCTCTAGATGCCATTACATTCCCATAGCGTGTTAGACATACAACCGTATCAGTTAAATTACGGGCCTCTGCCACTGCGACTTTCTCCATCATTGCTTTAGAGATACCCATAGCATTAATTGGATAGGCTGCCTTGTCAGTACTTAAACATATAACTTTCTTGACCCCATTTGACGCAGCTGCACGGATAACATTTTGTGTGCCCTCAACATTTGTTTTAACTGCTTGCATCGGAAAAAACTCACATGATGGTACCTGTTTTAAGGCTGCCGCATGGAAAATATAATCCACTCCACGCGTCGCGGGCTCCACCGAAGTATAGTCTCTTACATCTCCAATATAGTACTTGATTTTATCGTTCCTATATAGATTACGCATGTCGTCCTGCTTTTTTTCATCACGTGAAAAAATACGAATCTCTTTGAAGTGATCTGTTTGTAAAAAGCGGTTCAATACTGCTGTTCCAAACGAGCCTGTTCCTCCTGTAATTAGGAGAATTTTATTTTTTATTTCCATAAGTCCAAATAAATTCTAGTTTTTTAACGATATTTTCAATTGTATAATTTTTTAATGCATATGATTCAGCATTTATGCTTAATGTATCTCTTAAGGTCTCGTTATTTAACATTTTTTTGATTACCTCATTCAATTCAAATACATTTTGAGGTGATATTAACATACCTCTATCATCACTTAGCATATCTGGTATAGCACCCACATCCGTCGCTATAATAGCGCATCCTAATGCCATACCTTCTATTATTACATTAGGAAATCCTTCTGTATAGGATGGTAAAATTAATAGCTTCGATTTAATCATTTTTCCATAGACTGATTCATTATTTAATGGGCCATGAAAAATTACCTCTCTCTCTTTATTACTATATCTATCTAACAGATCTTGCTTTACATCCTTTTCAAAAGGCCCGACTATTTCCAATTTATATTTAATATCGAGATCACTCGTGGCTTCAAAGAATTCATAAATGCCTTTTTTTCTCGTAACATGACCAACAAATAATATCGTATTTTCCGGGTTCTTAATTATCTTTTTCTTTAACTCAATCAACTGAGGGGAAACTGGATTTTCTATTAGAAAAACATGTTTGTGATATTTGTTTAAAACCTCTAAGCTCTTACTATCGAGCACAATAACAAAGGTGCTGATACTATTTACAAACTTTAAAACTCTCCATTCCCAACCTTTATTAGTATAAAGTTCTGGTATGCGTCCAAACCTATAATGTATTACCGTATCAATTTTAAAAAGCCGACAAGTTAAAATAAAGAATATGTCTTTAAATAATCCTAAAGAGGCACTAGAAGTAAAATGGCACAAATCTGGACGTTTAGAAATTTGGCTAATTAATTTAAAATAGAAGCTTACAAAATTTATTATACCATAAAATACACGGAATACTAATGAAGTCGAAGTGATGCTTCTTAATTGCATTGCATTATTAAGATGCTCTAAAGAATATTCTTCACTAGAATATGTTTTAAAATATTTAAGCATATTTACTGTCCAACTTGCAATCCCCCCAACTGGCGGTGGCAATGGAGAAACTAATAATATTTTCTTCATAAATCAAAAATATATCGCTACTTACTTACGGTGATTCATACCTTTACTATAGGCTAATTTTAATTGAATATCTACCAAAATCTCTAAAAACATGATAACAAAATATTATTAAATTAATTAATTTAGATTGAATAAAATTCCCTCCATTTTCCAAACTATTCAACTGAAACAGTTCTATCTACCTCGAAGATAAATCTTTAGAAAGCGCATTCATATAGTTTCTAAAAAGAACATCTTGATTATCCAGAGCTGTCAAAGTAGTTGTACGTTTTGTTTTATCAAATTTGCTTTGACCTTTTACCCTATCCAAGTAACTCTCCGAATTCCACCAAATTACTCCATCGACATATTTATTAAAATAAGTAACTTTTAATATACTTTGCACGTATTTATTAAAATCAGTTGGAGAAATACAATCATTCAATCGATTCGAATCATGATACCTGTGCCATACAAATGGCAATACACTTTTCCCATAAATGCTCCCCAGTCTGAGAGACTCTTTAACATTCGAGGTCAAATAATTAATTATTTTAGAGCTTTGGCTAAAGTTATCTCTTAAATATAAACTAGTTGAAAAGAAATCCAACTCTTTTAATAAGGGAGCCATTCTTTCAGCACTTAATACGCCAAATTTATTAACAAGAGGATATTGAGCAGGATTGCAATCGTAAAAACTCCAATTTATATTTGGTCTAACTTTCTTTGCATATCGGATAATCTCTATAAAACGGTTTAAAACATCATTGTATCTTTGATTTGACACTTTCTTGACCCCTCTCAAGATATCAAATTCAACGCCTTCCCAATCTAGTACAGCGTAACCAGACTCATTTTTATTTGGAATGAGTTTTAAACAAAACGAATTAAATAAGTTCTTGTCAAAATTTGAACCCTTTATAAAGAAATTCTCATAAAACATATAAATCCTAGAAACATTTTTAAAGTCTTTTAATATACCTTCTTGAACAGCATTTCCTTTCTCTGCATAGAAATACAATTTCTGTTTTCCTTGACCAAAAGTATTTATTGGAAATAGGTATACATATAAAATAAATACCATCACTCCAATATTCCAGTTATTCTTAGTTGACATAACAATTTTAATTATTGTATATAAAATCTATCAATTCATTAACATAATTATCCGCATTAAAATTTTTTAAAGCTGCAATTTTTCCATTCCTGCCCAATTTATTTGCGAACTCCTCGTTTTCTTGGATCAACAAAATATTTTTAGCCATTTCTGCATAATCGCCAGGATAACTGCCTAAAAAATCAATTCCATTTTGTAAATAACTCTCAACTTCACCTACTATAGTCATTAAAACTGGATTACCAGATAAGAGATACTCGCCTAATTTTGTCGGGAAACCACCTGAGGGGAAACTAGAAGGAGTCGACAATAAACATTTAGCATTTAATAATAATTTGGGGATCTCATCTCCTCTAACTCGTCCAAGGATTTTTACCTGATTATATAGGCCATTATCTTCTAAAAATTCAAGAATCGATTGATAATCTGGCTTACTAGATAAGTCCCCAATTACATACAATTTTCTTATGGAATTCAAATTAACGGCTAGTTTTACATATTCACTGTAAACTTTAATAGAATCAAAGATTGCATCCCGATTATGCGAACCCACGACAACTGCTATATATTCATCATCAACTTGATTTTTTTTGATACCAGAATACCTTTCTGGATCTATTGACATAGGCAGAAGAAAAGTTCTATTGTATTTTGAATAAAATGATTCAAGCTCCTTAGTAATTGTTATAATTCCAGAAAAAAACTTCAAATTAAATATTCTAATAAATTTCCCTAGTCTCCCCGAATTACGATAATTATATGGGTATTCTGTTTTATCAATAACAAAAGGAATTCCTTTTAATAAACTATACATACGAAATACAAACGCAAAAAATAAAGTGTTATGATAGGTAATAATCCCATTATATTCTCCACGATTTATCAATATAAGCGCTCTAAAAATGCCATAAATATAATACCAAAACTTATTAAAAACAGATGGTTTAGCCGACCAAGTTATTCTCGAAATATTTTCAAAGCTAACACCCTTGTAATTACCGGTGTGATCTTTATTGATAGCAGCCTCTGCTGTAGGAGCAAGAATGAACACCTTCAAATTATGCCCCGATTTTACAATTGATCTACAATAGCTAAACACTCTCAAGGTTGAAGCATTACCGATAGGGAAAGGTCCGAAAAAAATAACAGCAATACTTTTCTTTTTATTTTCTAATAATGCCATAAATGCAAAATTTTACAAATGAAATCGGGTACAACATCATCAATTTAAAATGAACTGAAAACTTCGAAATTATCCTTTTGACAAAAGATTTATGCTGAATATTAATTAACATTATATTTCTAATAATAATTAATAGCCGCAATTTATCTTTAGATGAACTGGATAGTGTTCTTGCAAAAGCACTTGCATATAATATATTTGCGCATTTTCTTTTTACAGTCTCAACATTCTTACTCAATTGATTATCTGAATGATCAATTCGGTAAACCGCTCCATAATAGTCAACAAATTTACCTTTAGAAATCTCAGAAATTCTTATCCACATATCGCTATCTTCTCCATTGCTAAGACTAGTATCAAAGAGACCAACGCTATCTAATATACTCTTTCTAAAAATTATAACATTTGTATTTATATTATAAGCTCTAAAGAGAACATGATATTGAACATCTAAACGGTTCATTTTTTCTCTAGTCCATGGGATTAATGTCATACTTCCATCTGGATTTAGAACTTCCTTTTTTGCCCTAGCAAAAGTATACCCTATTTCAAGATCATTGAATTCTTTAACAACTATATTAAGATATCCCGGGAGATAATAGTCATCCGAATCTAAAAAACCAATTAAAGTACCCGTGGCAACACTAAGGCCACGATTTCTCGCGTAAGATGCTCCTTGATCAGTACATTCTACTGGTTTTTGTATCAGTGTTACTTTATCTCCAAATTCTTTTACGATTATTATCGTGTTATCAGTAGACCCATCATCACTAATGATAATTTCTAATTCATAATTATAGTTTTGGTCTATAATGCTTTCAATACATTGCTTAATCGTAGATTCCCTATTGTAAGTGGGAACTATTATACTAACCCTCATAAGTTCGCTTTATTTTGATGTAAATACGACGCTGTAATAGCCCAAAGAATTACTAAATATGCAAAATATGTCGGATATAGAATAAGATGACTTACCATACTCATTACTAGAAACATAATTAAAGAGACAATATTTGCTTGAAATAGCCTAGAGTCTAGCTTCCTTATTTTTAACGTATTAGAGATGACAGATTTAATAAAAAATAAATAAATAATTATACCAATAACACCATAATCGTAGATAATTTCAATAAAGTCGTTGTGTGAAGATAAGTTTTGATTTGCTACACCTCTTGTTTCCCATACAATGCCGCTATTTCTAACCCCATTATGTCCAACTCCCATTAACTTATTTTCGAAAAATTGTTTCTCGAAACTATTAAAAACGGTATTGTAAATATCAACTCTTCCCGAGCCTCCATCATCCTGTATTGAACTTAACCGATTAGTGATATAGTCATCCGATCGAGAATTAAAATGATCATAAAGACCAGATAATCCAATAACGACTATAAAAACAATAAATATTTTCGAAAAGAAATTACCTCTTTGATCTCTTATATAATCAAAATAGATAGAAACTAAAAGCATCAGAAACATGCATATCATCGCCGACCGCTTAAAGGAAATTAAAGCTGCTACAATTGCTAAAGAAAATAATAAATACTTCCAAGTTTTATTGCGTAAAAGAAATATAAATGGAGTAAGTAAGATAACGTAAAACACATGATTCAGTGATTTACCACCTGTGACGATACTAAAGCCTATTGTAGAAAATCTAATCAAAACAAATTGAACAAAAAGGATAAGAAGAAGACAAATCATAGATTTCACTATGAAATTAAATCTAACATCTAAAGACTTTCCATAAAAAACTGCAAAAAAGATTAAGAATATAGATGGCCACCATATTACCTCCCTTAAATCAAATAAAACATTCGCAGAATTTAATAAAACATTAAGAAAAACATATACATACCATAAGATTACTATTCTGCAAATATTGCTAAAAACTAAAATCTTAAAATTAAAAACCATAGTAATTATCGCAAAGATCTCAATTAGAGAAACGATTATAGAAGTAATATATGGAGCTATTCCACCTACTAGTTGAACATCTGAATTTCCAAAAAAATACAGAGAAACAATACTCCAAATAAATAGAAGAAATATTAGAAATCTAAAAAACATCAGTTATAGAAAATTTTATTTAGATAAGTCTTTGACTTTGTTATTAATTCGTTCAGTTTGCCTTCATAATCTACAAGCTCTAACTCCCGAAAATCTGCTAAATTATTTATTAATCTATCTTCCAATGTTAATAGTTTTAATAAAGACAGAATCCTATAGGATGCTGATTGAAGAGCAATATATGTATAAAACTCCTTCTTAAATAATACAGACATGGCGGTACCGTGAAATGAATCAGTGATCACAACATCAGCATATCTAATATAGCTGATAAAATCCTCTATTCCCGCAGATTTAGCAAACACATCGCACCCCTTATAAATTTTTTTCAATTGAGCCATTGGATCATTAGAGATAATAACAATTTTCCTGTTCTTTGCCAACTTCTTAGCCATTTCAACCAACGGTTTTTTACCATTCAAGTCGTAAATGAAAACATAATCATCTCTAATAAGTCTTTTCGAAGAAATTGAACACCATTTATCTTTGTCGGCTAAAAATACTGGATCTAAAACGTGCTCCGTGTTCTTGCCCGAAACATCAGCTAAAAACTTTGCCCCCAATTCTTCTCTACATGATAGATAATCAAAATCAGTTACCAAATTTTTAATCTTATTCTTGATATTCTCATCTAAATTATTAATTCCAAAACTAGGTGCGTAAGCTGCTTTGATTTGATTTTTCGATTTTTTAAAAGGCTGAAAGTAGATTAGTCGATCGGAATGATTAATATTAAATACTTGATCACTTCCTGTTATAACAACATCATATTTGAAAGGTACATCAGATAAACTTTTATAACGAGGGGTCATTTCAAATTGAATATCAGCAAACTTCTTAAACTTAGCTCTCTTTTTTAAATAACTCGTAAGAAAAGGAGTCTTAAAGACGTAGGAAATCGCTTCCTTAATCGATTTCGGTTTCTGATAAAAATCAAAACGAGACATATGCTCATCTGTGAAATAATTTATAATTTCAATTTTATTTCCTGTTTCTTTAATATAGCTGTACAGGCCATATGTTTGGAGATATGCCCCATAATTAATTGGAAAATGGAAAGTTAATAAGCCTACTGTTTTCATTTGTATTATGTTTTCAAGAATATTTATTCGTATGTTCTATTGAATATCTTTTTGATATTGCAACTTTAAAATTTTTAGGTGGAATTCCAATTGCTATCATAGCGATAAAAACTTCAGATTGCTTTATGTCAATGATCTCTCTCATTTTCATATCTTTTTCCACTGAATGACTACAGTTCAAAATACATGAACCTATGTTATAATAATGAAGTGAATACAGCAGATTCATGGCATAAATTCCTCCATCAATAAAAACCTGGTTTCTTTCCCCTGGGGAAGCAAATCCGCCAACCTCGCCAGCTACAATAATCACTTTATTTGCTAAATGTCCAAACCCTCTATTACCACCCTGAGCTTCTAAAACTTTTCCAACAGAGGTTTTATCGGTGATGATATATGTCCTCCATGTTTGTCTATTGCAAGCTGATGGTGCATTTTTGGCAAGATTAAGAACATTATCTAAATTTTCTTGTGAAATTTCTTCATTTTCATCAAAATTTCTAACACTCATTCTTGAATTTGAAAAAGTTAAGAATTCAGAATTTTTATATTGGAAAAAATCATCCCTTTCAAAAGACAATTGTTGAGTAGGAGAAATACTCATTAACCCCTCAATCTTAGTTATCGCTTTAATAATGTCTTCATTTAATTCAAAATTATTTACCTCATGAAATCTCTTATATTCAAAAATGACCCCTATCGCATGCAGATACTGCTCGTCTTTGCTATCATATTTTTTTGAGAATTCAAGACAAAGAGATGACAATCCAATTATTACGTCTTTACCAAAGCCAAGTCTCGAGCTAGGCATTGTAAGCCCCTTTTCTATAATATGATATTTAGTAATGATTTTTTCTATTAGTTTTGTCTCATCCCCATGGCCATCAGTACCAGAGTATCGATAAAACCGTTTTAAATCATATAAATATGCAGGATATAGTCGTTTAACTAAAATTAGATTTCTAATTAATGACACGACGTATTTCGGAAGAATCCTTTTAACGATATTTTTCATCTCTTATTAAATTGGTATTTTTGAATTAAAGTATTAACTGTTGTTTTTAAAAAAGTCTTTTCTTTCTTATTCAAACCAAAAAAATAGATAAAAGAAATAGACAGAAGAGCACTAACGAAGCTTACTAAAATCACTCGCAATAAACCATCGTCTAAATAGCTAGACAAGAAATAAATTGAAAAATAAGAGAGCGCGAAAACCAACAAGATTCTTAATACTACATCCTTTAAATATTTCAAAATATCCAGACTAATCATTCCCTTTAACATAAATAACCTAGCAAAAAGTGCAATGATCGAAACGCATAATGTGATTATCATTACGGCATATGGTGGATAATGTAATTCAAAGAAAACATAGGAAATAGGTAATGATAAAAGAAGAAGTGTTCCAACGATTGCTTGATAGGATTTTATATTCCCAGTTGCCTGAGCGGCAGTCATTAAAGAATATGATAACGAGTCAACTAATGCAATAAAAATAGTCAACTTCGTAAATATTTCAACGAAAGCTGGAACTTCATTTAACCATAATTGTAATATGATATGTGTTTCCAACAAAATTGGAATACCGAATATCATCAGAAGGAAAAAAGAGAATTTAGAACTAGTAAAAACTAAATTCATCATATTTGACATCTCTCCCTTAGCGTAATACTTTGTTATTTGAGGGCGTGTAGCCAACATAAAATTAGTAACAAATTGATTTAGGGAATTGCTTAATTGAAACGAAAGAGCACGGGCACCATTTACTGCGGGTCCAAAAAAGATATTTAAAATTATATTTGCTCCCTGATTGTTAAATACACCAGCTATCGAACCGAACAAATTCCATCCAGTAAATCCAATTAATTTTTTCAGCAACCCTCTGTCGTAAACATAAATGATGTGGCTTTCGGAAAACTGTCGAACACAGAAATATCTAAATAATAGAAAAACAATTGATGTAATAAGGAACATTAAAAATGAATAAACTATCAGCCGATCATATACAGAAATTGACAAAATATATGCAATTACTAGCTTCGCTATTACTTCAAAAACACTAAAATAAGCGAAAGTGGACATCTTTTCCCTAGCAACAATCAATGCATTATATGGTATCGTTATAATAGATACAATGAAAGATAAAATCGAAAACTGAAATGTCCAAATCGCTGCATCTAATCTATCAGCTGGCAAGGTTAATCTATTTTTTAAAAACCAAATCCCACCAGTTTCAGCAATCAATAATACTATTAATGAAAATAATATGTAGATAAATAAACTTGTGCTAAAAGTTTTTCGTAAGCTTTCGTAATCTCTACGTCCTAAATCAAACGAAAAGAACCGCTGAGTTGCAGACGACATTGAATTACTTAAGAATGCCATCATCATTACCACGCCACCTACAACACTATAGATACCATAATCAGTTACTCCAAGATATTTAAGCACAATTCTTACAGTAAATAACGACACTCCCATTACGAAAAGCATACGTATATATAGTAGCATAGTATTCTTTAGAACACGCCGATTATTTTCTAGAACAGATTGATTATCCATGTTTATAATCTATTATCAGCCTCTTCTGTTATTGTTCCTTTTACGTCATAAACAATGGCAATATCTTTTTTTAGACTAGAAAAATTTATATCCAAAAATTCTTTATGAGCTACCCCTAAGACAATTGCATCAAACTTTTTATTTGGTAAATCAGCCGTACTTTCAATACCGTATTCGTGATGTACTTCAGCAGGATTTGCCCAATGATCATAAGTTGTAACCTTTATGCCATAGTCTTCTAAAGCACGGATCACATCAACAATCTTGGTGTTGCGAACATCAGGACAATTCTCCTTAAAAGTAACACCAAGCATTAAGACCTCAGCACCATTCACGTTAATCCCCTTTTTAATCATTGTTTTCACCACTTGTGAAGCTACATATTCACCCATGGAATCATTTAAACGACGTCCAGCCAAAATAATTTCTGGGTGGTAGCCATGCTCCTGTGCCTTTTGCGCCAAATAATAAGGATCTACACCAATACAGTGACCACCAACCAATCCTGGTTTAAATGGTAAAAAGTTCCATTTGGTACCTGCTGCTTCCAATACTGCGTGGGTATCAATATTCAAAATATTAAAGATTTTTGCCAATTCATTCACAAAAGCAATATTAATGTCACGTTGTGAATTCTCAATCACCTTAGCTGCTTCGGCAACTTTAATACATGGTGCTAAGTGTGTACCTGCGGTAATCACTTCTTTATAAACAGCGTCCACTTCAGCCCCGATCTCAGGTGTTGAACCAGATGTTACTTTTAATATTTTCTCAACGGTATGTTGTTTATCGCCTGGATTGATACGCTCTGGGGAATAACCGGCAAAGAAATCTTCATTGAATTTTAAGCCGGAAATCTTTTCTAAAACCGGAATGCACTCTTCCTCTGTAACACCAGGGTAAACTGTAGATTCGTATACGACAATATCACCTTTCTTCAATACTTTACCTACTGTTTCTGAAGCCTTATATAATGGAGTCAAATCTGGACGATTATTTTTATCAACCGGTGTAGGTACTGTAACTACATAGAAATTTGCTGACTCAATATCATTTAGCTGATTGGAACAATACAATCCTTTGCTATCAGTTAAAAATGGATTATCATTTGATAAAACAGCCTGAAGAACTTCATCTTCCACCTCCAACGTAAAATCTTTTCCAGCACGTAGTTCTTCTATGCGTTTTTGATTAATATCAAAGCCGACTACGGGAAACTTCGTAGCAAATAACCTGGCCAAGGGAAGACCAACATATCCTAATCCAATTACAGCTATTTTTTTCATTTATATACGAGTTATGATGATTAAATTACTATTTTAAATTTTCCCAATACCATTTTACAGCTTCTTTTAGCCCTTCACGGATTACATGTGTCGGCTCATAGCCCAACAACTGGCGTGCTTTGTCAATGGAAGCCAAGGAATGCGGAATATCACCTTGTCTATTGGGACCATGAACAATCTCCACCCTTGCAATTTCAGAATCGTATTCTGTCAAAAACTCTTTTAGGTAACCAACCAATTGATTCAATGTCGTACGGTCGCCAACAGCCGTATTATAAACAGTGTTGACTGCACCTAGATTATCTATGGTCATAGCACGCTCATTCATTTGGATAACATTGTCGATATAGGTAAAGTCACGCGAATAATCCCCAGCACCGTTTATCACAGGGCTCTCATAGTTCATAAATTTCTTGACAAACAACGGAATCACAGCTGCATAAGCACCATTTGGATCTTGGCGACGTCCAAAAACATTGAAGTACCGTAAACCAATGGTTTCCAAGCCGTATGTCTTCGAAAAAATATCTGCATATAGCTCATTCACATATTTAGTAATGGCATAAGGAGATAATGGCTTTCCAATAATATCTTCCACTTTTGGAAGGCTTGCAGAATCACCATAGGTAGATGAAGAAGCCGCATAGATAAAACGCTTTACTCCAGCATCACGTGCAGCAACCAACATATTTAAAAAACCTGTTACATTTACTTCATTAGAGGTCTGTGGATCTTTAATAGAACGTGGCACAGATCCCAAGGCTGCCTGATGTAGCACATAGTCAACTCCAGCCACTGCTTGTTGGCAGTCTTCATTATTACGAATATCACCTTCGATCAATGTAAAATCTGGGTTGCCTTGATGTTGACTAATATTATGGCGATGCCCCGTAGCAAAGTTATCTAATACGACCACTTGATGGTTTTTACCTAAAAAATGTTCTACAAGATTTGAACCTATAAAACCGGCCCCGCCGGTGATTAATATTTTACTCATTTTTTGAAGTAATTATATTACAGAATTATTTGTATACAAAATGATATAACGTTGTTCTTCGATAGCTTTCTGAAAAGAAAGATTGACTTGCTTTCCCAATTTTTTTTCAACCTTGTCCGCTAACAGCAATAAATATGCCTGATTTAGATTTTCCCCAAAAATTAATACATCAATTTTCCCCGAATCTATGCCCTCCGCATAGTCTCCGACCAAACTAACTTCTTGAATATCTCCCGCTTGTAGTAATATATTATCTACAATTTCATCAATACCCAAATAGGTATGAATTAATTTTTGAATTGGATTAAATAATGAATGTTTGGTATTAGCACGGTATAGGATTTTATTTTTGTCTGTACTTTTTTCTAAATAACCTGCTTCTGACAATTGGTTTAGTTCTTTTCGTATGGCATTGGTTGATTCTTGAAACTCATCCGCAAGACCTCTTAAATGTGATTGGTTACTAGCCGATACAAAAAACTTAATCAATAGCTTCAGTCGAGTCTTGGATGTAATTAAAGAGTCTAACATGGTATAGTTCAGATTGAGTAACAAAAGTACTCAATCTGATTTTATTTATCAAATTAAATTATTGTTAAACAATGGTCAGTTGTTTACTCCCCAATCGCATAATAGTCAAAGCCAAGTTTTTTCAGACTAGCGCTATCCAATAACTTCCGCCCATCAAATACAAAGGAAGGCTTCTTCATCTCTTTCTTGATCAGCGCCCAATCATACCCCTTAAACGCATCCCATTCTGTTAATATTGTAGCAGCATGCGCCTCACGTAAAGCTTCATAAGGATCATTAACAACGGTTACCAAACGGCGATTCTCCTCAGATGAGCGAGTTTTTAAATAATCCAGATCCTTATAAATTTGTTCAGCCGTTACTTTTGGATCGTAAACCATCAGATGTGCCTCCTCATCCAATAGATGATCGGCCACATAAATAGCAGCAGATTCACGCGTATCGTTCGTGTCTTTTTTAAAAGCCCAGCCTAAAAAGGCAATTTTCTTCCCGTTTACCGTATTATACATGGTCTGAATAATTCGTTCTGCAAATCGCGATTTTTGATGGTCGTTTAAAATAATTACCTGTTCCCAGTAATCAGCTACAGCAGTCAGGTTGTAACTTCGTGCGATGTAAACAAGATTCAGAATATCTTTCTGGAAACAAGAACCTCCGAAACCTACCGAAGCCTTCAGAAATTTGGGTCCAATCCGGCTATCATGGCCAATGGCCCGAGACACTTCATCCACATTAGCACCCGTCACCTCACACAACTCCGAAATCGCATTGATAGATGAAACACGTTGGGCTAAAAAAGCATTTGCAACTAATTTAGATAATTCAGATGACCATAAATTGGTCGTAAGGATACGTTCATGTGGAACCCAGGCGGCATAAATCTTCACCAGCGCCTGAATAGCGTCTTCATCTTCACCGCCAATAAGCACTCTATCTGGATGTTGTAAATCCACAACGGCTGTTCCTTCAGCTAAAAACTCCGGATTGGAAAGTATAGAAAAATTAACACCATTTCCTGTATCGTCCAATATACTTTTTAATGCTGCAGCCGTGCGGACCGGCAAAGTCGACTTCTCGACAATTATTTTATCACCCTGAGCAACCCGAGCAATTTGCCGTGCACAAAGTTCGATATATTTTAAATCTGCAGCCTGCCCCTTCCCTTTACCATAGGTTTTTGTCGGGGTATTGACGGATATAAAGATCATGTCCGCCTCATCGATAGCCGTTTCAACATCTGTCGAAAAAAACAAATTCCGCCCACGAGCTTCCCCTACCACCGCGTCAAGCCCAGGTTCATAAATTGGAAGCTGGCTAAGATCTTCGTTATTCCACGCATCTATACGTTGTTGATTCAGGTCAACAACAGTTACCTGAATAGCAGGATTCATCTGCGCAATAACTGACATTGTTGGCCCCCCTACGTATCCCGCTCCTATACAAGCAATCTTCTCTATTTTTTTCATTTTTCTTTATGCCTAATTTCTATAAGTCAATTTTCTTTTAATCAGCAAGCCATTATTCTGCTAAAGATAGGAATATGACCCGAATTTGTGATCAAAAGAAAGTGACGTAATCAGCTTAACGTAAAATCCACGTGGAACATCCCCATGAATAAGAATAAAGAAACCCCGGCAAGCAGGGTTCCTTTGAGTTAAATAGGTATGTAATATGGAATAAAAACACGTAAATTACTTATTGATAAAATCACCCGGCTCTTCGGAATGATTATGATATACCCCCATCATGGGAAGAACAGTACTAAATGCTTTCTTTTCCCCATTTTGATAATTAATTGCAGCTTGTATTCTGACTTTATAATTAGTCAGATCAACTTCTTTCGCTTTATCCGATGCAATCCGGAATCGTACAGATACTTCAAAAGAAGTATTTTCACTTTCTTTGAAAGGCAGAACCAAGATCTGCTGCAGCTTTATTTCTACCTTGGAGTCTGTAGATCGGACGTCTTTCACCACAATATTATTGACATCATCCCGAAATCGCTCGCCCCGAAACACCAGCGCCCCGTGGGTTGCTCTTAAACTGCCACTATACTGTCCAGGATGATCCTGAAAACGGTAGTAAACATACATGGATACATCAGTAGGTTTTTTCTTTCTAGAAGAAAAAAACCGAAATAAAGCATAAGCTACTGCAATAAACAGAAATATATATAAATACATCATAATCAACTCATCATTCTATCTGAATGTCAATATCCTTGCGTTCGTAGATATTCCTCTAAATGCGTATAACAAAAGTAATAAGTAATTGTGGACAGAAACAGAGACCCTAGGGTCTTATTTACAATTAGGAAAATAAAAACTTATTAGGTTTAATGAAAATAATGCATTTTTGTTTGCCTTATGAAGCCAAATATTATTGTCACCATCTTAATGTTGCTCTGCATAGCAACCATCCGTTTCGGAAGAGATGCGATGATGGCCAATAATCAGGTTGCAATAGAGAATTGCATCGCCAAAAATTCGCCTCTACTCATTGCAAAGGAATCCGCTGAGTACACCAATCCGATATATTACTATCATCATTCCGTCCTTTTTGCTCCCCTCAACCGAATTAAAAGGGAAGTTGATCAAGAAAAAGGCATTTTCTGGCTCAAAAAGGAAATAAGTCTTTCAGACAGCTTAACAACAGGCAATTATGTCTTATCCTTCGACAATTTAACGTATGTCAATCTCACCCTAATCGATTCAAAAGGTAAAATCGTATATAAAAAGAAATCAGGCTTGTTCCGTAAACGCAAGGATCTGGATCCGCGAGATGGCCGTGATCATTTTGTTTTAAACCTGGAAGCGGGAAAACCCTATACCATATTGCTCCGGGTAAAACATAGCAAAGGCTACACACCGCTGTATAATTTCCATTTACAGAAAGAACTGGATTATGTTAAAAAGAAACAACATAGCCGAATTGTCCATGCGTTTATGGAAGGTGCCATTATTGTACTCCTGCTGTATATGGCATTGGCGTGGATAGTATCACGCTACCGACCCTATATCTGGATTTTTCTGTTCTTGCTATCTATTGGTATATATAGCGTTGCGCTTCAAAACATCTTTGTCGATTTTATCTTTTATGACAGTCCCCAACTGGGCTGGAGCATGGTATCGCTCTTTAGCAGATTTGCTGCTATTAGTTTCTATCTGTTGACCATAGATTTTCTTCAATTAAGGAAGCTGCATACCCGTTATTATAAAGTAGCTTGTTACATTATTTTCACGATTGGCATCACGGCACTATTTACATTTGTCAATAATTTTTATTTTGTCAATTATAAACAAAGTAACTGGGTAAATATTACGCTCGGCATTATTCATATGCTCTATTTTTCCAACCTTTTTATTTCACTCTGGAAAAAGATAGACCTGATGCAGCGCTTCTTAGCGTATGGAAGTGTGTTTTTTGTGACCGGTATCACTGCCATGGTCTACTGTGCACTCACTTTTCAAGAGCAGGCCATACAATATGTTTCCATGCTGACCCAGTTTTTTGCTCTAAGCATTACCATGTTGCTATTGATCGGTATACGCTTAAAATTGCGAAAAAATGAGCTGGACTATCATCAATCGACAGAGTCAATTGTGCAGGAAAGAACAAATGAACTAAAGAAAGCAAATAATGCACTTTATGAACAGCAAATCCAACTGCTTCAAAAGAATCACTATATTGAGACATTGATCGATGAAGTTAATCATCGGGTAAAAAACAACCTGCAGCTCTTATATAGTCTCGGAAGCCTGTACAAAACAGGTGAAAGCCATGGTGTTCAATATAATCAGGCCATCCAGTCGATGCAAGACCGCATCCACGCCATGATGCTGGTCAACCAGCTGCTGGTATATAATCACAACAGCCAGCTGAAATTAAAAACATTGGTTATTGAAACGGTCAATTACCTTAGACAGATGCATGATCCAGAAAAAAAGGTCAGCGTTAACGTCGATATTGAACAAGACTGGTTGATATCCACAAACACGTCGATCCCACTAGCGTTGATCATCACAGAGCTATTGACAAATAGTTATAAATATGCTTTTCCAGAAGGAAGCACAAGCACTCCAGTCATTAGCCTAAGTATCATCAAGAAAAAACTTGCGACAATGATGCATTTTGAAGATAATGGCATTGGCGCCACCCAAACTGTTTTATCAACTTCTTTCGGAATTGGTCTGGTGAAAGACCTAACCAGGCAGATTAAAGGAACCGTGACCATCCAGCAGGAGCGAGGATTTCAGTATATATTTGAATTTAACAACATGATATGAGCCTAAAAGTTTTAATTGTAGAAGACGAAATGATTATCGCCCGATTTATCGAATATCAACTTCATTCCCTTTATTCAGGATTGGAATTGCATATTGCGCTCACGGTCGACGAGGCAGATCAATACATGGCGCAAAACTCACCAGATCTAATACTCTGTGATATTCAGCTCAATGATCGACTAGATGGCATTGAGTTAATGGAAAAATATGCCGCAACCAAGCTTTTTAGCCTTATTTTTATTACTTCGTATCAATCGAAAAGCAGCATAGACCGCGCAGCAGCACTAAATCCTGAAAATTACATTATTAAACCGTTGGGAGAAAATCGGCTCTATGCTGGCACGCACTTGGTTATCCAGCGCCTACAACAACAAAGGGATAAAAACCAAACGGTGGAAAAATTAAAAACATTGACTCCGGCAGAGTTAAATATCCTTAAGCTGATAGCCCTCCGACATACGACTAAATATATTGCCGAATCACTATTCCTCAGTCCCTACACCATCAAAAACACCAGGCACCGCATCTGCCGGAAGCTTGACCTCCAGGAAGAAAACAATGCGCTCTTATCCTGGGCTATCGAACATCAACATTTGCTGAAATTCTAAGTAAAAAAATAAGGGTTTGTTCCATTACAAACCCTTTCCCATAAAATAAGAATTAATGCAAATTATGTCGTCTGATTCGATTGTTCGTTTGATTGATAAAGCTCTCCTATCTTCAATACTGTACTAAACGTCTTTGGTTTTCTGTTGGCATAATTCAACACACCAGCAATGCGTATCCCTTTACCTTCCAATGCTGTTATTTCACCTTTCTTTCGTTGTAATTTAAACCGCACCGATACATCTGAATCGCCTTTTTTGCTTTCGAAAGGCACAACCACAATCTGTTCCAGATTGACAACCAAAGCGGGATGATCGGGTTTCACCTGTTTGATTACCATATTTTTAAGCTCTTCGTCTTTGGACTTCGTCCGAAATACAAAAACACCACTTTTTGTCCGATAGTCGCCACTGTATTGTCCGGGCCTATCCTGAAACAGGTAGTTGACCTGCATCGAAACAGCTTCTTTAAATAGCTTTTCCCGCTGCCTTGATTGTAGAATAAAATAAATAATAAATAAAACGATAACTGAAACTGTTAAAATAAGTACCATAATAAAATAGATAATAGGACTAGGCGTTATACAATCTTATGATTGCATTTAACTATATCTCAAAATTAGGGTAATTGGCAATAGATGGCTAAAATTGACAGGGGACAAATTGGGGACAATCACATATTTAGCTAAAAATCAACCGTATATTGTATTTTTATATTGGATTTATTGAATAACTTACTTAAGGGCTATACGAATTCGAGTTTTACATTTCTTCCTGAGAGCAGGAATCAGCTACACGCTAAATTAGCTCATGTAGCTGATTATATTGATCCGAGCTTACAAGGAAATAGTTTAACTTGTAGCTAGATTGAAATTAGTCGATCAGTTTGGACTGATGACGTTCCAATGTATTATAAATTTTCTTGACATCCTGGGATTTCTCTTTTTGTAATACCAGTATCGCATCTTTTGTATGTACAAGAATACTATCGCGCATCCCCACAAATGCCGTATAGATATCGGTACCGATAACCATATTGCCATTCTCATCAACCGGATGCCCCGTCTGTTTCAAATAATCATACATCGACTCAAAGGAACCGAGATCGGACCATTGAAAACTGGTGGCGACAACACGAATTTTCTTGGAGCGCTCCATCACCGCATAGTCAATGGAGATCGATGGAATCTCCTTAGATAGAGCCAAATCCAGCTCTCCATCCTTGCGATGCTGCCATGCGTTGAATGCTGTTGCATACACTTTAGGCTCAAAAGTCTGTAACTCGGCCAGAAACGTATCGGCTCTAAAACAGAACATCCCAGAATTCCATAAGAAATTGCCGCGTTCAATAAAATCTTCTGCGGTATCCTGATTTGGTTTTTCGCGGAAGGATAAAACTTTGTCATCCTTATATTCGATATAGCCGTACCCCGTTTCAGGACGTGTCGGCTGAATACCAAACGTAACAATATAACCTTTATTAGCCTTTTCTATCCCAGCTTTGATTGCTTCCGCATAAGCCTCCTCACCTACAATTACATGATCAGAAGGCGTCACAATCAAAATATCATCCGGCTGTGCGGCAAAGGCAGCGAAAGCAATAGCAGCAGCTGTATTACGGGGTGTAGCCTCTACAATGTCAATATAGTCTATCTTATTGTTTTCCATGACTTCACGGCTCAAACTATGATTATCACAGTTGCCCACAACAATCACTTGCCCGCAAAGGGATTGATTACGTTTAACAGTCATTTCAAACAATGAGCCATCCTTAAATAAATCAAGGTATTGCTTGGGATAACTTTTACGCGAAAGCGGCCACAAACGGCTACCTACTCCACCTGTTAAAACAACATGAATTATTCTGCTCATAATCTTTATTTTTGCTGTTCCTCTTTTGCAGCGACAACACGACGCAGTCCCGCGCTCGAAAAACGATGTGTTCGCTTATTATAATAGATTTCAATATTCTCTTCTACGCAGTACATACGACCCGAAAAATCTTTGTCCCGATATTCCTCGCCAATAATACGGATATGAATAGGAAGTGCTTTGATCATATCAATCAAATCTTGCTCCGTCTCATAAGGGATAATTTCATCTACATAGCGACAACCTTCCAATTGTACATATCTTTCGACAATCGTTTGCGTCGGTTTAGCTTTCTCAGGAAATACTTCTGAGGGATCTGTATTTAAACCAACAATCAGGTAATCACAATTTCTCTTTGCTTCTTCAAGCATCATAATATGGCCAGCGTGCAGTAAGTCAAACACGCCAAAGGTAATTCCAATTTTCATCTTATAATCTTTTCTCTAGTGGTTGATTAGATCGTTTAGCTTCGTACTATCTATAATGATTAGCCTATTTCTAGAGCTGTTCCATCTTGCGAATTGGCATCTGCAACAATTCTCCGCAAGCCCGAGCTTGAGAAGCGGTGATCTCTGCTATTGAAATAGAGTTCAATACCTTTTTCCTCACAATAGGTTCTTCCAGTAAAGCTTTTCTCGCGGTATTCATCGCCAACAATTCGCACATCAATATTGAATGAGCGTAAGATATCTTCTAGATCTTGTTCAGTCGCATAAGGAACAATCTGATCGACATATTTACAACCCTTGAGCTGTATATAACGTTCTACAACGGTCTGAACAGGTTTGTTTTTTTCAGGACGGTCAATAGTTGGATCTGTCTGAAGGCCACAGATCAAATAGTCACATTGTCTTTTTGCATCTTCCAACATTTTAATATGCCCAGCATGCAGCAGGTCGAATGCACTGAAAGTAATACCAATTCGCATTCCTTTTTCTGGAATTTTTATCATAGTCGCATTGATTTTAATAGAATAGAAATTTTATTGTATTCATATACCAAAGATAAGATATATCTAATAACAATTGGAGGTAATATTTGGTTCGATAAAAATGGGATGACTATATAGTCAAACCTACGTCGTGATGTCGAATAAATAATTCCGCACAAGCACGTGCATCTGAAAGAGCTTCATGATGATTCAAATCAATACCCAATACTTCACAACACGCATTAAGCCTTGCCGGTTTAAATCCCTTGCCTTGGTAAATCTTAAATGTACACTCCCATTTATCCATTAATCCAAGGTGATCATAGGGCAAATTATAGTAACCCATCGTTTTGCGAAGCACACCACGATCAAATAATTCATTATGAGCCACCATAATCCGATTATTAATAAGAGGATAAATTCGCGGAAACAACTCCTTGAATGTGGGAGCCTCGGCCGTATCACGAGGCCGAATCCCATGCACACGTGTGGTCTGCCACATATATTGGTTATGGGGAGGTTGTATCAATGAATAGAATTCCTCCACAATAACCCCTTGCTCAACCACAACCAATCCAATGGCACATGCTGAATTTTGGTTGGCCGTCGCCGTCTCGAAATCGATTGCTGTGAAACTTAATCCTGATTGCATTAATCCTCCTCCTTAAACATTAGCAAAAATAACAACTTATTCCCTATTTTTGAGAATTGATTTTCCTGAGAATATCTTTATTGATTAAACGTCTTTTGCGATCAAAAAACCAGCCCCACTTATTAAAGTAATAGATCGCAGACTCCATCCCTATTTTAGTCAAGCGCCACGATTTGTGTGATCCTTTTTCAAAATGATGATAAATATGTACCCTTGGATAGAAAACCGTACGATACCCCGCATCTATTAGACGCCTACACAAATCAGTCTCTTCACCATACATAAATATGCCTTCATCAAAAAGACCTATCTCATTTAATGCTGAAATTCGCAAATACATAAAACAGCCTGACAAATAGGGCACATCCATAATACGATCATAACCAGTGAATCGAAGTTCAAAAAGATCATTTCTCTTTTCGACCATCTTCTTAAACGGGTTAAACCTTCTTCCTATCCAATCGTAGGGTGTTGGTAGCAGCTTACAAAGTCGCTGGATCTCATTATTCGGATAGAGTACCTTAGGCATAATATTGCCAATATCCATATTCTTCTCCAGATAATCGGTCAATTCTTCTAACACACCTTCAGCATAATAAACATCAGGGTTTAAAATTAGATGATATGTCGCCCCTTGTTGAATAGCCAATTTCAACGCAATATTATGCCCAGCCCCAAATCCGGGATTGGATGGGTTGTGAATATAGATAACTCTAGAATCATCAGAGATATCTTTAAGTTCATCAATTGGTGAGTTATCAATGAGATAAAGTATCACATCTGGAAATGTTATTTTCAAAAAACTCGAAATAGCCGCTTTCAAGACTGTTTCGTTATTTTTATATAAAACTATACTGCTAGAAATAACCATTTTTCCCATCCTTATAATAAATTGTCAATTTTTGAAAACATCCTATCATTCAACTTGTAAATATGCTCCTTACTGTATCCATTCAAAAATTCGTCATCATTAAAAAACGATCGCCCTTGAGCTTCTATTAGAGCAGCTCTAAAACTCTGAACATTATTAATCTCAAAAAATATTATATTATTGCTTTTAAACTCCATAAAGGCCGGAATATTTGACGCTACTATCTTCGTACGTAGTTTAATTGCTTCTAAAATAGGTAAACCAAAACCCTCATAAAATGATGGAAAAATAAAAGATACTGCCCCCCTATATAAGACAGATAATTCCTCATCCGTTACAGTACCAACTGCAAGAATATTTTTACCCGATTTATGTCCTTTACCTGCTAAAACAAGGAGAGGTAAATCATCTGAACTTTCAAAAACTTCCCGCACGAAATCCAGATTCTTATGTGGCCTATTGTTTCCGCAATAAAAAAAGTAGGGTTTATCTTGCAATAAAAACCTGTCCAACGTAACCGTTGGGATCTCATCATTGATTTCAGAATCTTCCGGAATACATAGTGAATCCCGTTTATAAAAAGACAATATATCCCTCCTTGTCGTTTCAGACACGGAGATTAGTATATCAGAATTTTTTATAGAATTCTCAACAATAAAATCGAAATACCACCTCTTTAAAGTCGAAATATATTTATTCTTGGAAAAAAAAGATGGCACAATTTTGTACATCAAATCATGAACTGTCAAAATGCTCACCAGGTTTTTAGGTTTTATGATAAAACTTGAATAAAATGGAGAATGAAGTACATCAATTTGTAATGATTCGACGTAAGACTTAAATAAAACAAAATGTAAAATATTATATGGCTTTAATTTTGTCAATGAAATTTCACCATATTCATGGTCATAAATCTCTTCGTTTAAGATAAGCACAATTTTAGTGATATCCTTTCTAGTTTGATAATACTCTAAGAGAAACTCTGTGTATCTGGAAATACCGGTATTATGAATTTTGTTTACCAGTCTACAATCTAACCCAACAATCATTTGAATCTTATTTTAGCAAAAAAATTAATAAATAAAACAGCCAAAGACACAATAATCAACTGAAGAAAACATTTATATAAGAAAATATCTGGTCCATGCCTTAGAAGATGTATAAAATTATAAACCAATATAAAAAAACAGAACCTGCCTAAAATATAAGAGGAAAAATAAAAGATTAAAAAAAGAACTAAAAAATAAATGAAAATTATTAAATAAAAGTAATCTCCAAAATTCCCAATAAAGTAGGCCACAGGACTGATCGCCAGTCCATGCCCCACACTCCCGATATAAAATTTTTGAAGAATAGGGTCGAAATTAAAAAATCCATGTGCTCCGCCATTTGCAGCATATTCTTTAGCCCAACCAGATGTGGCATTGACGCCCATAAATTCAGAAAAATAAGTATAGACCCCGATTGCAGCACTATTTTCTCCCGCACTAAAACTTCTTAGTATAAAAATAAATGCCAAAAAACCAAAGCCAATTAGAACAAAACTTACGACCCGAAAAAATGTTAGCTTTATTCTATTATTATCTAAAAAAAACATAGTTAACATCAACGCATTTGTTACAAAAATTTTCCCTTGATAAACTACGTCTAAGCTTAATGCTAGCAGTCCAAATGCAACTAATAAGTAGGACTTTCTCAACCTAATGATGGAAAAAAAGCAGGCCAATAGCAAATAACCAAATCCCGGAACTAGTTGTGAGCTTATAATTTCAAGTAATTCTTCTCTAGGAACACCATTACGACTTAAAATTAAGCCTTTACCAAAAACAAATATTAAATAGATAAATGTTATAGTAATTATGAAATAATTGACGGTAGTAGTAGGCCTATTAACAACCCAGGGGGTATGTATCACACTAGAAGACAACGCAAACAAGAAAACAACCAAAAGCAAATAAAATGTAATATTCTCGAAATATACATTGTTTTGTTCTTTTGAAAAAATATAGAATTCTGGCCCTACAAAACTCTGCAAGATCAATGGCAAAATAAAATAGAGAAAGCCGAACCCCGCTAATGCGAAGATGCAATAATTAAAAGAATATTTTTTTTGCAACATTGTCCCTAATTTTATCCGTTTCAAATAGAGATAAATTATCAAAAAGACTTAGCTTACCTTCAGAAGTCTTGTTCAAAAGATCTAATAATTCATCTTTGTTGGAATAGCGGTTCTCTAAGTGCGTGCATCCCCGAATCCCAACGATATCGCGAGCGATAACTACAGACCCGCGTTCATTTGCCTCTCTAACGACAAGAGGGTCGCCCTCATACGAACTATTTAAAATCAATACATCTTGTTCTCCAAATAAATGATCTTGCTCATTCCTATCTAACCAACCTAAAAAATTAACTTGAATATAAGCTGTTTTTTCTGCAGAAGCTCTTATTAATTTTGAATCTGGACCATCTCCCACGATGTAAAAACTTTTATATGGATTCTTAGTAGTGTCCAACCAAGAAATTAACTCAGCTAATCGCTTTTGTTGATCATCCAATCTACCAACAAAATATAGTGTATTGAGATCTTTTTTTACTCCGTAAGCAGTTTCATCACATAGCTTTTTTACAATCCTATTTGGTAGAACTACAGTGCACTTTATTTTCTTGAAATAAAGTGCCTGAGCATCTGTTATTGTAATAATTTTGGAAAATGGCAATATAAAAAGATAAAGAAAATAGTTATAGACAACAGCAAATTTACTACCCCATAAAACTACTCTATCGACAAACATCGGAATATATAAAAAGCTGCTTTTAAACAATGAGATGAGAAACATACCTGCCGAAGCCTCAATTGTACCTGCACTCACAACAACTTGATCGTGCTTTCTGATAAGATTAAAATACTTAAAGAAATTAAATAAGCTCCATAAAAGTTCTAAGGGAACTTTCCAGCCATGAAAAAACGATGAAATCCTGACAGAAAAAATGGACTCATCAAGTTGAAAAGCATTATACTGTTCTATATTATTAAAAACGACAGTAACTTTAGAATATTTACCTGCTAATATAATCAGCTCCTTACATTGGAATTCATGTCCTCCAACAACGTTTCCAGAAACAAAAAATAACGTTTTTTTCATATTTTACCAAGGGCAATTTTCATCCTTCTCCATAGTAAAATACCAAAAGAACCAAAAAATAAATAAACTTTTTCTCGAGCGACAGTAAAGTTCCAAAACTTAAATAGTGAAGCAATCCTCTGATTTATGGGAACTGTTTCAATATCCCTAAACATGTTATATAGAGATATCTTTTTTTCCAATATACCCAATACCTCCTTTTTCTCCTTAAAATTTGATTTTGAAACCGAATCTTTCCATAACTCCATGTGATTTATTCGGATTGTCATATCGGATATAAATCGCCTAAAAAACTCCTGCTCGCTCTGTCTATTTCTTAGCCAGGAACTTGTCGAATCCTGATGAATTCTATATAACATCGTTTTCTCTTTGCTACAGAAAATTCCACCATGCAAAATCGCACGAAATGTTATTTGATCATCTTCATTAGGCACATTGATTGGTAAAGGCCCATAATCTGTAAATAACGACTTACGCCAAAACTGACCAACGGGAAAAATATGCGGCATTCCTGATAATACAACTTTTTTGATATCCTCATCTAATATATCGTTATAAGTGATTTCGCCAATCCTATTTCCATTCTCATCAATTTTATCAATAGAAGTAGTGATGACATATAAATCCGGATATTTTTCAGCAAGTTTTCGTGCAATCTGAACTCGGTTCGGAAGAGATATATCATCACCCGCGTTGCCTAATATAATATCGGTACTACACAAATCAATAGCATTTTGTAGATTTTTATTTATTCCTTGATTTTCTTTATGGAGAATCACTTTCCATTTTTCTGCAAGTTCAAACTCATCTATATAATCCAAAATTACCTGCTGTGTACCATCTTTCGAACAGTCATCTGAAATGATAACTTCATCTGGTTCTTCCGTCTGTAACCTAATTCCCTCAAGGGATTCCCGAATAAATTTTTTCTGATTATAGCAAATTAACACAAATCCTATCTTCATAATTCCTTTTTATAGAATAACAATTTTCTTAAAACAACCACCATAAATATAAAATAAAGGATCATATTTAAACAAAAAGCCATTGAAGTACCTTCTAAACCATAACTATTCACCAATACGTAACATAAACTTAAATAAGTGAAAGAAAATAATAGCTCTGAAATTATAAAAATCCGAATTTTAGCCTTAGAAATTAAAACATATGAAAGTACCCAAGCCGCTATTTTAAAAAAGTCGCCGATGAGTTGCCAGACCAATATATCGCTGATTTTAAGAAACTCACTACTAAACAATATCATAATGACATAATAGCGCAATAAATAAATAATGACACAAGAAAGCAATACAAAAGGTAAAATGATCTTATATCCGTAAAATATTTCTCGACGTATAATGCCGTCTTCTTTTATTTCCGACAGCTTCGGGAGATAATAGGTATTCAAAGCAGTAACTATGACCAGCAAATAACCATCGGATATTCTCATCATTGCCTGCCAATATCCTGCCTGATCTATCCCTATAGCATTTGTCAAATAATTTCGGATAATTATCTGAATGCTTGGCATTGTAATGGCCGAAACAATGGCCATTAAACTATACGAGCCAAATTTTATAGCCCAATCTTTTGAAAATGTACCAAAGAAATTAGGAAAATAAAAAAGACGGTGTTTAATAATCAAAAATAAGGTAACAAAAAATACAAGCGATTGCCCAACAGCTAAGGCAAAAAGAGCTCCCTGAATTCTAAAATAATATATTAATAAACAAGACAACACCAAAATAAATCCACTACCTAATGAATTGATAATGGTGAAATAATTAATTTTACCTAGCCCATTTAAAATAGATAGAAAGAGTGTATTTAAAGAATATAAACTTACCGTAATCCCAAAAGCTATTACGGGACCGCTAAATGTATCGGTATAGAATAGAAATTCCGAAATATACTTAGCAAGTATTACTATAACTATACCTAAAAATAAAGAACAATACAACGAAATTTTGGCCGCAGTACTGAATAGGGCATTCTTCCGGTCTTCATCATCTTTAAACTCAGCAGTATATTTAACTATACCATTACTAATTGCGCCATTTGACAGTGTGTAAGCTATTGTTATGAAATTCATAAATGCACCCACAGTTGCGACTCCGGCTGCGCCTGTGAGAATAGCCACTACCTTGCCAATGATAAAATTCGAGCCGATTCGAAAAAATGTGATTACAGAAGAAAGAAAAGCGGTGCGAACTAATTTCATCTAAATAGATTAACCTTTTCTATCACTTTGTCTATCTCATTATCACTTAAGACAGAAGATATCGGAAGGCTGAGAACCTCACTGTGTAATAATTCCGTTAATGGAAAATGCAAATTGTTTAATTCTCTATACGCCAATTGCTTATGTGGCGGGGTGGGGTAATGGATTAGAGTCTGAATACCTTCTTTAGTCAAAAATTGCTGTAATTCATCGCGAACACCACTTCTAATAACATACAAATGCCAAACGTGAGACAATGGATCCTTGGGAATAGATGGTAATACTATGTTTTGGTTTGCTATTTCATTACAATATCTTGAAGAAATAGCTCGTCTACTTTCGTTCTCTGCTTCAAGATATTTAAGTTTCTCGTCGAGAACCGCCGCCTGAATTTCATCCATCCTCGAATTCAGGCCTTTATAATCGTTGACATATTTCGTTCTGGAACCATAATTTCCTAAGGCCCTAATTACTTCTGCTAATTCTGAGTCCTTGCAAGAGACAGCACCTGCATCACCTAAAGCTCCTAAATTCTTACCAGGGTAGAAGCTGAATCCAGCAGCATCTCCCAGCGATCCAGTACGAGCATCTCCCCATCTTGCACCGATAGCTTGAGCATTATCTTCAATAATCTTCAAATTATACTTCTTAGCTAAAGAAAAGATTTCTTCTGAATATACTGCTCGACCATACAAATGCACTAGCATAATTGCTTTTGTCTTCGGTGTTATCAATTCCTCGATACGAGATATATCGATGTTAAATGTCTCCGTATTAGGCTCACATAGCACAGGTAATAATTTATTTTCAGATATAGCAAGAACTGATGCTATATAAGTATGCGCCGGAACGATTACTTCATCCCCTTCATCCATCACACCAAGTTCAATATATGCTCTAAAAATCAGTCTTAAAGCATCCAAGCCATTTGCCACTCCTATTACGTGAGGAACACCTATATAGTTTGCTAAATTTTTCTCAAAAGCTTCAACTTCCTCACCTAATAAAAACCATCCTTTACGATATACGCTCAATATCCTACTTTCAATACTCTCCTGATACTTTAAATTGAGAGCCTGTAAATCTAAAAATTTGACCATGATTTATTTATTTAATAATACTACAGCTCCCCATGATAATCCCACTCCAAAACCAACCATCATAACATTTCTATTTTCACCATCAAATGAATCTTTAAATGCCAAAGGAATAGAAGACGAAACCGTATTGCCATAATTTTCCATGTTTATCAAAAATCTATTTTTTTCTATTTTTATTCGATTTCTCAAAAAATTTAACATGAAGGTATTTGCTTGATGAAATACAAATAAATTAATATCATCTTTCGCCAATCCGTTCAAAACTAAATTTTCTTCTATTAATTGAGGAATTCTTTTTGCGGTAAAATCAAATACAGCTGCACCATCCATGAAAAGAAAATTCTCTGGATCATCTTGATTAAATGATTTAGAAAATAGACCACTATTTTTAATTATTAACTTGTCATATCCAGATCCGTCTGTACCTAAGGAGAATTTTCCGATTTCATACTTTCCATCTGAAGATATCAAAGATGCGGTTGCTGCATCCCCAAATAGACTCATATTACCTTTATCTGAATTGTGGATGTGTTTTGAATATACATCTGCAGTGACCAAAAGGACATTATTCGCAATTCCGGAGGAAACCAATGCTGATGCCAAAGAGAGACCATAAATGTATCCTGAGCATCCTTGATTAATATCAATGGCACCACAATTATTACTTAAACCAACTCGATGTTGAACAATACATGCTGTTGTTGGGATCTGATAATCTGGAGATTGTGTGCAGAGCAGAAAATAATCTATTTGTGAGAGATCAATACCAGTTTCAAGTTGTAGGTTTCTAATCGCTGCCACAGCCATATTGGCAACCCCCTCCTTCGAATCGGCAACATACCTATTCTTGATACCAACCTTTTCAAAGATTTTTGAACTTTCCCAAGAAGGGAACATCTCAGCTATGTCCTCGTTAGTTACACTTTTATCCGGTAAATAAACTGAAATATGCTTTAAGTAACTCTTCACTTTTTATTCTCCTCAATATAGTTGAACAAAGACTCGATAGAGGTAAATTGATTTAATTTATTCACGGGAATATCAAATCCATATTCATCTTCGATCATAACTTTTACAACCATAGCGGTCAGAGAATCCCAAAACTCAGACTGCACATAATTTGTTTCAGCATTTATTTCGATATTTTGGTCCTCTAATTGAAAAGCGAACTTTTCAATAAAATCTTGCATTTCCATAATTTGAATTATTTAATTCTTTTAAATATTTGAGCTCTATTTTTTACAAAAATATTCTTTGTCAATTTAAAGTATATATCCAATTCATTTTCTTTGATAACTTCTGGACCAAACAATCTATGATATCGCAGTACAGTCTTATTTTCCCTTCTAACATCAAAATATAATTCCTCATACCCCAACTCTTCAAATACATATTCCTTCACCGCAATATCAAGTTTTATAGGATTAAGTGAATTCAAATAATTTGGTTTTGAAACCCAACTTCCAATTTCCACATAATCTGGCGACATATTATATATACGGTACGTTGCAAAATCTTCACCGAACTCGTCTGTTGCAATGAAATAAAACTCTATTTTCTGATTTTCTTTTTCCTCGTACTTTCGCAACCAAAGTCTCTGCTCCTCAACATCAGCATCTGTTTTAGAAATAAATCTTTTATTTTTCTCGTCATTTCTAAATGATAAGATAAGTTCCGCATCTTTTTCGCGTGCAGTTCTTAAAGAAATCCCATATCTATTTATGTAAATCATCCATTCTGTAATTTAAAAACTCCTGATAATCCCTAATATAATCTTTTTCACTATATAATGAAGACGCTAAAACCAAACAGATACTACCTCCGGAAAAGTCCTTCATTTCTCTCCAGATACCTGGTTTTATATGCAGGGCCTTACGTGGGCTATTCAAAAATACTTCTCGTTTATTTACCCCATCATCTAAAATAAATGTAAAAGAACCACACGCTGCAACAACAAACTGTTGCAGTTCATAATGAGCATGCCCCCCCCTTTCTGCAGCGTAGGGAACATCATATAAATAGTAAATTCTTTTAATCTCAAAAGGTATTGATTTATTGTTTTCTAATACTGTAATATTTCCTTTTTGATTATGTATCAAGGGTAAATCAACAATAGAACAGTCAAATACATTATGCATCTTATTTTTTAATTAAATCTCTGAACAGTCTATAATCTCTAATGTAATCCTCTTCAAGGAATTCACTATCTGAAACTACCATCACGACTGCATTTGTTGAAAAGTTAGACAATTCTCTCCAGTTCATCTTAGGAATATATAATCCATAGTTTGATCTACTTAATGTATAATTAATCGGCTCTGAACCATTATCTAAGACGACATCGAAACTACCAGAAAGAGCAACAATAAACTCATTCTGACTCCGAAATGCATGTCCGCCCCTGGTTTCACCACTAGGAACATCATGGATCCAATAAACTCTTTTGATATCAAAAGGAATTTGACAAGAATTTTCAAAGAAAGACAAATTCCCTCGGTAGTCAACGATCTTAGGAAGATATAAAATATTTGGACTAATCATTTTCAATTATAGAGCTTATTATTTTTGAAATCGTGATAATAAAGATTGATAAAAATGAGAAGATTATTGCTCCTAAAATTATGGATTTAATCTTTCCAACCTTTTCTACTTTAAGAGGATAAATTGGCTCATCAATTTTTTGAATCAGAGGAGCCTCTTTCAAAAGGGCAATTTTACCCAATTCTAAGTTTTGAAGTAATTGGCTTAAAATTGCTTTATTAGTTTCAGCAGAAAACTGTCCCCGCTGGGTTGGTACAAGTCGCTGAGCCTGCCGAGTAGGGTTAAGATTTGGAGTAACATCAATTATAGTAGCAACTGATGAAATAGCTCCATTCATTACCGCTCTAACAGAATCTGTTTTATGTTGAAGAATTTTCACATTTTCTAAAGACTTTTTAGTTTTCGTTTGAATATAAAATTCATTTACTCTTAAAACTAGCTCATCATTGAATTCCTTGGAAAAGCTTTCGTCTTTCGATTTAAAAATTACTTTTATAATTGAGAGCTTCTTATCAGGTTTCCCTACCTCTAAGTAGTTTTCCCTGATATCTTTCACTGCTTCATTAACTACGCTATCCCTTCCTCGTTGCAGTTTGGGATTCTTCTGTACTTTATTTTTAAAATCTACATCATTCAAAAATAAATTTTCTGAAACCCATTTTTCTCTAGCTTTGCTTTCATCAAGATATCGATGTAATAGGAGTTTTGCTGGTTCGCTGTTTGAAGATTTCATTAAAGTTGCCTCAATCATTTTATGAGATTTATAGAGCTCTAAGAGATTGTCACCTTGAAAAATTCCTCCATCTCCCCCACCTATATCAATACCAATCATAGATGCAATTCCTAGATATTGTCCCATGCTCCCCCCTTTATCTCCAGTTTCAAGAACAAAGGAAGTCTCAGCAAGATACACAGGTCTCTTTAAAAATGCGTATATCGCTCCGCCAACCCCTCCGATTAATCCAGCTAATGCAAAAATATACCACTTCAATAAGATAAATTTTATCCATTCTCTAAATTTATTGACAAAATCCTTCAATATAATATCCTGTTTATTTTTAGTCTCGGCCATATCTATTTAAATAAACTAATGATAATAGCAAGAGTAGAAGCTATCCCGGTACCTATTCCTATCCAAGCCTGTGAACTTAGCTTTTCTCTCGGAGCGCGCTTAGGAACAACAATTTCCGCCCCAGGCTTAACTTCCGGATACCCGCCATCTTTACCTTTTACGGCTCCATTAGCGTACTGAACAAATACTCTTTTCTTTAAAGCATTATCCGTAAATCCACCAGCTTGGTTCACATAGTATTTTAAATTCTTACCTTTAACATATACCACATTGTTTGGATTTAAAACTTCACCGACAACCTTCACCGTTTCTAATTCCTTTGGTACGTTTATAATATCGCCATCTAAAACCAAGAGATCACCTTTTTCGTAAGGTTTCTCTAAAATCTTATTTAATTCAATACCCACAAGGTCGCTCGGCTCAATATCAGATGCTGAAGTTCCTTGTTGTGATACTTTTGCCAGAGCTGCACTTTTTGCTTTCGAATTATCTACATTCTCTTCCTCGGCATCTTTATATTTTGCCGTTTTGCCATCTTTTTCCTCAACATCAAGGCTGTCTTTTTCAAGCTCCCTTTTCAAACGCTCTTTTTCTTTCTTCTCCTCGGCTTTCAGTTTAGACATTCCGGTGCGTTTTAATGAAGCTCCCTCGGTGTAGGCATACGTTGTCAAACCGCCTGCGCGCTTTATAATATCCGAAATACGCTCATCTTCGCGGGAGATCGTATAGTAGCCTGGATATAGCACCTCCCCTTCGATTTTTACCTGACGTTGAGTGCGGAAACCAGCATCGCCCAAAATAGAGATAACATCATAAGGTTGCAAAGTCATATTAGGATCCATGAGCACGCCATCTTTAATATCAACCAATACAGTTTGCGAAGAACGATGATCTGTCACATCTAAGTTTTTAATACGGCGAGCGATTTCTACGCGAGCATTTTTCGCCCCTTCGGTCAATCCCCCGGCTTTCTGAATGATATCGCCCAACGTTGCATTGCTGGCAAATGGAAAATCACCCGGAAAACGGACCTCTCCTTGAACAGTGAACTTATATTCATCCCTTAAATCAAAAATGGACGAAATCTCAATCTTATCTTCTCTTTTTAGGGGGATATCCGCAGCTGTACCGGCTAGGATATCGCGTACATTAAAACTAATTAATTCCGAAGTATTATCTGCTTTAAGACGATTAATGATACCGCGCTCCAAGAAGGCATCTTCACGCACGCCATCGGCCATCTCCAGAACCTGTTTTAACGTCATGCCTGGCTCCAAACCGAAAATACCGGGACGGAATACCGCTCCTAATACACTAATACGATTGGAAAAACGTTCCAAAATGGGTTCTACAATATATTGATCTCCACCTTTGGGTGTATAATTTGCAAACTGATCGGCATAGATATCTTGTACACTACGTTCGCGACCTGTTGTTTGAAGAACTTTAATTTTTGCACTATAGGCATTCTCTGTAAAGTCGCCAGCATAGCGCAAAATATCCGATAGCGACTCTCCGGGCACCGTTTCAAATATGGCGGGACGCTTAACTTCTCCTTCGAACTGCACTCTGGCTCCATAAACGGGTATATGAATAATATCCTGATCCTGCAGACGGATATTTCCTTGTTGTATGCCATTGGCTAAAAAGTCGTACACATCAATCGTACTCACCACACGATTGCCGCGGATCACCTGAATTTTGCGATAAGTTCCGTTTTTATTCGGTCCTCCTGAGGCATACAATGCATTGAATACAGTCGCCAAGGAAGGCAAGCTGTAAGTTCCCGGCTTAGTAACCGCCCCTGTCAATGTCACCCGAATCGTACGGATATTGCCAATATTAACACTCACTTGGGTTCTTCCCGAACGTAAAGCTGGATAAGTACCACTCAATCGTTGTTCTATTTTACTTTTTGCTGCGGCAATGGACAAACCAGCCACGTTGATCTGCCCCACATATTCTACTTTAATCGTTCCATCGGGACTTACGGGAAGTTGATAAGATGCTTCATTGTCACCTGTAATATCTAACAATATTTCATCGTCTGGACCAATAATATAGGAGCTAGGTGTAGCCATACGCAGATTGGGTTCAAAAGTGATGGCATTATTCCTAAAAAGGTCTGAGCCAAAAATCTTGAGCTTGCCTTCTTCATTATCAATCGAATCCCTTGTATTCCTCTGCTTATTTTGCAAAGAATCCGCGTTGGAGTAACCATCCACATGACGACCATTTAAACGACTATTACGCGATTGGTTTGAAGAGCCTTGTAATTGATTTGGTTCTTGTTTTTTACGCTTGATTTTCGCCAAGCGTTCCTTAAGCTTTTGGACCTCCACGGCAGACACTCCCTGTGCACGGGCAAAACCATCCAGTTGGCTTTCATCATAGCCCATTAAAGCTGCCTGTTTCACATATTGCTCAATCTGAGCATCACTTAGATTATCAACTTTTATATTGGCGGGATTGGTCTGAGCCCCTACGGTACCAACAAATCCTGCTAGGCATAACCATAATATTATTCTTTTCATCGAAAACGCGGTATTTGCCGCAAAATTAGTAAAACTATTTAATTAAATGATTGAAATATTTCTTGAATAGGCTTTTCTACTGTAATTCATTTATTATTAAAGACCATTTGCCAAAATATATTGTAACGAACGTAAAAACGAGTAATGGTGCTACACAACAGGATAGCGGCTTATTCATTGAATTATTTTTTTATTTAACGAAATAGTTAATCCAACAAGAAGGCCTATATTTGCGCATGCGCCAAATTATTTACAAAAAAGCTATTCTTGTTACGTTAGGATGTATCCTATTATCTTCTTGCCTAAAAAAAGATCTTTACTCGGGCAGTAAAAACGAAGATGGAAAAGAAGTATCACCGCCCGATAACGGCGGAAATACAAATAGATATAGCTATCCATTTGGTGAGGAAAAGACAGGACAAGAAGCGGAACTCATCATCGAATTTCATTCCGGACAAGGAATAATCCATACTCCGACTGTGAGTATTCCGCCGCTGAAATATAATAAGAGTTTATTGTTTATGCTAACACAGGACGATTGTAAGCAGTCGGCATTCAGCATGACCTGGGCTGCCATCAATGGCAAACCAATTGATCGATCTGATATTAAAAGAAAATATTACTACGATATTGAACACCTGGAAGCAGATGACCTCCCTCCAAACAGTTACGCGCTGGGAAAAACACTGGGTAGTACCGATGGTTTTGGGAATGAAGTGCGGTTCCACTTTACAACTACCCTAGCGCCCGAATGGGATTTTATGGACGCCCCGACAGCAGTAAAGAAGAAATTCACAGAAAACTTTTTCCGCTTTTATATGAAATCTGGCCTACGCTGGAATAATGTAGTCGAAATGGTGAACGATGGCAATGCGATTGCATTCCACGACTTGAATACCGCCGCTATCAATAATGTGGACTCGCTAATCAAGCATTTTGATCGGGCTCAACAAATCACCAATAAAAGATTAAATGGCCGGAACATCAAATTTTTGGCCGAGCCTAATGGAAATAAATCGTACCTACAGGCGGCACTTGGCTTTCCAGCAATTCAGACTATGACGGCGCAGACCGGAGCCGATAAGCTTATACCATATCAGGCCAACTCCTCTCTCTACCAAAAGACCTTGGCCCGGTTATTTGTCAATCGCGCTGCTGAGGTAGAAAGGCTGGTCAACGATGCTGCTGCTCAAGATGTGGCTAACCGTGAGGCCGTTCATATTGGTGTACACGAAACAGATCATGACTGGGCTCAGCTCCTGCTCTGGCTGAACAATACCTACGGAAAGGATGGAAAGGACATCCTCTGGTTTCCTTCACAAGAAGAATATTATGAATACAATTATAATAGGCAAAACAGTGTAATCAGTAGCAGTATCGAAGGGAATAAATTAATCGTGAAAGTCAAATTCCCCAGTCAGCCGGATTTCTACTACCCTGCACTCACACTCAATATCAACGGATTGCACATGAATAGCATTAAATCAATTTCTTCGAATGAAACTGTAACAGGTTTGACCTACGGCAATTTTGAAAAGGGAATCAGCGTCAATATAGACTGCCGTAGATTTATACCGGATCATGCAACGCAGTATGTAAATCGGTATCTATCGAAAAAATCCGCCGCAAACCTGTTAGACGCAAAGTATCATGTCAACGCACTAAAAGATTCGCAAGAGAAAAAAAACCTGCTTAACACCCTCGGTATAGAGTAAAGAACTTTTAAAAATGTATCGCCCTGAAAATTTATGATTATATTGTATTTCACTCGTTTGGATTAAAAAAAAAAAGTGAAAGGATTAACTTTACGAGTGCTCTAAACTGATAAAAAGTTACAGATAAACTAAAAAAATGAAAATTATTTCGATTGTTCTACTGATACCTATTAGCGCGCTCTCCCTTTTGTTTTGGTCTTGTACCAGCACCACGAAAGAAAAGCATAAAAAGAATGAGGCAATGTCCCAAAATATGGCGTCTATCAGTTCGGCAGATAGCACATTATTCCATTTCTGGGATAAATTTGATATGCAGGATACTGCCCAGGTAAAAAATCCGGAAAAAGGAGAGCAACAGCTTGCTGATTTTCTCCAGCTCTTGGCGCAACATCCAGATTCTGCAACAAGAGATAAAGCGATCGATCTCATGCTGGACAAGGCAAAAGTCAATCGGAAAAGCTTTGACTATTTCATCAAACAATATGAGCATTATCTATATGATGGCAATTCGCCCATGCGTAACGATATTGTCTATGAATCCGTATTACGCTATCTCATCAAAACAGATCTGTTTTCCGATCTTGAAAAAGAAGCTTATAGACCAACTTATAAACTAGTACGCCAAAATAAAGTTGGGCAAAAAGCAGAAGACTTCAGCTTTGAACTGGCCAATGGGCAAAAACAAAAGCTGTCCGAAATTAATGCGAAATATAGCCTTTTAATTTTCTACGACCCGGACTGTTCTCATTGTAAGGAAACCATCCACCAACTTCGTGATACCCCTCAGCTCGTTCAGCTCTTTAATCAACTGCAGATACAGGTAGTGGCCATCGACCCATGGGGCGACCGCAGCAAATGGAAAAATTACCAATCCGAGTTATCGTATGAATGGATCAATGGTTTTGACAGCGAAAATAAACTTTTAACGTTCAATTTGTATGATCTCAAAGCTTCGCCAACGATTTACCTTTTGGACGAAAACAAAAAAGTACTATTGAAAGATACCTATTTACAGCAGGTCATTGGGTATTTTGTTAAAACCAATTCCTAACTGATGGCTGAAAACACAAACGAAAGCAAAGCACGGGTTATATCAAACGAAGACTATTTCGCCGAGGTACAACGCATCCTTCGTGAAGGCAAGGAAGTACGCATAAGAGTTAAAGGAAATAGTATGCGTCCATTTATTCAAGATGGGGATACTGTCCTACTCCGTGCATACATCGGTAGCCCCCTGCCCTTAGGCAGTAATATACTCGCTAAAGACAAAGATAGATTCGTTTTCCATCGCTTTGTAGGGATGGAAAAGGGTAATTATATCTTGGCCGGTGATGGAAATCTTGTACTCCGGGAATACGTGACCTCCATAGATATTATTGCTATTGCCATTATGCATTATCCCAAAGATAAAGGCAAAGTTATAGCTGTAAACGGGACATGGGCAAGATTACGTGGGCTGTGCTGGTACCGCTTCCGATTGTTACGTCGCTTGCTAACCAAATTAAAATTGATTAATTCTGCTGCGATAGACTAATCAAATAATTATTTACTCAAGCGCTAAGTAAGATTTTTTAAGAGAGTATATAGATATTATCAAACAATTGAATAAAAATTTTCATTTAAAAGCATTGATTTTTGAGTGGAATACACCTTTTCCAATTTTTGCTATTGTAAGAAAATCCTAAACTTTAAAAAAAATTAACATAAAACTGTAGCAATTAAGATAGAATTAACGTTGGGTAAATTAAAATAAGTAAATATATGTATATTTGCATTAATTATTTTAGCTCGAATTATGAAGAAAGTTTTTTACAATGTTAAATATCCATCAAACTATCGCTTTTAATTATTCATATTAAAACTTTTAACAAACTATTTAATAATGTATTAAAAGATTCAATATTCAGAATTCTATAATAATTAAACATATTTATTTAGCTATATAAGTATCGAAGAGAAAGCGTTAAGGGTAATAAGATGAAAGTATTAGTTTTAGGGGGAAGTAGCGGATTCTTAGGGAGTCATTTAAAGAAGAAGCTCAAAGATCCATTTCAATGTGACTTTGTGTCCATGAGGAATCTAAGTTGGGTGAAGGATAATATCCCAACCGACTGTATAATAAATTTAGTAGGGAAAGCCCACGATTTTACGGGCAAGGCAACGGAAGAAGATTTCTTTTTTGCCAACTTTGAGTTAGCAAAAAAGGCATTTAACCTATTTATTTCCTCCCAAGCGAAATTATTTATCCATGTCAGCTCCCTCGCTGCCATTGAAGAAGTAGAGTCTGCAAAATCGCTCTCTGAAAATGCTACATATAACTCCGTTTCACCTTATGGCCGATCTAAACAAGCGGCCGAAGAGTGGCTGATGAAGCAACAACTACCTGCAGATAAGAAACTAGTTATCTTGCGTCCACCCATGGTGCATGGTGCCGGTGACAAAGGCAATTTAAAACAGTTGTATTCCATCGTAAGCAAAGGAATTCCCTATCCATTGGTTCGATTTAAGAATAAACGCTCGTTTCTGTCCGTGGACAATTTTTGTTTCTTTGTTGAACAGATTCTTTTACAAAATGAAAAGATAAATTCAGGAATCTATCACCTATCCGACGATGAAACTTTATCGTCCAATGAAATCGTAAATATCATGAAACAAGAAACAGGCTTAAAAATCCCTTGTTTTCCACTGCCAAAGCGTATAGTTTCCTTTCTATCGAAAATCGGTGATCATAGTAGAGCGTTCCCATTGAATACATGGCGACTGAAAAAATTGACCAGCAACCTCGTTGTTTCAAATAAAAAAATAAAAGTTGCTCTGGCCATCGAGCGTTTGCCTAAAACAGCTAAGGAGGGTCTGCGTGACACCATTAGATCATTAAGGCAACAGTAAAACATATTTGAACCGCAAAGCAAAGCAATAGACAACCGCAGAAATAAAAATTAAAATTGTGCCTTAAATACGAGCCTTTTATATTGTATTTAAGGCACAATTTATTTATGTTTGATAACATAGCCTGTATCAAGCTATCACTTATTATTATATTTTAAACCTTATGAAATTAAGATCAGATTTAGTTTTGAGAACAATCGGTTCAGATCATTTGATCGTAGACCCGAGCCAGGATATGGTTGATCTATCGACAGTATACACCTTAAATAGCTCTGCAGCATGGCTATGGGAACAGCTCAAAGGAAAAGAATTCACGAGTGACACCATTGTCGACTTACTTTGTGAAAACTACGACGTAAATATTGATCAGGCAAAATCTGATGCTGAAATTCTCCTTCAGGATTTTCAAAAACAGGGTTTGTTGGAAAAATGAAATGAACAACAATAGCTTGAAGCAACACCTGCGTTGGGCTTGGTCGATCACCCAGGGATACCGAAGCAAACTGTTCCTCTATTTCATACTGGAACTGATATGCATTGGCCTTTCCCTCGCTTTTGTGTTTTTATCCAAAAAAGCTGTTGACACCGCCACATCCCACGGAGATCTGCCCTTGAAATGGCTGCTGATTGGTATCGTTGGAAGTATTGCTCTAAATGTGGGAATCAAGGGCTATTCGGGTCGTATGATGGAGCAGATCAAATTGAAGCTTATACTCCAGCTCCAACGGACGATGCTCGACGCACAGATGCTCTCCATATGGCAATTAGTCAAGAACTGGCATACGGGCGATATTCAGATCCGCATCCAGACGGACTGTGAGGAAGTCGCCAATACCATCGCAAATATATTCCTGTCTTTTATATTGACCACAATCCAGCTATTGGCGTCGGTCGGTTTCCTGTGGTACATGGACCCCATGCTGGCGCTGATGATACTGGCCATCTCGCCCCTTTTTGTATTTTCAAAATTATACTTCCGCAAGATGCGCAAGCTCAGCAAGGAAGTCAAGGAGGAGGAAAGCAATTTTTCAAAAGTGCTGCAGGAAAATCTACGTTTTCGTCTGCTCATTCGGGCAATGGGCATCTTCCCCAAAAGAAGAGAGAAACTCTTAGCGAGCCAGCATCAATTACTTTTGTTGAAAATACGCCAGCTCAACTTTTCCACCTATACGCAAGGCGCCATGAAAGTGGCCATGAACGCCGGTTATTTAGTTGCTTTTATCTGGGGGATCTATCGGTTGCAATCTGGTCAGATTTCATTTGGTACCATGACCGCTTTCTTACAATTGGTAGCAAGAATACAATCGCCCATCCTCGCACTGATTGCTTATATCCCCGGCTTTGTGCGTTTCCGGGTTTCTGCAGATCGTTTATTGGAATTGCAAGCTGGAGAAATCGAGCCACAAGTAACACAGCAACGTCTCCATGAGACACAGGAACTTCGTATCAATGATCTCTCCTTCCGCTATGAAGATAAATGGGTGTTACAAAATTTAAACCTTTCCTTAAAGGCTGGTGAGCCCACCGCTATCATCGGGCCCAGCGGAAAAGGAAAGACAACTTTGATCCGTTTGCTGCTGGCACTACTAAAAGCTGAAAAAGGAGAAATTTCACTCATAGACAGGGATGGTGAAAGGCCACTAACCGCCAGCCATCGAATCAATCTCGCTTACATTCCGCAGGGAAATTCACTATTCAGCGGTACCATTCGTGAGAATTTACTGCTTCATGTCAAAGACGAAGGAACAATGGATATGCAAAAAGCGCTTTGGCTTGCTTGTGCGGAATTTGTATTTGAGCTACCCGACGGCATCGATACTGTCGTCGGTGAATCTGGCATCGGCCTATCGGAAGGACAGGCACAGCGCGTTGCGATTGCCCGCGCACTCATGCACGACGGTGACATATGGCTCTTCGATGAGGTTACTTCCGCATTGGATAAGACGACATCGGATACGTTAATTCAACGACTATTGGAACATGGAAAGCACAAAATCTGCTTGTTTGTAACTCATGATTTGCACCTGGCCGAAAAATGCCAGCAACGTATTTATCTCGACTAAGCATTATTCGAGTAACATAGCGGATCAATAAGACGCATATCGGCACAATAGACAAATGAAAAGAAGTAGCTGACAACAGCCATGAAATAAAAAGAAATGACCGGCAAATACTTAAGCCTGATTTTCGAACAAATTTTTAAGAGACAACATGGGCATTGCACACCCACGAAATAATTATTGAAACATGAATTTGACGACATCATCCGAATTATCCCAGACTCGCTACCGCATCGCGGAATTAATACTGGAGTTTAATCATCCTGTACATTATCCGCTAACACAGCTTCTTCCTTCGTTTCGGGACTTTCAATTGCTAGACTCCAGCAACAAAACAGATATCAGCATCACGGTCAGTCTAGCAAAAGCAACGATACCTGAGGATATGGGCACACTTCGGACGGACGAATCTATTGCATGGGGAGATCGATTTCGCTTTTATGAAAAAGAAGATATGTTCATCACAACAATCAGCAACGAACAGGGCAACGGGCTTTGGTATCTCCAAAGTGACCGCAACTTTGAACATTCAACGCTGTATGTCCCAACAAGCTCGGCGGATGAACAGGGCGGTGTTATTACCTGGATGGCCATGATGATCTTTGGACAGGCGAGTCTTTTACACAATACAATCATGATCCATGCTTCTGTAGCCAACCACAACGGCAGAGGTATCGCTTTCTTAGGCAAGAGCGGCACCGGTAAGAGCACACATAGTCGCCTTTGGTTACAACATATTCCAAACACCGTTTTACTCAACGACGATAATCCAGCCATTCGAATAACTGATGAAGGCGTATTAATTTATGGAACACCATGGAGCGGAAAGACGCCGTGTTATAAAAATGAACAACTACCCTTGCAGGGGTTTGTTCGCTTACAACAGGCACCAATGAATGAATTTGAATGGCAGAAAGGCTTAAAAGGCTTTATTGCGGTATTGCCCAGCTGTACTTCTATCCGATGGAACAAGGAATTATTTTCCAACATGAATACCATTTTGGAAAAAATCATCGCTCAGGTTCCTGTCGGTTATTTAAAATGCTTGCCGGATGCTGCCGCGGCAGAACTATGCCATTCTTATCTTTTTTCGAACGAATAAAAGGGACCTGATTCGTACCTGCTTCGGACTTGCTTCGACCGCGGACAGATGTTGACCCAATATGCAACAGACCTTGACCAGATCCCGAACAGATATTATCTGGTCAGGATCTGTACAAAGACTGTACAGCCTTTGTTCGCGCCCGAACGCTGTGCGAACAAGGTACGAACACAAGGCGAAACTAACGTTTCTTGATCATACCCCGATCAGGCCGTATATTGACCTCGCCTTGGTTAAGCGTACGATACCCCTTCCGGCTTATGGCATTGATAGAAGCTTTGGTGGTAATACCCGGCGCGGCATCGTTCAATGCTGTAGCCAACATCGTTTCTTTCTTGTCACCTACATCGACAAATACATAATCCGTTATATTGCTTTTATCGGGAACCAAGCCATCCCAATAATCTGAAAAATTCGCAGAATTCTTCAAAAGAAAGGAAACTGGCCAGAAAGATACCTTCTTTTGGACAACTTGCTCAAAGAAGCCTACAGGTTTACCGTATGTACGTGTACCAGAGGCGATGATCTGCACCTGCAGATAGGGCTTGAGTACATTAATTATCATTTCTGCTGCCGATGCTGTACGGTCACTCACCAGAAAATAGACTTTACTCAAGTTCAAATTGCTCTTGCCTTCAAATTTTGTATCCTGAAACATCTTATTGATGCTCGGCGTCGCTTTGATATAATCGTTCACCTCATAGGTGAGCATCAGCTTTCCTTTGGTAATGGCTCCACCAATTTTATCGGCGACATAAGCAGACGCATCTACATATCCCCCTCCATTGTAGCGTAAATCAACAATTAAACTTTTAATCTGCTGAGTCTGGAATTTTTCAAAAGCGGCATCGATCTTTTGTTGATTGACATTATTATTTTCAATCTCTTCAAAAGATGATAAGGCAAGATAGCCTACGTTGTTTCCATTATAGGTATAGACCGAATCTTTATAAATCGGGTCAATGGTATAACCATTCGCATAAGTAAGATCTTTGGTCGTTGTTGTCCCGTCCTGATGTTTCACCTGCAACTTAAGTGTACCAGCGTCCAGGGCAGCATTCAGTTTATTCATCATTTTATCCCGCGCACTTGCATCATTAATCGTACAACCTGTCGTCGTACAGGTGACGGCGATCGAATAATCGGAATCACCGTTGACTGCCGTAATAAAATCGGAACGCTTAAAACCCGCCTTTTGCGCCGGTGATCCACCTTCTACAAAATAGATAATGGGCTGTGCCGTTTTTTCGTCTTCTGTCCCCAATTGAACATAGATGCCATACCCGTCGTTCGTATCCATTTTAAGCCTGCCTGAAGCCGTTGTTCCGGTATTATAACCATCTAGTCCCAGCATATAGGAAAATCGGTCAAAGACCCCGTTTGGATAAGCCGCATGTGCCGGTGTCAGCTTCTTCAGCGCATCGAGCACCATATCTGCTGAACCATATTTATCCGTGAATTGAGAAGGATCACTGGTATAATCAGGGATGGATTTGTCCCAAAGTGAATATAGCTTATAATACTTATAGATGTCATCCTTAATCAACTGCGCTTCGGTGCGCTCGACTGGTTCGGGCTCGGGTTCAGGTTTAGGGGTATCCTTTTTGCAAGAAAAGACAAAAAGTCCAGTCAGTGCTATGGTGGCCAAACGTCCTGTTTGTTTTAAAGGCTCTAAGTTCATAGTTGAAACATTTGTAAAACAAACATAAATAATTTAAGTTGATCCGCAATAAAAAAAACACGCTGACCATGGGGAGCGCCAGCGTGTTTACTACCTATTGAAAAACGTTAGGAGAACAAGCAAAGGCATGCGATAGTTTTAACAAAATCAAAAAATACCTGCCAAGCCTATTTTTTCAAACATATTGATTTAATACTTATATTTTTCCTTCCATTTGTCCCGTAAACTTTGTCTTAGTTTTTCCTCCTGCGAATTTTGCCCGGGTTCATACAATTTGACCCCGCTGATTTCTTTGGGCAGAAATTCCTGAACAACAAAATTCCCCGGATAGGCATGTGCATATTTGTATTCGGCACCGTAATTTAAGTCCTTCATCAATTTGGTCGGCGCATTACGGATATGCAGCGGTACAGACAGATCTCCGGTTTGTTTCACCAAGGCCTGCGCCTTATTGATCGCTTCATAGGAAGCATTGCTTTTAACCGAAGTCGCCAGATAGATCACCGTTTGCGACAGAATGATACGTGATTCGGGCCATCCAATAACATTGACTGCCTGAAAACAATTGTTTGCCAATAACAGGGCATTGGGGTTGGCATTGCCAATATCCTCAGAAGCCAAAATCAACAACCTCCGGGCAATAAAGGACGGATCCTCCCCGCCTTCGATCATCCGTGCAAGCCAATAGACTGCGGCATTCGGATCAGACCCACGGATGGATTTAATAAAAGCCGAAATAATATCGTAATGCTGTTCACCAGCTTTATCATAAATGGCCATATTTTGCTGTACCTGTTTCAGGACAAAGGCATTTGTAATTGGCTCTTTGTGCAATACTGCCGCATTGACAACCAGCTCGAGTACATTTAACAATTTACGTGCGTCGCCACCAGACAGCCGCAACAAGGCCTCATATTCTTCGACAACAATTGCCTGTTTCTGTAAATATTCGTCTTCATGTAATGCTTTTTGGATCAATCCAATAAGATCTTCTTCCGAAAGATGTTCCAATACATAGACTTGGCAACGCGAGAGCAATGCGGAGATAACTTCAAACGAGGGGTTTTCTGTTGTTGCACCAATAAGTGTCACCAGCCCACGTTCAACAGCCCCTAAAAGTGAATCTTGCTGCGACTTGGAAAAACGGTGAATCTCATCAATAAACAAAATGGGTTGATCTTGATTGAAATTCATCAGCCGTTCAGCTTTTTCAATCACTTCACGAATATCTTTCACCCCGGCCTGAATTGCACTTAATGAAAAGAACGGCCTGTCGAGTTCTCTTGCGATCAGCAAGGCCAAACTTGTTTTTCCGACCCCCGGAGGGCCCCACAGAATCATGGATGGAATATTTTTTTGCTGGATCGCATGGTAGAGTACTGCATCTGGGCCCACAATATGTTGTTGTCCCACATAATCGCTCAATTGCCGCGGTCTAAGTCGTTCTGCTAATGGAATTCGTGTCGCCATAACACAAAGTTAAAAATTAAACGGCACAGCGACTAAATATTTTAGCTTTAATCATCCAGTCTCTTCGACGAAGAGTACGGTAAAGCGATAAGCTTCAAGCTTTCATCAGCATAATTCTAATGGTCAGCATTCACCGCCCGATAGTACTTTAACATTTTTTCACACAATTTTTCGTCATATTTGCTCTATTATATATGTAAATTGCTTTTGGCAGAGCATAACCGAACGTACAGGTTTATCGAATCAAGGAGTAGATTGCTCAAATATGCCCTTTAGCTAAATTTATGTAGACGTTAATGATAACGTAATATTTTATGAGAATGACAAAATACTGGATTTCTATATTTACCGCTTTGACTGCATTCATGAATATAACATGTCAGGTAATCGCACAGGATGCCGCCAAAGATTATACGGGCGCGATCAAACAATACGATGCTTCCTTTAAGGGTATCGGTCCTGAGGTCTATTTTTTACCGCCTCCAAAAACGGCCAATGAAATACTAGCAGAGAACTATGCGGACAAGAAGTCTTTCAGCAAAGAAATTGCAAGACAGCTCCTGCTACAGCGACTATTATTGCAACTGCGGAGCACCAATAACCTGGGGCATTTTCAATATTTAATGAATCCGATGCCAGCTACAGCGAATGTCTGGAATGACGCGATTGAGGCACAAAAGAACGCTCAAAATTGGATCTCAAGCTATGCCTTATCGAATGAAGCCGCCTTATTTTCAATTAAAAATAACGATAGCAGCAATGCGTCAAAGTTTTTATATCAAGCACTTTCTTTGGCAAATCGTACCGATAACAAGGATGATATAGCCACCATCAATATGAACATCAGCAATTTCCAGTTGTATCGTGGCGACTTTGTCCGTGCAGAAGAAAGTGCACAAAATTATCATACCTATGCCATGACGAGCAAAAGCTATGCGGAACAAGCCAACGCCTGGCTGTTAATTGCCATGGCTCGAGCCGGTCAGGGAAATTATAAAGCGGCCGAAAATAATATTATCCGCAGTGCAATCCCCCTATTCAATAAGGCCAAAGCCTATGAAGGGAAAATTTTTGCCTGGGAAATGCTTGCTGAGATTTATTTTAAGCAAAATAAATTTACCGAGGCACAGTGGTTTCTGCTACAGGCCCGTGATTTGGCCAATGCCAAAAAACTAAGTAGTGAGCTCGCTGAAATCGAGTACCTGCTGGCCTCATCCAAGCAAAGAGATGGAAATTATAAGGTAGCGATCAAAGAATTTGTGCAGGCTGCTGAACTGGCTTCGGATGAAAATAACAAACAGCTCTCACTCGCGATATTGGACAAACTCGGCGAGGTGTATCTTGTGCTAAAAGATTATCCATCTGCTGATCAGACCTACAAGGCCTATACGCAGTTAAAAAATGAACTGTACAATTGATATTTAAAAACAATCTACCTCTTCGCGTGGTCTGTTGTAAGGACAGTCTACAAAGAGATTTTAAGCTTTTTGTAAATATTAAAGGATAAATCAAATAAATTTTTAGATTCTGCGGTAATGTGCTATGAATTTCACTAAATTTAGCACGCTCATCAATAGGAGCTGAATATTTTTTAAAAAGAATGATTATTAAAACCGTCGAAAATATGTTTAGGAAACTCATATTTGCACTTTTTGTTGTATCCATTGTTTCTTGTGGTTCAAAACCACGGGTAGCGCTTCCTGATGATGGAGGGCTTAAACCAAGCACACAACATCAAATTATCGCTAAAGAAGTCTCTGGATTATTGGAAAATGCGAGCTACAAAAAGGTCAAAATGAATGATTCGATATCGGGTATCATATACGATAATCTGATCAAAACTTTGGATCAAGGAAAAAATTACTTACTTCAATCGGATATCGATGAATTTCAAGCGTACAGAAACAATCTTGCGCAGGATATCAAAAATGGAGATCTTTCTGCCGCATTCCATATTTTTAATGTCTATTCCAAGAGATACCTGGACAGAATGCAATATGCGCTTTCAGAAATCGACAAGAAACAGGATTATACAAAGGATGAGTATTACCAACCTAACCGCGAAAAATTAGGCTGGTTCAAAACAGCAGATGAAGCCAACGACCAATGGCGTAAGCGTGTAAAATACGATCTGCTTAACTTGGAAACCGCGAGTGGTAAATCTACTGATAGCGCGAGGACCAAACAGGTGGAAACGCTAAAAAAACGCTATGTTAATTTGATCTCGCAGGCAAAGAAAACCAATGCCAACGATGCTTTTCAGGTGGTCATGCAAGCATTGACAGATGCTGTTGATCCACATACATCTTATTTTAACCCATCCTTTGCACAGGCCTTCAATGAAGGAATGGCCAATACGTTTGAAGGTATCGGAGCACGACTTGTCGTCGACAATGAGGCCGTAAGCATCTTCGAAATTATCCCGGGTGGACCGATATTCAAAGACAAGAGCATTCACGTCAATGATAAGATTATTGCTGTAGCCCAAGGAAAAGATGGTGAATTTGAAGACATTATTGGTTGGAGACTTGATGCTGCTGTAGCAAAAATCAAAGGTCCAAAAGGAACGATTGTCCGCCTGAAAATTATTCCTGCTGGTCAGCCCATGAACTCTCATCCGCGCATTGTATCTTTAGTACGTGAGAAAATCGTCGTTGAAGAAGAATCTGCGAAGAAAGAGATCATGAACGTTAAAGGTGCCGATGGAAAAATGTACAAAGTGGGTATCATCAATATTCCGAAGTTCTACATGGATTTTGAAGCTTACAGAAGACGCGATCCAAACTATAAGAGCACAACCAGAGACGTTAGGTTAATCTTAGACACGTTGAAACAAGAAAAAGTAGATGCTGTGGTTATCGACTTGCGATTCAATGGAGGTGGATCCTTACCGGAAGCCATTGATTTAACCGGTTTATTTATCGATAAAGGTCCTGTTGTACAAGTAAGAGACACAAAGAATAACATCGACGTCGAAGAAGATAAAAACGCGGGCGTATCCTGGGATGGTCCATTGGGCATCATGATCAACCGTTTCTCAGCTTCGGCTTCTGAAATCTTTGCCGGAGCTATCCAGGATTATGGAAGAGGTATTATCTTAGGATCTCAAAGTTATGGTAAAGGAACGGTGCAGTCGGCAATCGATATGTCACGTGTCATCAGCCCGACTAGCCGCTTACTCCTAAAGGCCTCCGGTGAAAAAGATCCGGATACCCCAGAAGGTGCTCCTCAATATGGACAAATCAATATCACATTGGGTAAATTCTATCGTGTAAACGGTAGCAGTACGCAACATAAAGGGGTTACACCGGATATCGTATTCCCTTCTCAATTTTCTGCAGAGAAATTTGGAGAGAGCTCCGAAAAATCAGCACTTCCTTGGGATCAAATCCAATCGAGCAACTTCAAAAAAGTAGCTGACCTAAGTGGCGTTGACAAGAAATTAGAAACAATGCACGAGGCACGCATTAAAAACTCATTGGAATATAAGTATCTGAAAGAGGATATTGAAGAAGCTCAAAAAGATGAGGATGTGAAAATTCCATTGGAGCTGAACAAATTCAAGAAGGAGAAAGATGACAACCTCAAGAAAAATAGAGACCGCATCAACGCTTTGTTGAAATTGCAGGGCAAACCGGCGTGGGAAGAAGGAAAATCCCAACCGAAAATTGATCTTGACTTTGTGAAAGATGAAAGTGCCAAAGTGATGACCGATTATATCATCAACTTTGGAACAAAAAAACCGTTGTAATTTCAACGTTTCAAAAGCTAGAAAATGAAAGGCAACCGTAACTGCGGTTGCCTTTTTTTATGACCCTCATCACAATAGGGAGAGTTTAACATTAAATTCACGTTTTCTTTGTAACTTATCGCTACATTCATTGTTTTAGTAATATACCGGTACTGCTTGAAGTCCGAATGATTCGCTTAGCTCATACGCTAAAGATTTGGCAGGACAGAATGCACCAACCAGGTTATAGAAGTTAAACGTATAAAAAAGAACATCATGAAACGTATCCTCCTGTTAACTGACTTTTCAGAAAATGCTCTTCTGGCAGCACAACAAGTTGCGCTGTGTACAGAAGCCTGGAAAACGCAAAAGGTTATTGGCTACCATACTTACAATAGTGTTACCATTGTCAATAACGAACCTATTGTCATTGTCAATGATGAGGTTAAAGAAACAAAAGAGAGAGAACTGACAGCATGGTTTGACCAAATCAGACTGTTGTTCCCCCCACAAGTGGAATTATCCCATCAGATGGAAGATGTTGATTTGCCGATAGGAGTCAATGACATGTGCAAATCGCACGACATTGACCTTGTCGCATTGGGTATCACCGGACAAACAGGTTTTGCAAAGATCCTGGTCGGAAGTAATGCCATTACGCTGATGGACATCTGCAATAAGCCCATGCTTATTGTTTCCCATAAAGTAAATCCGGCCGTCCCCAAAAATGTATTGGCCACCACCGACCTGAAAGAGGTAGACCGAAAATTGGATTTATTCAACTTAGATCAGGTTTTAGATACCTTCAATGCACAATTGTATGTGTTGAATGTTGCTAAAAAAGAAGGTTCGGCCGCCGACTTGGCACAGGAGTTAAAGCATCTCCATGAGCGCTTAGACAAATATCATCCGATTTACGACTATATCAGCCATGATGATATTACACTAGGTATTGAAGAATATGCCAAAGAGAAACACATAGACCTCATACTGTCATTTCATAAAAAGCAAGGCCTATTAGCGAGCCTATTCAAAACAAGCATATCTAAAAAGATTGCCTGGAATGGCGCCGCCAACTTACTGGTTATTCCGATGGATAGGTCGTAAGAGAAAAAATAACAAAGCCGCAATCTAAATAAATTGCGGCTTTTTTTGTATAGTTCTTCCTCCGGGAAGTCTTTCCTCCGGGATTCTCTTATTTCTTATCAACCGAATGTTTACCCGGTCCAATAAGGATAAGTCCTAAAAACACAAAGCAAAGCTCAATCGCATGTGAAGCACCAGAGATACCATCTCCTTTAGAAAGATGCATTAATCCAGCAATGACCATCGTAAATGCGAGCAATAATGCCGCTGGTCTGAAAAAGAGTCCCAGCAGTAAAAATAGACCACCAACAGTTTCGGTCGCAGCAGCCATAAAGCCCCAAAAAGTAGGCATAAAATGAATACCGATATTACCCATTGATTTACCAACCCCTGCCCAGAGCTCAGGGCCGCCCTGTAACTTAGGAAGACCGTGCATGATCATCATCACTCCCAGTCCGACTCGTAATATCAACAGTCCTGTATCGCGATATTTACCCAATGAATTCCAAATTGCCATAAAAAACGGTTAAATTATTAAAACTTAAATTACCAATCACTCTAAATTAGTGAAATTATTTAGATTGAACGCCTCCCAGCACCCATCCTATAAATAAAGCTATTGCATTTATAATACTTAATGCGTAATTTAATAGCTATAGACCCGATTATGATGCTTTGGAATGTCTAAGACAGCGTAAAAATCCTTAGCCACGGATTACGGATAAACAAATAACTAATAAGGATGAAAAACCTACTCTTGTTAACAGACTTTTCGGACAATGCTTATGCTGCTGCCCGCTATGCCGCACAATTAGCTCCACTCTGGGGTATTGAAAAGGTTGTCCTATACCATACATACGAAGTAATCCCCACCGTAGGTACCGAACCTGTTGTCATAAGCAATTCGGAGATCCTGGAAGAAAAACAAAAGGATCTTAATACCTGGCAGCAGGAACTAATGTTGCTTTTCCCTGAGGGTATTGCCTGGAAGTCAGTTCTTGAAGAATATGAACTTAGCTATGGTGTAAACCGGACCTGTGCTGAGGAGGACATTGACCTTGTCATCGTCGGAACTGCAGGTAAAAGTGGCTTAAAGAAACTGCTTCTCGGAAGTAATACCCTCAAGCTGATCGAAAATTGTCACACACCATTACTGGTTGTCCCCGCACGGGCAGAGTTTAGGGTACCCAAAAAGATGTTGATCGCCACCAATCTCAAAGAAGTCAAACTAAAATTAAACCGTCTCCTGGTGAATGCGTCGGAAGTATTACGTAAAAGTGAGGTCTATGTCGTCCATGTGACCAAAGAAGATCCTGCAAATAAAGCGGTAAATGCCGAAATAACGATCATGCAGGACTTATTGGCTCCTTATCATCCCATCTATAGCTATATCCTCCATGCGGACATTGCTTCAGGGATCAACCAATACATCAACGAAAACCATATCGACATGATGGTCACTTTCCATCGGGACAAGGGTCTATTAAGCCGAATTTTCAATACGAGTATTGCGCAAAAAATGGCCTGGAAGAGTCAGGCTGCCATGATGGTCATCCCTGTACATTCGGGATAATCTGCAGATAAATGATGCAGCCAGAGGCTGTTCGGTTATCCCTACAAATAGGTTAACTGAACAGAATTTTCTGTCGTCTCCAATGTTACTTTTCGCCCAAACATGAGGGCGTGATTGTCATCAATATGCCCTGCAGGGTAACCAAATGCTACCGGAAAATCATATTCTTTCACTTTATCCCATACAATTTCCGCTACACTTTGCCCAAAAGCTGGATCATTGTCTTTCATGGCGGAAAAGCCACCTACTAGGAGACCATTCAATTTTTTGAGTTTCCCAGCACGCTTCAATGCCCATAGCATTCTGTCGATGGAGTAATAGGCTTCCCCTACGTCCTCTATAAATAAAATTTTATTCTTGTAATTGACATCCGAATCGGAAGCAAGTACCGAAAGCAAGATGGCTAAATTTCCACCGATCAATTTGCCTTCGCCTGTACCCGCACGATTGGGGAAAAACGTCTGTTCGTAGGCAAAGTCCATATTATGACCAAACAATGCATTTTTCAAGGTTTCCAAAGAGGCTGTTGTCCCCGTTTCAAAAGACTTGGGCATCTGTCCATGTATTGTAGCAATTTTATAATTGCGTTGGATATGGCTATGCAATACGGTTATATCACTAAAACCCACCAACCACTTGGGATTTTTTTCAAAGTTTGAAAAATCGATTTCGTCGACAATACGAACACAGCCGTAACCTCCACGCGCCGCAAAAACAGCTTTAATCGACGGGTCATCCAGCGCCCACTGCAGATCGGCTGCGCGTAAATTGTCATCCCCGGCAAACTGATGAAACGATGCCCCAACAGTCTTCCCAATGACAACCTCCAGCCCCCAACTCTCTAATGTTTTTATGCCAACATCAATAGATCCACGTATAAAACTCGCAGGACAAACAATAGCGACTTTATCGCCTTCTTTCAGAAAATCAGGAATTTTGGACATATTTTTTTATCGCTAATGATCAAACAAAACCTTCATGGCTTCGAAGACACCAACAGCTATGCAAGCGAACTGAAGAATCTTTCTGGCCAATAACATCAAACACTTTCAAAAAAAAGGACCTCTACATTGCAAAGTCCGATTAGAAATATACTTGATATATGGTGCTTATATGTACAAATAAACGTAAATTTATCTAAGTTTTCTACCGCTATGTTGAATAATATTTCTACGATAACAAGAGGTTAAATAGCAGCGTATTTTAATCAAGTTGCCGTAATCGTAGAAATCAGCCAAAACAAGAATTCAAGAATAAATTGTTCGATATGACATGCATTTATATTGCATATAAACAGCAATTTATCTAAGTTTGCCAAAGGAAACAAGTACACACTTTAATATACTTTCAAGCATTGAGTATTCTAGATAAAAAACGTTATACCATCACATCGGCATTACCTTATGCCAATGGTCCTTTACATATTGGACACCTTGCCGGAGCTTATATCCCAGGGGATATCTTTGTCCGTTATCTGCGTCTAAATCAAAAAGATGTAGTCTATGTATGTGGTTCAGATGAGCATGGTGCCGCGATTACCATCCGTGCAAAAAAAGAGGGCATCACCCCACAGCAAATCATTGACAAATACAACAAACAAATCAAAGAAAGCTTTGAAGAGTTTGGTATCTCTTTCGATATCTATCACCGTACATCGGAGCCCATACATCACCAGTTATCGCAGGATTTCTTCTTGAACCTTTACAATAAAGGTGAATTTGTCGAGAAATTTTCGGAGCAGTATTACGATGAGGAATACCATCAGTTTTTGGCTGACCGCTATATTACGGGAACCTGTCCAAATTGTAAGTCTGAAGGAGCCTATGGTGACCAATGTGAGAAATGTGGAACATCACTTAGCCCAACAGATCTGATCAACCCGATTTCAACATTGAGCGGAAAGACACCGGTTTTGAAAGAAACAAAACATTGGTATCTTCCATTGGACAAATACCAGCCTTGGCTTGAAAAATGGCTGATCGAAGGAAAGAAAAATATCCTGAAGTCCAACGTTTTTGGCCAATGTCAATCGTGGCTTAAATCCGGTTTACAGCCGCGTTCAATGACAAGAGATCTGGATTGGGGCGTTGATGTACCTTTGGCTGAAGCAGAGGGTAAAAAACTCTATGTTTGGTTAGATGCGCCTATCGGTTATATCTCAGCAACAAAACAATGGGCTTTGGATCATGGTAAAAACTGGGAAGACTATTGGAAAACCCATGAAAACCCAGCAGACGATTCTACGCTGATCCACTTTATTGGAAAAGATAATATTGTTTTCCATTGTATCATTTTCCCGGCTATTCTTCATGCACACGGTGACTATATTTTACCAGAAAATATTCCAGCCAACGAATTCCTGAACCTGGAGGGCGACAAGCTGTCCACTTCTCGAAACCATGCGGTTTGGTTACATGAATACCTACAGGAATTCCCGGATAAACAGGATGAACTGCGTTATGTATTGACATCCATCTTACCGGAAACTTCAGATGCGGAGTTTACCTGGAAAGATTTCCAAGCTCGGATCAACAATGAGCTGGTTGCCATTTTTGGAAACTTTGTCAACCGCGTCTTGGTACTTTCCCACAAATATTTCGATGGCAAAGTATTGAACGGCTCTCCACTGACAGCTGTAGATCAAGCGGTACTGGATGAACTAAAAGCATACCCTACTTCTATCAAATCGTCTTTGGAACAATTCCGCTTCCGTGAGGCATTGGCAGAATTTATGAATGTAGCTCGTCTAGGCAACAAATATCTTGCCGATGAAGAACCATGGAAAATCATTAAAACAGATGAGGAGCGTGTCAAAACAATCCTAAATGTAGCCGCTCAGATCGTTGCCAATCTTGCCGTTCTTGCGCAACCGTTTTTACCGAAAACAGCTATCAAATTATTTGAAATGCTTAATTTTCCACAAGGAAACTGGAACGACGCAGGTTCGGATGCTTTGATCAAAACTGGACACCAACTGGGTGAAGTGCAATTGTTATTTGACAAAATAACCGATGAACAAGTCGACTTCCAACTAAACAAACTTGCTGAAGCAAAAGCAAAAAATCTAGCTGATAATGCAAAAGTTGCTCCTGCGAAAGAAAACATTAGCTTCGATGATTTTGTTAAAATGGATATCCGCGTTGGAACTATTGCAGCCGCTGAAAAAGTTGCCAAAACCAAGAAATTGTTAAAACTGACGATAGACACCGGATTAGATACACGCACAGTCGTTTCGGGTATCGCAGAGTTCTTCAGTCCTGAGGAAATCGTAGGCCGTCAGGTATCTATTTTGGTTAACCTTGAACCTCGTGAAATCAAAGGAATTATGTCACAAGGAATGATCCTGATGGCAGAAGATGCTGACGGTCGATTGGATTTTGTCAAACCGGATACAACAATTAAAGTAGGAAGTACGGTACGTTAATATAAAACCGGTATTTCTTTTATACAAAAAGCCTGTTCGTATGAACAGGCTTTTTTTTTCATCTCGACGGGACAAGAACGGTATAAGATTATCCCCTAAAAGAGTATACTCTGCAGTCGTTTTTTAAAGGCCTTCTCATCCATATAGTCATAGACGGTATCTTTCAGCTTCTTTATGATATCCGCTCTGGATTCCGCAACCACCTTTTTCTTTTTGGTCAGCACATTGGAAAATGCTGTATTGGTAATCTCCACCTTTGTGGCAAACATATTGACATTCATGCTCGGGATAGATATCCCCATTACCAGACCTGGGAGCCCATGGATAAGCTCAGGCCCACCAGAGATTGGTATTTGTCCCGCAAAAAAAGCTACTACATAGACCGAATCTTGAATAATTCCATTGGCTCTCCGACAATCATATCCCGCAATATTTCGGTATTCATCCGTATATTTCCATTTAACCGCAGGCAAAGAATCTTTGAGCAACAACTGCTCATCTCCAAAAGGGAGCAACTTTAAAAACTCCTGATTCTGGAAATTAATATAGGTTTTTGAATCGGGAAGAATAGAATTATAGTAAGTCACATTACGATAATTCGCAGGATAATCCTCCTGCACGGTTTCAAACAGGGTTTCATTATCGTAAAACTTCAAAATATGGTGGGTCACTACCTCGGCAGGCCCATTTTTCACGGCATTGTCGACCATCAGCTTATCCCAGGTATCTAAATCGGGCTTGCTGAGATAATTACGCTTTAAGAAATTCTGCACATGGAACTTCCGTTCATAGGTGACCGTTCCGCTGCTCGGAAAATAAGCATGTTGTGCGTGGGCTGTACCCGCACACAGCAATAATACCCAAACCATCAACTTGATATACTTACTCATTTGGCATCTCCTTTCATTGTTGTAAAATTGTAGATTACTTTTAGCATTCCATACCGGCGCAATACGTCGTTGCTGGTCTGGATAAATGAAGTTCCATTCTGATAACGATACACTCCATTATTTTTGTTCAAAATATCATTGACAAATACCTGTACCTCCAAGGACTTATCTTTCAATAATTTCTTGGAAACATAACCATTCATATTAATGATATTAATTGATTCAAGCGTTTTTGTAGCGGCCTGATAATTCTGGTTTGTCGACAGGGAAATTTTAAAGTCTTTTGGTAAATAATAGGTAATCTCCGAGAACGTCCTGAATTTAAAAGTCGTCCGATTCAACTCAGGCTGCAGATAGGAATTCATCTGCTCCGCACCAGGGCTCATGGAGATGTAAAAATCCATTTTGTTTGCTTTATATCGGCTAAAACCAATACTTGGTGCTACACTCCATGTTTGATTTCTATTGAGCTTTGGCTCTTCATTGAAGGAGGATAAATAGCTAAACTGGCTGTTATACTGCGCATTCATGCCAAGATTCATTTTTAATCCCCATTTTTTCTTCAATACAAAACTGTATCCTCCACCACCATACATACGCCAATTGTCTTTATCAATATTGACGTAGGAAATTTGCTGCGTACCTTTATCTAGATCATAGCGCACGCTATTGTTGATACTTTTCTTTCCTTGATCTGCACTCACATAAAAATAGATACTCTGATCCTTTAACTGCTTGTAGTTATTGAAATTAACTGAATAGGAGTTATCAAAGCCAGCTTTCAGATCTGGATTATCCAAATACTCGACGAGTGGCTGGGAATTTTGTTTCAACGGCTCTATTTGTGTCAACGAAGGTTGGCTCGTGCGGCCGCTGTAGCGGAAGCTTACATTTTTGCTTTTCGAGATTTTGTAGTTGATGGAAAGATTTGGAGCAACAGATGTCTGGTTCCGCTGCAGTATTGTATTCAGGTTGTTATAGGTTCTCTTGACCTGCTCAAAATCAACTCGATTGCTCAAATTTACTGTTAATGTATTCGACTTGTAATTTAAGGAGGCGTTGACACCATTTTTTAAACTGTTAAAATCAAAATCGTTGAGCAGGTTTTGGTCCAATACCGTATATTTTCCTGTAGCCGGATCTTTATCAAATGACTGATTGAGTGTTTCCGATTTATTTTGATTGAATGCATAACCTATTGCAGCGGTCAGCCTTTTAGAAAGCGGCTCCGAATAGGTTACTGAAGCTCCGTAGGTATTGTTCGCCAGCTTATCATTTTTATATTGATCGATCAAGGTTGTATCTCCGGAACTTTGGAAGAAGTTTTCCGAAAAATACTGTGTTTTGTTGCGATTTTGATCTGCATTCGCATTGACATTGAAAGTAATGGAGCGGCGGTCCTTTTTGAAACGACGTGTAAGCATCGCATTTATATTAAATCGATCCTGATCGCTATTTAAATCTGTCCTGGACGAAGTCCGTGTAATCAATGTGCCATCCAATTTACGTTGATCTGCTTCGGAATTGGATAAATTGTCACGGCTAGATTTGGTAAAGCCCATGGTGACAGTAAGGTCAGCAAGCGAATCAAGCTTATAGTCATACCGTAGATTTGCAATATTTGCCTGTGTTTCTGTTTCAGATGTGGTCACATTGTTATCCACCTGCGCACGCTCAGGAAGGTTATTCTGTGCGTTGTATGTACTTGTATTGTTGACATTGATCTGATTCCGCTTGAAGTTGACATTGATCTTATGCTTATCATCTTTGGACTTATCCGAATAGCTTGCTCCCATGTTGACAGCCTTAGGTACGCCACCACCATAGTATTTACCGTCCCATCCCCCATCAGAACCATCACCACCAGAAGAAATCATAATGCCTCCGCCCTCCATCATCTGCACATTGCTACTTCCGCCCACACCATATTTTTGGCTATCTTCAAACCCCAATCCGACCATTCCATCATTGGCCAGAATACCATAAGCAGCAATTTTCTGCGAGCCCTTAAACTTATTGAGCATGACTTTTCCGCCATAATATTTATCGGTACCAGCTCCCGCAACAGCCTGACCGAACATTCCCTTTTTCTTATCTTCTTTGAGCTTGATATCAATTGTCTGTGTACGTTCTCCGTCATCCACGCCGGTACGTACGGCAAGATCCGATTTCTTTTCATAGACCTGTACTTTGCTGACCATATCTGACCGAATATTCTTAGTGATTAGCGTTGGGTCATCGCCAAAAAACTCTTCACCATCAAGCAACACCTTTTTCACTTCCTTCCCCTGCGCGATGATCTTGCCTGATCCATCCATTGTAATACCCGGTAATACCTTTAGCAGGTCTTCCACTTTAGCATCCTTCTCTACTTTAAAACTACCTGCATCATATTCTATCGTATCGCCTTTGATCACCACCGGAATTTTACCATTTACCTGAACCTCTTCCAGCAGTAGAGCTGCCTTGGATAGCTTTACAATACCGATATCTAAGTCTTGGGCAGCCACATGGATATCCTTTACCAAGTCAGCATACTGTGGATAGGAAACCACCATTTTATAGGTACCTGTGTCTAGATTAGCAATTTGGAATGTTCCATTTTCCTTCGTCCGGCCAAATTTAACCAAAATCGAATCTTTGGGACTGAGCAGCGCGATTGAAGCTTGATGTAGTTTTGCGAGATCTTTGATATCTGCCACCGATCCCACAAGTTTATGTTGTGCATAGGACTTGGAACCCAGGACAGAAAATAAAAGAAACAAAACTAGGGAATAGGTTAGTTTCATAAATTTTCGTTTATATATTGTCGGGGTAAATATATAAATGTTGCTACGGAAAATTCGTAAAATAATGTTAAATAATTATGCAATTAATAAAATAGACTTGACTCCTTCAAATAAAACACGATAATACACTCTATACCAATTATTTTACCGCACACAAAAAGAGGCGTAACTTATTTGTTACGCCTCCAGTATAAATAGAAAAATATATTTTATTTCCTTTAATCTACATTCAGGTTCAATTCTTTTTCCTTATTGATTAAATGGGCAATACTTGTATCGTTTAAAATCTGCAACATGGCATTTCTCACCTCTACAAACGTATCGCGTATGCCACAGGCATGCTCCTGTGTACACTCTTCGCACGAGCGGTAGAAGTTTAAGCTCACGCAGGGTAGCAAGGCTATGGGTCCATCGATCAGGCGCATCACCTGGGATAAGAAAACATCTTCAGGAGCCTTATTGAGGCTGTAACCGCCACCAGCTCCTTTTTTGCTATAGAGAATTCCGGCATTTCGCATTTCAAGCAGAATTTGTTCCAAGAATTTTTTTGGAATATTCTCCTCCTGCGCAATCTTCACGATTTGCATAGGCTCATTACCGTAATTACGACCAAGCACCATCAGTGCTTTTATTGCATATTTTGTTTTTTTGGAAAGCATAGTTTGTTTACCCCCTGTTGAATTGCAAATTTACGTTTTTTATTCAATAGAATAAAACCTGCCAGATTTAGCAGGTACCAACAGTCTCCTTATTGACCCAATACCGCTGTGATCGGTTTGCCGATGCTACCATTGGGCTCAGTAATATGCAATAGCGAAGAGATTGTCGGTGCAATATCCACAATATGCACCTCTGTATTAGATACACCTGGTTTAATTCCCCAGCCCATAAATACCAGCGGAATATGGGAATCATAGCCAGACCAGGTACCATGTGTTGTACCGGTCGAGCGCGGCGTACCGTCATACCATTGTGGTTCACAAACAATCTGAATTGCACCACTACGTTTAAAGTTGTAACCATTGATCATTTTTTCGCGAATAGGCGCCGGAATCATCAGACTTTCGCCTTTTTCCATATCAGCCACATATGCGACACCTTCTGTATGGCGAAGCTCACGAATGATAGTCTCTTTTATTTTATCGCGATCCAAATTCAACGAATCAATCAATTGATTGTTTAAATGTACCTGATAGTTCATCATGCTTTTCACAAGCTTCTCTTGCCCAAATTTCTCTTTAAGGGTTTTGTTAAGTCCTGTGATAATCTGACGTGAATAGAAATAACCGCCATTTCCTTTCATATCCATAAAGAACCGAGAGTTATAAGAAGCTCCATGATCTGCAGTCAGGAAGAAGGTATAGTTTCCCTTACCCACGGTCTTATCCAGGTAGTTGAAGAAATCGGCAAGTTGTTTATCAAGCTGCAGATAGATATCTTCAATCTCCACCGCTGTCAATGAATAACGGTGTCCGACGTAGTCTGTTGCTGAAAGGCTCACACAAAGGAAGTCGGTATTTTTAGTCGGGTTATTTCCCATCTGTTCATTTTTGATTGCTTCCATTGCCAGATCCAAGGTAAACTGATTTCCCATTGGTGTGGTTTTGATCAGCTCATAGCCTTCGTCTTTCATCAGCTTAGAAGTTGCGCGCGGCAAAGTCGGTTTTTCTTCGCCAGGGTATTTACCTTCGTAGATATTATCATCTGCAATACTGTTGGCAGCATAGGTACTAATATCATACATGGGTTTCCAGTCGCCTTTCAGGTATTTTTCAGCCAATTTTTTCTTGTTGAAGTCTACCACCCATTTTGGCAGTTTATCCATGTAGAAATTAGAGGTGATCCAATCACCTGATTTAGCTTCGAACCAATACGCTGCATCGGCAAAATGCCCAGCCGGCAGAATACCACCACGGTCTTTAATCGCGATACCGATCACTTTGGATTTAAAGTTAGAAGCGAGTTTCAATTGATCCGTTACGGTCGACGCAAGCAAATTACGTGGAGACTGCTGCCCTTCCTTGGCGGTAGTCCCTACACCGATGACATTATCGTCCTGCGTACAGTACATATTCTTACCCGTCTGTTCTTCGATCCAGTCATTACCTGCAATACCATGTATGGAGGGAACTGAGCCTGTATATACCGAACTGTGCCCAATGGCTGTGTATGTCGGAATATAGTTAATCAATGTATTTTCACAGGAAAATCCTTCTTTCAAAAGTCGTTTGAAACCATCATTTCCATATCGATCCGCAAAACGATATAAATAATCCCAACGCATTTGGTCCACCATCAGGCCGACAACCAATTTTGGTCTTTCCGGTTGCTGCGCCATGGACGAAAGCGCTGCTATTCCAAGGACGACACTTAAAAAAAATCTTTTAATCATAATTGTATTAAGTATTAAAATATTAGTTTTTTATTTAGTGTAAAGTATTCCATCAGGCCTTAAAAAAGGAACAATAAATCGTAACATATTGGCAGCCCAGGTCTCCTGATATCGATTACTTCACTTCGCTAAAGTAGGGTTTAATCTTTTAAATGTGCTTTTAAAAATTGACCTGTATAAGAATCTTTACAATGGATAAGTTCTTCCGGAAGACCCGCAAAGACTAGCTTTCCGCCTTTATTTCCACCCTCAGGACCAATATCGATCACCCAATCTGCCGATTTGATCATATCCATATTGTGCTCGATCACCAATATACTGTTGCCTAGGGCAATCAGTGCATCAAATGATTTCAATAACTTTTTAATATCCTGAAAGTGTAAGCCTGTTGTTGGCTCATCAAAGATAAAAAGTGTCTTCTTGCTGTTATTACCCTTAATGAGGAAAGAGGCCAGTTTAATCCGCTGTGCTTCACCGCCAGACAATGTACTTGACGATTGCCCGAGCTTAACGTAGCCTAATCCAACGTCCTGTAAAGGCTGCAATTTAGCCAATATTTTAGGCTGGTCTTCAAAGAATACAATCGCTTCATCAACACTCAGCTCGAGAACATCTGCGACAGACTTGTTCTTGTAATGTACATCAAGCACAAATTGTTTAAATCGTTTCCCTCCGCAGGCCTCACATGGTAAAACGATATCGGCCATAAATTGCATTTCAATTTTAACTTCACCTTCGCCCTGACAAACATCACAACGTCCACCTTCAACATTAAATGAAAATGCAGCAGGTTTCAATCCAGCAGCTTTGGCTGGCCCCTGATTGGCATACAAGGCCCTGATTTCATCCCAGGCTTTCACGTAAGTCACAGGGTTGGATCGCGAAGAACGACCGATTGGATTTTGATCGACCATTTCAACCTGTTCAACCTGGGTAATATCCCCCTCAATCGCATCATAGACGCCGGTCTGCTCACCGGAGTAATTGCCGATCGACTTCTGCAGTGCTGGGCAAAGGATACGTTTGACCAACGAAGTCTTACCTGATCCCGAAACACCCGTTACCACCGTAAAGGTATTCAATGGGAATTGTACATCAATCCCTTTGAGGTTATTCTCATGTGCCCCTTTAATGGTCACACTATTGGACCATGGACGGCGTTTTTGGGGTACCTCAATCTGGCTTTTGCCGCTGAGGTATTGACCCGTAAGACTTTTTGGGTCTTTCAGAATCTGCTGATATGTACCCGCAAAGACCATCTCGCCGCCATTGATTCCCGCTTCCGGTCCGATATCGATCAGGTAATCGGCAGCTTCCATCATTTCCTGCTCATGCTCGACCACTACAACCGTATTGCCAACATCGCGGAGGGATTTCAGCACAGAAATCAGGCGCTGTGTATCACGTGGATGGAGCCCGATACTGGGTTCGTCCAACACATAGATAGAACCTACGAGCGAACTCCCTAATGAAGTAGCCAGGTTGATCCGCTGCGACTCACCGCCTGAAAGGGTATTCGACAGCCGGTTCAGCGTCAGATAACTTAATCCAACATCGCACAAAAATTGCAACCTGTTATTAATTTCAGCAAGAAGTCTTTTGGCAATGACCAACTCATTACCGACCAGCGGTAAAGTTTTAAAAAACTCCAAGGCTTCTTCAAGTGGCATCAATACGATATCGGTGATAGACTTGCCCCCAACTTTCACATAGGTAGCATCTTTTCGCAATCGGGTACCGCGGCAATCCGGGCAATCTGTTTTCCCTCGGTAGCGCGATAACATCACACGGTATTGAATTTTATAGGTTTGGGCTTCAAGTTCTTCGAAGAACTGGGTAAGGCCTTCAAAATATTGATTTCCCGTCCACAGTAGCTCTTTCTGCGCCGCAGTCAGGTCCATGTATGCACGATGTATCGGGAAATCAAATTTCAGTGAACTTTTGACAAGTCTCTGTAGCCACTCGCCCATTTTCTCTCCTCGCCAGGGTGCAATCGCGCCATCGTAAACCGATCGGCTCTTGTCTGGAATAACAAGATCGGGATCAATACCAATGATCTTCCCGTAACCTTCACATCGGCGACAGGCACCATAAGGATTATTGAAACTGAAGAAATTTGGTGTAGGTTCTTCAAAGGTTATGCCATCAAGTTCAAATTTATGGGAGAAATGATGTCGCTGACCATTTTCCTCCATATAGAGCTCGCCTTTACCCTCGAAAAAACCTGTTTGGACCGAGTCAGAAAGTCGATTGACAGTATCATCGTCCTGTTCAATGCGAACCCGGTCGACGACAATAAGTACTTCACCATCCTGGAGGTCTTTGTTGGCGATGGACTTATCATCGATAATAGTTTCGATTTTCTGCATACTATCACCATAGAAGACACGCACAAAACCTTTCTGTAACAGGAGCGACAGTTCTTCCTTAAGTTTTCGCCCATGGGAAGGTATAAGCGGAGCAAGAAGTGTCACCGTTGTCCCCTCTTCTAAATTCAACGCAAAATCCACCACTGAACTCACACTGTCTTTGGTCACCTCGCGGCCTGATACAGGAGAAATTGTCTTGCCGATCCGGGCATACAACAATTTCAGATAATCATAGATCTCAGTGGATGTCCCCACCGTCGAACGAGGGTTGGACGTAATGACGCGTTGTTCTATGGCAATCGCAGGAGCAATACCTTTGATGTAATCCACCTCCGGTTTATTCATCCGTCCCATAAACTGTCTTGCGTACGAAGAAAGACTCTCGACATAACGTCGTTGTCCTTCGGCGTAGAGCGTATCAAAAGCTAAGGATGATTTTCCTGAGCCCGACATTCCAGTGATAACAACTAATTTATTTTTTGGGATATCAACGTCAATATTCTTTAAGTTATTAACTCTTGCACCCTTTATCTGAATATATTCTTTTGGAGTGTGCTCCACCTGTTTACTCATAATAATCCTTATCTCACACAAAGTTACGTATTCTTGGCTGATTATATTCCTGCGAATTAAAAAGCTATTCGGTTTTCTATCACCTGAATTTCAAAAAAAGAGCTGCTGTTCTAAACTTGGCTAAAATTCAACAAAAGGATTCATCCTGGCGAATCACTAATATTAAAATCTGTTATAAAGGAAAATATGATATTTCATTTAGTTTCCCAGACAATTATTTTTCGATTTACAATTAATCCTTTCGAAAACAATATAGTCCTATAGGTGTTAATCTTCTATAAAATGTAGCATTTTTTATAGACACAGCGTTTAAACAACAAATTAATTAAGGCATATTTGATATTATTGATTGAAAAACACAAAACAGATGAATAGCAAATATGTCTTTAAAAATCAAATAACAGTGATATGAAAAAAAATGTATTTCAAGTAATGATGCTATTAGTAATTGCATTAGTATCCTCAACAACTATCAGTAAAGCGCAAATGGTTATCGACAAAATAGACTTAAGCATTTTTCCGAGCCCCGAAAAAGGGTATAAAAAAATGGTGATTGAAGTTCCCTATTCGGAAAGTGATAAAAACAAAAAAATAGAATTTTCGGTAGGTAAATGGATGGAAGTAGATGGATGTAACTCCTTTAACCTATCGGGCACGTTGGAGAAAAAGGATCTTCAAGGCTGGGGTTATGACTATTATGTATTCAAAACAAATGGCAATGTTGCCAGCACCATGATGGCTTGTCCAGACAAAGAAAAAAGAAACCTTTTTGTTTCGGCACAACCGGAGACTGTACGTTACAATGGCAGAATGCCGATTGTGATTTATGTACCGGAAGCTTATGATGTGCAGTTCAAAATCTACACAACGGACGGTGACACGTACCGTGCAGCAGAGGTAAGAACAAAAAAGTAAACCGCTACAGCGATATACTGACTAAAACAAATCACAATGCAATAAAAAAGCCCTCGAACAATGTTCGGGGGCTTTTCTGTTATCGCTTTTCGCTATGGACTATTGAAATTTCTTCGCGTTTACTTTACGCTCGTTTTCAGTCAAATAGATTTTACGCAGACGCATTGATTGCGGTGTCACCTCAATATACTCGTCAGCTTGAATATACTCCATACATTCTTCCAAGGAGAATTTGATTGCTGGTGCAATACGTACGTTGTCGTCAGAACCAGAAGCACGCATATTTGTCAACTGTTTTCCTTTGGTAACGTTGATCGTTAAATCATTGTCACGGATGTGTTCACCTAGGATTTGTCCTTCATATACATCCACACCTGGATCTACGAAGAAACGACCACGGTCTTGTAACTTATCGATGGAGTATGCTGTTGTTGAACCTGTATCCAAAGAGATCAATACACCAGCCAAACGACCAGGAATTGTACCTTTCCAAGGCTCGTAACCTTTCAAACGGTGTGCCATAACAGCTTCACCAGCTGTTGCTGTCAACACGTTGTTACGTAAACCGATGATACCGCGAGAAGGGATAGAGAACTCAAGATGTTGCATATCTCCTCTAGCTTCCATAATCAACAACTCACCTTTACGTTGGGTCACCAACTCAATTACTTTTCCTGACACATCAGAAGGAACGTCAACAACAAGTTCTTCGATTGGCTCACATTTTTGACCATCAATTTCTTTGATGATAACTTGTGGCTGGCCTACTTGCAATTCATAACCTTCACGACGCATTGTTTCGATCAATACCGACAAGTGAAGGATACCACGTCCGTATACCAACCAAGCATCTGGAGACTCTGTAGGAACGACACGTAGTGCTAAGTTTTTCTCCAACTCTTTTTGTAAACGATCGTAGATGTTACGTGATGTTACCAATTTACCCTCTTTACCGAAGAAAGGAGAGTTATTGATGGTAAACAACATGTTCATTGTTGGTTCATCAATGCTGATAACTTCCAATTGCTCTGGATTTTCAAAATCTGCAATGGTATCACCGATATCGAAACCTTCGATACCAACTACGGCACAAATATCACCGGCACTTACTTCAGGCACTTTGATGCGGCCAAGGCCTTCAAATACCTGTAGTTCTTTTACACGTGATTTCACAACTTTTCCATCGCGTTTCACCAAAGAAACCGGTTGGTTTTCCTTGATCGTACCACGCGCAACACGACCGATAGCGATACGTCCTACGAACGTCGAATAATCCAATGATGTTACCTGCATTTGCAAAGTACCTTCAGATACTTCTGGTGCAGGGATATATTTGATGATGGCTTCCAACAAGTCCGTGAAGTCTTCAGTACGATTTTTCCAATCTGTAGACATCCATCCTTGTTTTGAAGAACCGTACAATACTGGGAAGTCCAATTGCTCTTCAGTAGCACCTAAGTTGAAGAATAGGTCAAAAACATGTTCGTATACTTCTTCAGGACGACAGTTTTCTTTATCGACTTTATTGACAACGACGATAGGTTTGATACCTAATCCCAAAGCTTTACCTGTAACGAAACGTGTTTGAGGCATTGGTCCTTCGAAAGCATCGACCAATAGCACTACTCCATCAGCCATCTTCAATACACGCTCTACTTCACCACCGAAATCGGCGTGACCTGGGGTATCGATGATGTTGATTTTAACACCTTTATATGTTACTGATACGTTCTTAGATACAATAGTGATCCCGCGCTCACGCTCTAAATCATTATTGTCTAGGATTAATTCACCAGCATTTTCATTTTCTCTGAATTGATTGGTAAAATATAAAATTTTGTCTACAAGCGTAGTTTTACCGTGGTCGACGTGAGCGATGATCGCAATGTTTCTAATGTTTTGCATTGAGCAAGAATATTTTTATAAAATTTTAGGGTGCAAAGATAAACATTTTGCACCATAAAATTTATAACTATGTGTATTTTATTTAATTACACCTAATTCTTTACCTACTTTGGTAAAGGCGGCGATTGCTTTATCCAGGTGAGCAACTTCGTGTCCTGCCGAAATCTGCACACGGATACGGGCTTTTCCCTGAGGTACAACAGGATAGTAGAAACCAATCACATAAATTCCCTCGTCCAACATCTTGGATGCGAATTCTTGCGCTAATTTTGCGTCATAAAGCATTACAGGCACGATTGGGTGGAAACCTGGTTTGATATCAAATCCAGCAGCCGTCATTTTTTCACGGAAATAAGTTGTATTTGACTCCAATTTATCGCGCAATGCAGTTGTCTCACTCAGCATATCTAAAACCGCTACAGAAGCTCCTGCAATTGCTGGTGCCAGGGTATTAGAAAATAGGTATGGACGTGAACGCTGACGTAACAAATCGATGATTTCTTTTTTACCGGAAGTGAAACCACCAGAAGCACCGCCTAAGGCTTTGCCCAAAGTGCCCGTAATAATGTCTACACGATCGATAACATTGAAAAGCTCGTGTGTACCACGTCCCGTTGCACCGATAAATCCAGTACAGTGCGACTCATCGATCATCACTAGCGCCTGGTATTTGTCTGCTAGATCACAGATCTGATCCAATGGAGCTACAGATCCATCCATCGAAAATGCGCCATCTGTAACAATGATTTTATGTCTAGCACCAGATGCAGCCTGCAATTGTGCTTCCAAATCAGCCATATCTGCATTTTTATAACGGAAACGTTGTGCTTTACACAAACGAACACCGTCAATGATAGAGGCGTGATTCAATTCGTCAGAAATGATGGCATCTTCAGCACCAAATAAGGGTTCAAACACACCACCATTCGCGTCGAATGCTGCCGCATATAAAATAGTATCTTCTGTTCCGAGGAACGTAGAAATTTTTGCTTCTAATTCTTTATGCACATCTTGGGTTCCACAGATGAAACGTACGGATGACATTCCATAACCATGTGTATCAATCGCTTTCTTAGCTGCTTCGATTACTTTGGGGTGCGAAGACAGACCCAAATAATTGTTCGCACAAAAATTGACAACTTCCTGTCCTGTACTCACTTTGATGTCTGCTCCTTGAGGCGTAACGATTACACGCTCTTGTTTATACAATCCCGCTTCTTTGATTGCTTCCAATTCCTTTTCTAAAACTGGTTGTAATGTATTGTACATAATTCGATTTTATTTTTTTATACAATATTACAGTTTTTTCATTGGAATAAGTTGCTTTACCTTTCGAGAAAAGGGCTATTCACGGAGAATTCACCCCAAATCAATGATTTGGTAACATTAAACCGATTGCATAAAATTCCTTTTTTCAATCGCCCTACTTTTCCTCTTGCTTTGATAGCGACCAACAGGGAGACAACCGCGAGACATCTTCGGGCTGCAAGCAGGGTGAATGTACCTTGTCTCTATAGTAACTCCACTTATAAAAGGTGGACTCAATGTAGACTCAACGTGGACTCATTGTACTTGCAATCCGAAGTTAGTATAATCTTATATCGACTTTGGTCGCTCGCATTTTAGATGAAAAATGCCGCAATTTTGCAAGCAGATAGAAGTGAAAGCTAGCCGATTTAGGCTATCGCATAAAAAAAGTCTTATCTATAAAAATTTCGTAAAAATAGAGCGATAGGGGGGCCAATGTGAATTACTCGTAACGAAGCGCGTCGACGGGATCCAGTTTAGACGCTTTTGAGGCGGGGTAATAGCCCGATAGCATACCAACGAGTCCACATACCGCAAAACCTAAAATTATCGCTCCCCAAGGTATAATAAAGGATGTGCCGAGCTGTAGCGCCAGGATATTACCGATCAGGATACCAATAAAGATTCCGGCCACACCTCCGATCATACAGATCACGATGGCTTCCATCAAAAATTGTTTCCGTATAACACTCGGTGTTGCACCGATCGCCTTGCGTATGCCTATCTCACGGGTACGTTCAGTAACCGAGACTAGCATAATGTTCATCAATCCGATTGAAGCTCCCACAAGGGTTATAAAAGCAATCACCACGGCTCCCAAAGTAACCATAGCCATATTTTGCATCAGCATCTGGGCAACCGCATCTGATTTGGTGATTTCGAAATCATTGGACTGCCGTGATGCCAATCCGCGGATATTTCTAAAGACGATGGTAGCTTCGCCGATTGCGGCTTCCAATCGCATGGGATCATTGGAAGAGACAGTTATCACATAGGAGGGCTCGGTACCCTGCATCACTGCCCGGGCCTTGATCAGTGGAATAAAGCAGGCCCTATCCCCGCCCATCCCGGCAGAAGAACCTTTACTTTTTAAGACTCCTATCACCAAATAGCGGATATTGTTAACCGTAATAAACTGCCCTATTGGATCAATAATTTCGTTGAATAGCATTTTACTCACTTCACTACCGATGATAATCACGCCACTACCTGTTTCAACCTCCCGCGTAGAAAAATTACGGCCTTCGCTAACAACATACCCTGATGTCTGCAGATAATTTTCATCTGTCCCGATCAGGCCGATATTGGGGTTTGTTTTTTTGGATTGATATTTTGCGGTCGTATTCCAGCTTACATTAGCACTGATCGATGTCAGCGCATTAAAGTGAAAATCCTGTCTGAATCTTGCAGATTGTGCATAGGTAATATTAGCAAAGACTTTTGAGCGAGTCCCTTCATTACCGATCCGGACATTTAATCCCCGGTTGCGTATGTTGAAGGAATTTGACCCCATGGATGAAAAGGAATCTGTTAGCGAGTTTTTCATGGCATCGATCGAGGTCAATACTCCTATTAATGCCATCATCCCTATGGCAATGATCAGTGCTGTTAAAAATGTCCGCAGCTTATTCCCTACAATGGACTGTAGTGCAAGCTTGACATTTTCAACATAAGACATTTTTACGGCCATAGAGCTGCTATTTATAATTTGTAGGGATGAAAATACTGTAATTCCAGCACAAAACCAAAAAGGCAATTTACTTCCAAGAAATAAATTGCCTTTTGGATGGAATCTGACCTATCCATGCAAGCGGATTATGTTGATTTTGTGGCCATTTTCTGTCTTAATTAATTCTTTTCCATGTCTCGGTGCGTCCAAGCAAGCTCACACCAACATAGCCCCTGATATCAAGCTTATCTCCTTTTAAGGTCATCTTGCAGCTATACGTTTTGCCCGATTTCGGATCGTAGATCTTGCCGTCAACATAGGTATTGCCATCTTTATCAAAATTGGTCAAGATTTCGAGTCCTTGCACATTTCTGCCCTGCAATGCTTTATCTGGGTTTTTTATATCTTTCTTGGGCTGACCGGCTTCATTATTTGGAAATTTCAGCCAATAGAGTTTTCCAAAAAACTTATCGCCTTTCTTGTAAATTTCAACACGACCTTCGCCGCTTGGGTTTTCCCACTTTCCGATGATGGGATCGGTCTGCGCAAATAATGCCACTGTAGTAAGCAGCATTATGAATGACATCATAATTTTCTTCATGGGTCTATTATTTTATGAACTTAATTCTTTCAATTTTCCCCGCTATTGGCGATCCGATCGCTTGTTTAAACGACGTAAGTACGTCGTTCAATTCTTTTCCACCATCGGCAATCGTCATACATAACACGCATAATCGTTGATGACCATACGGCTATAGCATGCATAGCTTCTGAATAAATATACAAAATATTTACTATGCTTGCATATATTTTTTATTCCAGTATTGCTATTTTTCAAACAGCTCCCGCTTACTAATACCAGTTAACAGTCCATCCATCCATCCATCCATCTACCTCAAAGATTTAAAAGCGATGATCTAAACAAAGTTTGGCATCGGGTTTGTACGATAAGTATTATATTATTACTTTATTTACTCTTTATAAATTAGCACATATTATGAAATTTATTATTAGTCTTTTACTTACTGGTCTGGTAGTCGCAATTGCTTGCTGGGTTGTTCCTGGTGCTGAAGTTGCTGGTTTCGGTTGGGCTATCGTTACGGGACTTGTCATTGGATTTGTCAACGCGACTGTGGGATCGATTTTAAGGTTATTTACTTTCCCATTGAATTGGCTTACCCTTGGTCTAGTTTCCTTTATTATTACCGTATTAATGGTCTTGTTGACCGATTCACTACTTGGTTCCAAATTTGATGTACATGGATTTTGGACCGCAGCGCTGTTTGCCATTGTCGTTGCCGTATTGGAAATGATTATTGGCAGTATGTCAAAAGATTAAGAATACATTCATTACATAGCATAAGGGGCTATCCAAAAAATTGGATAGCCCTTTTTCACATTCCTCCACTGATATCATCTGCCAGTTGAAATATATTTTTTACCGGTCCGATTCCTTTAAAATAGTCGCCTTTATGGATGAGTTTATCCCCATTTCCCTCGCTTTTTACAGCAGAATTCGCTAAATTTAATTCTCATAAAGAACTTCTGATATATGTGCGAACACAACCACGAGCATAGCCATGCCACACCGGAGCACTGTCTTACAGCAAAGGAACAGCCTTGGTGGATTACCCAGCGTAAGCTCGTCATGGCTCTCGTCATCTTACTTACTTTACTCCTATTGAAATATGCGTTTAAGATCAGCCTTCCCTTTGGCATCAGCTTGACCTTAAATAGCGTTGCCTACCTTCTCGCGGGAATCCCCGTTATTCAAATGGCATTTCGCAAGGCAAGCCGTGGTGATATTTTTAATGAATTTTTTTTAATGACCGTTGCAACCTTGGGTGCTTTCGCCATTGGAGAATTTGAAGAGGGTGTTGCGGTAATGGTATTCTACCAAATCGGAGAATGGTTTCAGGATACTGCCGTCGATAACGCCAAGAAATCAATCAAATCGCTATTGGATATCCGTCCCGATAAAGTAACGGTCCTGCGCAACGGGCAACAGCAGCAGGTAAATCCAAAAACCGTCACAATTGGCGAAATTATCCTTGTAAAAGCAGGAGAAAAAGTGGCGCTGGATGGTAAATTGAAAACGGAGAAAGCCGCATTTAATACCGCAGCATTGACTGGAGAGAGTAAACCCGATACCAAATATAGGAGCGAAGCTGTTTTTGCAGGTATGATTAATCTGGAAACGGTTGTTGAGATCGAGGTAACCAATACATTTGAGGATAGCAAATTGAGCAAAATTCTCGAAATGGTACAGGATGCTACCGCACGGAAGTCCAAAACACAATTGTTTATTGCCAGATTTGCCAAAATATATGTTCCTATTATTTTCGGCCTCGCGCTTTTGGTTCTTATTTTACCCCTGTTTTTTGTTCAGGACTATAGTTTTAAAGAATGGTTCTACCGGAGTTTGGTCTTCTTGGTGATCAGCTGTCCCTGTGCCCTGGTTGTTTCGATTCCCTTGGGGTATTTTGGTGGTATAGGTTTAGCCTCCCGAAATGGCATACTATTTAAGGGCGGGAACTTCCTCGATGCCATCACCGCAGTCGATACCATTGTCATGGATAAAACGGGTACACTTACAGCGGGTGTATTTGAAGTAACGGAAGTTTTTGCTGTCCATGGAGATCCAACGGAATTACTGAGTTACGCTAAGGCTGTCGAGGCACATTCAACACATCCCATCGCAAAGGCGATCGCCAGTTATCATCCCGGCAGTCCCGCATTGCAAGCTGAGAAAACCCAGGAAATAGCAGGCCACGGACTCCTCGCCACTGTTAATGGAAAACGTACACTCGCAGGCAACAGCAAGTTACTGGACAAATTCAATATCAGCTATCCTGCAGAGCTAAGGCAAGTGGCCTACTCCATTGTATTGCTTGCCATCGAAGATCAATATGCGGGTTATATCACTGTGGCGGATCGGATTAAGCCCGATGCCAAGGAAGTGATCCAAACCATGCGTGCTCAAGGTCTATATACCGTCATGCTATCTGGGGATAAAACAGCGGTAGTAAATGAAGTTGCCAAAGAACTTGGGCTAGACAAAGCTTATGGGGACCTCCTTCCGGAAGATAAGGTAAATCATGTACAACAACTGATCGATCAAGGTCGCCGTGTTGCCTTTGCAGGTGATGGCGTAAATGACGCACCGGTAGTAGCTTTGGCGCAGGTCGGCATTGCCATGGGTGGACTCGGAGCCGATGCAACCATCGAAACGGCTGATGTGGTGATCCAGAACGATGAACCCCACAAGATCCTGTCTGCGATCAAAATCGGTAAAATTACCCGAAGCATTGTTTGGCAGAACGTCATTCTCGCAATGGGGATCAAAATCATTGTCTTGATTCTTGGTGCCGGTGGTGTTGCAACGCTCTGGGAAGCAGTTATCGCCGATGTTGGGGTAGCACTTTTGGCTATTTTAAATGCCATTCGAATCCAGCAGAAAAAAGTCTAAATAAAAGCGGGGCTGTCCAAAAGTTGAACAGCCCCGTTTCTTATGTTTTATCCCGGATCTAATTTAGATCACAAAGAGCAATTTTAATCCCGCCAAGCTTTGTACGCATTGATCAATCCATTTGTCGAAGAGTCATGACTTGTAACCGGATTGGCGTCGCTTAATTCCGGGAGGATTTGATTGGCCAATTGTTTTCCTAGTTCGACACCCCATTGATCAAAACTATAAATATTCCAGATCACACCCTGGACAAAAATCTTATGCTCATACAATGCGATAAGTCGTCCTAAAGTGCGTGGCGTCATTTTTTTGAACAGGATGGAATTCGTTGGGCGATTACCTTCAAAAACTTTATAGGCTTTCAGTGCTTCAATTTCCTGGTCCGACTTTCCGGCTTTCTTAAATTCAGCAACCACTTCGGCTTCCGTTTTGCCATTCATCAAAGCCTCAGTCTGCGCAAAAAAGTTAGACAACAGCAATTGGTGGTGGTTTCCGATCGGATTAAGACTATTGGCAGGTGCAATGAAATCACAAGGAATCAACTTGGTGCCCTGGTGAATCAACTGATAGAAGGCGTGCTGCCCGTTCGTACCAGGTTCACCCCAGATAATCGGTCCAGTCTGATAATCCACCTGTTGACCATTGCGATCAATATACTTACCGTTACTTTCCATATCCCCTTGTTGGAAATAAGCGGCAAAACGGTGTAGGTATTGATCGTAAGGAAGAATTGCGTGACTTTCCGCTTGGAAAAAATTATTGTACCATACACCAAGCAAAGCCAATATCACGGGAATATTGGATTCAAAGGAGGTTTCCTTAAAATGAACATCCGCTTCATAGGCACCTTTCAACAGTTCCTCGAAATTATCGAAGCCTATTGCCAAACTGATTGAAAGACCTATTGCAGACCACAGGGAATAACGTCCGCCCACCCAGTCCCAAAACTCAAACATATTCTGGGTATCTATTCCAAAGGCACGTACTGCTTCTGTATTGGTGCTCAATGCAGCAAAATGCTTAGCGACATCTTCCTGAAGGGCACCACTGGCCAGAAACCAATCTTTAGCGGTATGGGCATTGGCCATCGTTTCCTGTGTTGTGAAAGTTTTTGATGCAATCAAAAACAACGTTGTTTCAGGATCCACAGCTTTCAATGTTTCAGCAATGTGCGTACCGTCTACATTGGAAACAAAATGGACATTTAAACGTGTCTTATAAGCCTTTAATGCTTCTGTTACCATTACAGGGCCGAGATCTGAACCTCCGATACCGATATTAACCACATCGGTAATTTCTTTTCCTGTATATCCTTTCCACTGACCAGATAGAATCTCTTCGGTGAAAGTTCTCATGTGTGCCAACACCCGTTTAACATCAGGCATGACGTCCTTTCCATCCACATACACGGGTTGATCGGATTGGTTTCTCAAAGCAGTATGTAACACCGGTCTATTCTCGGTCACGTTGATCCGCTCGCCAGAGAACATAGCCGCTATCGCTTCTTCAAGACCACATTCTTTAGCCAGCTGTACCAAGAGCGCTTTTGTCTCTGCAGTGATCCGATTTTTGGAGTAATCCAAAAGTATATCTTCGAAAGCGATCGAGAACTTCTCAAAACGTGCGGGATCTGCGGCGAAAAGTGTGCGTAGATCATTTTTTTCGCTATTGTTAGATAGACCTGATAAAGAACCAAAATGCTGTGCTAGATTCTTATAGGCCTCAGTCTTTGTAAAATTAATTTTTGGGAACATACTGTTTTTACTGAAATTAGTTGTTTTAAACATCAATAAGAGCCTTCCGTATTTCATTGTTACACATCGTGTAGATCCTTAAATGAAGGTTTATTCTGTTGACAATACCAAAACTAAAAAAAAAAGGTCAAATTATCTCTATTTGACCATCTATAGGACGCGAAGTTATTAAGATAGAAGCGCGAATTTATTAATTAAAATTTCTACTTTAGCGGATATGACAAAAGAACAAATTCAAGACTTGAGGGATCGTGTTACTTCCCTGAGGAGGCATCTTTGACATCGATGCACGCAAAGAAGAAATAGAAAGAGATCAAGCTATTACGCTTGAAGCAAGCTTTTGGGATGATTCCAAAGCTGCAGAAAAAATACTCTTGGCCATAAAAAACCAAAAGGTATGGACAGACCACTTCGACGAAGTTGCAGCGGCGGTTGAAGACGCCTATGTCATGTATGAGTTCTTCCAATCTGGCGACGCGAGTGAAAAAGAAGTGGACGATCAATATAGAGTAGCTTTAGAGAAAGTCGAGGAGCTCGAGTTCAAAAACATGCTCAGTGCCGAAGAAGATCAACTGGATGCAATCTTACAGATTACAGCTGGTGCCGGAGGAACTGAAAGCTGTGACTGGGCTGCCATGCTGATGCGGATGTATATTATGTGGGGCGAGAAAAATGGGTATAGGGTGACCGAACAAGATTCGCAGGAAGGTGATGTTGCAGGTATCAAGAGTGTAACGTTACAGATATCCGGAGATTTTGCTTATGGCTACCTGAAGGGCGAAAATGGTGTACACAGGCTCGTTCGGATTTCTCCATTTGATTCCAATGCAAAACGCCATACCTCGTTTGCTTCTGTTTATGTCTACCCTTTGATTGATGATAATATTGAGATTGATGTTAAGGATTCAGAAATCGAATGGGATACTTTCCGCTCGGGTGGTGCAGGAGGTCAGAATGTCAATAAAGTGGAAACAGCTGTTCGATTACACCACAAACCTACTGGCATTATTATTAAAAATCAGGAATCCAGATCGCAATTACAAAACAAAGAAAATGCGATGCGCTTATTGAAATCACAGTTATATGAGATTGAAATGCGTAAACGCCAGGAAGCTACCGCTGCTATTGAAGGAAACAAAAAGAAAATCGAATGGGGATCCCAAATTCGAAATTATGTCCTCCATCCTTACAAGTTAATTAAAGATTTACGGACCAATTACGAAACCTCCAATACACAAGCTGTCCTGGACGGTGATCTAAATGATTTTCTAAAAAATTATCTAATGGAATTTGGTGGATAAAGACTATTCCGAAACTTGATGATATTGAAGACGTCCCCCTTTGGAGGCGTCTTTTTTTTTGTACTATCCTTTGCTTTTTTTATTTGGCTTAAGCTGAATTTCTTCAACCTGCACATTGCCCCCTTTCCTACACAGTTTGTCACAAAAACTGTCAATTTCTTTTAACAATCTGCATGCAAATGTTAAAAAACCTTAAAAGTCTATTGAATCGATCGTCGTTATATTTTGGCATAATTCTGTTACAATAAAATCACAAAACACTACAAATCAACAGATTAATTACTTATTATTTGTATCAAGAACGTTACAATTAGAAGGGATTGCTTATTTTTGGCACGAAATAAAGGCATGTCTTTTGCGTTTATGGAATCGTAATATTTTCATTACAAAAGATACCGACAGCGGTATCTCTTTAAACACTGAACGAAAGAATGTATATCTAAAATAGAACGGTTATGAATTACATGAAAGACAACTCGATCGTATCCAAGCAGATGGCCAAACAATGGAAGCCTGCGGTATATGATGTAAATGCAGGAGAAAAGCGATCTGATCATACAGTGAGCAAAAACGAGGAAAGCAACTTTGGTCCAAAAGAATACGGTATTTTTGGAGCAACTTTTTTTATACTATTTGCGTCAGTTTTTGGCGTATACATGCTTCAACCAGATTTTGATGCATTACGTTTCCAACGTTTAGACAGCATCGGCGGAACATTTTTAATTGCGTTGGGAATATTTCTAGCTGTTGTTGCTATCAGCTTTTTGATTTTTTTGATTGTACTGCATCGTAAATATAAACCCATCGCTTCTGTATCGGACGATGAGCTACCGACTTGTACGATTATCGTTCCAGCTTATAACGAAGGACAATTAGTTTATGATACCTTACATAGTTTGGCTAGCAGCGATTATCCGGAGAAGAAATTGCAGATTATTGCAATCGACGACGGTAGTAAAGATAATACCTTTGCTTGGATACAACGTGCCAAAATGGAATTGGGCGATCGTGTTGAAATTTATCAGCAGCCCAAGAATATGGGTAAGAGACATGCCTTGTACCGTGGATTTAAGTTAGGTACGGGAGAGATTTTCATCACGGTTGATAGTGACTCTATTGTTAAAAAGGATACCATACGTAATATGGCGAGTCCATTTGTAACAAACAAGGAATGTGGGGCAGTTGCGGGTAATGTGCGTGTATTGAATACTAAAAAAGCGATTATACCGCGTATGTTAAATGTGAGCTTCGTATTCAGCTTTGAGTTTGTACGTTCTGCACAAAGTATGTTGGGTACGGTAATGTGTACACCAGGAGCATTATCTGGCTATCGTAAAGAGGCTGTCATGAACTGTTTGGAAGATTGGATTAACCAGACTTTTATGGGACAACCGTCTGATATCGGTGAAGATCGCGCGATGACCAATATGATCCTGAAACAGGGGTATCATGTTTTATTTCAATCCAACGCATACGTTTATACCGACACACCTGTACGTTACAAAAATCTGTACAAGATGTTTATCCGTTGGGAACGAAGCAACGTGCGTGAAAACATTGCGATGAGTCAATTTGCCTTTAAGAATTTCCGTCAGGGACCTAAATGGGGAGCACGTATCTTATTGCTTATGCAATGGAAAAAAGTGTTATTGTCTTATCCGATGATGTTACTGATGTTATGGACCGTATTTCATTATCCACTGATGTTCTTAAGCTCAACATTGGTCGGCATCTTAATATTTTCCAGCGTCCAGGCCTATTTCTTTGCTTCCAAAAACTCGGATGCCAAAGAAGCTTTCTGGGCTTATAGTTACAGTATATTTTATGCTTTCAGCTTATTCTGGATTACACCGTATGCTATAGCGACCGCTGGACGCAGAGGTTGGTTGACAAGGGGTTAAAATTAACGCAAAGAACGTATATTTACAGCTATATATGAGAGATTTTAAGGTAAAAAAGATTGCCATCATTGGTCAAGGGTATGTGGGATTACCATTAGCGATAGCATTTTCCGATTTTTTTCCGGTGATTGGATTTGACATAAATAAAATACGAATTGAAGAACTTAAGCAGGGGCTGGACCGCACCTTAGAAACGGATCAAAAGGAGTTGAAACGAGCGCGAGAATTATTCCATATGTCTAACCGAAGCAAAGGTTATGATGCGAGTAATTCTACCGCTGATATTGCGGATGCAAATGTGTATATCGTTACTGTTCCAACTCCGATAGACCGTTATAATTCACCAGACTTGTCACCCTTGTTGAAGGCTTCCAAAATGATTGGTGAACTTTTAACAGTAGGTGATCTGGTGATCTATGAATCTACCGTCTATCCTGGTTGTACTGAAGAAGAGTGTATACCTGTTTTGGAAAGTTGCTCGGGATTAAAATTTAACCAAGATTTTTTTGTTGGTTATTCACCAGAACGTATTAATCCAGGCGATAAAGTAAATTCACTTCAAAAGGTCATGAAAGTGACTTCTGGAAGTACACCTGAGGCAGGATTGGTGGTAGATGGACTTTATAAGAATATTATTGAAGCCGGGACACATTTGGCGCCCTCAATCAAAGTTGCCGAAGCGGCCAAGGTGATCGAAAATGCGCAGCGCGATGTAAATATCTCCTTTATGAATGAGCTCGCGCTAATCTTCGACCGTGTAGGAATAGATACACAGGATGTGTTAGATGCTGCGGGCACAAAATATAATTTTCTACGTTTTAAACCAGGATTAGTGGGCGGTCATTGTATTTCTGTAGACCCCTACTACCTCGCTCAAAAAGCAACACAGCTTGGTTATCACCCGCATGTTATTCTCTCAGGAAGAGAGGTGAATGATCACATCGCCTCCTTCATCGCATCAAAAGTGGTGAAATTGATGATTCAGAAAAACATCAAATTTGAAGGGGCAAAAGCGTTAGTATTGGGCATCACCTTCAAAGAAAACTGTCCTGATATCAGAAATAGTAAAGTTATAGATATGATTCAGGATCTTCAAGAATTTGGTCTAAAAGTCGACATTTATGATCCATGGGTCAATAGAGATGAAGTGAAATCACATTTTAATTTAAAACTATTATCGGATCTTCCCGAATCTGCAGATTATGACAGTGTTATTCTAGCTGTGGGACACAGAGAGTTCTTACATTTAGATCTCAATAATTTAAAAAAGAACCCATCCGTTGTTTTTGATATCAAGGGCATACTCGACAGAAAATTAGTAGATGCCCGCTTGTAGCGATTGGTTTTAATTATATTGAATACTTTCTCAGATCTTGATCTACTTAAATTCCCAGCAAGTAGATCAAGATTTTTTGTTACCTAGCATCTTGCGCAATCGTTTGATTTAAAAAAACATTATCAAATGTTTTGTTTTTAATACTAACTTAACACCACAATTATAAATTTGGCCTAATTAAACTAAGGGAGTACACAAATTGCGGTAATTATGGAACAGTTAGATGACACCGTGCTATTCGTTGGGATACAAGCCAATGACCGTCATGCTTTTTCGGAATTAGTCAATCGCTATTCTGCTATACTTTTTCGATTTATACAACGCCGTGTTTCCTGTGTTGAAGACTGTGAAGATATCCTGCAGGAGGTATTTGTTGCCCTTTGGAACAATAGACACAAAATCAGCATTGAATATTCGCTTTATCCGTATCTTTTTAAAACAGCCAAATACAAAATCATTGACTGGACTATTCATGAACAAAGGAAAGTTGCCCGTGCTGAAAACCTCACCCAGACCTTCCAAACACAAGCTTTAACTACGACATCTGAAGAAGAACTATTAGCAAAGGAACTTGCTGTACTTATCGAGCAAGAAGTTGACAAGATGCCTTCAACGATGCGGTCTGCTTTCTCGCTTAGCAGAAAAGAATCCATGTCTATTAAAGATATCGCTACAGAGCTTGCTCTATCAGAACAAACCGTGAAAAACAATATATCATTGGCTCTAGGCTGGCTCAAGCTTCGATTTAAATAGTGGCAACGCTATATGAACTTCTCTCATGTAGTCTCATTTTTCCAATAGTCTCATCATTTAAATCAACTGGAATACAATAATTTATATTTTTTTTGATTTTTCTTCGGTACTTCTCTTCGCATAAAGAGATTATAGGTTTGTATGAAGGAACAAGAATCATCAGATCAAGCCAAAGCCTTGCTTAAAAAATACTTGGAAGGCCAATGTACAGCTGCGGAAGAACAACAGGTACTCCGTTGGTTCTATACATTGGATCAATCCGATAAAGAGCAATCTCAGGAAGAGCGGCCAGCGGACGAAATTCCGCCCCACCTAGCGTCGCGCATCAATGCTAGATTAGACGCCCGGCTATTTGATGAGCAAACCCCTATCAAACGACTGAGCTGGATACGATCCAAATGGATGGTTGCTGCTATGCTTATCGCCATTTCGGGATTTAGCTTCTGGTTCTATCAAAAATTATCTTCAAAAGCCGAGATACCGCTTACATTAGCGGCTGAGGTGCGTTCCCACAATAAGACTTTTCACAATGATATCCTTCCAGGGGGGCATTATGCAAAACTAATAACACCGACAGGAAAAGAGCAGCAGCTGGCAGATCCATTTGTTCAGCAGCATAATTCGACGACAGAAATAGCGGGTAAAAACTTCCGGGTTGATGTGCCAAAGGCCGGTACCTATATGGTCATTTTAGAAGATGGTACAAAAGTATGGCTCAATTCGCTCACACAGCTTTCTTACCCGACACATTTTGAAGCAGATCAACGTCAAGTTACATTAACGGGAGAAGCTTATTTTAAAGTCGCGAAGGATGCCAGCCGACCTTTCCGCATCCATGCCAATGGCACAACGATCGAGGTCCTGGGAACCACATTCAATGTCAACGCTTATCAAAATGAAGTGTCCACCTCACTCGTAGAGGGAAGTGTAAAAGTCCTTAAAGAGGGTAAGCAGACCATTATTAAACCCGGTGAGCAAGCGACAACATTGGCAAATGATATTCAGGTCAAAGTAAGTGATCTAGCACAAAATACCGCATGGCAGCGCGAAGAATTTTATTTCGACGGCAACAATTTCAACGATATCACGCAGCAAATTGCACGGTGGTATAATGTTGAATTTATAAATATCGAAGCCATCAATACCCCCTCTACGTACAGAGGCTCCATTAGCAGAAACAGTAAGCTTTCGGAAGTTTTAGAAATCCTGGCTTTAGCGACAGGGCGAAAATTCGACATTAACGGAAGGAAAGTAATAGTACAATGAAATTGATTATCTACCTTAAAAATTTATCTATGGCATAAACCTCCACTTATCGCCTGGCAATAACAAAAGAAGGGGATGTTGACGCATCCCCAGTTAAATCCAAGGCTTATTTTACTGATTACCAACAGAAATTTAAAACCTCAAAAATCATTCTAATTTATGAATTTTTTTTCTCCAATGAAAAGGCAGGAGAAAACACGGGAATTCCGGGTGCCTCCAGCCTTTAAAACTTTATGTATGATAAAGTTAAGCACTCTTTCTTTGCTTTCCCTTGCTTTGGGAGCACATGCCTCGGGAACTGCACAAACAGTCAATCTCTCCTTAAAGAAGGTAAAGGTTGAGAAAGTCTTACAAGAAATTTCTAAGCAAACCGACTTACGATTTTTTTATGATGAAAAACTGCTGGATAATCTGCAGCCCATCAGTGTGGACGCAAATCACGCTTCCATTTCGCAAGTGCTGTCCAAAGCACTAAAAGGACAGAATCTAAGCTTTCAGATTCTCAACAACACCATCGTAATTTCCGAAAAACAACGTACAGATATCGAAATTACAGGTACAGTTCGCGATGCGCAATCAGCACTTGCCGGTGTAACGGTATCTGTGGAGGGAAATTCCGCATTATCTACAAAAACAGATGCCAACGGACATTTTTCGCTCCGTATACCCGAGAAAGCGGTGCTGACATTTCAGTATATGGGCTACACAACAGAGCGTATACAGGTGGGAAATCAACGCACATTGAATGTGACTTTACAAACGAGCACCTCACAATTAGATGAGGTGGTGGTCGTGGGTTATGGTACACAACGAAAAATCAATTTAACGGGCGCTGTTGACCAGATTTCTGCCAAAGAAATTGAAAATCGACCTGTTACCAATTTAGGTGCTGCCTTGCAGGGATTGATTCCCAACTTGAACATCACCAATGCCAGCGGTAATCCTTCGCAAAGTGCAAAATTCAATATTCGGGGTATTACTTCAATCAATGGCGGTGAGCCGCTTATATTAGTAGACAACATTCCTGTTACTGGCGATGAGCTCGCAAGACTCAATCCAAATGATTTTGAAAATGTATCGGTGTTAAAAGATGCGGCCTCGGCTGCTATCTATGGCGCTCGTGGCGCATTCGGTGTAGTTCTTGTAACAACCAAATCTGCCAAGTCAGAAAAACTTCAAGTCAACGTGGGGATGAGCACCCAATGGCGCACCACAGGTAAATTGCCTGAGATTTTCACAGATCCGCTTACCGTGATGCAATATAAACACGATGCAGCTTACCCGCTGTATGATTTGTATCCGGATGCCGTACGCGAATATGCGAAAAAGCTTCAGCAGGACCCTAGTTTACCGAACACGATCCTAGACCCTACAAACCCAGAGAAATGGGCTTACTATGGTCAAACTGACTGGATGAAGGAAGCCTATAAAAAAATGGCTCCAACCAATACGCTCAACTTGAGCTTGGGTAAAAGAACCGACAAATTAAGCTATTTATTTTCCGGTGAATACTATAAGCTCGATGGTGCCCTAAAATATGGGAATGACAAACTTAACCGTTACAATGTCCGCAATAAAATGGATATGCAAGTCACCCCTTGGTTGAACTTCGGAAATAATACGATATTAACAAGCCGACAATATGAAGCTCCAGTTTTCATGAGCGGTGATTTCTTCTGGAATGTAAACCGCACCTCATCTTTGGATGTTCCAAAAAATCCGGATGGTAGCTGGACGCAAGCAGGGGCTGGCCTTTTGGGACTATTACAAGAAGGAGGACGAAGAAAAGAAAACATCAACGAGTTTCAAACAACATTCAATGCCAAAGCAGATCTGATCAAAAACATATGGACAGCCAATGCCGATGTTACTTTCCGTCGTTCCTTTGGTGTAACTGATGGTTTTAATCGTCCTGTGCAGTACAAGACCGGGCCGAATGCTACGCCTCAATATGCAGGTGGAACTGTACCTTCCGCATATAAGCGGCAGGAAAACACCCGATATGATGTAATCAACGTGTATACACAATATACACAACAGTTTAATGACCACCATGTCAGCGCCCTAGTCGGTTATAACCAAGAATATCGGAATACCGAAATAAATTACGCCCTTAAAAATGGTCTTTATTCGGCTGATATACCATCCATCGGTTTAGGTAGTGGAGCGACAACAGTTACCCATAGTATCGACGATTATGCACTGCAAGGGGTATTTTATCGCCTGAACTATGATTATAAAGGGCGTTACCTTATTGAATCAAATGGCCGTCTGGACGGTTCTTCGCGCTTTCCAAAGGGTGACCGCTGGGGATTTTTCCCGTCGGTATCAGCGGGATGGGTACTTTCTGAAGAGCAATTCTTTAGCCCGCTCAAATCTGCGATAAACTTCTTAAAACTTCGGGGCTCTTACGGTCAATTGGGTAACCAAACCGTCTATGACCAGGCTATGAATCCGCTAAGTTATCCTTATTTGCCATCTATGGCAGTCGATAATGGTATTCCTCGCGTTATTGAAGGCAATCGTCCGATATCCCTTAACCCACCATTAGTCGTGGCCAAGTCCTTAACCTGGGAACGTATTTCAACAATCAACGGCGGTATTGACCTGACTGTACTCAACAACCGTCTGAATACGACATTTGATATTTACAAACGGACAAACGAGGGGATGCTAATCCCAGGAAGAACGCTTCCCGGGGCTTTTGGAGCTGACGCGCCGAACTTCAATGCGGCCGACATGAAGACGAATGGTTGGGATCTACGCATTAGCTGGAAAGACAAGTTCGACCTAGCTGGATCGCCATTCCATTACAACGCTACATTTACACTGGCAAACAGCAAAGCTACCATTACTAAATTTGATAATCCAACGGGTGATATCAGACAACATTATGCCGGACAGCGCATCGGTGAGATATGGGGTCTTCAAGCAGATGGTTTCTTCCAAAATGAGGATGAGCTAGCTAAACTGAACCAAACCGACGTGGGAACGGACGATCAACAATATAAATTCTATGTTGGAGACATTAAGTTCAAGGATATCGCTGGAGGGCCAGATGGAGGGCCTGACGGAAAGATCACGAAAGGAAAACAAACGCTTGCTGACCATGGTGACCTCAAAATTCTAGGGAACTCGGAAGTTCAATATCCATATAGCTTTGACCTATCAGGTTCATGGAAAGGTTTTGACCTACGTGTATTCCTTCAAGGTGTCGGAAAAAGAGACTGGTATCCACCGGGCAGCCAAATCTATTTTTGGGGAATTTATGCACAACCCTGGACGAATGTGACCAAGCAAAACTTAGACCATTGGACTCCAGACAACAGAGATGGGTATTTTCCACGGATAAAATCGTACAGTGCAGAAGATACGGGGGAAGAACTCGGTATGCCGAATACACGTTACTTGCAGAATGCTGCTTATTTAAGGGTAAAAAACATCACTTTCGGCTATAGCCTTTCGCAGAATTTTACAAAAAGAATTGGCTTACAAGCCGTGAGATTCTATTTAAGTGGCGAGAATCTATTTGAACGCTCAGGGCTTAAAGTAAGCATAGACCCAGAAGCTCTAGGAAGCACACGAGTATATCCTTTCCAACGCACTTATGCATTTGGATTAAATGTTAAGTTTTAATACGCATATTCATGAAAATATTTCACTATACTACACTAGCATTGTCTTTGTCACTACTGACAATAAGCTGTAATAAAGACTTTTTGGATCGTAGCAACAAGACTGCTGTGACAGACCAAAATTTCTTTAAAACGCCGGAAGATCTCAAAACCTATACCAATGGCTTTTATCGATTTATGGGCGCATCATATGACGACATCTTCTCAGATAATATCGGTGGATTCACAGGAAGCAGCTCAACCAACAATATGCTACGTGGTACGCTAACACAAGGCAACGCATCTGGTTGGTCCGATGAATGGAAAAATTTACGCCGCATCAACTATATGATGGATCACCTTGGTACTGTAACCGGCGATCAGGCACAAATAGACCATTATGTTGGCATCGCCCGTTTCTTTCGTGCCTACATCTACTTTAATTTAGTGCGCGATTACAACAATGTTCCTTGGTATGACACGGCTTTGGGTGCTGAGGACGAAGCGATGTACAAGGACCAGGATTCGCGCGAGGTTGTTGTTAAACATATGATGGAGGATCTTGAATTTGCCGCAGCCCATATCAGAGAAGATAAAGTGGCCGGTAATTTCAAAGAACGCGTAACACAAGGCGCGGCATTAACACTGTTAGCTCGCATTGCCTTGCACGAAGGAACATTCCGTAAATACCACGAGGAGTTGAATTTACAAGCTACAGCAGATGAGTTCCTAAAGAGAGCCGTTTCAGCATCCCAAGAAGTTATCAATTCTGGGAAATATAAAATTCATAACACCGGCGCCAAAGAAGTTGACTTTAGAACATTGTTCAGCAGCAACAATCTATCGTCGAATGCAGAAGCGATTTTTATCCAAAAGAATGACCGTTCACTGGGTATTGCAAACAATTCACATACCGTATTGGACTGGCAATGGGCATTAAGCGGAGAATTAATGGAAGAATTTCTAACAGCTGACGGGAAATCCTTTACATCAACTCCGGATTATAAAACGAAAACCTTTACGCAAATATTTCAGAACAGGGATCCTCGCCTGGCTGAAACCATTATGCCTGCCGGATTTAAAACCGATCCGAATAATCCTACGCCTTATTTAATAAAACCTAGTTTTGGCGGATATCTACAGATTAAGTTCTACCCTAGAGATCCTGCTCTTCGCGGTGGTTGGGTAGCAAACTACACCGATCTTCCTATTATGCGTTATGCCGAAGTATTGCTTATCAATGCCGAAGCTAAAGCCGAATTGGGCACGCTTACACAAGCTGATTTGGATGCAACCGTGAATGTTTTACGTGGGCGCGTCGGTGTACCAGCGTTACAGTTAGCAACAGCCAATGGACAGGTAGATCCTGTTCTTGCGGCACGCTATCTGAACGCTCAAGGAGCCAATAAAGGAGCCTTGTTAGAGATCCGTCGTGAGCGCCGTGTAGAGCTTGCCTGTGAAGGTTTCCGTTTCAACGATGTGCTCCGTTGGAAATCCGGCGACCTACTTGCCGTTGCTCCGCATGGAATCTACGTACCTGCATTAGGTGCCATGGACGTTACCGGTGATGGAAACCCGGATATTGCCATTCTTGAAAATGAGAAAGCAACAGGTCCAATCGACCAGTTACCAGATGCTGTAAAAACCAAACTCGTAAAATATTACCTCGATGGGGGCGCATTTTACCTCAGCAACGGTACTTCGGGATATATTATGATGACTGTTGACCAAAAAAATAAGCGGTCATTTGTCTCGCCAAAATACTATTACAAACCAATCCCATTGGGACAAATAACATTGAATCCTAATCTAAAACAAGTCTTTGGATGGGATAAATAGTTAATAACCTTATTCACTTTTTGCTAGCTCTGAAACCGGAGCTAGCTTTTTTATTTAAACAACATGAAATTATTCCAATTACTTGCCTGCTGTCTTTTGCCAATTCCCGCCCTTTTTGCACAGCAACGCGTCGGTCGGGTTTTTGAAGATCAGAATGCGAATAACCTGTTCGAACAGAACGAGAAGCTGATCGGTGGAGTAGTAGTATCCGATGGCTATGACGTGGTAAAAACCAATAGCGACGGAACGTATACGCTGCCCCATAATCCTAATGCCCGCTTTTTGTCTGTCACTATACCTAGTGGTTACAAGGCTACCAAAACACATTACATCCCTTTGCGCGCGGATGTCAAAAATTTGGACTTCGCTTTAGTTAAAGATGTGGTCCAACAAAATGATTTTCTACGGTTTATCCAAATCACCGACACAGAAACACCTCTATACGGCCCTTGGATTGATAATGTCAGAAACTACGCCAAACAACAGCGTGCAAGTCTGATCATGCATACCGGGGATATTTGTTATGAACCAGGCATGCTTTTTCATGCCAAACAGGTGAACAGTGAACTCATGGGCAGACCGACTTATTATACGGTCGGTAATCATGACCTTGTCAAAGGTGAATATGGTGAGAAGCTATTTGAAGATCTTTTTGGACCGACCTATTACTCATTTGATGCCGGGCCAGCCCACTTCGTCGTTACGCCAATGCCAAATGGAGATTATAAACCCAGTTACACTGCTGATCAGATCATCGCCTGGCTCAAAAAAGACCTAGCTGCCATGGATAAATCCAAGCCGTTGATCTTTATAAACCATGACTTCTTTGTCGGGCCTGACTTTGTACTTAAAGGAGAAAAAGAACAGATTGATTTAAAACAATATAACCTTAAGGCCTGGTTCTATGGACACTGGCACAACAATTTTGTCTTCAAACAAAATGGTGTCTATGTCGTTTGTTCCAATGCCCCCAACAAAGGTGGTATCGATAATTCTGCCGCACAGTTTGTTGTCGTCGATATTGACAAACAAGGAATCAAGAATATCAAGCCGATCTACACAAACTTACGTGACCACATCCAGTTGGTTCGGCCCGTGAGCAATCAGCCGTTAAATGCAGACCAAACACTGCCTATACTGGTCAACGCCTACGATAGTGAGCGACAAATACAGGGTGTAGACCTCACGGTATACGCGCATGATACCGGAAATCGCATAAGCTCGATTCCGTTGAAAGCCGCCGGAGATTGGACATGGCAAGCAAATGTCCCTTTCAAAAAACAAAATCATAAAGGACAATACGATGCACTTATCACCGTTCGCTACGAGAATGGCGAACAGACCTTAAAGAAAGAAACGTTTAACCTTGCGCCAGCAGAAAATGATAAGATTAAACTACAGTGGTCCACTTCAGTAAGCGGAAATATCTGGAAGACAAGCCCACTGGTTGTTGGCGACAAACTTTTTATAGCCACAATGGATGATGGTTTAGGAACCAATCACGCGATCAAAGCCCTGGATAAACATAGTGGGAAAGTATTGTGGTCTCTGCCAACGATAAATTCTATTAAGCATAGATTGCGTTTCAGCGACGGCATATTATTGGCTACGGATGTTGAAACTAATGTTTATGCCATTGATGCAAATACAGGCAAAGTCCTCTGGACAAAGAAACCTTCGGCTCCAAGTCTCCCGACCTTTGTTTCTGGCGCTGCGCTTGATAACGGGATCTATTATACTGGATTAGGAAAACGAATGTCTGCGATTGATATCCATACGGGTAAACCGTTATGGGAAGGTGTAGAACCTTCAGGGGGAGAAGCTACTCCAGCAGAGCTATCGGTTGTCGGTCAGGTCCTTTTAGCTGGATACAACTGGAATGCACTCTGTGCTTATGATATCCATACCGGAAAACTCCTTTGGAAGCGTCAAGAAGATGGTTTACGTTTTAGAACTGGTGGGGTAACCGCTCAAAATGATTACATCTACACGACTGGCCTCAACGGCATCTTTAAGATTGATCTAAAAACAGGAGAAATCATACAAAAGAGCATTAAAACCGACGATTTTAAGGTGATGACTGCGCCAAAAATCGGTGACAACCTTTTGGTTATGCCAACGTCCACCAACGGAATCAAGGCCTATAATCTGCAGACTTTGGAAGAGAAGTGGCATTTTCCCACTGGAGAAGCGCTGGTCTATTCTTCTGCATACAGTAGTCCTGATAACCGTAAGCTGGTCGGTACAGTTGAATCGGCAGTTATTGAAGTCAAAGACAAGTTAGTGTTTGGTGCTTCAGACGGCTATGTCTATGTCCTTAATAAAGCGGGTAAACTCCTATCCAAATTCAACTTGGGTGCCCCTATATTTTCGGACATCACAGTGGATGGAAATTTGATTTATGTGGCTGATTTCGCCGGAAATGTTTCGTGCTTTAAACTCTAGTAGCCTAAATAAAACAAGCGCGGATCTAACTTTCATTTAGGTTAGATCCGCGCTTACTTTTTCTATTTTTACAAGCGGATGCACATTCCATTTCTGCTCAAGATTAACAAATCGTAGGATAGCTCTGTACCTCATCTTACCTAAAGTCAGCTACGGTCCTCAGTCTTTTATAACCGAAAAAACATGTGCGTCAGTTTCTACAACTTACATCCAACTTACGCTACCGGTCTCGACGTCATAGTTCGCGCCAACAATCTTAATTTTACCCTCTTCTTCCAATTTACGGAGCGTTGAACTCTGTCTGCGAATGTCACGGATCGCATGTTTAATGTTCTGTTGATTTAGCTTTTCAAGCAGCACACTATTTTTAGAAGAACGTTCTTCCCCCTGCTCGATCACTTCATTGATGATCGGATCAAAATGATTAATCAAATGATTTAGGTTGTCCATTCCCATGCCCTCGATCTGCGCAGCATCCAATCCTCCTTTTAATGCCCCACATTTGGTATGCCCCAAAACGACAACAAGCTTAGAACCAGCCACATTGCAACCAAACTCCATCGAACCCAAAATATCCTGATTGACAAAATTTCCGGCAATCCGGATGCTGAAGATATCACCCAATCCCTGATCAAATATAAGCTCCGCTGAGGTGCGGCTATCGATGCAGCTGAGCACTACCGCAAATGGCCACTGCCCTTCACGCGTAGCGTTCACCTGTTCGAGTAGATCGCGGTTAGCTTTCAGGTTATTAACAAAACGCTGGTTTCCTTCTTTCAAAAAGTCCAGTGCCTTCTGTGGTGTAATTGTTGATTGTGTTTCGTACGTATGTGCCTTCATAAAATTATATTATTTGGAATATTAAAGGTAAAATTAATACGTTACATTTATATTACCAACAAGACAAAATACGTGTAATAGCTTACATAGCCCCAGTGACTTCGTTGTTTGTGTAATAATCCATCCAAGCTTTAATTCTTCCGACAAACATTTTAAGATAATTTTCTGTCAAAAATATGTTGGACCAATCAAATCTCTGTGCCTGTACTCCAAGATAAAAAACAAAAATAGCAGCGCCTGCTTTTGGTATTAACCTGAGCTCTTTTTCAGATAAAGGTCTATTACTTTGGTATCCACGCAGGAAACTTTGGATTTTTAATTCATACTGCTCTTTATCTGATTCTATGAAAAACAGCTGTTTGCAGAAATATCCAACGTCTAAAATTTGCCATCCATTTCCACAAAAGTCAAAGTCAAAAATGGTAATCTCATTCTCGTCTGTAACGGCCATATTATCATACCAGATATCCATATGTATAATTCCGGTTTTTGTATTATCAAAATCTGAATTTTGAAAATTTCTGCCAAACTCCTTGATGAATTCCATTTCTGGCAACTTGTCTGAAAAGAACTGTTTTAAATACGCATAAGGTAATTCTATAAGAGACTTCTTATTGTAAGTCACACGGTTAATATTCTTGTTTTCGGTATGGTTGTGGATATTTGCCATTAGAGAACCTATCCGAAAGCACGTTTCGATGTCCATAAATCGAATTTTCTCCCCTTGAGCAAAGGAAAAAAGTACAACGTATCTGATTCCTTCAGGCGCATTTATTTCTTGAATGAACCCTCCGTCTTTATCTTCAATTGGAAAAGAAACACTTAAATTATTATTCTTCAATGATTTCAAAAGTTCAAGCTCTTCAATAATTTCGGATTGTGACCGCCAATTATGACTATAAACGCGCAAAACGTATTTCGTTTCGGTGTTGGAAAGAAAATACGTGTGATTCATTCCTGTTCTGAATAAGGAACATTGGTATTTGTCGTCTAGGCCATATCTATTTATCACAAAATCGCCTAATTGTTTGGCAGAAAGAGTAGAAGCTATAACAGGAAATGTTGTCATTTTTTTCGTTAAATTTATGATTTCGTTGATGAAGGTTGTTTTTTCGAGTACATACGAGCCCCCAGTCATTTCCCTTTTTTCAATTCTTTTAGGCTCTTTTTAATTTATTATTTCTGGAATTATTAACCGAATTAAGGCTTTAAGCGAATCCTGTATTCCCTACAACTTTTGTCTGTGGCCCACTTCGTTTCTTGAAAGTTCCTATTGGTTTTGTAGATACTCAAAGACAAAAAAAGCTTGCAATATAAATTGCAAGCTTTTTTAAGTTTTAATCTTTCGATCTGTAGCCCGTAGGGGAATCGAACCCCTGTTTCAAGAATGAAAATCTTGCGTCCTAACCCCTAGACGAACGGGCCGTTTTCTGTTTCGGTGTGCAAATATAGAAATATTTATAAATCTGTCAAAATTTTTATCTTTTTTTTATTCATTTTTTTTGAAATAGATCATAAAACCCTCTAAAATAGCTATATTTAAAGTCATTGAAAAAGTAACCAACATGACTAATTTAAAAAAAATCAAAAAACCGCTACTCTATGCCGGACTAGGCTTGGCTTTGTTAAGCCAGGAAGCCTATGCTCAGAAATCGAGTGCAATCGCAGATCAACTGCAACTCACCTGGAAGGTCAAAGACGGAGAGAATATCCGTAAAAATCCGGTATCCACCCTAATTTTAAAAAACAAGGGAAAAAGTGCTGTTCAACTCAACGACTGGAGCCTTTGGTTTAATTTTATCCGATCTATCGACCCCGATAAGGTCGACAAACGTTTTGCGATAGACCACCGAAACGGAGATCTCTTTCAGGTTAGCTTTAAGAAAAATAACTTTTCATTAAATGCGCAAGATACGGTCCACATCGATTTTATCACAACCGGACTGGTCAATTATACGGATGGGCCAATTGGTCTATACCTAAAAAATAATAAGACAGGGCTTGCAACAAATATTTCGGATTATTCTGCTGTTAAAATCGCTCCCCAGTCGGACGCTGAAAAAACAGATTACTTTGCTTATAAATACGACCAAAATAAGCTTGTGGAGGGGACAGCAGCACAACATGTCATCCCTTTACCAAGTAATATCAGCATCAATACTAACGAGAAATTCAATCTATCGACAGGTACAAAACTTTTTGTCGATAAGGATTTTGCGAGCGAATCGGACTTTCTGACAAACTTTTTTTCAGCATATTCAGGTATTAAGCTAACGGCTTCATCTAGCCCTCAGGGTGGCATCGAGATTGTCAAAGCAAATAACTTAAAGCCAGAATCCTATCACTTGACGATTGGTGCAAAAGGTATACGAATAGAAGCTTCCGATAAAGCCGGTGCATTTTATGCCATACAATCTTTAAAATCGTTGATCAATCACAATCAATGGAATAAAGCCACAAAATCAATCGCTTTGCCATACGGTAACATTGAAGATAGTCCACGTTATGGCTACCGTGGATTTATGCTGGATGCTGCCCGTAATTTCCATAGCAAAGCCGAGGTTTTAAGAATATTGGATCTCATGGCTTCTTACAAGTTGAACAAATTCCATTTCCACTTCATTGACGACGAAGGTTGGCGATTGGAAATTCCTTCGCTACCTGAATTAACGGCTATCGGAGCCAATCGTTCGGCTAATTTTGAGGATGGAAAAGCGATACAGTCTGCTTATGGTTCTGGAGCGACCACCAAATCGCATCAATTCTACAGTGTTGCTGACTATATTGAAATTTTAAAATATGCACAGGCAAGACATATCGATGTCATACCCGAAGTAGAAACTCCTGGTCATGCGCGTGCAGCGATTAAAGCAATGCGGGCGCGTTTTGCGCATTATTCAAAACTTGGCGATAAACAGAAGGCAGAGGAATTCTTGCTGGACGATGCTGAGGACAAGTCCGTTTACAACTCTGCACAAAACTGGAATGACAATGTCATGAACCCTGCCCTACCTTCAACCTATCACTTCCTGAGCAAGGTGATCGATGAAATCAAAGCAATACATGATCAAGCTGGAGTTCCGTTGAAAATTATCGATTTGGGAGGTGACGAGACGCCAAGTGGCGTTTGGGAGAAATCGCCCAAGGTATTGGCCTTTATGAAGGAGAATAATATCGCCAATGTACTCGATGTATGGCCACTGTATATTGCCAAAATTAATACCCTTGTTCAAGAAAAAGGATTGACGATGTCGGGATGGGAAGAAATGGGTATGCGCAATAAAGGAAAAGGCATGGTTGTAAATGCCGATCTGGGAAAATCCGGCATCCATTTGAATGTATGGAACAATCTCCCTGGCCAAGGACAGGAAGACCTCGCTTATCGATTGGCAAATGCTGGTTATAAAGTTGTTTACACGAGTGCGGCAAACAACTACCTCGATATGTCTTGGGACCGTGACTTTGCAGATCCAGGACACAGCTGGGTAGGCACGGTTAATCTGAATAGAACCTATTCGTTCTCTCCTGAAAATTTCTTCATCAATCTACGCAAGGATGATACTGGAAAAGATCTTAAACCAGAGGCTTACACCAATAAAGAACAGCTTACAGCCGAAGGGAAGAAAAATCTCCTTGGTATTAAAGGTGCTTTATGGGCAGAAAAGGTATCCACTGACCAACGTCTTGAGGAAATGATATTCCCACGTTTGATAGCGATTGCTGATCGCGCGTGGGCGCCCGAACAAACCTGGGAAAAAGGAAATTCTTTTGACGAGACCACTTATCGCAAATCGTATACCGCCTTTATCAAAAAATTAGGTGAGGATGAATTGAGAAAACTGGATAGGGTAAATGGGGGCTATACCTATCGACTTCCAAAAATTGGAATCAAGAAAGAGGGCAGCCAACTCCTTATCAACACCGATTATCCCGGTTTCAAAGTCTATTATAGCGATAATGGAAGTACGCCAACATTGAAATCAAAACTGGTTAACGGCCCGATACCTTTCCAGGTTGGAAAAAAATACTTATTTAAAGTATTTGATGCCAAAGGACGGTCAGGTGATGTAATCAGCTATTAATTCATCGGGATTCATCATGGTGAACGCTATTGGTGTCGATAACGCAAAAAAAAGCTGCCTAAAATAACATCAGTCGATCCAGCGTCCACTAGATGAAAGGATACTTAAGCTGATAAAAGAAAATAGCATAAAAATAGGGCTGTCCAACTTCTTTGGACAGCCCTTCTGTTTATATAGACTTATATCTTTAAAACTTATAACTCAATGCAACCGCAGCATTTCTTGGATCAATCTGATTAATAAAACCACCGCGGAAGTATGAATTCAATCCGATCTCATTGGTGATATTATTTACGAAGACTTTCGCATCAAATTTGCGCCATTTGTATCCCACCTGCGCATTTAATGTGGTATATGCTGGCATATTGAAAGGTTCTGTACCATAATATTCGCCGTGCCCATTTGGGGTTAAGCTATATTCATTGACAGGTCGGTCTCCAACATAATAAACTCCGGCACTTAAGCTCAGGTTCCGAAGAGCTCCTTGATTAAATACATATTGTATCCATGCATTTGCCGTATGTTTTGGCGCATTCATCGGTGCCGATCCATCCATATAAGATGGTGAATTTTTATAACGTGCGTCTAAATACGCATAGCCCAACATCACTGTCAAATTTTCCAATACACGACCGTTCAACTCTGCCTCAATACCATCGCGCACCAAATCCCCGGCCTTAAAGTATAATCCTGTGGCGACATTCGTGCCTGGTGTATACTCCGCATTCGTCAAGTTTGAGGTATAAATATGGAAATAGGTTAAATTGAAACGTAAACGATTATTCAGCCAATCGGATTTAATTCCACCCTCAAATTGTTCGGTTTTAGAAGCACCTGCCGCTGTACCATCTGTTAAAGAATTTGCCGCATTTCTTAAATTCGTTGAGTTTGTATAAGATCCAAATACGTTGAAATTCTCAAATGGCGTAACAATCACTCCCGCCATTGGATTCCAAGCCGACTCCCTTTTATTACCGTTTGATGTAAAATCTTTTGTTGTGATTTCGGAATAACGTAAACCTAATACAGCCTTAATGTATTTGTTAAATTCAATAACGTCTTGCCCCATAAATCCTATAGAAGAATAATAACTCCGTACAGGAGTTCCTGCTGTATAGACAATTTGCTTTCCTTTCCGCTGGTTACCCAACGAATCGACGTATACCACTTCCGAAAGATCATTCACCCAATCACCATGGATATCAATAATATCAATTACATTGCTATTTTGATCGGCTTTTTTCAAAAGAACATTTTTCTCCAGTGGACTTAATTTTCCGGCAAAAGAAGTTGTTGTCGCATCAGCAATACGATAGTCCACCCCTGCCTGAACCAAATGTTTTACTTTACCCGTATAAAGGTCTTTTCCGATCAAGTCAAACTGGAAAGTTTTATTTTTGTCATCGCGCAGGCTCTTACTCATTGAGCGCGAGAAGGTATTATATTGTTTTGCATCATCTTTAATCAATGAGGAAGATGATGATTGGTTATCAACCTGATAAGATGACGTTGCAATAGAGGCTCGGATGCTCCAACGATCAGTCAGTTCATGATTGATCTGCGCCATAAAGCTCTTCATCTCTGTATTATTATTATCGGAATTGAAGCCCAAAAACTTATTGTTCGGGATAACATATAGCGCATTCACCCCCTGTGAAGGATTTAAATTGACAGCGGAATTAACCGGCGTGCGATTATCATTAAAATAATCACCCTCCAAAGTAATTGTTGTCTTATCCGTTGGTTTCCAAGCTAACGATGGATTTAAATAAACACGGTTAGAGGATACACTTTTACGGTAGCTATCACTGCGTTCATAAGCGCCATCCATTCGAAAAGCAACAGTCTGTTTCTTATCCAGTACCGTTTGGAAATCAAAGGTTGGGCGGAATTGTCCCCAACTTCCTGCACGAACACCCACCTCACCGGAATTCGTGAAATTAGGGGTTTTAGTGACCACATTAATTACACCACCGGCATTACCAATATCGGTAATAACACCCTGTGTAACGGCAGCAGACCCTTTAATCATTTGAATAGACTCCACACCTTGCATATCAACAACTCCAGATGCAGTCTGAAATTGGGAGTCCATCCGCACGCCATTCTTCAATACAGGTACCCCTCTGAACCCACGGGTTGACAAAGATTCTTTAACACCCCCATAAGAACCAAACAAGGTTACACCGGGAATATTTCTTACAGCATCCGTCAAAGTAAGAATACCCTGATCTTGAATTACCTTATTGGAAATGACAGAAATACTCTGAATTTGATCCGAAGGTTTTAATGGCATACGTGTAATCATCTCCAAGCCTTTTGGCTTTTTGTTACGTTCACCAAACACTTCTACCTCATCAATGGCCTGCTCATTGCTCACTAGCGTAATGGGATCAATAATCACTTCAGGGCTTTTCGTGCTAAAAACATAATCGATAACGGTTGTTTGGTAGCCCATGTAGGTGAATTTAATCACCGTATTTTGGTCGATGCCATGCAGTCTAAAATGACCTCTATGGTCGGTACGTACTTTTTTATCTCCGATTGAAACGGTTACTGAACTTAAGGGATTATTTTGTGTATCGACGACTTTACCTTTGACGATTCCCGAGGTTTGACCATATACTGCACCTCCGATTAAAAATGTAGAAGCAAGAGCTAGTAAGTGTTTGTCCATGTTAATAATTTTGGGTAATTATTTTTAATTATTCTAAATAACAACGCAAAGGTATAAAAAATAAGCTATTTAGAATGATTAAAAACAAAAAAGTCCTGAACCAACTCAGGCTCAGGACTTTTTTATTTATTTAGACAATTAGTTTAGTCAAATTTCCATCTTACGAACGCTTCGATAGCTTCATAGTTTGCCAAACCTAATTGGTCATATAAAGCTGCTGTTTCGCTTGTACGATCTTCAGCACGCACCCAGAATTCACGTGGATCATCTCCAGGGAATACAGGCAAATCTTTTTGAGACTGGTGTTTGAAGATGGCTAAACGTTTGCGATAAACTTCTTGTGGCGATAAAGGAACGGCCATTTGGATCTCGTGGATAGGATATTCATGCCATGCTCCACGGTATAACCATAACCAACAATCTTTGGTCCACTCATCCGTTTTACTCAATCTGTTTAATGCTTCAAACAGAATGTCGAAACATACTTTATGTGTACCGTGTGGATCTGCAAAGTCACCCGCAGCAAATACCTGATGTGGTTTTACGTGGCGCAACAATTCCATTGTTTGTTGAATATCATCTTCAAAAGATACATTTTTTGAAAACTTCTGTCTATCATAGAAAGGTAGATCCTGGAAATGGATATTCTCATCTGGCAAACCAACCAAACGGGCTCCTGCGATCGCCTCACCCTTACGGATTAATGCTTTGATTTTACGGACAAGTTCAGTATCGATCTGATTTGGTTTTTTTGTTGCAAAAATTGCTCTTTCTTCATCATAAATGCGGCCGATCTGAGAAGCTTCTGCCTCTGCCCCAATTTGTTTTGCAAGATCTTCAGCAAACTCCAGATAACGTACCACATCATCATCCCAAACTGCTGTATTACCACAAGTTTGGTAAGCAACATGGACATTGTGTCCTTGATCTGCCAGGCGAATAAATGTACCGCCCATCGAGATGACATCATCATCCGGATGTGGAGAAAATACAATTACATTTTTCTTCGCTGGGTTAGCACGCTCAGGACGTTGAGAATCGTCAACATTGGGTTTACCTCCTGGCCATCCCGTGATCGTATGTTGAAGTTCGTTAAATATACGGATGTTAATATTATATGCTGGACCGGTCTCTGTAACCAACTTGGCCATCCCGTGCGCATTATAATCCTCGTCGGTAAGTTTCAGGATTGGTTTTTTGATCTCTAAAGCCAACCAAACGACTGCTTTTTTAATTAACGAAGGTGTCCAGGTAACATCTTCTGCCAACCAAGGAAGATCAAAACGTGTCAATAATGAAGCTGCCGCTTCATCAAGGATAAATTCAACGTTGTCCGATAACTGAAGATAAGTTGCAGGTATCTCTGCGGAGATTTCACCTTCAACTGCTTTTTTAATGATCTCGGCCTTTGTCTCGGTCCAAGCCATTAAAATAATTTCTCTCGCTTTGAAAATTGTACCTACGCCCATGGTAATCGCTTTTGTTGGTACATTCTCTTTTCCACCAAAAGCACGGGAAGCATCGCGACGAGTCAAATCGTCCAACGTTACGACACGTGTACCTGAGTTAGGTGCAGAACCTGGCTCATTGAAACCGATATGGCCGGTACGGCCAATACCTAATAATTGAATATCTAAACCTCCTGCTGCTGTAATCTTCTGTTCGTAAGCCTCACAGAATGCATTTACTTGGTCAGGAGCTAAGGTACCATCTGGAATATTTACATTAGCCGCATCAATATCTACGTGATCGAACAGGTTTTTGTTCATAAAGGTCACATAACTCTGATCGGCATCAGGTTGCATAGGGTAGTATTCGTCAAGATTGAAGGTAATCACGTTCTTAAAGCTTAAACCTTCTTCTTTATGCAAACGAATTAATTCTTGATAGACTTTTACCGGAGTGGCACCGGTAGCAAGGCCCAGAACAGCTTTCTCACCTTTCTCTTGCTTTGCACGAATAATTTCAGCAATACGATTTGCAACGTTTTTCGAAGCTGAATTTTGATCTGGATAGACGCTCACAGGGACTTTTTCGAAGCGTGTTTCTTCCAATAAATTTAATCTAGCCATTTTATGGGTATGTTGATAAACGTGAATTACAAATTTATAAAATTAGTACCTCAAGTTGAAGTAAAATTTTAATAAAGTGGTTCTTTCTTAGCGATATTTTAAATAAAACCTTTTAGCTATTCTTTTACCTCAATAATACAGCTATACCTTATTCAGAATCTCGACAGCTTTTAATAGCGTTTCATCCTTTTTAGCAAAACAAACCCGCAAAACTTGTTGATTTGTAGCTTCTTTATAGAACGCTGAAAGTGGGATGGTTGCAATTTTGTGCTCCCTGGTTAACGAGCAAGCAAATTCAAATTCCTTCTCCTGACTGATAGCACTGTACTCGATATTAAGGAAATAAGTTCCCTCGCAGGGAAGAATCTTAAACCGGGATCCCTTTAATCCGTCTTTCAATAGGTTTCTTTTTCGCTCAAAAAATTCCGATAGACCTTTGACATAGCTTATATCCTCCAAATATTCCGCGATAGCGAATTGCATGGGTGTATTTACGCTAAATACATTGAATTGATGCACTTTTCTAAATTCCTGCGTTAATTGTGGCGGAGCAATGCAATAACCTATCTTCCAACCCGTGGTATGCAATAGCTTTCCAAAGGAAGCAACAACAAAACTTCGCTCGCGTAAGGAGGGTATTTCCAATACCGATTGGGGCGAGACACCATCGAAAACGATATGCTCGTACACTTCATCACTCAATAAGAGTGCGTTGGTACCTGCCAACAAGTCCCCAAGTTTAATTAACTCTTCTTTACCCAGCACTTTGCCTGTTGGATTATTCGGATTATTAATGATGATTAAACGAGTTCTGGAATTAATTAACGTAGCGACGTAACCCCAGTCAATCTGAAAATCAGGTGCCATTAATCGCACGGGAACAACTTTACCGCCAAACAATTCGATAGTCGGCGCATAACAATCGTATGCCGGTTCAAAAATAATAACCTCATCTTGCGGTCTAACGACTGCGGCAATAGCTGTAAAAATTGCTTGGGTACCACCTGATGTCACAGTAAGCTCCGCCGTTGCATCGACCGCCACGTTATAAACTTCCCGGTATTTTTTGGAGATCGTATCACGTAATGTCTGTGCTCCGATCATTGGCGCGTATTGGTTATGTCCCGCTTCCATTGCCTTAGAAACCAATTCCACCAACTTCGGATCGGTCTCAAAGTCAGGAAAACCTTGCGACAGATTTAAAGCGTGCTGCTCATTCGCAAGCATCGTCATTTTGGTAAAGATCGTCGTACCGACATGTGGAAGTTTAGAAGTTAGGTTAAAGTTCATTTTTTGACATTTTATTAATCTACTAAATTAGTGGATTTTCCTATATTTGTAAATATATATAAGAATAATAACATGATAAAATACATCACACTACTTTTTTTAATTCTGCCATTCATTGGTTCGGCACAAAAAAAGGAACTTACCAAAGAGGAGTATATTGCCCGCGTTAAGGCTGCTCCGGATTCTATTTCGACATTAGTTGACTTGCGTAGAGTTGGCGGATATGACCCGGTTTATCCCGAGCTTCAAGCGCTTTATAATACGTTGAGTAAAAATGTCAAGAATTCAAGTGAAGGGAAAGAGTTCCAAGACTATTTAAATACCTTGGAAACGGTTCAAATTGGAAAAACAGCGCCAGCGTTTACGCAAAATGACACCACTGGAAACCCTGTAAAGCTTTCGGACTTTAAAGGAAAATATGTGCTTCTTGATTTTTGGGCATCTTGGTGCCCCGATTGCCGTGTCGAAAGCCCGGATCTTGTCAAAACATACCAACAATTTAAAGGTGAAAACTTCGAAATATTGGGTATATCCTTTGATAAGGATCGCAATTCTTGGATTAAAGCCATCCATGCAGATAAATTGCACTGGCGTCATGTTTCGGATCTTAAACGTTGGCAAAATGATGTCGGAACCTTATACGGGGTAAAATCTATCCCGCAGAATGTCCTGATCGATCCCAATGGGAAAATTGTCGCGAAGAACTTACATGGTGATGCTTTACGTGCAAAATTGAAAGAAGTATTGAAAAAGTAAACGATAGGCAATACATAAAAAGACCATGCTTTAAGAAAGCATGGTCTTTTTATTTGTATACTCCTCTTTTAATCCGCTAGCCAAACAAGGCACTGAAGATGTCCTCCAATTTGGCAACCGGACGGATGGCAATATTATATTTTTTAGCGTCCAATCCTTTGGTGTTGAATTTAGAGATAAAGATACCATCAAAGCCCAGCTTCTCAGCCTCCTGTATCCGTTGTTCTATACGGTTTACAGCTCTGATCTCGCCAGATAAACCAATCTCACCTGCGAAAGTCAGATTGGAGCGAATCGCGATATCCTGTTGTGAAGAAATAATTGCAACAACGACAGCCAAATCGATCGCAGGATCTTCAACACGCAACCCACCGGCAATATTCAAAAATACATCCTGTGCGCTTAACCTAAAACCAAAGCGTTTCTCTAAAACAGCCAACAGCATATTTAATCGCTTCGTGTCGTAACCTGTGGAAGAGCGCTGTGCATTTCCAAATGCCGTATTACTCACCAGCGCCTGCACTTCAATCATCATAGGACGCATTCCTTCGAGCATCGCCGCAATGGAAACCCCACTTACAGGTTCATCGCGTTGGGAAATCATAATCTCCGAAGGATTTGACACTTCCCGCAGTCCCGACCCCTGCATTTCATAAATCCCGAGTTCTGAAGCCGATCCAAAGCGATTTTTGACGGCCCGTAAAATTCGGTAGACATGGTGGCGATCACCTTCGAATTGAAGCACCGTATCCACCATATGTTCTAAAACCTTGGGACCTGCAATAGACCCATCCTTGGTAATATGCCCTACAATAAAAACTGGTGTACTCGTTTCCTTTGCAAACCGAAGCAACTCTGCGGTACATTCGCGTACCTGAGAAACCGATCCTGGCGCCGATTCAATTTGTGAGGAATGTAAAGTCTGTATAGAATCTATGACTATGACATTGGGCTGTACCGTCTCGATCTGCTTGAAAATATTTTGAGTAGATGTCTCGGTAAGAATATAACAATTTGCTTTGGATGATTGTGACAATCGTTCTGCCCGCATCTTAATTTGCTGTTCGCTTTCTTCCCCAGAAATATAAAGGGTCTTCACTTGTGGAATCGATAAAGCGAGCTGTAACATCAACGTCGACTTCCCAATACCCGGTTCGCCTCCGATAAGGACCAATGACCCTGGAACAATACCGCCGCCAAGAACCCGGTTAAACTCCTGATCAGGAGTCAATATCCGTAATTCATCCTGATAGACAATTTCGTGGATGATCGCAGCTTTATTCGCTCTCTTTGTGCTTCCTCCTGTGGTAGAACTACGCCATTCAGGAACTTTTGAACTCGCCTTTTCAACGACTTCCTCAACAAAACTATTCCATTGCTTGCAAGAAGGGCATTGCCCCATCCATTTGGGAGACTCGTAGCCACAGTTTTGACAGAAGTATGCAGATTTTGATTTTGCCATACTACGAAATTACAAATTTATAGCTGTTAAAAGTGCAATATCATCGTCGTACGTATTATATGTTCCCCAAGACATTACGCAAGGACTGGTTAGCCCTTCGCTAATAATGCTTCGATAAGGGTTAAATTCATACGCTGTATTATTACGGTATATACTACATCACTGCTTTAACAATACCTCAACAATACTGCATGTATACTTGAACCCCACTGAAAAGCCTTAAAAAAGCCGACGTGTTTATCCTTCATTTTCTTTTAAGATCCGCAAGAAATTTTGTCCCATAATCTTCGCAACATCCGTCTTTGTATATCCTCTTTCCAACAGCGCTTTGGTCAGTAACGGAAATTTAGAAACATCTTCTAGACCTTGGGGTGAGGATTCTATGCCATCGAAATCCGAGCCTACAGCAACATGGTCTATACCCACTTTTTTGACCAAGTAGTCAATATGATCCAATAATTTCGACAGTGGAGCATCGGCTTGCTGTTGAAGTTCCTTTGGCAACTTTTCATACATGGCCCAGGTACTCAATTTTGTATCTCCGGTATCGCCAAATTTACTTGCATACAAACCCTTAAGCCTTGTTTCATAGGCAGGATCCAAAAAACCTGAATAAAAATTCACACCAACAACGCCGCCATTTTTTTTCAGCGCCTCTAATTGTTCATCTTTCAGATTACGGAAATGTGGACATAATCCATAGGCGTTGCTATGCGAAACCAAGATCGGTTTGGTCGTTATCGACAGCACGTCATAGAAAGTCTGCTCTCCTCCATGAGACAGATCAATCATCATCCCCAATTCGTTCATTTTGCGGATAATTGCTCGCCCTTGCGCTGTCAACCCCTTATCTTTGGAACGCATATCTCCCGATTCCATCGCGGCACAGCTTGCCCAAGGCAAATTGTAGTTCCAGGTCAAAGTGAGGTATTTGGCGCCGCGCTCATGAAGCCGGACCAGATGGTCAACACTTCCTTCAATCATATTTCCACCTTCCACACCGATCAACGCAACTATTTTACCTGTTTTTAAGATCGCATCGATGTCACCTGAAGATTTTGCCAAACTTATTTTATCGGCATTTGCTGCAATCATCTTTTCTAATGCATCGATCTGGTCATTGGCATGCTTAAATGCTCCGGATTTCCACTTCGCGTCATCGGACCACACAGCAAAGACCTGCACATCTACACCGCCTTCCCGCAGTCGAGGCAAATCTGTCGCTCCCGTACTTATTCGCTGGCCGATATCTTTTCCCTGGAAAATGGACTCATAAATCACATCATTGTGTCCGTCGACGACCACCAAATCTTGGTGTATCTGTTTATAGCCTTGACTATATCCAACATTGCTGAGTGTTGTCATTGCTAGTCCAAGTAATAAGAGGCTTTTTATCATTTTTGAATTTCATTGATCGTTTCATAAATAGCGTCCTGAATCCGACTTCTGATATTCAGATCCAAAAGTCTGGTACTCACCTGAGGATGTACACGATTGGATAAAAAGATATAAATCAACTGATTTTGCGGATCGATCCAAATACATGTTCCTGTATAGCCCGTATGTCCGAATACAGTGCTATTCGCTAACTTAGATGGATATTCATTTTTCGGATTCGGATCCCAGCGGTCAAAACCTAATCCCCGCCGACTGCTTGCCGATTGCCTAGAGGTAAATAAATCGATTGTTTCTGTTTTAAAGTAACGTTCACCTCCATACTCGCCTCTATTCAATAGCAACTGACCATAGATTGCCAAATCATTTGCAGTAGCAAATAATCCAGCATGGCCAGCAATACCGCCGGCCATTGCCGCACCCTGATCGTGTACATAGCCTTCTAACAATGTTTTTCGAAAGGAGGTATCCTGCTCGGTAGGAACGATTTCATCCTTTGCAAAACGCTCGCGGGGAAGGTAGCCCGCACGGGTCATCCCCAATGGTCTATAAAAGTTTTCCTGCACATAATCTTGCATAGGCTCAGCAGTCTGATGTTCTGCAACTTCTTTCATCACATACATGCTGATATCACTATACACATAATTTCCCGTTGGTTTTACCGGTGATTTTAGCATCTCTGGCCACATGATATCGCGGTAATAATTGTTGAGGATATAGCTGTTATCGGCCATTTTCACCTGATGATTATCGTCGGCGGCCGACACAACATCGCCCCCCTTCAGATATTTATAAAAGGGAATAAAAGGTGTAAACCCCGCTTCATGTAACATGACGGAACGAAGCTTGATATCCCTTTTATTGGTATACTTTGCCTGCCACAGGTAGTGTCCCATGGTACTATCCAAATTAATAATATTCCGCTCGGTAAGACGCATAATGACAGGAGTAGTTCCGGCAATCTTACTGACAGATGCGAGATCAAAAATATCAGTTGTTCTCGTGGAAATAGCTTTCGCATACGTGTGAAATCCGTAAGATTTCTCCAAGAGCACTTGTCCGTCTTTCACAATCATGACTACAGCTCCTGGAGTTGCCTGCTTATCGATGGCTTCTTGTGCAATGGCATCAATTTTCTTCGTCAATTTAGCCAGGTTCAGATTAGAACTTGAGGCAGCGCCATATTGTATTCTTGTCTGTGTGGTTTTGACGTTACCGGCGGTAATAGAAATCCCACCAAAGATAGACATTGCCATCTGCTGCTGTCCAATTTCTGAAAAAGGAGCAAGCAATTCGATCAAATCAGATTGTGGATGCTCAGATAGGCTCTTTTTGTTTTTGTCATTTTCAAAAAAATGGCAAAGGATAACTTTTTTATTGTTTAATACAGCCTGCTTCAACTGTGTTAGACAATCGGCATCTAAATCATCTTCCTTTCCCGCCACAATAATGGTATTATAATATTTGATGTCCTCATCAAATTTATTAAAATCGAAAACTTTGGTGTTTGCATAACGAGCCAGTTGGTCCGTAAACATCCTATATTTTGCCGCGTTAGGAACAACAACTGCGATACGAAGTTGATCCAGATTTTTTAAAGGCAGCAACTGATCAAGGTTATTAAACAGTATCGTTTCGTTTTTAATTGTAGACTTATATTGAGCAAACAGGGGGCTAATACAGAACAAACCTGCAAATAATGCCCCAAAAAATCGTTTTTTCATTCTGCTTTTATCGTTTTTTAGGTTCTATCAAATAAAAATACGAATTATATAACGAAGGAATAGGTTAGTACGAAAAAAAATCAATTTTGTTACTTATACCTATTGCGCATTTCTAAATTGATGTATTATTATTTGCCATCCTCTTCAGGCTAAACGCAGCGACGTTCCTGAAACCTGAATTGGCATTGCCCCCAATTGCATCATGAAGGTTTTTTCTGTAAGTTTGACTAATGCCAGAATTGATTCAAGATAAAACGATATTTTCCTTGCTGGAAGTCAGCCGCAGTATCCAAAAGACACTTGCAGAGCGGTATAAGAGTTTGTACTGGATCAAAGCTGAAATGAACAAGCTCAATCATTATACGCATTCTGGCCACTGTTATCCTGAACTGGTAGAAAAACAGGATGGAAAAATTGTCGCTGAAATTCGGTCGATCCTATGGAAAGCTGATTACAATCGTATCAACAACAATTTTCTTAAAGTCGCGCAAGAACCTTTACGAGAAGGGATCACGATGTTATTTCAGGCAAGTATTTCCTATGACCCTATGTATGGGTTAAGCTTGCGCATTGTTGATATTGATCCGACTTTTACCTTAGGTGAACTTGAAAAGGAGAAGTTAGACAGTATTCGAAAGTTGAAAGCAGAGGGCATATATGAGTCTAATAAATTACTGGAGTTTCCTGTGGTTCCCAAAAGATTGGCAATTATTTCAGTAGAAACAAGTAAGGGGCTTTCTGATTTTTACAAGATTATTAATCAAAACCCTTGGGGTTACCACATCGAATCCACGCTCTTCCCTGCATTGTTACAAGGAGACAAGTCAGTACCTTCTATTATAAATCAACTTGCCATTATTGCTGAAAAAATAGACAGGTACGATGTGGTCGCCATCATCCGTGGTGGAGGCGGTGAGGTTGGTCTTTCCAGTTATAACAACTACTTGCTAGCTCGTGCTATCGCTATATTTCCCATCCCCGTATTGACGGGTATTGGGCATTCGACGAATTATACAGTTAGCGAAATGGTAGCCTATAAAAACGCGATTACGCCCAGTGAGCTGGCCGATTTTCTGATTCAGAAGTTTCATAATTTTGCTATTCCAGTCGATCGGGCTGCAGAGCGTATACAGCAGCTCATTCTTACCCGATTTAAAGAAGAGCACAATATCTTATCTCAACTGGCAACGCATATACAATGGATCGGAAAGAGAGAAATTCAGACCTCGAGGGCGGCCATCCAGCAATTTCAACATGATCTTAACGCCTTGTTAAAATTGCGCTTTTATGAGCACAAAACGGCACTGGCTCATACCGAACGAATTATTCAGCTATCTGATCCAATTAGACTATTGAAACAAGGTTTTTCAATTACTAAGGTTAACGGAAAACTACTGCAGTCGGTGACACAAGTATCTCCCGGCGATGTAATACAGACGATACTCGAATATGGAGAGCTTACCAGTACTGTGACAGATAAATCTCCGAAGGAAGACCTAGATGAGAACAATACTTAATTTGGCATCGCCATACAAAATTTAAAGAAAGCATATCAAGCATAGCATAATGGGACAGAATTATACCTACACAGATGCCTTTAACGAGTTACAAACTATCGTGAGGGAAATAGAAAATGGCACAACAAACATTGATGAGCTCGCGGGAAAAATCAAGAGGGCTTCCGACCTCATTCAAGTCTGCAAAGCCAAGTTAACAGCGACGGAGGACGAAGTAAACAGTTTATTACAGCAGATAACCCCGACTCAGGAAACGGATGATGATGAATAAATAAAGCAAACAATATCGTAATTCCTTAATATTGATAGGCCACCACCTGCCTATCACGCCGCAGGGTTTCTACAAGCGCTCTATGCTGGTTAACATTCCCCGTCAATCGCCATACGGTATTCAAACTTTCTTTGTTATACCGTTGACTTATGACGACAGCTTTAAAGCCCATACTTCGGATTAACTGTTCCGTATGTTCAAAATCTGCCTCAGATAAGGTCTGCAGTTCATAGTCTTTTATCTTGTGATAATTGTCAATATAGGTTTGTAGATAAGTTAGCAGCGCTAATATCATCAGAACCAAGCCCACACCAATAAAAGCTAAAAATATATATCCGGCACCAACACACATACCTAAAGAAGCTGTAGCCCAAATTGTCGTAGCGGTCGTTATACCACTTACTTTATTGTCTGCTTTGAAAATCACGCCTGCACCTAGGAAACCGATACCCGTAATAATATTTGCGGCTAATCGATCTGGATTTGCCAAGCCAATTTTTAACGAAAGAATCGTAAAAAGACAAGATCCAAAGCTCACCAATATAAACGTCCTCAAACCCGCAGACTTATTGCGATATTCACGTTCAATCCCGATCAGCAGGCCTATTAAGACTGATAACATAATAAGCAAAACGTCTCGCGTTTCGAAAGGTTGAAATAGGTTATCCATGAGTTTATGTCTTCTTCATCCAATTTAAGAAAAATAGGGAATCTATCAAATGACCTCCCTATTCAAGAATAACTCTTTATCGATCCAATACACCGGAACTTTAATCAGCAATAACGATATATCATAGTAAGCTTCATTTTCATCGACCTAATACATCGGCACTTCAATTAGCAGCAATGATGCATCATAGTAAGCCTCAATGCTTATTTTTTCTGTTTCGTATAAACCAATGGCATCCCTTCTTGAAAGCATTTCATTTGCTACAGCGATCTTTCCTTCCAAAACAAAAAGATAAAGTCCATTTTGCTCAGAATGAACAGTATATTCTATCTTTTTACCTGCCTCTAGGTCTCCCAAGTTAAAATAGGCATCCTGATGTATATGCACAGCATGGTGATCCATTTTATCCGGTGAAACAATCGTTGCAAATTTATTGTGCCGATCCAGTTGAAGGTAGGATTTCTGATCGTATCTGGGCTCCAACCCTATTTCGTTGGGGATTACCCAAATTTGTAAAAATTTAACAAGATCCTTCTGATTGCTATTAAACTCGGCATGCTGCACACCTGTACCTGCAGACATGATCTGCACTTCTCCTGTTTGAATCGTACGGCTATTGCCTAGACTATCCTGGTGTATAAGTGTCCCTTCGAGTGGTATACTAACAATTTCCATATTGTGGTGACCATGCCGATCAAAACCTTGTCCGCCCTCTACCTGATCGTCATTCAATACCCGCAATGCACCAAAATTCATTCTTTCGGGATCAAGATACTGTCCAAAACTGAATGAATGTGCACTTTTCAACCAGCCAAAATCGACGTGACCACGGTCATTTTCCCGATGTATTATCTTTTGCATGTTGTCCTCCTTACTGCATAAGCTTCTCGCTATCAGGAGGCAAAACCCATACCAACGGCAATACGAAACCAAAATCTGCCAATTTTTCAAAAGACATGGCTACAGCGCTTTTAATTTATCCGGAGCAAACGAATGAACAAGTGCACGAGCAAGAATTCTATTCGGGTCTATGAGAATCATCCCATTGTGATCCCGTTCGGGAATAGCCAAAGGCAATTCTGCACAACCCAAAATAATGACCTGTGCGCCTTTCTTTTTCAGGTCATCCATGACCAACAATAGATCCTCTCTTGCTTTATTCGCAATCGGTACCGGTTGGGCCTTTATTCCATAGTCTTCATCATAGATTGCATTATTTACCTTCTCTTGCTGTGTTCCTTCAGGCTCAATAACAACGAAACCTTTTCGGATAAATGCTTCCCGATATAAACTACAGATCTGTTCTCCTGCAGTAGATAAAATGCCTACTGTCGTGTCGGGATAATTTTCCTCTACAAACCGAACCGTTTCATGAACGATATGCAATAGTTTTAACCCACTCCCCATACGCGCCATTTCATCTTGAACAACCGAAAAAATAGGTTCTGCATGGGCCGTATTGGACGGAATCGCGGCTATGGTCGCTCCAGCCGTTTCAAGTTGTCTTAAAATTGCGGCAATAGCCTTACCGGGATTAACATTGGATTTATCCAATAAATGCGCCGTACGATCAGGGATCAAGTTTGGACATGAGAATAACAAGAGCGGCAAGTGTTCCTGATCGGACCTTGCCGCCGTCTCATCTATAATTTTCTTCGTAATATCCAGGCCTCCATATGGGCCTAGTCCGCCTACTATTCCAATCATAAAAACTATTTTTATATCATAGATATAACCAATAGTCCTAAAAATGGTTTGTAGAAATTACCATTCTATGGACTGATCTTCGTCAGGAATCTGTGTATTTAATTGCCGCTCCAAGATCAAAGACCCCGAAACCTTAAACTTAATGGCTGTCGTAGAAACCAAGGTATAATCCGTAAACTCATAATCCACATTATTTACCGTAATATAACGATGCAAGAGGTAAGGACGTACAGCATCCATCTGCTCCGAAACAGTATAACTGGCATCTTTTTTAACAGAAAATTTCATATTTGGATTTTCAGCCCGAAATGTAACACCTCCAGTTTCATTAAACGTTGCAAAGACCTTATAATTCTTCCTGTCTTTGCGATCTTCATCAATGTTCCCTGCATAAAAGAAAATTGTATTTTCATCGACTACATAGCTTCTTATTTGACTCTTTACAATCGGAGTTTCACTTTCATGCCCATCCATCACGACTTTTAAGGCTGTACCGCTGTAAGTTCCTGAATAATTATTGAAAGGATTGACACGCAGCAATGCTTTCTTATAATATTTCCTAGGGTTTATTTTGTATTTACCCGCCGGATCCTCCAAAATAGTCAGTGGAAGAACCCATTTTTCGGCCATATCTATTCCTTTGAGCGAAAAATCGATAGCCATTAATGCGGTGTTCTCCCCCGACTTTATATTCACGGTCTCAGGGATAGAAAAATACGTATTAGTTAGCTGTTTGTAATAGAAATCTTGCCTGGTCTGGAAACGTTCATAATTCAATATGCCCAAGGTATCGGGATCCACCGCAATACGTACTGAAAGATCCGTATTATTTGCGGTTGAACCACTCACCTCCAATGGCTGTAGAAATGTCGTTTTTTGCCCCTCTTTATACCGGACATAAATATTTGCGACACCCTCATTTTCCAAAGGGGCCTTAAATGAAATGTAATGTTCAAATTGTTCCTCTTTCCATTCATCGTTGCATGCATAGCATATGCATAATACCATCAGGAACAAAAGCTGTATAGATGACTTTTTCATAAATTGCATAGTTGATTAATCATTATAAGTCCAACCAGGGTTTTGTGTTAAATTTTTATTGCGTTTTAGCTCTGTATGACTAATTGGCCAAAACCACATTTTATCTGCAAAGGTCGTTTTCAATGTCCAGATTGCAACGGGTTGATAAAAAAGATCGCGTTCCTTTTCATTCATTAGTACATTACAGCCATAAACTGGGAGAGCCTCTTCCACTGGAGCGTCCATCCAGCGACGTAAATCGTAATAACGTTGCCCCTCGCCCATCAACTCAATAAAACGTTCACGTTTTATTGAGTTACGTAAATCATCCTTACTTCCATATATACTCGCCGAAAAATCAGGAACTCCACCTCTAATGCGAACGGGCTGAATACCTTTCTTAATTTCAGCAATATCACGACTTATGGTATAACTTCCCCCACGCCAAGAAGGAATCGTAAAAGAGCCACTTAATTCATTTAATGCTTCGGCATACATCAGTAGTATATCGGCATAACGAATAGCGGGTTCTGCTTTGGGGACCACACGAGATGCAACACCACCTTCATAAGTATCACTTGGATGAACAAACTTTTTAACCCCAAAACCCGTACGTAACCAATATCCATTGGCAGAGTTAAATCCATTGCCTTTCGGGTCTGCACTATAATAAAAGATCTGCTTATTTCGATTTTCCTCTTTTGTCTCATTCAGCAGGGTCCAGAAACTACCACTGTAAGCTACTGAAGCATAAAATCTCGGCTCACGATTTGCATATTGTAAAGAAACTCCGGCACGTAATGGCCTGTATTTTTTTGCATTATAATCGTCCTGAGTAACATAACCTGTACTTCTATTCGAACCATTACCGCGTCCTATTTCTTTATCCTTACCTGGTACATCTGTCCCATCATTCATATAATAGGCGTCGACCAGTTTCTGTGTTAATCCATGTGTATTCCATCCTGTTGCAGAGCGTGGTAATTGATGAATAACCATTTGGTCAATTCCTTCATTGGGCTGATTGCTGCCACGTGTAAATATCAGCTCAGGGTTACCTGAGGCGGACAAGGTACCGTCAAAGACCTGTGCATATGATTTCGTTGGATCAATATTTGCCCATCCCTCAGGCCAGTTTTTATCTGAAAAATTATGATCCTCAGGTGGTCTGACTGTCGCGTCATCCCCTGTTTCCTGAAAAGGTGCTGTATAAAGTTTGTATATTCCCAATTCCATCACATCCCGGGCCGCCGCCGCCGCCTTCGCCCATTTTTCTTCTTTGAAGTCAACAGACAACAATCGTTTTCCTTGTTTGTCTACCAATAGTGCCGCATAGCCGGAATTATTACCATTGGCTAACGGACTTGCCGCATAGAGCAGTACTTTTGCACGTGCTGCCAATGCAGCACCAACAGTTGGCCGTGCCGAACCGTCCTGCCCGCGCTTCATACCTAAGGATTCCATTTCTTTAGCAGCCTGTAACAACTCATCGCTAATATAAGTTGCACATTCCTCATAAGTGCTTCGCGGAATAGCCAGATCGTCATAACTATCCGTATAATCCAACCCTTCATTGGGCAATAATGGAACCGGACCGTATTTCCGTAGCAATAACCAGTAAAGATAAGCTCTTGCAAAACGTGCCTGTCCGCGATAGTCTGAAATTTCAGCTACAGACATTTCGGTATTCATATATATGTTCTGAATAAAAGTCGAAGCATTACGAATGCCAAAATAGCATTGCGTCCATGTACCTTGTTTATCTGCTTCCGTATATTCTCCCATCTTGAACATATTGTAGGACAACTCATTTTTCGATGGATCGTATACTTTATCCCGATCACCATAGTACATATCATCCGCAAAACAATGCGGCGTTAAGCCTTTACTCGCTACATCCGCATTCTCACCAATAAACTGCTGAAATACTTCGGCCAACCATTGCTCCGAGTACACCTTACTTTTAAATGTCTTCTCTATGGTAAGACGATCCTTGAAATATTGATCGGACTTTAAGTAATCTTTTTTGCAGGATGAGAATATACATATTCCCAATACAAGCAACACGGCTATATTTAGTTTCTTTCTTTGCATCTTAATAAGTTTTATAGGTTGACATTGATGCCAAACGTAAACGATTTAGGCAAGGGATAATCTTCTCCTCGTGGAGATGCCAGCTCAGGATCCCAAAGCTTGAATTTCGACCAGGTTAGCAGATTACTTCCAACCAAGAAAATACGAATGCTATTGGTTTTTATTCTGTTGGTAAGTTCTTTTGGCAAGGTGTAACCTATATCTAATGTCTTGAGACGGATATATTGGCCATTACGGAGCCAAAAGGTTGACTCTCTAAAATTATTCGGATTCTCACCATAACTCAGTCTTGGATAAGAGGCATTGGGGTTTTCTGTTGAGGGGGCACCAGATAGGTCTGCCGATATCCAACGGTTATCGCCCATCACGCCCTTCAACACTTGCCCCCATTCACCCTCACTAAATGCATACACTGTCTTTCCATAGGTAAAGAACGTCGATTTTCCGGCGCCCTGGAAATGAACGCTGATATCCAAATTCTTCCAGCTCACAGATGTACCAATACCATAAACAAGATTTGGCCGCCGCGTAGCCCCTATCGCTACACGGTCACCGTCGTCTATAATACCGTCACCGTTGACATCTTTATATTTGATATCCCCAGGCTGGTAGGTTCCGAAGGTTTGTTTCGGACTATTCCGTATATCATCATAATCTTTAAACAACCCTAATGCTATAAGGCCCTTCGCCTGATCCACCCGATAGCCTTTCTGATTTTGATAACCGTATACATTATTTTCTTCATCGATCTCCGTGATTGTATTCTTACTGAACGTAACATTGCTGCGTGCAGTCACATTCACTTCGCCAATCTTTTGCCTATATTCAAGACGCCCATCAAAACCTTCAGATTTTACAGCCCCTACATTTGCACTTGGCACACTCCCTAGTCCAACCATAATTGGCAGGTAATTTCTTGCCATATAAATCCCTGTCCGTTCCTCATTGAAGAAGTCCAAATTCGCAACAATCTTATCTTTAAGCAGGGCAACGTCGAAGCCTAAATTTCTTTTTGTGGCCATTTCCCAAGTGACATTTGGTGAAGCGACCTGTGTATACCGCATTCCAGTGAAATAACGGTCGAATCCATAATCGGCCCATTGATAACCATTGTTTGCGATTTCTCCGATGGTATATAGGTACGGGAATCTTACCCCGCCAGCCAACTGATCATTACCAACCCTTCCCCAAGAATAACGAACCTTGAACATATTTAACCAGGATATATTATTTTTCACAAAAGGCTCCTCTCCGATATTCCAGGCTGCTGAAAAAGCCGGAAAAAATCCATACTGTTTTCCTGGTGCAAAATTTTCTGAGCCGTTATACCCAAAATTAAAATCAGCTATATAACGCGATTTCCAATTATAGGTCAGTCGTCCCGCGAGACCCTGATTTCTTCTTGCAATTCCATTTTTAATGTCATCGCCAAGATCGACCGTCCGAATAAGGGCATCACGCGTAAAGCGGGCAACTGCACCAATATTATGATCACCAATACTACGGTCATAATTGAACATCATGTCATAAAATTCGCGGCGTTCACCACTGGCAGTACTCGACTGATACAATTCATGCGGATCGGAAATATGCGTAAATACCAAATTTCCATTTTCATCACGTGCACGTTCTGCCCGCCACTGTTCAGGCCATTTACGACGGGAAATACTATTATCATTGTTGGTATCATAACCAATAATTCCCCTAAACCGCAATCCTTTGGTTATAAAATCAAAATTTTGCTCAATAGAAATGTTTGTCTGTATTTTGTTTTGCCAATTCTCATTATACCCTGTCTGTGTAGCGACAACCCAAGGGTTTGTCTGATTTCCTGTACCAATTGCTGGAACATAACCATTTGAGTATATAACAGGAGTACGAATTGGTGAATAGCCAAATAATACCCCCCAGAAATCATTATCTCCCAAACCCGGGCTATTCCTTTTATTGAGGGAGCCTGCAACGCCAATTTTCAGAACTGTGCTTTTGGTCACGTTAATATCGGTGTTCAACCGATAGTTGTATCTTTTGTAATTTGCATTCGTATTGTAATCATTCCGTAATGTTTCATCCGTCTTGTACATTCCGCCTTCATCAATATAACTCCCGGACAAAAAATAACGCGCGGTAGATCCGCCGCCGGTCATATTCAGATTGGCACGGTAGGTCATCGCCCCATCTTTGAGCAACAGATCCTTCCAATTGACATTAGGATAAAGATCTGGATCCAATCCCAATCGTAATATTTCTAATTCCTCAGGTTGATAGATGGGTGCGAAATTGCGGGTAATGCGCGCTTCGTTCAAGAGATTGGCATACGTAACGCCATCTTCAAATTCAGGCGTAATGGTGCGGGTATTATAGATATTCTCATCTTTGAAATTGATATTGATCTTCCCGTCTTTACCACGCTTTGTGGTAATTAATATAACACCATTAGCTCCTCGAGAACCATAGATTGCAGTAACGGCAGCATCCTTTAACACCGTAAAAGTCTCTATATCTTCAATATTTATGTCATTAATATCACGTTCGATATTGTCCACCAATACCAGTGCAGAAGAACCACCCCCAAACGTGGATATCCCCCGAATCCAGAATTCGGAAATATTTTTTCCAGGTTGGCCCGACTGTCCCATTGCAAATACCCCGGGCACATTACCCGCCAATGCATTCGACAAACTTGAGGTTGGATTTCCTTTCATGGTGTTTACATCAACACTACTCGTTGCCGCCGTCGATGTGAGTCTCTTTTGTGTACCAGTTCCTGTTACAACAACCTCTTCGAGCACACTGGTCTCTGATTCTTTCAATGTCACATTGACAGCATGACTATCCTTTATTAATATTTCTTGTTTTACATAACCTACAGAAGAGAACACGAGGGTCTTGTAACGTTCCACTTTAATCTTAAAGTTACCCTTGTTATCTGATGTCGTCCCGAGCCCAGGAGCATCCTTTATGGAAATGCTGACTCCAACAACAGGCGCATTTTTAGCATCGGAAATGGTACCTGTTACTTCCAAAATATCCTGTGCCAACACACCGAAAGTGGCACACAGAAGTAACATAAATGTTAGTAATATTTTATTCATCATCTTTTCTCAGGTTAGTCTTGGTTATTTTCATCCATTTCTTCCAATGCTATTTTGCGGATCCGTCGATTCTCGCGGTCGCCAATATAAAAAGCACCTTCTTTCTCATTATAAGCGATACCTGATGGACGGTCAAATCTTGCTTCTTCTCTCAAATCACCGTTAACGTAACCATAGGGATTTGCATTTAGGCTTGAACTGCCACGACCAGCAAAAGTAGTTACTGCCCCCTCCGGTGTAAGCACACGTATGGCATGATTCATAAGGTCTGTAAAATAAAAGTCATACTGATCTGGCTTACCTGCTTCTACATAGGCTTGATTTTTCACAAACACACCTTGGTAAGGCTGATTGACACGAGCGGATGATCCGACACCATCCTTGTATCCCGATTCCCTGACTTTTCCACAAACAAGATAAGGCTGGTTAAAGCGTTTCTTTTCCCAGTTGTAATCGGTACGCATAATATAGCCTTGGTTAATGACCAAAATATACGCGTAATTTCCACTTGGATGAATCAACGCCCGATACTCCCATTCAGGATCCTGAATAACATACAGAAACTCTGCTTTAGTCGTTTTATCTATGAAATATTGATTCAGGTCGAAACGGTAAAACTCTCCTTTCGCGTAACTATTAAAGTACATTTCACCATTGACCGGATGAACGGATGCCCCATTACATTGCTTACTTCTTGTCAAGACCTCTTTATCCAAAAAGTTCCTGGCTCGTGAAAACAGCAAGGTAGATTCATCATTCTCTCCCCCACGATCCTGAGCCACAATCATGTAATTACCATCTAAAGAAAAATCAAGACTACGTGGACGAGAAAAATCCGAACGCTTTTTAGTAATTGTACTATCCTCAAAATTAACGAGATAAAGTCCATTGTTATCATCGAAGGTTATCCACAGATGCTTCGGATTTAATGGATCAAACTTCATAAAAGAGGAAAGCCAAAAGCCGCTTGCCATCTGATTCTGATCCGCATCTTTAAACTTCCCATCTTTCCACGGTTCATCACCGCGAGCGTTTCTATAACCTGCCAGAGTTGATACAACAAGTTTACGCTCATAATCAAAATTTGACTCAGCCTTTCCGATGACAGGTCTCGCCTCCCCACCAACACGCACTTCGATGTCACCTTTGAAAGCCTGTTTTGGCACGAGACAGTAAAGAGACGTCCCCAAAGCATTAATAACCACAGCCTTTTTCCCACCGATAAAGACGGAAACATTTTTTGGATCGTTTCCAAAGTTTTCTCCATAGATCACAAGCCGTTGCCCCATCCCGCCTGTTTTTGGAGTGAAGTCCGAAACAACTACAGGTTGCGACGGATCAAAGGGCACACCTTCTGGAATACTGCCAAGATTGTCGTTCTTGCAGCTTCCAAAGCCCAAAATAAGCACCATAATAGGCCAAATCATCCGATTTAGAAACCAACTATTAGTCGCTATTTGTTTAGTTCTCATAAGGTTTTTAATTGATTAGAATTTATTCTATAAACATTACATATAACCGCCAATGAATCCCAGATTCATTGATCTTCTGATACATCCATTAAAATTTCGTCAGCATAAAAGCTATTTTAGGGGGTATTTTTAGGACGAACGGATTGAGGCCCGCCTCATCATCGAGCGAACGATTAGTTTTAATTTCCACATAATTGGTTACTTTTATATAAAGCTAAATGGTATTAGCTTTCTTAAGCTAAAAAAAAGACTCTAGGACAATCGCTTCAAAGTCTTCCGGTTTTTAAAATTACTATTCTACTAATTTTCTATTTTATACACACAATAGATTATTGACCTTATCCGTTCACGTTCCAACGTTCTACATTATTTTTCTTCACGAAGAAAATGGACGAATGATTTCTGATTTGATTTTCTAAATGCTTCTCTAAGGTTTTCTTTCTATAATTGATTACTCAAATTTAGGGATTGTAAAGATGCTGATACTATAGAATTTTCTCAATAATATGCTTATTTGTATCACACAAAATAAAGAGGATACGCATATTTTCGCATACACCTTTCTCTGGCTATTATCTCGAAAAAAGTATTGTTATGTGAAAAACTCTTCTCTTTGGCTAATTTTGGAATTATCCGGTCTTCAAGAATTGTCGATTGTGAGGTGAAATATCCGATTAGGATCTTATGAATCAAACGGTATCATATATTGTTCTCTCGAATACAAACAAAAAAACCTGCAAAATATTTGCAGGTTTTTATCTTTTGTAGCCCGTAGGGGAATCGAACCCCTGTTTCAAGAATGAAAATCTTGCGTCCTAACCCCTAGACGAACGGGCCTTTTTATGCAACTCCAATAACATTGTTGTTTTTGGAGTTGCAAATATAGACCTTAAAATCAGTATTCCAAAAATAATTTTAAATATTTTTTAAATAAGGTCGAAACCGATATCTCTTCTGAAGTATTTACCTTCAAAATATATCCTTCCGGCATCTGCAGTTGCCTGCTGAAGGGCTTCGAACAGCGAATCTTGCAATGTGGTAACAGCAATTACACGTCCACCTGCAGTAACAATCTTACCATCTAATTCTTTCGTACCTGCTTGAAATACGATGGATTCTTTGACATTTTCAATATTGGCGATCTCTTTTCCCGACTCATAATCTCCAGGATAACCTCCCGCAACCAACATGACAGTTACGGCAGTTTTAGGAGATACTGTATAGGAACGTTGATCCAAATTGCCTTGTGCCACACCCTCCAGTAAATCCAACAAATCCGATTCAATACGCGGCAATACAGATTCAGTCTCTGGATCTCCCATACGAACATTATACTCGATGACATAAGGCTCTCCTTCCACATTCATCAAACCGATGAAAATAAATCCTTTATATGGAATGCCATCTTTTTTAAGTCCTTCAACTGTCGGCCGGATAATACGCTCTTCTACTTTATTCAAAAATGTCTCATCTGCAAAAGGAACCGGAGATATCGATCCCATGCCCCCCGTATTTAGGCCTGTATCGCCTTCTCCAATACGTTTATAATCTTTTGCAGAAGGAAGTACTTTATATGAATTACCATCTGTCAAAACAAAAACAGACAATTCAATTCCTTTTAAAAATTCTTCAACAACCACAACCCGGCTAGCTTCTCCGAATTTTGAGTCTGCGATCATCGCTTTTAGCTCCGCTTTGGCATCTTCCAGCGTCTCACAGATCAATACTCCTTTGCCTGCTGCTAAACCATCAGCCTTAAGCACAATCGGCAATTTTTGCGTTTCAAGGTAAGTCAATCCATCTTCCAATGATGTTGCATCAAACGATCTTGAAGCGGCAGTAGGTACCCCATGGCGATCCATAAACTGCTTTGAAAAATCTTTTGAGCCCTCCAATTGAGCGCCCTCTTGCTGCGGCCCTATTACCGGGATATTTTTTAAATCTTCCCGATTTAAAAAATAATCATGAATACCTTTTACCAAAGGCTCTTCGGGACCGACGAGCACCATTTGCACATTATTCTCCAAAACGAAGGAAGCAATAGCAGCAAAGTCGGTAACTTTAATATTTACATTCTGACCATACGCACCTGTTCCAGCATTTCCTGGAGCAATAAACAATTGATCTAAACGTGGACTTTTCGACAACTTATAGGCGAAGGCAGATTCACGACCTCCTGAACCGATTATTAGGATATTCATAACACAAAGATATTTTTTTTATGCTAATTTTAAGGTATCAGATCGTTTAAAATGAGACTAATATTTTGATTTATAAATTGATTAAAGGAAAAATATTTTCTAATTTTCATAAAACATTAGTCATATGTACGCTAAATTACTGCTGTTAGTAAACTGCCTGCTATTCGCTTTGCTGGCGTCGGCCCAGATCGATCAGACCTTGCAGAAACTGGATACTTACCATGAACGGCACATCAAGGAAAAGATTTATCTCCATTTGGACAAAAATGATTATTCGGCTGGCGAAACCATGTGGTTTAAACTTTACTGTACCACCGCCCCCTTTAATTATTTGAGCAACATCAGTAAAATTGCTAATGTAGAATTGATTTCTCCCACCAATAAGATCATTAAAAGTATCAAAATTCCTATTACACTCGGTCTAAGTATAGGCGACTTCAATCTGCCGGACACTTTGGAAGAAGGCTCCTACCGCGTTAGATCATTTACCCGATGGATGCAAAATGACTCTGTAGCCAATTTCTATGAACGCGTCGTCCCCATTACAAATGGTCGATCTGATCATATCATAACGAAAAGTGAACTGGTCAAAAACGGAACAGAAAACATGTTCCAGATTAATCTGAAAACCATTCAGGGAGCCCCGCTGATTAATAACAACATCAGTTATACCCTACAACCGAACAACAATAAAGAGAAATCCGGCCGACTGAAATCAAACGATAATGGAACAATAGCGCTGGAATTGAAAGATGATTTTAAAGGCGGGACACTGTCTTTACAATTTCTTTCGCTGGATAAAAGACGTATTCTAAAAAGTTTTGTCATCCCGGATCCAAACAACCAAAATAGCATCCAAATTTTCCCCGAGAGTGGCGAACTAGTCAACAACATATTATCCAAAACTGGGTTCAAAATCCTTAGCCCTAATGGTTTAGGAAAAAAAGCAAAAATAAAAGTTGTGGAGGAAAATCAAACAACAGTTGCCGATTTTGAAACAAATTCACTGGGAATGGGAAGTATCCCGCTCGTCTTACAGACAGGAAAAAAATACGTCGCTACAGCCCTCTTCGAAGATGGATCGTCAACAAGTGCGTCATTACCGCCTGTACAGAATTCCGGATATGTTCTAACCGTAAATTCGGTACTAAAGGATAAGATTGCAGCGCAACTTTCCGCTACTGCAGACTTGGTCAATGGCAAAGATATTTATCTAATAGCCCAATACAATGGCCTTGTACTTCATGCCGCCAAGCAGAAACTAAACGGAGCGGAGATCCTATTCAATATTCCCAAAAAAAACCTGCCATCCGGAGTTTTACAGTTGTCTATCTTAACAGACCAAATGATTCCTATTGTGGAAAGACTCGTGTTTAACTACAATACGACATCGACTTTACTTCCTGTCTCCGTAGAACTCAACAAACCCAGCTTCTCAACACGCGATAAAGTGATCGCAAATCTTTCCGTTAACTATGAAGATAGTGACACCACGAGGTTTGCTGCGCTCTCTGCATCAGTGGTAAACCTCAGTAAGGTTGATTCTACGACAGACCGCTATTATTCATCCATTGTCTCGGAGCTTCTATTGAAATCTGATCTTCGCGGCTTTATTGAACGTCCCAATTACTACTTTGCGGATTTAACGAACATCAAACTGACAGAACTGGACAATCTCATGCTGATTCAAGGTTGGCGCAAGTTGGACTGGAAGAATTATACAAGTACAGCAACCGCTGCGTTCCTTCCTGAAAAAGGACTTACCATAGCTGGGACCATCAAGAAAACGGCCCGCAAGGCTGTCGTTCCAAATGCCAAAGTAACAATTATACCGACGAGCAACATGTTGCTGAGTATAGATACACTGACCGATAATAATGGCCGATTTTCATTTGACGAACTTTTATTTGCAGACAGTGTCAAGTTTATTGTGACAGGTGATGGCCCTAAAGAGAAAAAAAGAGTTGATATTGTTATCGACAACCCGCTCACCCCGCCACCTAATGCAAGTAAAGATCAACCCTTGTTGCTTAACGACATCAATACCACCTTGCTTACACAACTGAAAAATAGTCAACAGTTTCTTGGCGAATTGGAAGCGGCTGGTATTATAGAAAAAAGTATCCGATTGGAAGAGGTACAGGTCAACAGGGTGAGAACAACTAAAGCCGACAAAAATTCCAGAAACCTCAATGGGCCAGGAAACGCCGATCAGGTCATCTCTGCAGACGAATTATCCGGCTGTGCTACATTTGCTCAATGCCTCAATGGACGACTAAATGGTGTTATTTTTCGAAATGGTATCCCTTATAGCACAAGATCGATGAATAGTCCGATGCAAGTTGTTCTCGATGGAATGTATATTGAACCCGAACAAATAGATATGATCAACACGGCCGACATTGCGAGTGTTGAAGTCTTGCGTAGTATTGGAAACACGGCAATTTATGGCATGTATGGGGGCAACGGTGTTATCGTGATTACCAGTAAATCGGGAGATGCCATCTCCTCATCGTATACCCCCACAGGCATTGTAACCATCACGCCAAAAGGGTTATATGTGCCCCGAACATTTTTCAAACCCCAATACGATGCAACAATCCAAAATAAGCTTACACGCGACCTAAGGACAACAATCGCCTGGGAACCGAATCTGATCACGCCAAAAGATGGGAAAACACATTTCGAATTCTTCACTTCTGACGAACCCGGAACCTACAAACTAACCGTTGAGGGAATAAGTATGGATGGCAAAATTGCTCATCTCGAATATTTAATAGCGGTAAAACCACAATAGCAGAGCAAACAAATCGTTAAATTTAGAAACAAGGTTATGGAACATATTAAAACCAAAATAGAAGATCATATTTTAAGCATTTTCCTCGACAGGGGAAAATCAAACGCCATAGACACACAGCTATTGAAGGAACTGATAGACACCTTGGAATCTTCCCAACAAAATGAAGCTGTTTATGGTGCAATATTGATTGGCAAGGAAAACTTCTTTAGCGCAGGACTTGATCTAATTACCCTATTCCAATATGATGAAGAACAAATTCGGGAATTCTGGAATTTATTTCTGGAAGCGACATCGCTACTCGCCGCTTTTCCAAAACCAATAGTTGCGGCAATATCTGGTCATAGCCCCGCTGGGGGCTGCGTACTGGCGCTCTGCTGCGATTATCGGATTATGGCCGAAGGGAATTTTGTGATTGGTCTTAACGAGATTCCTGTCGGACTAATCGTCCCTGAAAGTATATTTCAGCTTTATGCGTTTTGGATCGGAAAACGGAATGCGTATCAGAATTTGCTCGAAGGTAAATTGCTTTCTCCTGTAGAAGCAAAAACACAGGGCCTTATAGATGACATTGTTCCCGCTAATACACTCTTCAACACCGCAGCAAAAAAATTAAAACAGATCACGCAGTTCAACCAAAAGACATGGCAGACATCCAAATTGAACTTCCGAAAGGAAATAATCCTTAAATTGCGCGAGAATAGAGAAGAGACAATCCAGCGCATCCTCGAACAATGGTGGCTTCCGTCAACGCGCTCTATTTTAAAGTCAATTATTGAAAACTTGACTTCAAAGAAGTAATATTAAACAAAATCATCATGAGAAATCTCATTTTCTTTATTCTTATTTGTCTCACTGCAAGCTCGATCTCCTGCAGAAATAGTAAAAAAGAAGATAAAGCTGTAAAAATCGTGCAGGATTCAGTTCCTGTGGATACCATACAAAAACGTGACACGACTGAAAAGGACGTAAAGAAAGAGAACTCCGAAACACTGGAGGAAGTACTGGAGAAACTTGCCAAGGCCTATTCGGAACAGGACAGTAAAACAATAAATACCTACATACATCCCAAATTGGGAATTTATATGATCTACCGTCCCGGCGCACTTGACTCTTATGTACACCAAAACAGTTTTAATTTTTCTAAACCTGTGCCAGAGTATCATTCTTATGAAAAGTTAACGTACAAGGGCCCTTTGAAGTCCGGAAAACTACCTATTTTTGATTGTGGTACGATGAAGTGGGATAAATCCGGATTCTATTATGATAAAAAATCCCGTCCGAATGAACTATCTCAAACGGCAAAGTTCATGAATGAAATTCTTGATGCCAAAATTAGTAATACTGAATTACAGCGACTAAGGAACATAGAATCCAGAAGTTATAGAGCCATTATGACCTCCAATGAGCATGAGGAACCCTTTGTTTTTCATGTGACAAAAGAGGGAGAAAAATGGTATATTACAGTCATAGACCGCGCTTATGCCGGATGTGACGCATAGTATTTTTTAAATTTTAACCAAACTTAACGATAATGAAAAATTTAGATAAGGACATACAAAAGAAAATCGAAGATTGGTTAACACCAAGTTATGATGAAGGAACTCGAAAAGCAGTTCAGGATTTAATCGACAATAATGAGGAGACGGAACTTACGGATTCTTTTTACAAGGATCTTGAATTTGGAACCGGAGGTTTAAGAGGCATTATGGGCGTTGGCTCTAATCGTATGAATAAGTATACGATCGGCAAAGCAACTCAAGGATTAGCCAACTATCTAAAGAAACAGTTCCCAGATCAGGAGATTAAAGTAGCGGTATCATATGACAGCCGTAACAATTCGCAGGCTTTTGGCCAGCTGGTTGCCAACGTGTTTGCAGCCAACGGCATCAAGGTACATCTGTTCACGGCATTGCGCCCGACCCCAATGTTGTCGTTCGCCATCCGCCATTTCGGCTGTCAAAGCGGTGTTATGCTAACGGCTTCACACAACCCAAAGGAATACAATGGTTATAAGGCTTATTGGAATGATGGATGCCAGCTGACGGCCCCACATGATAAAAATGTAATCGATGAAGTAAACGCAATCAATACTGTTAACGACATTAAATTTGAAGGGAACACACACAATATCATTCCCGTCGGCGATGAAATTGATCAGCTCTATATCGATGCCAATAAAAAATTAAGTATTCATCCTGAAGCGGTACTCGCTCAAAAAAACTTGAAAATTGTTTTTTCGCCGATACATGGAACTGGAATTACTATTGTCCCAAAAATGCTGGAAGCCTGGGGATTTGAAAATGTTTCAGTCGTTGCTGAACAGGCCACACCTGATGGCAACTTTCCAACGGTAATCTATCCAAACCCCGAAGAGGAAGATGCGATGGCCTTAGCAAAGAAAAAAGGAGAAGAAATTGATGCTGATCTTGTATTAGCAACAGACCCTGATGCCGATCGTGTAGGTATTGCCGTAAAAAATAATAAGGGCGAGTTTCAACTGCTCAATGGTAATCAGATCGGCAGTTTATTGGTATACTATGTCCTCAGTGCAAAAAGTGAACTAAAACAACTCGGATCGAATCCATATATTGTAAAAACCATCGTCACCAGCAACTTACAAGCCGATATTGCAGATCACTATGGTGTAAAACACTATGAAACCCTTACTGGCTTCAAATATATCGGTGAATTGATTACCAATTTAGGTGATTCAGCACAATATCTTGTGGGCGGAGAAGAAAGTTATGGTTTCTTAGTAGGCGATTTAGTGCGTGACAAGGACGCTCCAAACTCTTGTGCTTTCCTAGCCGAAATGACCGCCTATTTCAAAACAAAAGGAAAAACAGTTTACGAAGTCCTGTTAGATATCTACAAAGAATTTGGCTGTTATCAAGAAAAGCTCATTTCTCTTACAAAAAAAGGAAAAGCTGGTGCCGAAGAAATTCAAGCCATGATGAATGGCCTACGTCACAATCTACCAACGATACTGGGAGGAATAAAAGTCAAAGAAATCAGGGACTACCAACTTTCCCAAACCACAGATATGATTACAGGGGAGCGAAGAGCAATCTCGTTACCAAAGTCTGATGTGTTGCAATTTATTACAGTAGATGGCGATGTGATCTCTGCCAGACCCTCAGGAACAGAACCCAAGATTAAATTTTACTGTTCTGTAAAAGAAAACTTAACGGATACGGCAGATTATGTAGATGTGCAAACTGTTTTGGAAGAGAAGGTTGACCGTATGATGAAAGATATTGTAGGCTAATGGAAAAGTGGAAACTATTATCCTCTGCATATATCTGTAAAGAGCCTTGGGCCACGCTGCGCAGAGATACTTGTGAGCTTCCGGATGGACGGATCAATGATCATTATTACGTACTGGAGTATCCAGATTGGGTCAATATGATCGGAATCACTGAGCAGAACGAGCTTTTGGTCATTAAGCAATACCGCCATGGAGCCGGCATTATTGCATTGGAGATTCCCGCAGGGACAACAGAACCTGGAGAAGATCCTAAAAATGCTGCTGTACGTGAAATGCTTGAAGAAACAGGCTATCAATTTGATCAGATTGAAGAGATCGCCGCACTTTATGCCAATCCGGCGACAAGTGGCAATATCACTTATACTTATCTGATGACAGGCGGCAAAAAAGTTCAGGAACAGGCATTGGATGAACATGAGGAAATCGATGTCTATCGTATACCGCTTGAAGAAGCGAAAAGGATGCTACTGGACAACAAATTCAACCAGGCACTCCATGCGAGTGCGCTATTCTATGCTTTTAATAAATTAGGCTTGTTATAAAACAAGCCTAATTTTATTCTGTTTTTTTCATTCATACTTTTAATTTTCACTAGCATGCTGATTTTTGTACCTTTGCGTCATGGCAAGAGAAATTTTTGAAACCAAACGAAAGGCCCTGAAAATAAATCTGAACCCAGAGATTTATGGAACCTTTGCAGAAATCGGTGCTGGACAGGAAGTCGCACGTAACTTTTTCAACGCAGGAGCAGCATCAGGCACAATTGCTAAAACAATGTCGGCTTACGACATGGCTTTCAGTGATGCGATTTATGGTGAAGAGGCTGATGGTCGTTACGTCAGCAGAACACGTTTAAAGAAAATGCTCTCCCATGAATTCGATCTTCTTACCCAACGGCTTCATGGCGATAAATACTGCAACAAAAAATTCTTTGCCTTTGCAGATACCGTAACAACGCTCAATTTCACGAAGACAAATGAACCTCATGGCTGGATCGGACTTCGCTTCCAGCATGAAGTGGGAGGCCCTACAAATGATATTATTGTCCATGTAAGACTGCTAGACAGCGACAACCAATTACAACAAAAAGTTTTAGGTATCATTGGTGTTAACCTGTTATTTGCAGCTTATTATTATACAGACAATGTGCAGACCATGATCGAATCATTGGTCGATAACCTTTCTGTTGGTTCCGTTGAGATTGACCTGGTTAAATTAAACGGACCGCTGTTTGAAAACGTCAACCAACGTCTCATCAACTTATACCTGATCGCAAAGGGATTTGCTAAAGCCGCAATATTCCAGCCTGATGGCAAAGCAGTACAAATCAAAGATTATCTGTACAAAAAGAACATTATTTTACTTCGTACCAAATACCGTCAGAAATCCCTTCCAAACTTTGATCTCTTCAATCTTGCCGTTGAACAGTTCAAAAAAAATACGGGTGCAACTGACGCAGACACCATTGTATTAATTGAGGTGCTGATGGGAAATGTCCTGGAAGACACGCATGAAATTACAGGTGAGGACCTTCAGGAATTTGCTTCTAGAGCTGACGAATTATGTGCAACAGGCAATAATATTATCGTTAGCAACTTTAGAAGAAATAATCATTTAGCAGAGTTTATAAGCAACTTTAAGCCCAAAAACATTGGAATTGCAACCAACGTTTACAATTTAAAGAACATTTTCAATTCAGATAATTATAATAAAGAGCTATACACAAATGAACTCCTTTCCTATATCTCTGGAATGTTCAACAAAAATGTGAAACTCTATGCATATCCTTATCTCTTGAAAAAAGAAAATAAGATTATTACGACGCACAATATGCCCGTTTCTGAAGAAGCCAAACCTTTGTTTGAATTCTTAATTAAAAACGGCTATATCATCGATATTGAAAATTACGACGAGAAATTTGTAAAAACCGTATAAGCAAATCGTCTGCAAAATTTAAATTCATTATCTAGCCCAATTTTCTTAAATTGGGCTATCTTTATTTTTATGCCTTATGACGCAAGAAAATGTAATCCTGGTTGACAGCAATGACAATATGATTGGTAGCATGGAGAAATATGAAGCCCATGAAAAAGGGCTATTGCACCGTGCTTTTAGTGTATTTTTGTTCAATGATCAAGATGAATTACTGCTGCAACAAAGAGCTTTAAGTAAATACCACTGTGGCGGACTTTGGACCAATAGCTGCTGCTCGCATCAGCGTCTGGGAGAAACTAACGTAGAGGCCGCCAAAAGGCGCTTAATGGAAGAACTGGGCATTACAGCAATGGACCTTCAAGATACCTTCTCGTTCGTTTATAAGGCTAAATTTGACAACGGACTTACGGAGCATGAATTCGATTATGTCTTATTTGGAAAATTTAATGGAACTCCAGAATTTAACGAAGAAGAAGTTGCCGAAACAAAATACTTGAATCGGCAGGAAATTCAAGATGCAATACAACAGGCACCCCAGCAGTTTACGCCCTGGTTCAAACTCATCTATGAACGTGCTTTTGATACGTATTTCAGTATATATAAAAACAAATTATAACGGTCATATACCATACAAAAAAGATCCTGCCTTTTAAAAAGCAGGATCTTTTTTCTTTCGTTTGGTGAAGCACTATAAGAATTTTTTATAGATGGAATAAAGAATCTTAAGGTCATTCTCTCCCATGAACGCTGTATTTACGTCCTGCTGAACGTAGTGAATCTTAAATGCTTTTATTGCTGCATCCAGGTTACTCACATCGTATCCGATGATACGTAATGCCATTTTCGGGTTAAAGTCTGCTGGAGGCGTCTCTAAATAGTCCTCATACCAAAAACCGAATCCTTGATCAGCCAGTTTTTTCCAAGGAAAACGTGATGGATCGTTTTTTCGAGTTGGTGCCAGATCCATATGTCCAATAAAATTTGCCTGCGGAATTCTATAAGTCGTTTTTAAATAGGCCAGCAACTGCGTCAAGGCATTTATCTGTGCATCAGTCCAAGGGTCAGTGGTCCCATTATTGTCTAGCTCAATGCCAATAGAAGAAGAATTGAGGTCCGTATCATTGCCCCATTTCCCCAACCCTGCATGATGCGCACGATAGAGGTCATTGACCATCTGCACTACTTTCCCATCCCGACCGACCACATAATGGGAGCTTACACCTGCTTTCGCGGAATGAAATGTACGGATGGTCTGTCCCAAGGAATCCTGTGCTGTATGATGAATAACAACAAAATTGGGCTTACGGATACCGAAATTAATCGAGGCGATCCATTGTTGATCTTTGACATTCACCTTCTCCAATTGACCGGTAACAGGCGATTGTTTATAGAGTTTTGACAATTCTTTTGCTTGCTTCTTATATACCTTTTCAGTCTTTGCGTATTTCCCCCCCGCACAGGAAGCCAATAATGCCGTTGCGACACAAAGATTGATGGAAAATTTTAGTATCTTCATATTGAAATGTTTCAGCACAAACTAAGGCAAATTTGCCAATAAAAACAAATTTATTAAGTCCATCTTATTGTCCGGGATATTTTCCAAACGCTCTTTTCTCATGCATATATGGGACAATGTTGGTTGTTAAACTGGGACAATACAGTTTTAAAAAAAGCCCAAACCAATGTTTGAGCTTTTCCCTATCAACTATGGATTTCTTCTTTATAGTATAATTACGTTTTTATTATTTTAGTGCGCTGAGGTTTAATTTTGTCAAAAAACCTTTTAGCTCGTCCAGGCTATACCCATTTCCCCGAAGGGTAATTAAATAGCGATCTTTCTCGAGATAACTTATTTCGGAAGTTTTCGCCGTTGAGCCTTCCACTCCTTTGCTATCCGTTGTTTTTGCCCGTTTGCCTTCAAACTCGCCAGTTTTTTCTATTCCAGTATCTGTAATTTTCTCTGAATCTACCATGAAGCCCATTTGCGCTAAGCCCACGATTGCCGAAGCTGTCTCGCCCGCCCCATCAATAATATTGACTTTAATTTCCTTTTGGTTATCTACAGTATATGTCGCCTCTCCAGATACAACCTCTGCCCCATACATGGATCCGCCAGAATAGGAAGTTCTTTTTAAACCATCTAAGCTTTCCGGTAAAAAAGCCTTCAACTCTTCCGAACTTAATGGTTTTTCGGATTTAAGTTTGGCTTGAAGGTCTTCCAATTTTTTTGCTCCATCACTCAGGTTATCCAAGTTGGATACTCCTTTAACTACATCCGAAATCCCAGCCTCTTTCTCCTTAGCATCTTCACTCCCTTCACTGGATTTACTGTTGCCGCAGCTCGCGACCAAAAGGCCCAGTCCTAAGAGAACAGGCATTACTTTCCATTGTCTTTTCATGATTATCAGTTTTAATTAAAACGCCAAAAAGAACAAAATAATATAATTAATCTAAATTTTAAAATCTGTTTGTATACGATCCTTCGACGGTAAAGTTTAACCAGAGTACCGTTCTATTTTTCTTTTACCCATGCACCTGAACAGATTGCACAAAAAAAGGCCTCTATACGAATATAGAGGCCTTCATTATAGCAACCGAGACTATGCTTCGGCGTACTCTTCAATTGATGGACACGAACAAATCAATGTACGGTCACCTTGAGAGTCGTTTACACGTCCTACCGAAGGCCAGAATTTACGTTCTCTTACATACTCCAATGGGTATGCGGCTGTTTGACGGCTGTAAGGTCTATCCCACTCGTCTGCGGTTACAACCGAAGCAGTATGTGGTGCATGTTTCAGTACATTGTTAGCTTGACCTACCTCTCCTGCTTCAACCGCTGCGATCTCTTCACGGATAGCAACTAATGCATCACAGAAACGATCCAATTCAGCCTTAGACTCTGATTCAGTAGGCTCAACCATCAATGTTCCTGCAACAGGGAAAGAAACAGTGGGTGCGTGGAAACCATAATCCATCAAACGTTTTGCAATATCTGCAACCTCGATACCAAAGTTTTTGAATCCACGGCAATCTAAGATCATTTCGTGTGCACAACGTCCGTTAGTACCTGAATAAAGTACAGGATATGCATTTTCTAAACGCGCTTTAATATAGTTTGCATTTAATATTGCTGTTCTTGTCGCATTTGTCAAACCTTCACCACCCATCATTGAAATATAGGCATGGGAAATAAGCAAGATTGATGCTGAACCAAATGGAGCTGCAGAAACGGCAGAGATGCCCTCTTCACCAGAAGTAGAAACCACTTCGTGGTTAGGTAAGAAAGGAACCAAGTGTTTTGCAACACCGATAGGCCCCATACCTGGACCTCCTCCACCGTGAGGAATACAGAATGTTTTATGGAGGTTCAAGTGACAAACATCAGCGCCAATATGGCCTGGGCTTGTCAATCCAACCTGTGCATTCATGTTCGCACCGTCCATGTAAACCTGACCACCATTTGCATGAACAATTTCACACACTTCAATAATAGACTCTTCAAATACACCGTGTGTAGAAGGATAAGTCACCATCAGTGAGTTCAAGTTTGCAGCATGTTCAGTCGCTTTTGCTCTTAAATCTGGAATATCGATATTTCCCAATTCATCACATTTCACAACAACCACTTTCAATCCAGCCATAGAAGCAGAAGCAGGGTTCGTTCCGTGTGCAGAAGCAGGAATCAAACAGATATTACGTCCGTGATCACCACGGCTTTCATGGTAAGCACGAATAACCATCAGACCAGCGTACTCACCTTGTGCTCCTGAGTTTGGTTGGAAGCTCATTTTTGCAAAACCAGTGATCTCCGACAACCAATCATTCAATTCGCCAATCATTTGCATATATCCAGAAGTTTGATCTGCAGGAGCAAATGGATGCAAACCGCCAAATCTCGCCCAAGTAACTGGTACCATTTCGGCTGTAGCATTCAATTTCATCGTACATGACCCCAATGGAATCATCGAGTGGCAAAGCGATAAATCTTTTGCTTCCAAAGATTTGATATAGCGCAACATCTCATGTTCAGAATGATAGCTATTAAAGTTTGGATGTGTTAAGTAGGCAGAAGTACGTACTAAATCGGCAGGAATTGAAGAACCTAAATTCTCTTCCAATGCATCGAAATCTACGTCATTCAATGTTTTACCTTGAATTTTAGCAAATACTTTGACAATTGTCTTGATATCTTCGTATGTCGTTGTTTCGTCGATAGCAATTGAAACTTCCGAACCATTGTAATAGAAGTTTAATTCGTTATTTAATGCTTCAGATTTCAAAGCACCAGCATGACCACCTAAGTCTACACGTAGTGTGTCAAAATAAGCTGCATTCAATTGCGTATAACCCAATGATTGTATTGCTTGATCCAACAGGCTAGCCAATGCATTGATACGTGAGGCTATATTTTTGATTCCTTCAGGGCCATGGTATACGGCATAGAAAGAAGCCATAATCGCTAAAAGAGCTTGTGCAGTACAAATATTAGAAGAAGCTTTATCACGGCGGATATGCTGTTCACGAGTCTGCAAAGCCATACGCAATGCATACTTTCCATTTGAATCGGAAGTAACACCGATGATACGACCAGGGATATTACGTTTAAAGCTGTCGCGTGTCGCAAAATAGGCTGCATGAGGACCACCAAAGCCCATCGGTACACCAAAACGTTGGGAATTACCAACAACAACATCTGCACCCCATTCTCCCGGAGGCGTTAATAATGCTAAGCTCATCAAATCTGCCGCCGCACACACGGTAATATGCTTACTGTGAGCTGTAGCCGCAAATGATTTATAATCGACAATGGAGCCATCAGCAGCAGGATATTGAACAAATGCAGCAAATACATCGTCTGTTAATTCTGATTCAGCAATAGCCGCAATTTTAAGCTCGATACCAAAAGACAAAGCACGGGTCTTCAATACATCAATCGTCTGCGCATAGGCATTGTTCGACACCAAGAAAACATTAGCATCTTTATTTTTCCGAGCTGAATAAAGCATAAACATGGCTTCAGCTGCAGCCGTAGCTTCATCCAACAAAGAGGCATTGGCAATTTCTAAACCTGTGAAATCACAAATTACAGTCTGGAAGTTCAATAAAGCTTGTAACCTACCTTGTGCAATCTCCGCCTGATAAGGCGTATACTGCGTATACCATCCTGGGTTTTCAAATACATTGCGTTGAATGACGCCCGGAAGGATTACATCGTAGTAACCTTGACCAATAAAAGATTTAAAAACTTTATTTTTCTCAGCGATTTCCGCAATACGCTTTAAATAGGCTACCTCAGACAATGCTTTGGGAAGATTTAAAGGCTTTGGAGCACGAATTTGAGAAGGGACCGTTTGGTCAATAAGCTGGTCAATTGACGAAACGCCTAATTTAGCCAACATTTCATTCGCTTCAACTGGACTTGGGCCATTGTGGCGACTTTCGAATTTTTCTTGGAAGTGTATATTGCTCATGTGTGCAAAAAGTTAACGCTTATAGATAGTTAGCGACATAATAATTAGGCAATTAACTCTCTTATAAACAGTCGTTTTTTGGATGAGCAAAGATAGCAAAATAAATGACTGAAAACGAAGCAAAAAAGTGGATAAAAAGTCAGTTTTACTGAGCTACCGAAATGCAATCGATTGTCTTTGTCAATTAATTTTTGGAATAACCTCAAACATACAGGTTGTTCATTATAAATATAACAAACAATACAACAATCGCTTGCCACAATTTTAAAAAAAGATAGGGTTATCTGCTATTTCACCCCCGCATTTCTTTCATTACTTCACTATCCTTTTTTGCAATGCCCATGAATTTTCAATAAATTAGTATATGTACCAATTGTAAAGTGACTTCGAAATAACGATATACACTTTTTTGCTAAGAACAACTGATATCAAGGGTATGTTGCGATCAGAAATCTTAACAAAGAAAACATTATCCAGCTAGGGAAGCATCTCTTTTGACAAATGTAAATTATCACAAAAAACGAATATCATTTCTTTTTAACGAATATAAAACAGCGAAGTAACGATTATAAACCATGAGAAAACAGGTAACAGACAGCGTTCTTTTAGTAAGACCCTCTGTCTTCCGTAAAAATGAACAGACTGCGGTCAACAACTTCTTCCAAAAGGATATCGAAAATCTCAGTACAGAAGAAGTCAACAAAGAAGCGCAAGGAGAATTTGACGCGCTAGTAAATGAATTGAAGTCACATGGAATTTTGGTGACTGTCATTCAGGACGACGAAAAATCAGAAAGCCCCGACAGTATATTCCCCAATAATATTGTCTCCTTTCATCAGGATGGAAAAATAATTTTCTATCCTATGTTTGCTCCAAATCGTCGAAAAGAACATTTATTGGATTTCGAAGGTCCATTGAAGCAAAACGGTTATTATGTAAAACTGACTAAGGATCTCAGTGAAGCCGAAAACAATAAACAATATCTGGAGGGCACTGGCGCACTCGTTTTGGACCGAGCTCACCGTATAGCCTACTGTGCCTTATCCGAAAGGGCAGACAGAAGTATGCTCGATGAATATTGCAGAACTGAAAACTATACACCTGTTGTATTTCACGCCTTCCAAACTGTCCATGGAGAGCGGAGACCTATCTATCACACCAATGTGGTGCTAGCCGTAGGCGAAGACTTTGCCATCTTATGTCCGCAGGCAATTGACGATCCCGCCGAGCTCAAAACCCTACTGAAAAGTTTGAAAGATACAGGCAAGGAGATCATTGAAATCAACGAGAACCAACTCGAATCTTTTGCGGCAAACTGCCTCCAAGTGAGAAACAAATATGGGAATCGGTTTATTGTCCTGAGCAATCAGGCTTTATCCTCATTGACTTTATACCAAACAGCGCAATTAGAAAAGCATGGTAAAATCATCCATCAGGATCTACATGTTATCGAGACCTGTGGTGGCGGAAGTGTGCGTCACATGATGGCCGAAGTTTTTCTTCCGAAAGAAAAAGTCCTTGTATAGCGATTAAAGATCTGCCTACAAACCCTATTGCATGTAGACCTCGATAAGCTTAGATCTAATGAATATAAAAGACGAATCCCTCAAAACTATTGCTTTTGAGGGATTCGCCATGAAAAGTGTATTTTATATCGTTTTATGTGATTAGAACGAATACCTTAATCCCAATTGGAATTGATAAGGGTTACCCGAAGGTGATACAATACCAGAGTTGTTTACATTATAATTAAACTGCTGTTTCGTAACATCAAAAGGCACCAATTTCTCTCCCGCGGCATCCTTTCCGCCTAAAGCATATAGATTTTGATTACCCAAAGACTCATTTACGCCCCAAGTCTTCTTAAATAAGTTGGCAACATTGAAAAGATCTCCCGATACCTCCAATGCATGGTTTTTATATAAATTGAATTTTTTAGCGATTCTAAGGTCGATCAAGCCATAAAAACCATTCACTCCACCATTACGCTCAGCTATTTTACCTTGATATTTTTTAATAAAATCTTTAAGGCTCTGACTCGCTTCTGGATTATTCAACAAATTATTCAATCCAGTAATCAGCTGTTTTGACGTATTGGGATTATTGGGATCAAAGATAAAGGCCAGATCATTGTCCCCAGCAACAAAGTCTCCATTTATATTTCCGCCGGCCAACAAACTGTATCGCGTACCGCCAATACCGGAGTACCGTACTCCCACGCTGACACCATAAAATGTTGGTAAAGTGCCATAGATCACAATCTTATTGCGGAATTGATTGTTCGAATAACTCATCTTGCTCAAATCGCGCGGATCATCTTTTACTGCCAAAGATAAGGTCGCTGTATTCGCCACGTTTCCATTGAAAGAAGTATTATCTTTCGCATCATTCCAGGTATAGCTAACCGATATAGATCCATCTTTGTAATATTGATAACTTGCATCCAATACGACTGCAAACTGATTCACTTTTCCTTCAGAGTTCAATTCTAGTACGCGGCCGAATTTATTGGAAATCCTTCCTTTTTTCCAATCCGGAGCCCCATCAACAATCGATGCCGCAGGAACAAAAACGCCCCTATTGTCTTCATTCGCTAATCTGAAGAACGGATCTTTCACCATATTACGATCCACATACATATAGTTATTACGACCAAGATTCATATACCCTGAGAGACTTGCTTTTAACTTTTCGGTGAAGAAATGCGTATAAGATACATTTGCCTTGTAGACTACTGGAATTTTAGCGTCGGGTCCATAGGTATTGATCGTAGGTACTTGAAACTGCGCCAATGTTGGTGTTGTTAACGGGTCCTTTCTATAGCCCACAAAATTAGGTGTAGGTACATCATTACCTCGGACATCAACCGTCGCAAAATGCTTACCGTCAAAAGTCAAGTTATTGATGGTCATATAATTGTTAATATCTGACGCGAAAACACCTGCTCCTATCCGGAAAAAGTCCTTTCGTTCTTCATTCACATCCCAAGTCATTTGGAAACGAGGCTGTACAACAAAAGATTTCAATTTGTGATCTGTACGTACCCCAACTTCTTTCAGCAATTCTTCATTCAAAGGAGAGGTTGGATAATGACCATAATCCAATCGTAATCCCGCAACTAGATCCAACCCCTGTGCCAACTTGGTCTGTAACTGACCATATGCACCGGCATTGAATATCTTACCGACCACAGCTGGATCACTTACCAAAGGAACTTCACGATAATAAGCATATGGCTTCATGTCGTCAAAGTTTTGCATGGCTGTCTTTCCATCACTCGGCCTAAAGTGAAAGCGTCCATTGACCTCACTTCCATAAATCGAGTTTGCATGGGTATACATCAAGTCGACCCCAAAGGTATAATTGATATTATCGGTACTGTAATAGATATTATTAACAAGCTGAAATACATTATTTTTAAAAGATTCCTGTGCAAAACGATGTCCGCCCAATTGCAATGTGGTCTTTTTATCTTCTCCAGCGACCTTAGATACTGCATCCTCTACAATTGCACGGGGAATATTTTGACTAGGTAAAAGATCTCCTGGACTACTTTTTTGATAGGTATAGAGATGTTGTACTTTCAATTCATTTGTTACCTTAGGTGAAATAGTCGTACGCAAAGTTGCCAATAGACTGTTATCAATGTTTTTATCATTTCCATAAGATTCATACAAGGTAATTGGCTTATTATCCTGTAATCCCAACTTATTATTATCACTTGTAAAGTTATTTCGGATCGTCAATAAGTTTTTCTCATTAATTTGCCAGTCAATTCTTCCAAAAATCGCGTCAGACCCTCGCTTTTTATCAAAAGCGCCATATTGACGTTCATTGCCCAATCCATACTTGTTACGTCCAATATTAACAAACTCATCCAAGGTGGCATTAGTAACATTAAATCTCTTCTCGTCGGCCTCAGAATTGATATCCGCAATAATCAGTGGGCGGGCATCGCGTTGATGATCCCAAGCAACAAAATAATGTAATTTGTCTTTAATGATCGGACCGCCCAATGTAAATCCATATTGATAGGTAGAAAAATCATTGCTTCGTTTGTTTCCTCTGATATCGTAGGGACTGGACAACCAATCGGCCCTTGAATAAAGCCAAGCGCTTCCGTGCGTTTGATTTGTTCCCTGTTTGGTCACCGCACTAACGGTTCCACCGCCCGCTCTTCCGTAGGTCACATCATACTGGTTGGTGACCACTTTAAATTCCCGGACTGCTTCTATCGAAATGGAGAAAGGTGCGCCGCTACGGCTGGTTGTCGAACCTGCAGAAGTCGGATTTTTGGCATTCATACCATCGATGGTAAAATTGGTGGAAGAGCCCAACTGGCCACCGATATTATCTCCCTTACTCAAAGGAGACAAATCCATTAGCGACGTAAAATTCCGGCCGTTGACAGGCAACTTCGCGATATCCCTGGCTGTAACCGCGGTAGCAGCACCTAGATTTTCTATTTTATTCTTCAGCGTACTTATTCCTGTTAATTCAACAGTTTCCAATACATTCGACGTGTTTTGAATAGGAATGGTCAAGCGTACAATATCACCCTGATTTAAATTAAATCCCGAACGAACTTGTTCGCCATAACCTATATAAGTTACTTTGACGGTATAGGGACCACCTAAAGGCAACTCCTTAAAGTTGAAATCACCATTTGCATTGGTTGAGGTCTTCGTTGTGAAACCGGTCGATTCATTCCGCACTTCGATGGAAGCACCATGAACCCCTTTGTTATTCTCGTCCGTAATCTTTCCAGAAAACCCGGCTTGGGTCGTTTGTGCGTACAACCCTGTTCCAAGTGCGATGGCACACGTTGTAAGTAGAAATTCTTTCATTTAGTTGTTGGTTGTAATAATGAAAGCAAAACTACATCGGAACTGTTAACAGGAGCTAAACGAAATATTATGAAATTATAAACAAAACATTTCAACGTGTATATAAACAAAATGAAACTCCGTTAGGAAAAAAGAGACTATATCGGAACAGGCGACAAAAGCATTTTAACATAGGGATGGAAATATCCCTATACTGCAAACATCATGATTTAGCAGACAGTAACAAAAAGAACGCGAACTGAAAATTCTTTCCGGCCAATAACACCACAAAAAAAGTCAGCCGAAGCTGACTTTCTAATATAAAATCGTAAACTTAAAATCCAATGGATTAAAGTACTTGTAAAGATCCTTAAAGAGGCTATCACCGTATTTGACATAAAGTAAAGCGAAATTTTCAGAGCGCTCTTGCAGTCCTCCGCCCGGAAAAAGCTTTTCCTTCACATTATCAATATCCGTTAAAGCATGCTGATGGTTCCGCTTCTCAGCTTTCATCAGCTTTTTCTCCAAATTGTTGATCGCTTTCTTTAACCGTGCTTTTACGGCTTCAGTACTAGGACCCAAACTTGGATCTATTTTATGAGTTCTTAACCTTATCTTACCAAAAATGGCGTTCAGCTCCATCCATTCGTCATTGAGATTCAGTCGTTCTTTGGTATGACGTCGAACATACTCTTTTTTCAGCACTTCTGCCGGCCGGAAGATACTCTTAAATGTAAGATCAACACGAAACAACTTAGCTGCTACGTTGTCCTCGGTAATCATTGCTGAATTACGAGGGATCAAAATTGGAAAATCTACCTGATATTGGTCAAAGTTGGATTTTAACTGCATCCAATAGACCATTTCGGCGCCACCGCCAATATAAGCAAGGTTGGGAAGTATAATTTCCTGATACATCGGCCGCATGACCACATTTGGACTGAAACGCTCTGGATAACGCTCGATCTCCTGCTCCAGCTCCGCTTTGGTAAAATAAATATGCTGGTGCAATACTTCGTATCGACCATCGGCAGTCAGCACCAAGCGCTCTCTAAATTCATCCGTCAGATAAAAGAAATTAATCTCACGGGCATGCACTTGGGTAGAGAAACCATTTGATTCCAACTCTTCCGATCGCGCTGTTATTGCCTTAAAGCTTTTTTCAGATAAGATATCTTCCTTAATAATTGGCTTGAACAGTTCCTTCAATTCCCGGTCATCCGCATCGACGATCAAAAGACCGTAAGACTTAAACAACTCATTGACCATATACCGTGTTGCATCTGCTAATCGATCATGATTCAAATACGCTTCTTCTACAATGCGTGTCAGTCTGGTCGAATTTTCGGAAAGCCCTAAAATATTGGTGTACTGCTTCACAGCATCAACGATTGTTGCAGTATCCATTCGCCCCGTAGCAGAGACAGCAGGAGTAGCCCAAGCGATTTTCTTACCGAAGACTTTCGTGTGGTTGATCTCTTCAAAATCATGATCTTCAGTTGCCATCCAATATACTGGAATAAAATTTTTATCAGGGTGCTTGGCATGTAAATCTTCAGACAAACGTATTGCCGTCATGATTTTAAAAATAAAATATAAAGGCCCCGTAAAAATATTGAGCTGATGCCCAGTCGTAATGGTAAAGGAATTTTGGTCGAGCAACAGTTCTATATTGGCCGCTACAGCAGGTGAATCCTTTAATAGTTCGCCATATTGTTTTTTAAGACGCTCAACAAGAATTTCCCTGTGTTCAAATTTCTTCTTTTCGTTCAATTGCTTTTCAAAACCAGCCCAGGTAGGCCAATTCCCAACAAAAGGTTTTAAGGCTTCATCATGTGCCAAATAGGCTAATAAAGTCTTGGAGAAGCTATTTGTTTCACTATATTCAATATAAGTTGCCTTCATCTGCAAATTTTATTATTATTCTCTATTCTTAATTGTATAACGAAATTTCTCTCCAGCAGCATGATAGTCTAGACCATCCAGACTTAGCAACCTCCATTAATGTCATCAATCCAAAGCGATGGAACCCAAATGAACTATCGGATTTCACGAACCTGGTTTCAACATACCATAATTATTAAAGAGCATATACGTTACAAACTTGTTTTTTGCCTCGGCAAAATAGTGAATTTTCATAAAAAGCTGATCCTGCTTTTAAATTATATCATTCTATTGACAATTCATTTAATTCAATACTTATACTCACTATAAACTTTCAGTTTAATACATCATAATAAAAAATTAAAAAATAACATTTGAATAATAATTACGCAACATTAACATCATAATTTGGTGGCAACAAATTTCTATAAATCAATTTATTTTATGACAACGAAAACGTATTCTAACATTTATCATTCCTTAATGATAATTTTTGCATTATGCTTATTCTCCTGCAAAAAAAATGACGATGCAACTACTAAACCAGAAACAAAGTTAACAACTCAAAAAAAGGCAAGTAGACCTTTACCTCCCGGTGATGAAAACTTATTACCAACATGGGATTGGACACAAAACAAATGGACCACGTACTTTAGAAATTCAAGTGGCAATATAGGAACCGTCACAACCTTAAATCCATTTATTGACGGGAGTCAAAAAGTATATGGCAATGTAAATTTAAATAATGCTGACATGACTCCAGCCCAAGGATGGATGTTGGTTTCGAGAGATTTCGGAACCACTGTCGATGCAAATTCCTATCCATTCATTATTCTTTATAATAAATATAGAGGTATTTTAAGAGTATGTATTTTAAGAACAAATGATGTATTATCATCTTACCAAGAAATTTCCCTCAGTTTTGCCCAAAATTCAACTTATCCAAAGTTATTTAAATATGCGATTGGAGATAATGCCAATGCAAGCTCGGTTCAAACTGCCATTACTCAGGCAGGAGTAAATGAATGGATGATAGGTGATTTTGATGTAAGCTGTTACGACAACTCATTTGACAACTATTCTTCATTCGTAATTAATTTAAGAGAAATAGCTGAATCAAATATATCCCTAGAAGGAAATATAAATCTCCAAGGAACCGCCCAACCTGTCACATCGAGTAAAACTGGACCATTAGGACAAATTAGTTCCATCGCAGGCTTTTACTCATCAACTGCTGAAGGTATTTCAAAAATTACCAAAACTACGGCTAGCTCGATCCAAAATCTGATGACATCAGGTGGTGCAGCAGCATTATTAAAGACTTTTTATAAATTATTTACGGGATTCTCCGGCGGTGGCGGTACCACATCCGTTTATAACATCAATTTACGGGGGCCCATTACGTTAAACGGTAAACTAACAACAACATCACCGAAAACTTCTTTCAGTGTATATTTAAAAAATTTACCTTCGGTAAATGGATATCGGGCGGTGCAAAATATTCCTTGGGGAGTATTCTCAATTGGCAAACTTCTCACTTCCAGTGACACCGAGCAATCTATTACGGATTGGGTTTTAAATCCAGGCAGTTCTGATTATAGTGAAATTACTGTCGGATATTACCGCAATGTTCAATTTCAAACAAATTTTATAACAAATTCATCATTTACGATTAATCCATTAATTACAAATGATGTTCAAAGTATAGAATGTGTTAGTATCGAACAAATAAATGATAAAGTAGATCAAAACGGAAATGTTATTGAAGGCCCATCTGGAATAGTTAGAACGACCTATAATATAAGCGAGTTTCAAAACCTTAGCTCGTTTCAAAATCGAGTGGTAAATTTTTCCTCAAAAAATAACTGGTATATAGCAATAGGTATAAAGATCATCTTTAAAAATGGATCTATCATATATAAAGTTATACCTGTTTAGTCCTCTAATTAAAGATTCTTTAATGCGAAATCCGTGATCAATTCTATTTATAAACAGAGATCAAAATTCGATAGGAATTTTGATCTCTGTTTATAATTTACGCAAAAAAATCTGTAAAATCTACTTCGATTATAACCATGGATATTACAAGAAAGTCCTTACAATCTCACCATATAGATCGAAATCTTCAGCTCGGTCAATTTTTACTTGAACAAAATCACCATTGCGTGCATAAGAATCTACCGCGGGAATCAAGACCTCATTGTCGACCTCCGGAGAATCGTATTCTGTCCGGCCAATAAAGTAATCGCCGTCTACCCGATCAACCAGTACTTTATAGGTATTACCGACTTTAGACTGATTGATATCGTACGAAATACCCTGCTGTATTTCCATAATGGCTTCCACCCGTTCTTCTTTTACTTCCTGTGGCACATTGTCCTCCAGAGAATGTGCGTGCGTCTTTTCTTCATGAGAATAGGTAAAACACCCTAATCTGTCAAAACGGGTTTCTTCAACCCAATCCAACATCTCCTGAAAATCCTGTTCAGTTTCACCTGGATAACCACAAATTAATGTTGTACGCAAGGCGATATCTGGAACTTTGTCACGTATTGCGTTGACAAGATCGATCTGTTTCTGTTTTGTTGTACCTCTTCGCATAGATTTCAACATCGGATCAGATATATGTTGCAGAGGCATATCCAAGTAATTACAGATATTTGAACGTTCATTCATTGCGTCCAAAATATCCATTGGAAAGCCCGAAGGATAGGCATACTGCAGTCTGATCCATTCGATACCATCAACATCTGACAGATGGCGCATTAAATCAGAAAGATTGCGCTTTCCATAAATATCTAAGCCATAATAGGTCAGGTCTTGTGCAATCAGAATCAATTCTTTCGTGCCGTTCGATGCAAGAAATTTTGCTTCTTTCACAAGATCGTCAATGGATTTAGAAACGTGTTTACCACGCATCAGGGGAATTGCACAAAAAGAGCAGGGACGGTTACATCCTTCAGCAATCTTAAAGTAAGAAAAATGCGAAGGTGTTGTCAATAAGCGCTCACCCAATAACTCGTGTCGATAATCAGCTCCAATGGATGACAATAGCTCCGGTAAATCATTCGTACCGAAAAAGGCATCAACATTGGGGATTTCAGCCTGTAACTCTGGCTTATATCGCTCAGAAAGACAACCTGTAACGATTACTTTGTTGATTTTACCCTGATCTTTTAGATCCGAATATTGTAAAATCGCATCAATTGACTCCTGTTTGGCATTATCAATAAAACCGCAGGTATTGATTACGACAATATCATTCGCTTGTATATTGGATGCTTCATGCACGACTTCCATCTGATTGCCCTTTAACTGGCCCATCAGGACTTCACTATCGTGAATATTTTTCGAACAGCCCAAGGTTACCACATTGACACGTGGTTTATTAATCAAAGGGGCTGGTTTCGCGTATTTTGTCTTCATATGATTAGACGGTAGACTCTATTTGAAAAGGGAGTCGACAAATTCCTTTTTGTTAAACAACTGAAGATCACCAATTTTCTCACCTACACCAATATATTTCACTGGGATCTTAAATTGATCAGATATACCAATAACCACCCCGCCCTTAGCCGTTCCATCGAGTTTAGTCAATGCTAAAGCGTTCACATCGGTTGCCTGTGTAAATTGCGTACATTGCTCAATGGCGTTTTGCCCTGTTGATGCGTCCAAGACCAACAAGATTTCATGTGGTGCACCAGGAACAACCTTTTGCATAACATTCTTGATCTTCGTGAGCTCATTCATTAGGCCGACCTTATTGTGTAAACGGCCTGCGGTATCAATGATACACACATCTTCGCCATTTGCTACTGCCGATTTCACGGTATCATAAGCCACGGAAGCAGGATCTGAGCCCATGGCCTGAGCGACAACACGCACGCCAACACGCTCACCCCATAATTTAAGTTGATCGACAGCAGCCGCCCGAAAGGTATCCGCTGCCCCCAATACAACTTTGCTTCCAGCTTGTTTCAGCTGATGAGCCAGTTTGCCAATGGTCGTTGTCTTGCCAACCCCATTGACACCTACAACCATAATGACGTATGGTTTATGATCGCCATAATTGAAATTCTCGAAATCAGCACTATTGTTCTCTGCCAGTAGCGTCTGAATTTCTTCTTTCAGGAGATTGTTGAGCTCAGAAGTAGAAACGTACTTATCTCGGGCAACACGGGCCTGTATGCGATCAATGATTTTTAAGGTAGTCGTAACCCCAACATCAGAAGTAACCAAAACCTCTTCCAGATTATCCAGCACATCGTCATCTACTGTTGATTTACCAACGACAGCTTTTGTAATCTTGGAAAGAAAGCCTTCTTTTGTTTTTTCCAAACCTTTATCTAAGGCCTGTTCTTCTTCTTGTGTTTGTGGTTTTTTCTTAAAAAAATCAAATAATCCCATGGAGTGTAGTAGTGAAAATTGATGTTCAAATATAAACAAATGTCCTCAACAAAAAAAGCCCTTTCGGTAGGATACCAAAACGGCTATTTTTATCGAATTCTTTTTAAAGAAAAACTTTAAAAAAGGAAAATGCTACTCGTTATTTTTGAGCTGCAGCAACGACGTCTTTCACTTTATCGTTGTGAACCATACCTTCTTTGAAAGTATACGCGCCAGTTTTTGCAGATTTAGTAGTAATAATAACCTTTGTAAATTCTTTACCGCCACCTTTTTGTAACGATGCAACTGCTTTCTTTGCCATGGTATATTAATATTTTACTTAGCCTCTCTTTCAAGTGCTAAGATGTGTGACTTACTTAATTTCTTTATGAACAGTAACTTTTCTCAATACTGGGTTGAATTTTTTCAATTCCAAACGCTCAGTTGTGTTCTTTTTGTTTTTAGTAGTGATGTAACGAGACATTCCCGGAAGACCACTTTCTTTGTGTTCAGTACATTCTAAGATAACTTGTACTCTATTTCCTTTTTTAGCCATTGTTTTACTTTATTTTGAATCCTATTATAGGATTGAAATTCATGAATAATCTTAATGTAACAGGCGCGACAATCAATTAGATTGACCCTTTAACGATAAATTTATTGATCGCTGCTGTAATCCCGTTCTTATTGATAGTCTTGATAGCAGAAGTAGATACTTTCAACGTAATCCAACGATCTTCTTCTGGAATGTAAAAACGTTTCGTTTGTAAATTTGGATAGAATTTACGTTTAGTTTTAACGTTTGAGTGAGAAACGTTATTTCCTGTTAACGCCGCTTTGCCTGTTAAATCACAAATTCTTGACATGATATTATTTTTTTGTTGTCTTTATTACAATATGTTAATCCTTTGCACTCTCTGCAAAGAGTTTGCAAATATCTATATTTTTTTTTGGATAAGCAACAAGATAATTGGAATTATTTTTAAAAATAGTTCTACATAGGAATGGTAAGGGCAAAAATAAAGGATTTTATTGTATTATATTTGCTCTGTAAAGAAAAATAGTTTTCAACAATTCACATTTATGAACAAATATCTTCGCAAGGGCTTAAGGGAAATAATCATTGGTGCCGTACTTGTGATCTTGGGATATTATCTCATGGAACATCGTTCCAACTGGTATAAACTTGCTATGCTTGTCGGAGTTATTGCATTTAGTATCGGTGTCCTGACTTTAATCTATCGCATGATTCGTAAGGTAGACCGAAATGCCATTATGGAGATGCGTGAAGAATCGCATAAAAAAGACAAAGAAGGAGATGCTGAACAAAACTAGGGGTATAGTCTTAAAAACAACCAACTATTCGGAGAGTAGCCTTGTGGCGCAGATATACACCGAACAGTTTGGTATGCAATCCTATCTCATCACGGGCGCAAGGAAGCCCAAAGCAAAGATCAAGGCCAATATTCTTCAACCCTTACATTTACTGGAAATTGTCGCTACACATAAAGATAATGGTTCTTTACAGCGGATCTCCGAAGCGCGTCAAGTCCCTGTCTTGCAAGAAATACCTTATGATATTGTTAAAAGCTCGCTCGCACTTTTTCTGAATGAAATACTCTATAAAATTCTGAAGGAACAAGAAAATGACGATTATCTTTTTGAATTCATCCATCAGTCTGTCCGTTGGCTAGATGAAACGCATTTAAATCTGGCCAATTTCCATCTTGTTTTTTTAATCAAGCTAACCCGCTTTCTCGGGTTTTATCCCGCTGAATCAAAACAGGCCCACCCTTATTTTAATCTTCATGAAGCTACCTTCTCCGATAGCCTTCCTGAACACCCGCTTGTATTACAGGAACCACATACGTCAATTTTCAGAAATTTAATCGAATCCGAATATTCGAATTGTGACCGCATAAAAATGACCGCTTCTGATCGACAATTCCTGCTGGAAAAAGTGCTCGACTTCTATCGTCTCCACCGCACAAATTTTAAAGAAATAAAATCGCTCTATATACTCGAAGAAATATTTAGATAAGCTACGCACAGCTTTCTCCTTTGAAAGCGAATTCTATGCTGCCTTTAGATCCAAAACAGGCGGATGAACGCGGCTATTCTTTTGCGCAAGCGCAGCAACTGTAGCTCTTCCAAACACTTACCCTTTTATAATAATTGATCTCTCGGATAAATTCTTGGTACATTTATTGTAACAAAATTGAAATAACATTTTGATTTACTAGCATCATTTTCACCTAAAAAAGTCTTAAAATATGGAACTTAAAGAAAACTTTTTAAAGGTTGTTCGAGACAACTATGCCAACTTTGAAGGAAGGGCTCGCCGTAAGGAATATTGGATGTTTTTCCTTGCAAATCTCATCATTAGCGCAATATTTGCAATACTTGGACAAATTGCAAGCTTATTTACGTATGTCTCAGGTTTAGTAAGTTTAGCTTTACTAATTCCTGGAATAGCCGTTACGGTCCGAAGATTACATGACACCAATAAATCAGGCTGGTTTATATTAGTTGCATTGATTCCATTTATTGGTTGGATCTACCTGCTTTACTTATTGGTACTGGAAGGCGACAAGGCTTCAAATCAATATGGTCCAGATCCCAAAGCGCTGGAAAACGTAACAAATCATCCTTTTACTCAAAGCCAAGATCCCTTCGGTTCTTCTCGGTCACAGGACCCATTTGGAAGTTCACAACCATCAAATCCTACGCCACCAGCACCTGATAAAGATCCTTTTGCTTAGATGCTAACAGCATAAAAAAAGCTTTCACAATTGTGAAAGCTTTTTTTATATTATTTTGCTTCTTCTCTATACCACATCAATGGTCGTCAAAAGAAAATATTCGATAGCCTACAAACATGTATACGCTCGTCGAATGCAATCCAATAAAAAATTAATGTCTGTGTTTTTTCTTTTGTTGTCCCGGAGCAAAATCACGTGCCGACTGCTCACCATAGTATTTTTTAGCATGCCCAGGAGGCATTCTTTTCGGACCACGGCCATGACCATGGTGATGATGGGCAGAATAACAGGCCGACATGGATAGCGCAATAACAACAGACAGCCCCAATACTAGAATACGTTTCATCTTCACTAACTATTTTTAAATACCCTATTACAATTATCAGTCCAAATTATTTACTGAAGCAAATAAATACGCCCTGCCCTAAAATATCCTTTTCTAAGGGCGCAGATTTCCCATAAAATAAAAAAGCCCATGCTGTTCGCATAGGCCTTTTCACAATAAATATATCTTGAATCTAATTAGATAACTCTTACATTTACCGCATTAAGACCTTTACGGCCTTGTTCAACTTCGTAAGATACATTGTCATTCTCACGAACTTTGTCTACTAATCCAGAAACGTGAACAAAAATTTCGCTCTCGCCTGAGTTAGGGATGATGAAACCGAAACCTTTGGTCTCATTAAAGAATTTTACTTTACCTTCTTGCATGGCACTATATTATTAATTTCCCTAAAGGTAGAGAAATAAAATCAAAAATCTTAACCTTTTTATTTTTTTTATCCGTTAAACTTTTTCATAAACTTTGGCTCCAATCTTGTAGCAATGCGATAATGGCAATCGTATTATTATAAAAAGTTAAAGACGAAAAATATGAAAAAAATACTATTAGGACTAGCCTTTTTAGGTTTGATGACCCAAGTAAACGCGCAACAAATGGTTAATAAAGAATTTGTATCTACGGTAGGCCGTGCAGAAGAAGAAGTAACACCAGATATTATCTATATTGATGTTACCCTAAAAGAGTTTTATGAGAACGGTAACACGAAGAAAAAGGCCGCAATAGAAAAGCTAGAAAAAGATCTGTTCGATTCGGCGACAAAAGCGGGTGTAAAAAAAGAAGATTTTACCATCCAGAATATCTGGAGCTATAATGTTCCGGATAAAAAGAAAAAAGACACCGATATCTTGCTCTCCAGACAATACCGTATTAAGGTAACCAACTTGAACAATTTGGGCCAACTATTAGACGGTGTTGACAAAGCCGGTATCCAAAGCACCTATATTAGCGAATATGATTATTCAAAGAAAAAGGAGTTGGAAAAAAGTTTAAAAACCAAGGCGGTATTGGATGCAAAAGTTAATGCTCAAATTTTGGCAGAAGCCGCAGGCCAAAAAATTGGTAAAGCGATCGTATTATCTGAAACACCACAACAAATTATATTTGGCGTACAACCGATGATGCGTAATGCGATGTATAAAGGTGCTATGGCCGAAGCAGCAGACAGCGCTGGTGACAGTGGGTTAGATTTAAATATCAGACCGATGAAAGTTACGAGTGAAATCAGCGCTTCATTTGAGTTATTGTAATCATGCATAGGGAAAAAACTCCAGCAGATAAATTAAAACAAATTGACCAAGATTTCGGTTGGATTGACCGAATATCTTGGTTAATGGATAATCAATTCAAGATTGGAAACTTTCGCTTCGGACTTGATCCAGTCTTGAATCTCATCCCCTTAGGTGGCGCGATAGCGGGCTTCGGAACTTCTCTGGTTCTTGTCATAGCCATGTGGCGTAACGGCGCCAGTCCAAAATTAGTCATACGCATGTTACTCAATATCTCGATTGATGCCGTTTTGGGTAGCATTCCTTTCCTCGGAAACTTTTTTGATTTTTTTAGCAAGGCCAATGAAAAGAACATCAAATTATTACGACAACATTACTACGAAGGCAAGCATTCAGGCTCGGGTATCGGTATAATCATCAGTATTCTAACGGTCTTCTTCTTATTCATCGGTGTTACATTTTATCTTATCTGGACGTTGTTCTCTTGGGCATTCTCGCTATTGAATACCCTCGGATTCTAAATAAACCTCCTTGCTTCACCTATAGGGCAGAATCCTTCGCATTTCTCTTAAAACAGTTGCCCATATCTAATATCTATTTAATAATTTTGATCGCGATAGTCATCGTGTTATGACATCCAGAACTTAATCTCAAATTTAAAATGAGCAAAAAAAGAATATTTTCACTGATTTTGATCGTCATCATGCTGGCCGCAATTTTGACTAACCCAAGCAAAGAGGAACACGAAAAGGTTGTACGCGCGAAAGCTGAACAGCTATTGAAAAGCCAGCTTCATGCGAAAGATCAAGAGTTTTTCGGATTGGGGATGCAGCTCTTCGGAAATGACATCGTCGATAAATTTATCCAAAGTTCCGTTGTGGTCGACAACTACTATTTGTTTTCGCTAACCAAAATAAAATGGCAGGGTACAGAACAGATTATCGGTGGCGGAGCTTTTAAATACATCTGGCTGAGCCCAAAAATTGATGAAAAGGCCGACGAAATTATTGCTGCATTGAAAAAGATTTAACATGCCTTTAGAAATACTTTATCAAGACGAATCCATCGTTGCAATCAATAAACCACATGGACTATTGGTGCACCGATCTGCTATTGCGCGCGATGCTTCAGCGTTTGCCCTACAGCTCCTTCGGGACCAATTAGGAAAAACCGTTTATCCCGCACATCGTTTGGACCGGAAGACCGGAGGCATTTTGTTATTTTCATTAAATAAGGAGACGGACCAATACTTACAAAAAAGTTTTCAGGAGCGTAAGATCGACAAAAAATACCTCGCTGTTCTGAGGGGCTTCGCGCCAGCAGAAGGCCTGATTGACTATCCCTTAAAAAGGGACGATGGCACCGTTCAGGAAGCACAAACATCTTTTCGCTTACTTGCTCAAGGCGAGTTGGCCGTTCCCTTCGGAAAATTTCCGACAGCACGATACAGTCTCGTCGAAGCCAACCCAATTACGGGTCGTATGCATCAGTTACGTCGCCATTTTGCGCATATCTTTCATCCCATTATCGGCGATCGCCCGCATGGATGCAATAAACAAAACAAGTTCTGGAAAGAAGCCTACCAAATGGATACCATGCTATTGCATGCCTCGGAACTGACCTTTAAACATCCTTTATCGGGCGAAGACGTTCATATCAAAGCACCCCTACAACCCGATTTCATCCGGGTATTGGAAATATTAAACCTCAACGCGATATGTTAAAATTGATTCTCGAAGCCTTTATCAGCATATCCGGTATTACCGCAGCTTCTGGTATTATCTATCAGGATAGGCAAATCCATATCGTTTCTGACAATAGCAATTATATCTACAGCTATAGTATCACAGACCAAAAGTTGTCTAAAACGGCACTACGGCAGTCTGATCCGATGGAAAATAGGGCTAAAGCAGCTAAAATGGATTTGGAATCGATCACTTTCGATGGAAGCCGCTATTATCTTTATGGCTCTGGTTCTACCCCAAACAGAAACACTCGTTTTATTTGGGACGGCAAAACAGTCCTTCAGGAAGACTACAGTAACATCTATTCTTCCTTAATGGAAAAATTCAATATTTCCAAAGAAGACTTCAATATTGAAGGCGTAGTTCATTTAAAAGATAAGATCTTATTTTTTAACCGGGGAAATGGCCCTAAAGGCATAAATGCCATTTTAGAGTATCATCCGCTTGCTGCCGAACAATCCCGCTGTATCCCGATTGAACTACCCAAGCTCAATGGCATATCGACAGGTTTCTCAGATGCGACCCTGGTTGGAAATGAAATCTATTTTATTGCTACCGCCGAAAATGCAAAATCGACTTATCTGGATGGAGAGATCAGTGGTTCCCTCCTTGGAAAAATACCTTCCGATCTTTCCGGCAAACCCGAGACATTCGAAATTCCCGAAAAGCATAAATTTGAAGGAATCACATTGAAAGAGGAAACGGCCCAAGGCCTAATGTTCCTGCTATGTGAAGATACCGATAGCGAAGATGATTATATGACCATCTATTCGCTCCGGGTAAGCAATTAAATCGATTGTTCTAAAATGGATTCACAGTGAGGAATCACGTATATTTTATTAAATTTGTAGCTGATTAAAACTTAATTTTTATGTTAAAAAATACTGCCCTTTCGGAGACGCACATTGCTTTAGGAGCAAAAATGGTTCCCTTTGCAGGCTTCAACATGCCCGTACAATACACAGGCATCAATGATGAGCACGAAACAGTTCGCACAGGTGTAGGAGTTTTTGATGTAAGCCACATGGGTGAATTCATCCTAAAAGGGGAAAAAGCCCTGGATCTACTTCAAAAAATCTCTTCCAATGATGTGTCAAAATTATACGATGGCAAAGTTCAATATGCTTATATCCCCAATGAAACTGGCGGTGTAGTTGATGACTTCCTAACCTACCGTATAGACGATAAGACATATTTTTTGGTTGTAAATGCGTCAAATATTGAGAAAGACTGGAACTGGATCTCCAAGTACAATACAGTTGGTGTGGAGATGAAAAATATCTCTGATCAAACCTCTTTATTTGCGGTACAAGGTCCTAAGGCTGCGGATGCACTTCAATCGCTTACAGACATCGAATTAGCTCCAATGGAATACTATACCTTTGCAAAAGGTACATTTGCGGGCGTAGAAAATGTGTTGGTTTCCGCAACAGGATATACGGGAGCTGGAGGTTTTGAAATCTATGTAGCCAATGAAGATGCCCAAAAAGTATGGGATGCTATTTTCGAAGCCGGTAAAGCTTATGGAATCAAACCAATTGGTTTAGGTGCCCGTGATACTTTACGTCTGGAAATGGGTTTCTGTCTATACGGAAATGACATTGACGATAATACATCTCCTTTAGAAGGCGGTTTAGGCTGGGTCACGAAGTTTACAAAAGACTTTGTGAATTCTGCAGCACTTAAAGCAGAGAAAGAAGCTGGTCTAAAGAAAAAGCTTGTTGGTTTCGAAATGATTGACAGAGGTATTCCTCGTCATGATTACGAAATCGCTGATGCTGATGGAAATGTAATTGGACGTGTGACTTCAGGTACGCAATCACCAACATTGAAAAAATCAATCGGTTTAGGTTATGTGGATACAGCCTTTTCAAAAGACGGCACCGAGATCTTCATTCTGATCCGCAATCAAAAAATAAAAGCAAAAGTAACAAAACCACCATTTGTGAAGTAATAAAAAAGCCTGCTNNAGCAGGCTTTTTTATTACTTCTTCTTTTGTTTTGTAGTAGGTTGTTGTTTACCGCTTTCTTTTTGCTGAATAAGTGATCGAACCCGCTTGCTTAAAACAACACGGAGATAGATCAAAACCACCAGAAAGGCGATGGATAATCCCGTTACCAGCATGTTGCCCGCCTTATACCCTTCAAAACCACTGTAAACTAAAAATACAATAGCCAAACTCAACACTATATTTAGAAAAAAATACTTTAACATATCACTTTTTTATTAATCCCAATACCCGCTGTCTCCATCCGCCAAAGAAATAGAATGCTCCACCAACAATGTTTAATAAAACAATTGTCAAAACCATCAGCATCCTTTCTGTGTTAGAAATTGTCCTCGAAAGCATGATTTCCCGTAGAACCAATATTACCCATAGGAGAGACAATAGAATGGAAAGGCTACCTAATATGGGGAATATACCAAGGTTAAATAATCGCGCTAAAATAGCTACGCTATAAAAAGCAAGACTAAACAAGAAAGCTTGCTTAGTCTGATGCTCCAAATTTTTCATCTTAATAAACGTCTAACTCTGGATCGATTTCCTCTTTCCAAGCTAAAATTCCGCCTTTTAAATTTGCAAGATTTTCAAAACCCTGTTGTTCCAATAACATAATCGCCTGTGCAGAACGTTTTCCAGAACGGCATTGTACGATAACAGGCTTATCTTTCGCAATCTTATCAGCTTCGATCAGTATACCTGAAAGTGGAATATTCAATCCATTTAAATTGGATACTTCATACTCAAAGGATTCACGAACGTCTATCAACTGAAAATCTTCGTTGTTATCGATTTTATTCTTTAATTCTTGTACAGATACTTCTTTCATTTTCAAACAATTTAATAGTCAAATATACTACATTTTTTCCGAAAGTGTTCGCTTTCATGGATGCTCAAAATCAGTCGATGTTGCTAAGAATAGCCTCAATTTTTAGTGTATTAACGGCATTAGAAATCTTAGATGGGTTTTGCCTGTCATCGGATCATTTGAAATGGATCATTTTAGGAAGTTTATTGTCTGCACAATTCGCTTGTAGAATTTTCCTTATCTTCACCCAGACTTTACTAAGCTTTATATGAATTCAATACCTAAAATTATACTGTCTATATCTTTACTTGCACTCTCGGCAGTAAGCTATGGACAGCAAGTTATTTCCGAGCAGGAACGCCAAGATGTGAGCCGCATACTCAATACCCTAGCCGCTGACGATATGCGTGGGAGATCGGCTTTGACAAAAGACATCGAACCAGCTGCAGATTTTATCGCTGCCGAAATGAAGAGAATAGGCCTTAGCCCCTACGCAGAACAAAATTACAGGCAAACATTCCAATTGGATAAAATCTCTCCGGTAAGCAAATCCGCAACCATCAATAAGCAGCTGATCCCAGCTGACCATGTTATTTCACTTGGAAACCACGTTGATTTACAGTGGGATAATCGAAGTAGCCTTAACATCGTCGAAATAAAATCGGGCGATGATTTTGCGAAAGTATTTAGAGAACATTCTCTAGCCAAAGAAAATACACTTGTATTGGTAGACCCCTCCTTTGAAAGCTATTTTGTGCGTTTTGGTCAAATGCTCAACTCCCCTAAATTTATAGAGGACCCCTCCAAACAAAAACCATCAATTGTCTACCTTTTAACAGCGGAGAAACCCCAAACTTTTCAAATTCATATTGAACGGAAGCTTCAAAATTTCCCCTTGTTTAACGTGGCAGGAATAATCCCCGGGAAAAGTAAACCGAACGAATACGTTATCTTTTCGGGACATTACGATCATATTGGCATCCTTCAGGCAGTAGGCCAAGATTCTATTGCCAATGGCGCCGATGACGATGCCTCAGGTGTGACCGCAATGTTAACCCTGGCAGATTACTACAAAAAACAAAATAATAATGAAAGGACCCTTATTTTCGTCGCTTTTACGGCAGAAGAACTGGGCATGTATGGCTCAAAATATTTTTCCAACCACATCAATGCTGACCAGGTAGTCGCTATGATCAATATGGAAATGATCGGAAAAGATTCCAAATTCGGTCCCAATACAGTGTATATTACAGGATACGATCAGTCGAATCTTGGTGAATTAATGCAGGAAAATTTAAAAAACACAAATTTCCGATTCTATCCTGATCCATATACCAAACAAAATCTCTTTTATCGAAGCGATAATGCGGTATTGGCAGCCAAAGGTGTGCCTGCGCATTCATTTTCAACATCCCAAATGGATAAGGATGAATATTACCATACCGTAAAAGATGAAGTGTCTACATTGAATGTTCAGAATATCATTTCCAGTATAGAAGCGATCGCCATAGGCACCTCCGGAATTGTAACAGGCAAACAAACACCTTCACGGGTCGAAAAACTAAAAGATTAGGCGACAGGCCTAAGCTTTTACTTCTTTTTGCATGACATAATCGTTTAGAACATAATCATAATAAGGAATATCAATCGTTTCAATCACCTCAAAGCCCTGCTTCAAATAGAAATGGTAAGCAGGGTTATTTCTATTTACGTTCAATTCAAGAATCCCTTTACCCTTTAAGATGGTTTTTTCTGAAGCGAAGTCTATCAGCGCCTTTCCGAAGCCTTTTCCTTGCACATTGGGCATCAAATAGAGCTTTTCAATACGTATACGATCCTCAAGAGTTCGCAAGGCAATAAATCCCTGACCGATACCATCTTCTTTCAAGACATAAAAAAATTGGCCATTAACCATACTTTCTGCAAGTCCCTCAACGGTATAGCTTTTTTCGAGCATAAAGTCAATTTGATCTTGTGAAAGTATCTCTCCATAAGTAACAGGCCAAATACTATGCGCCATATTTGAAATGCTTCTGATATCGCTTTGTTCTGCCAATTCTATTGTTATCATGCAATCTTTTCTCCTATTAAAATGTATTTTATATGGGAAAATTTAAGGACAAATAAGCCGTCTTTTTCCATTTCGTATTCGTTGTCATTGATCTTAATCAAGCCTTCGTGCGTGTTTTTTTCATCAGCATCAAGCCCCTCAATTCGGATTCTTTCCCCTGTAGGCTTCCATTTGGTGAAGCCTGTTGTCACAAAACAATAGCGAACTCCTTTAGAGATAAGCACAATATTAATCTGCTCCAGATAGGGCTGGTAATAAGCCACATCAAGCTGATCAGTCAGGATATTCACCGCTTTGTATTGATGTGCTATCAGGTATTCTATAGCCGTCTTTAGAAAATCATTATCATAGGAAATGATCTTTAAATTTTCCTGTGAATCGTTAATGGATTTTTTTGTAAAAACGATATCGAACTTATAACCACGCGCATCCAATAAATCGATGGTTTCCGCCTCAATGACAATTGTGGGGCTCCATTCCAGCAGCTGCCCCAAGCCCTCTTCGTCGATGAGGAAAAGGTCTTCAATCAGTAATGCAGGTTCCTGATTCTCTCGAACAATGTGATGAGATGACATATATAATTTAATAACCGAGCCTACGCAAGGTAATGTATGCCATCAACCCCGTACTAATCTCCAAAGAAGTCTCATCCACGTCAAAGGTCGGCGTATGTACAGCTGAAGAGATACCACGTGCTGCATTACCTGTACCCAAACGATAGAAACAAGCATTAATTTCTTGTGAATAATAGGAAAAATCCTCCGCGGCAGGCCATAGATCTAAGTCTACCACATTTTCCTTGCCGAGATACTCTTCTGCAAATGTCCGTGCACTTTTAGTCAATTGGGGCTCATTGATTAGAAAAGGATAGCCCTTACGGACTTCAAATTCACAAGTCGCTCCCATACTTTCAGCAATGCTCACAGCAATCTTTACCATGCGCGCATGTGCTTCAGCACGCCACTCCTCATCAAATGTGCGAAATGTACCTTCCAGATAAACCTGGTCAGGAATAATATTTGTAGCTCCGTTGGCCATAATCTTTCCAAAAGATAGCACAGTCGGTGTACGTGGATCTGCAAAACGACTAGCAATCTGCTGCAAAGCGGTAATGATCTGTGCTGTAATAACAATTGGATCAATATTTTGATGCGGGTGCGCACCATGCCCGCCCCTGCCTTTGACTGTCATAAACAGTTCATCGCAGGAAGCCATATATTTTCCCTCACGGAAACCAACCTTGCCTACCTCAATAAAGGGCATCACATGCTGACCTATTATGGCTGAAGGGGCAGGATTCTGCAAAGCGCCCTCTTTGATCATTAAGGAAGCTCCTCCTGGCAAGCGCTCTTCGCCAGGCTGGAAGATCAATTTGATCGTTCCTCCAAATTCGGCTTTTAGGCTATTCAATATTTTAGCTGTCCCCAAAAGTGAGGAGGTATGTACATCATGGCCACAGGCATGCATCACTCCTGGGGTGTTGGAACCATATGAACGCCCCTCCACTTCTTGAATTGGTAAAGCATCCATATCTGCGCGCAACGCGATAACTTCATCTGAGGGTAGGTCACCTTTGATTAAAGCGACAATCCCCGTATCAGCTTTAGCCTCATAAGGAATTCCCAATTCATCCAATTGCTTTTTTACAAATGCCGAGGTATTGTATTCTTCGAAGGAAAGTTCAGGATTCTGATGAAGATGTCTACGGTTGGAAACCGTATCTTCAAAATATTGATGAGCTAAGGCCAGGACTTTTTCTTTCGTACTTGCCATAAGGTTGATTGATTTATTGATATACAAAAACGTTCTCTGAAAAAACAAAGACGTTGCTAAAATATTGACGTAACTCGCGCATGAAGGCATTTGCTTCAGAGCGACTTCTAAAATCACCTACCTTGACGCGATAATTGGGTTCATCATAGGTGATATAAGTATCAATATCTTTATACATACTTCGGAAACGTGTCTGCTCCGAAAATGCCTGATTCCGATTCGATCCAGCAAAGATCTGTACACGGAATCCCCTTACTTTGACCCGCGTCGCCGCTGAGCGGACAACGGGTTTAGCAGGAACTACTGTCGCTTTGCTTTCGACAGGATTGATCCCCATAGCTGCCCTGAAATTTTGAAGCTGTGTAATCAATGAATCTTTGGTTACAATTACTCCACCTTTTTCTTGTGCGTTTACCTGAACTAGCGCAAACAACACAAGTGCATGTATGAAAATCAATCCTCTCTTCAGCATAGTTTAACCTTTCTTATCGATTAGTTATTTGCGCCGTGGCAATTTTTATATTTTTTTCCTGAACCACAAGGACATTCGTCATTGCGTCCAACAGTATTCTCGTTACGAACAGGTTCTTTTGGACCTTCATTCACATCCTCCTCACTCACACCTGTAGGCGAAGCCAATTCAGCTTTCGTTTCAATCGTTTTTACTGGAGCCTGCTGTACTTGTCTCGCTTGCATAGAAGTCGGTTCTTGACCAGGGATCTCTCCTTTGAAAATAAAGCTAACGACATCCTTATTCATTGAAGCCAACATCGATTTAAACAAATCAAATGCCTCCATTTTATAAATGATAATCGGATCCTTTTGTTCATAAACAGCATTTTGAACCGATTGTTTCAAATCATCCATTTCACGCAGGTGCTCTTTCCAAGCCTCATCGATTAATGCCAATACGATTCCTTTTTCAAAAGATTTGAAAACTTCTTTACCGTTGCTTTCGATGGCTTTTTTCAAATTCGCCGAAACTTGAATGCCACGGATACCATCCGTAAATGGAATAACGACATTTTCGACGATCTGACCTCTTTCCGCATACACATTATTCAATACAGGAACTGTCAAAGCACCAACGGCCTCAATTTTATGGTGGTAAGCGTTAATTGCATGCTCAAAAAGACGATCAGTCAAGCCTTCAATTTTACCCTGTGCAAATTCTTCTGCTGTAATTTCTGGTGTGATCGCAAAAATACGGATTACTTCGATTTGGAAATCTTCGTAATTACCTTGCTCTTTTGCTTCAACGACAATTTCTTCTGCAACATCAAAAATCATGTTGTTCAAATCCACGTCTAAACGTTCTCCAAACAAAGCATTTTTACGTTTCGAATAAATTACGGTACGTTGGGAGTTCATTACATCATCGTATTCCAATAGACGTTTACGGATACCGAAGTTATTCTCCTCCACTTTACGCTGTGCGCGTTCGATGGATTTGGTCAACATACTATGTTGCATCACCTCGCCCTCTTCAACACCCATTTTCACCATGATGTTAGAGATTCTCTCTGAAGCGAATAAGCGCATCAAGTTATCTTCCAAAGAAACGAAGAATTGCGAAGAACCTGGATCTCCCTGACGACCGGCACGACCACGTAACTGACGGTCAACACGACGAGATTCGTGTCTTTCGGTACCGATAATGGCAAGACCACCAGCTTTTTTAACTTCTTCGGTCAATTTAATATCCGTACCACGACCAGCCATATTCGTCGCGATGGTTACTTGTCCTGGGCGTCCAGCTTCAGCGACGATATCAGCTTCTTTTTGGTGTAACTTCGCATTTAATACGTTATGCTTGATCTTACGTAATTGAAGCATACGGCTCAATAACTCCGAAATTTCAACCGATGTGGTACCGACCAATACTGGCCGTCCCTGCTCTGTCAATCGTTGGATTTCTTCAGCTACAGCATTGTATTTTTCACGGGCCGTACGATAGATCAAATCTTGACGATCATCACGTTGGATTCCACGATTTGTCGGAATTTCTACGACATCCAATTTATAAATTTCCCAAAGCTCACCGGCCTCTGTCGACGCTGTACCCGTCATACCCGAAAGTTTGTGGTACATGCGGAAGTAATTTTGCAATGTAATCGTTGCGTAAGTTTGTGTCGCATCTTCTACTTTCACATTCTCCTTTGCTTCGATCGCCTGGTGCAGACCATCTGAGTAACGACGGCCATCCATGATACGACCTGTTTGCTCATCGACAATTTTCACTTTACCTTCATCAACGATATATTCAACATCATTTTCAAACAAGGTATATGCTTTTAACAACTGGTTGATCGAGTGGATACGCTCTGCTTTAATCGAATAATCGCGCAACATATCTTCTTTCTGAGCTGCCTTTTCTTCCAAAGTCAACGAAGACTTTTCAATTTCGGCAATCTCAGTACCAACATCCGGTAAAATAAAGAATGAAGGATCTTCGCCTGTTGCTGTAATCAACTCGATACCTTTTTCTGTCAATTCTACTTGGTTGTTCTTTTCATCAATCACAAAATAAAGTTCTGCATCTACTTTAGGCATATTTTTATTTTGCTCTTGCATATAGTAGTTTTCTACTTTTTGTAAGATCGAACGATTAGCGCCTTCGCTTAAGAACTTGATTAATGCTTTATTTTTAGGCAAACCTCTGTACGCTCTTAATAATGCCAAACCGCCGCCTTCAACGTCAGAATCACCTGCCGCCAGCGCTTTTTTAGCATCATTCAAGACGGTATTGATGTACGCTTTCTGTACATGCACCAAACGCTCGATACGTGGTTTTAATTGGTAGAATTCGTGTTGATCGCCACGAGGAATCGGACCTGAGATAATCAATGGTGTACGGGCATCATCAATCAATACGGAGTCAACCTCATCGACCATGGCAAAGTGTAATTTTCCTTGCACCAATGCGTCCGGAGTCTGAACCATATTATCACGTAGATAATCGAAACCAAACTCGTTATTCGTACCATATACGATATCCGATTGATAAGCTTTACGACGTTGCGGGGAATTCGGCTGATGTTTATCAATACAGTCAACAGATAGCCCATGGAACTCAAATAACGGAGCATTCCACTCCGAGTCACGACGAGCAAGGTAATCATTCACCGTTACAATGTGTACGCCTTGACCAGAAAGAGCATTTAGATAGGTCGGTAATGTTCCTACCAACGTTTTACCCTCACCGGTTGCCATCTCGGCAATTTTACCACTGTGCAATACAATACCACCGATTAATTGGACATCATAGTGTACCATGTTCCAAGTGACCTCAGTACCTGCAGCCATCCATTTGTTTTTCCAAATCGCCTTATCACCATTGATGATAACGTTTGATTTGTAAACAGCCAATTCTCTGTCAAAATCGTTGGCAGTAACTTCTAATTCTTCGTTTTCTGTCAAACGTCTTGAAGTTTCTTTTACCACGGCAAATGCCTCCGGCAAAATATCCTTCAATACCTCTTCCAACTTCTTGTCACGGTCTTTGGACAATTTGTCCACTTGCTCGTAAATAGAAGTTTTCTTTGCCATATCGTCCTCGTCTTGATCCGCTTCTTTTTTAAGCGTGTCAATTTCTTGGTCAATATCGGCTAGGTAATTTTTAATTCTTTCTTTGAAATCAACGGTCTTGGCACGTAACTCGTCATTGGTTAGATTTGAAAGCTTCTCATATTCAGCTTTGATTTGGTCTACCACAGGCTGAATTCCCTTGATATCTCTCTCGGATTTACTTCCAAATAATTTACTTAAAAACTTTAACATAATTTTTTTTCTATCTCAACTTAAGATTTTGTACAATAATGACTCCAAAGTAAAATTGCAGACAATTTGACACTAATCGGGCAAATTTAGTTATTAGATATGATATCTAACAGCTTACATCCATTTTTTTTACGTTATTTTTATTGAAAATGTCAGTTCCTTACAGCCTGCAAGAATCCTCTACCTATTTATCCCCTTTTACGCCATCTTGACGTGAAGTTTTTCTGAGCAATATGAGCTTTAAACCGACAGTCAATTTATGATAAAAACAACTTACGGTCTGAATGCGGAATGAATCCCAGTTCCTGTGCCTTTTCAAACATCTTCGTAATTGCATCACGTCCTTCAAGCCCCAATGCTACTGAATATTTATTGACATAAAGTTCAATATGCTTGTACATCACCTCTTCACTCATTTCCTGTGCATGTGCACGAATGAATTCAAGCCCAGATTTCGGATTGGCAAATGCAAATTCTACACTTTCTTTCAAAATCGTATTCAACGTCTCCTTCACTTCTTGTGGCAGACTACGTTTAACGACAATTCCTCCAAGAGGAATCGGAAATTTTGTCGTCTTCTCCCAATACTCACCCAGATCCACCACCTTATGCAGTCCTTTTTCGGCATAGGTGAACCTATTTTCATGAATAATCAACCCTAAGTCGATGGATCCATCCAGTAAAGCTCCTTCAATATCCGAAAAAACAAGTTCTACTTTATTTTTTAATTCGGGGAATGCCAGGCTTAACAAAAAATTAGCTGTGGTATATTTCCCTGGGTACCCCACTTTCAATTGATCAAACCCATCCAAACTTTCGGCCCGATCTAATTTTTGCTGCAGCAATTTCGCTAATTTCGGATCCTTCGTAATCAGCATAGGCCCGACACCAAATCCTAAAGCACTACCTGCATCGAGCAACTCATAATCTTCAACGGCGTAAGCAAAGGCATGATAGCTCAGCTTGGTGATGTCAAGATCACCCCGAAAAGCTTTCAGGTTCAAGGTCTCCACATCTTGATACTCCACCTCAAAATCCAGTCCTTTGGTATCTATCTTATGATGAATCAATGCATCAAAAATAAATGTATCGTTTGGACATGGAGAAAATCCTAATGTTAATTTCATGTTGTACAAAATTTTTCCCATCAGTCAGATGGGATTTATGAATTTTAATCAAACGGTAATTCTATGTGTGATCAGGTAAAGTATCATAGCCAAAAACGTACTTGCAATAATTCCTTTTCCCAGGTGATCATGCCCCGATCGATACGCAAAACGTAAAAGCACTAAATTAACCAATACAGCTATAGTGTAGATGGCCATAGGCTTCTCGGGTAAAAAATGAAGTTCAAGATCCGTAAAACGTACTAAAATATAAGCCAATACTGGAGATACAGTACCGATACCCAATCCGATCCAGCTATTATTTTTCACGTTTATCGCCTCCCCTTGTATTTCCCAAATGATCAAAGCTCCATGAATTCAATTCTGGAATGGCGTGATGTGCCGTCATATCGAACTGTGTCGGAACGACAGATACATAACCATTGGCCAATGCAAAACTATCGGTATCTTCTCCTCTGTCCTGCAAGACAAATTTACCCGTTGTCCAATAATAATCACGATTGTGTGGATCAATACGTTCATCAAATTCTTCTACCCAATGTCCTCCTGCCTGTCTGCAAATTTTAATACCTTTAAAACCTGCTGTTTGGGGAAAATTAACATTCAGCAATGTATTTTTAGGGAGACCGTTAGCCAGCACCTGCTCGGCAATAGAAATCACGTAGGGTCTGCAATAGCTAAAATCCGCATCGTGAGAAAAATTATCAAGCGAAAACCCCACAGAAGGAATCCCTTCAATGGCCCCCTCTACCGCAGCAGACATCGTACCGGAATATAAAACATTGATTGAATTGTTGAGCCCATGATTGATCCCCGATACACATATATCAGGCTTTTGCCCTTTAAAAACTTTATTTACAGCAAGTTTTACACAATCTACTGGCGTTCCTGAACACTGGTACATTTCAACCCCTTCATATAAATTGATTTTATCCAAACGTAGTGGCCTACCAAGTGTAATGGCATGCCCCATTCCAGATTGTGCCGAATCAGGAGCAACGACAACTACATTTCCGATTTTCTGCATCTCTTCCAACAGCACCTTAATACCTGGCGCTGTAATACCGTCATCGTTAACAACTAAAATATTGGGTTTCATATGTAAATAATTTGCTTTTTAGATGGTCATAAGGGACCCCCAGTCCTCTCGGTCCGTGTTTATGCGTTTAGAATATGGGAATTTCTTCTTTACCATACACGAAGTTAGTAAATCTGAAACCGAGATGTAAATAATATTGACACAACAGGTAATTATTATCTGCAAAGGCCGCACATTAGGACGCCAAACAGTAAAAGCAACTGTGGAAAACAGCGGTTCAAACGAACACATGGAAGTTGGAAAAGAGCGATGAGATTTGGGCGCATCAAATCAGGATCAGATGGTGACCAAATTCGATGTTTTGACAGTGCTTGTTCAGTGCTCGTTCAGTGCTTGTTCAGTGATCATTCAGTGAACACTGAAGGAATACTGACTGATTACTGTTTAAAAATTGGTTAAAAACTGTTATTAAGTAGAATTTGGTCGAAGTATATTGCAGTCATAATAGCCATGTCGATTATCTTAAAGTTGCTACCGCTTTCGGAAAACCAACCGATCACTACGACATCGTTTGCGTAAGATTGTATCGCAATTGACAAATATTAGCCCTAAATTTAGCATTCAAACAAAAATAATAATTCAGTTATGAGCATTAATTTTGAATCCCGCTATGCAATAGGGCCAAAGGAATACAAAACTTTAGATACACAAGGATTAAGGGAGAATTTTCTAATTGAAACAGTTTTTGAAGCAGACAAAATTAATTTTGTCTATACCCACTACGATCGCTATATGGCCGGTGGAGCAATGCCTGTAAGCTCAAAAATCAAATTAGACACCATTCCCGCATTATTAAAAGAACCTTACTTCCTTTCTAGAAGAGAGTTGGGTATTATCAATGTCGGTGGGAACGGTCAAGTCGAAGTTGACGGCATTATTTATGATCTCAATACCAAAGAAGCCCTTTATATCGGTCAAGGTGCTCAGGAAGTTTATTTTTCAAGCCAGGATGCTGCAAAACCAGCAAAATTCTATTTAAACTCTACACCTGCACATTGCAGCTATCCAACTAAAAAGGTAACGAAAGAAGATGCGAATAAACTAGAATTGGGTTCATTGGAAACTGCCAACCACCGTACGATCAACCAGATGTTATTGAACAAAGTGGTACAAACCTGCCAATTACAGATGGGCATGACTGAGTTAAAACCCGGATCTGTATGGAATACAATGCCATCCCACACCCACGATCGTCGTATGGAAGTCTATTTCTACTTTGAATTACCTGAAGGTCAGGCTGTATCACATTTTATGGGACCTATCGATGAAACCCGCCATATTTGGATACACAACGATCAGGCTGTAATTTCACCGCCATGGTCAATTCACTCAGGAGCTGGAACGTCCAATTATACATTTATATGGGGAATGGCAGGTGAAAATTTAGATTATGATGATATGGACAAATGTGCCATCACAGAATTGAAGTAATATGAAAAAAACACTCGTATTGAGTTTAGCGCTAGGGCTTTCAACGGTTGCTTTTGCGCAGAACAACAAAACCATTACTGTAAACAACTCTTCCGCTAGCGCAAGAACAGAGTTGATCAGTATCCCTTATACCACATTTGAAAAACACTTCGCATTAAAAAACAGTGTATTTACTATTGTGGACAAGGATAAAAAGGAACTGGCCTATCAGCTTGAAAAACTAGGAAAACCGACGGCACAAAATATTTTGATTCAAATAACCGTTGCTCCTAGAAGCTCAACAACCTTTGGGGTTAATGGAAATAAACCCGCAACTGTCACCCCAAAGACTTATGCGAGATACGTCCCTGAACGAAAAGATGACTTTGCATGGGAAAACGATATTGCAGCGTTTAGAGCCTATGGAAAAGCTTTAGAAGGCAGCTCTGAGGATGCACAAGGTTTTGATTTCTGGGCAAAACGTAGCAATGATCTTATTGTTGACGAATGGTATAAAGCTGGGGACTATCATGCCGATCATGGCAAAGGATTAGATTATTATTCCGTCGGACAAACCTTAGGTGTCGGCGATGCAACGCCATTCATTGACGAACAGGTCGTTTACCATAAGCATTATCGTCAATACGAGGTCTTGGACAATGGTCCGCTACGATCCACATTCAAACTTATTTATGAACCGGAAAATGTAAAGGGTCAACAGCTACAAGTCGAAAAAACAGTTTCTTTAGACGCTGGGAGTCAATTGAACAAGATAAGCTATTCCATCAAAAACACAACCGCTGCCGCTACGCCAATTGTTGTGGGGATCGCTAAAAGAAAAGAGGAAAAACCTCAAATTCTAAATGATGTAAAGAATGGCATTTTAGCCTATTGGGAGCCTGCAGAAGGAGATAAAATTACAGGAACAGCCGTTATTTTACCAAAAGTAAAGTATGTGTTCAAAGATAGCCCAAAACAATTTTTACTGGCAACCACCGTCAAAAATGATAAACCCTTAGTTTATTTTGCGGGTGCTGCGTTCAATAAAGCTGGCAAAATAGGGAATTTTGAGCAATGGCAGTCTTATGTAAAAACATTCAAAAACAATTTAGATCAACCATTAACAATAAAATATTCAAAATAATGTCCATACTGCAATCTTTTGACTTAAGTGGGAAAGTAGCCTTGGTAACAGGCTGCAAAAGGGGAATTGGCAAGGCAATTGCCGAAGCATTGGCTGAAGCTGGAGCAGATATTATAGGCGTTTCGGCGTCATTGGAAATTGAAGGCTCCGCAGTAGAAAAATCCGTAAAAGCATTAGGCAGAAATTTCTATGCCTACCAGTGTGATTTCGCCAAACGGACAGCGCTTTACGCGTTTATTGAAAAGGTAAAATCAGCGCATCCTGCGATTGATATCCTTTTTAATAATGCCGGAAATATACTTCGAAAACCTGCCGCTGAGCATCCTGATGAATACTGGGATGAAATCATCGAAATCAATCAAAATGCACAGTTTATATTGACGCGCGAGATTGGAAAGGATATGATTTCACGTGGAACTGGAAAAATCGTATTTACAGCCTCTTTATTAACTTTCCAAGGTGGCATCAATGTTCCAGGATATGCCGCTTCAAAAGGTGCCGTAGGATCCATGGTAAAGGCTTTTGCAAATGAGTGGGCTTCCAAAGGTGTCAACGTAAACGGGTTTGCTCCGGGGTATATCGCCACGGATAATACCGAGGCTCTGAGAGACGATCCCGAACGCTCAAAGTCCATTTTGGACCGTATACCTGCAGGACGTTGGGGAACTCCAGAAGATTTTAAGGGGCCAGCTGTATTCCTCGCTTCAAAAGCTTCCGATTATGTTCATGGAACCATCCTAACAGTCGATGGTGGCTGGATGGGAAGATAAAAGTCAATCTTTACGATGAGTTTGTTTTAAAAGTCTTTATTCTCAGGAGTAAAGGCTTTTTTTACAATTCTAAATCCCAGATTACTAAAAGATGCATTGGGACTAACTGAACCTATATATACGGTATTAAAAGCGGCACAGCTATTTTTACTACACCACCAGGACCCTCCACGGGCATGTGCAATAGAGCGGTCGCCATCTCTTTCGAGCTTTCCGGTGCAAAATTCAAATACATTACCAAAGATATCATAAAGTCCCCATAGATTGGGTTTGAATTTTCCGACCGGAGAAGTATAGAGATAACCATCGGAATAATCAGCTTTCAAATGATCTCTACCATGCCATACATTTGCATAATCGCCCATATTCTCTTTACTGAAATCTTCAAAATAATAGCCTTCGCTTCCGGCTCTAGCTGCCACCTCCCACTCATCAAAAGATGGCAATCTACAATTTGCCCATGTACAATAGGCCAGCACATCTTTATAAGAGATACAGGTAACTGGGTGATCCATCTTGGCCGCAATTCCGCCACGAATTACACCATTCGGAAAGCGCCAATAGGCCGTGCTATCCTGTAACCAACGAAACTCCGCCAGACCAGGCTCAAAGACCATGGCATTATGGTAGCGTTCTGCTAATGTCTTGTAACCCGTTGCCTGAACGAATTTTTCAAATTCGGCATTCGTCAGCTCAAATTTCGAGATCCAGAACGATTCGATATGCACTGTTCTTTTGGGATTATCTAAGCTTGCTGTATCGCCCAAATGATAGTCTCCCGCTGGAATTTGGATATAGTTTCCAGCTTGGGCTTCACATTGGAGATGTAAAACAATCAATCCTATCAAATAGAGTAATTTGCTCATCCTCCTTGCCGTTTGTTATAATACAAATTTGACGTTTCGAATACTAAAAATCCAACTGCACTACTTGCTTTTTTTCTCATCGTAATATTTAAGCGCCCGACTAAAGATCAGCGCCTCATTTTCTTTGTTGTAATTTAGAAACGAATAATAATTACTGTCCTCTCCATACAACTTTTTAAATGAACTGGATTTTATAAATTCACTGTATTCACCACGTTTCATCAGTAATAACAGCAACGTCAATGCATCTTTATCCTTTGGTGTTTTCTTGGCATAATCAACAATAAAAGGGATCATCTGCCAGCCATTAATCTCCACTATGGCATGCTTATAATTTACCCCCATCCGTTTGCTCCGGACAACAGATTCCTGAATAAGCTTCATCACTGAATCCCTATTTTCCTGCAAAAAATCAGTCTGTCTTTGCGACCAAGAGGATTCATTAAAGCCGTCCAATAATGTTGCAAATATTTTTTTGTCGATCTGCGTCTGATACTCGGGTATAGCACAATTTTGCGCATATAGCTCGGCATGAATCATGGTATAGGTGAACTTTTCACGCAGCGTTAGCTTTTTAAAATCAACGGCTGAAATCGCATTTATTCCCGCATCTGTTGTTTCCTTATCTTCTTCGGGGATTATTTTTGAAATTAATGCTTTTACTTTATCCAAACCGTAAGGTGGTATGGTCATTTTGCTCCGCAGCTCAATAGCGGCAGGATCCATAAAAAGACTATTGTCATCCGCACTATCCGTCTGCGCAAAACCGGTCCCCCAATACACGAAACACATAAACAATAAAACGATTTTTCTCATAGTATACGAATTAATATATTTTTCTCTATCATAAACCTCCCCAAAAAGCCCAGAATTAAACTTGAGACTCATACCGCTAACTAAACAAGCCTGATAGGTAAAAAAACAGGTTCTCACGAATGATTGCTTTTATTTCCAAGCTATTTTAATTATTCATTAAAGATCGTCTTATCTGAGCTTAAAAGTGAAATATTATTCCTGCAAAAATTATTCCTTAATATTTTCTTGAGATACCTACAAACAAAAATCCCCGGATTTAATAAAACCCGGGGATATCATGCTTCATTTACTTCCATTTATATCAAGAATATAAACCTTTCTTATCAATAAATTCAATCACCTTTTTAGGTGTAAAGAATTGAATATTCTTGTTTTCCTTGATTGCATTTCGCAAAAAGGTAGAGGATAATTCCATTAGTGGGGTGTCGGTCATCGTGATAGCGGGATGATCTTTAAATTTTTCATTATCGAACCCTGGTCTAGGATAAACATAAATCTGGTAATCACGCAAGATAATATCCGCATTCTTCCACTTTTCCAGCGATTCCAAATTGTCTTGTCCCATAAGTAGCACAAATTCCCGGTTTGGATATTTCTCGCTAAGATGCGTTAAGGTATCGATGGTATACGATGGTATTGGCAAATGGAATTCAATGTCACTTACTTTCAAATGATCACAGTCTTCCAAAGCCAGATTTAGCATTTCCAAACGGTCATAAGGGTCTGCTAAGGTGGACTTCTTTTTAAATGGATTCTGTGGAGAGACCACAAACCAAACTTCGTCAAGTCCAGTAAAATTGGCCATATAGTTAGCTATAATCAAATGCCCTATATGCACCGGATTAAAAGAACCAAAAAACAAACCAATCTTTCGCATGAACTTATTTATTGATAAATCCCATGACAATTTCTTCCGCATCGGCACATGCTGTAGCTAAATCAAAATTGTTCAATATGACATCAAATTTATTGGCATAGGTAAGTTCCAATTCTGCTTTCGCAAAACGCTCTTTCAGCTTTTCTTCCGAATCCGTTCCACGTCCTGTCAAACGCTCCTTAAGCACCTCCAATGATGGCGGTTGTACGAAAATAGAAATTGCCTGTTCTGGGAATTTTGATTTCAAACGTAATCCACCGACAACGTCGATATCAAAAATAACATGTTTACCTTCTTTCCAAATACGCTCAATTTCTGAACGCAAAGTACCATAGAAAGTCCCTGAATATACTTCCTCAAATTCGATAAACTCCTGTTTTGCTACCTTATGCAAAAATTCTTCTTTCGACATAAAATAGTAGTCCTTTCCATTTACCTCCTGCCCTCTTGGATCACGTGTACTTGCTGAAATGGAAAATTCAATCTTATCACCGTGTTTACTTAAAAGATCTCTTACTATTGTCGTTTTTCCAGCTCCCGATGGTGCCGAGAATATAATTAATTTACCGCTCATTCTTATAATACGTTGAGCAATTGCTCTTTTATTTTTTCCAATTCTTCTTTCATTCTGACCACGATCTGTTGAATGCCGGCATGGTTAGCTTTGGAACCTAAGGTATTGATCTCCCGCCCCATTTCTTGTGAAATAAATCCCAATTTTTTCCCGTTTGAATCCGCAGAATCAAATGCCTTTAAAAAGTAATTGCAATGGGCGCGCAATCGGACTTTTTCTTCGGTCACATCCAATTTGTCAATGTAGTAAACCAACTCCTGTTCAAATCGGTTCTGATCCACATTATCTTTACCCACCGTATCATTTAAAAATTGTTCAATACGCTGTCTGATCAAAGGAATACGTTCTACTTCTAAGGCCTCTACTTCTCCAAGGTAAGTTAAAATAAGCTCCGCGCGCTTCTTTAAATCTCCAGCAAGCACATTACCCTCGTCTTCACGAAATGTAGTAAAACGTTTGACCGCATCATAGAAAGCATCCATCAATACTTTGGATTCTTCGTCATCAACGGAATCATCATTATTGGTAATTACCTCAGGCATATTTAACGCCAGTTCAAACAGATTGACATTGGTATCGTTAAGTTCCAAAGCGATCTGCTGCAATTGACTGTAATATTTTTTGAGTAAATCAGCATTAATAGAAGATGCCTTCGCCGTTTGATCCGTGTATTCAACCGTTACATTCATGTTCACTTTACCACGCTCAATAAGTTTACTGCTCTCAGTGCGCAGGGTCAATTCTTTGTCCGAAACAACTTTGGGCAAGCGAAGATTTAATTCAAGGAATTTTGAATTTAAGGACTTTATTTCGACACTATATTTAACTTTACCGTTATCAGCGGAAGCCGTGCCATATCCTGTCATGGATTTTATCATATGCAAAGGTATGACTTTTCAGTAAAAATTGAATACCCTGCGTCGATTAATTGCTGATACTCCCCAAATTACCTTTCATTTATCTACCAGTCGTGCTTGGCTATGATAACAACTAAATAACTTTCATAAGGTTTGGCACCTTTACACTCGACGTAACCAATTCCGACATCGTATAGCGAAGCATTCCACTGATCCATGCCCAGTAAATGTGCGCGATGATGATAACCCGGAGCTTCCTTTCCAATAATTAGAGCCTTAATGCCAGCGGTAGCACTAGATCGGTTGGCCGCAATAGACTCAAAATTGTTTGCATTTCGTTTGGACAGCCATGTTGGGTTAAGTTGATATCCGGCTTCGTCAATGAAATAATTTGGTCCATACCCCTCAGGTGAAACATGGTCAAAATAGGAGCGCTTGGCCATATCTTTTGCCCGATAAACTGCAACCTCCGCCAACTCCTTATTCCAATTGAGTTTGGTCCGTTTAATCTTCTGCAAGTTGAAGAGCTTCAGCTCTTTCTTATACCGTTCTGGATTCGTACGGATTTTGTTCAGTAATTCATAGGCCTCGGTCGCCTGATGATGATCGACAACGATACGTTGGGCAAAAATAGACTGTGTAAAAAGCAGGGTAAATGCTAAAACCAAATAGTTCATACGTAAATAATATCTTCTTGAGTGAGCTGACGAGATATCCAAACTATCGTCTCCCCTTCGCTTTTATAGAGTCTAACCTCTTGTTTATAGGCAATGTTTGTACTTTTTGATAGGGATATTTCGTACCAATCCTTTAACCTTAAAAGACTGCATTTAGTATGTAACGTTTAATCTTTTTTTGTTTTTGTCTGCGAAAAAAACTGTATAAGCATGGGTATTAAGCTAATAAAGATAACCGCCAAAATAACAAGGGAAAAATTATGCTTAAAAAATGGTATTTGTCCAAAATAATAGCCAGCCAAAATAAATAACGAAACCCATAATATGCCCCCAAGTATATTATATTTCCCGAAGGTTGTATAGGGCATACGGCCAATGCCTGCCACAAATGGTGCAAAAGTCCTTATAATCGGTACGAATCGGGCATATACAATAGTCCTTGTTCCATGCTTAGCATAGAAATCTTGCGTTTTTTGCAGATAAGCCGGTTTAAATAACCTTGATCCAGGCTTAAAAACCCGAACTCCAAAATATTTGCCAATTTCATAATTCACAAAATCACCGAAGATAGCGGCAAAAATAAGAATGACTATAAATAATGGTAAGGAAAGCTGACAATCCGGACGGGCAATGATTGCTCCCAAGGCAAATAAAACGGAGTCACCAGGGAGGAATGGGGTAACAACAAATCCTGTCTCCGCAAAAATGATTAAAAACAAAATCAGATAAGTCCAATTTTCATAACTATTGATCAGTTGCAATAGATGCTGATCGATATGCAGGATAAAATCAATAAGCTGTGAAATGAATTCCATTTTTTTGATCTATAAAAAAAGGGAATCTTATTGGATTCCCTTTTTAGTTTTTATCTTTTCTTTTACAAGCTCGAAGATTATTGGCAATATGGATATAAAAATAATAATCAATACGACCTTCGAGAAGTTATCTCTTATAATAGGGATATTTCCTAAAAAGTATCCTGCTAGGGTTATACCTCCCACCCACAAGACGGCACCTACGACATTATAGGTAATGAAAGTACCATAATTCATCCTTCCAATACCACCAACAAAAGGCGCCAAGGTCCGTACGATTGGTACAAAGCGAGCGATAACAATTGTTTTACTGCCATATTTCTCATAAAAAGAATGTGTTTTGGCAATTTGCTCGTCTTTGACAACCTGTTTACCAAAGAGCTTAAATCTTGTAAGGCGCATACCAAAATGTTTACCGATAGCATAATTTAAGGAATCTCCAGAAACTGCGGCGATCAATAAAATGAGAATCATCAACCATACGTTAAGATCATTCGGTTGTGCGGCAAGCATACCTGCAGCAAACAACAACGAATCTCCTGGTAAAAAAGGCATTACAACCACTCCAGTTTCTACAAAAATGATGAGAAACAGAATAAGGTATGTCCAAGTCTGATAATCATTGACTATTTCAACCAAATGTTTATCGATATGGAGAATAAAGTCAATAAGATGCGTAACTATTTCCAAAGCGAAAAGACGATTAAGCGTTGTTTAACATAACCGGCATCACCAACATCAAAATATCTTCATGATCTTCAGATACAGCCGGAATCAATAAACCAGCACGATTTGGTGTACTCATCTCCAAAACAACTTCTTCACTTTCCAAGTTATTTAACATCTCGACCAAGAATTTAGCGTTGAAACCAATTTCCATATCATCGCCTTCAAATTGACAGGATAAACGTTCATGCGCTTCATTCGAGAAATCAAGATCTTCTGCAGAGATATGCAATTCACTACCCGAGATCTTTAGGCGAACCTGATGTGTGGTTTTATTAGCGAAAATCACCACCCGTCTCAATGTATTTAAAAACAATAGTCTATCGACAGTCAACTTATTTGGATTGACTTGAGGAATTACAGCAGCATAATCTGGGTAACGCTCATCAATCAACCGACAGATCAAATTGATATTACCAAAGCTAAAGAATGCATTGGTTTGATTATATTCAATAGATACTGTAATATCATCGGATGGCAATGAAGATTTAAGTAAAGAAAGTGCTTTTTTCGGTAAAATAAGGGATGCGGGTTTCTCCGCTCCGATATCCGTTCTTGAATAACGCACTAACTTGTGCGCATCAGTAGAGACAAAAGTCACATTCTTTTCAGCTAATTGGACCAAAACACCAGACATAGCAGGCCTCAACTCATCATTACTGACGGCAAAGATCGTCTTACTGATTGCTTCAGACAGAATAGGCGCTGGCATCTGAATGACTGAACCATTATCTATTGAAGGAATTTTAGGAAAATCGTCAGCATTCTCTCCACTCAATTTATATTTCCCATCACCGGCACTGATCTCAATAGCCAAGGTATTCATGTCTACTGAAAATGCTACTGGTTGATCTGGCAAAGTTTTTAATGTCTCGATCAAAATCTTCGACGGCATGGCTACTCTTCCCTCTTCCTTTGCTTCGATCTGTAAAGAAGTAACCATACTTGTTTGCAGATCCGTAGCAGAAATAGTCAAGTTATTGTCTTTTATTTCAAAAAGAAAGTTTTCCAAGATTGGCAAAACAGTACTTGTACTGGATGCACCATTGATAGCTTGTAACTGCTTTAATAAAATTGATGTTGATACAATGAATCTCATTTCCTGAATACTAATTATTATGTGCAATAATACACAAATTAATCAATATTTTTCAGTTTTATGGGCGCCTTTCTTTCCACATCAGGCGATTTCAATCGTTCAAATAAGCAATTGTATTTCAATTAATAAGCACAGCGCCAAAAGTATAGAAAGCAAATTGGGCCCAATAAATCACAATATTTATTACATTTGTATAATAGCAGTATTGTATGCAGTTTAAAGAGATCATTGGGCACAAAGACATCAAGGAACATTTAGTTCGCACAGTTCAAGAAAACCGTGTGAGTCACGCGCAATTATTTCTTGGTCCTGAGGGTTCAGGCAGCCTTGCTCTTGCTTATGCTTATGCGCAGTTTTTGAATTGCGAAAACCGGCAATTGACAGACAGTTGTGGCGAATGTCCATCGTGTCGAAAATATAGCAAACTGATCCACCCTGATCTTCACATGTCGTATCCTTTTATAGCCAAGCATAAGGAAGATACAGCAACAGATTATGCGGACAGCTGGCGAAAATCTTTTCTATCCAATCCCTACATGGGACTGGAATATTGGCGCAATCAGTTGGATGCGGACAATAAACAGGTGAATATCAATATTGCAGAGGCGCATGGTATCATCAAAAAATTAAGCCTAAAGTCCTTTGAAGCGGAATATAAAGTTTTAATTATGTGGTTGCCCGAATACTTGGACACACAAGGCAATGCGCTGTTAAAGTTAATCGAAGAACCACCCGAAAAAACGCTCTTTATTCTAGTTGCAGAAAATCAGGACAAAATATTAAATACGATCATATCACGTACGCAATTGGTCAAAATAAAGAAGTTGGATCACATGGAGGTCGCACAACATCTCAAGAGCGTATATCATCTTTCGGATCAGGAATCAGCTGAAATTGCGTTTATAGCGGATGGAAACCTGCAAGAAGCCATGAATCAAATTCAATCGCAAACAAATAATCATTTTGGCATTTTAGTCAATTGGTTGCGTTTCATTGTTTCAGATGCTGGAACCAATATGATCTCGTTAGTGGAAGAAGAACTCTCAAAAATGGGGCGAGAAAACCAAAAAAGCTTTCTTTTTTATGCAATTAATATGATGCGTCAAATTATATTAATCAAAGAAGGGCTTTCCAGTTTAGTGTTCTTACCGGCCAAAGAATTGGATTTTGTTCAGAAATTTGCAGTACACTATACCGTTGAACAAATTGAAGCAACAATAAATCTATTTGAGGAAACACATTATTTTGTAGAAAGAAATGCAAATCCCAAAATATTATTTTTAGATTTATCTTTGCAGTTAACATTAATATACAAGTACAAAACGTTTCCGAAAGGAACTCAATATATATAAATAGAAAACTATGGGATGTGGCAGTTGCTCATCCGGCGGAGGTTGCGGTACTACCACGACAAATGGTACACCAGCAGGATGTCAGAACAATGGCTCTTGCATGACTAGCGGATGTAATAAATTAGATGTATATGACTGGCTTTCCGATATGGATATGCCTTCAAACTATAAACCATTTAATATCGTCGAAGTACGATTCAAGGGATCACGAAAAGATTTCTTTATTAATGTAGATAATACCTACCTAGAAATGGGGGAAATGGTGGTCGTAGAACCTTCTACCGGTGGCTATGATGTCGGACATGTCTCCTTAACAGGTGAATTGGTCAGACTACAATTAAAAAAGAACAATGTTACCCCAGAAATGGTAACTAAAAAAATCTATCGGAAGCCCAATGAAATGGATGTAGAGAAGTATAACGCAGCAAAAGATCTCGAATGGGAAACGATGCACAAAGCCCGTAAACTGGCTTTGGACCTGGGTTTGTCCATGAAGATTTCTGATGTTGACTACCAGGGTGATAAAACCAAGGCTACCTTCTACTACACAGCTGAGGGCCGCGTGGATTTCCGTGAGCTTATCAAAAAAATGGCCGAATCTTTCAGGATACGCATAGAAATGCGCCAGATAGGTATGCGACAAGAAGCTAGCCGCCTCGGTGGCATCGGCTCCTGTGGTCGCGAACTTTGCTGTTCAACCTGGTTAACGGATTTCAAAACGGTTTCTACATCGGCAGCACGTTATCAAAATCTTTCGTTGAATACGTTAAAATTAGCGGGCCAATGCGGAAAATTAAAATGCTGTCTCAATTATGAATTGGATAGCTACATGGATGCTTTAAAAGACATCCCAAATAATATCGACCGCATCGAAACACAAAAAGGAGTTGCTTATCTTCAAAAGACCGATATCTTCAAGAAAATGATGTGGTTCTCTTTTCCTGGAGCTGAAAATTGGATTGCCATCCCCGTTCAACAAGTCAAAGAGCTTGTCGAAATGAATAAGCAGGGAATCAAACCGGAAGCTATTTCGAGTGCAGTAGATAACGATGAAGTCAGAGAAGAGAAAAATATCAACTACGATTATGAAAATGTGGTCGGCCAAGATAGCTTAACGCGACTTGATGATCGGAATAAAAGAAAGAAAAAAAGAAAATCAAAAAGCAACACAGTCAAACCGGAAAATAAGGCTGGACAAAAGACTGAAAAGTCGGACCCAAATCCACCCAAACAAGGGGGAAAACCTCAGGTAGCGAACGATTCTACAGCACCTACGGTGAATAAAGACAATAAAGAAGGTGGGAATAGACCAAAGAAACGTTTTAACCGCCATCGGAATAAAAACAAAGGTAATAACAACAATGCTGCTCCAAAAGCAGAATAAAAAAAAATATGCCTAATTTTAACCCATTAGGCATATTCTTTTTATAAATAAACATGAGACTCAAACGCACACCATTTCTTATTGGTATATTATGTATTTGCATAGGGGGTTCTTGTGAACAGACTTCCATTATAAATGATAACAAACCCATTGATAATAAAGCTTGGTTGAATACATCACCGCCTAGCTTTCAATTTCATATTAGTGATAAAACCAAACGATATGATGTATTAATGGATGTCCGTCATACACCGGAATATGCCTTTTCGAACCTTTTTATTCTGATTTACCAACGTGGTCCAGATAAGAAGCAATCTATTTTCCGCAAAGAAATAAAAATGGCTCGATCCGATGGAAAATGGCTCGGAAAATCCTCAGGGAGCTTATATAATAACCAATCCATAATCCATAAAGATTACCTATTTCCGGATACAGGTATGTATACTATTTCCATCATGCAGAATATGAAAGAAAATCCGTTGAAAGAAATCACCGACGTCGGACTAACGGTTATTCCAAAATGATTGCTTTTTTACGTTATCTATTATTCCCCTTTTCGATCCTATACGGCTTAATCGTATGGCTAAGAAATAGACTATACGATTTCAAGCTGCTCAGCTCAAAGTCATTTGAAATTCCCACGATTGTAATCGGTAACCTTTCTGTCGGGGGTACAGGAAAAAGCCCAATGACTGAATTTGTTGTTTCAAGCCTCAAAGATCAGTATAAAACAGCAATACTTAGTCGAGGCTATGGGCGGGTGACTAGCGGATTTCATTTGTTAAAGACCGATTCGCTAGCAAACAATGTTGGCGATGAACCCTTACAATTCAAAAATAAATTTCCATCGGTTACCGTTGCGGTTTGTGAAGACCGCTGTACGGGAATAGAAAAACTTCAATCAGATCATCAACTGATTATTCTGGATGATGCCTATCAGCATCGAAAATTATCGCCGCTTTTTAATATTCTATTGTTTGATTTTTTATCATTTGGTAGTCCCATGTTTGTTTTTCCTACAGGAAACTTTAGGGACTTACTGATTGAAGCCAAACGGGCGCAGATTATAACAATTACCAAATGTCCAATAGATCTCTCGAACCCTGATAAAAAGCGTATAGAACGTAAAATCAGACGCTATAATAAGAACGCATTAATTACTTTTAGCCATATAAATTACTTTCAAGCCATTGACAGCGTCGGAAATACGATCGATTTCAACGACAGCGATGTTATTTTGGTTACAGGCATTGCCAAACCGCAACCGCTCGTGGATTATATCAAAAAGAAGGCAAATTTGGTCAAACACCTGTCTTTTGGGGATCATCATACTTTTAGTGAATCAGATATTGAACAAATTACAAAATCCTACCGAAGCCTAGCTAGTAGTAACAAAATGCTGTTGACTACCGAAAAAGACTTTCAGCGGTTAAAACCATTTCAACAACAATTGGCAGCTATTGATTTGGTCTATCTTCCAATAGGCCTACAATTTCATGATCCCATCCATAAAGAACTATTCCTTAAAACAATCCATAATGCATTAGCTCAAAGTGTTAATCAACCTTAAATTTTGTTAAGATAAATTGCTATACTAAACTTTTTCCTCAAATTTATATTCAATAGGTAAACGAAACTACTTAAAAGTCTTTTCGGTCCATAGGAATGGACAATAAACAAATAGAGTGCACAATACAAAGATTGGCATTCATGATATAAACTATACAAAGATGAAAAAGAAAATTTTAATGGCAGTAGCCTGTTTATTATTAAGCGCTACAGGAGTTTTTGCGCAACAACGTCAACAACGCAGTCCTGAGGAACAAGCTAAAATGCGTGTAGAGCATCTTGACAAATTACTTAGCCTCAATCAAACACAAAAAGATTCGATTTATAACCTTACATTGACTCAAGCGCAACAACGGGCTGCACTTCGAAACGATGGGGGAGATCGTAAGGCCAACATGGAAAAATATAAACAGCTTCAGGAAATACAAACAGCTAAGATCAAATCTTGGCTTAGTCCAGAACAAGGTAAGTTATTTGACGAACAACAAGAAAAAATGAAGGAAAGAATGTCCAGACGTTCCGATAATTAATGATTAAAATACTTTTAAAGAAAGGCTCTTGTTTTATGTACAGGGGCCTTTTTTATTGCTTGTATCTATTTTGTGTATACCATTATTTACGCATACAAGTCTTAGTCAATGCAGTATATTTTAATCATCACGAGGTGATCGCGCCGAACAAGATATCCGGCATCGGATAAATCATCGTTACCTTGTTTTGTTTATCCTAAAACAAAACCAACGTATTGTTTTACAATCTATTAACACATTATCCTATGTTAAAAATTTGTTAAAGTAACAACTTTAATACAATATAAATACCAATTCCAAGTTTTATAGTAAAACAGTTTAATTGTAACTTTTTAAATACAATAGATATGAAAAAGCTAATTTTAACAGGAATCGGATTCTTTTTGGCCCTCAGCCTAACATTTGCGCAACAGGGTACTCCGGAGGAAACTGCGGCAAAAGCAACAACTGAACTTGTTCAGAAACTGAATCTGAATGATGAGCAAAAGACTGCAGTATCAACTATATTATTGGATCAGGCAAAAACCGAGCAAACGATAACAAAAGACAGTAGCTCCTCTGCTGAAGTAAAAAATGAAGCACTAAATAAGCTTCAAAGCGAGGTAGACACCAAAGTCAGCCAGCTGCTAACCGAGGATCAAAAAGCACTTTACCAAAAAATAATTGCTGAGAGACCGGCGAAATCAGCCCCTGGGACAAAACAACCAGTAACAACTGACTCCACGCGTTAATAGTGAAAAAAATAGAGAATAAACATTGAATAATTTCATCTAAAATTAAACATCATGAAAAAGCTATTTTTAACAGGTATAGGTTTCTTTCTAGCAATGAGCCTAACATTTGCACAACAAACAACACCAGAAGAGAATGCAACCAAAGTGGTGACCGAATTAGTGACAAAGCTAACATTAAACGAAGAGCAAAAAACAGCCGTGTCAACCATCGTATTAAACCAAGAAAAGGCTATTGCAGCCGTTATCCAGGACGCGACAGCTACAGCTGATGCCAAAAAGGAAAGCATAACCAAAATTCAAGGTGAATCCGATACTAAGATAGCACAACTGCTCACCGATGAACAAAAGACAGCTTATCAGAAATATGTCACAGAGAGACCCCCAGTAACTATTCCTGCGACTCAAGAAAAAACTGAACAAAACGAATCCGGCAACGGACAGAGCAATCAATAACAACAATCGTTCTATTAAGAATGAAAAACCTCTGGACATAGATTATGTCCAGAGGTTTTTTAATACCTTACAAGAGCTTAAATGCATTAAAAAAGGGCTATCCAATCATCTTGGACAGCCCCTTTTGTTTACTGCTTACGGTAATTGACATTAAGATTTCAATTTTTTCATAATGTCACTTACATAAGTCTTAAATTTCTTGTCAGTTTCAATTAAATCCTCTACGGTTTGACATGCATAAATGACTGTCGAGTGGTCTCTTCCTCCGAAGAAAGCTCCGATCGATTTTAGTGAAGATTTGGTATGAGCTTTTGCTAAATACATCGAAATTTGCCTGGCCTGCACGATTTCACGCTTCCTAACTTTCGACTTTACCATATCTACAGGAACTTCAAAATATTCACAAACCAATTTCTGAATAAAGTCCATTGAAATTTCCTTATGGGTATTCTTCACAAAGTTCTTCAACATCGATTTTGCTAAACCCAAATCGATCTCTTTCTTGTTCAATGTAGATTGAGCCAATAATGAAACCATAGCTCCTTCCAATTCACGAACACTGTTATCGATTTGTGTTGCGACATATTCCACTACATTTTCAGGTAAATCAATACCGTCAGAATACATCTTCTTCTTCAAAATTGCCATTCTCGTCTCAAGATCAGGAATTTGAATATCTGCAGATAATCCCCATTTAAAACGACTAAGCAAACGTTCCTCCAAACCAGCTAAATCCTTAGGCGCCTTGTCTGAAGTTAAAATAATCTGCTTTCCAGATTGATGCAAATGATTAAAAATATGGAAGAAAATATCCTGTGTTTTTTCTTTACCAGCAAAATTATGCACATCATCCATAATGATGACATCCATTGCTTGATAAAAGTTAACGAAGTCATTGATTGTGTTATTTTTCAATGAATCCACAAACTGTTGACAGAATTTTTCACAAGACACATAAATGACCAGTTTATCGGGAAGATTTCTCTTGATTTCATTTCCGATTGCTTGGGCAAGGTGTGTCTTTCCTAAACCAACATCACCATAAATCATCAAAGGGTTGAATGAAGTACCACCCGGTTTATTCGCCACAGCATATCCTGCAGAACGAGCAAGACGGTTACACTCACCTTCGATAAAATTTTCGAATGTATAGTTTTGATTCAATTGCGGATCAACCTGCAATTTTTTCAATCCAGGAATAACAAACGGATTTTTGATATCCCTATTTAAAGATACCGGCACAGGGATAGATTGCCTTTTCCCTTCTGCTCCATTGCCATTCGATGGAAGATTAGTCGTATAAGGATGAGAAGCTGAAGACTTCTCCACTACAATATTGTATTCCAATCTACCTTGTTCTCCTAGGAATTTCTTTACGGTCTTGCGAAGAATTCCTACATAGTGTTCTTCCAACCACTCATAAAAAAATAAGCTAGGCACTTGAATAGTCAAAACGTCACCCTCCAAACGGACTGCTTTCACAGGTTCAAACCAGGTCTTGAAACTTTGTGCTGGTATATTATCTTTGATAATCGAAAGACAATTATTCCAGACACTTGAATACGTTTTTTCCATTCTAAAATTGTTAATAAGTTGATTTACAATACGCGACAAAAAATATGTTGATAACTTTCTCTGAGAACGAAGATGACAAAAAAAAATCAGCTAAAAAACTAAAATATAAAATAATTGATAATACATTATATATCAGTATTTTACCGTGTAAAATTGTGGAAAACTAGCGCTAAAATTGATCTCTAAAAATAATTATTAACATTCCAAATTTATTTCAAAAAAAAGAACAAAAAAAGTAGCAAACTTACTACCTATCAGTCCTTAAGGTCTAAATCTAAATTAACCAAAATAATAGCTAATTACAATCTTTAGTTCATATATTTTTAATATTAAATTTATAAGAATTTAAAGCCAACTTAACATCATTGTCAGAGGACTATTAAAGTTATTTACGCACAACCTTAAAACAAAAATCAATGCGGATTATAGGACAGAAAAAACAAATTGTAACAGATGAGATGAGTTCTAAATTCAAACATCCCTACCCTTGAAAAATGAAAAAGGAGATNNATCTCCTTTTTCATTTTTCAAATGTATAGCTCTTATCCGACCATTGAGCTGGTCAATTTTCCATTGCAAAGTTTTTTGGCTTCTGATACGATAGCATCAGCATCGTAGTGTGCATGCTTCCACTGTGCATTTTGTTCAGCATGCTCAATGATCTTATCCGGAATACCCAAACGAACAACCTGGCTATGATATCCGTGATCGGCCATAAACTCCAATACAGCCGAACCTATGCCCCCCTGTAAACTTCCATCTTCAACCGTAATAATTTTATCAAATTTCTGAAAGACCTGATGAAGCAAAGCTTCATCCAATGGTTTAGCAAATCGAAGATCATAATGCGCTGGATGTATTCCCAGTTCATTTAACTGCTGTACCGCTTTAACAGCTTCATTTCCTATCGCTCCAAAACTTAAGATAGCAAGCTCCTCACCTGCTGATATAAGACGCCCCTTTCCTATTTCTATTTCTGTAAATGGGCGACGCCAGTCTGGCATAACACCATTTCCTCTAGGATATCTAATAACAAACGGACCTTTATTGGGTAACTGCGCTGTATACATTAAATTTCGTAACTCTTCCTCATTCATCGGCGCAGAAACCGTCATATTTGGAACACAGCGCATAAAAGCGATATCATAAGCGCCATGATGTGTCGCACCATCCGCACCGACCACTCCCGCACGATCCAAACAGAAAACAACATTCAGATTTTGTAATGCAACATCATGGATGACTTGATCATAAGCGCGTTGCATAAACGACGAATAGATATTACAGAACGGTAATAATCCCTGTGTTGCGAGTCCCGCACTGAATGTAACTGCATGCTGCTCAGCAATACCAACGTCAAATGCACGGTCAGGCATAGCTTTCATCATAATGTTCATGGAAGAACCAGAAGGCATTGCAGGCGTGATCCCCACAATCTTATCATTTTCTTCCGCAAGCTCAACTAAAGTATGTCCAAAAACATCTTGAAATTTAGGTGCTACCGGTTTATCATTCAAAGACTTCTTGATCTCACCCGTAATTTTATCGAATAGACCTGGAGCATGCCATTTCGTCTGATCTTTTTCAGCTAGCGCAAAACCTTTTCCTTTGATGGTGACGGCATGCAATAATTTAGGCCCCGGTATATGTTTAAGGTCTTCAAGGGTCTTAGCCAATTTCTTGACATCATGCCCATCAACCGGTCCAAAATATCTAAAATTTAAAGATTCAAAGAGATTGGCATTTTTTAATAAAGTTCCCTTTATGCTTTTTTCCAATTTTTTGGCAATACCAAGTGCATTCGGACCAACTTCCGAAATCTTGGTCAATACAGCTGCGATATCGTCTCTAAAACGATTATAGCGTTTTGAGGTTGTAATACTTGTCAAATACTCCTTCAATGCGCCTACATTAGGGTCAATGGACATGCAGTTGTCATTCAGAATAACCAAAAGGTTTGATTTCGAAATACCGGCATGATTCAGTGCTTCAAATGCCATTCCACCAGTCAAGGCACCATCACCGATAACCGCGATATGCTGACGATCCTTTTCACCCTTTATTTGGGAAGCGACTGCCATGCCTAATGCTGCAGAAATAGATGTTGACGAGTGTCCAACACCAAATGCATCGTATTGAGATTCAAAACGGTTAGGAAAACCCGAAATTCCGTTCTCAATTCGATTTGTATGAAATATATCGCGACGCCCCGTTAGGATTTTATGCCCATAAGCCTGATGACCTACATCCCAAATCAATTGATCGTATGGGGTATTCATTACGTAATGTAACGCCACCGTTAACTCGACGACTCCCAAACTTGCTGCAAAGTGACCACCATTAACCGAAACCTGATCAATAATAAATTGACGTAATTCCTGACTTAACTGTTCTAATTGGTCTTCCTTTAGCTTTTTAAGATCAGAGGGATCGTTTATTTTACTTAATAGTTCTCCAGCCTCAAACTGCATAGTACTGCTATTTACATGATATGTTCGTACAAAGTAACGACAATTTTATTTAATCTTTAAAATAAATCGCATTTACATATTGATGAACAACAAATAAAATAATGAATAGTTTGTATCGAAGTTATTCCAAAAGATTTTATATGTAAATTTGTATAAGATATGCAAGTAGAAGAAGGCTACGAAATCAAGCTTCCTCAATTTGAGGGACCTTTTGATTTATTATTATTTTTTATCGAACGGGATGAACTAAATATCCACGATATACCGATTTCAAAGATTACAGATGATTTTTTATCGTATGTGAGCCAAATGCAAGCGCTCAATATGGAAATGGCAAGCGAATTTATCTTTGTTGCTTCTACACTGATGCGTATTAAAGCTAAAATGCTATTACCTCGTCTGGATCTGGACGACAATGAAAATGAAATCGATCTAAGAGAAGATCTTGTTCAAAAACTTATTCTCTATAAGCAATTTAAAGAGACCTGTGAAGAATTGAGAGTCTTGGAAGAAAATCGTCTCAAACTATACAGCCGAGGCAACATACGCTATGATATCCAACAAAGACTAAAATTAGATTCTACCGGAGAAAATTTGGATAGCTTCGACCTCTATGGTCTAATGATGATTTACGAGCAAATGATGTATCAATTCCGTAATCGTCCCCCTGAAGTAACCCATACAGTTGTCAAATATCCATACACCATTGAACAACAGAAGAAAGCAATTGCCGAACTGATTGAAATCAATAAAAAATTAGATTTTCAAGAAATTCTTAAAAACTCAGAAAATAAAATACAGTTCGTCTATAACTTTTTAGCGATTCTCGAAATGCTCCAGCAGCGATTATTACAGATCGAAGTGGGCTTAGGCTATAACAATTTCAATGTAGGTGAAAGAGATCCAAATGAGACGGAGGAACTCCTGTTTGAGGAGGAAGAAGCATAAAAAAAGACCTGTTTTGAACAGGTCTTTTTCGTATTAATCTTTTTTCTTAAATGCATTCCAGCCTTGTGCCGTTATCGGATAAAGATTCCCAGATTTGGAAATCATCTCACAACCTTCCGATCTTGGCGTCATATAACCAATAATACTAATATCAGGTAAATTCTTAATTTTATCGTGATCCGATTGCGCTATTGTAAACAATAACTCATAGTCCTCACCACCATTAAGTGCAGCTACGGTTGGATCAATGCCAAATTCCCGCCCCGTATCATAAGTCATCTGATCCAATGGAATTTTTTCCTCATATAATCGGCATCCTTTATCTGATTGTCGGCAAATATGAAGAATTTCAGATGCAAGCCCGTCCGAAATATCCATCATCGCTGTGGGCTTGATCCCTAGCTTGGCAAATAATTCAACAATGTCTTTCCGGGCTTCAGGTTTCAATTGGCGTTCAACGATATAATCCTTTCCTTCCAAATCAGGTTGTACATTCGGATTTTCTAAATAAATCTCTTTCTCACGTTCCAAGAGTTGTAAGCCCATATAAGCTGCACCGAGGTCACCGGACACACACAATAGATCTCCTTCCTGTGCTCCACTACGATAAACGATCTGATCTGCATCAGCATAGCCTATACTTGTCACAGAAATAACCAGCCCCTGTGCTGAAGCCGAAGTGTCACCCCCGATTAAATCGACATTATACTTCTTACAGGCAATCAAAGCTCCTTGATAAATTTCCTCTACGGCTTCTAATGGAAATTTAGAGGACATACCGATTGAAAAGGTAATTTGAGAAGCTATTCCATTCATCGCATAAATATCGCTCAAATTGACTTGAACAGCTTTATAACCTAAATGTTTTAATGGTACATACCTAAGATCAAAATGAATCCCTTCCAACAATAGATCAGTCGATACCAAAGTCTTCTTACCTTCGAAATCTAAAACAGCCGCATCATCCCCAATCCCCTTCACAGTGGATTTCTCTGTCAATTCAACAGCCTTACTTATATAATCAATCAGTCCAAACTCGCCCATTTCCTCTAGATTGGTCCGCTCGGTATTATCAAAATCAAACATGCTAAAAAGTTTAAAAGTTTAATATAGGTAATGCCGGATAATCATCTTTGACTGATGCATTAAGATGGCATTACAAAACAAGTATAGCTATAAGTCCAATGAATTTATATGCTTATCCAGCTAAGCGTCTTAATTACAAGCTAGGACAAACATTCATAAAAATTGTTTGTATTACGTTAAAAATCAATAATCTACGATAGCTAATCGTAGCAAAAATACAACAAATCTATAGTCCTAAGCGCGCTGATATTTCCAACATACGTTCAATAGGACGTTGTGCACGAAGAATCACATCCTCAGGAAGAAGAATTTCAGGGGACTCATACTTTAGACAGTTGTATAGCTTTTCAAGCGTATTAAGCTTCATATGCGGACAATCATTACATGCACAGGCATTATTAGGAGGAGCAGGAATAAAAGTCTTATGTGGACTCGCTTTTTGCATTTGGTAAAGAATGCCTGATTCTGTAGCAACAATATAAGCCTGGGCTTTATCTGTTTGGGTAAATTTAAGCATTCCAGCAGTCGATCCCACATAATCAGCTATCGCGAGTATATGATCTTCACACTCTGGATGGGCAATAAACTTAGCCTCGGGGTGCTCGCTTTTCAAACGGTCAATTTTATCTTGAGAAAAAATTTCATGCACCATACAAGCTCCATTCCAAAGTACCAGGTCACGTCCTGTTTTCTTCTTAACATATGCACCTAGGTTGCGATCTGGACCGAAAATGATTTTCTGATCCTCAGGAAGACTTTCAACAATCTGAACAGCGTTGCTTGATGTGCATACAATATCTGAAAGAGCTTTCAATTCAGCCGTACAATTTACATAGGTAATCACCAAATGATCAGGATATTGCTCTTTAAATTTAGCAAAAAGATGTGGTGGGCATGAATCTGACAATGAACAACCGGCTTTAGCATCTGGCAAAAGAACCTTCTTCGTCGGTGAAAGTATTTTAGCCGTCTCAGCCATGAAATGTACTCCAGCAAAAACAATTACATCTGCATCGGTTTTCGCAGCTTCCTGCGATAAGCCAAGACTATCTCCTATATAATCTGCTATATCTTGTATTTCAGACTCTTGATAATAGTGAGCCAAGATGACAGCCTTCTTTTCTTTCTTTAAGCGTTGGATCTCTTTAATCAAATCCAGTGAGGGATCAATCGGAGCATCGATATAACCTTTTGCTTGAAGCTCATAATTTACAATTTCCATGCGAGTAGTTTCAACTTTTATGAACAGCAAAAGTAAGCATTGTTATATATATAAAAGTCAATTAAAAGCAAATTAATCAAGTCGTGGTAATATACCTCTCGCTTCCATTTGATCCATTAGTAGATTATAGTGAATAAAACACTGATATAAAACCTATTATTAATTAGTAACAGATTACAACGTGTTTGCTACGTCGAGCTCATTGGATAATGTCAGTTTGTAAATTTGATCGAACACTGGCAACTTTTGTCCAATTACATGATTTTGTAGAACTGACAGCAATATATGTATTGATCATGCAAAATAAACATTTACAAGTATTAATAGTTAAATTAATTCACATGCAGTTTAATCTCACAGTATTATGTCCATATAAACTCTTTTAGACTTGGATATTTGGAAAACTATTCAAGCTCTTCGTTTATAACAAAAACTGAAAGGGTTTATTTCACATTATTTCGATCTTCGAAAATCAGTTTCATCCATAACTTACTTTCGTAGCCTAAGAAACGTTTTTAGGCATATTACAAAACAATGAAAAATATGGCACAAAAGGAAGCTTTATTTATTAACATTTCAGATAAGAAAACGTTTTTGAGGCCGTATAGGATAGATTAATAAATCTTGGATTGATGTATAATTTTATATCAAATTCTCAGCGGGTTTATTTCGGCAAATTTTGAGAGAATTGTGTATACGTGCAGCTCTGAAAGCATAAAAATAGCACCGAAAATGAAATAAAGGCTCTTAGAATCGTCTATAGCATATTTTATCACTGCCTAACCAATATATGGCATTCTAATCGCGAGTAGCTGAAGTTTATATATTCTCATTTGCCAACTCATACAGCAACGATGACCAGCGTAGGGCCAAAATCAATTTTCCTAAATCATAATACGCCGCAAATAACCAATAGAAGGCATTATTTCCAAAATAAACCCGTCGAGAATAGCATATATAAGTATTATTAGCCTGTAAAAATGAATATAGGAATATAACAGGGATAAATTTATCGGATCAGGCCTAATAGGGTTGAATAAAATAATTCAGAATAAACACGATAAGAATTAGATATTTATAAAAAGATCAAATGAGTCGAGTAGAAGCGACTTTAAAAGGCACTAATTCCCGCAAATTGAAATCCGACTAAAATAATGTGTATAGTATCCAAAATAAACTGGATGAGAATTAAAAATTGACCGCTGTGATCTAGAGTAGTGCTTTTATTTAATTCTAAGAAGCTTAATAAGACTTTTTTTGCTATCTAATTACAGGAAATTTTACAGCAATCACAAATTCAGTCGAAATAACACAAAATAAAGTTATTAATACCTTGTATCTGGATAAAAATCCTGTAAATAGCTCTATTCTAAACTCAATATAACACAATCGGAGCGTATATCCCGCTAGAATAATCATCTGGCAATAACTATCGCATAAAATACAATAAACTAAAAATATATAACTTAAAAGATATTAATTCATATAAAATAAAAATAAATTATTCAAAATTTAGGCAATTATAAAATTTGCGGATTATAGTACTTGACATTCAAATACATAGATAATATTAAAAAAAATACTAAATATGCAACTGATAAAGCGCTTTAAAAACGACAAACTCGCTTAGAATTAAATATCCCATACAAATAACGAATCAACAAAATATATTCAATCTATAAGAGCTTTATTTTAGAAAAATAAACCCTGAGAATGATCTAAAAAATTGGCAGATAGCAATAATCCAAAATATTCTAATGTCACTGATCTAAATTTGGATATTTCCTCCATTTAGCCGATGTTGGGCTGCAAATATAGTAAGATTGTTTGTTCTGCAATAAATTATTTGAAGAAATTATCTGCATTCCAAAATTATTAACAAGTCAATCTTCGAATTTCACTTAGATCTTAAAAAATTTACTATTTAAGGCCATAGAATGTATTAAAAAGCCCTGAAAACAAATTTTTAAAAAATATCCAATTCTAAACAGGTATATTTTTAAACAATCGCCTTGAGATTCTGTTTAAAATTCAATCCCGCGAAAACCAAACAAATATCGTAGCCAAATCTGAATATAAACAGGCAGATCCAGGAATAAAAAATTCCAATAACCAAATACCTCTCAATTTCCATTTTTGAAAACTTTGCTGATAAAGTACAGAAATTTTTGACGCCAATTTTACCTCGTTGAGAAAGCAAAATTCACATATTTTTGAAAAAAATACGCAAATAAGCAAACCTCAAACAGTTTAAAATCCAAATATCAAAATCAATTAAATTGCCTTTTTCATATCAATTTTAAAAGCAAAGATTAGCAACTATTAGAATTCAATAAAAGAATTTATCTGCTCTAAAGACAGAAATATTAAAATCTCATAGCATCCAAATTAGAATTAAAACTTTTCTGATCCGATTTCTATCGGTTACAAAGCGATAAAATTGAAATAAGATCCCAAACGGGAAAATATCCAAGTATAAAACGACTTAAACCTATATTTTTTTTTTAAAAATTATAAATAACGCGCTGAAACTAGATTAAATCCATATACAAAAAAAAATAAAATAAATAGTCAATCCTAAAGCGCTTTAAAAGTCAATAGGAAATTTAAAAAATAAAATAAACTCAATTAGAATTAAATATTTCAATAGGGGACTTTATAATTCCCGAATATCGAAATCTAACCGCTTCTAATCGAACTTGACAAAACTAAACAAAGATTTTCGAACGTATTCCACAATCTTTTTTTTCAATAAATACTAATTATTTAAAATAGAAAATCTCTTATTGTTTATTATGGTGTGGAAAAGTGGTATAAATTAGGTTATTTCGATTTTGATTTTAGGTTTTTATAGAGTTTTCAACAATTTTTCAACAGAATTTATTCATTAAAGACCTGATTTTTAAAATTCTAAATTATCTTATTTTTTATTTTCCATATATTTTTGTTGAATAGTTTTTGTTTAGAAAATGTGGAAATCTCTAGATTTTTGTGCGGAAAAATTTTAGAAATAAGGCTTGCAAATAGGGGATTTGTGAATTGTTAAATACTTTTCATTTTTATTTAACCTTTTATTTACACGTTTTCCACATTTTTCGTTAATTTGAATCGTCACTTTTGGGGATAGTTTGTGAATTTTAATTTATATGGCAGATAGAAAGGTAGATTTTTTGGTCATTGGATCAGGTATTGCTGGATTAAGCTTTGCTTTAAAAGCATCGAAATTCGGTAAAGTATTGATAGTCACTAAGTCCAATGAGGATGAGTCTAATACAAAATATGCGCAAGGGGGAGTGGCTGCCGTTGTGGATAAGTCAGATAGCTTTGAGAAGCATATCATTGATACTCAGATTGCTGGGGATGGTTTATGCGATGTTGAAATTGTGGAAAACGTAGTGAGAGAAGCACCGGAACGGATTGCAGAACTTATTTCATACGGAACATCATTTGACAAGGAGGAATCGGGGTTATATGATCTGGCAAAAGAGGGGGGACATTCCGCTCATCGTATTTTACATTATAAAGATATAACTGGCTATGAAATTGAGCGTGCATTATTGGCGCAAGCACATAGTGATCCCAACATTGAAATCGTAACGCATTACTTTGCCATTGATTTGATTACACAGCATCATTTGGGGGAATACGTGGATAAGAACAGGGAAGACATTACCTGTTATGGAATTTATGCTTTTAATACCTCATCACATTTAGTAGATAAGATTTTGAGTAAGGTTACTGTGATGGCTTCTGGAGGAGCAGGGCATGTTTATTCAAGTACAACAAATCCAACTATTGCGACTGGAGATGGTATTGCTATGGTGTATCGGGCAAAAGGTAAGGTACGTAATATGGAGTTTATGCAATTTCACCCTACTTCTTTATACAATCCAAAGGACTCTCCTGCATTTTTGGTATCTGAAGCCGTACGTGGATTTGGGGGTATTTTAAGAAGGATCAATGGTGAATCTTTCATGGAGGAGTACGATGAACGTGCTTCTTTGGCACCAAGAGACATCGTTGCTAGAGCTATTGATGCCGAGATGAAGAAATCTGGTATAGATTATGTGTACCTTGATATCACGCATCGGAATAAGGAAGATATTATCAAGCATTTTCCAAATATTTATGAAAAGTGTCTTTCGATCGGACTGGATATGGCGAAGGATTTTATACCAGTTACACCGGCTGCGCATTACCTCTGTGGAGGCATTTATGTAGATGATTTTGGACGCAGTAGCCTCGTTAACTTATATGCTTGCGGAGAGTGTTCTTCTACTGGCCTGCATGGGGCAAACCGATTAGCTTCTAATTCACTTCTTGAAGCACTTGTTTATGCACATCGTATTTTCCTGGACGCCACAAAGTCGATAGGATTGATTAACCATATTGTTGATGTCCCCGAATGGGATGACTCTAAAACCTCTCTTTCAAATGAGGATATTTTAGTAAGTCATAATTTACGCGAGTGCCAAAAGATTATGAGTGACTATGTTGGCATTGTCCGTTCCGATTTTAGGCTTGAAAGAGCTCTTAAACGGCTACATCTCTTGTATGAGGAGACCGAAGAATTTTATCGAAATACAAGGCTTTCTGTTAAACTGTGTGAATTACGTAATGTTATTCAAGTAGCTTATATCGTGACAAAATCAGCTATGTTACGGAAAGAAAGTAGGGGATTGCATTATACAACGGACTATCCGAAACATTCGGAAGTATTACAGGATACAATTTTTTAAGGAATATGGCACTTATTTTATCTGTTTTGGATAAATCTCCGGTGATAGCCGAAGAATGCTTCTTAGCACCCAATTCAACGATTGTAGGCGATGTGGAGATTGGACATCACTGTTCGGTATGGTTTAATGCTGTCATACGCGGAGATGTCAATTATATTCGTATCGGTAATTATACTAATATTCAAGATGGAGCGGTTATACATTGTACCTATAAGAAATGCGGTACTACGATCGGAAATTATGTAAGTATAGGGCATCAGGCTATGGTACATGGATGTATTTTGGAAGATCATGTACTCATTGGTATGGGAGCTATCGTTATGGATAATGCGATTGTTGAATCGAATGTTATTGTAGCAGCTGGTGCAGTAGTTTTGGAAAATACTCGTTGTGAATCGGGATTTCTATATGCTGGAGTACCTGCCAAAAAGATAAAAGCACTTACTGAAGAGCAGAAAGATCTATTGCAGAAACTACCACATAATTATGTTCTGTACAGTTCCTGGTTTTAGCTTAATCGAATTAGCAATATTAAATAAGTTATTTTAGAATGGCCTCAATTAATTTTTTTTGAGGCCACTCAATGAAAAACTATCTTTCTGTTCCCAATTAGCACGTATCGTAAATACTTTATTCAGATATACAACAGGTTCAGGAAAAGTTTTCTTTTCGACATCTCCAGTGTCCCAGATTCCATTATCATTGTCGTCGCGTATCACACGTATACTATACTTTCCTCCAGGATACTGTTTGTATACAACAGCCGGATTGTTCATGTTTATTTTGTCGACGCGATAGACCTTATCTTTTTTCTCATTGATTAACTCAACCAAATAGGTTGTATTGCTATCTAGATCTGTAAAATCAAATGTCAGATCCCCATAGTTTTCACTATCGTCATAGGTCAAATCGAGCTTTTTCTCTTTGTTTTGTTCGCCAAAATAGCCTGTTATAGCGCCTTCTGTAAACTCAATTTGGTACTTTTTCTCTTTTCTCCAATTATAGCGAATATGGTAGATATTGGTATTTGCTGTATCTACAGCTAGTTGGTAATTGGTCCGGACCAATGAGTCTTCTTTGAATTTTAACTTGGTTTTATCGATATTTTTGATCGGTGTGAAAGCAGATACCTGAAGGTGTGTAATTCGATCGACCCGTCCATTATTTGGCGTAAAAATAGGCTCAATTGTCTGCTCTATTTTTACATTCCCTTTTCTAATGAGAATGGTATCCAATGGTCTTTCATTTTCTGTCAGAACAAGCTTTAGGGAGTCTATTTTTAAATTTGGAATAAACAAAGTAGCCGAGTCTGATGTCTTTGAAAAACGTACTTTTTTATCCTTGTTGTTTACTTCGTCATTTAGGATATCAAGTTTGGGCTTGTCGACTCTTCTATTAAAAACAAGAAGTATACTTCCATTTTTTTCAAATTTCTTCTCTTGGGTTCTAAACTTTTTTGGGATTCCTTTGAAGATCTCCAAGTTGATATTGCTTAAGTCTCGCTCTAGCACGATAGAGTCTTTTAGGAAACCTATTTCTTCATCAGCACCATTATAGATTCTATCGTTATTTTTTTCTTGAAGTGCGTAAATGCGATAAGTTCCCCCTCTTAGATTGTTTAGTTTATAGTTACCTGCAGTATCCGTTGTCGTGAATATATTCGCCTTCTTTTTACCAAAAATCGAGTCTTGGCTAATGGGGATCAACAAGACTTTAACATCCTTTTGGACCTCTTTCGTTATAGCACTTTTTACATTACCGGATATACTGAGTGAATCTATTTTATCTCCTGTCGCGAATACGTAAGCATAATTGACCAATGCATTTCCAGCGTTATAATCAACTAGTCCTTTACCGAAGTATATGCTGTAGGTTGTATTCTTTTCTAGGGAATCAGGTAAGGTAATTTCTAGATTTTTTTTCTTCACCTTGAATTCTGGATTGCTTCCCATGTCTGGCGTAATACTGAATTCCTTTTGTTGATTTGCCAGCTTGATATACTCGTCAAACGTGATCACTATTTTTTTAGCTGTAAAATTCTTCGAAAAATTCGTAGGGCTTTCCAATAGTATCTTCGGAGGAATAGAATCTTTTGGCCCCCCCGTGGGCTGTTGTATGCTCGCACATTGTATGGACAAGCCAATAAGCATAATAAACGTGCTTAAAATAAGTAATCTTGTTTTTAAGCTACTTTTTAGCCTTTCTGAACCACTTTTATTTTCTCTTAAAGAAGTTGTCATAAAAAATAGAATATTGTCTTAAATCGCTTATTTTAAGCTTTGTGGTGTTTAGTGTATAAGTATTTGGTTTTCAGTTGTTTAACTCATATGAACCATCAATACAGTGATATCAGAGGGCGAAACGCCTGAGATTCTTGAAGCTTGCCCCAGTGTACGTGGTTTAACTTTAGATAACTTTTGTCTTGCCTCAATTGATAGCGATGTTAATAGGCTGTAGTCAAAATCAGGATTAATTTCTCTATCTTCCATCTTCTTCATACGATTGACAATTTCCATTTCTTTATCGAAATAGCTTTCATATTTGAGATTGATCTCTGCTTGTTCGATGGTATCATTATCGAATTGGGAGACATAGTGTGCAAAGCCTTCGTCTCCTTTCAGAATATCTTGGATACCAACTTGTGGTCTTGCAAGAACATTACTCAATCTTGTTTTTTGTGGAAGTGCGCTTGAGCCGACTTCGGCTAATACGGTATTCATCTTTTCGACATTGGTCGAATTTTGTTTGAGATACTCGATTATTTTATTGGAGTTATCAATTTTTTCTTGCACTTTTTTGAGTCTTTCTTCTCCTACTAATCCCAATTTGTAAGCTAATAGGGTTAGACGAATATCAGCATTATCCTGGCGTAAAAGTAGACGGTGTTCTGCTCTTGATGTAAACATGCGGTACGGCTCTTCAGTTCCTTTTGTTACGAGGTCGTCGACCAATACACCTATATAGGATTCGGATCGTTTTAGAATAAGTTCCTTATCATCATTGATGCGTTGATGCGCATTTATCCCGGCTAGGAAACCTTGAGCAGCGGCCTCTTCATAGCCAGTTGTCCCATTGATCTGTCCTGCGAAAAATAGATGTTTCACCAATTGGGTTTCTAAGGTTAGATCCAATTGCATTGGTGGAAAGTAGTCGTACTCTATGGCATAACCTGGGCGGTACATTTTCGCATTTTCAAAGCCTGGGATCAATTGCAAAGCTTTCAATTGTACGTCTTCTGGCAATGAGGTGGAGAATCCGTTGACATAAATTTCTACTGTTTTGAAGCCTTCGGGCTCCACGAATATCTGATGTCTTTCACGCTCGGCAAAACGATTTATTTTATCTTCTATTGAAGGGCAATAGCGTGGTCCCAATCCTTTGATACGTCCCGTAAACATGGGTGATTTTTCAAACCCAGTGCGTAGCATTTCGTGGACCTTATCGTTTGTATAGGTAATCCAACAACAGCGTTGTTCAGTTGGTATCTCTACATCTGTATAGGAGAACCGCCCTCTTTTTTCATCGCCCCACTGTTCTTCCATTAACGCATAATTAAGGCTTCTTCCATCAATACGTGGTGGCGTTCCTGTCTTCATTCTCCCGGATTCGAAACCAAGGGAAACAAGTTGCTCGGTTAAACCTGTGGCAGCCTTCTCTCCTGTTCTACCGCCTCCAAATTTCTTGTCCCCAATGTGAATTACACCATTTAGAAAAGTTCCATTGGTCAGTACCACGGCGTCCGATTCTATTTCTATTCCCATCGAAGTGATGACACCGCAAGCTTTTCCGTTTTTTACGATAACTTCTTTTACGGTATCTTGCCACATATCTAAATTAGGAAGAGACTCGAGTTGTAATCTCCATTCTTCTGCAAACCGCATTCGGTCATTTTGGGTCCGCGGACTCCACATGGCAGGACCTTTCGAAAGATTTAACATTCGGAATTGAATGGTTGATTTATCTGCTATGATACCAGTATATCCGCCCATAGCATCAATTTCTCTTACTATCTGTCCTTTGGCTACTCCACCGATAGCGGGGTTACAACTCATTTGCGCTATTACTCCCATATTCATTGTGATGAGTAAAGTGGACGAACCTAAGTTAGCTGCTGCCGCCGCTGCCTCACATCCGGCATGCCCCGCACCAACGACAATTACATTATATTTTTTAAACATTTTTCTATTCTTGTTCCACGTGAAACGTGGTGTTTTTATTTCTTTGTAAATTTACGTTTTCTTTGTGTTCCACGTGAAACCTCTGATGAAATTTTACATAAAATCAGCAAGATATAACCATCTTTCGGATTTATCGTCTATCTGTTTTTGGATAGATTGAATTTCTTCCGCTAAGGAAGAAAGTTTTAGATGATCTGTTACCTGGTTTAGTTCCTCCGTTTTTAACGCTACTTGTGTTTCCAGTTTTTCGATTTCTTCTTCTAGTTTGTTATATTCCAATTGTTCCTTGTACGAGAGTTTTTTCTTTTCCTCTTTTACAATTGGCTTTACCTGTTCCTGGGTTATCCTTTTTTGTTTTTCCTTTTCTAATTTTTGGATTTCTTCCTGTTCAAGTTTAAAGTCGGCATAATTTCCGTTGTATATCTGCACGATCCCCTTTCCTTCAAAAATAAAAAGTTGATCCGTCAATTTATCTAATAGATACCTGTCGTGTGATACTAATATGAGTACTCCTTTGTAGTTGTCAAGAAAATCTTCCAGCACGTTTAATGTATCAATGTCCAAATCATTGGATGGTTCATCCAGAATTAAAAAATTTGGATTCTTCATTAAAACACGCATTAATTGAAGTCTTTTTTTCTCCCCCCCACTTAATTTGTTAACGAAACCAAATTGTTTTTCAGGAGGAAATAAAAAGTGGGTTAGCAGCTGTGAAGCCGTGATTACTTCGCCATTTGCCATTTCAATATAGTCTGCTATATTTTTTACAACATCTAATACTCGATCGTTTTCATTTACTTCCAATCCGCCCTGTTTATAGTAGCCATATACTGTGGTTTCCCCTACCGCTATAGACCCTGTATCAGGTTTTTCTTCTCCCGTGATTAAATTAAGAAAGGTTGATTTTCCAGTACCATTTTTTCCAGCTAGACCAATACGATCACCTTTTTTAAAGGTGTATGAAAAATCATGTATGATTTCTTTTGCTCCATAACGTTTGGCAACATGTTCTAGTTCGAGTATTTTTGAGCCCTGCCTGCTTACTTTCACACTGAGTTGTACCGAGTCGTTTCCTTTAATTGCTTTAGATTTTTCTTCCAAGTCATAGTATGCTTCAATACGTGATTTGGATTTGGTACCACGTGCCTGTGGTTGACGACGCATCCACTCCAATTCACGGCGAAGTAGATTTCTGCTTTTCTCAACCATAACCGCATCAATAGTTTCACGTTCCGACTTCTTTTCTAGAAAATAAGAATAGTTACCTTTATAGGTAAAGAGATTGCCCCTATCCAGCTCTCGAATCTCCGTACAGATATTATCCAAGAAGTAGCGATCGTGCGTTACTAAAAGAACGGTTTTGCTACCTGTTGTTAGTAGTTTTTCAAGCCATTCAATAGTCTCTATATCCAAATGGTTGGTGGGTTCATCTAATATATAAATATCCGGCTCGTCTATCAAAAGCTTGGCTAGCGCAAGGCGTTTTCGTTGGCCCCCTGATAAACTTTTGATATCTTGATGGAAATCCATAATGTTTAAACGATTAAGAATCGTCTTAATATTATGCTCATACTCCCAGGCATTCAATGAACTTATTTTTTCTGTAAGATCTTCTAATTTTTTCTGATCGATATCAGTTTCCAATAACAGCTCCTCGTACTCACGGATAAGACGTTGTTGATCGTTGTCTGTACTATAAATAAAATCGTTGATTGATTTTAATCCTGTGAAATCAGGATCCTGTTCTAAGAAACCAATTTTTATACCTTTTTCTTTTACAACTTTTCCTGAGGTTGGTAAGATTCGCTCTGCTAAAATGGCGAGTAAGGTTGATTTACCTGTGCCATTGATTCCGACCAAGGCCACACGTTCTCCCTTTTGGAGACCGAAATGTAAATCTTTAAAAAGCCATCGATCATGGAAGGAATGGCTTACTTGTTCTGTAGCTAAAATACTCACGTTATATCACCCTAAATTATATTCAGTCAATTTACACGCCAAAACACTACCAGTAGGTTTCTTCTCTTGGTAGTTTATATCGTGTTGATAATCAATATTTTAGTTGTATTTCTATTGATTGTCAGTTATATATATATTGAGTCAATAATCGTTTTGATTGCTGACTAATGTAATCTATTGGGTGGCATACGATCAAATGTTAGCCTTTGCCATTGGGTAAAATGATAATTCGAAGTCCCAAAGGTTCGCTTGTTCATTTGGAATGCTCGCAAAAATAAAGAAATAGTTTCTTATTCGATGCGAAAAAAGCTTCGTTATTTGATTAATTGGCAATAATGATACTGCCCTGATAAAATTAATTCAATGCGTAATCCGCTATCAGATTGAAACGTGGTATTTCAACTTGAAAGCTGCCGTTGTCCAGTGTTCGGATCATATTATAATATCCTTCCATGAATCCGAATTCGCTATTGAGATTGCAACCTGAGGTGTATTGATGAGTCTGACCAGGTTCTATAATAGGTTGTTCGCCTACTACTCCTTCTCCAGATACCTCCCTATAGTCTCCTTTTGCATCAAAAATTTTCCAATAGCGACTTATCAATTGAACCGTGTAATCGCTGAGATTTTCTATGCTGATATGATAAGCAAACATGAAATGTTCACGGTCCGGATTCGAATACTCCGATTGATAGATGGTTTCAACCGAGATTTTTACGCCTTCTGTAATTTGTGTGATCATTTGAATGATGTTTATTGTTGCAATGAATATTTACGCTAAAATACTAATAATGAGTTTAAAAATCTAAATTATAATCATTTTAAAAGGTTAAATAATGCTAAGTTTAAAATTAGTATAACCAAATGGACCTTAATTAGTAGGTTTGTATTATGGCAAATGGTATCTTATATTTAATTCCTGTTCCATTGAGTGATGACGCAGCTTTCCAGTCATTTACTCCGTATTTAGTGGAAACAATCAATTCATTGGACGAGTATATTGTAGAGAACGAAAAAACGGCGCGCAAGTTTTTAAAACTTGCAGGTTTAAAGATTCCGCAGAGCGAATTAACGATCCATGATTATGGAAAACATGTGCGGGACAAGGGAAATATAAATGATTTTTTTGAAGGCTTGAAACAAGGCAAAAGTGTTGGATTAATGTCTGAGGCGGGATGTCCTGGTGTTGCTGATCCTGGTGCTTCTATTGTAGCGCGGGCACATCAATTGGGTATTAAGGTAGTTCCTCTTGTTGGACCAAGCTCTATTCTACTGGCACTTATGGCTTCCGGATTTAGCGGTCAGAAATTTGCCTTTCATGGTTATTTGCCTATCGATAAAATTGATCGAGCTAAGGAGATTAAAAATCTCGAACAGCAATCAGCACGTGAAAAGCAGACGCAAATTTTTATTGAAACTCCATTTAGAAATAATCAGCTTTTAGCCGATCTACTAAAAATATGTAAACCTTCCACCTTACTCTGTGTTGCGTCAAATGTAACAGCTGCCGACGAAAATATACAAAGTTTGACAGTTGGTGAGTGGCGAAAACGATCGTATGATTATCATAAAAAGCCGACTATTTTTTTACTTTATGCATGATGTTTTTAGAGCTCCCCCCTACCCTATTTTCATTGATGAAGTTTAATGATGAAATTAAAAGCTGTTTTTACATGAGTGAAGTATGTTTTAATAAAGTAAGTGAGTGCTTACATTTTGTTTTTTAATAAATATGTAAACCAGGGTATCAGAATAAATGCTGAATAGAGTTTGTTAACCGTCTAGAATGATTTAATATATAACACGATGAATTACTGTAGATTATTGTCTATTATGTTTTTGTTTTCATTAGTTGGATTCAGTAAAGATCTTGCTGCACAGTCTTCTACATATGTTATTGTCCATGGAGCTTGGGGTGGTGCTTGGCAGTTTAAAAATACGGCGGTTGAGTTAGCTAAAAAGGGAAATGAGGTGTACCGACCCACACTAACAGGCCTGGGTGAGCGTTATCATTTAGCAGATACTTCTATCCGATTACAAACGCATGTCGATGATGTTGTGAATACGATCCTGTTTGAGGATCTCCATGATATTATATTGGTCGGACATAGTTATGGTGGGATGATTATCACGGCTGTGGCAGATAGTCTTCCGGATAGAATCCGTAAATTGGTTTACTTGGATGCTATACTACCGGAGGATCAACAATCTGTAATGAACTTAATGGGTAAATCCAGTGCAGCAAATGGACTGTTAAAATTAGAAAAGGATGGTTATATTTTTCCTTTCTGGGTGAAGGACATTAAGAAGCTTCCTAGGGATGTCCCCCACCCGTTAAGAACAATGACAGACAAGATCAGTTTAAAAAATCCGAAACGACTTAAAATTCCAAGTACTTACATTTTGACTTATGAGGATGGCAAAACAATTGAGGATGATGATTTTTACCCGTTTTATAGGAAGGCAAAAAATATAGGTTTTAAAACAGTCGAATTTGTTGGAGATCATAATCCACAAATAAAAAAGTTGAAAGAATTAGTAGATTTGTTGGAACAGGAATAATAAATAAGCAATAAATAGTTCAATGACGCAAGAGGAATTAATAAGAGAGTTAAGTAAGCCTGAAGTAATTTATACCGCTATGGGTATTGTTGCCATACGTATTATCGTATGGCTTCTATTTGCAAATACAATTCGAAAGACATTAAAATTGGTCGCCAAAGAAAATAGATTAATGACGCCCAACCAATCGTGGTTAGCTGCAATTCCGCTGGTTAATATTTATTGGAATTTTCAGGTTGCTTCGCGTCTAAGGGATTCTTTGATCAATGAATTTTATGATCGAAAAATAGCTGTGGAGGAAAACCCTACGTTTAGGAAAGGATCGCTATATGCATGGATTTACCTGGCGACAAATATTCCGCTCCCACTTTCTATTTCCGGTGTACTGATCATTATGCATTTTGTGACATTGGCTAATTACTGGTTTGAAATTAACGCGAATAGAAGAATTTTAGAGGAACATAATAAATTTAGAGAAAAAGAGGTAATTGTAGACCATGAAAATTAAAGAAGTCATTGACTATTTGGAGCAATTGGCTCCTTTAGATTTGCAAGAGTCTTATGATAATGCTGGCCTTATTGTGGGCGACGCCAATAGAGAGATTACAAAGGTGCTCATTTCGTTAGACTGCACAGAAGATGTTGTAAAAGAAGCCATTGATAAAGGGTGTAATTTAATTATTTCGCACCATCCCATTGTATTTAGGGGGCTAAAAAAATTTAATGGGAAAAATTATGTGGAGCGTACGGTTATTAAAGCAATTGAACATAAAGTTGCATTATATGCCATTCATACGAATCTAGATAATGTTACCGGTGGAGTGAATACGAAAATTGCCGATAAATTGGGATTAGAAAATCAGGCTATACTGGAATCTAAAACAAATGTATTGCGAAAAATGGTCGTTTTTGTACCTAGGAGTCATGTTGAAGATGTCCGACAGGCATTGTTTGATGCGGGCGCAGGTAAAATCGGAAAACACTATGATCAATGTAGTTTTAATGCGGCGGGTTATGGTAGTTTTAGACCTTTAGAAGGGGCCGATCCTACCCTTGGGGAGATTGGTGTTCAAGAGCGTGTTGAGGAAACACGAATTGAGGTTATCTACCTGAAATCTATTGAAAGAAAGTTACTTTTGGCACTCTATGAAGCTCATCCTTATGAGGAAGTAGCTTATGATTTGTTTGATATTCAAAATACGGCTGCTGAAATCGGTGCAGGAATGATTGGAAATTTGGCTGAACCAATGGCTGAATTGGAATTTTTAGCTTATCTTAAGGACAAACTGAGGTTGAATGTCATTCGTCATACAGCCTTATTAGATAAAAAAGTTAGTCGTGTAGCGGTCTGTGGTGGCTCGGGGGGATTTTTACTCGGTGCAGCCAAACGTTCTGGTGCTGATTTTTTTGTTACAGCAGACTATAAATATCATGAATTTTTTGATGCTGAAGGTGAAATCGTGATTGCAGATACGGGACATTTTGAGAGCGAACAATTTACGCAAGAATTATTGTACGACATTATTACGAAAAAATTTCCTAACTTTGCAACCTTAACAACAGAAATAGATACAAATCCTATAAAATACTACAGTTGATGGAACAAACCGTAGAACAAAAATTGAAAGCATTATGGCTTTTACAAGCCGTACATACTAAAATAGACAAAATTCGCCAAGTTCGTGGTGAATTGCCTATGGAAGTTGCAGATCTTGAAGATGAGATTGCGGGCTTAGAGACTCGTATTGAGAAGATCAGAATAGACTTAGACGATTTAGAAGATTCGATCGTTAAGCGTAAAAACATGATTAAGGATGCCCAAGCTGCTATCAAAAAATATGAGTCGCAGCTGAATGAGGTAAAGAATAATCGTGAGTATGACGCTATTTCGAAAGAAATAGAAATCCAAGGTCTTGAGATTCAGGTTTGCGAGAAACGAATCAAAGAAGCAGAATTTGAGATTCGTAACAAAACAGAAAACTACGATACTACTGTAGGAAATCTTGAGTATAGCAAAAGCGAACTTGAGGGAAAAAAGAAAGAATTGGAAACAATTACTTCTGAAACTCAAAAAGAAGAAGATGCATTGTTAGCAAAAGCTGCTGAGGCTGAAGCGAATATCGAAGAACGTTTGGTAAAGGTATACTACCGTTTGCGTAACTCGTTTAAAAACGGACTTGCTGTTGTTTCGATCGATCGTGATAGCTGTTCAGGATGTCATAATAAGATTCCTGCTCAAATGCAATCAGAAATACGTCAACGTAAGAAAATCATCATTTGTGAACACTGTGGTCGCGTTTTGGTTGATGAAGGAATTGTGTTAGAAATCGAACAAGAGTACGGTTTCTAATCCTCAATAAATAAAGGAAGGTCCTGCTGTAAAGCAGGACTTTTTTTTTGTCATATTTTTTATGCAACTTTGTTGATATACTAACTAGGTCCGCTTACAAAAGTGTAGTTTTGTGTGTGGTAAATTTAACCTTTAAACGTTTATGAATAAAACTCATTTCAAGTTATTTGCTGCCTTTTTGCTCGGTACATCCTTTCTGCAAACAAAAGCGCAAGAAACCCTATTGCTTCGAAATCCAAGTATTAGCGCCAACAATATTGCTTTTGTCTATGGTGGAGATATTTGGATTGCCGAAAAAAACGGAGCTAATCCGAGACGCCTTACAACAAATCCTGGAGTGGAACAGAATCCAATGTTTTCTCCAGATGGCAAGAAAGTTGCATTCACAGGAAATTATGACGGAAATACAGACGTATATGTAATCCCTGTAACGGGTGGTGAGCCCAAACGGATCACTTATCACCCTTCTTCGGATGTATTGCGGGGATGGCTCAATAATGATGAAGTATATTATACGACATCTCGTGATTTCACCTATGCTTTAAGTCCACGATTATACAGTTCCAATATTCAAATGTCAGGAATGGACAAGGCGCTTATTATGCCTGAAGCGACTCAGGGAAGCCCTTCTGCTGATGGTCGTTACTGGGCTTATATCAAAAACACTGACCCTACTGAAAGAGATCGAGTTGCCTTTAAACGCTACCGGGGTGGTGGTATGCCGACAATTTGGATCTTCGATACGAAAACCAAACAAATAGAAGCTATTCCGCAGGTTAAAAGTAATGATGTTAAACCATTATGGTTGGGAAATAAGATCTACTTCCTTTCCGATCGTGATAAAATTGTTAACATCTATAGTTATGATACCAAATCCAAAAAGGTAGAAAAGCTAACGGATTTTAAAGATTACGATGTGCGTTCACTGAATGGAAATGGGACTGAGTTGATCTTTGAATATGCTGGCGTATTAAATACGCTAAATCTGGGCGATAATAAAGTCATTCCTTTGCATATTACGGTGAATACAGATGTAATGTACAAAAGACCGTATTATAAAGACATTAAGGACGATATACGTTATGCTACCCTATCGCCAACAGGCCAACGGGCATTATTAGAGGCGCGGGGAGAGATATTTACGGTACCTAAGGAGAAAGGTGAAGCCCGAAATTTATCTAATTCTCCGGGTTCTCATGAGCGTTTTCCGGATTGGTCTCCAAATGGAAAATGGATTTCTTATATTTCAGACAAAAATGGATCTTATCAGTTGGTGCTGATGGATCAATTTGGAAAAGATAAACCTCTGTACTTTAACTTAGGAGAAACGAACTTCTATTTCGAGCCAACATGGTCACCGGATTCCAAGAAGTTGTTTTACAATGATGCACATCTTAATCTGTTCTATATTGATATCGCTTCAAAGGCCATTGTTAAAGTTGCAGACGATAAATTGAGCGGTCAAACTGGCCGTGTATCCAATCATTTCCAACCAAGCTGGTCTCCTGATTCAAAATGGATATCCTTTATACGTACATTGGAAAATGGGGTACCCGCTGTGTTTATGTATAACTTGGATACAAAGAAAACTCAGCAAATTACGGATGGTATGAGCTCTGCACGTAGTACAGCTTTTTCTCAGGATGGTAAATATCTATTTTTTACAGCGAGTACAAATACAGGGTTGACAAATTCTGGCTTACATATGTCCGCGGTGCAGCGTAATGTTGATTATGCCGTATATGGCTTTATTTTATCCAGCAAAACGCCATCATTCTTTAAGAATGATAGTGATGAGGAACAAATCCGTGAGGATAAGGTGGATAAAAAAGAAGAAGGAGATGGTGATAAAAAAGATCGTGTAAAAGAAAACGATAAAAAATCACCTAAAAAGGATAAAAAGGAAGAGGCAGTGACAAGTAAGCCCATTGATAAATCTATTCAAGTTGACTTCGATCGTATAGAAAACAGAATAGTTGCCCTCCCTTTACCTGCTGGACCTTATTGGAATTTGAATGGTTTAGTGCCAAATCAATTGACTTACCAACGCGGGGGAACAATCGGAGCATATGATTTTAAGGATCTCGAAAACAAAACCTTAGTGGAAAATGCCCGTAGTTTTGTTATTAGCGCCGATGGTAAGAAGATGTTATATCAAACGGGAAATGGATTCAATATTGTAACAGCTGGGCAAAAAGTAGCCTCTCCTACTGCTGGCGAAGTTAAGCTAGGCGGAATTCAGCAATTGGTGGATCCCGCTGCCGAATGGAAACAGGTATTCAATGAAGTTTGGTCAATGCAAAAAGACTATTTTTATGTTGAAAACATGCATGGTGCTGACTGGAAAGCGATGAAAACCAAATATGAAAAATTCCTGCCTTTTGTAAACCATCGTTCTGATCTTGGTTATTTATTGAATGAAATGATGGGAGAAATGGTCGTGGGACACAATTATATCTATCCTGGAGATCAACCTTCCACGCCGTCGGTTTCAGTTGGTGTGTTGGGAGCAGATTATACGTTAAAGAATGGTTACTATCAGATTGCTAAATTGTTTACGCGTCTTGAATGGAATCCATCGTTCAAAGCCCCATTGGCTGAACCGGGATTAAACATCAAAGAAGGAGACTATATTGTTGCTGTTAATGGTGCTGAATTGACTGAAGATAAGGATATCTATAGTTTATTTGACAATACTGTTGGTAAACAAGTTACGTTGAAGGTCAATTCAAAACCTTCATTGGTCGGCGCTCGTGAAGTAATCGTTAAACCGATCTCGTTTAGCGACGAGATGAATTTGCGGAGCATGGAATGGGTCGAAAGGAACCGTAAGAAAGTAAATGAATTGAGTAATGGGCAAATAGCTTATGTTTACATGCCAAATACCGGTGCTGAAGGTTATACCTATTTCAATCGTTATTATTTCGCTCAGATGGATAAAAAGGCTCTTCTGATGGATGAAAGAAACAATGGTGGTGGCTGGGTGGCCGATTATGTCATTGATCTTTTGTCCCGTGAACTGATTGCTGGTTGGGGAATTCGTGATGGAAAAGGATTTACTACACCAGGAAATGGTATTTATGGACCTAAAGCCATGATCATTAATGAAAATGCAGGTTCAGGTGGCGATATGATGCCTTATATGTTCCGTTTTAAAGGGCTGGGTAAATTGGTTGGTCGTACGACAATGGGGATTTTGGTTGGCATAAGTGGCTATCCTCCTTTATTGGATGGCGGCCGTATTACTTCGCCAAACTTCGGTGTATATGACCTCAAAGGAAATTGGATTATTGAAAATGAAGGTGTGGCTCCTGATGTATTTATCGAACAATTGCCTAAAGATCTTTTGGAGGGTCGTGATCCTCAACTTGAAAGAACGGTGAAGATATTGTTGGAAGAAATGAAAACGTATCCTTACAAAAATTTACAAAAACCAGCCGATCCTATTCGGGTGAATTAAAAGAGTATAAATCTAATCTAAGGGCTTTGAAGAGATTCAAAGCCCTTTTTTGATCATATAGTTTGTATGTAACTGCATCCATATCCGAGATGATTGAATATATCTCGTGTAGTTTTTATCGTAATTAGATCATATCATTCGTTTTCATTAGGCCAATACAAATCAGATGCTAAAATTTGATTGGACATGACAATTTTAATAAATCTTGCTTTTATTGTTATCTTTAACTGATATTTACTAGATATGTTTCCTGAAAAAACACCCCATCCGTTTCAATCTTTATTACGTTTGATCTTAATGGTTATTGGTTTTTCCATTCTTTCGCAGATTATTGCCATTCTGATTATTGCAAGTTATTATTCATTTACAGGGCAGGTCTTCTCCTTGGAGTCTATACTGAATGGATCTGCCAATGATATGCGATTTATGTTGTTAATGAGTAGCTTGGGATCTTTTGTTGTGCCAGCTTATCTGATGAATACACGCGAAGGATATGGTAAAGCCTATTTTAAATTGAAAAATTGGCCTAGCGGAATGCAATTTGGCTATATATTTTTAGCAATGCTTTCTTTTATGCCTTTGATGAGTCTGATCGGTCATTGGAATGAATCCTTACAATTGCCCGATAATATGCAATCTTTGCAGCGTTGGATGGAGCGTAGTGAAAAGGAATCGGCCGAATTAATCAAGGTTATTATTATGGAGTCGAGTGTATCCGGCTTTTTGTATAATATTGTTATACTGGCTTTGATTCCGGCCATAGGTGAAGAATTGTTGTTCCGTGGTGTTTTGCAAAAAATAATGGGAAGATGGTTGAGCAATCAGCATGTGGTTATATGGCTTGTTGCCATTATTTTCAGTGCGATACATCTGCAATTTTTTGGTTTTGTTCCCCGCATGTTATTGGGCGCTTTTTTTGGCTATCTTTATGTATGGAGCAAGAACATCGTACTGCCCATTTTTGGACACTTTGTCAACAATGCCGGTGCCACAATCGGGGCATTTTATTACGTAAGAGAGGGTAAGAGTTATGATGAATTCAATGCATTTGAATTGCAATCTTGGTGGATATATCTTGTAGGCTTCATTTTTACTCTTATTTTTGTATTCTTATTTTATAGATCAACGCAAAAAGAAAATAATGGAGAACGATTGGAAAAAAATTAAAACATATACAAATGCGATTCAAGCCGAGATAGTCAAGCAAATGCTGGAAGAAAATGGTATTCCTACTGTCGCAATGAATAAACAAGATTCTTCTTATTTATTTGGGAAAATTGAACTCTATGTCAGTGAAGGATCTATTGATCTGGCCGAAACATTAATTGAGGAAGCAGAAAGAGGGCTTTAAGAGATGAAAACAAGAGCAATAACGGGAGTAATCTTTGTGGCTGTCATGATAGCTGCCACTCTTTTGGGCGCTTATGTCTATTCCATTTTTTTTACACTGCTCAGTACATGGTGTCTTTATGAATTCTATGGAATAGTTTCATCCGAAGAACGCGCCCCAAATAAGTGGATAGGTATAACACTGGCCTTACTCTTATTTGTTTTGGGCTCATTAGTTTCGATGGGCTTGCTTGCGGTAAAATTTTTAGCACTGATTATCCCATTTATAAGTGCGACTTATATTATTTCACTTTTTCAGAAGAGAACTTTTCCTTTCAATGATATTGCCTATACTTTTTTGGGTATTGCTTATGTTACATTGCCTTTCTTCCTATTTTCCAAATTAGGGTTTCTGCAAGGTACTTTTAACTATGTACTGCCCTTAGGTTTTTTGATCTTATTGTGGACAAACGATACCGGGGCATATCTCGCTGGACGAAGCTTTGGAAAACGTAAATTATTCGAACGGATCTCACCAAAGAAAACATGGGAAGGTTTCTTTGGGGGCTTGATTTTGGCTATTGTTGCTGCTGTAAATCTGGAAAAATATTTTGGTTATCTTCCACTTTGGCAATGGGTAAGTATTGCGGCAATTATCAGTATCGTTGGAACATTGGGGGATTTAGTAGAATCGATGTTAAAGCGTAGTTTGCACGTAAAGGATTCCGGAAATATATTGCCTGGACATGGTGGTTTTTTAGATAGATTTGATGGGTTGTTATTAGCGGCCCCCATGGTCTATGTTTTCTTAATTTTAATCAATTGATTGTATTATGAGTCACATTCAAAAATCTACATTTGATTTTTTAACGGAATTGAAAGCCAATAATTCTCGGGAGTGGTTTGCCGATAACAGAGCTAAATATGAAGCAGCATTGGCTGATGTGAGAAATTTTTTGACAGATTTAATTACTGCATTGAGCGAGTTTGACCCTAAAATTAATACTTCCATTCAAGCAAGTAAATGTTTGTTTCGTATTTACCGGGATACACGCTTTTCAAATGATAAAACTCCTTATAAAAGTTGGTTTGGGGCAGGAATTTCTGTTGATGGAAGAAAGTTGCAGGGACCAGAATACTATATTCATATTGGAGCAGAAAATTCATTTATCGCCTGTGGGTATTGGCGTCCTGAAAAGCAACATTTAGAGGCAATAAGACAAGAAATTGATTACAGTGGTGATAAATTGGATGAAATTTTAAAAACAGTATTGACTGGCAGTAATATTGCGCTTTTCAAAGAAGATTTACTGAAACGTGCGCCGGCCGGCTATAGTGAAGATAATCCGTTTATTGACTTTATCAAATTGAAGAGTTTTGTGTTGGATAGATCTTTAACTACAAAGGAGTTATCTGCAAAAAATGCACTGGATAATATCGTGGCTTCCTATAAAAGTATGCTTCCTTTTAAAGAGTTTTTACAAGAAGCCATCGATACAGAATAATTATTCAGGCAAGCTGATTTTGCCCATACAGACAGCGGGAGAGTCTTTAATTTGCGCTACATTGGATTTGTTGCCTACCAAAGTCTCATTTGCTAATAGCGCAAAGAGAACGGCCTCTTTTGCATCTGGGTTGATACCCAATGTTGCAAAACTTTCAACGTTACAAGTAGGTAGGCTCCTTTTGATGTAATCGAACAGCAATGGATTGTGTAGTCCACCACCACTAATGTACACCGCTACATCGGATAGCCCTTCTGACTGCTTGCGAATGCCATTGACCATCGCATGAGCAGCAAAGCGATTGAGGGTCGCCATAACATCCACATGTGGAATATGGCTTGTTTTCGAACAATCCTGTGCCCTTGCGAGATAAGCGAGATTAAATAGTTCCGGCCCAGTGGTTTTTGGAAAGGGCAGCGTTAGAAACTCCTCCGTTAATAATTGATTCAATAGCGCATCATTTACTTCGCCCTTTTTAGCCATATAGGCATCTTTATCCATTTCCTGATCAAAATTTACCTTCATGTATTGGTTCATCATTGTATTGCCTGGACCGAGATCTGTCGCATAAGCTTTCGACTTTGTTTGATGGCTTGGGATAAATGTGAAATTAGAAATACCGCCAATATTCAATAAGAATCGATTTTCTGTTGCATGCGAGAAAAGAAGGTAGTCGCCATAGGCTGCCAAAGGTGCCCCTTCTCCTCCTGCAGCAATATGTTTTTGCCTAAAGTCAGATAGGGTTATGATACCTGTATCTACCGCGATATGATCTCCATCTCCAATCTGTAAAGTGCTGTTGGGCCAGTTGCGGTCTTTGGTCAACGATTGAGGAGCATGGTATACGGTTTGCCCATGGCTGGCTATACAATCAATCTCACTGCTTGATAGATTCCATTGTTGCAATGCTGTGTTGATTAATTTGGCATGCGTGACTCCAATATAAGCATGGAGTCCCGAAAATAATTGCTGGTCGATATTTCGTTTTGCAAAAACTTCACGCACCCGCTCTCTAAAATCATCCTCATAATCCATTGTAGTAAAATTCTCGAGCTGTATTTTCGTTGTTTTACCTGCATTTTCTATGCGGCACACGGCGATATCAAGACCATCCAGGGATGTTCCGGACATCAGGCCAATAATACGACGTTCTTTCTTTTGTGAAATTTGGTAAAGTCTTTCGATTTGAGGATTCATAGCTTAAAAATAAACACAAAAATGTTATGATGAATATCATTTTTGACAATTAAAGATATTTTGTAACTTCACGGCATTAAAAATCAAAAAATTAAATACAATGAATTTTCCAGCAGAATTGAAATACACCAAAGATCACGAATGGATTCGTGTTGAAGGTGATGAAGCAGTTGTAGGGATTACCGATTTCGCTCAACGTGAATTGGGTGACATCGTTTTTGTTGACATAAACACTGTAGGTGAAGAAGTAGCCGCTAATGAAGTTTTCGGTACAATTGAAGCCGTAAAAACAGTTTCTGATTTGTTTTTACCTGTAGCAGCTACGATTTTATCGGTGAATGAAGCTATTGATGCATCTCCTGAATTGGTCAATTCTGATCCTTATGGTGAAGGCTGGATTGTTCGTATTAAGTTGAACAACGCTGCTGATGTTGACGCTTTGTTATCTGCTGATCAGTACAAAGAAGAGATCAACGCATAAATTTGATATATAAAAAAATAAAATAGGGGCCAAAAGGCCCCTATTTTATTTTTCGTCGTTTATTGGGTTTTTAAGGTGGTCTTTATTTTTGCTTCAGGCATATCCACGGCACTTGTCATTTCTGTACTCGTGGTAAGACAGGTCTTTTTATCCAAGACATAGAAGCCCTGCACGTTGCCTACCTGATTTGCATCCGGACCGAACATTTTTCCTTCAACATTTACTTTATAGCCTAGCTCATTTGCTTCTATTAAAGTCATTTTGTTTTCTACTGAAATGCCTGAATCATCTGATTCAGTTTTGGATGTCCAAGAATCACCTATTTTAATCGGCTGTTCAGGCAATACTGTAGTTATATTTTCGAACATACTTTTATCAAACGGCATGTTAATGCCCTCAGGCAACTTGATATCGGAAGATTTGCCAAGTTGATCAACATTAAAGCTAATGCTATTTTCGAGCAACTTGCCTAACGTAGCATGCATCTGTTTAGAAAATTCATTGGCCTCGGGGTTTTTAGAGTCGTAAGTCATATCCATTCCTGCCATATTCATTTTCATGTTGATTCCGGTATATTTAAGATCGAACGCAAATATGTTGTCTTTTTTCGTCGTATTGGTGATATCAAAGCCCATATTAAGGTCTGTCACCATTTTTTGGCCAGCAGCGTCAATATCCATGGTCATCACAAGATTTTGTGATATTTTTTTCCCTGAATCGGGATTTACGCGTAATGTGTATTTCTTTTGTGCGGAAGCAGATATCACGAGAAATGCAAATACAGCCATTAAAGAGGCAATTCTTAATTTTTTCATATATGGAATTTTAATTTTTTTAGTAAGCAACAATTGGCCAGTTTAAATATAAAAAAAATCCCTTTCACACAGTAAAAGGGATTTTAATTTTTTTAAGGATGTAATTCGTATTACTTCTTGATATAAGATACTTCTTTCACAGCTTTAACAACTTTCTCAACGCTAGGTAAAGCAGCTTCGATCAATGTTGGAGCATAAGGAAGAGGTACATCTGCACAATTTACGCGGATAACTGGGGCATCTAAGTAATCAAATGCATTACGTTGTACATTGAATGCTAAGTCGGTAGAAATAGACGCTAGTGGCCATGCTTCTTCCACGATTACCAAACGGTTTGTTTTCTTAACAGACGCGATGATTGTAGGGTAATCGATAGGACGTACCGAACGCAAGTCAATCAATTCAACGCTGATACCTTCTTTTTTCAATTCTTCAACTGCAGGAATGACAACGCGAGGAAGCATTTTACCAAAAGACACAACAGTTACATCTGTACCTTCTTGGATAATATTAGCTTTTCCGATTTCTAAGTAATATTCTTCTTCAGGAACTTGTCCTTTATCACCATACATTACCTCAGATTCCATGAAGATAACAGGATCTGGATCGATAATAGCTGATTTCAATAAACCTTTAGCTTCATATGGGTTCGAAGGAACCACAACTTTTAAACCTGGTGTATTTGCAAACCAGTTCTCAAAGTTTTGAGAGTGTTGTGCTGCAAGCTGACCCGCATTTCCTGTAGGACCACGGAAGACCATCGGAATAGAGAACTGTCCACCACTCATCGAGTGAATTTTAGCTGCCGCATTGATTACTTGGTCAATTGCAACAAGTGAGAAGTTGAATGTCATGAATTCAACAATTGGCTTCAAACCATTCATTGCAGCACCAACAGCAATACCAGCAAAACCAAGTTCCGCAATAGGTGTATCAATGATACGCTTTGCACCGAATTCATCAAGCATACCCTGACTTACTTTGTAAGCTCCGTTATACTCAGCAACTTCTTCTCCTAATAAAAATATTTTGTCGTCTTTACGCATTTCTTCGTTCATTGCTTCACGAAGTGCTTCTCTGAATTGTATTTCTCTCATCAGTTGTAAAATAGTGTCAATTTTTAGATTACAAATCTACTATTTAAAATTGATATTTTGAAGATTTGAACCCGCTAATTCTATAGTTTTATGTCATTTTTTAATAAGTAAATGACTTTTGTATTAAATTTTTGAATATAAGTTGTTCAGATATTCTAATGTTTTTATAAGTGCCTTATTACTATTCATTATCGCTAACGGAATGTTCCACGTGGCACGGTTCCTTCTTTCCACGTAATTTGAAATACCGCGAATCTCAATCACGGGAATTGTCATTTTATCGGCTGCATAGAAAACCGCAGCTCCTTCCATACTTTCAACAAGGCTATTAGGATGCAGTTTTTTAATTTTTTCGATACTTTCTGTGCTACCATGGACTTTGTTTACGGTAATTCCTTCCCCATGTTTTAGAAAAGGAAGCCTAAGCTCCTTGTCATTCAGTAAAGACGAGGTAAATGTAGACCTTCCATAGCCCAATTGATCTATTGGAATAAAATTATGACCGTCTTCCGCACCTAGTTCAACAAATGACTCTGAAACGACCTGAATAACCGAGCCTATTTCAATAGTACGATCCAAACATCCTCCTATCCCGACATTAATAAGGAGATCATATTTTTTTTCGTGTAGCATTCTTCCCAGCTCAAAGCCTGTGGCGACCATGCCTACACCAGTTACTAGGGTATCGCATTGATCGTAATTTGATACCACTTCCAGAAAAGGCTGCAATTCAAATGAAGTAGCCGCAATAATTAATATTTGCATGACGAGCTCGTTTTGGATTGAAAATTACAAATTATCTTGCAAGCGCATCTCTTTTTAGCATAAAAATATCATGCTTGCAATGCGTCCTGCTTAGAAACCCGAGCTTGATGTTAATAGGGCTAACTGCTTTTTGCTATGATCTCCTCTTTTATAATGCTGTACGAACTGTTTAGTTTTTGTCCCGATGCTATTGGAAACAATGCTAATCGATGGATATAATCGCTTGAATTAGTTTAGATTTTATATAGCCTTAGTTTAGATTTTAGTTAGGGTTACTTTAGGTAAAAGCTATATAAAACCTAAACTAACCCTAACTAAACCCTAACTAAACCCTAACTAAAGGTAAAAGAAAATGGCCTTAAAAATCAGCATTCATTGTTGTTCTTTTTAAGCTGGGAGTATTTACACTCCGCTACAAAATTTGATATCAGATTATTCTTGAAAGCGGGTTATGGGTAAGAATAAAGTGCTTAGATTTTTGCCTGTTTGTTCAACAAAAGAGAAAGCACTTCATTATATTACTATATTCTGACGGCATTCCTTAAATTGAGATGTTTTAATTGCACTTAAAGCCTTATCTTTGTATCATTATGGTATTTATAACTCGTCGTGAACGTTTCTGTGCTGCGCACAAGCTCTATCGTGAAGACTGGAGTAAGGAGCAGAATGAACAGGTATTTGGTCTTTGCTCCAATCCAAATTGGCATGGACATAATTATGATCTTTATGTAACAGTTAAAGGAAAAGTCAACCCGGAGACTGGTTTTTTGATCGATTTAAAGATCATGAAAGAAATAATCAATCGTAGTATCATAGACAAAGTCGATCACCGTAATTTCAATTTAGATGTTGATTTTATGAAAGGAGTCATGGCTTCTACGGAAAATATCGCAATCGAAATATTTAAGATCTTAAAACCGTTATTTGATGAACAGGGTGTGATCTTGCATAGTGTCCGTTTGCATGAAACAGAAAATAATTACGTCGAATATTTTGGCGATTAATCTTTAATACATTTAAATAGTAGAAACTATGAGTCAACACTCATTTGACAACGAAGAGTTGGATGGATATATTAAGATCGACAAATACAATACTGAAAAGGTAGATCGCATCGCTGCTCATTATACAGATATATTGGAATGTCTGGGGGAAGATCCAAAACGCGAAGGTTTAGTGAAAACACCAGAACGTGTTGCAAAGGCACTGCAATTTCTGACACATGGCTATGATATCGATGCTGCGGAGGTATTACGTGGTGCTATGTTTGAGGAAGACTATAGTCAAATGGTCGTCGTTAAGGATATTGAAGTATATTCTCTTTGTGAGCACCATATGTTGCCTTTCTTTGGTAAAGCCCATATTGCATATATTCCAAATGGCCATATTGTAGGTTTAAGCAAGATACCACGTGTCGTTGATATTTTTGCGCGTCGTCTGCAGGTTCAGGAACGTCTCACCAATGAGATCAGAGATTGTATTCAAGAAACTTTAGGCGCTCGTGGAGTAGCTGTGGTTATGGAATGCAAGCACATGTGTATGGCGATGCGTGGAGTTCAGAAACAGAATTCCGTAACAACTACCTCTGCATTTACTGGAGCATTCCAAAATGATGTGACAAGATCCGAATTTTTACGCTTGATCACTGCTGATCTTGCTTAGTATATTTGTTGTTTAATAATAAAAAAAGCCCCCCTAAAAGATCATCTTTTAGGGGGACTTTTTTTTGATGAAATTTGGAAACAAAATAGAAAATCAAAAAATGGCAATATGGCTTTTTTATGCATCTGACGCGATTTCCGAAAAATGCTCTTTACAAAAGGATAATTGTATTTCGCTGGTATTCAGATTTTTGTAAAAAAAAGTTTTTATCATAAAAATGTTTTTTGGTACCTTTGTGGTTATGGAAATTGTTGCCGACGATTTAGAGTCCTATTTGGAACATACTACAGACGAGGAAAATTCGTTACTGAAAAGGGTAAATCGGGAGACATATTTGAAGGAAACAATGCCCCATATGTTATCTGGACACTACCAGGGAAGAGTTCTTTCTTTATTGAGTAAATTGGTTGCTCCGAAACGTATCTTGGAGATAGGAACATTTACGGGATACGCAACGTTGTGTCTCGCAGAAGGGCTGCAGGAAGATGGGATATTACATACTATCGATATTAATGCAGAGCAACAAGAACGCGTCCAAGGTTATTTTGATGAATCGGCATTTGCTGATAAAATCAACTATCATATTGGAGATGCAGCGGTAATACTACCTACATTAGATGAAACATTTGATCTGGTATTTATCGACGCGGACAAAAAGAGAAATTTATATTATTTCGAAACGATAATAAATCAAGTTCCGTCTGGGGGACTTATTTTGATTGACAATGTCTTATGGAAAGGTAAGGTGTTAGATTCAAAACCAGACAACCAAACAAAGCAGATCATTGATTTGAATGCACGTTTAGCTCAGGACAAGCGCGTAGAAAAGGTAATATTACCGATTCGAGACGGACTTTTTGCTTTACGCAAGAAGTAATTTGTGAACTAAAACATTCTTCATGAATTTAAAACAATTAAAAAGCTTTGTACTGTTACTAGCTTTGGGAACTTTTGGATTAACAAAAGTTTCAGCTCAAAGTAATGCGGCATATGTCGATAAGTACAGTCCAATAGCAAAAGAAATGATGGAGGAACACGGTGTTCCAGCATCGGTTATCTTAGCCATCGCTATGCATGAAAGCGGAAATGGTGGTAGCAGGGTAGCAAAAAATTTGAATAACCATTTTGGTGTCAAAGGAAAAAACAACAGTACCGTTATTCGGTCAGCTTACAAAGGTTATCGGTCTGTAATGGACTCGTATGATGATTTTGTAGGAATAGTAAAAAGAAAAAAGACTACTCAGAGTCTTTTTGAAAAACATCCTGGTGAAAAATACGAAGCTTGGGTAAAAGCGATTGCTCGTTCGGGTTACTCTACGAGTAAAGGTTGGACAGCAAAAGTACTCGCTACTATTAGACAATATCATTTGGATATGTTTGATAATGATGCTAAGCAAAATAGATTCTCGTCAACAAAAAAATAAGCGCGATAGTATTGCATGAAGAAGTTTTTTTATGGCATGTTTGTATTCATGATGTTGATTACATCATGTTCAAGCCGGAGAGGCACAATATCCTCCACTAAATCTGGCTCAAATTCAAAAACTTCTTCATCCTCTTCTGTGGGACGACCGACCATGGCTGGCAACGACTATATTGCTCATTACAAAGATGTGGCCGTTGCAGAAATGAATAAATATGGTATTCCTGCGAGTATTAAACTTGCTCAGGCTTTACTGGAATCCGGTAATGGTAACAGTTATCTTGCGCGTGAGGCTAATAATCATTTCGGTATTAAATGTGGCGGAGTTTGGAAGGGAAAATCCGTGACTCGTCCCGATGATAATATCAATGACTGCTTTCGTGTTTATGAAAATCCCGAACAATCTTTTCGGGATCACTCAGAGTTTCTGTTACGACCGCGATATGCGGCACTCTTTAAGTTGAATAAGAACGACTATAAAGGCTGGGCCAAAGGCTTGAAAGCGGCTGGATACGCCACCAATCCGCGTTATCCTGAATTGCTGATCGAAATGATCGAAAGATATCATCTTGATCAATACGATCGCGGTGAATCGCCACGTGAAAAGGTTGTACGTGAAGAGACTGTTCAGGTCGAGATCGTGCAGAATGTACAAGAAACCCCTCCTACCGTCGTAAAGACAGAAGAAATCAAGAGCCCGGTAGCTATGCGTATTCATGAGGTTAAAGCGCAAGATACGTTATATTCGCTCAGTAAGCTGTACAATGTATCCGTTGATCAGATCAAATCCCTAAACGGTCTTACCGATGATGCGCTATCTTTAGGGCAGCTATTGGTTATATCTAAATAGTTACGCTTTAAAAGATGTTAAATATTTCGCTTTTGTACAGCGATATAGTAGTTTTACGAAAGTGATACTATTGCGATATATTTTTCTACTTATTGCCCTTGTGGGCTTTACCTCTCCACTTTTTTGCCAAGATAAAAAAGTGGAGGGTATCGTTTTTGATAAAAATACCAAACAACGTATTGGAAATGTAAGGCTGGCCAACTTACGTACTGGCGAGGTCAATTATAATACTATTAAAGGAGAATTTGTCTTTAATGCACAACTAGGAGATCATATTGTTGCGATATGTAAAGGCTATTTTTCAGATACTCTTCAGGTGGATAACCGCGGATTGTTGCTGTTTCATTTGGTACGTGAATCGTTTTATATTGATGAAGTTCAGGTTTTTGCACGCAAGACACCAGAGGAAATTCTGAAAAAAGCAAAAGAGGATTATGAGAAAGCGTATCGTCTTGCGGGTTATGGAGACGTATTTTCTGTTGGCCCAAATGGGGCTGGATTAAGCATCAATTCAATTTATAGTTTATTTAGCAAGGAGGCTAAAAGAGCACGTCGACTAACTAAAACCATTGAAAACGATTATAAGGAAAATGTGATCGATTACAAATTTACGAAAGAGCTTATCAGTAAGATTACAGGATTAAATAGCGAAGAAGCTGAACGATTTAGAAGGATATTTAGACCCTCCTATTTCTTTATTCTCTCAGCGAGTGATTATGAATTGGTGAATTATATCAAAGATTGTTATTCACGGTATCAATTGAACCCTTCGCAATATTTTATTGAGCCTTTTCCAACAATTAATTATAAATTAGTACCGTAAACAAAAAATAGACGTTTTCAGAATGAAGTTATTCAATTTTGTCGGCATGGCTCTGCTTTGCCTTTCTATTACCAGCTTAAAAGCACAGGATCTGAAAGATCTTCGAGCAAAACCAGATACCGTAATTTCTGTACAGAAAGAGCAACCATTAAATATTAAAACGATTCGTCCTATAGTTCCAAAACTAAACTTAGAGGTAGACTATTGGAAACATTGGACAAAATTCGGGATCAATTTAAACCAGGCGTCATTTAATGATAATTGGAAAGGTGGGGGTGTTGGTTCTATTGCTGTAGGATTGAATGCGAATCATAAATCGGATTATACGAAGGACAATTTCAATTTTGTGACCGAAGTTGATTTACGTTATGGAAAGATAAAGAATACCAATAATATTGCGAAGAAGAATAATGACCGTATATTTTGGGATAATAAGCTTTCTTATAAATTGTCTGCCAATTGGGCATTGTTTACGTCGGTGACATTTGAGTCGCAATTTGATGCGGGTTATAAATATAAAACGGTTAACGGCAGAGATACAATAGACTATATTGAGAATGCTTTTATGGCACCAGCTTATCTGACAGAATCTTTCGGTCTTGAGTATAAGCCTAGTAACGAATTTTCCTTGCGTTTTGGTACGGGTACTGCACGTCAAACTTTTATCTTGGATGAGCGTGTTAAGCCTCGTTCTGGAGAAGGTTTCTTTGAGAAATATGGATATTATAGAGATCCTAACAATCCAAGTGCGGGTACTGGTGAACGATTTGGTGTAAAGGAAGACCGCTCTTTTGCCAATGCACTGGCATTTCAGCTAACGGGTAACCTGGACAAAAACTTCACAGATAAACTGAATGTAAAGGCTCGTTATAACCTTTTTGCTGACTACGAGAAACTTTCCAACCCTACACACCGTTTGGATGTAACTGTAACGGCAAAAGTCACGAGAGTCATCAACGTGAACTTAAATGGTATCATGATCTACGATCCAGATGTCATTTCAAGAGTGCAGTTGAGCCAGTCGTTGGCGATGGGTATAGTCTATAGTTTACCAAAATAATGTTTAGGCCTGTGTCAATAGGGATATTGCTTTGTTCACTGCTGTCTTTGGCAAGCTGCAAGTCGAAGATACAGCCGGTGGTTGCAAAGCCGCTAGTTGCGTCATTTGCTTCTGCATTGGTTGTGGAAGAAAAGGTCGAAGCTAAGCCAGATACCAATTTATTGACACCGGAGGAAAGAAAGGTTGTTTTTTTACAGAAGTCTGGAAACCATCCTTATTGGCGCCAAGAGGAAGCCATACATTATGATGTTCGTAAACCTAACTATGTCATTATTCATCATACAGCACAAGATAGTATTGGGCAGACAATCAAAACCTTTCAGATTCCAAGAACTAAAGTGAGTTCACATTATGTCATTGGCCGGAATGGGGAGATTATACAAATGTTGAACGATTATGTTCGGTCTTGGCATGCAGGGGTGGCAAAATGGGGTTCTATTGTCGACATGAACTCCTGTTCTATTGGTATAGAATTGGATAATAATGGTAGGGAGCCTTTTCCTGAGGCACAAATTAATTCATTGATGACTGTGCTTGATACCTTGAAATCGCGTTATTTAATTCCAGCAAATAATTTTATTGGCCATGCTGATATCGCTCCATCACGCAAGAATGATCCAAGCGTTTTTTTCCCGTGGAAAAAGCTTGCAGAACGGGGGTTTGGGATATGGTATGATGAAGGACAGCTTGTGGCCCCTCCTGATAGCTTTAATGCGATAGACGCGCTTAAAATTATTGGTTATGATACGTCCAATCTAAAAGCCGCTATCGTTGCCTTTAAACGAAAATTTGTCGTTCGGGATACAACCCCCGAATTGACCATATATGATAAGAGTGTATTGTACAATATCTATAAAAAATACTGAGCCTGAGCAATCAGGCTTTTTTTTATTCAAGATCCCTTTTGTCCTCTATAGGACGAGGTGCTTTCACCCCCAGTTGTACGATATAGGCGATTAACATGACAGCTAGGCCGCCAATAAGATTTAGCCAAAGAAAAGGAATCTTATTCATCGTCCATACTGCTATCACGATAATTTCGGAAAGAATGGCTGCAAGAAAAACAGCTTTGCCTTGAATTTTCTTCATGTAGAAGGCGACGATAAAAATCCCTAGGATAGTACCATAGAATAGTGAGCCCAAGATATTGACCGCTTCGAGGAGATTACCCAATCTGTTCGCATACAAAGCAACAATAACAGTAAATGTACCCCAGATCAACGTAAATAAACGCGACCACAAAAGGTCTTGTTTTTCAGATGAGGTAGGATTAATAAATCTTTTGTAGATATCAATGGTCGTTGTTGAGGCCAATGAGTTAATAGCACTTGCCGTAGACCCCATGGATGCGAGAAAAATGACCGCTATGAGTAGCCCAATTAGACCCTTTGGGAAGACGCTTGTCACAAAAGAAAGAAAGACATAATTATTGTCATTCGTTTCCGCTGTTGGGTTGTTTTTTTTGATTAAGTCCAAGGTTCCTTCTTTTACGACCTGCATTTTTGCATTAAGTTGATCGAGTGAGGATCGATAATCAGCAATTCTTTTTTCATCGTCGTGATCCAATGCTGTATTAAGCTGCTGAACAACAGATTCACGTGTTTTAAATAGCTCGCTATGCTTTTGTTCGAGAAGCTGGTAGTCAGGAGCATATTTGCTTTCTTTGAGCTTCTTGATCTCGACTTGATTAAAAAAAATGGGCGGCTGATGGAATTGATAATAGGCAAATACCAGAACTCCAATCAACAGGATAGCAAATTGCATAGGGATTTTCAATAGACCATTCATAATTAATCCCATGCGACTTTCTTTGATCGAAGCCCCTGTCAAATAACGACCTACTTGACTTTGGTCGGTCCCGAAGTAGGAAAGCTGTAGGAAAAAACCACCGATTAGTCCTGTCCAAAGCGTATAGTTATTATTGAGATCAAAAGTAAAATCCAATGCATTGGTTTTTCCTGATTTTCCTGCAATATGAAGTGCTTTTGATAATCCAATAGACTCTGGCAACAGATGGATAACTAATATCCCTGCTACGAGTAATGATCCAAAGATAATGCTCATTTGAAGCAACTGTGTATGAGATACGGCTTTGGTTCCTCCATAGGTCGTATAGATAACAACAAAACTTCCTATGGCCAATGTGGTCCATGTAAGATCAATATGAAGGATGGTCGATATAATTAAAGCCGGTGCAAAGATGGTTATACCCGTTGATATCCCTCGCTGTATCAAAAAAAGAATGGCAGTGAGCCCTCTGGTTTTGACGTCAAAACGTTTTTCTAAAAATTCGTAGGCTGTAAATACTTTTAGCTTATGAAAAATAGGGACAAATGTAATGCAGAGCACAATCATGGCCAACGGAAGACCAAAGTAGAATTGGACAAAACTCATTCCAGAAGAATAGGCCAGCCCAGGGGCAGATAAGAAAGTAATGGCGCTCGCTTGTGTCGCCATTACCGATAATCCGACGTGATACCAGGGTAAAGAACGATTACCTAGAAGATATCCGTCAATATTTTTTATACCCCTACTCTTATAAACGCCATATACGACAATAAATAAGAGTGTCAGAAATAAAACGATCCAATCTGCTGTACTCATGAATAGTGGTTCGTGAAAATGTACAGAAAAAGGATGAATACGAATAGCCAGATAACGACCAACCAGTAGAAACGCTTCCAGCTATTCATCTTTCTTATCTATCTGAAGGCTTTTGAGGATAAATAACGCTATTAAAAATAGCAGCGATAATCAATCCGACAATAGCACCTCCAAAGATGCTTAAAAATGTCTCGTTTGCAGTGAATCCAATTAATGCACCAAATACTACAGCAACTAAAAGAATGATTCCTTTTGCTTTGCCAGCATCAATTGTCGTGCAGCTGTTGTCAATCTGATTTTCCATTATTATATTATTTTGATTTTGATAGCAAATTTACGAATAATCTGTAAGCTCCGGGAATCCCGGCAGGCAATTGTCTGAAAAAAGACAAAGATGTATAAACAAATTTACCTTTTCCATATTGAGCAATGAGTAATGAGCCATTATGTAACGGTTCGCCGGGATCTTGCATGGTGATCGGGGTGCGGTACTTTTTATCGATATCTTCCGCAAAGTAGAGTCCCCGCTCCTGCACCCAGTGTTCGAAGTCAGCTTCGCTGATCTTGTTCGGGTAATTGAAAATCGGGTCATTTTTATCGAAATGTACCGTTGCAAGTTCGTCTGTTACACGGCTTCTGCCGACGCTAAAAGGAAAAGGACCAAAGTTTTTTGAGAACAGTCCATTGTTTACATTGTACTGTTCCAGGACCGTTCCACCCATGTTCACATACGCAAGTAGTCTGTTTTGGAGCTGTGCAATTTGCTTGTTGACGTTGAATATTCGTACACCCAAGATTACAGCATCGTAGCTAGAGAGATCTGCTTTTAATGCCTGTTCGTTACTTAAAACATCGACTTTAATACCAATGGCCGCCAGCGACTCCGGAATTAGATCCCCTGCCCCATGGATGTATGCCACTTTCTTTACGTCGTTGATCAGGTTGACATTGCTTATTTTTATAGCGACATCTGGGAAATAAACAATATTAGGTACATGATTGTAATCAATGGATTTTATCTCTTTCAAACGTTCTTTGTTTGCTAAGAGGAACCCTAGGGTATCAATGGAAGATTTAGAAGCATCTGATGGTTTTATGCTGATCTCTTTGGAAATTGTACGTTCGCCTTTGTCAAAAGATAGGTCAAAAGATGCCGGTGAAATTTCCCAGCCTTTAGGTACATTCGGTCTGACGTTAAACGTGGTTGTGTTTGCTTGTCCGTTTTTCTGAAAAGTCAGATTCACTTTGACAGTGTGGGCATTTTGTGTAAGTGCCAAAGGGCTGGAACTTTTTGCCGTCAACTGTGGGACGATCACAATGGGGTCGTAGATTTCGCCACGAACAGGATCGGTATTTTTATATTTTATGGGCTGACTGAGTGTGATATTTTCACCATTGATCCGGAGTTGAAATGATACCTCTGGAGCATAGGGGTTTTCTGGATAGCCGGTCAGGTTAAAATCACTGACATTAAATTTGCCTTTTCCATGTGGATCAATCAACCAGTATGGTTGTGTCGTCCTGTCGGCATGTATAAGAACCGAGTCTCTTTGTAGCTTGTTTATTTTTAGTGTTTCATGAATGCTATTTCCATTTATTTGGGTCAGCTCAACGGTTACATTTGGACGCCGAACAATAATGGAATGTTCTACTTTGATCTGATCTTCCAAGGCATAGGATGGATTTTTAGCGATACTTTCGAACCAAATTCCACCACAGGCAAGAATTAGTTTTTCAACCTCTTTTTTCTTTTCAGTTTTCCAGTATTCATCATCAATTTGATCCAGTGCTTTGTACAGTTGGATCAATTCAGCAATGATCAATTCGGGTTTATCAATTTGATATGTTTGACTGATGTGGTCAATTAAGGACTCAACTTTACTGCCGTTTTGAATTCTTTTCCATGAGGTGTCAACTCCATCCAAGAGTGTATTTTTTGCAGGTGCACCGTCTACATACTCAAAGTATTCGATTGATGAGCCACGTTGGCTTGTCGAACCAAAGCCTTGGCTTTTGTGTGATGAACGGCTGTGTGCGGCAATTTCTCCATAAGAGGCTCCTAGAAGAGAATTGTAATCCCCGATATCTATTTTTAACTGATCTTCACGTGTATTGTTTTGACCTCCGAAGTTAGCTGTATTCCAAAGCAAGCGTTTAGCTTTCCAGGGGCGTACAAATTGAAGTTGCTCTGGGAATATATTCGGATCAGCAGCAGCTTTAAAGGCTTCATGTGCTAGAATGGCCGAGGCTTGATGATGACCATGGCCACCCCTTGAATCGGGAGGAAAACGCGTGATGATGACATCGGGCCTAAATTTGCGGATAATCCATACGGCTTCGCGGAGAACACGCTGTTTATCCCAGAATTCGAAAGTTTCCTCTGGAGTCTTCGAGAATCCAAAATCGTATGCTGATGAAAAAAATTGCTCACCTTTATCGATTTTTCGAGCTGCCAGTAATTCCTGCGTTCGAATCAATCCAAGTTCAATACCTTGTTCTGTTCCGATAAGGTTTTGTCCCCCATCACCTCGAGTTAGGGATAAATAGCCTGTTTTATATTTTTTTTCCTGCGCTAGCCAAGCTATTAGCCGGGTATTTTCATCATCGGGATGTGCTGCAAAATAGAGTACCGACCCCAGCACGTTCAGTTTTTCTAGATGGAGTTTAATTTCGGCAGCGTTCCACTGTGGATTCTGTGCTTTAACGATTGAAGTTGACAAGATGCCAGCCAAAATAATGATAACAGAGAGAAAAGGTCTTCGCATGTTTAAAGATAAAAATTTTGATGAACAACGGATTGTTGGAGATTGTAATTTTATTGCGTGTCTTTTTAATTGACAGTCTTTAATTAGCCCACTTGTGACGTTGGTATATTGCTTTGACTTATGGATATTAGGCGAATTAAACTTAGGGCCATAAAAGGAAGCTAGTTTGAGTGACGAGGTAGAGGGATAGATCACTAAATGGTAAAATATAGGCATAAATAAAAAACGGAAATCCCAATCAAGCTGGAATTTCCGTTTAACAATTAAAATATTTTTTCCTGAAACGAATTTTTAGAGAATAGTTATTTTGTCGCTTCGCTCCAAGTGGCAACCTTTAACATAAGTAAATATATGTAGAAAATATTTAGTTCTGTCAGATTACCTTAATTAGTTTTCCACATTGCTAAATTTTGTCAACATTTTAGCTTTTGGAAAACATATAATATAGCGGCGTCATGCGTTTAAGATGCTGCAATACAGCGATATTTAAGGTAAGATAGGTTTTCCGCTACCTTCAAAAAAATCTGTATTGGTCTAAAGCCAATTGTATATTTGTTTGACAAATTTCAATCGATTTTAGTTTCTATGTTTCAAATGCTCAAAAACGACAGGAGCAACCTTTAAAGAAAGTTTCACACGAATGTTTTTGGGACCAAACACTATTTATCAATGGCGCCTAGAACACGCTTCATAAACATATTTAACGCGTCTTTTTTGGAGTTACCTTCTTTAATTAATTTATCTACCTCTACAGCTCCGTATAGGTTTGAAATCAATTCACCAAGAACGTCAAGTTCTTCATCTTTCAAAGGAGCTTCGGTTAAAGCTTCCAGTGTCTCGATTGTTTCCAAGACATAATCTACATCATTCTGCTCGATGAACTCTGTCAAATGCTTAATTACTGGTAGTTTCATTGAATAATTCTACTAATGCGTCTAACTTATTTGTTTGTACCTGATTGACTAATTTACCGTTTTTAAAAGCAGCGAAAGTGGGTAGATTATTGACATTTGCTAGTTTGCGGGATTCAGGAAATTTTTCTGCATCAGCAATAACAAAAGGTACGCTATCATTTTCGCCAGCCAATTTTTTGAATTTCGGTTTCATGATTTTACAGTTACCACACCAAGTTGCGGAGTACTGAACCATTACAATATCGTTATTGTTTACAATTTCTTGTAAATTATCGTTTTCTAATTCTTGTAACATGATTTTATTTTTAAGGTGATTGTTGGAGAAATCAACAGGAGCCGGGAAAAGCTCCTGTCGAAAAGACACTGTGGTCTTGTATTGTTAGTGTTTAGCTAAATACTCAGCTACACCTTTTCTATCTGCGTTCATTGCATCTTTACCTTCTTCCCAGTTTGCAGGACACACTTCGCCAAATTTCTGTACGTGAGCGTAAGCATCGATCAAACGTAAGTATTCTTTAACGTTACGGCCCAAAGGCATGTCGTTTACTGATTCATGGAATACACGGCCAGTTTCGTCGATCAAATATGTTGCTCTATAAGTAACCGCAGAACCTTGTGCCAATGTTCCGTATTCAGGGTGTTCAACTTCTTGAACATCTAAGATTCCCAATATACTTGATAAGTTGCGGTTGGTGTCTGCCAATAGAGGATATTCAACACCTTCAATTCCACCGTTATCTTTTGCTGTGTTTAACCAAGCAAAGTGTACTTCATTTGTATCGCAAGAAGCGCCGATTAAGACTGTATTGCGTTTTTCAAACTCAGCAGCAGCTTCTTGAAAAGCGTGTAATTCAGTAGGACATACGAAAGTGAAATCTTTTGGATACCAAAATAAAAGCACTTTTTTACCTTCTTTAACTGCTTTTTCAAAAATGTTGATCTGTAAATTGTCGCCTAAATAATCAATTGCATCTACTGTAATGCTTGGAAAACTTTTACCTGTGAAACTCATAATATATCTTTCTTTTTTTGTTGACACAAAGATACAGCAACTCGATCCAAAAAGCGAATTGATTTTACCAATACACTATCGTCAAAATCTATTATGACTAGATTATAACAATAAGTTTTTATTATAATAATGATAGGTTGATCTGATGATTAACAGACCATTTATATGTTGCTTGAAAATAAATGAATTCATACTGCGCTAGTTACAGATTTATACCAAAAAATTATTGCAGTTTTGCAAATCAAAAGCTACTTTTGCGACGTTCAATTCTAGAACAGCACAATGCTGGAGGGGTTCCAGAGCGGTCAAATGGGACGGACTGTAAATCCGTTGCTTCGGCTTCGAAGGTTCGAATCCTTCTCCCTCCACCATTTTTTCTTTTCTAAATCCAGTCTATTTTACAGGTTCTAAATTTGCGGTTGATCGTGACTATTCCATCGTACGTGAAACGATTTTGATATATATTTTGGCTATGGTCAATGTTAATCGCTTTGGTATAATGAGTCTATATAGTGGCTACCTCTCTTTTTTAAAAAAATATAACAGGATTTTAGACTAGCTATTGACTTATATATAAAATAAGCCTAAGTTTGGCTTCTGAAAGGGCCCCGTAGTTCAACGGATAGAATAGATGTTTCCTAAACATTTGATAGCAGTTCGATTCTGCTCGGGGCTACTGAGAAAAGCGATGGATTTCCATCGCTTTTTTTGTTTATTCAATAAAACTTTTCCTTTTCTTATCAAAATAAATAGGTAATAGAATTGTAAATTTTAATGGAATGATTATTTTCGGATAATTATTTACAGCAATTTTACTTTTGGCCTGTAATCCGATAATATAAATTGAATGGGAAAATTTTTATTATACCAATTTAGAAAGGTATATGCAGCTAACCCTGCTTTTTTTGCTTGCTTTAGCATTTGGATAGTCTTAATGACAGCTGTTGTTATATTTATTCCGAAGGAAGATGCATTCCATTTTGTGAATACTCGACATTCATTTTGGGCTGATATTCTTTTTACAATACAGACTTATTTTGGAGACGGTCTTTTTGTTATAGGTGTTTTTATTGCCTACTGCTGTACGCAGCAATGGAATTTTGCCCGAGCTATCCTGGGGACATATATTTTCTCGGGGCTGATCTGCTGTATACTGAAAAACCTTTTCGATGCCGATAGACCGGCAACCGTATTTCATGGAGATCCTACATTCCATGTTGTTTCTTGGTTGCGTGTAGCGCACTTTAACTCCTTTCCTTCCGGACATACAACTTCGGCCTTTGCGCTGGCGGCTACGTTAGCTATTCTCTCAAAAAATAAAGCTTTTGGTATAACTGTATTTATTCTCGCTGCATTAACAGCTTACTCTCGGGTGTATTTGGGGCAGCATTTCGTAGAAGATGTTTGGTTTGGATCAATTTTAGGAAGCGGTACGGCTTGTTTTTATTTACTTGCCATGTCTTATGTCTTGAAAAATAAACGCATGTCATTTAGCACGAGATTTCTTCAGGTCAAACTTTAAATTCAGTAAGAAGATACTTCCATCGTTCGATTAGGTTTGGCTTGTGTCTTTGAATAAAGATAATCGTCCAACCATTATAAACATCAACAGTCCGAAACAGGCAAAAACACCATAGGAATAGCGTAGGCTAAAGGCTTCAGCAATATACCCAATTAAAGGTGGTCCCATTAAAAAGCCCAAGTAGCTAATGCTTGAAACCATGGCCAAAGCCACTCCAGAGGGCACATTTTTGTTCTGTCCGGCAATACTGTAGATGGAGGGGACATTGCAAGCTACACCGATACCGACCAACATAAAAGCTAGGGTACAGATGATAAATTCGGGAAAAATAACCGATGTCATCATCCCGATGAACATCAGTAGGCCACTGTACTGCAGGGTCCTTTTTCGGCCCAATTTCCGAATGACAGCATCACCAACAAAGCGCCCAGTAGCCATCATGATCATAAATGAAGCGTAGCCAACGACAACAAATTTCTCTGGCGCCTGAACGATCTCCTTGAAATACACCCCACTCCAGTCGAACATTGCCCCCTCAGTTGCCATGCTGAAAAAGCCGATGATGCCGAGCTGAAGTAAGCCACCTTCTGGTTTAGAGAAAAAACTGCGCTTTTCCTTTTGAGGAGATTTGCCAGGAACCAAATACTTTTGGTTGATTAGTGTATTCGCTGTGACAATGACTAATATGATTAAAAAATGGTAAAAGGTGTTCAGTCCAAAATTCATCGTTAACAAGCCTACTAGTGCTCCTGTGAAACCAGCGATACTCCAGGCTCCATGAAAGGAAGTCATTATTGATTTTTTGAAAACCTGCTCCGTTGCGACACCCTGTGTATTAACAGATATATTACACATATTACCGGTTACACCAAATAGAAATAGTATGCCTCCTAACTGCCAGGCATTCTGCGCAAAGGGGATGGAGCACAAGACCAAGGTGTAAGCGATGGGTACGATACGCAAAACGCTAGCACTTCCATATTTTGTAACCAATTTTCCTGAAAGAGCCATCGTTGCAAGTTGTCCGACTGGAAGCATTAATAAAATTGTCCCCAATTGACCCTCACTTAAGTTGAGATGAGCTTTGATAACGGGGATGCGGCTTGCCCAAGATGCAAACGCGATACCTTGGCAAAAAAAGAAAAGCGATACCGCAATTCTTATGCGATTTCGTTTCTTATAAAGATCTTCTTCTGAGTGAGTTAACGTTGCGTCCATAGTTTCTGATTTGAGGGTGCAAAGTTAAGGATAAGTATCCCATTAAAAAATATAATGATTCAAAAAATATTTGAATGTTTAGGTTGCAATAAGGATACGAAATATGCCTATATTTAAATAGCATATCGACGCGACGATAATTATATGCGCTAGTTTTGACAATTATCTTCTGCCTCAATCTTCCGGTAAGAAAATAATACGATGTGCTTTTTGAATTCGGTTAAACCTATTTATTCAATATCATATATTATACGTAATCATTCCTTGTATAGGAACCGAAAATAGACACATTTGTTTCAGTTAATTTGTATGCATACTTTAATTTAAGAAGATATTCGATGTGGTAGTCAAAATAGAAGAGGTTTGGGCTTCCATATCATTAGAAAATAATAGCAGTGAAATAACGGGAGAAAGTCAACAATTAAATGCTGATGTCGTGAAGGAATAAAAATATAAAATTCTTCGCTATTTCATGGTGGTTTGTTCAATACCTATTCTACCTTTGTATTGGCAAACAATTATTAGCCTCCTAGATAACATGATAAAGAAACTAATTTTAAGTACAGTTCTAGCCTATGCTGGAACAACCTGTGTTATTGCCCAACAACCCACGTTTTTATCCCATCCGACTTTAAGTCCCGATGGAAAGGAAATGGTTTTCAGCTACGAAGGTGACCTTTGGAAAGTTGGAAGTCAAGGTGGTGTTGCGGTACGGTTAACAGGAATGGAAGGAAATGAGATCAATCCAAGAATTTCCCCAGATGGAAAATGGTTGGCTTTTTCGGCCAATCAAAACGGTAATATGGATGTCTATGTAATGCCCTTGGCGGGTGGAGATATAAGGCAGCTGACATCGCATGATGCTTCGGACGAAGTGGACAGCTGGAGCTGGGATAGCAAATCGCTTTATTTCACATCATCGCGTTACAATAGAATGAGCGCTTATCAAGTTGCTTTGGATGGAGGTACGGCGACAAGGTTATTTCCACATGTCTTTAATTATATCAGTAACGTGGTGCCAACTCCTTCGGGAGAATTGTTATTCAATGACAGCTGGGAAGGCTATAGCTCGGCGAACCGCAAGCGATATAAAGGTGCTTTCAATCCAGATATCAAGTCTTATAATCCCAAAACAAAGGCATTTCAACAGTATACAGATTATATCGGTAAGGATTTTTGGCCCACTGTGGACCAAAAAGGAAACATATTCTATGTCTCCGATGAAAGCAATGGTGAGTACAACCTTTATCAACTAACGGGAAAGTCGAAAACTCAATTGACTTCTTTCCAAGAATCAATCAAACGTCCGTTTGTCGCGGCAGACGGTACTAAAGTGGCATTTGAAAAGGGCTATCAGCTTTATATTTATGATGTCAATGGAAAGAAAACCGTACAGCCCAACATCGCACTTAACCGCAATCAAGTGCTAGGAAAGCTGAAAGAGTTTAACATTTCAGGTAACATCAGTAATTTCGACGTTTCTCCGGACGGAAAGAAAATGGCATTTGTATCACGTGGCGAATTGTTCGTTTCGGATATTGAAGGAAAGTTTGTTCGTCAGATGCCCGGTCAGGGAGAACGTGTCATGGAGGTTAAATGGCTTAAAGACAGTAAAACATTACTCTATAGCCAAACGTATCAAGGCTACCAGAACTGGTTTTCACGCACAGCAGACGGTAAAGGTGAGGTAAAGCAATTGACACAAGATCTGCGTAACAACCGTGATATTACATGCAATGCAGATAGGACAAAAGCTGTGTACCTCAGTGGTCGTGATGAAGTACGTATATTGGATTTGACAAGTTTGAAGAGCCAAACAGTGGTTAAAGATGAAATCTGGGCATTTCAAAATTCTTCGCCCTCATTCTCCCCTGATGGAAACTATCTTTTATTCACAGCTATGCGCAATTTTGAACAGGATATCTTTGTGTATAACCTGAAAAATGAGCAAACGACTAATTTGACAAATACAGGAGTTACAGAAGCAGCACCATATTGGTCTCCTGATGGTAAATATATTTATTTTGCGAGTAATAGGACTAAGCCTTCTTATCCTACCGGTATGCAAAACTCCAGCATTTTCCGAATGGCATTGACCAACTTTGACCAACCTTACCGTAGTGCAAAGTTTGATGAATTATTTGTAACACCCGAAAAGAAAGATACAACAGTAAATAAAACTGGTACAGCTAAGAAGGAAGCTGGCGCTAAGGATAAAAAGAAAAATGATGTCGATAAGGGCAAACCAACCGCAATACCGGTAGCCGAACCCAAGAAAGCTGGTTTGGTTCAATTGGATTTAGAAGGACTGCGTGATCGAATTGAGCAAGTGAGTCCTGCATTTGGAACACAATCTAATCCTTTGGTGATACAAAAGGGGGATAAATCCTATCTGTTCTATTCATCCAATCATGAAGGAAAATATAGTACTTATCGTACCGTATATGAGTTGTTTGCACCGGCCAAAACCGAAAAAGTCGCTGACGGAGGCATGGAGAATTTTGTAGAGTCGGTGGGAAAATACTTCGTATTGACCCGAGGAACGATTCAGAAATACAATCTTGACTTGAATAAGCTTGATGCGGTTACAATGAGTTTTAAATTCAATCGGGATCTCGAGAAAGAGTTCAATCAAATGTTTTATGAAACATGGGCCAATCTAGAGGAAAATTACTACGATAGCAACTTCCATGGAGTGGATTGGGTTGCGATAAAAAAGAAATATGAAAAGTATCTTCCAGGTATCAACGATAGGACAGATTTGCGCATCCTCTTAAATGATATGTTGGGCGAGCTCAATTCGTCGCATCTGGGTTTCAGTTCAATGGGACAGGAAGAACGTAAGCCGTTTGGTTTTGTAACGAATGAAATCGGTGTGACCTATAATTCCAGCAATCCTTACAAGATCAGCTATATTGTTCCGAATGGCCCCGCGGCAAAGAAAGAAGCTGATATTCATGCGGGTGATATCCTCATCGCGATTAACGGAACAAAATTGAATACGCAGGCAGACCGCGATAGTTATTTTACTTGGCCTTCACTGGAAGAAGAAATTCAATTGACCTTGAATCGTAATGGCAAGGAAATTCAGACAAACATTCGTCCGGTATCAAGCGCCGTGTTTAGAGATCTCCTCTACGACCAATGGATTAGAGATAACCGAAGTCGAGTTGATCAGTTGAGTAGCAATAAGATAGCCTATTCACATATGAAAAATATGTCGGATACTGAGTTACAGCGGTTCTTGATCGACATGGCCGAACAGGAGAATAACAAACAAGGGATTATTTTAGATTTGCGTTATAATACAGGCGGAAATGTACACGATGAGGTTTTAAGATTCCTGTCACAACGCCCTTACTTACAGTGGCAATACCGAGGTGGTAAACGTGCGCCACAAAGTAATTTTGCACCATCTGCCAAGCCTATTGTTTTATTGATTAATGAGCAATCGCTGAGTGATGCTGAAATGACTGCAGCGGGCTTTAAAGCACTTAAGTTGGGCAAAATCATCGGTAATGAGACCTATCGCTGGATTATTTTTACTTCTGCTAAAGGCTTAGTCGACGGATCAAACTATCGACTTCCGTCTTGGGGATGTTATACGCTTGATGGTCAGGATCTCGAACAAACTGGAGTTGCCCCAGATATTCTTGTAAAAAATACCGTACAAGATCGGATGGAAAATAAAGATCCGCAGTTGGAAAGAGCTATAAAAGAAATTCTTGACAGTATAAAATAAAGAAGTTAGCGCTAACATTACTTACTTTAAATAAACTGTCCAAAGTTGCAGTGCCCCCAAAAAGTTAGACACTTTCTGGGGGCATTTTTATGAACCTGATCTTCCGATTTCTGCTATATCGCCCTTCAGCGTATGATGTACTTCATTCGGGCCACCCTTTCCCTAAAAAGTCAACATATAATTTTAAGGTGTGTTATTAATTGCCTGTTTATCAGTGTTTAGTGATTTTTTTGCTGTTTCATTATGCAATAGTCGATTTTCCTGCATCCCTTCTCAAAATATAAAAAAAGGAGACAACATGGAAAAGATTATATTACAAGTGAAGGACTCTTGCTCTGCAGAGTGGGATAAGATGACGCCACAAGAACAAGGGCGTTTTTGTGGTCAATGTGAGAAGATGGTTGTAGATTTTTCACAGATGGATGATCAGGAAATTGTAGATCAAATAAAAAAAGCCGGTAAAGGGCTATGTGGTCGATTTTATGAAGATCAGTTGATGCGTGAATTGGATGTCCCTTTTTCTTTTTCTAAAAACCCTATTTGGCAAGGAAGATGGCCGGGGATCGCTGCGGGCCTCTTGTTGGTTGGATCCTTGAGCTTTCATGCTGCTCAAGCACAAAACAAATTGACTGGAGAAGTTGTCGTTGTCCAAACAAAAACAGAAAATGATCAGATAAAGCAGCAGGGGCAGGTTAGCTCATCAACAAATGATAATTCAACATTAAAAGGAAGCCCCGATAGCACAAAAGTAAGCATAAAAGGTAAAGTAGTTTGTGCTGGAAGCGATGTAAGTATGATGGGAACAGAGGTGTCCTTGGGAAATTACCGTACGCAAGTGGATGAAAATGGAGATTTTCAACTTTGGGTACCGCAATCTCTGTTTCGGGTAGATCAGGAGCTCCGTGCACAGATGTTAGGCTATAAAACGGTTGTGATTTCAATCAAAAAGGGGAGTAAAATACAACTGGATAAACCAATAAAAATGGAAGTTAAGCCAATGATTATGGGAAAGATTGCTGTGGCAAGGAAATAAGACGTTATGGAGCGAAAGAATAATTTGTTTAAATGACATATTTGAGTCTGTTTTTCTTATGGGACAGCTGCCAAAAATCTCGCTTGAATGTCATAAAAGTCAAAAAAATATTCTTTTCCACTTGACTTTTTCTACGGTGAACCTTACATTTGGATTATCGAATGACTTCGTAGCTCAGTTGGTAGAGCAACAGACTCTTAATCTGTGGGTCCTGAGTTCGAGCCTCAGCGGGGTCACTTTCAAAAAAGCCGTTTTACAAATGTAGGATGGCTTTTTTCAATACAAGTTGGATTATTTTCCCTAGGCAGCTATTAACTTTAAATCGTTTTTCTAATGTTGAATGTTATAATCATCGGATAACGAATCCATTATTTTTATCAGCTATCCCGTATTATTTCTGCTAGGAAAACATAAAACTCTTTAATCTGTTATTAATTCAGCGAATTTATTACGTAAATTTGTATTTCAGACGATAAGCTTATGGAAGACAAGAAGATTTCGATATTGTACGTTGACGACGAAGAAAACAATCTGTTTTCTTTTAAAGCGACATTTCGACTAAAGTATAAAGTGTTTACGGCAATTAGTGGTGCCGATGCAATCGATATTGTCAAAAACAACCAGATACATATTATCATTACTGATCAACGTATGCCGGAAATGACCGGTGTAGAGTTTTTGGAAGAGATTATTAAGATCAATGCAGCCCCAATGCGTATCCTTTTGACAGGATATACGGACATGGCAGCTGTCGTTGATGCGGTCAATAAAGGAAAAATCTTTCATTACCTCAATAAGCCTTGGAGTGAAGAGGAGCTCGATCAAACGATTCAACGCGCTTATGATGTCTATGCTGAGCGCCAAAAAATTGTGGAGACTAATTCTCAACTTGAGACTTCAAATGATCAGTTGGAGTTTTTGCTTCGGCAAAAGCTACTTTCCTAAAGGATTATAATTTTAGGAAAGTCAACTTTTATTTAAAATGTCTGTTTGCTTTGTGATGCTCTTCGCTGCCATCGCATCGGATTGCCGAAAGTGAAAGGATTATTTGCTCGGTATGACGACGGTAAAGGTTGTACCCTGATTGGGTTGTGATTGTACTTCGATTTTCCCTTGTAGTTTTAAGAGTGCATTCTGAACATTATAGAGCCCAAATCCCATGCCTTTCGCTTGATCACTGGCTCTAAAGAATAATTTAAAGATATCTTCAACATACTCTGGAGATATGCCTATTCCGTTGTCACTCACCATAATTTTAGCTTTACGTTCTGATACGGATACAGAGAGTTTGACGTACTGGTTTTCCTGCCCTTTACGTTGATATTTAAAAGCATTAGAAAGAAGATTATGCAAAATCAGTTCTAGAAGTGCTTTGTCTCCGCTAAAGATTTCTTTTTGATCCACTGAAATTTCAAAAGCCACATCCTTATTTTGCGTATACATGCTGTAAAACTGGCGTATGTTGCCAAAGAGCTCTTCGAAATTTATCGCTGACAACATGAGTTCTCCTCTTCGTAAAAGATAATAGTCGCGCAGACTGTCAATATAAGCATCTAAGCTGACCAAGGAACTATCCATTAGTGATAACAACTCATGGATACGATCTATGCTGTCAAACTCTAATCCAAGTTTCACCGCAGAAAGAACCCCGGTCAATGGATCACGAAGATCATGGCTAACGCTATAAGCGAACTTATCTAATTCATCATAAGCTTTTTGTAGCTCTTGATTCTTAACCTCTAGCATGGAGTTTGCAACATAAAACTTATTAGCTTCTTCTATTGCGGAAACGATTTCTTCATTCATCCAGGGTTTTCGGACAAACCTAAAAATATGGCCCTTATTAACTGCATCAATTACAGTTTCCATATTGGCATAAGCCGTTAAAAGAATACGGATTGGTTTTGGAAAATCTTTTTTAATGCGGTGCAAAAAATCGATGCCCATCTCATCCGGCATACGTTGGTCACAGAAGATAATACGGATATCAGGATGAGCATGAAGGATCGTTTCGGCCTCACTCGTATTGGATGCTGTATGGATAGCGTAATCGTATCTAAAGTTCGCTTTAAAGCTAACCAAATTGTTTACTTCGTCATCGATATATAATATTTCAAGCTCCCTCTGCATAATTTTATTATATGGTTTTATCCCTTACAAAAGATATGAAAAAATAATAGTTAATTGAACTATTTTAAGTTTATAGTGGTATTAATTGTTTTGTTGAATTGGAATGAGGAGTGTAAAGCTTGTACCCTGTCCCACTTCTGAATCTACGATAATTTTACCATGATGTTTCGCAATGGTATTATAGGCTATGGACATTCCCAAACCAGTACCTTCGCCAACGTCTTTTGTTGTAAAAAATGGTTCGAATATCCGTTCATGAATTTCTTTTGGAATACCTATACCATTGTCTGCGATTTTGATAAAGACGGAGGTATTATCCGCGTGAACTCCGGTCTCAATCCATATTTTACCACCAACATCGTGATTAAACTTCTTATTCACGGCGTAAATAGCATTTGTCACAATATTCAAAAAGACCTGATTGAGTTTGCCGGCATGACATTCGACCTTTGGCATATCACTATAGATCTTATCAACTTCAATCGTGTTATTTAATAAACTATTGAGGATAACCATTGTTGACTCCAACCCCTCGTTTAGATCTGCAAATTTTAATGTATCCTCGTCTACGCGCGAGAAGATCCGCAAACTCTTTACTATTTCGGCGGTCCTATGGGCCCCATCATGCATCCCTTTTAATAGAAAATCTACCTCTGTTTTCAGATAATCGATATCCAGGTCCTCTTTGAATTTTTTGATCTGCAATTGCTTTTCCGTTTCGGATATCCCCTCTTTAAAAGCTATACGTTCTACCTCCTCCAGCGTTTCCCAGATCATCTTGATATCACGCTTTAATGGAGCGACATTGGATGTAACAAAGTTGATTGGATTGTTGATCTCGTGCGCAACCCCCGCAGTCAGTTGACCAAGAGAGGCCATCTTTTCGGCTTCGACAAGTTGAGATTGTGTTTCCTTCAAGTGGGTAAGAGTGGTTTGTAGAGACTCATTAGATTCTGTTAATTCACGTGTCCGCTCATCTACTTTTTGTTCCAATACGATATTTTGCTCGCGTATCAACTTTTCGTTTTCTAATGAGATCGCTAATTCCCTGACTTGTGATGCTTCTTTCTCTTCTTTTAAGATATTGATACTATAAGCTAGACCGAAGGACAATAAGGCCATCTCCACAACAGATGCAATTTGTACGGCGTTACTCGTAAAATCGTTATATTTTAAAATGCCATAATCTTTCAATAAAAAGATGACAGAACCTAATAGTAAAATTGTCCAACCGTAAACAAAATATTTAGCCGGTTTATAGCCATTTATCATTACCCGATAGGATAAGTAAAGGACAAATAAAGAGCCTGCTCCTGTTGTTAGCTGCATAACCATGAACGCTGGTTGTGTAAGGTTGAGCAATGTAAGAAGGCTACCAACGACAAAAAGGATGATAAAAACAGTAATCACACGTCTTGACCGAGGAGCATTTTTCGGTAATTGAAGAAATGAATCTGCAAAAAGCAGGGCGCATAAGCCTGATAAACATCCGAAGATAATAGGACCTTTTGTTGCAAAATATGTCCAATTTGGCCACAAATACTGAAAACTATAACCTTTAATGCCCATTTGTGTTATTCCTGCACAAAGAACATAAAGGACATAATACAGATAGCCCCTTTCACGAACTGAAAAAAACAGGAATAAATTGTATATCGCCATAATCCCGACAATACCAATATAGATCCCGCTTATCAAACTGTCGTCATTCATCTCTTTTAAGAAACTGCGCTCGTTACTTAAATAGATCGGGAGAATAATCTGTTCCGTACTTTTTACACGAAGAAAAAAGATCGTTTTCTCATATCCGGGTAATTGGATGTCGAATGCGTAATTAGGAACCTTATATTTTCTAGCCGAAAAAGATTGATGCTCGCCCAGTTTGATCGATTTATAATGCCCATTTGATGATGGTACAAAAAGTTCGACCTCATCCAAGAGAGGGTAGGCAATTTCGAGCAAGAGTTCAAGTTTCTCTTTTCCCTTATTTGTCACAGGCAATCGGAACCAGATGTCAGTGGGTGATATGCCCAAATTGGGTACCTTGCTTTCTAACGACTGGAAGGAGGAAGCTGAAGTATCCGCAAAGTTAGGCTCTCCTTTCCCCATATAACGCTCGAGACCATATCCGATCAATACACGCTGCGTCGGTTGATCGATAATAACCTCTCCAAAACAAGTTGAACTGCACGTAAAAATAAATAAGAAGATCAAGTTAAGCCAGCATTTCATCACTATATGCTATTTTTTTGCTTCGGCAATAACTAAATTCATAGAAACAAGGAAACAACCCGCTTCATCAGCTTGGTCCAATGTGTTTTGAAATTCCTCCATTTCAGCTGTGCTCAACTTCCCTTTTTCGACCATCTCCAAAAGAATTTTATCTAAGAAAAGATAGCGGTTGGCTTCTTCTTTCGAGCGGGCTACCATACAGAATGTTTGCAATTGAACTTGTTTAAAGCCTTGAGTCAATAGGTCTGAAGTTAATTTATTCCCAGCCCAGCCATTATTGACTTTTTCTTCGGTCAAATAATGGCATATCTTAGCCTCAATACCCACATGCTTGCTGTAAAATGTCAGGCTATTCCAGATCGTCTCGACGATGACTAGGGGTTGACCTTCACGCAAAACACGGTGAACCTCAGCAAACATTTTCGGTGCTTCCGGAAGATGTTGTACAACACGTTCCATTCTGATGCCAGCAATGGAATTATCTGTAAAGCTAAGTTGATTAACTTCACCCTGAACAAAGTCGACGTTCTTTACCTCCACACTGCTTGTTTTGGCATGTTCGATTAAAGCCTTATCATGATCCAATCCAACGACAAGAACGTTATGGCCTAGCATATTAGCTAAATTGATGGCATCCATTCCAGTGCCACAACCTAGATCGACGACAACGCCCTCTTTAATCGTATTAAAAGGAGTATATGAATGTATTTTTAATTGTTTAAGAAAATCACCGGTATCCATTAAATAGCCGGCACCATAATGTTTAGTGTCCATTATAAGATATTTAAATTACGATCATCTGGTTTGTGATCTAATGATGTATGTTTCAGGTTTTTAATAATTTCATTTAAATCCCATTGATTGAGATTCGGAATATCGATTTGATAATGAATTTCAATTTCCTTATTCCGCAAAGTTTCTATGCGGACAATATTGGAATTATTCCGAAGTGATAAAATTGCATCTTTGTTTTCTTGATCGGCTTCGGTCAAGGTGTCAAGATTACGCATAATCATTACCGTAGCCAGCAGATCCAGCTTAGGATAATAGAACGTGCCATTATTTCCAACACTTGTATCAATTCGGTAGCCAACACTTTCTGCTAATTTCACCGTGTAAGGAGCACATAAAGCAAAGAGCGATTTAATGCCAACCTGTGTGCTGATAGCGGCACCAGCCCTCGTCAAAAATATGCTGCCAATACCATATCCAGCGATCTCCCGGGAATTCCAAAGCCCACAACCTTCACCGGTTCCCTGTTGCGCATAATCATAAACAAGGTCTAAGATTTTGGCATCCATCGCTCCCGTGGCCTGTTCAATCGGAAGTGGTTCACTCCCTCCAGATACGTGTATACGTACTCCACCATAGACTTTATCACCATCAAGGGATTCTACGATCAGTACGAATGATGCGGGATTGTACATCCAGTCATTTTTGGAAGAAGTTACTTTCTTTACGCCTATAGCAGTTAACACATGCGCGTGTCCTTCTATGAAACGTTCACAGGTTTGGGGATCGTCGATAGCCCGAAATGCTCTTAGTCTTACTACTGGACGCCCGTCGTTGAATAATAATGCCACCGAATGCTTTGATTTATCGTTTAAACGCAAAACTAATCAATTAAATGCAAAGGTGTTTACTCTTCAAATAAATTATACCGTAATGCAACCGCCTGCACCATGTGATGGTAAAATTGTTTGATTCCTTTTTCACCTTGACGAGCCAAAATAGCCCGTTTTAACTGATGTCATCGAAAATACATTTTATCATCTTAAGATGTGGATTTTCGAGATACAATAAATTTGACCTTATAAATATTAATGCCTCTGGAGGCTATTTTTATGAATCTGACCGTCTTTTATGATCAACAAAAAGTTTTTTTCTGGATCTGCCAATAATTTTAAATTCTTAAGCGGATCTCCGTCTACAAGGATCAGATCTGCCAAAGCTCCTTCTTCTACTATTCCCAACTTGCCAGGATAAGGACTTCTTAATCCCGAAAGCTGCAGAAGCTCACCGTTGTCTTGAGTAATCATTTTAATGATCTCGGCATTTGTAAACCACTTTTGAAGTCGCAAAATAAAAGCATTCTGCATTTTATTCAGTTCCGGCTCAAAAAGGAAATCTGTACCCCAAGCTAGCTTTACTCCATATTTTTTAGCCATTGGCCATACTTTTTCCTGACCTTCAATGACGGGTTTACGCTTGATTCTTCGTTGTGGATCCATATAGGGCGTATCTTCCACCAGGTTTTGTAAACTAAGCCAGATATTTTTTTTTGCGATCAGCTGTAAAGTTTCTTCGTCGAGCAATTGTCCATGTTCTATACATTTTACACCAGCTTCGATCGCTCTTCGAATTGCTCTTGGCGTATACGCATGTACGGTGACATAGGTTCCCCAGTCTTCGGCTGCTTCTACTGCTGCTTTCATTTCGTCTAGCGTATATTGGGTAACATCCACAGGATCGTATGCTGAAGAAGTTCCCCCACCCGCCATGAGTTTAATCTGACTTGCTCCGAATCTCAGATTCTCTCGTACTGCAGTCAGAACCTCATCACGACCATCGGCGATGAATGTTGCTCCATATCGCTCCGCACGAGAGACAATACCAAAAAAACGACGCGATTTTTCCTCCGGTGTCCGAAAATCTCCATGCCCCGCTGTTTGACTAACAACAGCACCAGAAGGCCATATTCTAGGGCCTAGAAGCTTACCCTTGTCGATCGCCGCCTTTAATGGAAATATAGGGCCACCGACATCTCGTACACTTGTAAAACCCCGCATTAACATCTGTTGCGCCGAGAGCCCCACCGTGTTGATCAAGAATTCCTCGGAAAGGTCATTTGTCATCATTTGAGGCATTGTCAAAGCTCCAAATACCAAATGGACATGTACATCAATCAATCCAGGCATTAGGGTTTTGCCTTTAGCGTTTATTTTAACGATATTCTTACCTTGCACGTCAATAGGAGATGTACTAATGGTTTGAATCGTGTTACCGTTTATTAAAACATGTTTTGGCGGAGTTAACATTTGAGTTTTATAATCGAGCAGTTTAACATTTTCTATTAAAACTTGCTTTTCCTGTGCTTGGATGACATGGATAAAAGCCGAGCAAAGAAATAAAGTAAGTAGTTGACCTAAACGCATAATTTGGAGAATTACGTTAATATATAATATGACAAATCAATTTTAATTCGAGCGACTAATGTTGGCTTGAAAAAATATCTTCTAAGTTAAATCATAAATTCAATATATTTCAATTTTTTCGCTATAAATTTTCACTCTGCCGGCCAAAAACGCTAAATTTATCCAATCATGATGTATAAAAAGCCTGTTCTAAATTATTTAAATAGCGTAATTCCCAAAATTGTCTCCATAAGAGAGCTGCTCACCTATGCCTCTTTACTCGGCTTATCCGCTTATGTATTCCTACTGGTTTTTCAGCCATTTGGAACGTATAATTTTGAGCATGCCTATAAATTTAGCTTGTTATCCGGATATGGGGTTATATTATTCGTTGCATATGCCTTAATTTCTGTCCTCTTACGTAAAAAAAGAGGAACAATTGCGATAGAGCTATTTCGTATTTTTCTTGTGCTCCTATTATCAGTTTTTTTAAATTTCGTCTATCATGGCTGGTTCATCAATCAGGCCCCATTACAGTGGAATAACCTCCCCTATATTGGATTTTACACGCTTTCACTTTACAGCCCAATTGCTACGATTTATTTTTTGCTTCGAGTTGATAAGCGTCATTCGTATTATGAAAAGAATAATTCGTCGATTGAACGTTTATCGAAAAAGCCAGCGATCATATTGAGCCAAATGAATGACTGTCATTTGGGGCTGGTCGATATCCCCAATGGTAATCAATCGTTAAAGTTACTGCCAAGCGATTTTATTTTTGCAAAATCAATGGATAATTATTGCATGATCTATTTTAGGAAGGATGGTACGGTAAAGAAGCAGATGGTACGAATTACGTTGAGCCGATTGTCTGAACTCTTGAATACAATGTCTATTCACCGATGTCATCGGTCGTTTCTTGTTAACTTTGAAAAAGTAATTGCAAAGGAAGGGAATGCCCAAGGTTTCTTGTTACGTTTTGCAGATACTGAAGATTGTGCTGTTATTTCAAGGTCTGCTATGGAATCAGTTAGACCGTATTTATAGGGCAGAAGATCGCCTCGCTGTTGTCAGTCAGCCCTAAGTCTTGCCATACGCCACATAACTTTGTTTACTCATCATGAGGGGCATAATTTTGCTCAAAAAAAAGATGAACACAAAAAGTTTAAACCTGCTGGTATTATTCCTGTTCTTCGGAATATACTTTATCCTTGATAATTTGTTTTTTGCTAGGCTTCAACCCACGATGAGCAACTATGTCCACAGTAGATTTTTGGGGCATGTGCTGACGTATTAAATTAGCCTTGGACCACTGCTTTTGGGGGCAACGCTGCTTAAACCTAAAGTGCCGAATGAGTTCTTGGAAAAATTTGGTTTAAAGGGCTCTTTTTTACAGGGGCTATCTTTTGGAATTATAGCCACCTTACCCATGTTCTTGGGCTATGCCCTTGTTTTTACCTTCAACCGCAAAATAGATCCGAACACGCTATTAATAAATAGTGTGTCATCGGGTTTTTTTGAAGAAGTGATTTTTCGGGCCTATTTTTTTGGTTTAGTTTATCGCTATACCCGACTAGGTTTTATTCCATCCATTTTAGCCACCTCATTCCTTTTTGCTATACTGCATCTTTATCAGAGTCAGGATTTGGGAGAATTGGCCCTGATTTTTTGTACGACTTTCTTCGGCTCTATCCTATTTTCGTGGTTGTATGCCGAATGGAGTTTTAATCTTTGGATACCGATAGCACTTCATGTTTTGATGAATTTGGCATGGATGATCTTTGATGTTGCAGACAATGCTGCAGGAAATGGATGGAGCAATTTTTTCCGCTTCTTGACCATCTTTATCGCTATCATTAGTACAATTGTTCATGTACGGAAGTCAGAGGCCGGTTTACAAATTAAAGGGAAAAATTTATGGCTAAAAGATTAAAAATTCCGCGGGGTTTTAACGAGCCTTTGTGGCTATAGATATCCTATTCAAAGGATCTAGTCCAAATTTGGAATGAGCTTTAGATTTTACTTCGCTAAAACTGTGAACCTTTGGATAATCGTATTTGCTCTCGGAGAACCCCTGAAAACCAGTATTTTTTTTTGGCATGGGAATCGCTACCTTGACCTTTATGAATAGACAACTATTTTCACCCCTATCTTTATTCCTTGGAGCGACATTATTCATGGGAATCTTGAGCTGTGGTCACAATACGAGGGTTAATAATACAGATTTAAAGGATTCTTCTGAACTTAAAACCATTGCCGTGAAGGATACGATGGATGCTGCTAAATTTCCTCCTTTGCCGATTGACTATGACAGGACAAAGGTTTTAAAAAACATCTATGTTGTTGATCGTGCTGGAGTCGAACTTAGACAAGGTGCAGATGGAGCGGCTCCGCTATTAGGAAAATATCCCTATGGCACCAAGCTCGATGTGATCGGTGAAGAAGGAGAATGGGTTGCTGTCATGGACCGTATACAGCGCGATTACAAAGGGAGAAATGGCGAAACAGGTGATATTACGCGATGGGAAAAGGTGTATGTAGCGAAGTCCAAGCTGGGGAAACAGGATCAGATTACAATTTCCCCCAGGGATTTAAATTCAATCGTCTCACTTACGATAAATGGTAAAGAAACGTATTATGAAAAGGGGCATTCTTTAGATAAGTATCTCCAGTTAGAGTTGATTGATAAGCAAACGTTCCTAGCCGCTCAGAATACGGCTAAAAATTACTTGATCAAGGATACCCTGTCTTATCCTAAAAACGGAAAAACCCTAGAATTGCCTTTGACCAATGGAAAAAAGTTAATTTTTACAGATAAGGATATCGATAATGAATTGGAAGCCAGTTATTCGTATAAAGGACATTATGATTTTCTAAATGCTTTTGCTGTTGATGGGAATTACTGGGAAAGTGCTGATGTGCGGCTTTTTGATAAACAAGACGGTCATCTTATTGTGGAATGTGGAGATTATCCCTTCTTTTCTGCCGATAAAAATTATCTGATGACTTTACACGCTGATCCCTATGAATCGACGGGTGACTTGCAGCTCTTCCACGTGAAACAAGGAAAGGTGACGCCGATGCTTTTTGTTAGTTTTAAAGAGTGGATGCCAACTTGGAAAGAGGAATTGATGTTTTGGGGCAAAGATGGATGCATATATACTGCTGCCAACCATATTGATGGCTATTGGGGCGATGAAGGATCGTTGAACGAACGATCACAGTTTATCCGAATAAGGATATTACCTTATTAAAGATCTATATAATTAAAGACCGGCATAAACTGTACTTTTATTCATTTGCTGTAGGCGTATATATTTACTATTTTTCTGTTTTAAGTAAAACTATTCTGGCATGCACCTGTTGTATTCCATAAAATAGATTATAGTTTGTAATTTAGCTGGATGAAACTAAGAATATTATCGTTATTTACTATCCTTTTTCTCTTTACTACGTTGTCTAAAGCACAAGATAAGCCCTGGAAACAACATAATAAATGGATCTGGGGTCCTTCAGTAGGGTATCAGTATCAAAGTGGTAATTTTCTGAAAGTTTCGGGCTGGGGATTATTTGCCCCGAATGATTTTCAATATATGAAAATTGATGCCGGAGCTAATTTCAGCTGGATGGAAGGTAAAACGACGGTTATTCCAGAGCTGGGATTTACTTACTATCTAAATGATTTTGTTCTTTTCCCTTTTGTGAAAGCAGAGTTAACACCTTACACTATAACGCCAAAAGTGGGGGCCAGTCTATTCTCCATTGTGGATCTGGGAATAGGTTATGGATTTGATTACAATACGAAGAAAAATTTTAAGCCGATTGACGGAATTACCGTTTCAGTAGGGGTAAATATTCCGCTCAATTTTCATATTTATTAATTGAAAAATGCGCAGTAAGACGATTTGTAAACTCCTGGGGTCACTTGTTGTGTTGTTAGCGCTGGTTAGCAATCTAAAAGCGCAAGATTATTTAATCGGCCCTTCACTGAGTTATCAGTTCCAAAAAGGCAGTATATTAAAAACCGGCGCTTATTTCGCATTTCCTTTTAGTGGAGATCATATACTGCGAGCAGATGCTACAGCTAACTTTACATGGACACAAAAAAAGTTTGCCGTAATCCCTGAGGCCGGAATAACGTATTATCCCCAAACGTATGTCTTGACTCCTTTTGTTCGTACAGAACTTACTCCATATACCATTACCCCCAAAGTTGGAGTGAGCTTGGCTACATTGGTGGATCTTGATTTTGGTTATGGATTTTCCATCAATGAAAAAAAAGATTATAATCCGATAAAGGGTTTTGCGGTGTCGCTCCGATTTAGTATTCCGCTAAATTATCGGATCAATATGTAGCTTAGTTTCGCGCCTAGTCTTAGCTTGGTTATGTCTGCCAAACGCTAAATTTGACGGGCCATTTTTTTGTGCTAGCCTATTTCTCTTGTAAAGCAATTACCCTATCTTACTTTTTGGGAACGGCAAGACTAATTGTCAAGCCATTTTTTGAAGGCTGAGACTTTCTCCCTGGAGACAATGAGCTCTTCGGATTTATAATGCTTGAGGTATATTTTTAGCCGGGCATTGGAATGTACAGCAATATTTTTGATGGCATCAAATTGAATAATCGTGCTTCGATTGATCCTAAAAAATGCTTTGGGTGACAGTTGCGGTGTTAGTGCATCCAATGTCTGATCCAAAAGATAGTTTCCATTTTCGTTGGTATAAAGGTAAGTGCCTTTGTTTTCGCTGTAAATGCATTCAACTTGCTGGCTTGTCACAACTTTTAGACTTTGGCCGATTTTGATTGTAAAGCGTTCCTTAAATGTTGGGGCAGGGTTTCTAAACAACGCTTGAAGCGATGCCAGATCGAACTGGGGATTGGGGCGTCTAAATTGGCGGAATTTTTCAATTGCATTTTCCAATTCTTCATCTTCAATTGGCTTCAGCAGGTAATCGATGCTATTTTGTTTAAAAGCACGCAACATATATTCATCGTATGCGGTGGTAAAAATAATGGCCGAACTGGGTTTCACCTGCTCCAGGATGTCAAATGAAATCCCATCCGCGAGCTGAATATCCAACAATAGTAGATCAGGTTCGGTATTTGACGTGAACCACTCAATGGATTCTTCCACAGTCTGCAGTACAGCAGCTACCGTGTGACCGAGGGCCTCCAGTTTTCTTTGGAGTAATCTCGCTGATGGGAGTTCGTCTTCTATAATTACTATTTTCATTACTTTTTTACGTGCTTATCGATCATCAGACCGTTGTATTGCTTAATTTGTTGAATCGTTGTGCCCTTGCTATTGTTTTTGCTGTGCTTAGCTCCCGCATGTTTATTAAGAGCAGGTTACTTTTAAGAGACTATTTCATGGATAATAGGCAGTCCGACAGAAAATAATAGATCACTTTCTTGAATATACACAGGTAGATTGGACAGTATAGCATAACGTTCCTGAATATTTTTCAAACCGATTCCCGAATGATCATGGAGCACTTTCTTTTTTTGAAGATTGTTTTCAACATAGAGGTAATTATTTTTTCTATAAATCTTCAATAAAAGCGGCTTCCTGATCGAAATAATATTGTGTTTGATTGCATTTTCGATCAGTAATTGAAGGGAAAGCGGTAATATAAAACCAGTATGCTGTTCCGCATTGATCTGTAGATCGATCTGTATACCGGTTTCGAAGCGCAGACTCAAGAGGTTTAAATAAGCCTTTGAAAAAGTAAGCTCTTCCTGTAAAGAAACGATGCTTTTGTCCCTTTGTTCCAATACATAGCGATATATCTTAGAAAGGTCTGTCGTAAACATGCTGGCTTTTTTAGGGCTTTCCTCAATTAATCCATTCAATACATTCAGGCTGTTGAACAAAAAATGTGGGTCGAGTTGATTCTTGAGCGACTCAAATTGTGCTGCTATTTGTTGTTTTTCCTGATGAGATTCTTTGATTTGGTAATCTTTGAATCTTTTATAGAAATAGAAACCAAAAAAAATCATTGAAATGCACCAAGATATCATCGCGGTTTGAAAATAATATGCAACACGTTGTTGATGAATAAATTGGTGGAAACGCTGAGCGAAATTTTTGGGAACACCAGGGTTAAAAAGTCCGGAGAAAAAAGCATTGACAATAAAAACGACCAGTACGGTCAAGAAAAAACTGATACTGTAAAAAACAATCATCTTCTTCCCAAAATCTTTACTGTTCGGGTACTTTTTTCCGACCCATTTTGATAGATAGCTGTGACCCAGAAAGAGAAAAAATCCATATAGTAAACCTCGGACCATATTAGGGTGAAAGATGATGGATACCCAAGGGACATCATTATGGTCAAGCTTGGCCACAACCACAAAATAGATGGTCACGACCAGGCTTGCGAGTAGTGCTTGTATAATCGCTTTAAATGGTGCTTTTTTCACAACGTGTTATTTGCATTCCTTTACGAGTTGTTCTGCCCGATCTTTGCCCCATGAAGGTGCAAATGGCGTAGTAATCTTCTCTTCACCGAATAAAGATAGTGCTTTCTTTACATCCTCACATTCTTTGTTGGTATCCTGGTTAAAATATTTTTTTGCGTTTATTTGGAATTCCGCTAGTCCCAATACAGCCCGGGGGTTGTTTGGCGCAAGGGAGATGGCTTTTTTATATAGAGCTATAATCTTAGGCGAAAGCTCTTTGGCTTTTGTCATGGGATCTGTGATCATCAATGCTGTTTGGTTCATCGCTTTCAGTACAAGCCATTCTGAATTGTTGTCCTGGGCGCTATTGTTTAGTATTTCTTCTGCAGACTGTATATATTTTGCCTGTGTCTCTTTATTTTTCTCCCTAAAGGATGCTGTTGTCAGTACCATGGCCTGATAATAGGTAGGAATCCAATTGTCCTTTTCTGCCTGTGCAATACGTTCTAAAAGAGCGGCCGCTTTTTGTGTCTCTCCCGATTGCCATAGACTCATGGCTTGTCCCATACTTTTTTCAAAATTGCCTTGTGCAAACGCGCTGCCGCTTATAAGGCAGATGAGGACGATAATAAATGATTTCATGATCTTTCGTTTTTAGTTTAAATATTTTTCTAAGTTATTGCTGTTGTGTTTGATGTATATGTTATTGATTGTTATTGAAGTTGGCAATCCTTCGCTGCAAACAGAAATAATTTTGGATGGACCGACGGATTTCGATGATGAGTTGATGCTTATTATAGATTGTCCAATTGATTGTCTTTTTCATTTTTACTGATTGTCCAGAAATAGCCTAGAAACACAAAGCGCTTGGCGGTAGGGACAATCGGTCTACGGTCATAGATTCCTTGTGAATTTGGTCGGTCTGCATATTGATAGCCATAGATTGGGCTAGCGCCAAGAACATTACTGACGGAGAAATGGATAATTTTTTGCTGGCTATAAAGGAACGACCAACTCATAGAAAGATTGTTGTAACCTTTTGTATGGCTATTCATAAATACTGTTTGATTGGGATCATTGTAATTTCTGCCGGATACAAACGAATTTGTCACACTGAGCTGTGAACGTAGACTGGGTAGCCAGTATTTTCCAACGATATAGAAACTGTGTTTGTAGACATAAGGGGGAGTAACTGTTGTCGGATAATTCGCGTCATTTCGCTTACTGTCCGTATAAGAATATGAAATCCAGTATTGGAGGTTTTTGATGCTGCTGTTGTTTTTGTAAAATAGGTCAAAGCCTTTGACCTTACCGCTTCCGTTATTGTCATATTGGGTGTCGTAATTTGGCGTCGCACTGTTGTATTTTACCAAATTGTTGTATTCTTTATGATAAGCTTCTAAGCGAAGTAAGTGCCCTCCACGGGCATAGAAATAATTTGCGATATAGTGATTGGCTTCCATCCAGCCAAGCTGAGGGGCATATTTTAATAGAGGTGTTGGTGCCTGCTGATGGAAGTTCCCATAGGCAAGTGAGAGCTGCGTATATTTATTTAATGCGTAGCCCAGCGAAGCTCTTGGTTCTAAAGTGTTCTTCGACTGCAAATTGGAGGAGGTTTCTCGTAAGCCGATTTTCCCGATTAAGTTCGGGAGGATGCCGAAGGTCGTTTCCGTAAATACGGCGGTCATCTTGCTATGATACCCGTAGTGATAACCAATGGTTTGTCGGTGATATTCTTCTTGATAATTGGTGTCGAAATATTCTATTCCGCCAATACTTTTAATCTTATTGTTCCAGACCTTACTTAGCATTCCTTTTAAGTGAAGACTTTTTTCTTCATTAGGTAGGTAAACGTCATCGTAGTGCAGCTTATCGGTCAGGTAGCCTAGGCCAATGCCGGACTGGAAAGTCCATCGGTTTCCCAGATTCTGACTGTAACTAATGTTGGCGTAGGCATTGTTGGATTTCTTTTTCAATGGGACAGGTTGCTCATAATTGATGTCTGCTTGGTAAAGTCCCATATTTTCGAAATTGTATGCCCCATAGATATTTAGAAAGCCTTCTTTAAACTGATGGCGATAGATCATTTCTCCGGAGGCGTTTTCATAGGGTTTTGTCCATTTGATATCTGGCGTAATAATTTTGGAATAAGGTTTTAAGTTGGTATAACTGCTGTTGAAGGTGAGGGAGTTTTTGCCCCATTGTAAGGTATGTCCCAAACCTAGTCCAACGGAAGATAGTGAAAACTCTGTTTTGCGTTGTTCTATGGTATTTTCGGTGTTTAGGGCTAGAATGCTGGATAGCGCATTACCAAATTCTGCCGAATAACCACCTGTAGAGAAATTTACGCCTTTAAAGAGCATGGGTGAAAATCGACCCCTTACAGGAACTTCATTTGGTGTTGCGGTGTAAGGTTGGGCTACTCTGATTCCATTGATGTAGGTCTGTGTTTCGGAGGCATCTCCACCGTGAACCATAAGACGTCCATTTTCTCCCCCAACCTGTGCACCGGGCAATGTTGCTAATGCGCTGATGATGTTTCCCATGCTGCCTGCCGTAGTGACAATATCCAATGCACTCATTACCGTGTTTTTTCCGGAGCTATTGGCTTGTAGCACCCCTGCCTGAATCGTGACTTCCTGTAGGCGATTCTCACTTTCTTGCATTTGAATAATAAGCAATTCTTTCTGAGGAAGCTGGATAGACTTACTATATGTTGGGAGGCCCACAACAGACGCTTTCAGCATTTTAGTACCTTGTTCACTAGTTTCAAACATAAAGTTTCCAAGCGAATCAGTCGTGCCGCCATCATAGGTGCCTTCAATAAAAACATTGGCTAAATATATCGGTTTGCCGTTTTTGCCCTGTACTTTCCCTTTTAAGATAGACTGTGCCGATACGATGGTAATACTTAAAAATAGTAAGGTTAATAACAGCTTCATTTTTCTTTATTTTTATTCAAATATCAGCGGCTGTAAGTGCTTCTGCGAAAAAGAGTGGATGGAATGTCAAAATATCATGACGAATTGCAGGATTCCAACTTTATGCTGTAAATTGATATCGAAAAGCAAAATTTCCTTCCTAAATAAGTTCCGCAATGGAAAGATGGGAACGTACTATATTGCTTTTATATGCGATGAAGTTATAGGGATATAAAAGCCTTTTACTTTCGTTGGATATTGAAAATGAGAGTTTAAAATTAAGTCAAAAAAATGCGAATAACCATTTTAGATGACTATCAAGATGCTGTCCGACAGTTGGACTGTTTCAAAATTCTTGATGGTCACGATGTCCAAATATTGAAACAGTCCTATGCAGATCCGGCTTTACTGGCGGAAAAATTAAGCGATACGGAAGCGCTAGTGCTCATTAGAGAACGGACCCAGATTACAGAAGAACTGTTGTCCCAGCTTCCCAAGCTAAAGTTGATCAGCCAAACGGGCAAAATTTCAAATCATTTGGATTTGGCTGTTTGTAGCCGCTTTCATGTGGCTGTTGCAGAAAGCATGGGTTCTCCTGTTGCTCCAGCTGAATTGACCTGGCTTTTGATCATGAATGCACTCCGAGGTTTACCTAAGGCTCTTTCAGATATGGACAAAGGCCTATGGCAAACGAACATAGGAGAATGTGTCTCCGGAAAAACAATCGGGATATGGAGTTATGGAAAAATAGGGAAGCGAATAGCGCAATATGCAAAGGCTTTTGGTGCCCAAGTAATTGTTTGGGGAAGCGAAAATTCCCGAGAAGAAGCTGTAAAAGACGGTTTTTTAGCTGCAACAAGTAAATCCGATTTTTTTCATTTTTCAGATGTTGTTACTTTACACCTTCGGTTAGTGCCTGCGACGCGAGGTATCGTAAAGCTCGAAGATCTCCGGTCTATGAAGCCGACTGCACTTTTTGTCAATACTTCCCGTGCAGAGTTGGTTGAAGAGGGTGCACTATTGACCGCACTCGAAACAGGTGTTCCGGGAATGGCTGCGGTAGATGTCTATGAGTCCGAGCCAATCTTTGATCCTAACTATCCTTTATTGCAGCTACCAAATGTGCTCTGTACGCCACATATTGGCTATGTGGAGAAGAATGGTTATGAACGATTATTTAGACTTGCTTTTGAGAATATTGTAGCCTTTTCCGAGGGTAATCCACAGCATATCGCTAACCCCGAAGTATTGACCCACTAATTAAATGAATCGGCTATATATAGATGAATAATTTTACACATTTAGAACAACCAACAGGTCGAGTTATTGTGGTCGGCGGTAAGGAATATCTTTTTTTCGGTGGAACTTCCTATCTAGGGCTGGCAACAGATCAAGCATATGCTGCTATTTTCATAGAAGGTATACAGCGATATGGTATTAACAATGGCAGTTCACGAAATAATAATGTGCAACAGGCCATATTTGATCAAGCGGAAGAATATGCTGCAATGCGTTTTGGTTTTGAAGCAAGTCTGTTGCTCTCAAGTGGATATCTGGCGACGCAATTTCTTGTAAGAACCTTGGCGGCTGAAGGCGAAGTATTGTACGCACCCGCATGTCACCCTTCTTTATGGTTAGATAAAAAGCCTGCAGCAACTGGACATTTTGATGACTGGGCCAATGCAACGATCGAGTATATCAATCATTCAGCCCAAAAATCATTTATCATCGTTAGTAACAGCTTGGACAATATGCGCCCGGAATTATACGATTTCACTGTTTTCAATCGTATTGATTCGGGCAAAAAAATTATACTGCTCTTGGATGATTCTCACGGAATAGGAGTTTTGCGCAAGAATGGCATTTCATTAGATAAGAGTAGTTTTCAACAGGTTAATATTGAGCTGATTGTCGTCGCATCCTTGGCGAAAGGCCTGGCAACAGATGCTGGATTGATTTTGGCCGATGAGGAACGAATTAAGTATTTCAAGCGATCAAACTTTTATACAGGGGCTTCTCCAAGTTCGCCAGCGAGCTTATATGCATTTATCCATGGAGAGCAGATCTATTTACGGCAATTCGAAAAGTTGCAGTATAATATTAATTCCTTCAAAGCACATATGGGGTCTGAATTAAACGCTGTTGCTAATTTTCCGGTGTTTTCATCAACGGATACGGGCCTTTATGCGAGGCTGATGAATGCGGGAGTACTGGTGTCAAGTTTTCCTTATCCCCTTGCTACAGATCCCCTATTAAATCGGATTGTGGTAAATGCACACCATACCAAGGCGGATTTGGATCAGCTAAGTCATGCAATTGGCATATATTGATTTTTATATGACAACTAATAAGTCAACATCTTGTAAATTAGATAATTGTTTTTATTTTTGAGGTTTATTTAAGGGTTGGTCGAACGTAATGTCTCGTTAATTGATTGTAAATGTTTGGCTTTTGGAAGCTTATTTATCAAAAAAGTATTTAAATAATTTCCATTACTCATTTTAAAACAATACTTTTGCATCCCCAAACATTAGTTGGCTTAAGGGTTGAAAAATAAATAATTACAGTAAAATAGATATGACTAAAGCAGAAATTATTGCAGAAATCTCTACCAAAACTGGCTTAGAGAAGGTAGATGTTCAAGAAACCGTAGAGGCGTTCTTTAAAGTTGTCAAAAACGCAATGATCGGAGGAGAAAATGTATATGTAAGAGGTTTTGGTAGCTTCGTAGTCAAAAAAAGAGCTGAGAAGACTGCAAGAAACATTTCAAAAAATACAGCAATCATTATCCCAGAACACTTTGTTCCTAGTTTCAAGCCAGCAAAAATTTTCGTAGAGAAAGTAAAGAATGGCAATAAATAATCTTTAAAATAGATTAAAATGGCAAAAACCAAACAGATAATAGTCATAGGATCAGTAGTAGCCTTGGTTGCTGTGCTTTTAGCGCAGCCTATTAAAGGTTTGGTGAACAAAGAAAAACAAACTGCTGCAGCATCTGAGTCGAAGCCGTCCAATGAAGTAAATTTGGAAAATATATCTTCGATGACAAAACAAGGTTTAGATGCTAGTTTAGTCAAAGAAATTTCCGATATTGAGGGCCAAGTTGCAAAAGCTTCTGGAGAGGATAAGATAAAGCTGTTGCAACAGTTGGCAAATAAGTGGGATGATGTCGCAAAACCAGCCCCTCAGGCTTTCATCTATGAGGAAATGGCGAAGGTTTCACCGAAGTTTGAGTATTGGTTGAAAGCAGGTAATGCTTATCGTGCCGCTTATACAAATTTGCAGGATTCTACTTTAGCTCAAGCGTTGAATCAAAATGCTATTCATGCATATGAGGCTGCGTTAAAAGCGAATACAAGTAGTTTAGATGCAAAAACAGGATTGGGTGCCGCAATGGTATCGGGAACGAACAACCCTATGGCAGGTATTGCCTTGTTGCGAGAAGTCGTTGCTGCCGATCCTAAAAACTTAGAAGCAAACAAAACTTTGGGATTGTTTTCATTACAATCCCGTCAGTTTGACAAAGCCATCGAGCGTTTTAAGACCGTTATCGATCAAAAACCCGATGCTGAGTCATACTTTTACTTAGCCACAGGCTATGAAAATATTGGGATGAAAAAGGAAGCCGTTACAGCTTTTCAAAAAAGTAAGGAACTGGCAGCCGATCCTTCCCTATCACAATTCATCGATCGAAAGATTGCCGAATTGAGCAAGTAATTAATTTATTATTTATAATCATTAAAAAATTTAGCTATGCCAAGCGGAAAAAAAAGAAAAAGACACAAGATGGCTACTCACAAACGTAAAAAACGTTTAAGAAAAAATAGACACAAGAAAAAATAGTCTTGTGATAAGCTTTTAAACATCTTGGCCCATTTTGCTGAGATAGCTTTACGAAACGATCTACATGTCTGTGAAGGGGATGTAGATTGTTTTTTTCGTAACAACGTTCTTTAAATGTTTAATCGGATACCCAAGATTGCGATAGGATATTGCATAGGTATCAAAAATGAGTAGCTTTTGGTAAAGGAATTAATTATCGATTCAACTCCTGATAAAGGGGTAACTATTGCTTTACTACAAGATAAGCAGCTTGTTGAACTTAACCGCGAGCCCGCAAACAATAACTTCGCTGTTGGAGATATCTATCTCGGACGTATCAAGCGAATTATGCCTGGGCTTAATGCAGCTTTCGTAGATGTAGGCTACGAAAAGGATGCTTTTCTACACTATTTAGATTTGGGTCCTCAAGTTCAATCTTTGCTAAAGCTTACGCGTATAGTGAAGAATGGCAGTTATCAAGAGAAACTGCTCAATAGTTTAAAACTTGAAAAGGATATCGATAAAGCTGGTAAGATCTCTGATGTCTTGAGCAAAAATATGCTCGTGCCAGTACAAATCGCCAAAGAACCCATTTCAACAAAAGGACCGCGTCTGAGTTCAGACCTTTCAATAGCAGGTCGTTTTGTCGTTTTGGTACCTTTCTCAAGTACTGTTTCCATTTCCAAGCGTATCAAAGGTAGTAATGAACGCAACCGCCTAAAAAAGATTGTCGAAGGGATTAAGCCAGCTAATTTTGGTGTTATCATTCGTACAGTTTCCGAAGGTAAGGGTGTTGAAGAACTACAACGTGACTTATTGGACCTGATCTCAAAATGGGAACTATTTACCAAACGTCTTCGTAATGCTGAACCGCCTCAAAAGGTTCTTGGCGAAATGGATCGTGCATCCACTATTCTACGGGATATTTTGACAGACGAGTTTTCACATATTTATGTTAATGATCCTTCGATCTTCGAAGAAACAAAATCATATATACACGATATATCTCCAGATTTGGAGAAAATTGTCAAACTTTATAAACATAAAGAGCCAATTTTTGATCATTTCGGAGTTGAAAAGCAAATCAAGGCAGCTTTTGGCAAAACGGTAACATTGCCTGGTGGTGCGTATCTCGTTATTGAGCATACCGAAGCCCTGCATGTCATTGATGTCAACAGTGGTAACCGTTCTGCGAATAAGGAGAATCAGGAAGACAATGCATTGCTGGTCAATATGGAAGCAGCAAAAGAAATTGCGCGACAGCTGCGTTTGCGTGATATGGGCGGAATTGTAGTCATCGATTTTATCGATATGCATAAACCCAATCATCGAAAAGAGTTGTATACGTTCTTAAAAGAATGTATGGTAGCGGATAGAGCGAGACATACGATTTTGCCTCCAAGTAAATTTGGATTGGTTCAAATTACACGTCAGCGCGTTAGACCTGAAATGAATATTGTCACAAACGAAAAATGTCCGGCTTGTGATGGTACAGGTGAAATCCGATCAAGTATTGTCCTTATGGATGATATAGAAAATAATTTGAGCTTTATTCTTCAAGAACAGAACGAAAAGAAGGTGACCTTATGTGTTCACCCTTATATAGACGCCTACATTAAGTCTGGTTTGATTTCTAAAAGAATGAAATGGTTCATGAAGTACGGAAAATGGATTAAAGTAAATCCAATGACGTCATATTATCTAACTGAATTCCATTTCTTCAATGCGAAGGATGAAGAAATTAAGTTATAATAGAAAGAGATTAACGAAAAGGGTTAGTAGTGATACTAACCCTTTTTTGTTTTTATAGCATTTAAATTCCTATAAGAAACCTATTTGATATGGTAAATTCCCCTAAGGAGAGCCGTTCGTCCCCGCAGTTCATAACGATTCTGCGACTGTACATTGGCTGTTATGGAGTTTGTTTCAAAACTTTTTATATTGGCTAGGTTGCGTATATCCAGTTCAAAATCCATTCCCCATCGACTATATCTTGTCATGACGTTGCAGAATAAATAATTTGTATTCTTATAATCATGCTGTTTGTTAAAAAGGTGCTGAAGATTCCATTTAAGTAATACTGATTTTGTGATATTGATGGGGAAGTTCATCGATTGCGTAATAAAAAGAATACGACGATCTGACGATGCATTGCCCTGGGAAGAAAATGATAGATTAATGGAGCTATTATAATCTAGTGCTATCCTTCTGAAAAATTTCTTGTTGAAAGCAGGTTGTAGTTCATAAGAAGTAATGGCAATGGGTAATATTTCCTTGTTAAATAACTGATTGTAGTTTGATCGTCTCCAATTGAATTTCAGTTTGAATAGGGCCCCTAGCTTGAATATATATTTATCAAGACCGATGGTAGCTGTATAGCTGTGCATAGAATTTTCTTTTGCAATCAGTTGTGTCGCCGTCAATGAGTCTGTAACTGTAGTGGCTATCATATTGTTTGTTGAGTGAATTTCATAACCTAGTCCAAAATGAAAAAACAGTAATTTAACCGATTGTCCCAATTTATAGTTCAAGAAAAAATCATTATTTCTGCTCACTGGATTGGCTGAGCTATTATAAGATCTAGTTCGGTAATTTTGGATAATCAAACCGCGATAAACAGCATCTATATTTCCCAAGTTGTTGCTATTTTTATAGGAAAATGCAAGTTCATCATCATAGCCAATATGGTATCGAGCGCTAAAGCTGGGTGTAAATTGGATGAGATTTTTCCAATTATTGAGCTGATAATTTTTGTCTTCAAAACGGGTATGGATAAAGGCGACAGGCAAGGATAAATTTGATTTAAAACGCTCTTTATTCCAAGCATAATGTGCATTGAATTCACTGGATGTGCGTAACCAATTCATTCTATTTATTGTTGAATCTAGCAACGGATTGAAAATTTTTTCTCCCTGTAGGAGTTCGATGTTAGATTCAAGGCGTTGATTTTCTAATTCGAGCTTTATACCGTAGTATTGGTTTATTTTACCGCTGGGGAGGCGATATCCCAGCGAAGCGACAGTATTGAAGGTCGGTACATTGACATGTTGGATTATCTTATCAAATATGACTGGATAAAACAGGTCATTGAATACTTCGGTAGAACTGCGTAGTCTCTGGGGCTTTGTATAATATTTACTAGACCATTGAAGTTGGATAATATTTCCATTTTTAAGCTCCGGCACATAAATCAGTTGATTGTTGATCGTTTTGGACCTATGATGAATATTGTTGTCGATCGGTATTGTATCTGATGAGATACTCGATTCGGAATCCTCACTATTTAGCCCCATTGTTAAGGAATTTTTAAAGTAAAAATGATCGGTATTGCGCTCAACTGTCACTTGCCCGGTCGCGGCCTTAGTGTTAATTTGTGCAATCTGAATCTCATGGAATGAAATATCCCCCTTTTCAGTATAATAGGTGTTTTTCCCTTCATAATGAATGTTGTTTCTGTCATATAATCCCTGGATATTCGTACGTAGCGACCAGTCTTTTTTAATCGGTTTTGAAAAATTGAAATCGAAAAGGCCGGTCTTATTCTGGAGGTAATCTCTTTTCTCTAAAGGAGGGCTGCCGATTGTTCCTAAAGAAAGTAGATTGTCAATTTTTGCCTGTGATCTCGTTTCTTCCATGTAAATAGCAAGATCCTGACCGATGTTATTTGCTTTCAGGGCATTGAGAAATTTCACTTTTTTGTTAAACATCATCGTGTTTAGATCTCCATCGAAATGTTTGGGAGTTCCCAATCCGAGCATTATGCTACCGGACGGCTTTAGTTTAGCTTCTTCTTTTATTACCAGGTTTAGCGCAACATCATCACTATACCTTTTATTTTTGAGCAATTTAATATGCTCATGATGAGATATGACTTGTATGTCTTTAACTAAATCTGGGGATATTGATTTTGTCCCCAAACCGTATTTTTCAGCCAGCAAATCATCCCCATCGATATAAAAGTTTGAAATGGATTTGCCCTGGTATTTCACTTCACCATTTTCAAGGACTTCCAGCCCAGGCATTCGCTTCAATACATCGCCGATAGTTCGATCATTGGGGTCAGCAAATCCAGCCACGTTGTAGGTGAGTGTGTCCCCGCTGCGTGCTATTTTAGGCGCACTTTTGATCTTGACTTCCTCCAATAAAATAGTGGTTTGTTCGAGTATGATTTGAAGGTTGCGTAGTTGGCTCCCAAGTGTTTGGCTGAAACGTTTGTACCCGATATGGTTGATCTCTATGTAGGCATTTGTTAGATCCTTGGATGTTATCATTTCAAAATGCCCAAGAGCATCCGTTATTTTAAAGGAAATTACTTTTCCATCACTAGATTTTAGATTAACGCTTGCTGCGCGAATACCTTGCTTACTCGTGTTATCTAATAAAACCCCGGAGATCTGATGTTGCCCATAACAGAAATAGCCGCATAGCCAAAAACAGACAAACAGCACAAAATTTTTGGGCATAAACTATGGCGCTAATTCGATAGGATTGTTTGTTTGTGTTGAAGGGGCTTGACCTTGAACATCGAAGCTGATTTGGACTTTAGAATAATCGATCTGAAAAGGGTTTGCGCGACCAGTTGCCCCAAGTGTTTCATAATAGGCGCTGGGATTCTCTTTAAATGCCGTTTTTAGTCTTTGAATTTCCTCTTTTTTTGCGGGTATAACACTTTTTGAAGGCTCAATTCGAAGTGATTGGTCCGAAGGTTGTTTTTGAAAGCCGGCATATTCCCAGCTGACGTCGTTTTTGGAATCTTGTACCGAAAGAATAAGCCCCGGTAGTCCATGTAGCTTCCATGGTCCAAAAGAAAATGGCAGTTCTGTCGTAAACCAAGCCGTGTAATCCCTTCCTTTAAATCGACATGTGGCCTTTTGACAAAGGTATCCACCGATAGTTTTAGTTTCATCTGTTATTTCCCAGTCCTGGCTTTCGTAGGGAGCTTCGCATGAATAAGCATCTGCCGGAGACGATATTCCCGCTATATGAATGGTCTTTTTTAAAGAAGGATAAATAATGTATCCATCCAGAACCGGGGGACTGGCAGGCATTTTTAACGTTAAATTGCCGTCAAAATCTTGAGCTGAAGTTTTGGCATCTAACTGTTGTTTGACGAGAATATCTGAGTAGGTTCTATAGAGACTACTTTCTTTACCGAGATAGGTGACTGTTTCATCCGTTAGCTGTACCGCATTTTTGGTCGTATCGTTGTTATGTTTAAATTGATAATGAACTTCGGCGATAACTTTTTCTTGTGCTTTCAATGAAAATAGGGCACAGACAAGCAGTGCAAAAATAAGCGATAATGTTCTCATCACAATTGTTATAAGGTTCTTTTAAAAATATGAAATTTTTTTTATGATAGAGAACAATTGTTATTTTTTTTTAAACCCAATGGATAATTATACCGTCTTTTTCCATTTTTCGGAAGTAAGTCATTTGCCTTTTGGCATAGCGATGTATTTCTGTCTCCAATTTTTTGGTAAAGGCCGGGTAATCGAGCTGTCCAAGGAGATGGAATGACGCATATTTATACTCCAGGCCATAGTATTGAAGCTGATCGTGTGTAATCCCTTCGGTCAGGAGTTTTGCCACTTCTGCTAATAAGCCATCATTTAATCGTTGTTTTAATCTTTGGCTAATGTGTTCGCGTCGGATTTCCACTGACGGATTTAATCCGATAACGATGCTATCTACCGTTTGTTGCTGAGCGATGTGATCGGGGTGAGTATCTAAAAATGCTAATATTTCTATTGCGCGGATGATACGTTTTTTGGTCGAAAGATCGATTTGGAAATTCGCGGGTAGTGTATATTCCTGAAGGCGTTTTAACAACTCTGTCTCTGGGAGGGGAAGTAATGACTCCTTGAGGCCTTCGATAGATGGGATCAGCGCATATGGATTTTGTTGGATTACACTTTGGATATATAAGCCTGTACCACCACAAAGGATAGTATGTTTTCCCTTTTCTAGAATGGATTGTCGGGCTTGATGGAAGTCAGCGATAAAGTTTCCGAGATGATAGCGTTCTCCCGGTTCATGGGTGTCGATAAGATGATAGGGAATATCTTGATATTCCGATAGATCTTTTCCCGTACCGATGTCCATTCTTTTATAGATTTGGCGGGAATCTCCACTGATGATTTCAGCATCGATGCGTTGCGCCAGTTGAACGGCTAGTTTCGTCTTTCCTGAAGCTGTAGGTCCTAAGATAACGATAACTTTCTCTTTCGGAACGGTTTGCTGTTCCAAAAGAGAAAGTGTATATTTTAATCTGTCTATCACAGAACAAATTTAGTCCATTTTTCTGTTCCTTCGTTATTTTTTACGACAGTATCGATAAAAGCCATGCCTCTTACGCCATCGTAAACTGTTGGAAAATCTTGTTGTTCAGCTGTCGGAATTTGTCCTTCACGTTTTGCCGTAACTGTTGCCGCAAAATTACGGTAGATATTCGCAAATGATTCCAATAAGCCCTCTGGGTGACCTGCTGGTACGCGGGTATTATGTGTTGCAAAAGAACTCAACGTATAAGGCGCTGCGTAAGCATTTCCTGTGCGATAAAGCTGACGAGGCTGATCAAGCATCTTGATGATTAAATTGTTCGGATCCTCATTTGCCCATTCCAATCCACCTTTTTCACCGTAGATACGGATACGAACGGCATTTTCTTCTCCGGCTGAAATTTGCGAAGCCATTAATACACCTTTAGCACCATTTTCGAAACGCAAAAGCACCGAGCCATCGTCATCCAATAGACGACCTTCAACAAATGTTGTGAGGTCTGCACATAGTTCTTGGATTTTTAACCCCGATACATATTCCGCTAAATGCGCAGCATGGGTACCGATATCACCCATAACCAACGATTTACCTGAGCGTTTCGGATCTGCACGCCAAGCGGCCCCGGCATTACCTTCGCGTTCTGTTAGTCGGCTTAACCAACCCTGTGGATACTCAACCACAATCTTTCTGATCTTACCGAAGTGGCCTTCTTTGACCATCGCTTTGGCTTGTTTAACCATCGGGTAGCCGGAATACGTATGCGTAAGACACAGTGTGCGGCCTGTGCGCTCTACTGTTTCCTGTAATTCTTTTGCTTCTTCAACAGATACTGTCATTGGTTTTTCAACAACAACATCAAAACCTTTTTCTAGCGCTAATTTAGCTGGAGCAAAGTGTAGAAAATTGGGGGTTACGATCGTTACAAAATCCATACGCTCGCCTTCAGGAAGCAAAGATTCTTTTTCGATCATCTCTTCATAGTTTAGATAGACACGCTCAGGAGCTACAAATAAGTCTTCTCCAGATTGTTTTGAAATCTGTGGATCAATACTAAATGCACCACAAACCAGTTCAATCTTGCCATCCATAAAAGCAGCAATACGGTGTACAGCGCCAATAAAGGCATCGTTTCCGCCTCCGACCATACCCATGCGAAGTTTTCTCTTCATAACGTTATTATTTTTGATTATTTATTTTTCAAACCCTTACAGTGTACAATATACACAATTTAGCTTATTTTACATATAAAATCATCTTGATGCTGCCCATATTTTCCTTTGGAAAGCCATTCGGATATTGTTCCATTAATACCTTTAGCTCTTCTGTATTGCGATAAACATATCTTTTTGTCTCTGCTATCCAAAAGTTGATAGGTGCAGTTATTTCCTTCGCAACAAACCCAATTTTTTCGAGCGAAGAATGTTGGCTCCAATCACGGTCGGTGAAAGTCATAATGTCTCCTGGCGAGAAATCGCTACAAAAGGCTTTAATTAATTTGCTAAGGCCCCCTATGACATTAATACCTGTTTTATTACAAAAGCGTAATAGTTCAAATGAGCGATAATCTTCATCTTTATCCAACATTCGGCGCCCTCCAGAGAATACCGCGACCGCAACAAGCTCTCCCTGTTCATAAAGGCCATAACGATACTTGCCGGGAAGAGCGGTTTGTAAATGATGTTCCACGAGGAACTGTAAACTCGTTCTTTTGTCGATCCGGGCAACGACAGTATTACGGGCGTAAATGCGTTTGTCATTTTTTGTTCTAGAAACAATGCGCCTGACGATCAAATCAAACTTTGTTATTAATTGGTCTTCATCGATATGAATACAAGGATCGGAAGTATCACGTCTCACGGATTTCTCGTGAGGGTATAGTAAAATGTTAATTGTTAATTCCGGAGATGATATTTGTATAAATCCATCAACATGACAAAGCGCTAATGAAACTTCAAGAGCTTGCTCTAGCCTAAGCTTGAACTGTGTCGACAAATTTATAAACGAAGGATCCATAAAACAAAAGTAACTTTTATGGAAGTTTTGACGAAATATTCACTTTTAATAATTATCCGTACCTTTGTACCCAAGAATATAATGGAGCGACAGCGTATCCTTGTTAAAAAAGTACAATGACTCAGGAAGAGCAATTAGCCTGACATGATCTAAAATAAAAACGTGCTAAAATTACAACAGGCGCCAAGTGACTTTAAAAGCAAACAGCGTGTAACGAGCTCAGGTAGAAATGAGTATCTGCACTTATAAATAATTATAATACATATGAAACTTCCGATAGTGGCGTATGGCGATCCTGTATTAAGAAAGGTCGCTGAAGAAATAGATGAAGACTATCCAGATTTAAAGAAATTGATTGATGATATGTTCGATACCATGTATGCAGCGCATGGTGTTGGCTTGGCAGCTCCACAGGTAGGTTTGCCTATACGTATGTTCGTTATCGATGCAACTCCTTTCGCAGAAGATGATGAAGAAAACAAAGAAATGCTCCAATCGTTCAAAAAAGTTTTCATCAATCCCATCATGGTTGAGGAGTCTGGTGAAAAATGGGCTTTCGGTGAAGGCTGTCTAAGTATCCCAGATATTAATGAGGACGTATTGCGTCACCGGAATATTCGCATCAATTACTTAGATGAGAACTTTGAAGAGCATGAAGTAGACTTAACAGGTTTGGCTGCCCGAGTGGTACAGCACGAATATGATCATATTGAAGGTAAACTATTTACCGACAAATTGAGTGCCTTGAAGAAGACGATGCTAAAAGGTCGATTGGATGCTATCGCGAAAGGAAATATTCGTGTTGGTTATAAAATGAAATTCCCACAGCAAAAGAAAAAGCGTTAGTTCATACTAACGCTTTTTCTTTGTCGCTTCCTTCTAGTCTGTCTTTTAATCCATTTTTAATATGGAATCGGTCATCCAGTGAGACGTGTTCTAGAAAGTTTACATGCTAAGAGGGACTTTCCTCAATCCAAGCGGGGTAAATACAAACGATATTTAACGGCTGTCATTCGTATTAAAAAGACAACAGCAGCCCCAATAAATGCCGCCCAGGAGAGGTCGAGATCAAGGTGCACCAGCAAGATATACGTGAGCCCTCCACCTAAACAGGCCGTAGCATATACTTCTTTTTTAAAGATTAGTGGGGTTTCGTTGAGTAGCACATCGCGCGTCATCCCCCCACATACCGCGGTGAACATTCCAAAGATAATGGCAGCATAGGTATTGCTTTCGTAGTTGAGTGATTTTTGTACCCCAAGGATGGTAAAAAAGCTAATTCCGATGGCATCAAAAAGTGTCAGCGTGCGATAATAACCATACAACTGTTTGTTGAAGACAATGGCAATTAAAATTCCGAGGAAAATAGCGATGAGATAATTGCTATCATTGACCCATACTGGGCGTAGATTCAAAAATACATCCCGCATCGACCCACCGCCAATGGCTGTCACAAACCCTAAAAAGGCTGCCCCAAAAATATCAATATCTTTACGTTTTGCCGACAGGGTACCCGATATTGCAAAAAATAAAGTGCCAAGCAAATCGCTTAGATAAAAATAGTTGGCATCAGTAATCATGGTAATCCTTTTTAAATCAATATGTTAAATCCTCCATCTGACATTGTCCCATTTAGCCTATATCAACGGGGATAAACTTCCCTTTATTGGACAAATTTAGGAGAAATCTTGATAGTTTAAATTCACCGAAAGGCGAATTGCTTTCAACCCCGCAATTCCTTGTACATCTTCCAATTTTAAATGTTCGATGGTATGCTCAATAATGCCCATGTCATAAATTGCCTGTATACTTAGCATGAGATCCTCCAGGATTTCATCCGATAAATAGACAATAGCAATTTTATTGACCTGGGTAAGTCGTTCTTTGGTTCGCTTTATCCGAATTTTGTCTATCCTCTTTTTGATGATTTCATAACGGATATTGAGCGATCCCTCGACATCAAACCTCCTTTCATCTTCCCGGAAGCTGATATCAATGCTATGTGGGTTGATGAAAATCAGTTGTGTTGTTTCTAAAGCCAGTGGCAGCGTATCTTTCGCATGGTATGCTTTCAGCGCAATTCTGGCCATCGAAACAATTTGCTGACGCCTAAATACATTGATGAATTCGTAGCTGAACGATTGTTGGGGCGTAATGGATTCGCCGATATAAATGTCATATTCAATACCGTCTGTCCTGAACTTTTGAAAATAAGACGGATAATTTCCCTGGATGAAGCTATTGAAATGATCCAGTTCTCTACTGATCAATTGATTGATCTGGCGTAGAGAAGTTTCAAACTCATTCCGATAAAACTCCCCTGTGTCCCGATTGGTGAAAAAATGCTTCGCATAATGCTCAATCACCGCTATTTTTGATGGGAATTGCTTTCTGGCTTCTTCTAAAAATGGCTGCACATCTTTTCTGAAGAACTCAATGATCTTGACCATCGATTCATCAAAAGAGATATGGTCAAGAGATTCTGTAATTTGATCGACCCGTGCTGAAAAAGTCATAATCAATTTGTGCTTTCCGTCTAACGAGAGCTCATCAATAAGCATGGCGAGCTGTTTGACCTTGAAGCTAAAGTCTTTGAGAATAGAGGCGTTTCGTATGATCGTAGAGTCTTTGACATCGACAGCACCATAGAGCGGATAGACTTCTTCAAATACAACCGCTTTGATATGCGCATCCCGACTGTCGTTTTCCAGTTCCTGAATGTATTGGGCCGCAATATGGTTAAATTTCCACTGAACCGAAGGCTGTATTGTCGTAAACCGGTTAATGATGATATCGTCGATACGTTTTTTAAATTCCAGGGTGATATCCTGAGCTAGTTGTGATAAAAGCGGAACCAGAGAACCTAAGGCTTGCATGGTTTCATTGTCGAGCTGATCTTGTTCACGGCTGTATATTTCCAATATGCCTGAAAGAGAATGATTATGAATGAGCGGAATACACAAATAGGTCGTTACCTCCGACAAGCTAATCCGCTCGTCGAAAATGGACGTGGTATTCCGGATACCATTCGTCGCATTACTTGTATAAAATATCACATGCGGATGCTTTAGGTAGCCCGCGATTTCAGGATTGATCTTAAAGGTTTTATTGGCGGTATACGCTTCAGCAAACAAGATGCTTTTATTGGTGATTGAATAATCGAAAAATGGTACCCCATTTAATTGGAACAGCGGAAATAGACTAAATACCGTATCAGGCCCCTTTAATAGCGGTGTGATTATCTTTTCTAAATCAGCTAAAAAGAGGTGGTAATTGTATGTAGGCAAATCCAGGAGGATGGACTGGATTCGCCGTAAGGTATGTTCCGTACTGGTCTTTCTTAAGGTCACCATGCTAAAGCCCGATAACTCAAAATCTTCCAGTTTAACGGTATTGATAACGGTATTCCAGTCAAAAATGGAATCACTGGGGTTTTCCGATAAACGACCTATATCAAGTGCCGGCAATGTCTTTTTTGCTTTGATCTCAACAAATTTAAAATCGATGTCTAAATCGTAATAATCTATAATCTCCCCCTGATCATTGAGGTGATGATACACAATGCTGCTGTTTTCATTGGGAGAAAAGCCATAGAGTCTATCGAAGATGAGGGTATAAAAAAGCTTTTCTTGATTCGTAAGAAGGCTTCCGGCACGCATCTTCCCTTGCATTTCTTGCTCCACAAGCTGATGGCTAGATAGGTCGAAAAAGGCTTCGGTTCCATAGAAGGCTTCTTCTGCTAGGGCTGTTGTGAGTGCCCAGTACCTTTTTGGAGCAGTGTCAATCAACGATACGGAGAGGCTATAAATCAATTGCAGAATATCTTTATAGGCATTGAGATTCTGCTTGCAGAGTTTGCCGTTGAGATGTTCTATTTCTTTGATGCGTTCCAACGCAAACAAAGGAATCATTTCATCCGATGAAGTGCCATTTTCAATAAATGATTCCAGGTATTTGAAAAATGGTTCAAAGTCTAGCCTGCCATTTGTATACGTATTGGCGTTTTTTGCCGTTGTGAGTTGTACTTTCTTTATCTCCATGGATCGAAATTTTAAAAGCGGAAACCTGTGCTGAAATAGGGATACCAGCCTTCATTGGATTTCGTCATGACAAAATGCAAAGGAAGTGCATTGGCGACGATGTAATAAATGCCCCCACCCACACCTTGATGAAACTTATCACTATTATAGCCCTTTGCCCATACTTTTCCAATATCATACATGGTCATTAGTCCGAATTCACCTGGAAGAACATAGCTTTTGACATCAAGTACTTTAACACGGGCCTCTAGGTTATTATACAGCATCTGTTGCCCCGCAAATCGATATTGGCGAAATCCTCTGAGATTTTCATGGCCACCTAGAAATAAATATTGATAAAATGTAGGGTTCCCGACAACGATCCCCCCTCCCGTTCTATTGGCGAATATAATGCCTTCATTGAATGCACTGAAATAGCCGGTTATTGCGGCACTTAACTGCGCTGAATTTTTTGAGTACGGATTGAGTCCAAAATAGGAATTCAAAGCGGCTTCAATATATAGCCCTTTACTTGGGTTAATCTTTCGATTACGGGAGTCTTGTGTTAAAAATGCATTGATACCTGCAAAAGTTTTGTCTTTGGTAATCGATAAACTATCGTAAGAATGTAAAGCTTGGGGATTTAAAATAAATCGATCTTCATTCTCAATCGGATCTAAGTGGTAAAATTGGATATGCGGACCTACGGCAAAGCTTAACGTAGATGAAGGTTTCCATCTTAACTGCGGATTGATATTGAAAATATTGAATCTGCTTCTGTAATATTTTGCACCATACTGTTCCTTTAAGAAGAGCGAGTTATTACCTACACCGAAGAAGTTTTGCGTGTTGTCAGGAGCTTTTGCTAGCGCATCGACAACAAGATCTGCATCCCCGGCAACAGCTATCCATTCGCCTCTATAGTGAATTTTATAAGCTCCGGTCCGGAAGGCTGTTGCTACAGTCAGTTGTTGCTTATACGTAAAAGGATTTTTTCTAAATCCACGCTGATGTGTATAAGCAGCCCCCAGCCCGAGCGAAAAACCGTCATCAGCATTATAACCCGCAGTCACCAGAGGAAGCCAGGTGTTATATAGGTTTACAGGAACAAATTGCGTGTTGGTACTATCTTGTGCATAATGAAGCTTTATTTTGTTCTTCTCACCCAGTAAAGTGGAGTTTTTGGTATTCTCGTAAAGCTGTATTTTCGATTTGCTTTCGTTGATAACATAAGTCTTTGGCGTGCTATCTCCAATAATTCGGAGTTTAATCGGAGAATTTGCGTTATCGATGACAACAGAGTCTTTTCCCTCACCTAAATAGAGACGAATTTCTTTTGTTAGGCGGTCTTTATAGGTTTTGTCCATCAATGCTTTGGTGACCTTACCATCTTTATTGATCTTCGAAACTTTGACTTTCAGGTTTTTATTTTCCGTGCTGTGTATTTCTACTTTTTCGTTTTTGTCGCTGAGGTGAATATCGACAATGTTATTGATGAAATTATAATACTCTTCCATCGCTGAGGGTAGAGCATCACGACGGCTTTGAAGTGTTTTAAAAATTTGTTCCCCACGAATAGCAATGGACGACTGTGGCAGGCTACGTACCGACTCCCATAATACCGAATCTGTGAGACGTGCTACAAATTGCTTGACCTCTTTGGTCCATTCCTTGTGAGAAAGCTGGTTGCTCGGATGGGCATTTAAAAAACGCGATTTAAATAAAGAATAGCGAATATTGGGAATACCCGTCGTAAAACCTTGCATGACTGGGTTGACAAATTGCTGATAGATATCTTTCATCAGAAAACCTTGTGTGACACGCAGCGCCTGATCCCGATCGCGGGGAATAGGAATGTAGTCTTTATCGTGATCTGTGCTATCCTGATTTTCATTATACCAACGCCATTGATCCTCGTGTCGATCCCAATCGCTTACCAATACATCCAGCATTCTTGCGCGCAGATATGCCTTAGCTTTAAAGTTATCATCGTTATCTTCCTGTAGTTTTCGGACAGCTTTTGGGCTGTTGTCTGAATCACCAAGTGGTTCGCGTTCTTCTAGTAAAGCCACCGTATGCTCAAAAAGCGGCGCGTATTCCCCCAATATGCTGTCTTGTGCAACAACGCCGATGATGGGATGGGCATGGGGGACGTTCACGGCATTTGCCAAAGCAGGGATCATAAGTGCGGAATAGGGATGCTGGGCGCTGGTGGCATCGTCTAAGACATCCTGTACAAAGGTCCCATGGAGCTCTTCAGGTATGAGGGATTCAGTCCTTTTATTGACCGAACGTAGTGCCCATTCCCGACCGATTGAATCCGTAAGTCGTAGGGAAACCGATTGCATCCCGCCTCCCTGTTTGACAGGATGCAGTCCCCCGTACAAGGTTGAAAGCTGAAGCAAAGGCAAGGTGGTTTCCGCGGCCCATTCTTTGCGGTAATTTTCGCCAAGGAAGAACTTCTTGAATTTACTGGCTTTACCATATTTTGCATTTGCAACGATGCTTACACTGTCCTCGATAACGGTTTGAGCAAAGGATTTGCCCTGATGTGCAGGGGACTGTGTATGCTTTTGTTGTGAATAAGCATGACTAGCAAGAAAAATAAGAAAGAATGGTACTACCTTTTGCATGCCTATTTTTGTTCAAATTTATAAATGATCCCTTTATCCTGATTACCGGCTTCGCTGCTGATGTAAAGATTAAATTTTGAATCAAAGTTAATGCCTTCAGGTTGAGGGAAGATCTTCGGGTCTAATGGAGAGAGTGATTTCACATGAAAATTCTCATCGGTTACAACAAGAGCTTTGTCTACAGAAGATAAGATATACCATTCCTTGCTGTCTGCTTTTTTAGCTAACGCCGAGGGTTTGAACGTTTTCTTAATTTTAGCATCAAATGCATGAAGTTCATCAAGCTGGATGGCAAATTCTCCCTTCGGCTGAAATTGACCACGCTCGTCAATTGAAAAGACATAACCCGAGGTTTGCGATTGTTTTCTGTCGACCTTACATTCTTTACATAATACGTATGCCTGGTTGCTTTCGCGGTCAACAAAAAGCCCTTCATACTCTCCTTTTGGAAGTAAATTTTTCTGTTCGACCACGTTTTTTATATCGTCCTTTTCGGCAATGGGAAAGGAATAGATGCTACCATTGCTCTTTAAAATAAAGAAATGTGTATTGCTTATCGAGATGTCCTCATAGTCGCCATCTTTTCCAAAAGGGTTGAACGTAACTTTTTGTGTCGGTTGGTTAAATTTATAAAGAAAGCCCTGCTCATCTTGAATGGCATAAATATCGTCATCCTGTCCCGAGAGAAAAGCTATTCCGGATATTTCTAACAATTCGTCAGGCAAACTCATCTTTATGCCCGAAGATAATGTATAGGGTATTTGTTGCTGTTTTTCAGCTTGAACATGAGCGGGTTTGTTGCTGTTTTCCTTGGTTGTATTATTCGGATTGCAGGCGAGAAAAATAACAGAAGCTAAACCTAATGCCATAGTTGTCAATATCGTGGGATTTTTCATCATTATATGATTAAATTTTAAATTGAGGAAGTCATCCGGTTTCTGAATGAGCTTACGTTCAATGATTATATTGTTGGGCTTTTAGGCTGTTCTTGTTGTAATGAGCTGCCTTGTTGAATAGCCCTATTGTCTCATGTTGCCTTTCAAATAATGAAGGATTTGTTGCTGAGAAACATTTTTCTGCTGTGTTTCTATTGCCTGATTTTGTCCGTGTTCATCCAGTAAAGTTGCTTCGGTGTCGTCTGCAAACTGAATATCGAATAACTCTTGTATTTGATGTGCTAATGCTAGATTCAGCAATGGAAAGCAAGTTTCTATACGTCGGTAGATGTTACGGTTCATCCAGTCTGCAGAGCCCAGATACGCGCTCGTTTGTGCTTGATATTGAAAAATAAATATTCTGCCATGTTCTAAATATCGTCCTACAATCCGTTTCACGACAATGTTGTCGCTCAATCCGGGTACTTGTGGTTTTAGTCTACAGATTCCTCTGACCAATAATTGCAGTTTTACCCCTGCCCGGCTCGCCTCATACAATTTATTGATTAACGATTCTTCTTCCAGATTGTTTAATTTAATTTTTATTGTAGCGCTGTCTCCGTCTTTAGCTGCTTGGATGGTCTTGTCTATCAGGGATAAAAATGTATGTTTGAGATTGAACTGTGCAATTAATAGATGGTTAAAAGACAGCTCATTTGGATGATGGGGTTTTCTCCGAGCTGGTAAAAACTCGAATAGCATGTCTAATTCGTTGGTCAATAGTTTATTTGATGTCATAAGGAAGTAGTCCGTGTAGACCTTCGCCGTTTTTTCATTTAGATTTCCTGTGCCTAATAAAGCACTTTCTCGACCCTCTTTGCGTCTCACGAGCGCTATTTTGGCATGTACTTTTAAATTGGGGATGCTATACGTGATTTTGACGCCCTGTTCTTTCATTAATCGAGCCCAATGTATATTATTCGCTTCATCAAAGCGCGCTTTCAATTCGACAAATACATTGACTCTTTTCCCATTTTTTGCTGCGGTAGCCAGCGCTTGTGCAATATGCGAATCACCGGCGATACGGTATAAGGTCGTGTAAATCTCATCTACGGTTGGATCTATTGCGGCCTCATTAAAAAAACGTAGTATGGGATCGAACGATTCATAGGGCGTGCAGACCAACAGATCCTCTCGGTCTATTTGGTCAAAGATAGATTCCCTGAAATTCTGATTCTTATTGATTTGCAGCTGTTTTGGATAAGAAAATTCTGCTGTTTTAATCGGAAATGAAAATAGATCTTTCAGATTGTGATAGTTTCCGCCTTCGACAATGCTACTTTTTCGCAGTTCAAATAGTGTTGCCAATGTTTCAATCAGCTGTTTTGGCAGATTTGGCTGGAATAGAAAGCGTGTCGCATAGCCAAGATCACGTTTATTGACTTCCGTCTCAATTTTTTGGGCAATATCACCCTCAAATTCATCTTGGAGATTTAATTCCGCATCCCTTGTGATTTTAAAGGAATAGAAATTTAATGATGTATTTCTTATGGCTTCAGGAAAAAATGCTTTGATAATATCATCTATGAGTACGACATATTTATTCCCAATGATCTCACAGGTGAAAAAGCGGCCAATATGATTTGAAGGGACATTTAGAAAGAATACCACTCCAGTATTGTCGTCTGTAACGACGAAGTAGAGCTGATTGTTGATCGGAAAAAAAGAAGTATCATCAATTGGTATAATTTGGAGGTAGGAGGCAATTGTACTAAAGAAATATTGAGCTGCGAGGTCTTTTACTTCTGCTGGAATAGCTTGGTTGTAGATAAAGAATATATTTTCTTTTGCTAATTCTTGGATAATATCAGCTAGTATTAAGCCAAATTTTTCCTGTTGTTTGTTGATGGTTTTTGACGCTTTTTTATATGTGCCAATATCGATGTTCGGAATGAGCTGTCCCGGATTTTGCTTCATTATTTTTTTCCAAGCCATTAGTACAGGCATTCTAACACGATAAAATTCATCCAGATTGGACGAGAAAATAGCGAGAAACTGTAGTTTTTCCAGTAAAGGTACCTCCTCACGAGCGGCTTGGTCAAGTACCCGGTCATTGAACGATAGCCAGCTGATGTCTCTGTTGATATAAAGATCTTTCTTCTTCATCCGTATAAATTTATGGTTATGGCAACGTGCTTACAACAACATTAATAATGATGCTATCTATTGGTAGCTAATGATTGATCTAAAGGCGGCATCTTTTTAAATAAAAAAGAAAGTTTGGAAAACATGATGCTGAAATATTTCACTGTTTTTATAGTATTGCATTAAAATATGGTTGCGGCGACAAAAGAAACAACCGATATAACAAGTCCAAACATAAAAATTCCATAGGCGTATCGTAGAAGCTTATATTTTCGTCCTAATACCACACCTTGCGAATAAACATCCTTGGTGAGCATGCCATATAGAAATTCCGAGTCGACCATTACCTTCTGCATACCCTCGTTATAATCGTCGAGTTTCATTTTGTAAAAATTTCCAAAAAAGAGAAGATTGACTGATTTCTGTTCGATTTCCTCCTTTGAGAATTTACCCGACGGAATTTTGGGTATCGTTGATAGTATGGCCATGACCATGGTTGCTACCACGGCTGTAGTTAAGATAATTGTTGGGATAATCAGGTGCTCGTTGGCATCTAGTTTCCGAAATAAGACAGCAATCACGACAGAAAGGATAATAGAATTGACTGTTAAGAGGATGTTGGCCTTATTGTCTGCCATGTCGCTTAGTCGCTGATTGTTTGAGGACGTAATCCGGAACATTGTTTCTATCCCACGTTCTGGCTTACTGCCTTTCTCTTTTTCCTTTTTGTCTTCCTTTTTACTTTCTTTATTTTTTGAGATAGATTTCTCCTGTTTTTTCTCCAGTTCTTTTAGATTCATCTCCTTTTTGGCATTAAGCTTTTGTTGCGCATATTCAGTATGGTAATGATGGCTCATTAATAGTTTGATTGTGCCGGCCCGCCATACGTCTTTATCGATCTCCTTCCCTAGTACTGCTTCAGCTTCGGCTTTCATCAGTTTGTTTCTGTTGACGAAATCCTCATTCCCAAAATGAAATAGGTCTGCGTCGCAGAGAATTTGCTCCAGCAGATTTGTAGGATCCTGAGGCATTCTCGTTGCTAAAATACAACCTTTGATTTTTTCCTGTATGGCTTCCGGTATGCCTTTGTCCTGGAGGAAATTTAAAGCAATTTCGACACTTCTCTTTTCATGACCAATAGCATTGTCAGATTTTACGTAGCCGAGATCATGAAAGTAGGCGGCACTAATAACAATAAAGTGATCCTCCTCTTTTAGTTTATAGTACGATGAAATCTCCTCCGCCGCACGTACAACAGAACGTGTGTGTATCGTATTGTGAAAACAATGGCAAACTGAAATATTTTCTGTAATATAAGTTTCAGCATATTCTTCTACCTGTTTTAAAAGCTGAGCATAATCTATCATGGACCAATATGGTTTTATTTGCAATAAAAGTATTTAATATCTTTAATTTCTTAAAAATAAGGTCTTCTTTTTTGTTATTTATTAACCTAGATCAAATTTACTGAAAAAAGCGTTATTCCAGTAGTTGTAAAATTGACTGTTATATAAGTAGATGAATTGTTCTTAAAACAGACCGCTAATCGGATGAAATATTTAGCTTTTAATAAAAAAAGAGTACCCAGACTAATGCTAATCAAGGAAACCTAGGTAAAGTACTCGAGCAAACATTTACTAAGGCGGTCATTGAGCATGTCTCAGATTAATACCGTCGATAGGTAAAAACGATAAAATAGGGCGTCCAGAATTCGAAATTGGATTCTAAACTGGATCCTGATTCAGTCCTATGTTGAGGCCGATGCGGGAAATTAGTAGGGTGAAATGCTTTTTTAGTCCTTTTTATGCTGTGTTACTCCGAGCATATAGCGCTTTTTAGTCATTATTCAGGGTTTATCCAGTTTTCATTCCGCCCCGAAAGCCACTCTAAGGACAGCTCAAGGGGGGAGCATAGCGTGACAGGGCTTACTGCGTGCCTGACTCGGACTCAACGCAGACTCACCTCGGGTTTAGCACGTATTCACGGTGTATCACTGATAAATAAACACAGCTTATGTGTTGCCTTAAACCAAGGGAGATAAGATAGCAAGGGTTGCTCCGCTCCATCGTTAAATTGGGGCATTCCTCTACGCTGCTCTGCTCCCAAATTCTTTTTGCGCCTTTGATAGTATGTTTTTCCGAGTTGTTTTCGTGTTTGCTGCGTTGCTACGGAGTTGTTCGGCTACGGTTCAGTCTGGTATTGGCCTTTTTTAGGGGCATCCGGGGGACATGGTGGCGTTCGGAGCGTCATTTGTCCGTGCTGGCAGCGGGGTGAGTGCGGGCTTAGAGTCGGAGACAACACGGACTCACCACGGACGCAAGACGTTCAGGGGCTAAACCAGCCCCGACCATGGTACAAAGGAGGCTGGGAGGGCAGTCGGAGGTTTCCGCAGACCTTTGTCAGCAGCCGGAGCGTTGTCCCCGAGCGGAACCAGCTTTCCCTAAATAAGGGAGAGTTAAGGATGCTTTATTTCTTAGTTTAGCTCTTGTTTATCGTTAGCTTAGTAATAAGTTAGGATTTGCTTAGCCATAACCTATACTAAACCTAACTAAACCCTAAACTAACCCTAAGTAAACAGGCAGGAAAGTATGACTGCAAATGAAGGTATTCCGGAGCCCTGTGTTCTACCATTTTTCCGACCTACCGATATCCGCCTATCCCCTGTTATATCCTGCATTGCGGTGTCTTTCCGCTGCGATCTTTCCGACGGCACAATTTTCCGGTCTTATCAATATCCACCCGTTTATAGGCTGCGCCTATGCGCATCGTCTTCGATTGGGCGTTGAGCCGAGCGGGCTACCAAAGAGATCCCGAGCTTAAGCAGATCGAGCAATACAATGTTCATCCATGTTTCCGCTGCGGAGCCTGTATCGAGTCCCGGTTCCCGTCCCCATTCTGTGCCGGATCCGGCCTTCCCAGCCTTCCGATCACCTGTTTTACAAAAAGAATCTCGCACCCTTACAGGTAGTTAAGGTGAAAATGAAATAAATAAGAACAAAAGGCTTGGAAGTTTGTCTGTAAACTCCCTATCTTTGCACCACTCCGCAAGGGAGGGACGGTTACCGCGAGAGCAGGGAACCATGAAAAAAGAAGGGTTTAACGAGAGTTGAGCGCGGAAATCGGAAAAAGAGAGAAGAAAAAAAACTTCAGAAAGTTTTTGGAAGTTCAAAAAAGATTTCTACCTTTGCAGTCCCAACGGAAACGAAAGGAAAAACAAAAAAGATAAAG